>DATCMK010000019.1:0-12601 GCA_036563455.1 Pyrinomonadaceae bacterium | reverse complement strand
CCAGAAAGATTGATCTTTATGTCCGGATAGATGAATGAGTCGTGCCGCTCGAAGGCGAGTGGCAATACTGGATAAGAAAAAACAAAAATTGACGAGTTAACGTGATGATCGGTTACGCAACAGAAACCAAAATTTCAACCCGCCGCTTAATCTGGCGGAAAGATAAAAATGTGATTATTTTCTGCTTGACACCGAAACCGTCTTTATAGATGAGATTTTAGAAATGAGACGGCTTATGGGACACTTTTCGGCAGCATGATTTTTACGATTTAAAGCCTTAAATGGCAGTTAATTATCGGTTTATTTTGTCTCAAGAACGGTAGTTTTGAGACGCTTTTTCGGCTGTCCCGAAAACGGGCGTTTTTGGGACATCTTTATTAATAATAGAATCACACCAATTTTTTCGGCTTTAAGAGAAACGACAAAATGAGCGCGCTAATTACGCCGACGACTAAACCGGTGACTGTTAATGAAAGTGAATAAGTAAAGAAATCCTGCGCGGCGGTCGAAGGCGTTTTCCCGTCGAATTTCCAATCCGGCACGACTCCGTTCAATTCGCGGATAAGCGACACGGCTTTGAATACGACCGCGAATACTAACGGGCAGGAGACAACCGGCAAAATTATTGCGAGAGAATGTTTCTTCAGCCCGAGCGCGAATCCTGCAATAATGGCAATCAATGGCGACAAATAAAGTCCAATGTCCGCGATGCCTTTATAAAACGCGTAATCTACTACCTTATACGGGTAACAATCAGCTAGTTCATGATAGAGCAGAGATGCTTGTCCGACCGCGCCGATTCCGCCGATCAACAGCGCAGTCAAAAACGGAAAGGGGGATTTTATAGCGTTTTGAAGCATATTATTTTACTAACTCTGTTTTATACGAAATCAATCAAGAAAGTTGTTCCAAAAGGGTCGTTTGGGGGACGGTTTTTAGTGGCTCTCATCTTCGGTTAAAATCGCCGCTTCGTAATCGTTCCAATCTTCATTTTTAATAAATGCCGACCTTCGGTCATACCACATTTTATAAAAAGGTAATCGATCAGGCGGACTGAGAGACTTAAAGCAATACTCGCATAACACGACGTCGGTTAAGTTTTCGTTTATTTTAGTCGCGTGAGTTTTCGTGAATTTCCAAGTTACTCCGCATCGCGCACACGGCACTTGTTCAAAAGCGTTTCCGAAAGTTGCGAAACGTGAAAAAAAGCCAAGAACTTTTCTAACTTTAAGATTCAAAATTTTAATAATCTATTTTCACTATTGTTGAAAAACGTTTCGAAAGGGGTCGTTTTTGAGACGTTTTTTTGCGGTGCCGAAAGCGATTTCCACCGTTTCGCCGTTCGGTCAAAGCGCACCGGAATCCGGTTCCGCCGCTTCCGAGTCGGTCGCCTTCTCGTCGGGGCATAAGTTTGTTTGACCGGCGCAGGTCAGCACGTCGATTCTCAGCTGCAGCCAGTCCATGCCGCGTTCGGTGTTGTAATCGTGAGCGGAAAAGTATCGGGTCGCGGTGCCGGCGCGCAGCGTGAAGCGCGCCTCGCGTTTTTGATACGTGACGCGGAAACCTTTCGGTTTGCCGACCTCGACGAGATCGCGCGTGATCGCCTTCGCCTGCCGATCGGCCTCTTCTGCCCAAGCTGACGCCATAAATTTCTTTATCCCTCTCGACCCGATCGGCTTTTATCGGCTTCGGCGAATTCGCCTCAAAACCGACCGATCGGTAACATTGAAAATATTATTTCATAAACCCGGCGTTTTTGAGAACGAAGATTTCTGAAACGTTTACGAAAAAGATTCGGCGATTTTGGAATTCTCGGGCCCGGCCCTTCATTTCGTCCGATTCGGCAGCGGCGCCGACAGCAGATGCCCTTCGTAAACGAAATAAAACTTGCTTTCTCCTTCGTCGACCCACATGTCGAGACTGTTGAAGACGATCCGCGGCAGCGCTAAAAGCGGTTTGAAAACGAGCGTTTTAGCGTTGTAGACGCCGAATTCGGTGGCGTTTTTTTCGCGGTCGGGAAGCGCCGCCCAGAACAAATCCGACACGCCGGCGACCGGCTGCAGCGGGCGAAAAGTCTGCTGCAAAAGCGGGCGGGCTTCGCCGCTGACGGGCTGCACGACGCCGGTCTCCGGATCGAGCAGCATGAATTCGCCCGCGCGTTCGCCCGTCTCCGCTTCGTTCTCGCCGTAACTGCTGAAAAGCAGAACCCGGTTGAGCGCCGGAACGTTGGCGACCGTTTCGGCGGCGTCGTATTCGCCGGCGGCTTTGACCTTAAACTCTCTGCCGGTCAGCAAATTGACGCGCACCAGCTGGTAATCATCGTCCGCCGAATATTTGCCGGCGACCGCCCAGCGGCCGTTCGGCGTCACGAGCGGCTGGTAATAATAACCCGCGCCGATTTTCGTGAGATGCCCGTTTTTGATTTTGTATAAACCTTCCTCGTCGCCGCGCACCTCGACGTTCGCGGCGCGCCCTTTCCACTGCTGCTCGTTCGGCTGCACGGCGAAGCCGTCGGCGAGCGGGATGAATTCGACGCCGGCGGGCTGGGCGACGGGTTCGAGAAGCTTCGTTTTGTCGAATCGGTACCACGCGTAACTGCCGTATTGTTTCTGCCGGGCGAAACGCAGCTCCTCGGCGCGCGCCTTTTCGCGGGCGGCTTTTTCTTCCGGCATCATTTCGTCTTTTTCCCCGTCGCCGTCGATCGATTCCTCCGCTATGTTGTCGACGTCCGCTTGCTCCGCGTTCGATTCTTCAGGCTCTTTTTCATACTGGCGGCGCAGGACGAGGTCGTCGATCAGCAGCCGAAAGTCCGCGCCGTTTTTCCAGAGCGTGGTCACGCTTTGATTGTCGTCGGCGAACAGTATCTCGAACCCGGCGACGCTTTTTTCGAGATGGTAATGAATCCGGGCGGGCGTTTTGCGAAATTCCGCGAAAATGCCTTCGAGATCCGCGAAAAACTGCGGCAGCGGCTCGGCTTTGACGAAAACGCGCCGTCCGCCGCCCTTACCGAGCATTAAAAGCTGTTTCCCCTGGCAATTCGGGCAGCCCGATAAAAACGGCGGCAGCTCGTCGACGCGCGCGGCGGCGAGGAAATTTTTGAGCGCCTCGAATTCTTCCGCGCTCAAAATTCTTTCGCGGTAGCGCGCCGGATCGTCCTGCCAGCTGAAAACCGCGCGGTCCTGATAAATTTTGACGAGATTTCGGTCGTAGGCGTAAACGCCGAAAAGCCCGGCGTCTTTTTTGATTTCCGCCCGCAGAGCGGCTTCCGTTTCGGCGTCGTTCGAATAATCGTTAAAGAAATACGGCTCGAATTTTTCGAATTTGCGGTCGACGCTGATGAAAAGCTCGCGCGTCAAAGGCATCGAACGAATACTGGTCAACGAGGTCTCGCCGACGCCGTCGGGTAAAAAAGCGGTGCGCGCGCCGAGGATGCGCGCTTCGTCCGGATGCCGTGCGAGCACGAGAGCGCGGGCGGCGGGCGAATCTTCCGCTTCGAGATAGCGTTCGGCGGCGAGCGCGAGCAGCTTGTTCGGGCTCTGAAGCTCGGCGGCGACCTTTTGAACCGCCAGCGGCGCTCGGATCAGCCGCGCGCAGCCGAGCAAAGCGGTTTTCGCTTCCGCGTTGTCGCCGCTCAGAAGCGCGTCGTACTCGTCCGTTTGTTCGAGCAGACAGGCGGCGATGCCGAGCGCGGTCGCGCTTCCTGAACGGACGTCGAGCACTTCGTTCAACTGCTTTTCGCGTAGCTGCTCGCGCAAAACGAGCAGTTTTAAAACCGCGAAGACGTTGGATTTGCCGTCGCGCAGATCGCGAAGCAGCAGCGCGTTGATCGCCGCGCCCTTCCAGTTTTGGACGATGTTGCGCAGGGCGGACGCGAGCGGCGGATTCCTTTTTTCGTGCAGCGCGATGCGCTCGATGACGGCTTTTACCAGCTCGTCGCTCGGGTCGTCGATGATCGTCAGCTGTTGCCCGAGAATCATTCGCAAGTCGTTCGCATCGGAGTTCTGCGTGCGCACCAAAACCGGTTCCGAAGAAACCGTATTGACCGCCGTGTAAGTGAGCGGCGGATTGTCGGTGACCGCGCCGGCGGCGGAGTTCGTGACGGCCGCGTTCGTCGTCGTCGGCGCTTCGCTGAAATTTTTGACGATCGCTTCGAGCGCTTCGACCTGCTCGCCGATCGTAAAACCGTTCGAGACGAGCGCCGCGCGCACGATCGCCTGCCGCTCCCAGTTTTCAGCCGCCGCGATGAGCTGGCGAAGCGGCGCGGCGGCGAGCGGGCTGCGCTGTTTTTCGAGCGCCATGATCGCGTAGCTGCGATAAGGATATGACTCGACCGCCTGCGTTCTATAATTAGCCGAAACGTTCGGTGCGGCGTTCGTGTTCGAAGACCGCATCGTCGGCAGTTCCGTGTTTCCGTTCGCGTCGGGAATAAAAGCCGTCGTTCTCTGCTTTTCGTTGAGCATCGCGATCAGGCCCGGCACGCTTTCGGGGATCGCGAAATTGCGCAGCGCGTTGACGATTTTCATGCGCTCGCCGCTGACTTCCTTCGCCCATTTCGGGTTTTCGAGCCACGGCACGAGCGCGCGGATGATTTCCGGGTTTTTGTTCGCGTCGAGCAGCACCGAAAGGTTGCGCACGGCGGCGTTGCGCACCGTCTGGTTCGCGCTCCCGGCGAGCTCGATCATTTTGGCGACGTATTTGTCGCCGGGCGAATGATTGATGAGCGTCGTCAGGCCCGTGTAAACCTGACCGCCGACGCGCAGCTCATACAGCGTTTCGTCTTCGAGCAGCGAATAATACCATTCGTCGCGTCCCGGGAAATCGCCGGCTTCGACGAGCGCGTCCATCGCGAGATCGCGGTTGCCGGGCTGCAGCGATTCGTTTTCGACCGTTTCCTGCAGTTCCTTGCGGTATTTGTCGATGTCGAGCTCGTCGTTCGCGGCGAGCGCGTGTTTGTAATAAGCCCAGCGCGCCAAGGTTTGCGAAACCGGCGCGCGCGCATTGCCGAGCATTCGGTCGAGCAGCGGTTTCGCCTTTTCCCAGTCGACGCGCGCGAGCGCGAGCACCTCGTCCTGATTCGTCACGTATTCTTCGGTGTCGGCGGCTTGATTGGCCGTTTGAAAAAGCTCGTTCGAGAAATACGGCGAGTGATACGTGAGCCATTTTTTGACGGCCGTGCGCCACGACTGATCGAATCTACGGTTCGCGCTTTCCTCGTCGTAAAGCCGCTTGACGAATTCCGCCGTTTCCTTCGTTTCGGGGAAAACGCCGACCAATTCGGCGAGCGTCTGCGGCTTTTTTTCGACTTCCGCCATGAGGCGTTCGATCGTTCTTTCATCGGGCTGCGGCGCGTAGGTGTATTTCCGGTCGAACTGGTTCTGATGCTTCCAGTAATCGAGCAGGTCTTCGATCGGCGCGTCGCCAGGCGGCGGATTTTTTTTGTCCAAGAAATTCTCGTCGCGGTCGGCAAGGGGCGAACGATAAAAAGGATTCGGCGGCGGCGGCGCGGGCAGATTCAAAAGAGCGGGCAGCACGTTGTCCTGCGCGCCGATCGAGGGCATAAGGAAAAACAGACCGAGGAACAAAAGCGCGCCGCAGAGCGCCACCGACGACAAAAATCTTTTCATATAAAGACACAAACCCCTGAACGCAAGAGCATTGATAACCTATTTATAACGAAAAAGCAAAGAAATTTTGCGGATTCGAAGCGAAGCGTGGGCGCGCGCTGTGGATGCCCGCAACGAATTCTGCATAAAGCCGCAAGAGAGTAAAATGCCGCCGCGAACCGGCTTCGCCTGGGCAGCATTTTGGCGCGGCCGGTTGATTACCGGTTTTCAATCGATTTTCGCCGGCGAATCGCTTTCAGCACCTCAATTTAATGCGTAATTGACAATGATTACTTGATATTCGGCGCAGGCGGCGATCGATCTCCGCTCATCTTTTATACTCTTGATACAGGAATTGTCAAAGCCGCCTTCCGAAACGTCGAAACGCCTGTTCGGCAATTATTTTGAACGAATTTTGGTAATATAAAAAGTATTTCGAAAACGCGCGTTTACGCGACGCTCGAAAAGCCGGTGAATTTGCCGTTTCGAAAATGACCCTTTCGGGAAACGGATTGTCGAGGCTGCCGGAATAGCCGCGGTGCGTCCGTTGAAAAAACAAGTCCGATCGATTCGCATTCTTTGACAGCCCCGGATCTTCAGTGCCGGCGCCAAGGATTCGAGCGATTCCGACAACGGTCTTTTTCAGAAGAATTAAAATTATGAAGTGTGCAGCGTGCGGAAGCGCCTCCCTCGTGGAGGGAAAACTAATGGATACGTCTGACGGCGGGACGTTCGCCTTCAAATTAAACGATGTGTCGACGTGGAAGAGCATCTTCGGCATCGGCATTCGTAAAGTGAATGCTTACGGCTGCGTGAATTGCTATCATCTGCAGCTGGCGGTCGATTTCAGTAACGAAGACCGCGAGCGGTACCGTCAGTTCGAAGGAGAGCAGCCCGGCGTTCTGGAGAGGATAAATGCCGAGGACGAGTAATAATATCGAGTCCGCCGCCTGAAATGCATCCGCTCGCAGAATGCCCGAAAATCGGCTGGTTTAGCCGTCCCGAAAACGACCTTTGCGGTTAACTTTCCCCAATCGAATCCAGAAAGAAGAAGGAAAGGGCGCAATCCTCCAGGTTCGCGTTCCGGCTTCGATCCGTAAAATCGGTAAAGAGAAGTGAAGATTTACACTTTTCAATAAACACAAAAAGCCTTTTGTAAAATGAAAAAGCCCCGTCGCGGCGGGGCTTTTTCATTTGGCTCGGAACGCCCGCTTACGCGTCGAGTCCCGAATCTTTCTTCTCGCGTTTAATGCCGCCGATCTGGACGAGTTTTTCGCCCTTGATCTGGTTCTTTTCGAGCACCATCTGCTGATAAAGCTTTTTCATCATCTGCATTTCTTCGGCTGCCGTCTTCGGCCCTTCCATATGCGGTTTGTTCGGACGCTGCAAATCGACTTCGTTCAGCACGAGATTGTGCGTTTTATCGCCGAGCGCGACTTCCTTGCCTTTCGCGAAGACTTCGTGACGACCGTGTTCTTTATACCACTGCGCGACCGTCGCGTTCTGGTGCATGTGCTCGATGATGTTTCTCCAGCCGATGCCCGTGTTGTAGGCGCAGAAGGAGATTTCGCCCTCCTGCGTGCCGTAGGGAATGATGCACATTTCGGTGCGGCGGAAATCGTAGTTGAACAAATCCTGGAACCACATGCCGGCGATGAAGAGGAAGTTCCACGGATCCTGACGGCGTTTTTCGATGTCGGCGGCGGTGCGGTCGGGACCGACCTTGCCGTAATCTTTGCCCGACAGACCGAACGATTTGTCGAATTTCTTCAGGATGCCGCCGAGGGTTAAGCTCTGCGGAGCGCCGTACGGGTTGTAGTTCTTAAGGAGCGCCAAGCCCATCATAAAGTTCGAGAACCATTTGCCGCGGTTCGTGTCGGTGATGTGCTTCATGTCGGTGACCAAGCCCTGAATGTTCAGGAACTGCGGCACCGGCGCCATTTCCTTCGTTTCTTTGTTGACCATCACCGCCGTGCCGACGCCGCAGTTCGGGTGGCAGCCGCAGGAAACCTGTCCCCATTCGGCTTCCGGACCGTGCACGACGTCCGCGAAATCGGCGAACGCGCCCATCAGCGAAAGCGGGAACCAGTCGCGCGTCGGTTCGGTGATGCCGACCTGTTTCTGCACGTCCTGCGCGAGGTGCGAGAGCGTATAGCGCTGCTGCAGGCGGCGCTGTTCGGTGATGTGCTCGTCGCGACCGGTGAAGGAAACCGGCTGGAACGCGATAAACGAGATTTTCTTCGGATTTTCGAGCGCGAAACGGATGATCGAACCGACCTGGTCGTTGTTGATGCCGTTGACGAGCGTCGTCACCAGGATGATATCGACGCCGGCTTCGTGCAGGTTGTTGATCGCGCGGAGCTTGACGTCGAAAAGATTGCCGATTTGGCGGTGCGAGTTGGCGTCGTTACCGATGCCGTCGAATTGCAGGTAAACGAAACGCAGTCCGGCTTCGGCTGCCTGGCGGCAGAATTCTTTCGACTTCGCGAACTCAATGCCGTTGGTTGCCGCCTGTACGGAGTTGTAGCCGACTTTGCGCGCGTAGCGGACGGCTTCCAAAAAGTGCGGCGAAAGCGTCGGCTCGCCGCCGGAATACTGGACGGACATTTGACGGCGCGGCTTGATCTGGATCGCGTTGTCGAGAATTTCCTGAACGTCTTCCATCGAGAGCTCGTGCACGAAGCCGACCTGGTTGGCATCCATAAAGCACGGGTCGCACATCATGTTGCAGCGGTTCGTCAAATCGACCGTGAGAACCGCGCCGCGCCCGTATTTGATCGACGATGTTCCGTGGTTATGCAGTTCCTCGTCGTTGTGCGACTGCATGTCGCGTCCGGGAAAGAGCGACTCGATGTGCTGCAGGAATTTTGAATCGATCGCCATCAAATCTTCGAAATGCCCGTGTTCCGGGCAGTCTTTGATCATCCAGATCTGACCGTCGCGTTCGATGATCTGCGCTTTGATTTCGCCGACCTTGTCGTTGATTAAGGTCGAAACGTCGCGTTTGCCGCTTAAGATTTCTTCGCGTGCCTCAATGACACAGTTCGGGCACAGACTGTCGGTCGTGCGCGGGAACCCGAGCGTCGGTTTCGACTTTTCCCAGGATTTCAAAATCGGCTTGTCCGCCCATTTCGGCGTAAACGACGGATTCGGTTTGTATTTGTTCACCGATCGAATGGCGTTAAAAACTCCGCCGGCAATGTACGTCAGTCCCTTTTCAAAATGTTTTACGGGTCTCATATAATGTATTCTCCAAATAATTACTGTAGTGGTCTGGAAATGTTAAGCAATGAAAATATCTTGAACTATTACTATTCCTTTAAATGACACGTTTACTAAGCAATAATTGTGCCTGACTGTTGAATTGCCGTAAGTGTCCGAAAAGCTGCTATTTAGCCTCTTTATGTGATGATTCTTGATTGTTTGATTATTGTATCAAAATGTCACAGAGGGGCATGCTTTTTTGCTGGAAAGCGATTTTGACACAATAGGTCTGTGAGCTGATACAACAAAATCGGTTTTGCCCCGGCGACCGAGCTAAGCACTTTAAACCAGTGCTTAATTATTTTTCACAACTGTTGAAAAAAATGTGGCCCCAATATATTGAAAAATCCCAGATATAATGCGGATTATAAACGAGAAGTAAGATTTGCGGAATTTTGTTCACCTTTCGTCTGCTTTTAAGCAGTTGATTTAACGACTACTTGAGGAAAAATTTACAAAACATTGAATCTGCAGTGTTTACCTGTAATACAAGCCTCTTTACTTGAAAATTTTATTATGCTAAATTTTGATTCACCTCAAGCAGTAACAGGGTCAAAAAGTATACATTTCAACGGCATCTGGTTGAAGAATAATTTGTAAAAAGCGACACGAGTAAAGATATTTTCTTAAATTTATAGATATGTCAATACGCTTCGGAACATCGGGTTGGAGAGCTATTATCGCCGATGACTTCACTTATAAAAACGTCGAACTGGTGACGGAAGCGATCTGCGGTTATTTGATAGAAAGCTCCAGCGAAGACGAAAAAACGCTGATCGTCGGACACGATACGCGCTTTATGGGCGAAAAATTCGCCGCCGTGGCGGCGGAAATCGCCGGTAAAAAAGGCTTTCGCGTATTGGTCTGCAATCATCCGACGCCGACGCCCGTAATTTCGCATGCCATCAGAAATCAAAGAGCGCTCGGCGGCGTAAATTTCACGGCCTCGCATAATCCGCCCGAGTATCAGGGAATCAAATTTTCCACCGCCGACGGTGCCCCGGCGTTGCCTGAGATTACGAAGAGGATCGAAGAGCTCGTTCTAAATACGCCGGACGTTCCCGATCGCGAAGGCGGTTTGGTCGAAGAATTCGATGCGCGTCCGGCTTATCTGGACGATTTGAAAACCAAGATTAATTTCGACGCGATCGCCGCCGCGAAAGGCAGTTTCGTTTACGACGCGTTCTGGGGAACCGGTCGCGGGTATTTGGATCGGATCCTGCGCGGTTACGGTTTGGAAGTCGAAACGCTGCATGACTGGCGCGACGTGACCTTCGGCGGTCGTTCGCCCGAACCGAGCGAGAAACAGGTAGGGGAACTCGTCGAGGCGGTCAAATCAAAGGGCTGCACGCTTGGGCTCGCGACCGACGGCGACGGCGATCGGTTCGGAGTGATTGATTCAAACGGCGACTTCATTCAGCCGAATCATTTGATCGCGATTTTAACCGATTACTTGGCGGAATCGCGCGGCTGGACGCTCGGCGTCGCCCGCAGCGTCGCGACGTCGCATCTCGTCGATAGGGTTGCCGAGAATCGCGGCTTGAAATTGTACGAAACGCCGGTCGGGTTTAAATTTATCGGCGAATTGATAAATAAGGACGAGATTATCCTGGGCGGCGAAGAATCCGCCGGGCTTTCGATCCGCGGGCATTTTCCGGAAAAGGACGGAATTTTAGCCTGCCTGCTGGCGGTCGAAGCCGTGACGGTGCGGGGCAAAAGCCTGACCGAGCAGTTGAACGAGCTTTACGCGCGGGTCGGGAAACTCGAATCCGGCCGGATCGGCGTTAAGCTCGACCCGGAGGTCGCCGCGAAACTGAAGGAAAAATTAGCGCAGCAGCCGTCGGAAATCGACGGGCGCAAAATTGAAAAGATCAATCGGATGGACGGCGTGAAGTTTATGTTCGCCGACGGCAGCTGGATGCTGATGCGCCCGTCGGGCACGGAGCCGCTGGTCAGAATTTACGCCGAATCCGAAGACAAACGAGAATTGGAGGTGCTGCTTGAGCAAGGTCGCCGATACTTACTGGACTAATTCGCAACCCATCACGTTGCCCGCGAGAAATCGCCAGCGAGCGGCGGGACGCGCTAAAACTACGACTCCGCACTGGTTTCTGTTTGTCGTGGTCGCGTCGATATTTTTTATGATTTGCGTGGCGGTCAATTTTCGCGCCGTTTCCGAGATGAACGCCGAAGCCGCGCAAAATACGCAGTTAAGCACCGAGGTTGAAAGTTTATCGGTTGAAAATCTCGCTTTGCAGGAAGAGATTCACAACCTTAAGAACGATTCCGAGACGATCGAACGCGAAGCGCGGAAAATCGGGATGAGTCGTCCGAACGAAAAGATTCTTGTGCCGGCGAACTGAACCTTTTGCGGAGAAGTTCGATTCGTTAACACAGATTGTCCTGCCCCTTGATAATCCGCCTTTTGCCTGTCCGCTCCGCTTTGCCTTCAGCTAAGCCAACCGCTAAAAATCGCGGCTTCGAGTTACCCGAAACTCGAAGCCGCACTTCCTTTTTAAATCTCAGATTCCGGATTTCAAATTTCGGATTCGTTTGTTTAATATCAAATTAAATGACGAATTACCGACTCTTTTACTCGCCTTACTATTACGCCGACATCGGCGAAGGTCATGTCTTTCCGATCCGCAAATTCGAGCTCGTCCGGGATTTGCTGCTCAAGGAGGGAACTTTGCGGGCCGAGGAGATTTTCGAGCCCGAGCCGGCGCTCGTCGAGGATCTGCTGCTCGTGCATACGGAAGATTATATTACGCGGCTCACGGACGGCACTCTGACGGCGAAGGAGGTTCGCAAACTCGGTCTGCCGTGGTCGAAATCGCTCGTGCGGCGTTCGTTTCACGCGATTTCCGGCACGATCAACGCGGCGCGCTCGGCGCTCGAAAGCGGCATTGCCTCGAACCTCGCCGGCGGCACGCACCACGCGTTTCCCGATCGCGGCGAAGGATTTTGCGTGCTTAACGACGTCGCCGTCGCGATTCGCGTTTTGCAGCGCGAACGCCTGGCGGAAAGGTTCCTGATCGTCGACTGCGACGTTCATCAGGGCAACGGCACGGCGTTCATCTTTCGCGATTCGCCCGAAGTCTTTACGTTTTCGATGCACGGCGCGAAAAACTACCCGCTCTTCAAGGAAAATTCGTCGCTCGACATCGAGCTGCCCGACGGCACCGGCGACGAGGAATTTCTCGCGACGCTCGAACAAGCGCTGCCGCGCATCTTTATGCACCAGCCCGACATTATTTTTTATCTCGGCGGCGCGGACCCTTTCGAAAAAGATAAGCTCGGACGGCTCAAATTGACACAGTCGGGGCTTAAAGAACGCGACCGTTACGTGCTGCAGTTCGCGAAAGACCATCACACGCCGATCGTCACGACGATGTCCGGCGGCTACGCGCTCGACATCAACGACACGGTCGAAATTCACGCCAACACGATCCGCGCGGTCAAAGAAGTCTTTTTCGGTCACGAGAGCCGGCTTTCCGCCACTTATCTTTGATCTTTCCGGCTTTCGAAAATCAAAAGCCGCAGATTGCGAAGCTCGTCCGGTTGATTTCGGCCCGGATTCGGCGCTTCATAATTAGAGCAAATTTCAGTTATTTGAAACACAGTAATATAATTGCGAAATGAAAGCTTATTCTCTTGATTTGCGACAGAAGATCGTCGAGCGTTATAAAGCCGGAGGCATTTCACAAAGACAATTAGCTAAGGAGTTTTGTGTT
>DATCMK010000037.1:0-465407 GCA_036563455.1 Pyrinomonadaceae bacterium | reverse complement strand
GGGTCACACCCGTTCCCATCCCGAACACGGAAGTTAAGCCTCTTAGAGCCGATGATACTGCACCTTTCAGGTGTGGGAAAGTAGGAAGTCGCCGGATTCATCTTTTACTGAAAAAGCCCGCAAAATAAAGCGGGCTTTTTTGCGTTTTGGGAAAATCTTGGACAACACCAACCCTTAAAGATATAATCAAAACTGTCATAAATACCTGTAATTTCAATGAATTTCGATCGTTTCTTTAAGTTTATATCCTACGCCGTGGTGTTCTGCGGTTTTTTGTCGCTGTGGGTTTCGGGAAGCATCGGGTTTATTGTTACGTTTCTATTTATATCTTCTTTAATGGGAGCGGCTTTTCTGGAAGATTCCCGCTGGCAGTTGTCCGAGCGTTTGGGCACGGTTTTAGTAATCGTCATCGTTCCGCTTTTTTATTTTGCCTGGAAGTATAGGTTTTTTGATTCGAATGAAACGGCGGTCGCCGGAATTTTGTCGCAGCTGATTTTAGTGCTTTCCGCGATTAAGCTGTTTCAGAGGAAAGCTGATCGTGACTGGCTTTTTCTTTATTTGATGGCATTTTTCGAGGTGCTGCTGGCGGCGGCTTTGAGCATCAGTCCGCTTTATTTGGCGGCGCTGATTTTGTATTTGTTTACGACCGTTCTCGCCATTATTGGTTTTGAAATTCGTAAATCCGCCAGATTAGCCGACAAGGCTGTTATCAATAAGCCTTTCCTTAGGGAAGAAAATCTTAAACGCGCTCCGTTTCGGAAGCTTCCCGCCGCGGCGGCGGCCTTACTTTTTCTGATCGCCGCTTTCGCGGCGCCGATGTTTTTCATGCTGCCGCGCGTCGGGGGAGCCGGCTTCGGAGCCAATCAGCGCGGCGTAACGGGCTTGACCGGGTTTTCGAGCACGGTCAGGCTCGGCGAGATCGGAAGAATTCAGCAGAACGACGAAGTCGTCATGCGCGTTCAAATCGAAGGCGAAGACATGGGAACTTTCGGTGGAATCCGGTGGCGCGGTGTGGCTTTGGACACATTTGATAATAAAACCTGGAGTAAATCGAAATCGGTTTCGCAGAACTCTTTTGTCAACAGCGAAAACGGATTGTTTCAGGTCGATACGCTGCGCGACCGAAAGGGCATCATTGAGCAAACCGTCTATCTCGAACCGATCGATACGAGCGTTTTATTCGGTCTTCCGCGTCTCGTCGCGGTTCAGGGCAGTTTTCCGGTTGTGCAGAAGGACGGTTACGGCGGAGTGACCTCGGTTCGAAACAGTTTAGAGCGGATCAGTTATAAAGTTTTTTCCGACCGCTCAATGCCGAGCGTCGAGGCTTTACGAAAAGACAACGCGGTTTATTCGGCGGAAGATATTAATTACCTGCAAATACCGGAAAGGTTCGATCAAAGAATCGGTCAGCTGGCGTTTGAAATTTCGAAGGATAAAACGAACCGCTATGATAAAGCGAAAGCCATCGAACAGTATCTCGATACGCAGTTCGGTTACACGCTCGAACAAAAGGCGGGCGGCGACGAGCCGCTGGCGGATTTTTTATTCAACGTCCGCGAAGGGCATTGCGAGTATTTCGCGACGGCGATGGTCATGATGCTGCGCACGCAGGGCATCGCGGCGCGCGTCGTCAACGGATTTCAGCGCGGCGAATACAACGAAACGGCGGACATGTACGTCGTGAAACAGAAAAACGCGCATTCCTGGGTCGAGGTTTACTTTCCGCGTGAAAAAGCGTGGATCACGTTCGACCCGACGCCGGCGGCGGGTGAAAATTTAACGGACGGAGCGGCAGGAATGTTCGGCTTTGCCGGAAAATACCTCGATGCGCTGGAAGCTTTGTGGATTCAGTATTTCGTCGCTTACGACAATCAGGAGCAGCGATCGTTGTTTCGTACGATGAAAAGCGGCTTCACCGAATTTCAGTCGAAAACCGGCGAATGGCTCAACGAATATCAGGCGCGAATACAGGAATGGTGGAAAGACGTGCGCGGCGATAAGGGCGTTCAGGCGAGCCTCTGGGCGATCGTTTACGGCGCCGGTTACCTGTTCGCTTTTCTCGCCGGATTATGGCTGCTGTACCGATTTTACGAGCGCGCAAAAAAACTGGAATTCTGGGAAAACCTTTTCGCGTGGTGGAGGCGCAAAAGGCAAAAATCGATCGTCGAATTTTACGAGCGCATGGAAAAAGTGCTCGCCAAACACGGTTTCCGGCGGCAGCCGCATCAAACGCCGCTTGAGTTCGCGTTTGCCTTGAACATGCCGGAAGCGGTTTCGATCGCCGAAAAATATAACCGCGTGCGTTTCGGGGAAAAATATTTGTCGGACGCCGAATCAAAAGAAGTCGAAACCTGGCTGCGCGAGCTGGAAAGCAAAAAGCCTTGAAAACGAGAGCAAAAACAGGCGGCGTTTGACGCGGCACGAAAACCGGGAAATTTATAAAGGAAGTTAACGAGTCTTTAAAATGAAAAAAGTAGGATTTGTCAGTCTCGGCTGCCCGAAGAATCTCGTCGATTCGGAGGTCATGATGGGACAGTTAAAAGAAGCCGGTTACGAGATAACCAACGACGCGAACGACGCGGAAACGGTCGTCGTCAATACGTGCGGGTTTATCGAATCGGCGAAGCAGGAATCGATCGACGCGATTCTCGAAGCGACCTCGCTCAAAGAAGAAGGCAGGGCGAAACGCGTCGTCGTGGCGGGCTGCCTCGTCGAGCGCTACCGCGACGATTTGATGAAGGAACTGCCGGAAGTCGACGCGTTTATCGGCACGAACGAGATCGGGAGAATTTTGGAAGCCGCCGATCAGACGAAAAATTTCCGCGAATTGCCGCTGCTGCCGATCGGCAACAAGTCGGCGACGTATCTTTACGATTTCGACACGCCGCGTTACCGCGCGACCGATTCATATACGGCTTTCATTAAAATCGCGGAAGGCTGCGACCGCCCGTGCGCGTTTTGTTCGATTCCGGCGATGCGCGGCTCGTTTCGCTCGCGCCGGTTCGGCTCGATCTTAAAAGAAGCGGAAGATCTGGCGAAACAGGGCGTTCGGGAAATAGTTTTGATCGCGCAGGATTCCTCGCGTTTCGGCGAAGATCTGGGCGAAAAGGACGCGCTGGCGAAGCTCATTCGCGCGCTCGGGGAAATTGAGGGTCTGCAGTGGGTTCGCGTCATGTACGCCTACCCGACCCACATTTCCGACGAGTTCTTGGCGGCGATCCGCGAAACGCCGAAAGCCGTTAAATACCTCGACATGCCGCTGCAGCACGCTTCGCGCAACGTTTTGAAATTGATGAAACGCGGCGGCACGCGCGAATCTCTGGAAAAACTGATCAGAAGGGTGCGCGAAAAGGTTCCCGGCATCACGATCCGGACGACGTTCATCACCGGTTTTCCGGGCGAAACGGAAGCGGATTTCGAGGAATTGACGGCGTTCGTCAAAAACTGCGAATTCGACAACGTCGGCGTTTTTACCTATTCGGACGAAGAAGGCACGCCGGCTTTCGAACTGCCGAGTAAGGTCGACGCGAAAACCGCGAAGCGCCGCCGGACGGCTTTAATGAAAGAGCAGGCGAAAATTTCCAAGCGAAAGAACAAAGATAAAATCGGCAAAATTTTCAGGGTTCTTTTTGAAGGCTATTCGCAGGAATCGGATTTATTGTTTCAGGGCAGGCTTGAAGGTCAGGCGCAGGAAATCGACGGATACATTTTGATCAACGACATGCCCGAGGAGCTCAAACCGCAAATCGGCGAATTCTACAACGTCCGCATCACCGAAGCGCACGATTACGATCTGATCGGCGAGATCGTCTAAATCCTCTCCGGTCAGAAAATAAAAACGTTGACGCTCGGTGAGATTTCACGTAAACTTACCCGAAACTCAAATGTTCTGAATATTAAAAAACGAGGTAAAGCAATGCGAATATTCCTGAAGTCGATGATTTTGACCGTTCTTTTGCTGCTGACGCCGGCGCTTATTGCGGCGCAGGAAAAAACCGATCCCGGTTCGGCGAAACCTAAAAAAACGGACGGTCTCACGATCGATAAAATCGACGAAGCGGCGAAAAAGTCGGGCGAAACGAGCAAAAGACCAGGCGGCGAAGAAATCGAATTTCCCGAAATAGACGGTTGGAACCGGGGCGACATTCGAACTTTTCCGGACCGCGCGCTCGGTTACAGCATCGGTTACGAATCGGAAGACGGCGGAACCGTGACGATTTACGTCTACAACGGCGGTTTGAAAAACATTTCGAGCGACATCAACGATAAGGCCGTCAAAGCGGAAATCGACCGCGCGAAAAACGAAATCGTTCAGATCGGTAAGATGGGCATTTACGAAGGCGTCAAAGAAATTAAAAGCGACACGGTGACTTTGGGCGGAAGCGGCGGCAAGGTCAAAGCGCTGCGTTCGCTGTACTATTTCAAAGTTCGGGGCAATGAGGTCGATTCGGAAATTTATCTGTTCAGTTACAATAACAATTTCATCAAGATTCGCTCGACCCGTCCCCGTGCCGAAAACGGCGCGGAAAATAAAGCCTTCACAAACTTTCTGGCGGAATTGGACGCGGTTTTCGCGATGTAGGAATTTTTATCGACTCTTGGCGACGCGGACGGAAGTTTCGAAATTTCCGTCCGTTTTTCATTGTCCCGGGTTGTCGTCATACGCGCACTCGGCGAGAATTTCGAAATAGGTTTTTTCCTCTCGTCGTGATAAATTAAAACCTTTGTTGAATCATCCGAATAAATGCCAGATTACGACGAATTGATACATATTTCCGCGAAGATCGAACAGCAGAAACTCGAAGCGGAAATTCCGCCGACAAAAACATTTCTCGATTATTTTTCTTTGGCCGTGACGACCTTCGGCGTCGGTTACCTGCCGCTCGCGCCCGGCACCTGGGGCTCGATGGTCGGCGTCGCGATTTACCTTCTGATCGGCTGGCTGGAAGGCGCGGCGGCGAAGTCCTTTGGCGGGAACGGTTGGTCGCCCGAACAGATCGCCGCGTGGCTTCATGCCGGGAATCTGGTCGTTTTTCTGCTTTTCTGCTTGCTCGGAATCTGGGCGGCGAGCCGCGCGACCAAGCTCTTCAGGCACAAAGACCCGTCGCAGGCGGTCGTCGACGAAGTGATCGGACAGCTCATAACTTTCCTGTTCATCCCGTTCGCGACGCAATGGTATTTCGTGCTCGCCGGATTTTTACTGTTTCGGCTGTTCGACATCTGGAAGCCGTATCCGATCGATTCGCTGCAAAATCTGCCGACCGGCATCGGGGTCTGCGCCGACGACATCCTCGCCGGAGTTTATGCCGGCGCCTGCCTTTCAGTGATCTACGCGGTTGCGCTGAGCGCCGGTTAAAGTAAAATCAGAAATTATGAAAATTCATGTTTTACCGGGCGATGCGTTAGCGGATGATTTTAGGAAAACGGCGATCGGCGGCGAAACGATCGTTTGCCGCGAATGTTTGGTCGAGGGCGCCGTGCGCGCCGAAAATTTAGAGGAATTTTGGCGCGTGCGCGCGCGTTTTATCGAGAAGACCTACGGCGGCGGCGAAGAAGAATATTCCCGGCGCGTCAAAGGCGAGTTCGAAATGCTGCAAAATCACGCCGGCAGGGAAGCGGAAATAAATCTCTGGTTCGAATACGAGCTTTTTTGTCAGGTCAATCTGTGGTTTTGCCTTTATCTGCTGCGCGAGAGCGAGGCGAAAATTTTTCGCGTCGCGCCGGTCGTGCGCGAGGGCGGCGACATCTGGAAAGGCTTCGGCGGTTTGGCGGCGGCGGATTTGGAAAAATGTTACGCGCGCCGCGCCGCGTTTTCAAAAAACGAAATTTCGCTCGGCGCCGAACTCTGGACGGCGTTTCAAAACGCCGATCACGAAAAACTCGAAAGGCTTTCCGTTTATGAGTCTGAAAGTTTGCCGTTTTTAACGGAAGTCTGCCGCGCCGAAATCGAGAAGCGCGCGCGTCCGCGCCGGGTTTTGGAGAAAATCATCGCCGAAGGGAAAACGGATTTCGCCGAAATCTTTCCCGCGTTTTCGGCGCGGGCGGGCGTTTACGGTTTCGGCGACGCGCAGGTCAAACGCATTTTAGACGAGATTTAAGATCGAATCGCCCGATTATCGATCGTTTTCTTCGCCGGTGCCGGCCGTTTCGGGCTTTTCCGCGTTTTCGAAAATCCAGCCCTTGCGCCAGAAATAAAATAAAAGCGCGAGCGCGACCAGAATCATAAAGCCGAGCGTTAAATAATAACCGTTCTGCGTGTGTAGCTCGGGCATGTTTTCGAAGTTCATGCCGTATATTCCGGCGATCAGCGAAAGCGGCAGCATGATCGCGGAGAAAATCGCCAGAACCTTCATCACCTCGTTCGTCCGGTTCGCCGTCACCGAAAAATGAATGTCGAAGAGACCGGAAACCAGATCGCGGTAGCTTTCCGACAAATCGGAAATGCGGAGCAGATGGTCGTGAACGTCGCGGTAAAAGGGCAAAACGTTCGCCGGAATCTGCGGAAACTCGCCGTTCGAAAGCCGGTAAAGAACGTCGAGCTGCCGCGCCGAGATTCGTTTCAGCCGCGCCACCGCGCGCCGTAAATCCATGATCTCTTCGAGAATCGCCGTGTTTCCTTTTTTCATGTGAAAAACGCGGTCTTCGAGCGCGTTGATCGTGTTGTCGAAATCGTCGACGACCGGCATGTATAAATCGACGATCTGGTCGAGAATCTGGTGCAGCAGATAAGCCGCGCCGCGCTGACAGGCGTAAGAGTTGGCGCGGATCTGGTTCTTGACCTTTTTGATGCTCCGGAATCGTTCGACGTGAAACGTGACGACGAAGTTTTTGCCGAGATAACCGTCGAGCTCCTTGGTCGCGAAATTCACCGAGCTCGTCTCTTCGGGTTTGATGCCGTGCACGATGAAGTAAAAATAATCGGGGAAGGCTTCGATTTTCGGCTGGTTGCGCGTTTCCAGACAGTCTTCGACCGTCAGATAATGGAAATGAAAAATATTGAGCAGAACGTCTTTCGCTTCTTCCGCCTTTTCTTCGGTCTCACCCTGCAGGTCGACCCAGACGACGTTCGTTTCGTCCGCCAAAAGTTTCGGCAAATCTTCTTTCGTAAAGCCTTCTTCAATTTCGACGGAGCCTTTCCGGTACACAAAAACTTCCATAAAGTCTGCAAGCTGTAATCAATTTCGGGCGGCGGCCTGAAAACCCGCGCAAATCGCTTCGATACAAACTTTATAACAAATTTTCGCAAACTTAAAATTTCGGATTGCGTACCTGAATATGTTATCTTTTTTTCAAGTTTATGAATGATGAAAACGTCACGCTGCGTCTGGAGAACGTCACCAAACGTTTCGGCGATTTTACGGCGGTTGACAATCTGAGCTTCAACGTGCGCGCCGGGCGGGTTTTTGGTTTCCTCGGTCCGAACGGCGCGGGCAAAACCACGACGATCCGGATGATCGTCGGCATCACCGCGCCGGACGAAGGGAAAATCGAGCTTTTCGGTCACCGGATGTCCGCCGGTCTGCAGGACCGAATCGGTTATCTGCCGGAAGAACGCGGGCTTTATAAGAAAATGAAGGTGCTCGATCAGCTGCGCTACTTCGCCGCGCTGAAGGGCGTTTCGTCGAAAGACGCCGACGCGCGCATCGATTTCTGGCTCGAAAGGATGCGGCTTTCGAATTGGAAAACCAAAAAAACGACCGATCTTTCGAAAGGCATGTCGCAGAAAATCCAGTTCATCGCGACCGTTCTGCACGACCCGGATCTGCTGATCCTCGACGAACCGTTCTCGGGGCTCGATCCGGTCAACGTCGAATTCCTGATCGAGGTCGTCGCCGAACTCAAGGCGCAGCGCAAAACGATCATTTTCTCGACGCATCTGATGGAAACCGCCGAACGCCTCTGCGACGATATAATTTTGATCAACAAATCGCGCAAGGTCGTCGGCGGAACTTTGCGCGAGGTCAAGGAAAGCTACGGCAAAAACATGATCGCGCTGCGCGCGACGGGCGGCAACGGCGTTTTGGAGGATCGCGCGCTGGTCGCGAAAGTGATCGAGCACGCCGACGAAAAGGAACTGCTTTTAGCCGATCGGGCCGACGCGCAGATGCTGCTGCGGAAATTGATCGAAAGCGGCGCGGCGATCGCCAAGTTCGAAGAAGTCGAGCCGAGTCTCAACGACATTTTTATCGATCAGATACGAGGTGCGGATGCGTAAATTTTTAGCGGTCGTCAAACACGAATACCGGAAAATCGTCCTGAAATGGACATTTCTGCTCGGCACGCTGCTTTTTCCGGTCTTGGCGGCGGGTTTTGCGGTCGTGCCGGCGATCATCTTTTCCATCAAAGGCGAGCCGACGCGCATCGCGGTCGTCGATTCGTCCGGCAAAATCGCGCCGCGGCTCAAAGAAAATCTGTCGGATGAAAAGATCGAGCAGCGCGCGCGGGAAGCCGCCGAAGAATCTTTGAAAAATTTGACGCCGGATAAACAAAGGGACTTAAAAGGCGACGTGCCGCAAATTCAAGACGGTTTTCAGTTCGTCGATTTTGCCGCCGACGGGAAAATGTCCGAGCAGATTCGCGCCGAACTCGCCGAACGAATCCAGAACGGCCAACTCGACGCCTATCTGATCGTGCCGGAAAATTACGCGGGCGAAGCCGCGAAATACGAATTTTTCTCGCGCAAAGCGGGCGATTTCATCGTCAACGAAACCCTCAAGGACGCGCTCGACAACGCCGTCCGTTCGCAGCGTCTGGCGGACGCCAACATCAGCGAAGCGCAGCTCAAAAATTTGAGCCGCGGCGTCGACTGGCAGGTCAAAAAAGTCGACGAAACCGGTGTCGAGAAAGAGGACGACGGCGGATTCTGGGCGGGGTTCGTCATCGCGTTCATGATTTACCTGAATCTCGCGATTTACGGGCAAACGATCCTTTCGGCCGTCGTCGAAGAAAAGGAAACGCGCATCGCCGAGATCTTGTTTTCGTCCGCCAAACCGTTCGAGCTCCTGATGGGCAAGCTCGTCGGCGTCGCGCTCGCCGCCTTGACGCAGTTCGCGATCTGGGTCACGTCGGCGGCGATCATCGCCGGATTGGCGATTCCGTATCTCGCGGCGGGCGGTCTCGATCTGCCGCTGCCGTCGCTCTCCCTGCTCGCGATCGTTTATTTTCTGATCTTTTTCGTGCTCGGTTTTTTCCTGTACGCCTCGATTTTCGCGCTGATCGGCGCGATGGTGACGACCGTGCAGGAAGGCGGGCAATTCGCGTTTTTGCCGGTGATGCTGATGCTCGGCGGGTTTTATTTCTGTTTCGCCGTGATTCGCGACCCGAATTCACAGCTTTCGCTCTGGGCATCGATCGCGCCGTTCGTCGCGCCGATGACGATGCCCGTGCGAATCATTTCCGAAACGCCGCCGTTCTGGCAGATCGCGCTTTCGATTTTGATTAACGGCGCGACGATCGCCGGACTGATCTGGCTCGCGGCGCGCGTTTACCGCATCGGCATGCTGATGTACGGCAAACGCGCGACGATTCCGGAGGTTTTGAAATGGATTGGTCAAAGGTAGAAAAAGATTTCGACAAAACCCTGCCTTTGCGGTACCGTGTCCGGAATAAAATTTCCGACGTGTCGGATTTTTTTGAAGGGATTGCGTCCCTTTTCGAAATATCGATCACCGCCGTTCTAATAATTCCGTTTTTGCTTTTATCGGCTCCGTTCTCGTTTTTGTACGAAATTCTCCGCTACTTTTTAAGGAAAAAATGAGCAGGAAGTTTGATTACTCATTGGATTACAAAAATCTGGATTTGCGAAAACATCCCGAGCTTTACCGCGTCGGGAAGGGCGAACAGGGCGTTCTGCTCGTGGAACCGTACAAATCCGAGATTCTGCCGCACTGGCGTTTCAAAACTCCGGAAATCGCTCGCGAATCTTCGCAGAAAATTTATGAAATGTTTCTCGAGTACAAAAAGCGGCGCGATTTCGTCGGCATGGACATGGCGCGGAAATTTTTGCAGATGGGAATAACCAGGTCGCGCCGCTACGCGAATCACCGGTCGGGGAAAAAATACGCGGGAGCGGTTCCGGCGGATAAAAAAGGCGTTTCCGGCGCGCACGGTCGCCCCGAATTGCCGAAAACAACGGACGAAGAAAAAGCGGAAAGCGCGCGGATTTTTTCGGAGAAATATTATCTCGCGAAAAACGACGAGGTTTACCGGGATTTGATGCGGGAACATCGGGAAAAATACGAAAATGGCGAATGAAATCGAGAAAAAATACCGTCTCGACGCGGCCCGGAAAGCGGCGGTTTTAGAATCCCTGAACGAAATCGGCGCCGAATTTCAGGGCGAGGACTTCGAGGAAAACATCCTTTTTTCGAACGCCGAACTGGCCGAAAAGCAGGCGATATTGCGGCTTCGAAGGATCGGCGCGAAAACGCTCGTCACCTTCAAGCAAAAGTTGACGAGCGCGGCTGGCGTCAAGCATCATCTCGAATACGAAACCGAAGTCGCGGATTTCGACGTAATCGCCGAGATCGTCGAACACCTCGGACTGCAGCGCCAACTCGTCTACGAAAAGCGCCGCCGGACCTGGACGTTCAGAAACGTCGAAATCGTTTTGGACGTTCTCCCGTTCGGGGAATTCATGGAAATCGAGGGCGCGCTGACGGCGATCGCCGAAGCCGAAATGCGTCTCGGCGCGGAAGATTTCGAAGTCGAACCGCTGACTTACCCGAATCTGACGCTTCGTCTCGGAAAACTACGGGGCGGCGTGACGGAAGCGCGCTTCGATTGAGTATATTTTATGAAAAAAGTTTTGATCTTTATTGCTCTGGCGCTGCTTTGCAGCGCGTGTTCGGGCGGCAGTCCGCCGGAAAACAAAACGACCGGCGCGGCGAACAAAGCGGGAAACGCCGCCGCGAAAACCGGTAACGGTTCAAACGAGCCGGTCGATTCGACCGCCGCGCCGCCGCAAAATACGGCCGCCGCGAGAATCGACCGGCAGGAAGAAATTTCTTTCGAGCCGGGCCAACTGCCGGAAGGGTGGCGCTGGATCGACCCGGACGATAAATTCAACCCGACCGCGTACGATACCAAAAAGGGCGTTTTGCACATCGACGTGCCGACCGGCAAGGACTTGTTCGGCGAAACGCGCACCGCGCCGCAGCTGCTTAAAACCATAACCGGCGATTTCGAAATCGAAACGCAGGTCAAATTCGCGCCCACCGAAAACTACCAGGGCGCGGGCTTACTGGTTTTTCGCAACGACAGCAATTACCTGCGGCTCGAGCGCGGCTTCGGCGGCGTCGGCAGCGAAAAGGGCGGCATTCGTTTCGACGTGCGCGAGGACGAGGCTTACGAACCGATCACGACGCCCGAGAGTTTTCCGACCGATGCGCCGGCGGTCGATTTGAGGCTGCGGCGCGCCGGCATGGAATTCACCGCTTTCTGGCGGCTGCCCGGCGGCGAGTGGAAACAGGTCGGCAAATATTCGTCGAGTTATCCGGAAACCGTTCAGGTCGGGCTCGTCGCCTGTAACACGGCCGAAGAGATTCCGGTCGAATTCGCCAATCTGAAGCTTTCCCCGTCCGTCAAATAAGAACCGGAAAAGGCAGACTCGGAGCCGGTTCTTAAAGCTTCGGCGGCGGGCCGCCGGAACGCGCTCGCGAGGGTTAGCGATTTTCAAAAAATCTTGTCAATCCGCAAGCGGATTATGTACAATCGTTCTAGTTTACGAATAAGGAGAAGTAATACCATGAAGAAACACATTTTCGGTGCCGCGCTGTTCAGTTTCATCGTCGCATTTTTCGCTTTCACGTACGCATTTTTCTACGCGCCTTCGATTCCGTCGAAAGAAGCCGTCAAGCCGCCGCTGTCGCGTAACGAACAGCCGCCCGCCGCGCCGCGAACTTACTGCAATTTGAAAAGAAACAAGTTCACGCACGAAGTCCTCGACTCGCAATTGTTCGTTCAGGACGGCAAGCTCGTTTCGAAGCTGAAGCTCAGATGGAACGGTAACGGGGAAGCGCCGAAACTCGTTTTTATCAATGCGCGAATATTTGATATCAATAATCCGAACAGCGTCAGCTATATAAGATCGAGCACTTTCAGGAGTAATTTCAATAATTTGAATGAAGCGACCGTCGTGTTCGACGAGAAATTTTATTACCCGAGCGAAGCGATCAAGGCGAAAAATAATTTTTACGTGCTTTTCGACGTCTCCGACCAGTATTCAAAAGAAAACTCGCTTTTCGACGCCAATAAGTTGCCCGAGGCGAAACCCGTTTTAACGGTTTACGAAAAAAGTTCGCCGGAATCCTTTCAGCCCGAAGCGAAACCTGTTCTGAGAGGAACGAGCGATATCCGGTGAATAATCATAAAAAATTCAAAAAGGTCTGCAAGTTTGAGACAACCCGGACGTTCCTTTTCGCATAGCGAGGATTTCGGTCAAGTTTCAAGCTTGCATTTTCTTTTGAGAGGACATTTTTTATGAGAAAAAGGACATTCGTTTCAAACTGCCGGCTTTTTACCGCGGCGGTTTTGTTGTATGCCGTGGTCATGTCGGGCTGCACCGGTAATTCGGAGAGCAGCGGCACGGCAAATGCGAATCGGGCGACGACGGCAAAACCCGTTTCGGATTCGAGATCGCCGGCGACCGCCAATACGACTACTAATTCGACCAGCACGAGCGGCACTTTATCCGAGTACGACGGAGAAGTACCGGGCGGCGAGCGTTACGCGGAAAACGCGGAAAATCCGTTTCTCGAAACCGCGCGGGCACCGCTCTCGACTTTTTCGATCGACGTCGATACGGCTTCTTATTCGAATGTGCGCCGATTCCTGAACGACGGCGCGCTGCCGCCGAAAGATGCGGTCCGGATCGAGGAAATGATCAATTATTTCGAATACGATTACCCGCAGCCGGCGGGCGATCTGCCGTTTTCCGTCAACACCGAGGTGGCGGCATGCCCGTGGAACGCCAAACACAAAATCGTGCAGATCGGGCTGCAGGGCAGAAAAGTTTCGCTCGACAACGTGCCCGCGTCGAACCTGGTTTTTCTGATCGACGTTTCCGGTTCGATGGCTTCGCCCGATAAGCTGCCGCTGCTCAAACAGGGATTTCGGACGATGGTCAAACAACTTTCTCCGAAAGACCGCGTAGCGATCGTCGTTTACGCCGGCGCGAGCGGTTTGGCGCTGCCGTCGACCTCCGCCGCTTACCAGAACGACATCATCGCCGCGCTCGACAATCTCGAGGCGGGCGGCTCGACCGACGGCGGGCAGGGCATCCGGCTCGCTTACCAGGTCGCGCAGGAAAATTTTATCGCGAACGGCAACAACCGCGTGATTTTAGCGACCGACGGCGATTTTAACGTCGGTTTGACCAACGACGGCGAGCTCGTCTCACTGATCGAACAAAAACGCCGGGGCAACGTCTTCCTGTCGGTGCTCGGCTTCGGGTCGGGCAATTTGAATGATTCGATGATGGAAAAACTCGCCGATAAAGGTAACGGCAACTACGCCTACATCGACACGCAGGATGAAGCGCGCAAGGCGCTCGGCGAACAGGTCGCCGGCACGCTCTACACGATCGCCAAGGACGTTAAAATTCAAGTCGAATTCAACCCGGCGAAAGTCGCCGGGTACCGCCTGATCGGCTACGAAAACCGACTGCTCGCCGATAAGGATTTCAACGACGATCGAAAGGACGCCGGCGAAATCGGCGCCGGGCACAGCGTGACGGCGCTTTACGAGGTGGTGCCGGCCGGGCAAAAAATCGAAAATCCGGGCGTCGACGAGCTTCGTTACAGCCGCGTCGAGCCATCCGCCACGCAGTTCGACGCCGAACTTCTGACCGTTAAATTACGCTACAAGGAACCCGCCGGCGACGAATCGAAGTTGCTCTCGACGGGATTGCTCGACCGCGACAATGCGTTCGAAAACGCCTCGGAAAATTTGCGTTTCGCGTCGGCGGTCGCCGGTTTCGGCATGATCCTGCGTGACTCCGATTACAAAGGCGGCGCCGATTTCAATCAGATTCGACAAATCGCCAAACTTTCGCGCGGAAGTGATTTGAAGAATTACCGCGGGGAATTTCTGGAATTGATCGAAAAGGCGCGCCGCGTGAAGAGTTAACCGCCGCAAAGTGAGAAAATAAACAAGCGTAAAGTTTGTCGGAAACCGACAAACTTTACGCTTGTTTATTTTTCGGCTAATTCGCTTTTGAATTTTTCACCAAATCGAGAATGTCTCTGACCAGTAAATCCGGCTCGAAGGGTTTGGTGTGATATTTTTGAAAGCCGACGGCAAAAGCCTTTTCCTTATTTTCGCGCGTCGTGAAGGCGCTCAGCGCGACCGCCGGGGTTTTTCCGCCATTGTCGGAAGAAAATTGCCGAATTTGCGAAATCAACGAATAACCGTCTTCATTCGGCATGGCGAGATCTGAAATGATCACGTCAAAAACCCGCCCGTTTTTGCCCATAACCGTGACCGCCTCCGCCGCCGACTCGACGCTGACCACCGACGCGCCGCATTGTTCCAAAAACAGCTGCAGGACTTCGCGCGAATCCAAATCATCTTCGACGCACAGAATTTTTATTTTCGAAAGCGGCATTGCTTCGTAGTTTTGCCGGGCCTTATCATCTGGCGACAGGCTTTTGACCGGTTTTACTAAAGGCAACGTGACGGTAAAGGTCGCGCCTCTGCCGGTCCCTTCGCTGTAGGCCGTGACGGCGCCTTCGTGTTTTTCCACCAAAGTCTTGACGATCGACAATCCGAGTCCGAGACCCGCCTGATCGCGCGAGATGGTCTGGTCGCCCTGCGAAAATTGGCGAAAAATATGCGGCAGGGTCTCCGGGTTGATGCCCTGCCCGTCGTCTTTGAGTGAAATCACGACCTTTCCGTCGCCCGCCGACAGATTCAAATGAATGTTCCCGCCTTCGGGCGTAAATTTCAGTGCGTTCGTCAAAAGGTTCGTGAACACCTGTTGAAGCCGCACGAGGTCGCCGAAGACCGACGCTTCTTCGGTATTGTATTCAAAAGTCAGATTGATTTTCCTCGCTTCGGCGGTCGGTTTTTGCGAATTATAAACCGTCTGCACGGCGTCGAAAATATTCATCGGCCGCATTTCGAGCCGCAGTTTGCCCGATGCGATGCGCGACGAATCGACCAAATCGCCGATCAGCTTGGCTTGCGACATCGCGCTGCGTTCGATCGTCTGCAGCGCGTTGCGGCGCGTTTCATCGTTGACGTCTTTGGTCAGCAGTATTTTCGTCCAGCCCAAAATCGCATTGAGCGGCGAGCGCAGCTCGTGCGAGACGAGCGCGAGGAAATAATCTTTCGTCCGGTTGGCTTCTTCGGCTTCGTCGCGCGCTTTTCTTTCCCGCGCATAAACGCGCGACAATTCTTCGTCGGCGTTTTTGCGGTCGGTAATCAGCCGCACGACGCCCATCATGCTCGCGGGATTTCCTTCCGCGTCGAGATAAGTTTTGCCGCGCGTCGAGAGCCAGTGAATATTGGCGTCCGAGTAAATGACGCGGTATTCGACGTCGTATTCGGTGCCGTTTTTCTGCGATTCGACGAACGTGTCGATCAGATTCTGCCGGTCGTCCGGATGCACGACTTCCAAAAAGTCATTGTAAGTCAACGTTTCGAACGGCGAGATTTCGAAAAAACCGTTGCATTTCGGCGTCGAATAAATCTTGTCTTCGTTCAAATCCCAAAACCACAAACCGATTTCGGCGCTCTCCGCGGCGTATAAAAGCTGTTCGCCGCGCCGCTTGTAGAATTCGATTTCCTTTTCGCGCGCCGTTACGTCCTGCCCGCATAAAAAAATATGTTTGATTTTACGATTGTCGTCTTCGTAGACGGGGTGCAGGTTTAGTTCGATAAAGGACTTTTCTTCCTTACTGATCCGAAATTCGAGGATCGATTTCGAGACGATGCCCTTGCTCGCCGCCTCGACGGCGTCGGTGATTACCCGGTAATTGGCTTCCGAAGACTGCCAGAAGACCGTTTCGGTCAAATCGTGGCCGACGAGGAGCTTCGGGTCGGCGAAGGTATTATCGAAAATGCTGCCCGCAAGCGATAAAACTTTGCCCTGCGGCGTGATCGTTCCGTAAATCGAGAACAGGCTTTTGAAGATCTCGATCGTTTGAATGTCAAAGGGGAATTCCATTTTATTTTTCGGGTCCGTTTGTGTTTCCGTCCCGGCGCGTACGGAACCGGTTCTCTGATTCGAATGAAACATAAAATTATATCAAACGAAAATGTTATGATTTCAAAGGATTAAAATTTAAAAGGGTAAAAACCCCGCCATTCCAAGGAATACGAGGTTCATTCGGTAGAAAAATTTGTTTACCTGAAATATGCTGGTCAAATTTTCAAAGGTTAAACAGCTCTTCTGCCGGTCAAAAGTCGAATCACGAAGATCGCCAAAGCGATGACCAACAACAGGTGCAAAAAGCCGCCCAAAGTTTGTCCGCCCACCAATCCGATCAACCATAAAACCAATAAAATTACGATAATTGTTTCTAACATATTTCCCCCTTTTTCAAGTTCCTTAAAATTTATGCCCGCTGGCACTTGCCCCCTGATAAATCAACTGGCGTGCCAAAATTTAATAACGTTGTGAATAAAAGGGTTATAAGACTTAAGCGTTTTTCCTGACGGTTCGCGACTTGAGAAATTAGTATTAAAATAATACAGTGGATAAAAGACGCATTGTACTGATTTTGAGTGGTTCGGAAATTATGATTTTTGTGTATGAAAATGTTACAGAAACGGGCGGGCGCGGCGGATAAAATTAATTATAAAAAACGTCTAAATGTCTAAAATAATTAAGTTTATTACATTATGGCACGGACATTGCGAATTCTTAAAGTGATTTCTATGTTTGGATTGCGAAACAATCTCAAACTCCATATAGCTTCCCGCAACTTAAGTTGTGGGAATTCAGGAGGGGGCAAGAATAAAGGGGGCTTGCCTCTTCCGCTTTGAATCAGACGAAATCCGCTTTGATTCATTTATTTAACTCCACCAATTTTATAAAAAATTTGAAATAAATTTCAGGAATAACTATGGCATATAAGGCATTAGTAATTGATGATGATTTGGCGACGCTGGAGTTTATGAAGTTCCAGTTGGAGGACGAAGGATTTAAAGTCACGACCGCCGAACGCGGGCAGCGCGCGCTCGATTTCGTGCGCGAAACCGAGTTCGACATTATTTTGACCGATTTGAATCTGCCCGATCTGAACGGCATCGAAATGGTCAAACAGTCCAAACAAATCTCGCCGGACACAGAAATTATCATGATCACCGGTTTCGGCTCGATGGAAAAAGCGATCGAAGCGACGAAAGCCGGAGCGTTCCACTACGTCGAAAAGCCGGTCAATTTCGATGAATTAAATCTGCTCATCGGCAAGGCGGTCGAACGCAAACAACAGGGCAAGGAAATTAAAAGCCTCCGCGAAAAACTTGCCAGCCGAACGTCTTACGAGGGAATTATCGGCGGCAGCCGGTCTATGCAGGCGATCTACGAGGTAATCGACAGCGTCGCCGAATCGGACGCGAACATTTTAATTTTGGGCGAATCGGGAACCGGCAAGGAAGTCATCGCCAATGCCATTCACTATAAAAGTCATCGCTCGAAAAAGCCTTTTGTCAAGGTCAACTGCTCGGCGCTGCCGAAAGATTTGATCGAATCGCAGCTTTTCGGACACACGAAAGGATCTTTTACCGGCGCCGTCAGTGATAAAACGGGTTTCATCGGACAGGCGAACGGCGGCTCGCTGCTGCTCGACGAAATCGCCGAGATGCCGATCGAGCTGCAGCCGAAGCTTTTGCGCGTGCTGCAGGAAAGAGTTTATTACCGGGTCGGCAGCGACAAGCCGCAGGAAGTCGATTTCCGTCTGATCTGCGCGACGAACCGCAGCCCGTTCGAAGCGATCCAGGACGGCAATCTCCGCGAGGATTTATACTACCGCATCAACACGATCGAAATAAAAATTCCGCCGCTTCGCGAACGGATGGAAGACGTGCCGATGCTCGCCGAGCATTTCCTGGAAATGTACGCCGAAAAATATAAAGGCAAAGCGAACAAATTCTCGCAGCACGCTTTCGACCAGATGCTCAATTACAACTGGCGCGGCAACGTGCGCGAGCTGCAGCATACGATCGAACGCGCCGTTTTGTTGTGCAAAACGAACACGATCACCGAACTTAATATTCCGAAAACCTCTTCAGAACCGGTTTCGTTTACGTTCAACGCACTGACCGAAAACGGTTTCGACCCCGAATCGGCGTTTAACAACACTGTGTCGAACGGCAGCAGCGCGGAAGTCCAGAGCTTTCAAATCAGCAATCAGCTCGACGGCGAAAAGCTGTTCGAGGAAGTCGGCAAGATCATCGTCGAAAATCTGCCGGAGCCGACCGACGGCGTCGAGCAGAAGGACGTCTTCGATTCGCTCGAAACCGGCGTCGTGCTGGCGGCGCTGCGGCGGACGAACGGCAACAAACAGGCGGCGGCGAATCTTCTCGGGCTTTACCGGCCGCGGCTTTACGGCATGATCAAGCGCCATAATCTGGAAGAGAAAATTTAGCCGAGGAAAACGAAAGAGCACGAAAAAAGACCCCGGAAAATTCCGGGGTCTTTTTTCGTTCGAGCGATAAGACACGAAAATCGAGAGTGAAAAGCGGCGAAGATTTTCGCTCGATTAAAACGAGCATCGATGATCAATGAATTTTGCCCGTTTGGTTCGACTCTCAATTTACACGTATTTCGAAATTTATCTGCTGGCCGGCGCCGTGACGTTAATGTCGATCTGCTCTTTTTTCGTGCCGCCGAGAAATCCGCTGTAATAAAGCGCTCCGGCGATGATCGCGACGATGATGATCAATGTGACCGCCCAAATAAAATTACTGCCCGTGCTGTTGTCTTCTGCCATAATTAATCTCCTTGAAAATCGAATTTGGAAAATCGCTAAATAATATTGCAAATCAAATGCCAAAACAAAAAATAAAAAAAAGCCGGTTTTTCGAGGCGCAGGCGGATTAAAAAACAATATAAAAAAATATAAGCCAGTAATTTTGCAATAAAATAAAACGATTATGTAAAATAATAGTACAAGAAGAACGCACAAATATTGCAAACAAATCGAATTAGGTAATCCGCACGGTCGTTTTCCTTGAGAGGTATGTTTATTGCTGTCAAAGCAATTTTACTGGATCTTTTTTGAGAAATTATTTTTAAACGGGGAAAACGAATTCGTGCTGGCAGAAAGTGGAAAATCGAATGCGGGAAAATTCCGGGAAGGCGTTAAGTTTCCGTACTTCGTTTTATTTTTCTCGATTCTTCTAACGATCGGCGCGACCATTCTTTTCTACCAGAGCGCGAAGGGCAAAGACGATATCAGATTTCAAAACAACGTGAACCGCGTGCGGTTTTCGCTCGAAAACCGCATCGGTTTATACATCGCCCTGCTCAAAGCCGGGCGCGGTTTTATACAGTCATCGCGTGAATTGAATCGTCAAAATTTCAGGGACTTCGCCGAAAGCCTGGAACTCGAAAAAAACTATTACGGCGCGCAGGGAATCGGTTATTCGAAAACCGTTCGCAGCGGCGAGCGCGAGAGCTTCCTCAATCTGCTCAAGGCGCAGGGAATCACAAATTACAAGATTTTCCCCGAAGGCGAGCGCGAGTTTTATCAACCGGTGGTTTACGTCGAACCGGCGAACGAAGGAAATCTGCAGGTCGTCGGTTTTGATATGGCGAGCGAGGAAAACCGGTTGAACGCGATGCGGCGCGCGCGCGACACGGGCGCGGCGACGGCGACCGGCAAAATCGTCTTGCAGAATGAAAACAACGCCGACCCGCATTACGGGTTTCTCGTCTACGTGCCGATTTATCAAAACCGGGACGCGCCGCCGACGCTCGAAGAGCGGCAGAATACTCTGCAGGGATTCATATACAGCACGTTCAAGGCGAAAAATTTCCTGAAGGACGTGCAGGACAATGCCGGAACGACCGATATCGTGATCCGCATCTACGACGGCGATTTAAATTCGGAAAATCTTCTCGCGCAGACCGACAATCCCGCTCGACAATTCGTCGCGCCGCCGATGAATGCCGATTATTCGACGCAGAACGAGATCGAGGTCGGCGGTCGGAGATGGATCGTCGAGTACGGTTCGCTGCCGGCGTTTGCGGCTCAATCGAGCGTCAACTGGACGCCGTTGATATTTTTGTGCGGGGTGATTTTCAGTTTGCTGCTTTTCGGCATGACTTATTGGGAAGCGACGACGCGCGCGAAGCTGCAGCAGACGGCCGATAATTTGACCATTTCCGAGCAGCAGATTCAGGGACTGCTCGAAAAGGAACAGGAGGCGCGCAAAATCGCCGAATCGGCGAACGCGACGAAAGACGAATTCATCTCGGTCGTCTCGCACGAGCTGCGCACGCCGCTCAACGCGATCGCCGGCTGGACGCGAATTCTGAACAGCGATGACTTATCGGCCAATACGAAGAATCTGGCGCTGCAGAAGATAGAGAAAAACCTCCGGCTGCAGACGACGCTGGTCGAGGATCTGTTGAGTTATTCGCAACTCGTTTCGAGCAGCGATAACGTCGAAAAAAAGGTCATCGACTGTTCGGAGATTTTCGAGAACGTCTATTCGGAATTCGAAAAGGTCGCCGAAAAAAAAGGAATCGCGATCAATAAGGAAAATCTTCTGAACGGGCGGAAGATGCTCGGCGACGCGGATAAAATAAAGATCGTTTTCGTCAATCTGCTGTCGAACGCGCTCAAATTCACGCCGTCCGGCGGACGCATCGACGCCGCTCTCCGGGCGGAAAACGATTGTCTCGAACTTATCATCGAGGACAGCGGAAGCGGTATCGACCCCGATTTTCTGCCGCATATTTTCGACCGTTTCAGCCAGTACGACAGCTCGACGACCCGCAAATTCGGCGGGCTCGGACTCGGGCTGGCGGTTTCCGAGCACATCGTCAAACTCCATAACGGAACGATCGAGGCGATGAGCGAGGGCGAGGGTAAAGGCTCGACTTTTTCGGTGCGGCTCCCGCTGCTCGCTTCGTAAAACGATGTATTGTTATGTTGCAACCAAACTCGGCGGCAATATCACGTAAAAACTCTAAACTCAGTAAGCAAACCGTTTAATTCATATAACTCCGGTTTTTTATCCTAATTCGTCAAATCTTTGGCACGCGGGTTGCCGATTCAAGTTTTAGAATTTGTTGGTGAAAGTTAGAAGGGCAAAGAATTCATCCAACACACAAGAGCAAGGAGGAAAGTATGAACAATTTTATTGATAAACTTACAGGATTTGTATTTTTAGCCGTCGTCTTTTCGGCGGCTGTGTCGGTGTCGGCGCAACGGCCGTATCGCGTCGCCGATACGCAGGTTCAAGCGGTGATTACACGTATCGAAACCCGCACCGAAACTTTCAGACAACAAGTCGCACGTTTTGAAAACAGAAACAACACAAACCAGAACGGAAGTCAGCTCTCAACGCTGGTCGCTGATTTTGAAAGCGCGACCGAAAATTTAAGTAACAATTTTACGGCCCGAAATTCTTCGACGAACGACGTTCAGGATGTGCTCAACCGCGCGACGTTCATTGAGAATTATATGCGTAACAACCGCGTCGCCAATGCGGCGCAGACTCAGTGGAACCAGATTCGGATGGACCTGAATACGCTTGCTGGCTACTACCGGGTGAGCTGGAATTGGGACCGGATGCCGAACTACCCAAACAATAATTCGAATTACCCCAATGACAGATATAACGACAGGAACAACGACGGGTTCAACCGGCGCGGGATTGACGCGCGGCTGACGGGGACTTACCGTCTCAACACATCGCAGAGCGATAATGTCTTGTCGGTGATCGATCGTGCGATCAGCGGCAACAGCAATTATGGCAATCAGAACAATGGACGCGACCGCGTTCGCCGGATGCTGGAACGCCGCCTAACGGCGCCCGAAATGTTGGTGATCGAAAAACGCGGCCAGGAAATTACGATGGCGTCCTCGATGTCGCAACAGGTTTCGTTCAATGCCGACGGCGTTTCGCGTTCCGAAACGAATCAAAACGGACGCACCGTTCAGACTCGCGTTTCGGCGACGAACAACGATTTGACGATCAATTACGAAGGCGACCGGATGAACGATTTCTACGTCAGCTTTATGCCGATGAACAACGGTCAGCTGCGCGTCACGCGCCGCGTTTATTTGGAAAATCGAAACGAAACGGTGACCGTCAACAGCGTTTACGACAAGACCGATCAAATCGCGCGTTGGGACGGCATCAATTACCAGAACAATAATTCGGACGATCGTTATTCCAACAATAATCCGAATAACAATTACCCGAACAATTCGAACGTCAACAGCGAATTTATTATCGCGAATAATACGCGGTTAACGGCGACGCTCGACACGCCGCTTTCGACCCGCAAGTACAACGACGGCGACCGTTTCTCGATGACCGTCACGTCGCCGGCGGAATATCGCGGGGCCGTCATTGAAGGACGGGTCAATGGTCAGAGATCCGGCGTCGTTTCGGGCAGAGCCAATCTGTCGATGGATTTCGATACGATCCGTCTGCGCAACGGCAGCACTTACCGTTTTTCGGGCATCGTCGATCAGGTCCGCGAACCGGACGGCGACACGGTCAGCGTCAATAACGAAGGAACGATCCGCGACAGCAATCAAACGACGAAAACCGCCACGCGTGCCGGCATCGGCGCGGCGCTCGGCGCGATCATCGGCGCGATCGCCGGCGGCGGTTCGGGCGCGGCGATCGGCGCGGGCGTCGGGGCCGGTGCGGGCGCGGGTTCGGTGATTTTGCAGGGACGCGACAATCTCGAATTGCCGAGCGGAACCGAGTTCACTTTAACGGCGACGGCTCCCTATAATCGCTAAAACGCTCGAAACGAAACTTAGAAAGGGGGCGCGCGACCGCGCGCCCCCTTTTTATATTTTAAAGCCGTACAAAGAAACGTTCGCATTTGATACAGACAAAGTCCGCGGTCGATTTCCCGCAACAAGATAAGCCTTTATTTAATACGGGTAAGAAGATAGCTGCGATTTGGCACGAAAATTGAAATTAAAAAAGAAAACGTAACTTTAAACAAAAACAAGGAGCTGGAAATGGAACAAACGGGAACGAAAAAGGCGAATACTAAAGCAAATGCGGCGGCGGCCTTGAACGAGCACAACAAACCGAACGACGCGATCGTCACGAGCCTGCAGCAGCAGGTCGCGAACGCGTTCATTTTATATTTGAACTACAAGCATTATCACTGGCAGACTTTCGGTCCGCTTTTTCGCGACATGCACCGGCTGTTCGACGAATTCGCCGAAGAAGTCTACGGCACGATCGACGAACTGGCGGAGCGCGTTCGGATGATCGGTCAGAATCCGGTGTCGCGCATCGAAGAATTTCTGCAGACCGCATCGATCCGTTCCGCCGCGCAGAACACCGACATGCGCGAGATGATCCGCGAGGCGAATCAAAACAGCCTGCAGATCATCAAGGAAATGCGCGAAGCCGTCAAGATCGCCGACGAAAGCGACGATCCGGGAACGGCGGACGTGTTCACGCGCTTCGTGCAGATTCACGAAAAACAGGAATGGTGGCTGCGCGATATTCTGGAAAAACGAGATGGTTTGACCGTCTGAGCGTGAATCGAAAACCGGTTTTAAGGGCGATTTAAGGCAGGAAAATCTGGGTGGAAATTATGCAGGATAAAGAAAAAAATATGCAGCCGCCGTATCAAAAAGAACGCGAAGGCGTCGGCACCGGCGAAACGGCGCCGAGCCGCGACGGTTGGAACATGGAAAAGTTAGGCGACGAAGCGAGTCAGAAAAATACCGACGAAATTCAGCGCGAGGCTCTGCGCGGCGACGAAACGGAGGGCGACGCGAACGACCGCGACATCGCCGGAAACATCGACACGAACGAGACCTGGCAGGGACGCGAAGAAGCGAAAAACGACCGGCCGGGGAAGGCGAACGCGAACGGTTGAGAAGGAATAAATGAGATTCGCGGAAAATTGAACGGGCGATCGGCGCTTAGGCACGGGCGGCTAGTTGCGGCAGAAAAACTTTAAATCGATTTTTTAGCTTTCGGATTTGAAACTTTTCTGTTAAAACTACCGTAGTACCTAAGCGTCATGATTTCCAAAGCCATCGCATTAAATAATATCCAGAGTTTGACCGACGTCGAACTGATCGCCAAAGCGATCAGCGGTCGCGAGGACGGTTTCGAAGAGCTCGTCCGCCGCTACCAGCGTCCGATCACGAACTACGTTTTCCGGATGCTCAACGACTATGACGCTTCGCTCGACGTCACGCAGGAAGTCTTCATCAAAGTTTATAATTCGCTCAGCCGCTACAGCTCAGAGTATAAATTTTCGACCTGGCTTTACCGCATCGCCCACAACGCCGCGATCGATTATATCCGGCGCCGCTCGCCGAACGAGCAGTCGATCGAAACCGAAAACAAGGACGGCGCGTTCCAGCTCCAAATCGAAAGCCCGAATCCGACTCCCGAACAGGAACGCGAACGAAGCGAGTGGCGCACGGAAATCGAAGCGGTCGTCAAATGCCTGCCGTCGGTTTACCGCGAATTGATTTTGCTCAGGCACGCGCAGGATTTGAGCTACGACGAAATCGCCGAAATCACCAATTTGCCGCTCGGAACCGTGAAAAACCGGCTTTTCAGAGCGCGCGAAATGATGCGCGAAATTTTTATCGAGCGCGGATTTACGGGAATTTGAGGAGGATTCGAACTATGAACAACATGCAATACCGCCCGTCGATGGGCCTGCAGACGACCGAAGAAAAGCAAATGGGAATGTGGGTTCATCTCTCGCAGCTGGCGAATTGCCTTATTCCGCCGGTCGGAATAATTTTGCCGATCGTTCTTTGGCAGATGAACAAAGACCAGATGCCGGCGCTCGACGCGCACGGCAAAACGGTCGTCAACTGGTTCATTTCGTCCTTCATCTACGGAATCGTGAGTTTTGTTTTGGCGTTCGTTCTGATCGGCTTTCTGGGCTTCATCGCGCTCGCCGTGATGTCGATAGTTTTCCCGATCATCGGCGGAATCAAGGCCAATAACGGCGAGCTTTGGGAATATCCCCTGACGATAAAATTTTTGAAATAAAAAAGGAGTAAATGAAACCGGAAACCGCACAAAGTCCGACCGAATGCCCGCGCACGGAGATCGCCGCTTATATCGACGGCGAGCTTGATCCGCGCGCGGAATTGTCGCTCGAACTTCATCTCGCCGGTTGTCCGGTCTGCGCCGCCGAACTCAACGAACAGAAAAAACTGCTCTGCGCGCTCGATTTCGCGCTCGATAAAGAAGAGGAAATCGAGCTGCCCGAAAACTTTACGAAAATCGTCGTCGCCAACGCCGAAAGCAACGTGCGGGGGCTGCGCTGCCCGCGCGAGCGCAATCGCGCGTTGACGGTCTGCGCCGCTCTTTTGCTGATCGTATTTATAGGGCTCGGCGCGGAAACTTCGAAAACGTTCGCCGCCGCGAGCGTTCTGACCGAACAGTTTTTCGTGGTCGGCGGGTTTCTCGTTCATTTCGTGCGCGACGTCACGATCGCGACGACCGTCATCTTTCGCTCGTTTTGTCTGCAATACGTCTTTAAATCGAGCACGGCAATCTTCGGTCTCGGCGCTTGTTTCGTCTTTTCGCTGTTGATTTTTTCACGGCTGCTGCTGCGCCGCAGTCGTTTTTGAGATTTTTGGAAAAGTGAGTTATTCGAATATCAAAGACGCTCGAATTATGTTTCCGCGAATTCCTTTTTGGCATTTGATCGGCGGAGCGCTCACGATCCTGCTTTTTCAGTTCGTAATTTTCGCCCAATCGCCGAGCATCACGACTTCAGAAGACCAGCAAACGCTGATCATCGAGGGCAATTCCGACACGCAGGTGTTCTCGTTCGGCAAAAACGTGGTCGTCAAAGAATCGGCGAAAGAAGTTTTCGTCTTCGGCGGCGACGTCACGATCGAGGGGAAAGTCGACGGCGACGTCGGCACGCTCGGCGGCTCGGTCTATCAGAAGGAAAACGCGTATATCGGCGGCGACGTGATCGTGCTCGGCGGCACTTACCAGCCGGAAGCGCAGAAACCGCGGCGCGCCGCGCAGAAAGAAACCGTCATCATCGGCATTTTCGAGGAAGAACTACGCGATCTCGCGCAAAATCCGACCGCCGTTTTTTCGCCGGCGCTGACTTGGGGCTTCCTTGCGCAGCGGCTCGTTTCGGTCCTGTTCTGGTTCTTGATTTCCTTTTTCTTCACGACGCTCTCGCCCGGCGCGGTGAGCCGCGCGGTCGCCCGCTTTCATCTTTCTTCATTAAAAGTCGTCGGAATCGGTTTTTCCGGTTTTCTGCTGACGACGATCGGCATCATGCTGAGCGTCGCCTTTCTGCCCGGTTACCTGAGCGGCCTCATCAGTTTGATGATGCTCGTGATGCTTTTTCTGGCTTACGTTTTCGGGCGCGTGGCGCTGCAGGTCAGTACCGGCAAATTCCTGCAAAAACACATTTTACCGGAAAGTAAACATTCGGAAACGCTCGCCATACTGCTCGGCGTCGCGGCCTGGACGGTCGTTCTTTCGGTGCCTTACATCTGGACTTTCGCGCTGCTGCTTTTATTCTCGGTCAGCATCGGTCTCGTTTTTACGGCGCGGGCGAAAACCGTCTGGCAAAACCTCTAACGACGCTCGAAATTTCCTCAAACCAGCGAAATTTCTCCTTATTTCATCGGTATTTACAATTCTTTACAATATTGGTAAAACCTTTTCGCGGGAAATAACGTCTCTATAAATTGAATTCAAAAGGCAACTTTTGCGGTTCAGCAACGTATAGAAATACGGTTATCAATTCTGAAACTTTATTACTTTAAGGTAGAAAAATGCGTAAATTTCCGTTTTTAACAGCGATTTTATTAATCTGTTTGTCGGTCGTTTCGACATTCGCCCAGAACGCCAACGTCAAGCCGAGCGTCGTTACCGGCGAGGTCGCGTCGATTTCCGCCGAGAAAATGGTTTTGAAGACCGCCGGCGGCGACGTCGAAGCCGCGTTGTCCGGCGCCACCAAATACATGCGCGTTCCGCCCGAAACGCCGAAGCTTTCCGCGGCGGTCGCGGCGACGTTCGCGGACATCAGCGTCGGCGATAAAGTCGCGGTCACCGGGATTCTGGCGGACGATAAAAAATCGATTCCCGCGAAAGCGGTTTATCTGATGTCGAAAGCGGCGATCGCCGAACGTCAGTCGAATTACCTCGAAGACTGGAAAAAACGCGGAACCAACGGAAGAGTCGTCGGCTATAATCCGCAAACGAGCGTGATCACGATCGCCACGCGCAGTTCCGGCGTCGAAAAAAACATCAGCGTCAAACCGGGCGCGAACACCGAATTTTACCGTTACGCGCCGGATTCGACCGAATTCAGCAAAGCCGTGAAAAGCCAGCTCGCCGACATCGAACCGAACGACGAAATCCGCGTGCTCGGCAATAAAAACGCGGACGGCTCCGAGGTCGAAGCCGAAAAAATCGTGACCGGCGCGTTCGTTCAAAGGGGCGGAAAAATCAAGGCGATCGATATCGAGAAAAAGGAAGTCGTCATCACCGATTCGCAGACCAATAAAGACGTCGCGGTCGTCCTCAACGACAATTCGGTCTTGAAACAATTTCCGGCGGAACTCGCGCAGAGATTTTCCGGCGCGGGCGGCGGTCAGGGCGGTTTTCGTCCAGCCACGCAGGGCGGCGGACAGCCGACGCCCCAACCCGCGGCGCAGCAAAATTCGGGACAGACGCCGGGCGGACCGGGGCAGGGCGGTCTCCGGCAGGGCGGCGGCGGAATTGACGATTCGCGCTTTCAGAACATCAAGTTATCGGATTTGAAAATCGGCGAAGCGGTCGGCATTTTAGTATCGAAAAAATCCGACCCGAGCCGCGTCACGGCGGTCAAGCTTTTTACGGGCGTCGAGCCGTTTCTCAATAGACCGCAACCCGGTGGCGGCGGCGGACGGCAGGGCGGCGGCGGCGGCGCGAGCCTCAACATTCCGGGACTCGACGGGTTCGGCGGAAATTAAAAAATTTTTATCGAAAGGGAGCGCAGGGAAGGTTTTTAAGCAGTAATTTTGGCGCTCCAATATTTTATTTGCAGGAAGATTAGTATGAAAAAAATTAAATCATTTGCTTTTATAAGTTATTTATTACTGCTTATGACATCAGGCGCGCTGGCGCAGCAAAACGGCAGCCTCGGCGGGCAGGTTTACGACAGCCTCGGCGCGGTCGTCGTCGGCGCCAACGTCATCGCCGTCGACGCGAACGCGAAGGAAAAAAGCGCGATCACCAATCGCGACGGCTCGTTCACGATCAACGGCCTGGCGCCCGGAAAATACACGGTGCGCGTGGTCGCCCCGAAGTTTTCGCTTTACGAGCAGTCGGAAGTCGAAGTGGCGGCGGGAGAAAAACAGGAGCTGACGATCGCCTTGACGGTCGAGGCGGTCAACGAGAACGTCGACATCAACGCGGCGGAAGGCGTCGACACCGACCCGAACAACAACGCCAACGCGACCGTTTTGAAGGAAGGCGATCTCGATGCTTTGCCGGACGATCCGGACGAGCTCGAAGCGGCTTTGCAGGCGATGGCGGGACCGCTCGCCGGACCCGACGGCGGGCAAATCAATATCGATGGTTTCACCGGCGGCAGAGTTCCGCCGAAAGAAGCGATCCGCGAGGTACGCATCAACCAGAATCCGTTTTCGGCGGAATACGAGCGCGTCGGTTTCGGACGCATCGACATTTTGACGAAACCGGGCTTCGATAAATTCCGCGGTTCCGGGTTTTTCAACTTCAACGACGAAAGCCTGAACTCGCGCAATCCGTTTGCGGAAAATCGCGCGGCTAGTCAATTCCGCAACTTCGGCGGATTCGTCAGCGGTCCGATCAAATCGAAAAAGGCGTCCTATTTCGTCGACGTCAATCAAAGCCAGCGCGACGAAAACGCGGTGATTTCCGCCGTCGTTCTCGATCCGTCGCTGAACGTCACTAATTTTTATCAGGACGTGACGGTGCCGACGCGCCGCTTCTCGGTCAGCCCGCGCATCGATTACGCGATCAACGATAAAAACACGCTCGTCGCCCGCTACGGCTTTACGCGCTCGACGCAGCAAAATCAGGGGATCGGCGGTTTTTCGCTGCTTTCGCGCGCTTACGATTCGACCAACACGCAGCACGAGTTCAACCTCACCGAATCGATGATTATTAATCCGAAGACCGTCAACGAAACGCGTTTTCGCTATGAATTCAATAATCGCGAACAGGAGGGCGACAATTCGATCCCGTCGATCAACGTCGCGAGCGCGTTCACATCGGGCGGCTCGCAAATCGGTTTGAGCTACAATCGCGCGAATCGCTGGGAACTTCAGAATTACACGACGACTTCGTTCGGCAAGGCTTCGCAGCACGCCGTCAAATTCGGCGTGCGCCTGCGCGGCAGCAACATCGAAGACCGTTCGGAATCAAATTACGGCGGAACCTTCACCTTCGCCGGACTTCCGGAGGTCAGAAGAAATTCGACCTGCGACCCGCAAACCGATGCGACTTGTATCATTTCGCCGGCGGTTTCGTCGATCGAGCAATATCGGCAGAAACTTCTCGGAAATCCCGATCCGCGTTATAATCCGACGCAGTTTACGATCGTGACGGGCGATCCGCTCGCGGACGTTTCGCAGTTCGATTACGGCGTTTTTATCACCGACGATTGGAAGGCGCGGCAGGATTTGACGTTGAGCTTCGGGCTGCGTTACGAAAATCAGAACAATCTCGGCGACAGCCTTAATTTTGCGCCGCGCTTCGGTTTCGCATGGTCGCCGGGCGCCGGCGGCGCGCGTCCGCCGAAAACGGTTTTCCGCGGCGGTTTCGGAATCTTTTACGATCGTTTCGGCGAATTCAACACGCTGCGCGCCAATCGCCAGAACGGAATTTCGCAGCTCACCTACACGGTGACGGCGGCGAATAACCCGGCGATCCTCGCGCAGGCGAATTTTACGCCGAACGGCGTGACCAACGTTCCGACCGGCGCGCAGCTCGCGGCGCTCGCGCCGAATGCGAGCATTCCTTTCAGAATCGCGGACGATCTGCAGGCGCCGTATTCGTTCCAGACCGCGTTCAGCGTCGAGCGGCAAATGCCGTACAGAACGGTCGTGAGCGCGACCTACATGATGTCGAAATCCTACCATCTCCTTCGCCAGCGCAACGTCAACGCGCCGGTTTGTCCCGCGGGCGGTGTTTGTCAGTCCGGATTAACGACTTCCCAGATCAGCGCGCTGCGTCCCGACCCGACGCAGGGCAACGTCTACCAGATCGAATCGAGCGGACATTCGACCGCGCAGATGCTGGCGATCGGTCTGCGCGCCAATCTGAATCCGCGCGTGACGATCAACGGCGGTTATACTTTGAGCTTCGCCGAAGGCGACACCGACAGTTTGACGAGCCCGCGGTTCATCGTCAATTCGATCGGTTTTCCGGCTTACAGCTACGATCTCAGCAACGAGTACGCGCCGTCGGCGTTCAACGCCCGGCACTCGATCTTCATGGTCGGTTCGGTCGGCCTGCCGCTCGGTTTCCGTTTGAGTTCGATCATCGTCGCCTCGACCGGCAGACGCTTCAATATCACGTCGGGCGTCGACCGCAACTACGACGCGCTGTTTTTCGAACGTCCGACATTTGCCGAATTGGCGAACCGCTGCGAGGTTTTGGGACTGACGAACGATTTCTGCGATATCGGCGGACAAGACCCGAACGCGATTATCCCGCGTAATTACGGAAAGGGGCCGGGCAGTTTCGTCGTCAACATGAACCTGAGCAAAACGTTCGGTTTCGGCGGCGAACGCCGGAGCGCGGCGACTGCCACCCAGAATCAGCAAACCGCGCAAACGCCGAACACGCCCGGAAGCCGTCGCGGCGGCCCGCGCGGCGGAGGCGGAGGCGGTCAACGCGGCGGAGGCGGTGGCGGAGGTGGTTTCTTCGGCGGCAACGACACCGGAAAGCCCTACAATCTGACGCTTGGAATCAACGTCAATAACTTGTTCAACACCGTAAATTTAAGCGCGCCGGTCGGCTCGCTGACTTCGCCTTCGTTCGGACGTTCGCGCTCGACGGGCGGCGGTTTCGGGTTTTTCGGCGGCGGCGGCGGTTCAGCTAACCGTCGCGTCGATTTGTCGATGCGGTTCAGCTGGTAATCAAATTGCCGGCGCAAAAAATAAAAAAGGGGCAAAGCAAACCTTTGCCCCTTTTTTTCGTATCTAACGAGAGTTCACGACCAAACAAAAAAAACTAGGAGAATTATGAGAAATTTCGGGATTTTGCTGATGATTTTGGTCTTTACCTTCGGCGCCTCGGCGCAAAAAGACCAGAAGTCGAAAGAAAATGAAAAGACGGCGACGGCGGACGCAAAATCGCCGAATCCGTTTGAGCTGGCGAAAAAATCGCTGGCCGCGCATGGCGGCGACAAGCTGAAAAATATCAAAAATATCTTTATCAAGGGCACGGCGGACATTTCGGCGTCGCCGAGCCAGACGCTGCCGGCGGGATTCCTGATCGTCTACGAAGGCGAAAAATACAGTTTCGACATTCAGGCGCCGCCGATGTTCAATTTCAAACAGACCTTCGACGGGCAGGAAACCTTCTCGTCGATGCGCGGCATGAGCCTGCCGCCGCTCAACCGGCTGGGCTTTCCGATGCTCGTGAAAATGGAAGAAAAGGGTTACACGGTTTCTGCTCTGCCGGAAAAGTTCAAGAAAAAAAACGGGTTTAGAATTACTTCGGCCGACGGTTTTTACACGGATTTCATCGTCGACGAGAAAACGAATTTGGTTCAGGAATACGAATCGAGCTACGAATTTAACGGCGGGCAGGTCACGACCTCCGTGGCGATCGATAAATACAAAGAAGTCGGCGGGGTTCTGATCAACGAGAAATTTTCGCAGCGGCTCGAAATGGGCACCATCAATTATTATTCGAGTTTTAAGGCGAAGGAAATCCTGGTCGACACCAAACTGCCGGAAACCACGTTTTCGATTCCGAAATAAAATACAATTGAAAACGGAAAATGGAAAGCGGAAAATTGATTGAATCAATTTTCCGCTTTCCATTTTCCGTTTTCGGTTTTTGTTAAACGTGCATTATTTCCTGTTCTTTGGTTTTGGCGAGTTCATCGATTTTTCCGGTAAAGGTATTGGTCAGTTTCTGAACTTCATCGAGTCCGTAACGCTCGTCGTCCTCGGAGATCGCTTTGTCCTTGAGCATTTTTTTCAATGCGTCGTTTGACGTTTGACGTACGCCGCGCACCGCGATTTTATGATCTTCGGCGATTTCGTGAACCTGTTTGGCGAGCTGCCGGCGGCGTTCCTCGTTGAGCGGCGGAATCGGCAGACGGATGATTTTGCCGTCGTTTGAAGGATTAACGCCGAGATTCGCCGAGATAATCGCTTTTTCGACCGCGCCGAGCTGCGAAATATCCCACGGCTGCACGGTGATGAGCTGCGGCTCGGGCACCGCGACCGACGCCATCTGATTGAGCGGCGTCGGCGAGCCGTAATAATCGACCACGACGGTGTCGAGAAAACCGACCGAGGCGCGGCCGGTTCTGATGTTCGCGAGCTTGCGTTTTAAGTCTTCGATAACCGCTTCCATTTTCGGTTTGGTGTCTTTCAAAACTGTATCTACACTCATATTTTTTCGTTAATTGTTGATAAAATTTTTTAAGCAGCCTGATTTTTTTCGCCCAGGGTGACGAGCGTCCCGATCGAAAGATCGCCGCTGACGGCTTTGATGATATTGCCCGGCTCACGCATATTAAAGACCATGATCGGCAAATTGTTGTCCATGCACAGCGAAATGGCTGACGAATCCATTACTTTCAACTGCTTTTCAAGAACTTCCTGATAAGTTATTTTATCGTATTTTTCGGCCTCCACGAAAATCATCGGATCCGCCGAATAAATGCCGTTCACCTTCGTGGCTTTAAAAATGACCTCCGCCTTGATCTCAAGCGCGCGCAGCGCCGCCGCCGAATCGGTCGTAAAATACGGATTACCGGTGCCGGCGGCAAAAATCACGACGCGTCCCTTTTCGAGATGGCGCTCGGCACGGCGGCGAATGAACGGTTCGGCGAGCTGCGGAATATCGATCGCCGAAGAAACGCGCGTGATGACGCCGATTTTTTCGAGCGCGTCCTGCAATACAACCGCATTCATTACCGTCGCCAGCATTCCGATATAATCGGCCGCCGAGCGGTCCATATTGCCCGCCGATTTCGAAACGCCGCGGAAAATATTTCCCCCGCCGACCACGATCGCCACTTCGACGCCGAGTTCATGAATGGCTTTGATTTCCTGCGCGACCGATTCGGCGACTTGCACGTCGATGCCGTAGTTTTGCGTGCCCATCAGGGCTTCGCCGGAAAGCTTGAGCAAAATGCGTTTGAAAACAGGTTTCTTTGTTGTAGTGGTCGGTGGTCGGTGGTCGGCGGTCGGTTTCGGTCTCTTCCGACCGCCGACCACCGACCACCGACCACTAAATTAGCCAACCATCGATGCGACTTCCGCCGCGAAATCGTCTTGTTTTTTCTCGATGCCTTCGCCCATCTTGAAGCGCGCGAAGCGGCGGATCGAGATGTTTTCTTTGATCGAGGCGATTTTTTCAGTGACCAATTCGCCGATCGTCTTCGACGGGTCTTTGACGTACGGTTGATCGACCAGCACCGTTTCTTCGTAGAATTTATTTAAACGACCTTCGATGATTTTGTTCAGAACGTCTTCCGGCTTGTTGGCGTTTTTCGGATCGTTCTTTAACTGCTCCATCAAAATTTCGCGTTCCTTGTCGAGCTCAGAAGCGGGAACTTCGTCGCGGTTCGTGAAACGCGGGTCCGCCGCCGCGATGTGCATCGCGACGTCTCTGACGAGCTGCTGAAACTCTTCGCCGCGCGCGACGAAGTCCGATTCGCAGTTGATTTCGACTAAAACACCGACTTTGCCGCCCATGTGAATGTACGAGCCGACGGCGCCTTCGGCCGCCACGCGACCGGCTTTTTTGCTGGCGGTCGCCATGCCTTTTTTGCGAAGAATTTCGATCGCCTGCGTTTCGTCGCCGTTCGCTTCGACCAACGCGTTTTTACAATCGACCATGCCCGCGCCGGTCTTTTCGCGCAGGGATTTTACTGCACTTGCTGTAATTTCTGCCATAATGAACTCCAATTTTTATTAATTCAAGATTTAATATTCGAATTTAATATTCAAGATTTAATACTCAAAATTCGTGATTCGTTTGTAGTTTTAATTTTGAATATTAAATCTTAAATTCCAACAAAAAGCGTAGCCCGTTTTCGCAAAACAAACCGAAAACGCTACGCTTCAAAGATTAAAAATTTTTTGTTTAACGAGCGGTCGCTTCGTTTGTTTCTTCCTGATCCGGCGCGCCGACATTCTGCGACTGTTCGCCCGGCAGCTCCGAGGCCGCCGGCGTCAAATTTTCCGACGCCATCGAACCTCTTTCGAGTTCGGTTCTGCCTTTCAGTTCATCGGTGCCGAACGCGCCGCCTTCAGAAACCGGTTCGGTTTGGGCCGCGTCGCCGAATTCCTTCGAAACCTGAACGTTTTCGCCGATGCCGGCGGCGTTCGCGTCCGCGTCGTCGGTCGAAACGTCGCCGACCGCGCCTTCGGTGCCGAAGTTCTGACCTTCAAGAATCGCGTCCGAAATGCGCGCCGCAAAAAGGCGAATCGCGCGCAGCGCGTCGTCGTTGCCGGGAATGACGTGATCGACGCCCTCGGGCGAGCAGTTCGTGTCGACGACCGCGACGACCGGGATGCCTAAACGATTGGCTTCGGCGACGGCGATTTCTTCTTTGCGCACGTCGATGATGAAAAGCATATCGGGCAGACCTTTCATGTCTTTAATGCCCGCCAGATTTTTCATCAAACCTTCCTGCTGGCGATCGAGCCCGAGACGTTCCTTTTTCGTGAGCATCTCGTAGCGACCGTCTTCTTTCATCGCTTCGATGTTTTTTAATTTCTGAATCGAGTTCTGGACCGTTTGATAGTTCGTCAAAAGTCCGCCGAGCCAGCGATTGTTGATGTAGTACTGTCCCGCGCGTTCGGCTTCTTCTTTGATCGCCTCCTGCGCCTGTCGTTTGGTGCCGACGAACAGGATTTTCATGTTCGGCTTTTCGGCGACGGCGCTCGTCACGTAATTCAGCGCGTCGCGGAAAAGTTTCTGGGTTTTTTGTAAATCAATAATATAAATGCCGTTCCGTTCGCCGAAAATGTATTCCTTCATTTTCGGGTTCCAGCGGCGAACTTGGTGTCCAAAGTGAACGCCCGCTTCGAGCAGTTCCTTCATCGTTACTGTAGCCAAAACTTATTATCTCCTTTACCTTATTGGTTTTTGTACTCGCTGAAATCGGATTGATAAACCAACAAATTCCAGCGATGGTCTGAACATTTATCGTTTACCATTTATCATTTACCGAAATCTTTTAAGTGTTTGATAAATGATAAATGTTCAATGATAAATGCGATTATCGTTTCGAGAATTGGAAGCGCTTGCGCGCGCCTTTCTGTCCGTATTTTTTACGTTCCTTCTTGCGCGGATCGCGGGTGACGAGTCCGGCTTTTTTCAAAGTCGGACGCAAATCAGCGTTGAACTCTAACAATGCGCGGGTGATTCCGTGACGCACCGCGCCGGCTTGACCGGCCGTGCCGCCGCCGTCGACGTTCACGAGGATGTCGAATTTGCCGACCGTGTCGGTCAAGCTGAGCGGTTGACGGATGATCATGCGGAGCGTTTCGTTCGGAAAATAATCGTCGAAAGAGCGACAGTTGACTTTTATGTCGCCGCTGCCCGGACGAAGATACACGCGCGCGGTTGAAGTTTTTCTGCGACCTGTGCCGTAATACTGAATATCTGCCATATATCTAAAAGTTGCCGGTGGTCAGCGGTCGGTGGTCAGTTGGCTTTTCTGTTCACTGACCACCGACCGCCGACCACTATTATTATTTGGTTTCGATTTGAATCGCTTCAGGTTTCTGCGCGGTGTGCCGGTGGTCGCCGTCCGCGTAAACTTTCAATTTCTTCGCCATCGCTTTGCCGAGTTTGGTTTTCGGAAGCATGCCTTTGACGGCTAATTCGATGATCCGTTCAGGTTTCGTTTCATACATTTCTTTGACCGTTTTTTCGCGGAGACCGCCCGGGTAAAGCGTATGGTGACGATAAACTTTCTGATCGTTTTTCGAGCCTTTGAAAATTGCGTGACGCGCGTTAATCACAACGACGTGGTCGCCCATGTCCAGAAACGGTGTCCAGTCGGGGTTGTTTTTGCCCGAAAGAATGCGCGCAACTTCAGTTGCGAGACGTCCGACCGTTTTGCCCCTGGCATCGACCACGAACCATTTGCGGTTATCCGCTAAACCTTTTCCACTCGGAAAATATGTACTCATAAAGTGCCTACACTATCAGGAATTTTCGCAAAAAAGCGAACTGATAGGATAACGAAATTGCGTATCGAGGTCAAGCCGCGATTAGGTTTTATACGGAAAACCTAATTTCGCGCCCGCCAAAATCAAGCCGATGATCGTTTTCGCGTCCTGAATTTCATTGTTCCGGATTTTTTCGAACGCTTCGTCGAAACTTAATTTCACGATCGAAAGAAATTCGTCCTCGTCCAGATTCTGCGCGGACTCCGATAAATCGGTCGCCATGAAAAGGTTCATCTTTTCGGTCAAAAAGCCGGGCGAGACGTAGAACGAGCAGAGGAATTCGATGTTTTTCGCCGTCACGCCGATTTCTTCTTCGAGCTCGCGCGCCGCGCCGGTTTCCGGCGCTTCGCCCGGCGAAAGCGTGCCGGCGGGAATTTCCAGCAAGTATTCGCGCGCCGCGTGCCGGTATTGTTTGACGAGCGCGATCGTGCCGTCCTCAAAGACCGGAATGATCACCGCGCTGCCGTGATGATTGACGATCTCGCGCTGGTAAGTCGCGCCGTTTTCGCTGATTTCGGCGATCGAAAGGTCGATGACTTTGCCGCGGTAGATAATTTCGTTCGATAAAATTTCGGGCTTCATAAAAAAAATGTGTCTGAATCAAGCACAAACTGCGTTATAATAAGGCTCAAGTTTAACAAATTGAAAACGAACCGAACGACTTCGCCGAGAGTTTTTTTGGCTTTAAATATTTTCAGAGAGGGTTAACTTTATGCAGATAATCGGATTGGCATCGGTTGTTCTATTCCTGGCTTCGCTCGCGTCCTTTATGATCGCGTTTATGTATTATAACTACATGGTTCCGGGCGGCGTGCTGGGCGCGTTGTTTCTCGGCGCCGCGACCGTGATCCTCGGAATTTCGATCCGCAGCCGGAACAAGACCGAAAGAGTCTAATCGTTTTCCGTTAAAAAGGCGCGCACCTTTTTCATGTCTTCCCACACTTCGCGCTTTTTCGTCGGATCCCTGAGCAGGTACGCCGGATTAAACGTCGGCATCAGTTTTATGCCGTGAAAATCCTGAAATTCGCCGCGCATCTGCGTAATGGATTTCTTCGTGTTCAAAAGCGCTTTGGTCGGCGTGTTGCCGAGCGAGACAATCACCTTCGGCTTGATCGCCAGTAATTCCCGCACCAGAAAAGGCGTGAAAAACTTCAGAATTTCCGGGGTTAATTCATCGCCGCCGGAAATGAATTTGACGATGTTCGTCAAATAAACGTCTGCGCGCCTTAAACCGATCGAAGCCAGAATTCGCACCAGCAAATCGCCGACCGGTCCCATGAAGGGCTTTTCCGAATCCGCGTCGGGCGGTCCCGGCGATTCGCCGATAATCACGACGTCCGCATCGATTTTGCCCGTCCCGAAGATAAAAAATCGGTCTGGAAACAACGCTTTGCCTTTTTCGAGCAATTCCTGATTGACCTGGTCGACCGTTTCGGCGGACGGCGCTGTTTTTTCCTCAAAAAGCGAATTTTGCATAAAAGATTAAGCCGCGAACAGCCACGCGCATTTCACGAAAATTTATACGAGCGTTTTTCGCGGGATTTCGTGTCGGTTCGTGGCGAAAACTACTTCAAACTGTTCAGATAATCGCGCACTTTTTTCATGTCTTCCCAGGTTTCGCGCTTTTTCGACGGGTCGCGCAAAAGGTATGCGGGGTGAAACGTCGGCATGACTTTGACGCCGTAATAATCCTGAAAATTGCCGCGCAGCTTCGTGATGCCGACCTTTGTGTCCAATAAATTCTGGCACGCCGTGTTGCCGAGAACGACGATCACTTTCGGGCGCACGACGGCGATTTCTCTGATTAAAAACGGGCGGCAGGTGTGCGCTTCCGGCAGAGTCGGCGTGCGGTTGCCCGGCGGGCGGCAGCGGTTGATGTTGCCGACGAGCACGTCCTCGCGCTTCAAGCCGATCGCTTCGATGATTTTATTCAAAAGCTGTCCGGCGCGACCGACGAACGGCAAGCCTTCGGCGTCTTCATTCGCGCCCGGCGCTTCGCCGACGAATAACAAATCGGCTTGAAAATTTCCGGTCGTGTGCACGATCTTCGTGCGACCTTCGTGCAGCGGGCAGCGCGTGCAGTTGCCGATGTCGGCGCGAATGTCCTCGATGGTTTCCTTCGATTCCGGCAAGGTCTGCGAAATATCGCCAAACAGTGATTTGCTCAAATCTTCTTCGACAGTTTTTTTCGGCATTAGTGATTTTTCCCTCGGTTCAGAATTATTTGTAAATAAAGACTCGCGTTTCGGCATTTGCGACAGGCGCGAAAGTTTCGTTTTTTCGAGAAGGCTGAGCCGCGATTGCGGCGGCTCGGCGTTCGGCGCTTTCGGCGTCTCGACCGACATTTTTTTCAAAATCTCTTCCGGCGGCGCGAAGCGTTCCAATTTTTCCGACGGAATTTCGGCTTTCGGCTGCGGGGCGGAAACCCGAAGATTATTCGCCGTCGAAACCTGAAAATTAAAAGCCGGCATTTCCGGCAGATCGACGCTTAAATTTTCCGCGCCGAGCTCCTGCAGATATAAAATCTGTTCTTTTACGTCCGCCAAAATTTCCGAAAACTCTTGATTCATTTACTTTTGCCTTAATTTTATCACTTCGTCGAGGATTTTGTCTGCCAGTTCGCGCTTCGGCATCAGCGGCATTTCGATTTCCGATTCGCGCGTCAGAAGCGTCGCGACGTTCGTGTCGGAATTAAAACCGGCGCCTTTTCGCGTGATGTCGTTGGCGACGACCAAATCGAGATTTTTCCTGTCCATTTTCGATCGCGCGTAACCGAGGACGTCGTTCGTCTCCGCCGCGAAGCCGACGACGAGCAAACCGGGGTGCCGGTTTTTCGAGACGTTCGATAATATGTCCGGCGTTTTTTCGAGCTCCAAAGTCAGAAAATCCCGATCCGTTTTTTTGATTTTCGCGTTTGCCGCGTTTCGCGGGCGATAATCGGCGACCGCCGCCGCGCCGATGAAAATCGACGTTTCGGGAAGTTCGCTCATCACCGCCCGATACATCTCTTCCGCCGAAACGGCTTTGACGACTTCGACGCCGGCGGGCGGCTCGACCGTCGTCACGCCGCAGACGACCGTCACGCGCGCGCCGCGTTTTCGGGCGGCTTCGGCGACGGCGAAGCCCATTTTGCCGGACGAATGATTCGAGATGAAACGCACCGGGTCGATCGCCTCGCGCGTTCCGCCGACGGTGACGAGGATTTTCTCTCCGGTCAAATCCGGCGAATTGAAATCTGGAATTCCAGATTTCAAATCCTTCGAACTTTCATCTTGGAGTTTTTCCGTTTTGCGGGCCGTAGTCCGTAATTCGTGTTCCATAAGCCGCAAAGCCTGGTCGGCGATGTTTTCGACGTCTTCGAGCTTGCCCGTGCCGACGGTTTTGCAGGCTAATTCGCCGGCGATCGGCTCGACGAAATGAACGCCGTCCTCTTTTAGACGCGCGATGTTGCGCTGCGTCGCCGGATGATTCCACATCGTGACGTTCATCGCCGGCGCGACCATCACCGGCGCGTTCGACGCCAGGTAAGTCGAACTTAAAAAATCGTCGGCGACGCCGTTCGCGAATTTTGCCAGGACGTTCGCCGTCGCCGGCACGACGAGCAGCAAATCGATGTTCTGCGAGAAGTTGATGTGTGCGATCGGGTCGGGGTTGAGCGGATCGTAATCGTCGACCAGCACGTAATTTTCGGTTAAAGCGCGAAACGTCAAGGGCTGAATGAATTCGGTCGCGTGGCGCGTCATCGCGACGCGCACGTCGCAGTTTCGCTTTTGCAGGAGCCGCAGCGCCTCGATCGCTTTATAAGCCGCGATTCCGCCGCAAACGCCGAGCCCGACGCGAAATTTTCTTTTCTCAACGCTCATAAATTTACTGCCAAAAAGTTTAGCACAAATCTATTTTGGATTTTGAAGCGAAGCGATCGATTAATTTAGTCGTTGATTAATTTGGTCGTCGATTCATTTCCGGTTTGAGAATGAATCAATGAACGATGCCTCGATGTTTCGATGCGAAACGTTTCGAGTTCGAATCGTTTCTGCAAATTACGGTAAAAATTACGCTTCTCTATGTTAAAATTCCAACATAATTTAACGGTGGAAAAAAATGAATCAGCCGCAACTTTTTGAATCGGAAACGAAAAACGCAGAAATCGAAAAGGTTTTGCTCTATGCCCTCGGGGATTTCCAAGCCCGCGGGAAAGTTTTGGCGGAAAGGGAACTGGCGCTCGACCGATTGCGCGGCGCTTTCAAACGCGCCGCGGAAAAATTCGGCGTTCCGGAATTTCCCGACGAAAAAATCGCCGCAAACCTCGAAAAGCTCGGCGCAAAAGTCGTCGAAGTCCCGAGCTTCGTCGCCAAGCACCCGTTTCGGGTGACCGTTACGCGGGAATTGGCCGCGCGGGCACAGCAAGTTCACAAACAAGCTCTCCAAAAATGATTGAAGAAAAACAAAAGCACGCCGAGCTTTGGCAATACGTCGAAAAACATCGCCCGCAAGTTGAAAAATCTTTGCGCGAATTCCTGCCGCTCGCGCCGTCGAAAATCGAGACGCCGTTTAACGAAGCCGTCGAATACGCGTTGTTTTCAGGCGGCAAGCGTCTGCGCCCGGTTTTAACATTACTCGGCGCCGAGCTTTTCGGCGGCAAGCCGGAGTCGATCATGCCGGCGGCGGTCGCGGGCGAATACATTCATACGAGCTCGCTGATTTTCGACGACCTGCCGTGTATGGACAATGCGCCCGAACGCCGCGGCAAAACTTCGCTGCACGAAAAGTTCGGCGAGGGCCTGGCGATTCTGGTCGCGATCGGTTTTCTGAACGCCTCGTACGCGCTGGTTTTCGTCAACCACGCGAACCTGCCCCAACGCGCGATGCTCGCGCACGCCGAAATCGTCGAATGCGTCGGCGCTTCCGGCATGATCGGCGGGCAGTCGGTCGATCTCGCGCTCGCGAAGGGCGAAGGCGCCGGCGGGGCGGCGGACGACAGTTTCGAATCGGTCAGAAATTTGAAAACCTCCGCGCTGATGCGGCTGTCTCTGCGCGTCGGCGCGATTCTCGCCGGCGCGAGTCATTTCGAATTGGCCGCGCTCTCGCGTTACGCCGAACTGCTCGGCGACGCTTACCAGCTTTCGGACGATTTGATCGATTTGAAAGAGGACGCGCAAATCTTCGCGGACGAACAAAAAACATACGCGATCGCCGAGGGCAGACAAACCGCGAATCGGCGGCTCAAAAAAATCATCGACGAAGCGAAACTGATGCTCGTCGAAAACTTCGCGCCCGGCGAGGCGCGCGCGTGTCTGCTTCAACTAACCGATTATCTGGCGGAAAGAAAGGCTTAAGGGTTTTTATGTCTTTTGAAATCGAAAAGGCCTATCGATACTGCGAAAGCGTGACGAAACTGCACGCCAAAAGCTTTTATTTCGCCGCCAAGTTTTTGCCGCGCGGCAAGCAGCGCGCGGTTTACCCGATTTACGCTTTTTGCCGGCACGTGGACGACGAGATCGACGAGCTCGGGGCGGGCAGCGAAGCGGACGCCGTCGAGGCGGTTCAAAAATGGCGCTCGAAATTAAAGGAAATTTACGAAGGAAACGGGGGTGAAACGGAGCCGCCGGCGAGGGACGCGCGGCAAACCGCGGTTCTGACGGCGTGGCGCGACCTTTTGAAAACGTATCGGATCCCGCCCGATCTGCCGCTCGATCTGGTGCAGGGCGTTTTGATGGACGCGACCGTCAAGCGCTACGAAACGTTCGATGAATTGTACGTTTACTGCTACCGCGTCGCGTCGACCGTCGGTTTGATGTCGTCGGAAATCCTCGGCTATTCCGACCGGATCGCGCTCGAATACGCCGAGGCGATGGGCATCGGCATGCAGCTCACCAATATCCTGCGCGACGTCGGAGAAGATGCCGCGATGGGCAGAATTTATCTGCCGCAGGAAGATTTGCGCGCGTTCGGCGTGACGGAAGAGCAAATCTCGGCGAACGAGTTCGACGAAAATTTCGCGCGCCTGATGAAGTTTCAGATCGAAAGAGCGCGCGCGTTTTATGAAAAGGGCGAAAAGGGAATCGCGTATCTGGAAAAAGATTCGCGGTTCACGGTGCTGCTGGCGTCGAGGATTTACGCGAAAATCATTACGCAGATCGAGAAGCAGAATTACAACGTTTTTACCCGCCGCGCGCACACTTCGAAAATGCAGAAACTCCTCGCAATTCCGAGAATCTGGCTGCAGACCCCGAAATGATTTCGATCATCCCGGCGGTTTAGTCTGACAAAACCGGATTTCCGGCAAAACTCCTTCGAACGGCGGCGCCCGTTTTTGGAAATCGAAAAGAATTAAATATTTCTAGAATTACAATTCGGCGGCGGTTCGTTCGATTCGGATGCTACCGGAACCGCTCGCCAATTCGAAGGAGATTATAAAGCCCCCTATGTCAATACTTAATTTAGGAAAATTCACGCAGTGTCTGGGAAGCTACAAAAGGCATTGCGACCGCACTTTCTGGACGAAAAAAGAACTTCCCAAGTTTTACTTCGCCAACATTCTGAGCCGCCGCATCAAATTAAACATTCAGGACCCGAACACGGTTTTCGAAATTTGCCAGCGCGTTCAGGAAAAGGATTATTATTACAAGCCGATCGACACGAGAATCTGCGGAATTCAATTTTTACCGGGCACCGGAAACGAAAAGTTCGACGAACCGATCTGCGAAGCCGACGCCGAACTTTTCAAGAAGCTGCTTTATATGAATTGGAGCGAATCGGATTTCGAGCAGAAAACCATCAGCTACGAAGCGCTCGGCGGCTGGCTCGGAACCTTGATCCCGCATAAATTTATGCCGGTCACTTCGCAGCATTTCCGGCATACGATCGCGTTTCTGTTCGACCTCGACCCGAATTCGTTCGGAGACAGCGATTACGATTACTTCGTCAATTCTCAGAAATATTTTTACCTGACGAAAAAACGCCTCAAGGAATTCGATCTCGATTCGCTTTATCTGAAAGAAATTTCCGAATACGTGAAGATTTCCTATCCGAAGTCGGTCATCAAAAGGGAATACGAGGAACACGACTGGAACTGGCTGACGAACGACTTTCATCTTTTCGTTTACCGCGAAGTGCTCGGGCTCGACAACAACGTCAAAGATTTCGATTTGGTGGCCTCGCCCGACAATTCCAAGCATCAGCCGCTAAATTATTTCGAACGCGCCGAGGTGCTGAACATTTACGTCCCTTAATGCTGCGAAAAAATTAAACGGCGGTCCGCGACTGTTTTGATCGAAAAAATAGGGGCTGTTCGCGAAACGGGTAAATTTACCCGTTTTTTTATTTATGTTAATCTTCATTTTCAGTCCAAACTTTTCGCGGAGTGTAAACACATGAAAAACGTTCTTTCGATCCTTCTCATTTTCGCCTTTTTGTTTGTGCCGGCGGCGGCTCAAAAAGGCGCGTACCGGGAAGTCAAACAGCTTCAATCGCCGCAGAGCCCGCGCCTCGGATTCATCATTCACGGCGGCGCCGGCGTGATCAAAAAAGGCTCTTTAACGCCTGCCAAAGAAGCCGAATACAAGAAAAAGCTCGAAGAAGCCGTCCTCGCCGGTTACAAAGCGCTGCAGGACGGCAAATCCTCGCTCGACGCGGTCGAGGCGGCGATTCGGATCCTGGAGGATTCGCCGCTTTTCAACGCCGGCAAAGGCGCGGTCTTTACGGCGGACGGCAAAAACGAGCTCGACGCCTCGATCATGGACGGCAAAACGATGGGCGCCGGCGCGGTCGCCGGGCTGCATCACGTCAAAAATCCGATCAGCCTGGCGCGCGCCGTGATGGAGAAATCGCCGCACGTCATGATGGTCGGCGACGGCGCTGAAAAGTTCGCCAAGGAACAGAACATCGAGCTCGTGCCGGAAAAATATTTTTGGACGCAGGAACGCTGGGACACTTTGCAGCGCATCCTGCAGGAAGAGAAAAAGCCGAAGGAAAATAAGAAAGGGACGATCTCCGAAAATCCGGCGGACGACTTTCTCATGCGGAATCCCGCTTACGCCGCGATGACCGAAACGCAAAGGCTGCCGCAAAACCGTTTCGGCACCGTCGGCGCGGTCGCGCTCGATAAGGACGGCAACATCGCCGCGGGCACTTCGACCGGCGGCATGACCAACAAAAAATACGGGCGCGTCGGCGACGCGCCGATCATCGGCGCCGGCACTTACGCCAACAACGAAACCTGCGGCGTTTCGGCGACCGGCTGGGGCGAGTACTTCATCCGCGTCGGCGTCGCGCGCGACATTTCGTCGATGATGGAATACCGCGCGCTGCCGGTGCAGCAGGCGGCCGACCTCGTCATGAAAAAGGTCGAAAAGCTCGGCGGCGACGGCGGCGTGATCGTGATGGACAAGTTCGGCAATATGGGCATTTCGTTTAATTCCGAGGGCATGTACCGCGCCTATATCAACACGGAAGGCAAACCGGTCGTCGAAATTTATAAGGATTAAAACGTCCGGGACAGGCAAAATAAAAAAGCATCGATTTAATCGATGCTTTTTTATTTTTAATCAAATTTTTACTCTTCAGATCATATCGTTGCCGGTTTTGGAGTTTTCGTTTAACTCGAAGCGGTCACGATCGCGCTTTTCCATCTTTTCCAGCAAATCAAGCGGCTCGTTGTCTTCGTAATCGATTCCGAACGCGTGCGCGTTTTCTTCGACGTCCGATTGATCGGGCGTCGGATTATGACCGGCGAATGATTCCGCGCCGTCGTCGTTCGTTTCTTCCCAATCGGCGTCGATGTCGCCGCCGGCGTCCGCCGGGCTCGTCGAATGATGTTCCTGAAGGCGCTCGGTCAATTCCTGGGGAGCCTGCGGCGCGTTCGCGATCTCGTCGTCCATGAGCTCCTTGATTTCCTGGTTCGGCGGCTCCTCATTCTCGTAAAATTCCAAATCTTTCCCCGAAATCATATTTTTACCCTCTTGATTTTCCATATTCCCTCCTTGTTTGTAAGAAAAGAATAGCATATCGAAAGCCGTCTTGGGAAAACGAAATTTTTAAATAAAAACGACCGATTGCGACGACGGAATATCGAAACGCTTGCGGCAGCGCATGTTTTTGCACATCAATTGGTCGTCGACGCGCACCATGTAATCGCGCGATTTCTGAAACCGCGCCTGATCCTGCTGGTTCAGATGACGCGGCACGTTTTTCTTTTTCGTTCTCGTCAGCCAGCGCACGTCGTACTCGTTGCGCTCGCGGCAGTACGGACACGAATAAGTCGCTTTTTTTATTTCCGATTTTTCGTCAAAAATGTCTCTTTCATTTACCATTTAGCTTTTACCATTCATCAAAGAATCAACTTCAATGATAAATGATAAACGGTAAATGATAAATGCCGAACGGTAAATGATGATCTTTATTCGGCTAACTTGCGGAGGTATTGAAAGGAATAGATGCCGGTCTCGTGCCCGTCGGAGAAGTGAAAATTCAGCGCGTAACGCCCGACGACCGAGGTCGAGTCGATGGACAGATCGTCCGCAACGCTCGCTTCGTTGAGGATTTTCTCGCCCGTCCATTCGTTGACGCACGAAGCGCACGGGCATTTCCGCCGCAAATCGGCGGCGTTATAACGCGTTTCCGCATCGTCCGACCATGTAATCGAAATCTCGCGGTCGCTTTCTTCGATGATTTGTACTGGTTCTATCATATTCAGCGGTCGGTGATCAGTGTTCGGTGGTCAGTAGTTCGTTCGATCGAGGTTAAGATTTTCCGTTATATTCGATCTTAACTGAACACCGGTCACCGACCACTGACCACTACTTTTCTAAGCTATTTTCAACGTCTTTCGCGGTGATGTCGTAATGCGACGCGTGATAAACGGCTTTTCCGTTTTTCAGGACGATCGCCTGCGGCGATTCATGCCGAATGCCGGTTTTGGTCGCGATTTCGTTCGAAATGTCGCGCGACTTCTGCACGATCACGAGATTGACGTCCGCCTCGACTTCCGAAACCTCGTAATAAACGCCCGAGCTGATCGGGCAGGTGACGGAATGTTTGAATAAAACGACCGGTTTTTCGTTTGATTCTTCGAATAGTTTTTCGAGTTTTTCGATTGAGTTTAATTCTATAAAATTTGCCATTTTTTTAATCCAAATCCCGAGTTCAGAGCCTGAATTTCGGGACTTTCCCCTTTAAATCCCTTGATAATAATTCGGCGGCGGCGGATTGAATTCCCGGTTGTCGGACGACGGAAAAATTTTGCGGTAGGCGACGGTCGTGCCCGCCATGATGATCGGGATCACGAAATAAGTGCCGACGCCGCACGCCATCGCCCCGAGGAGGCTCATCACGAAAGCGACGGCGTAAAAGCCGGCGATGCCGCCGAGGTTTTTCCAGACGGCCTTCGCGCTCGTCTTCATCGCCGCCAGCGCGCCGAGGTTGCGATCGACGATCAGCGGAAAGGTGAACATCAACAAAGTGTGGAAACAAACCATCACGACGATGACGACCAGGTCGAGCGCAAACGCGCCGAACAATAACCCCATCATTTCCGATTCGGAGAGTTTTGAGCCCATGATCGCGGCGGCGATGAAGGGCAGATAGATGATCACGTAAACGGCGATCATCGGAACGACGATGAAAATCGTCGCGATCAGCCCCGGAAGCCACCACTCGAAACCTTTCCAGAGCCCCTCGAACACTACCGGTTTACCGTCGATTTTTTGCAGGTAGCAGTAAAAAATACCGCAGATCATCGCGCCGACCAGAACGTACAAACTGACGCCGCCGATCAGCAAACCGACGAGCGTGACCGCAAAAAGCAGCCAGTAATCCTGTTTGATTAATTCCCAGCCTTCCTTCATGCATTCGACGGGGCGAATCACGCCCGTTCTTATTTCCGTCATACGATCTCCAAAGTAAAGGGTAACCGGCGAATCGTCTCGCCGGTTACCCATCATATCATTTGTCGCAATTAGCGATAAATCTTCTCAAGATAATCTTTGACCATGCGGTCGGAGGAAAACTGCGGCGTCAGCGTCGCGAGCGCGTCTTTCATGCGCCGGATCCATTCGCTCGGCAAACCGTTTTCGTCCTTTTGATAATACGCCGGCACGATCTCGTTTTCGAGCACCTGATAAAGCGATTCGGCGTCCGCCGCGTCGACCGCCGCCTGATCTTCGCCGACCGTCAATTCGCCGATCGAAAAACCGTTCGCGCCGTTGTAGCCCTCGATCCACCAGCCGTCGAGGATGGAAAAATTCAAGCCGCCGTTCATCGCCGATTTCTGACCGCTCGTGCCCGAGGCTTCGAGCGGCCGACGCGGCACGTTCATCCAGACGTCGACGCCCTGCACGAGATAACGCGCGATTTCCTGATCGTAATCCTCGACGAAGACGGCGCGGCTCTGCCAGTTCGAATCGTGATTGATGCTCATCAAATTCTGCAGCAGCTGTTTGCCGACGCGGTCCTGCGGATGCGCTTTGCCGGCGAAGACGAACTGCACCGGGCGTTCGGGATTATCGACCAGTTTCAGAAGCCTTTCGAGATCGGTCATCAAAAGGTTCCACCGTTTGTACGCCGCGACGCGGCGGGCGAAACCGATCGTCAGAACGTCGGCGTCGAAAAGCCGGTTCGTGTCCTCGCGCTCGTTGATCGTATCGTGCAGACCGGTTTCTTTGACCAGCGTTTTATAGCGGATGAACGCGATGAGCAGCTGCTTTAAATGGCGGTGCGCGGTCCAAATTTCCGCGTCGGGAATGCGCTGCACCGCTTCGCGCCACGCCGCTTCGTCGCGCAGGGTTTCGACCCAGTTCGCGCCGACGTGCTTTTCGTAAATCGTCTTCAAAAGCGGCGCGATCCACGTCGGCGCGTGCACGCCGTTCGTGATGTGCGTGATCGGCACGTCTTTGTTTTCCGTGCCCGCCGGGTACATTTTGACCCACAGATCGCGCGAAACCTCGCCGTGCTTTTCGCTCACGCCGTTTGCCGAACGCGCCATTCTCAGCGCGAGCGGCGTCATGCCGAAACCTTCGTTTTCGTCGTCGGGGTTCGTTTTCCCGAGCGCGAAAAATTCCGCCGGCGAAATCTTTAAGGCGGCGACGAAATCGGACGAAAAACACGCGGCCATCTTGTCGAGCGGAAAGACGTCGTTGCCGGCTTCGACCGGCGTATGCGTCGTGAAAACGCACTGCTCGCGCACGCGGCTGATCGCCTCGTTGAAATCCGCCGATTCGTTCGCCTGCAGATATTCGCGCGCGAGTTCGAGCGTCAAAAACGCCGAATGTCCCTCGTTGAGATGAAAAACCGACGGCCGGTAATTTAATTTACGCAAAAAACGAACGCCGCCGATGCCCAAAATCTCTTCCTGCACGATGCGCGTTTCGGCGTCGCCGCCGTAAAGATGCCCGGTGATGAGACGGTCGACTTCATTGTTCTGCGGCAGGTTCGTATCGAGCAGGTAAAGTTTGATGCGCCCGACCTGCGCGAGCCACCCTTGGGCGAAAACCTCGCGACCGCGAATATCGACGGAAATCGTCACGCGTTCGCCGGCGTCGTCAATCACCGGCGTTAAGGCGAGTTCCGATTCGAAAACGTCGTGGTATTTTTCTTCCTGCCAGCCGTCGTGCGCGATTTTCTGGCGAAAATAGCCGTAGCGGTAAAGCAGACCGACCGCGACGAGCGGGATGTTCAAATCGCTAGCCGATTTCAGATGATCGCCCGCCAGAATTCCCAAACCGCCCGAATAATTCGGCAGCGAATTATGCACGCCGTATTCGGCGCAGAAATATGCGACCGGGTTTTCCTTGGTGACGCGCCCCGAATCACGGGACTCTTCGCTCAGATAGTCCCGCAGTTTTGAGGCAAACCGGTTAACCTTCGCGACGTATTCCGGCTCGGTCGACTTTTGCCAGAGCCGAAACTGGCTGATGTTTTTTAACATCACGCGCGGGTTCTGCTCGTATTTTTCCCAGCGCGTCGGTCCGAGTTCGCGAAAAATTTCGGCGCCTTCGGTTTGCCACGTCCAGTAATAGTTCCAGGAGATTTCTTCTAAATTTTTTAGATTTTCGGGAATCTCGCGGTTAATGTAAAAATCGGTTTTATAACTTTGTTCGGTCTGCGAACTAACACCTGCTTGCATCGTTTCTAAGGTTTCGGTTGAAATCTCCTTCATAAGATCCGGATTTTATATGGAAATAAAAGTAAAGATTAAAAAAATATAAACTATCATAAGGCAAACGGCAAATTTCATTTAAAAATTTGATGCTTCAAAAACATTGTCGCATCGGTTTCGGCAAAGAAAACCAGCCGGACTTCCGTTAGTTTATCATCTTCGGCGAGAAACTCCTTAATGACTTGCGAGGAAATGCGCGCGGCTTCGTGTTTCGGGTAGTGATAAGCGCCGGTCGAAATCGAGGGCAAAGCGATCGTCGGCAGGTCGTTTTCAACCGCCAAAGACAGGGAATTTCGGTAAGCGTCGCTCAAAAGTGCGGCGTCATTGCCGTCGTTCAGGCCGTAAACCGGACCGACCGTGTGAATCACGAAGCGCGCTTTCAGATCGCCGCCCGATGTGATGACGGCTTTGCCGGTCGGCAAGCCCTTCGGGTACTGGTTTTGGCGGATTTCGTAGCATTCGTCGTAAATACGCCGTCCGCCTTTGCCGTGAATCGCGCCGTCCACGCCGCCGCCGCCGAGCAGCGTCGAATTGGCGGCATTGACGATCGCGTCGGTTTCCTGTTCGGTGAGATCGCCGACCGTCACGGTCACACGATCGTTCAAAAATTTTTCAAGCACATCTTCTTTTTAACGTATTTCGCCGGATTTTTCCAACGCGCCGATTCGCATGAACCGGTGATGCGCGCAGACGAGGATTCCGAAAATCAGCGCGCCGAGCGTTGTCGTTACGCCGATTTTGAAATAATTCCCGGCGTTTCCCAAACGAATCGTCCACGCGAAAACGGCGAGCAGAGTTCCGCCGGCGGCGAAAAGCAGCGGCAGCCAGACGAATTCATGTTTCATAAACGCGGATTTCACGCTTCCTTTCCCGAACAGAATCGGTTTCAAACGATCGTAATCCCAAGCGACGAGGTAAAGGGCGGCGAGCGTCATGAAAATCGTCAAAAGCCACGTTCCCGCGAATCCGACCGCGTTCGTCAGAACGGCGATATTTAAAATGATCGGGAAAAACATCAGCGCGCCGAGGTGCGCGGTGCGCGGAAAAACGAGCAGGACGGCGGCGATCAGTTGGCCCCAGCCGATGAATTCGTAGTAAAAACCGGTCGCGAGCAGCGCGTTGAAATAATGTCCGACCGGATTCGAATCGGGCAGCGAAGTGAACGGCTGGTGCAGAATCTTTTTAATGCTCGGCGGCGTAAACCCGACGAACAATAAAATGCGCGTGAACGCCGTAAAAATTTGCATAAATTTATTGCCCGCCAATCTCGCGTGCAATCGGTCCAAAAATGCTTCAAGTTTCATAAATCGTTTCTCCGCCGATCGGTGAATTCTCAGTTATTAACGCGCGTTCGGCGGAAAAAAGTTTCAGCTTTCTTGTTTGCCGCCGGGTTTTTCCGTAAGATTTTAATTTCGTATTTTTATCTTGAGGAACACAAATTAAAAATGATTATACCGGTGAAATGGTCGGACGAAGGCGTTTTGATGCTCGATCAGCGTTTGCTGCCGACCGAAGAAAAATGGCTTGTTTTGAAAACCTACACGGAGGTCGCCGACGGCATCCGCGACATGGTCGTGCGCGGCGCGCCGGCGATCGGCGTTTCCGCCGCGTACGGCATCGCGCTCGGGGCGCGGCAATTCGTCGGCATGGACGTGACCGATTTCGAGGACGAAATCGATTACATCGCCGACGTGTTAGCCAAAACGCGGCCGACCGCCGTAAATTTATTCTGGGCGATCGACCGCATGAAACGCACGTTTCAGCGCGCGAAATCGGAAGGGAAACCGGTCGGCGAAATCAAACAGATCCTGCTCGCGGAGGCGAAGGCGATTCACGACGAGGACATCGAATCGCAGCGCCTGATCGCCGAGTTCGGCGGCGAGCTCATCGAAAACGATTCGACCGTTTTAACGCACTGCAATGCGGGCGCGCTCGCGACCGGCGGCGTATGGGGAACGGCCTTGGGCGTGATCCGCGGCGCGGTCAATCAGGGAAAAGCGGTTTCGGTCATCGCCGACGAAACGCGTCCTTATTTGCAGGGCGCGCGCCTGACCGCCTGGGAACTGCTGCAGGACTCGATTCCGGTCACGCTGATCACCGACAATATGAGCGGTCACATGATGAAAAAAGGCAGGGTGCAGGCGGTCGTCGTCGGCTCCGACCGCATCGCCGCAAACGGCGACGTCGCGAACAAAATCGGCACCTATATGGTGGCGGTGCTCGCCAAGCAGCACGGCATTCCGTTTTACGTCGCCGCGCCGCTTTCGACCGTCGATTTGAAATGCCCGACCGGCGACGACATCCCGATCGAAGAACGCGACGTGCGCGAAATCACGCACGTCAAAGATATACAGCTCGCGCCCGAAGGCATCGACGTTTCGAATTACGCGTTCGACGTGACGCCGCATGAACTGGTCACGGCGATCATCACCGAAAAGGGAGTCGCCCGCCCGCCCTACACGGAAAGCCTGCGCAAGCAGTTTGAAGGATAAAGTCCGGCAATTTTTTGGTTTATGCGTGTCAAGAACCGGGCCGCCGGGCGAAATTCATCGATTGTCAATTATCCATTTATTTTCAATCCGTCAATTTTCGACGGCCGAACCCGTTTTAACTTTTTGAATTGATGAATAATGGTTATTTGATAATCGTTTAATCCGCGGGACGGCCCCCTCGGCTTTTTAATCTTCCCGCACATCGTTTATAAAAACTCCGCGCGCCGCTGACAAAACCTGAGGCGCGCGGAGTTTTTCATCATGGACGAAGCGGCTCTAACGGGAGTTGTTTTTCAATACAGCGCTTTTTGCTCACTGCCGATTTTTTGGCGACTGCTCAGGATTTCTTTGATCGCGAGACCGATTTCGGGCGCGAGTTCGATGCCGTGACCGTGTTTTTCAAGCCAGATCGTCTTTTTTAGGTTCGGCAAAAGTTTGGCGGCGCGTTCCTCGGTTTTGAGCTGCGGGATAAAGATGTCGTCGCGGTCGAGCATCAAAAAAGCCGGCGCGTTTAGTTTTTTCAAGGTTTCGTCCCCGAAGGGGCGCGGATTTTCGGCGCCCATCTGAAAATTTTTGTTCGTGTAGAGAATAAATTCCTCAAGCTGACGCCGTTTTTCCGGCGCCAGTGAAAACTCTTCGTGAAAGACGATTTTATCGAGAAAATTCGCGACCGATTTGGCGCTCGGGTAAAGCAGCGGCATCAGCAAAAAATAAAGATTTCGCGGGCGAATCGAAATATTCACGAACCCGGCGGGATTGCACATCACGGCGCGGTTTATTAGTCCGCTGTCGATTTCGGCTAATTTCATGATCAGCGATCCGCCGAAAGAGGCGCCGACGAAATTCGCTTTCGTTAAACCCAAACTGGCCGCCAGTTCTTTGAGCCATTTGCCGTAACCGTCGGATTCTATCCGCGGGGCGTGGCCGTCGCTCAAACCGGGCTGCCCGTTGACGTCGATCAGGTAGATTCTAAAGTCGTCGTAAAGCGGAGCCAGGTTGTTGTTTATGTCCCAGAAAACGCCGCAGGTACGTCCGCCGGGTAAAAATACGACGGCTTCCAGATCCGCTCGTTCATGATTTACGGCGAGGACGCTGGTTTTACCCAAAAATGTTTCGATCTCGAATCGTTCATACGGAAGGTCGTTTGTCTTGAGCACGTTAACGAGCCAATTTTCGACCCATCGGCGGCTGTTTTCGTCTTTGTATTTCGATTGCAGAACTTTTTCCATGAAACATAATTTACCGGAAAGTTCGGACATCGACGCCACCCGTTTGGATAGAAACACGGAAAATTTCGGACATCGTTAATTTGAGATGATCGAAATTATCCTGGTAAAGATATGTAAATTTTGTGCTTCACTTTCCGCACTATGCTTTGACGTTTTACTCTAAAAATAACGGTAAAGCTTTTTATATGAAATAATTAATATTTCAGGCCGCGAAATCTTCCCAGAAGGTTAATAAAATTAGAAAATTAGGTTAATCGTATTACGGAAGATCGGTGTTAGCCGCCTGGGATTGGCGCAAGGGTCAGCTGACGCAGCGCTGGGTATTCGATTCGGAGAATGGGACGAATCCGTAAAATAATCGCGGTGACTTGAACGGCTGAGGTGTCGGATGTCGTCGATTCAACGCCGGCCGCGCGAATCGTCTCGGTAACGAGCAAGGAACCGAAGAACGACCGGGGCGACGGAAACACCGCGCCGAATTGGGAAATTACGGGCGATTTAACGCTCAATTTACGAGCCGAGCGTTCGGGACTCGGAAACGGGCGGATTTACGCGATCGCGGCGGAGAGCCGCAGAGAGCCGCGACGGCAGCGGAAACTCGGCCACGCGGGTCGTGATCGTCGTGGTTCCCAAAAAAAACGCGAAGCGGTAAGTAGTCTGAAGCGGATCGGTTGAACGACAAAGCCGGCGCTGAAAATTTTCAGCGCCGGCCTTGTCGTTTGATCAAATGGCTGTCGAATTTCTTCAACGGTTAAAGCGCAGGGAATCGATTATTTCGCGAAACGGCTTTGTTTCCACCAGTCAATTGTTTTGACCAAGCCTTCTTCAAGTCCGACGAGTTTTTCGTAACCGAGACATTCGACGGCGCGCCGGTTGTCGGCTTGCGAATGTTTGACGTCGCCCTTGCGCTCGGCTTCATAGACCGGGGCAACGTCCGTTTTGCCCGTGATATTTTTCAGCACGTTCAGCAATTCATTGAGCGTGATGCGTTCGCCGTTCGCGCAGTTCATCACTTCGCCGACTCCTTTAGTCGTCTGCGCCGCTTTCAGATTGGCGTTGACGACGTTGGCGATATACGTGAAATCGCGCGAGGTTTCGCCGTCGCCGTAAATCACCGGGGTTTTAGCGCCCATCAGCGCGTCGACAAAGCGCGAAATCACGCCCGAATACTGCGAAGACGGATTCTGCCGCGGTCCGAAAACGTTGAAGTAGCGGAGCGCGATGCTCTCAAGCCCGTAAACGCGGCTGAACACCTGGCAATAATACTCGCCCATTAATTTAGCGCCGGCGTAGGGAGAAAGCGGTTCGGGGCGCATCGTTTCGACCTTCGGAAGAGTCGGCTGATCGCCGTAGGCGGAGCTCGAGGCCGCATAAATGAGCCGTTTGACGTTCGTTTCTTTGGCTTTCAGAAGCAGATTGAACGTCGCATTGACGCACGCCTGGTGAGTTTCTACCGGATTTTCGACCGAACGGGGAACCGACGGCAAAGCCGCTTGATGGAAAACGATCTCCACGTCCTGCAGCGCTTTGCTCAGCGCTTGTTCGTCGTTCAAATCGCCTTCGATGAATTCGAAATCCCCGTTGATCTCTTCGAGGTTTTCCCGGAAACCCGTCACGAAATTATCGATAATCGACACCTTCGCGCCTTGTTTTATTAATTCATCCGCCAGGTTCGAGCCGATAAACCCGGCGCCGCCCGTAACCAGAACTTTAGTTGTTAAAGACATATTTGTAACCGAAAGAATGAGATATCTCAGATTAACACAGAAATATTAGGTTAAAAAAAGATGAGGAACGAAAATCTCACCCCTCATCTTTCATATAGAGCGAACGGCTTTTATCTGCCGACGCCGACATAATCGAAGCCCATTTCGCGCATATCTTTGGGCTCGTAGACGTTGCGCAAATCAGCGATCTTCGGCGCTTTGAGCAGGCTTTTGACCTTTTCCATATCGAGCGCCCGAAATTGGTTCCATTCGGTCACGATCACCAGCGCGTCGGCATCCTTAATCGCGTCGTATTCGTCGGTCGCATATTCGATATCGGGCAGACAGTGTTTTGCTTCTTCCATCGCGACCGGATCAAATGCCCGGACGGTAGCGCCGCGCTTCTGCATTTCCTTGATGATGTCCGTCGCCGGCGACTCGCGCATGTCGTCGGTTTCGGGTTTGAATGAAAGCCCCAGCACGCCGATGTGTTTGCCGTCTAAATCGCCGACGAGTTTCTCGATTTTCGGTATCATCATCTCGCGCTGTCGATCGTTGGCCGCGATGACGGCATCGACCACGGAAGTTTCGACGCCGAACTTATCTCCGACTTTCGTAAAAGCTTTGGTGTCTTTCGGAAAACACGAGCCGCCGTAACCGGGTCCCGGATGCAGGAATTTACGACCGATGCGGTTGTCCATTCCCATTCCGCGCGCGACATCGTGCACATCGCAGCCGATCGCATCGCAAAGGTTGGCGATTTCGTTGATAAAGGTGATTTTTGTCGCCAGAAAGGCGTTCGCCGCGTATTTGATCAATTCCGCCGCTTCGAGCGAAGTGATCACGATCGGCGTTTCGATCAGATAAAGCGGACGATACAAATCTTTCATGATCGCGATCGCATCCGGTTCGTTACTGCCGACAACCACCCGGTCAGGGCGCATAAAATCATCGATCGCCGCGCCTTCGCGTAAGAATTCGGGATTTGAGGCGACGCCAAAATTAGTTTTCGTTTTTTGATTTTCCTTCACAAATTCGCGCAGCCACTTGCCGGTGCCGACCGGAACCGTCGATTTGGTCACCAGAACTTTGTACCCGTTCATCGACTCGGCAATGTCTTTGGCGGCTTGCTGGTAATAACTCATATCGGGCGAGCCGTCCTCTTTCGGCGGCGTGCCGACCGCCAGAAAGATCACCAATGCCTGTTCGACCGCCGCTTTGATGTCGGTCGTAAAATGAAGTCTACCGGCTTTATAATTTTTCTCAACGATCGTATCCAAACCCGGTTCATAAATGGGCATGATATTGTTTTTCAAGCCTTCGATCTTCTTTTCGTCAACGTCCACGCAGGTCACTTCGACGCCGAATTCGGCAAAGCAAGCTCCTGTCACTAATCCAACGTAACCTGTTCCAATTACTGCAATGTGCATAATAAACTAAACTAAATCCTTATGTATAAATTTATTTTTCGAGCCTTAAGTTTTGATAAATCGGGATGCAGCTAATCGCTCGAAAATTTATATTCGCATTTTGTTAAATAATTCACAAATCCGGACAAAGTAATGCGGGTCAGGTTTGAAAACAACTTGACCCGCGATTAATATTTCTGCAAAAACGAGTTGGTTTATTAACGATTCGTACTGACGACGACCGTTCCGCCGCCGGTGGTGGTGGTTTCGGTCGAAGAGCCGAGAAGAATCGCCGTTCCGACACCGCCCGCCGCCGCCAACAATATCGCTAAAAGCGGAAGCGCGCCGATCGAAGCGATCGGAACATCCGGGCCGGGACGCAGACACGGCTGGCAACCGGTTTGCGAAAGATTTCCGGCAACGGCATCTGTTCCCGCGGCAACCTGTTTATCGTTGTTGCCGGTTCTCATCGTCACTAAACCGCTGAGCGTGTCGACGTGCGTATGCGAACACTCGACTTCGACCGCAAAACTGTTTGTTTGACCGGCATCTGCGATGACCGCCGCATCCTTCGTGGTAATCGTGGTCGCGACGCCGGCGGCGTTCGAAACACGGATTTTACCTTCGGAAAGAATTCCGGTAATGCCGATTTCATTAAATTTCAATGTGATATTCGAATTGGCTAAAAGTTCAATCCTGCCGGTTTTTCCCAAACTGATGACCGCCGTTGAATTGTTGCCGGTCACGATGCTGCTGCCCGAAACGAGGGTGGCATTGGAAACGACCGCCTGACCGTTAACCGAGACCTGCCCGGAAACGGTGATGTCGCCCGTGATATCTTTGGGCGCAGCCAGGGCGACCATCGATGATACGCACCAGAAGGCAACGGCCGTCAGGAACGTAAACGATTTATGAATCAAATTCTTGCTGAGCATCTAAATAATCCTCCTAAAATCTCAATCTTATTAAAGATAAGATCTCTCGTCATGCTTTGCAAACGAGAGACTGCAAATAAATTAGCGGTTTGTACTTACGACTGAGGTTCCGCCGCCTAAAGCCACTCGGTTATTGTCCGAGGTCGCTGCAATCACGACGCCCGCCGCGGCGCCGCCAAAGATCGCTGCCCAGATCCACCAGGCTGCGCCCGGATCGTCATCGTCATCGTCGTCCTGCTGTTGACCCGCAACAACTGATTCGCCGGCATTAAGAGCGACGGTTTTGCCTTCGGCTGTTTTAATGTTGACAGCTTCGGCGGCTCCCAAAACGGTAATTTTGCCGCTCAGCAAATCGCCGTTGATGCCTTTGTCGGTAAAAGAAATGTTCGCGGTGGTATTCGGCGCAAGCTGGAGTTTTCCAAGATTGCCCAAATTGATAATCGCGCTTGTGTTTTCCGGGGTCGAAATGGTGCTCGCTGTAAAGATCGAACGACCGCTCTGCGCCGTTTCTCCATTAACCTTGACGCTGGAATTTTTTCCGGAAATTAGAAGTTCTCCGGCAATTCTTTCGGTGCTGGCTAAGGTAACCATTGAGTATGACGCATAAATCGCGATCATCAAGCATAACGAAAGTGCCTTGCGAATCAATGTTTTGCTATTCATATTTCTCCTCTTGTATCCCGTTAAGTCAATAATTTCAAAAAAATCAAACCTTTAGATTTTTTACACGAATTATAATTGTATGTCAATAAAAATTGGCAAGAAATACAAATAAATTAGCGCAATGTCTTATCGGCCGCTCCGAATTCGGTAAAAGCTAAATTTTCAATTATTTATACCATACCCGCGCGGCTTTTGAAAGCCGTTAAATGAAAAACTTTTCGAATGCTTTTTCGGCATCGAAAACGCTCCTTTCAAACGCCGTTTTGACGAACGATCGAATCATCGCTCGAACGTTTGTCTCCACTCGCAGAAAAAATGCCAAATGTCTTACTGTCATCGACTTAGCTTAAGTCAGGCGGTTTTCCGCCGGCGGCTTTCGAAGAGCGCGACCGGTTTTGCCGGCAAAGGTACTTGCGATCGGTTTGATTTTAAAGCAAAATTCAATCGGAAAATCCTCTTAAGACAAAAACGTTAAGTCGTTCGAATGAAAAAACCGAGCGCCGGGCGCCGGAAATGAAGCCCGTTTGAGCGTTAAATTCATGTGCTTTTGGAAAGAAAATCCGGCGATCCGACGGCGGGGAAAATGGTTGTTTTTAGATTCAAAATGAACAGCATCTTTAGTCTTGTGTTTCTGTTAAGCCTTTCAATCGCTGCACTTGCGCAAAATGCGCAGATGGGCGGAGCGACCACGGGCGATGCCAAAACCTACACTTCGCGGCGGACCGTCGGAATCATCGATCCGAAAGCGCCGAAGGTTTTCGAAAACGTAACGGCGGGCAGCGTCTTAAAGGAATTTCGATGCGTGTCGGGCACCAAAGAGAAGGATTACATTATCGAGACGACGGCGTGCGTGGTCGCCGTTTTCGATTACGACAACGACGGCAAGCCGGATATTTACTTACTCAACGGATCGACCATCAACGCCGAACTCGGCAGGGAAAAAGCGCCGCAATCGGCGCTTTACCGTAATCTCGGCGATTGGAAGTTCGAAAACGTCACCGAGCGGGCGGGCGTCGCCAACGAGCGTTGGGGAATGGGCGTCGCCGTCGGCGATTACAACAACGACGGCTTTTCCGACCTGTTCGTTTCTAATTACGGCGTTGCGAGGCTTTATAAAAACAACGGAAACGGCACGTTCACCGACGTCGCGCCGAACGTCGGCCTCGCCGTCAAGGGGTGGTTTACGGGCGCGACTTTCGGCGACTATGACAAGGACGGTCGCCTCGATTTGTTCGTCCCGGCTTACCTCGAATTCGATCTGAATAAACTTCCGCAAAGCCCGTCCGAGGTCGCTAAAGGCACTGAGCCGAACCGAAGCTTTTGTCAATTCCGCGGCGAGCCCGTGATGTGCGGACCGCGCGGCCTGAAGGGCGCCAAAGATAAACTTTTTCGTCAAAAGGAAGACGGAAAATTCGAAGAAGTCGGCGATCGGACGGGCGTCAGGGACGAGGGGAACTACTACGGGTTTTCTTCCGTTTTCGTCGACGTCGACGAAGACCGCGATCTGGACCTTTTGGTCGTCAACGACTCGACGCCGAAGCAGCTGTATATCAACCGGGGCGACGGCACGTTCGAGGAAATGGGCTATTCCTCCGGCATCGCGCTCAACGAAAACGGACGCGAACAAGCCGGGATGGGCCTGGCGGTCGGCGATTATGACAATGACGGGCGCGTCGATTTTCATATCACGAATTTTTCGGACGATACGAACGTTCTGTACCGAAACGACGGCGACGCGAATTTTACCGACATCACATTTCAGACCGGTCTCGGCGAGCCGTCGATTCCGTTTCTGGGGTGGGGAACCGCCTTTTTGGATTTCGATAACGACGGCTGGAAAGACGTTTTAATCGCCAACGGGCATGTTTATCCGGTCGTCGATAAATTTCAATGGGGAACGAGCTTTGCCCAGCAATTGCTTCTGTTTAAGAACGGCAAACCGCCGGTAAACGGTCAAATCAAGTTCGAGCGGGTCGGTGCCGCCGCGAACAGCGCGCTGGCGGAGGCGAACGCCGCCCGCGGTATGGCGATCGCCGACTTCGACGGCGACGGAAAACTCGACGCGGTGGTATCAAACATCGATTCCGCGCCGGCTTTGCTCAAAAACGTGGCCGTCACGAAAAATAACTGGCTCGCGCTGAAGCTGATCGGCGATCCTTCCAGAAAGACGCCGAAAGACGCGATCGGCTCGACCGTCTACGTGACGACCGGCAAAGTTCGGCAACGCTTCGATCTGATTAGCGGCGCCAACTATGCGTCGCAGGACGAGCAGCTCGTTCACTTCGGGCTCGGCGAGGCGGCGAAAATCGACAGTTTGGAGGTATTTTGGGCGAACGGGCAAAGCGAAAAAGTTCCGGTCGAGAAAATAAATACTTTGATAACCGTCAAACAGGGGCAGTCGTCATCCAAAACCAACCGATAATTTCCAATTCACGCGCCGCGGATTGGTAAAACCATTTCCCGCATTGAAAAAAAACACAAAAGATTGTATTTATTAAGTTCGTTTGGCTTTGCAACAAAGCTGCGCGTGAGCTTCGGATTTGAGTGGCGTTTTTTCAAAATTAAATGAAAAGAATATATTTGCAGAAAGCAAGAACGCAGATCGCACGCCCGAACACCATTCGCGACATCAACAAACAGATCGTATTGAATTATGTGCGCGATCGGTCGCCGATTTCGCGTGCCGAGATCGCGCGTGAAACGGCTCTGCAGCGATCGACCGTGTCGGCGATCGTCGATGATCTGCAGGCCGCCGGCTTAATCGAAGACATCGGCACCGGCGATTCGACCGGCGGCAGAAAACCGACCCTCCTGAAACTCAAAACCGGAACGCCGGTCGCGATCGGCGTCGACGTTACGCCGCGCAAAACGACCGTCGCGCTCGCCGATCTCGCCGGGCGCGTTCTGGAGAAAGAAACCTTTCCGACGTCGGCGAATATGGAGTTCATGACCGAGCAGATCATCGGGAGGATCGAAAAGTTCATTTCGAAATACCCGGATTCGCAGCTCGAGGTCGGCATCACGGTGCCGGGCATCGCCGACGCGACGCTCGGAAAGGTTCTTTATATTCCGTATTTTAACTGGCATAACTGGCACATCGCGGCGCTCATCATGGAAAAATTCGGGATCCGCTCGACGATCGAGAACGACGCCAACGCGATCGCCCTCGCCGAGCTTTGGTTCGGCGACGAAAGGATTCGAAAAACCCGTAATTTCATCACCGTGTTGGTCGCCGAAGGCGTCGGCACCGGCGTGATTTTCGACGGGCAAATCTACCACGGCGAGAAAGGCGCGGCGGGCGAATTCGGGCATATGATCGTCGGCGTCGACGCGCCCGTGCAGTGTTCGTGCGGCAGCCGCGACTGCTGGGAAGCGCACGCTTCGGAAAAAGCGATCGTTGCGAGATACGCGAAACTTCTCGAAAAGCACAGCCTCAGTCAAAATTCCGCCGACATCGCGCATCTTTTGGAGTTAGCCGAAAACGGCGACCATTTTGCGATCGAAGCGATTCGGAAAACCGCCGAATACCTGGGCATCGGCATCTCGAATCTGATCGTCGGGCTGAGCCCGCAAGCCGTCGTCGTCAGCGGAAACATCAACAAAGTCTGGAACCTGATCGAGCCGGAATTATCGCAGATGGTCGAGCGCAGCGTGCGTCGCGGCTTGCCGAAAACGACCCTTACGGCTTCCTCGCTCGGCGACGAACCGACGCTGATCGGCGCCTTGAGCCTGGTGCTCGCCAGAAAATTCGCTTCGGCCAGTCAATCATAAAAATTGTTGAATTTATCGGAAAATTCCTTGACACTTCGATCGCGTTTATATTACAACTTTGTTGTGGCTCTCAACAAACCATGTGCTTTTTTATAAAACGGAAAGTGAAAAACTGATTTTTGATCGGTCTTTAAAGAGCTCTTCGTTTTAACGGTCTGTTTTCCGCGGTTTAGTTTAACAGCGGTATTTTTGTCGCAATTTCAGTGTTTTAAAAAGCTTGCAAATAAAACGGAAACGGGTTATCAAAGCGTTAAGGCACAAAAAAAATTTTAATTTTTCGTAAGAACATTAAGCGAATTTAGATATATTTCAATTAACACCAACTTGGAGAGGTCTGGTTATGGATGTAATACAAAAGAAAAATGTCTTTTTGTATTCAGTTTTGCTTCTTTGCTTGTTTGCTTTCGGCGGAACCGTCTATGCGCAGAGCAACAGCGGAAGCATCATTGGAACGGTAAAAGACCCGAACGATGCGGTTGTGCCGAACGCGAAGGTCACGATTACCAACAACGCCAACGGCGAAACGCGCGAAACGACGACCAACGACGGCGGCGAATTCGCGGCCGCCAATCTTGAGCCGGGAAATTACCGCGTCACGATCGAGGCGACCGGCTTGAAAACGCTCGTGTTGGCTTCGGTGACGGTCGAAACAAACTCCCGCGTGCCGGTCGATACGAAATTCACCGAAGTGGGCGGCGTCGGAGACAGCGTCGTCACGATTACCACAGACAGCGCGCCGGTCGTCGAAAGCGAAACGAGCGCGCGCGGCGACATAATTACGGGTCGGGAAGTCACCGACCTTCCTTTAGGACAGCGAAACTTCACGGTTTTAGCCGGTCTTTCGCCGGGCGTCACGCGACCGATCGGTTCGTCTTTCGGCCTTCTCGGCGGCGGCAACGAAGCCAACCAGCCGAATTTCCCGTCGGCGGAAACCGCGCGTTTTCGCGAATCGGGCGGTTCGGCGATTTCCGCGAACGGCGCGCGCGTCACGCAGAACGAGTTTCTGCTTGACGGCGTCGACAATAACGAAGCCCAGTTCCGGCAGATCGCCATTTTCCCGAATCCGGACAGCATCGCGGAATTCAAGATCGAAACGAGCGTGCCGCGCGCCGAGCTCGGCAGAGCCGGCGGCGCGATCATTTCGACGACGCTTAAATCGGGCGGCAACGAGTTTCACGGATCGGCGTTCGAATTTTATCAGGGACGCTTTTTAAGCGCCGCCGCCGCGCAGTACGACGAATTCAACAATCCCAACGGCTTTAAGACCGTTCCGAATTATGTCAGCCACAATTTCGGCGGCACGATCGGCGGCCCGATCTTTCTGCCGCGTCCCGGCGAGGGCACGCCCTACTGGTACGACGGACGCAACCGGACGTTCTTTTTCTTTTCCTACGGCGGGCAGCGCGGCTTCGTGCCGGCGGTCGAAACCGATTCGATCACGAATCAGATTCCCGTGCCGACCGCACGGCAGCGGCTCGGCGACTTCGGCGAACTGCTGCAGCCCGGAACATCGCAGATTTATAATTTATCTCCTGCGATCGGCGGCGGCACCGTCACGGCGCCGATCGGCACGATTTTCGACCCGAACGGAGTTCCGATTCCCGGAAACGATTTGCGCAACTGCGCGAGCTGCGGGGCGTTTTCAAATTTCGGGAGAAATTTCGTCAACGCTTTTCCGCTGCCGACGCTCGCGCGAACCGGCGAAAATTACATCGTCAACCGGCAGGTCAGACCGAAACAGGACGGCTGGGACATTCGCCTCGATCATAAATTATTCGAAGGCACGAACCTCTGGGGCAGATACAGCAGCTTGAAACAGGAAAGAATCGTCGATAATTTCTTCCCGCTCGGCTCGTCGCCGACCGGCAACGATCTGCCGGCGGGACCGTCCGCCGGCGTCATTCTGGGCAATTCGAAAGCGGCGGTCATCGGCAGCACGCAGAGCTTCGGCACGAACATCGTCAACGACATCCGCTTCGGCTACACGCGCGTCGAGATCGGCATCTTGAACACCGGCATTTTCGGCACCGGCGGCTTTAATCCGAACATCGCCGCCGCGCTCGGCGCTCCGAACATCAACGTCGATCAGAATTCGACCGGCATGGTGCTGCTCGGCATCGTCGACACGGTCGGCGGCGGCGACCGCGCGGTCGAATTCACCGGCGACGGCGGACCTTTTCTTTTCAAATCGAACAACTTCAACCTCGCCGACGCCGTGACGGTCGTCAAGGGCAATTCGATCTTCAAATTCGGTTTCGACGGTCGTCTGCGGCAGAACACGAACATCGACGGCGGACGCAACGGCGGCATCAAAGGAAACGTGCAGTACGGAACCACCAACAGCGGTTTCGTTTCGGGCAATTACATCGGAATCGGACCGAACGATACCGGTTCGGCGCTGGCGAACTTTCTGCTCGGCTACGAACCCGGATTCGTGACGCGCGGCAATCCCGGCACCGACGCGCTGCTCGAAAGCAAAGAAGTCGCGTTTTTCGTGCAGGACGACTGGAAAGCGACCTCGGATCTGACCCTGAATCTCGGTCTTCGCTACGATCTGTTCACCGCGCCGACCGAGCGCTACGACCGCATCGCGAATTTCGATCCGGCGACCGGCAACTTAAGATTCGCCGGCGATAACGACCGCGACCTGTCCAAAAACGATTTGAACAATTTCGGTCCGCGCATCGGATTCGCTTATTCTTTCGGCGCGGATAAACAAGTGGTCGTGCGCGGCGGCTACGGCATCGTTTATTCGGTCGACGCGAGCGGCATTCCTTCGTTGAACACGAACCCCGGCAACGGCGGCGGCAACTACAGCTGCAATCCGATCAACAATCCCGGCGGATGCGCCGGCATTCCCGGAATTCTCGGCAGGAACCTGTACGATCGCGGCTTGCCCTCGGTCAACGTGTTCTTCGCGCCGCGCGGCACGAGCAGCCTCGCGCCGACCAACGCGACGATCATTTATAACGATCCGAACCGCAAGGACGCGCGCTTCCAACAATACAATTTGACGCTGCAGTACGGATTCTGGCGCAACTGGCTCGCGGAGGTCGCGTATGTCGGCTCGACCGGCGACAACCTCCTGATCGTTCAGAACATCGGAAACGGCACTGACGCCGGCGCGCCCGGTTCGCGGGAGGTTCCGAACATCGGCAACGTCATCGCTTCGCGCTACGACGGCGATTTCAGCTACAACGCTTTCCAAAGCAAGCTCGAACGGCGCTTTTCGAACGGTTTTTCGGTGCTTTCGTCTTATACCTTCGCCAAAGCGATCGACAATACGCCGGGCGGTTTCTGTCTGAGCGGCGGCGGTCAGCGCAACTGCGGTCCCGACAATCCGTTGCGGCTCGATCTGGAAAAAGGTTTATCGGACACCGACATCCGTCACCGGTTCACCTTCGCCAACGTTTTGGATTTGCCGATCGGTCGCGAAAGAAGATTCCTGAAGGATATGCCGCGCGCGCTCGATTACGTCATCGGCGGCTGGCAGATCAATAACATCGTGATTCTTCAAAGCGGTCCGGTTTACGACGTGACCAGCAACGGCGGGCGCGTCGATCTGATTGGCGACCCGACGCCGACCGCCGAACAAAGAGCGCGCGGCGTTCAGCTCAACCGCGCGGCTTTCCGCAGTCCGGTAACGCCGGTTTTCGCTAACGACCCGGGCGGTCCGAAAATCGGCACGCTCGGACGCAACGTGTTCCGCGGCGATTTTCAGGAATACTGGGATGCCGGTCTGTTCAAGAACATTCCGCTCCGTTTCGTCAACGAGGAATCGGCGCTGCAGCTGCGCATTTCCGTCTTCAACGTGCTCAACCACGTCAATCGCGGCAGACCGAACGCCGATTTCAACAATCAGGACACGTTCGGCAGAGACACGAGCGAGCAGCGCCGGCGGCAGGTCGAGTTCGGCATCCGACTGATCTTCTGATCCGGAAGGCCCACGCCGGACTTTTCACAGCGAGTGACGGGCAATTATTTGTTCGTCACTCATATTTTTATTAAGCTTTAACCAGGATTAAAAATGCGTGCAGGCACGGGAATTTTAGGAACGGCGATTTTGCTTTTTTGCCTCTTGGGCGGAGCCGACGGGCAACCGCCGTCGCCCGCCAAAACGCCGTCGCCGGCGGTTCAAAACGCGCTTGAACTCATCAGTAACCAGAAATTCGCGGAAGCGGAGCGGATCCTGCGCGCCGCGCTCAAAAAAACGCCTTCGGACGCAGACGCGCAATTTCTGCTCGGCACGGTTCTGGTTCAAACCAAAAAAATCGGCGAAGGCGTGCAAAACCTCGAAGCGGTCGTGCGCCGCAACCCGCGCCATCTGCAGGCGAACTACAATCTCGCCTTGATTTACGCGCAGCGGGGCGAGAGCCGCAAGGCGATTCCGTTTCTCGAACGCGCCGCCGGCATTTTCCCGCCGAACAAAACGCCGCAGACCGCCGACGCGGTGCTGCTCGCGGCCCTCGCGCGGGCGTACATTTTCGAGCGGCGGCAAAAGGACGCGGAAAATCTTCTGCCCGCGCTCGAAAAACTAAGCGCCGCGGACGTTCGCGTTTCGTTCACGCTCGGGCTCATCTACGCCGAACTCGGAAATTACGAAAAGGCGGCGCTGGTTTTCGAAACCGTCAACCGGCAGCGACCGAACACGACCGACGTTTTATATAACCTCGGCGTCGCTTACTACAACCTCGACAAATTAACGGAAGCCGAAAAAACGCTGCTCGAAGCGGTCAATCTGAATCCGCGCCAGCCCGAATTTTACTACCGGCTCGGCTTGATCTACGCGGCGCGGAAAAACAGCGACGCGGCCGTCGGCTACTGGCTCAAAGCCGTCGAACTCAAACCCGATTATCACGAACCGAACTTTTTGATCGGCGAGGAATTGCTGAAAAACAAAAAGGTCGCCGGCGCGCTCGCCTTTTACAAAAAAGCCGCCGAGCTGCAGCCCGAAAGGGTTTTGTATCAGCTGCGGCTCGGCGTCACGTATTTTCGTCTGCAGCAGTACGCGGACGCGCGCCGCGTGTTTGAAAAAGTGCTCGTCAAATACCCGACCGACGCGAATTTTAACTATTTAAAGGGCTACATGGCGCGCGCCGAAGGCTTGTTCGACGAAGCGCTCGCGAGTTTCGAGAAGGTATTGAAAGCCAAACCCGACAACCCGGACGCGCTGGCGAGCATGGGCTACATCGCGCTCGAACGCGGCGACCTCGTCAAAGCCGAACGGCTTTTGCGGCGGACGATCGAGCTCGATACGAAAAATTACCCGGCGTATTACGATTTGGGAAGGCTTTTGAACCGGCAGAAAAAATACGCCGAAGCCGTCGCGATTCTCGAAAAGGGCGCGTCGCTGAAACCCGACGATCCCGGCGCGCGCTACCAGCTTTTTATCGCTCACTCGCGCCTCAAACAAAAGGACCAGGCCGATCAGGCGTTCGCCGAATTCAAGCGCCTCGAAAAAATCTTCAACGCCGGTTCGGGGTCGTCGACCTCCGCCGACAAGGTGCCGGATTTGCCCGAGAACGTCAGTTCCGGCGCGGCCGTCTCCGGCGACCGTTTGCCGGTAGCGCCCGCTTCAGATCAAAAGAAACCCTGATGAAAACACTTTCGCCGACGAAGTTTATATTTTTGCTGCTCTTTGCGCTGAGTCTGACGGCGAACGGGCAAAGCGCGCCGCGGGTTTCGAAGGTCGAGCCGCCGAGCTGGTGGGCGAATCACACGCTCAATCCGGTGCGGCTTCTGGTGCGCGGCAACGGATTTCAGGATTCAAAAGTCGCGCCGAAAAGCGCGCGGTTTAAGGTTTCAAACGTCCGCGTCAACGCGCGCGGCGATTATTTGTTTTTCGACGTCGAGGTTCCGCCGGCGGCGAAACCGGGGCGTTACGAATTCGAGGTTTCAAGCGCCGGCGGGAAAACGATCGTGCCTTTCGATATTCTCGCGCCGCTCGACGCCAAGACGAATTTTCGGGGCGTCACGAGCGACGACGTCGTGTATCTCATCATGACCGACCGTTTCGCCGACGGCGACCCGTCCAATAACAAGGATGTCGACCGGCGCAATCCGCGCGCCTGGCACGGCGGCGATTTTCGCGGTCTCACCGCGAAAATCCCGTATTTGAAGGAGCTCGGCGTGACGGCGATTTGGCTGACGCCGTGGTACGACAACCCGGACGAAGCGAACGAGTGCGACAAGCCGTGGTGCCCGAACACGAATTATCACGGCTATCACGCGATCGATTATTACGCGGTCGAAAATCATTTCGGCACGTTTGCCGATTTGCGCGAAATGGTCGACGCGGCGCATGAAAACGGCATCAAAGTCATTCAGGATCAGGTCGCGAACCATGTCGGCGTCCAGCATCCGTGGGCTAAGCAGGCGCCGCTCGAAAACTGGTTTTCGAAATACTCGCCAAACACCTTTAACAATTCGGTGCTGCTTTCGCCGAACGCTTCGCAAGCCGAGCGCGACAATTTATTAAAAGGCTGGTTCAACGAACTGCTGCCCGATCTCAATCAGGACGAGCCCGAGGTCGCGCGCTACGAAATTCAAAACGCGCTCTGGTGGATCGGCGCGACCGGCATCGACGGCATTCGGCAGGACACGATTCAATATATGCCCCGAAAATTCATCCGCGACTGGTCGGCGGCGATTTTAAAGCAATACCCGCGCTTTTGGATGGTCGGCGAGGTTTTCGAAGAGGATTCTGCGCAGACCGCGTTTTTTCAGGGCGGGCGCGCGGGCTGGGACGGCGTCGACACGCGCCTGCCGTCGGTTTTCGACTTCAAATTATGGCGCACGTCGCAGGAGGTTTTCACCGGCCGGAAACCGGCGCGCGCGCTGCGCGACGTTTTGAAATACGACGCGCTTTACCTGAACGTCAATAACCTCACGCTTTTGGCGAACAATCACGACACCGACCGTTTTATGTCGCTTAAAGGCGCAACGAAAGAAGGCGCGAAACTGCACATCGCGTTCATATTAGCGACGCGCGGCATTCCGCAGCTTTACGCCGGCGAGGAAATTTTAATGGAAGGCGGACACGACCCGGACAACCGCCGCGATTTTCCAGGCGGCTGGAACGGCGACGATAGAAACTCGTTTACGACGGCGGGCAGAAACAAAGACGAGCGCGAAATGTTCGAGTGGACGACCAGATGGATAAATCTGCGGCGACAAAACCGCGCCGTCCGCGAGGGAAAAACGATTGATTTGTTTTACGACGAGGACGCTTACGTTTTCGTGCGCGACTCGGTTTGTAAACCCATCTGCGATTTGCCGGTAGTTTTTGCTTTCAATTCCTCGGGGAAGGAAAAAGTAATCGAAATCGCGTCTGCCGATTATTTGCCTCTTGATGGACAAAAGGACGGTTCCGGCGTGATTAGAACTTACCTCGAAGGCTTTCTCGAAACGACCACGGATAAAATAAGACCGGTAAACGGGAAATTCAAGTTGTCCTTGAAACCGAGATCGGCGGTCGTTTATCGCGGAGGCTTCGATAAGAACGTATCGACTTTGGAAATGGAATGAAAAAATGGATCATCAGAATTATCGTCGGTCTGGTGTTAACGGTTACGGTCGTGCTGACGACGGCGTTTGTTTTGGAGAAAATTGACAGGGCTGTGATTGTAAAATACGCGAAAAACGAAAATTTAAAGACGCTCAAAGCCGATTGGAAAGGCACGCCGGTCGACGAGAAGGGAAGATTCGTCAATCACGAACACCCGTTTCTGGGCGGCATGACCGACGTGCTTAAATGGCAGCTCAGCTCGAACCCGTTTGCGGAAGCCAAAAAGAACGATACGGCGCGGCTCGAAGTTAAAGACCCGGCGGAATTTCTCGCCTCGGAGCGCGACGGCATTTTATGGCTCGGGCACGCGTCGGTTTTTATCCGTCTGAACGGCACGTCAATTCTGCTCGATCCGGTTTTCGGCGATCCGCGTTTCGTGACGCGATTCGTACCGGTGCCGAATCCGCTCGAAAAGATTCGAAAGGTCGATTACGTTCTGGTTTCGCACGACCATCGCGACCATTGCGACGAAAACACTTTGCGCGCGCTCGCGAAAAAGTTTCCGAACGCGCGCTTTCTCGCCGGACTCGGCATGGAGGATTTGCTGAACAACTGGAAAACGCCGGAAAACGCGGTCGAAACCGCCGGCTGGTTTCAGGAGTACAATACCGGCGACGCCGTGAAAATCGCGTTCGTTCCCGTGCGTCACTGGTGCCGGCGCGGGCTGTTCGACATGAACGAGCGGCTCTGGGGCGGATTCGTCGTTTCCGGCGCCGGAAAAACGATTTATTTCGGCGGCGATTCCGGTTTCGGTTCGCATTACCGCGAAACGGCGGAGGTTTTCCCGCAAATCGATTATTTCGTCATCGGCATCGGGGCGTACGAGCCGCGCTGGTTCATGCAGCCGAACCATAACAATCCGGCGGACGCGTTTCAGGCTTTTTTGGACGCGCGCGGTAAAACGCTCGTGCCGATGCATTACGGCACGTTCGATCTGTCGGACGAGCCGCCGAACCAGCCGCTGCAATTATTAAAGCAGGAGGCCGCAAAACGCGGCTTGAGCGATAAATTAAAACCGCTCGCGATCAACGAGGGATTTTATTTTGAGGACAAATAATTAACCGGGATGGACGGGATGAACAGGATAAATCGAGGATTCCTTTTAGTCGCTGCAAATCTTGTCTATCCCTGTTAATTTTTCTTTCCCGATTGTGATTAAATGTTTGAATGAGCTTTCGAAAAAGTGTCTTTTTTCAAATTTTCTTTCTTTCTTTTCTGTTTTTTATGAATGCAAACGCGCAGAGCGAATCGCCGAACGTGCCGAAAGGGTGGCAGACGCTGGCTGAGCAAACCGATTATCGAAAGAGCTGGAATTACGCGGACACGATCGCGTTCGCGCGAAAACTCGATCAAGCGTCCGACAAAATCGTCTATCAAAACTTCGGCAAATCGGGCGAAGGACGCGACCTGCCGCTGCTGATCGTCGCCGACGGCAAAGAATTTACGCCCGGCGCCGCGAAAAAAAGCGGAAAGGCGATCATTTTAATTCAAGCCGGCATTCATTCCGGCGAGATCGACGGCAAAGACGCCGGCTACGCGCTTTTGCGCGACATCGCGATCACGAAAACGCGCGCCGATCTGCTTAAAGATGCGATTCTGCTGTTCGTGCCGATTTACAACACGGACGGTCACGAAATGGCGTCGCCGTTCAATCGCATCAACCAGAACGGCCCGGACGAAATGGGCTGGCGCGGCACGAGCGCGAATTTGAATCTCAACCGCGATTACATGAAGGCGGACGCGCCCGAAACGCGCGCGTTTTTGCGGCTCTGGAACGAATGGCGTCCGGATTTTTTCTTCGACCTGCACGTCACCGACGGCGCCGATTTTCAGTACAACATCACCTACGAATACGCGCATTTTCAGGAGGTTTCGCCGCATATCAAAAACTGGATGGACGAATATTTCGACCGGAAAATCGTGCCGGCGGTCGAAAAAGAGGGCAATCTTTTAACGCATTATCTCGAATTCGGCGGGCGCGAAGTGACGAGCGGCATTTACACGTTCATCGCGACGCCGCGTTTCGCGACCGGTTACGCCGCGCTTCGCAATCGTCCCGGGCTGCTGATCGAAACGCATTCCTTAAAACCCTATAAATCGCGCGTGCGCGGCACTTACGACGTGCTCTGGAAAACCATTGAGGAAATCAACCGCTCGAAAGCGAGCCTTTTCGAAGCGAACAAACGCGCGGACGCGGAAACGATCGCGCGCGGCAAAAGCTACGATTCCGGCCAACAATTTCCGCTGCAGCTCGCGTTGAGCGACCGGTTCGAAGAATTCAAGCTCAAAGCCGTCGAATACAAACTCGAAGACAGCCCCGTTTCCGGCGGCAAAAAGATCGTCTACGGCAGCGCGCCGACCGAAATCACGGTCAAAAAATTCGACGAGGGAGCCGTCAAAGCCTCCGCCGCGCCGCCGCTTTATTACGTCGTGCCGCCGCAGTGGGGCGACGCGATCGAACGGCTTCAAATGCACGGCGTAAAGTTCGACAGACTCGAAAAGCCGCTCACGATCGAAGTCGAAAGCTATCGTCTGACCGAGCCGAAATGGGCGAGCGCGCCGTTCGAAAATCGTCTGCCGGTCAGCTTCAAAGCCGTTTCGGTGACCGAAACCAGAACGTTTCCGGCAAATTCCGCGCTCGTGCCGCTCGCGCAGGAAACCGGCAACGTCATAATTCATCTTTTGGAACCGATTTCGACCGATTCGCTCGCCGCATGGGGATTTTTCAACGCGATTTTCGAGCAAAAGGAATATTTCAGCGATTACATCATGGAGAAGATCGCCGCCGACATGCTCGCTAAAGATGAAAATTTGAGAAAGGAATTCGAAGAAAAATTAAAGGACGAGAATTTTGCCAAAAGTCCGCGCGCGCGTCTGAACTTTTTCTACCAGCGCTCGCCGTACGCGGACAAACGGATCGGCGTTTATCCGGTCGGCAGAATTATCAAGGATTTTAAATAAGCGGTCGGCGGTCAGTAATCGTGAAGCCCAAAAACTGACCGCCGGCCGCCGACCACTGACCACTTTTTTATGAGAGCATCAGGAATACTGCTTCATCCGACGAGTTTGCCGTCGCGCTTCGGCGTCGGCGATCTGGGCGACGAGGCGTTTAACTTCGTCGATTTTTTGGTTGAGTCCAAACAGACTTACTGGCAGGTTCTGCCGCTCGGGCAGACCGGCTACGGCGATTCGCCTTACCAGTGTTTTTCGGCGTTCGCGGGAAACATTTATCTCATTTCGCCCGCCAAATTGGCGGAAGACGGCTTTTTGGACGGGCAGGATTTATCGAATCCGCCCGAATTTCCCGAAGGCAAAGTCGATTTCGGCAAAATGATCGACTATAAATTGCCGCTGCTCAAAAAGGCGTTCGAAAGTTTCCGGCAAACGACCGACGAAGATCTGGCGGGCGAATTTCACCGTTTTTGCGACGAAAACGGCTTCTGGCTCGAAGATTACGCGCTTTTTCGCGCGATCAAGCTTTCGCGGGAGCAGAAATCCTGGCAGGAATGGGACGAGGATTTGAAAATGCGCCGTCCCGAAGCTCTGGAAAAGGCGCGCCGCGAACTCGACGACGAGGTTTTCGCCCAAAAATTTTACCAGTTCGCTTTTTTCCGCCAGTGGGTAAATTTGAAAAGGCACGCGAACGAAAACGGCGTCACGATCGTCGGCGACGTGCCGATCTTCGTCGCGCTCGATTCGGCGGACGTCTGGTGCAACCCGACGCAGTTTAAGCTCAATGAAGACGGTTCGCCGCGCTCGGTCGCCGGCGTGCCGCCCGATTATTTTTCGAAAACCGGACAGCTCTGGGGAAATCCGATTTACAATTGGGACAATATGCGCGGCGACGGGTTCCGGTGGTGGACGGCGCGCGTCCGGGCGACTTTGAAGCTGGTCGACATCGTGCGCGTCGATCATTTTCGCGGGTTCGCGGCGAGCTGGGAGGTGCCGGGCGGCGAGGAAACGGCGGAAAACGGGCAATGGGTCGACGTGCCGGGCAGAGATTTATTCAACACTTTAAAGTACGCGCTCGGCGATTTGCCGTTCTGGGCGGAAGATCTGGGCGTCATCACGCCGGACGTCGAGGAACTGCGCGATTCGTTCGGTTTTCCGGGCATGCGAATCCTGCAGTTCGCCTTCGGCGGCGACGCGAAAAACCTCGATCTGCCGCACAATTACATTCAAAACACGGTCGCCTACACCGGCACGCACGACAACGACACGACGGTCGGCTGGTTCAATTCGCAAGCCGGCAAAGGCTCGGGACGCGACGAAGCGCAGATCGAAAAAGAACGCCGTTTTTGTCTCGATTATCTAAAGACGGACGGCGCGGAAATTCACTGGGATTTTATCCGCGCGGTCTGGGCGTCGGTGGCGCACGCGGCGATCGCGCCGATGCAGGATTTGCTGGGTTTGGGCAACGTAGCGCGGATGAATCTGCCGGCTTCGACCGCCGGCAACTGGCACTGGCAGTGCAAAGCGGGCGATTTTTCCGGCGAAATCGCCGCAAGGCTCAAGGCGCTGACCGAGCTTTACGGTCGATGAAAAGGAGCGTTTCGGGGCTGTTTTGAGTTCAGATAAATGAAATGGAGCTTGATTGAAAACCGAAAAAAACGAAACGCGGACGCACGCCGATCCGAACGGATTTTCGCCGATTCGTTAAAAAAGAACGAATAAAATCCGCGAAATCCGGCCGAAATCCGCGTTCATACGCGTTTCATATTTAAATTTCCGACATCTTTTTGGCCGACCGCTGTTTAAGATGAGTAATTCACGCGAAACATACCCGGCGGAAATAAAATCACCGCCGAAATCGAAGCCGCTCGCGCTTTTGATCGTCATTCTCGCCGGTTTGACGGCTTTCGCGCCGCTCTCGATCGATATGTACCTGCCGTCGTTCCCGCAGATCGCGGCGGATTTCGGCGTGCCGGTCGCGCGGGTCGAATTGTCCTTAGCGACGTTTTTCGTCGGGCTCGCGTTCGGACAATTGCTGTACGGCACGGCGACCGATCGTTTCGGCAGAAAAAAACCGCTTTACGTCGGTTTGACGATTTACTTCGTCTCGTCGGTGCTGTGCGCGTTCGCGCCGAACGTCGAATCGCTGATCGTTTTCCGGTTTTTCCAGGCTTTGGGCGCGTGCGGCGGCATCGTCATCGCGCGGGCGACCGTGCGGGATTTGTTCGACCATCGCGAATCTGCGCGCGTGTTCTCGCTGTTGATGCTCGTGATGGGCGTCGCGCCGATTTTGGCGCCGCTTTTGGGCGGCTACGTCGCGCTCTATTTCGGCTGGCACGCGATTTTCGGCGTCGTTTCGCTCGTCAGCGCGGTTTGTCTGGCGGCGGTTTACCGGTTTTTGCCGGAAACGAAAGAGCCGAATCCGCATATTCGTCTCGGCGAGGCTTTCGCGATCTATCTGGGCGTTCTGAAAGATCGAAGATTTCTCGCTTTTACGCTCGCGGGCGGGCTCGCGCAAGCCGGCATGTTCGCTTATATTACCGGTTCGCCGTTCGTGTTCATCGAGCTTTTCGGCGTGCCGGCGGAAAAATACGGCTGGATTTTCGGCTCGAACGCGGTCGGCATGATCGCGGTTTCGCAAGTTAACGGCCGGCTCGTCAGCCGTTACAATCCGACGCGAATCCTGCGCGCCTGTCTTTTCGTGACGGCGGCGTTCGGTCTGCTTTTGATCGCGGCGGGCGTTTTGAACTTCGGTTTCTGGGGCGTATTGATCCCGATTTTTCTGTATATCGCGAGCCTCGGCATGATTTTTCCGAACGCGACCGCCGGCGCGCTTTCCGAGCAGACGGAAAACGCCGGTTCCGCTTCGGCGCTGATCGGCTCGCTGCAGTACACGCTGGCGGCAATCGCTTCGTCGCTCGTGAGCCATTTCAGCAACGGCACGACGCTGCCGATGACGGCGCTCGTCGGCGTCTGCGGCGTCGCCGCCTTTCTCGCGCTTTATTTATTAATCGGCGCCGGCCGCGAACGAAAATTCGTCGTGTCGGAAGAGCACGCCACTTTCGGCTGAGGAAGACAAAAAAATGGGTAAATGGTCGGAAAAAATTCCTTCGTTCGCGTGGATTTTGATGATCGTCGCGGCGATCGCGGCGCTGATCGGCGCGCTGTGGGGCGGATTTTACGCGGTGACGCATCTCGAAGGCGTCGGCTCGATTTTTTTGCTGATCTGCGCGTGGGCGGCGCTGCGCGCCGGCGCGAATTCGCCCGACCTTGGAAACAGCCCGCTCGGGATCGCGCTCGTGATCGTCTTTTTCGCGATGATCGGAATCGCGTTCGACCAGCCGGGAAATTACATTTACAACCGGCCGCTCGAATGGATTTTTTGCCCGGCGGAAACCGAGTTGACGCGCGATGTCGTGCGGCGCGCGGCGCGCGGCGGCGGCGTTTCGATTTCGCAGAATTTTCAGTGCGTCGCGGCCGACGGAAAAGCCCGGCGCGCGATTTCGATGTGGGAACAATTATTTTTCCGGTTCTTCGAATACGTCGCGATCGGTTACGCGCTGCTCGGCGCGAGCCGCCTTTACACGAGAATATTTAAGAAACCGAAAAGGCGAAGCGGATTGAGCGAGGTGAAAACCGAAAATGATTGAAACCGGCACGCTTTTAATCACGGCGATGTTTTCTTTGTTTTTCCTGATCGCGCCGTTCGCGGTCAACGCTTTTTACCAGCGCCGCGCCGCCCGGCACGCCGACGAAATGCTGGCGGAAAACGCCGCCGAATTTAACCGGCGCGTGAGGACGAACGCTTTTATCCTGCTGATCCGCCGAGGTCTTTGGGGATTATTCGCGATGTTTTGCTTGAGCGCGTATTTCAGGTCGATGAGTGAAGTCGAAATAAATTGGTTGACTCTGATTTTCTTTTTAACCGGAATCGCCTGTTTCGCTTTTGGCGCGTGGGGTTTTAAGAAAGAACTCAAACGTCTGAAGACTTTAGAATAAATATGAAAATTAATTCGTCCCGCATTGGATTAACGGTTTTGATTTTTCTGCTGCCGCTTTTATCGTTCGCGCAGGGCAGGGAAATCAGCGTCGAAAAGATCGAGCCGCCGAGCTGGTGGACGCCGTCGACCGTCAGTCCGGTCAGAATTTTATTGACCGGCAAAAATCTTGAGGCGGCAAAAATCGAAGCGCCGAGCCCTTTGCGGACCTTAAATTTGGCGGCCTCGAAAAACGGGAATTATTTGTTTTTCGATCTGGAAATTCCCGCCGGCACGCAGCCCGGAAAATACCGGTTCGGCGTCCGCGACGGCGCGAGATCCGGGCGGTTCGAGTTCGAAATCACGGCGAAATCGGCGCCGAACGGCAGAAATCAGGGTTTTACGCCGGACGACGTGATTTATTTTCTGATCCCCGACCGCTTCGCCGACGGCGACCCGTCGAACAACGACCCGGCGAAATCGAAGGGCTTGTACGATCGCAAGTTCGGGCGCCATTACCACGGCGGCGATCTGCAGGGCGTGATCGACAAGCTTCCTTACCTAAAGTCTTTGGGCGTGACGGCGATCTGGATGACGCCCGTTTACGACAACAACGACAAGCCCGACACGAAAGAGGTTTATCCGGGCATGCCGTTTACGACCGGCTACCACGGCTACGGCGCGGTCGACATGTACGCGATCGACGAGCACCTCGGCGACGCGGCGAAGCTGCGCGAGCTGATGCAGAAGGCGCGCGCGCAGGGCATCAAAATCATTCAGGATCAGGTCGCGAACCACACCGGACCGTATCACCCGTGGGCGGAAAATCCTCCGACGCCGACGTGGTGGAACGGCACCGTGCGGAATCATCCGAACAACAACTGGCAGAAATGGACGGCGATGAACCCGCGCGCGACTTACCAGACGCAGGCGCGCAACATCGACGGCTGGTTCATCGACATCCTGCCGGATTTCAATCAATCGGACCCGGAAGTCGAAAAATACTTGATCCAAAACTCGATGTGGTGGCTCGAAGCGTTCGGCTTCGACGCGATCCGCATGGACACGCTGCCGCACGTGCCGCGCGCTTTCTGGGGGAAATGGGGCGCGGCGATCAAAAAAGAGTTTCCGAAAGTCAATATTTTGGGCGAGCTTTTCGACGGCGACGCGGCGCTGATTTCTTATTTTCAGACCGGCCGAAAAGGGCACGACGGCATCGACACGCAGATCGACACTTTGTACGATTTCGGTCTGTTTTACCCGCTCCGCAACGCGTTCGCGAAGGGCGGCAACGTGCGCGAAATCTCGCAGATGTTCGCCAAAGACTGGCTTTACCCGAACCCGAACGTTTTGACGACGTTCCTCGGCGTGCACGACATGGAACGTTTTATGAACGAAAAGGGCGCGACCGTCGACGGATTGAAGCTCGCGCAGACTTTGATCATGACGTCGCGCGGCACGCCGCTGCTTTATTACGGCGACGAAATCGCGATGCCGGGCGGCGCCGACCCCGACAACCGGCGCGATTTTCCGGGCGGTTTTCCCGGCGACGCGCGCAACGCGTTCGCTTCCGCCGGTCGCACCGACGAGGAGAACAACGTCTGGAACCACGTCGCCGCGCTCGGACGCCTGCGCGCGAATTTTACGGCGCTGCGCACCGGCAGAACGCTCGATCTGCTCGACGAAGAGCAGCAGATGGCGTACGCGCGTCTGACCGACAAACAGGCGGTTTTGGTGATTTTTAATAACGACGCGAAGCCCGCGCCGGTCGCGTTCGACGTTTCGATGATCAAACCGTTTCCCGCGAACGCGACTTTGACCGACCGGCTCGGCAAGGTTCCGGACATTACAATTGATAACGGCAGGGTCGCGTTGACGATGCCGGCGCGCACGGCGGGCGTTTTTACGGTTAAATAGTAGAGTTGACCGGGAGCTGACCGAATTTAGTGAAAGTTTGGCGAGTTGACTGGAAGTCGACCGGGTCAACCGGGTTAAGGAATTCGAACTCAGTCAACCCGGTCAACTAAATACGAAACAATGAAAGCATTATCTTTTATCGGATTGATTTTGGCGGCGTTTTTGGTGTTTTTGGGCATTTCGTCCAGAAACACCGCGGGCAGCGTGCTCGGCAACGCCGTCACCATCGGCGGCATCATCATCGCCGCGTTCGTCATTATTGTCTGGATAATTTTGTTCATCAAGGAGAAAAGAAATTCGGATAAAGATTCGGATTTCTGACCAAATCTATGGAAAACAAACCGCGTCTAAGCTTTTGGCAAATCTGGAACATGAGTTTCGGATTTCTCGGAATCCAGTTCGGCTGGGGCTTGCAGCTCGCGAACATGAGCGCGATTTACACTAAACTCGGCGCGAATCCCGACGAAATACCGATTCTTTGGCTGGCGGGGCCCGTTACCGGGCTGCTGATCCAACCGATCATCGGTTCGATGTCCGACCGCACCTGGAATTGGCTCGGACGTCGGCGACCGTACTTTTTGGTCGGCGCGATTCTGGCGAGCATCGCGCTGTTTTTTATGCCCGACTCGCCGGTCTTGTGGACGGCGGCCGGCCTGTTATGGATTTTGGACGCTTCGATAAACGTTTCGATGGAACCGTTCCGCGCTTTCGTCGGCGATAAACTGCGCATCGACCAGAGAACCTTCGGTTTTCTGATGCAATCGTTTTTTATCGGCGTCGGCGCTTCGATCGCCAACGCGCTGCCGAAGATTTTTTCCTATTTCGGCGTGACCGGGAATGCCGCGAACGGCGTGCCGTTAACGGTTCAGTACTCATTCAAAATCGGGGCGGCGGTTTTTCTGCTGGCGGTTTTATGGACGGTATTCACCACGAAAGAATACCCGCCGGAAGATATGGCGGAATTCGAGCGCCGGCGCAGCGAAAAGCGCGGAATCGGAAAATTTTTCGGCGAAATTTTCGAGGCTTTGAGGGAAATGCCGGCGACCATGAAGCAGCTCGCGGTCGTGCAGTTTTTTACGTGGCTCGGGCTTTTCTGCATGTGGATGTTTTACGGTTTGATGACGTCGTACCATGCTTTTCAGGCGCCGGACAAAGATCATCCGCTGTTTAATCAGGGCGGCGAGCACGGCGGATGGATGTTCGCCGTGTATTCGATCGTTTGTTTTCTGATCGCGTTCCTTTTGCCGCAGTTCGCCGCCGCGACGAGCCGCAAATTCGTGCATTTCGTCGCGCTGATCTGCGGCGGTTTGGGCTTACTTTCGGTTTATTTCGCCGGCGGTTCGCCGAATTTTTTGTACCTTTCGATGATCGGCGTCGGCATCGCCTGGGCTTCGATTCTGGCGATGCCGTACGCGATTTTGTCGGGCGCGCTCCCGCCGGAGCGAATGGGCGTTTACATGGGGATTTTTAATTTCTTTATCGTCATTCCCGAAATCATCGCTTCTTTCACCTTCGGTCCGCTCATCAAGCGCCTGTTCGGCGAAGCCAGCACGACCGCGCCGCTGTATGTGGTGATGACCGGCGGGGTTTGCTTTATTGTCGCCGCGGTGATCTGTCTGTTGTTGGTCAGGGATGTGGGCGAAGGAATTGTGCCGATCGAAGCGGACGAAGATGAAAAGCTCACCGTTCAGCAAAACGTGCAGCCCGTGCCGAGCAGCGGATTGGTGGAATAATTCGGAAGCCGAGATGGGATTTTTCGAGTGGTGGAAAAAAAGTTCGGCGGAGGCGAGCGCGGCGCATTACGCCCTGCGGTTCGACGCGCGCGAAATCGCCGAGATGCGCGGCGGTTTGTTGAATGAGTCGGCGAAAGCGAAACTGCGCCGGCGATTCAAAGGCGTCGGTAATATAAACCGAATGCTGCTCGTCGGCTGCGGCATCCCGCTCGGGATTTTCATGGTCGGCGCGGCGTCGCTTCTAGGGTTCGTGTTTTTTCGGGCGCTAGCCGCCCGCATCAATCCGGCGACGGTCTGCTTCGGCACGTTTTTCGTGATCGTCATCGCCGTTATTGTGCTTAGTTTCATCAAAATGCTCTTCGCGGTTCGCAATCTGAAACGGGCGACCGCCGAAGACTTGCGCAGTTCTCGCGTTGCAGTGGCGACCGGCAAGGTCGACGTCGTCGTCCGGCGCTCGCGCAACAGCTTCAGCATTCATTACTGGATCGGCGCCGCCGAATACGAGGTCATCAACGACGCGCTCGGCTCGGAAATCCATCGGCATTTTTTCGGCGGCGACAATATCACGGGGCAAAGCAGCCGGCAGACCGCCGAGGTTTACAACTTTTATCATCTGCCCGAGTCGAAATATATTCTGCATTTCGAACCGGCGTAACGGAATGAAAAAACGCGCGAAAATCTACGCGGCTTCCTTTTCGCGAAACGGCTTCGGGCGATGCAAGCGGGCGCTTCAAAAATCGTTCTATCAGAGTAGTTTAGGGGAAAAATTATGAAAAATTCACTTCTGATGCTGATTTTGACGAGCGGTTTTTTATTGTTCGGTGTGACGGACGCCCGAGCTTGCTCCTGCGCGGTCGCGACGACGTGCGAGGCTTTCGCGCGCGCGGAGTACGTTTTTACGGGCACGGTCGCGAAAGCCTCTGAAACGGACGGCACGCGCCGCCATCAGGTGCAAATCCAAGAAAATTTTCTCGGCATGGAAAACGTTTCGCTCGCCGACGTCTTGACCGAAACGGCGAGCTCGTGCGCTTTTTCGATGACGGAAGGAAAAAGCTACCTGATTTTCGCCTGGAAGAACGAGCAGACCGGCGAGCTCGGCACGGGCATGTGTTCGCAGACGACCGAAATCGAATCGGCGCAGGAAGCGGTCGCCGGGCTGCGCCGTTTGAAAAGTTCGGACAATCCCGGCGGCATCGTTCAAGGTAAGGTCATCGATTCCGAACTTTCGATTTGGGAAAAACCGAAAAAGCCAGCGCAGATCGACAAAGTGCTGATCGAAAGCAAAAACGGCGAAAAATTCGAAGCGGCGATCGCGCCGGACGGGAAATATTTTCTCGACGGGCTGAACGCCGGTCTTTATAAAATTTACCTCGACCTGCCGAAAGGCTTCATCACCGGCGCCGAAGCGGACGGGCTCGGCAGCTATGACGAAGACGACGAAAATTCGGGTTTCGTCAAAGTCGCCGGTCGGGGCTGTACGAACAGGGACTTCGAAATCAAAATCAACGGCGTGATCGGCGGCAGGCTCATCGACGCCGACGGTTTGCCGGTCGTCGAAAAACGGGTGAATCTGCTTCGCCTGCCGGATCCTAACGAAGTAGACACTCAGACCGAAACCGCATTGCGGGAGCCGAGGGACGAAGAAGAAGATTCGAATGACGAAGATCCGGATTCGCCGACCGTCGACCCGCCGCCGGCAAAAGAAAAATTCGCCGCCGAGTACCTCGCCTACTCGGGCGAAAACGGGGCTTTCATCTTTAAGGGCTTGCCGCCGGGACGCTATCTGCTCGGTTACGGGATCGATGATTTTTTGAACGTTAATGATGACGGTGACCAGTATTTGCCGATGTTTTTCCCGAATTCGAATAAACGCGAGACGGCGATCGTCATCGATCTGAAAAAAGCCGAAGTCCTAACCGACAAAAACATCCAGCTTGCCCCGAAATTAAAGAAAAGAAAAATTTCGGGACGAATCGTGCTGAAAAACGGGCGTCGGGCGGCGAACGCCGAAGCCGATTTTTACTTGAAAAGGGAAGGTTATGCGGACGCCGACTGGGGCGGTGACCTTAAAATTGACGCGAAGGGCAATTTTACGCTCGACGGCTACGAGGAGACGGAATATTTGATCAGAGCTCAGGTTTCGAAGCGAGTGAGCGATGAAATGTTCGAAGTCACGCACAGTTCGAAATGCTTCATCGTTCCGAAAACCGGCGCGGTCAAGCCTTTGAAGATAGTTCTCGAAGCGGGCGGCGCGAACTGCGACGACGAGACTTTTCGAAAATAGGGAGTTTATGCGAAGTAAAAAACTGCGAAACATTTGTTTGACGGGAATATTAGCGATGGCGTTATCGATCGGGTTCACGCCCCGAATCATCGCTCAGCAAGCGCCGACGCCGAGGGATTTCTCGAAGGAAACGGCGCGGCAGTCGCCCGATTGGGTGAAAGACGCGGTGATTTACGAGATCTTTCCGCGCGCATTTTCGCAGAAAGGCGATTTTAACGCGATCACGGCCGATTTGGATCGTTTGAAAGATTTGGGCGTCACGGTGCTCTGGCTGATGCCGATTCACCCGGTCGGGAAAATGAAGGCGAAGGGCACGATCGGCTCGCCCTACGCCGTCAAAGATTATTACGCGATCAATCCCGATTACGGGACGGCGAACGATTTGAAGCGTCTGATCGGCGAAGCGCACCGGCGCGGACTGAAAGTCATCATCGACATCGTCGCCAACCATACGGCGTGGGATTCGGTGATGATGAAGAACAAAGCGTTTTACACGCGGAACGAGCGCGGCGAAGTCATTCCGCCCGTTCCCGATTGGGCGGACGTCGCGGATTTGAATTACGACAACCCGGAACTGCGTCGCTATATGATCGACATGCTGAAAATGTGGATCCGCGATTACGACCTCGACGGTTTCCGCTGCGACGTCGCCGGCTTTGTGCCGACCGATTTCTGGGAAACGGCGCGCGCCGAAGTCGATAAAATTAAACCCGACACGATCTGGCTCGCCGAATCGGAAGCGCCCGATCTGCTCGCGAAAGCGTTTAATCTCGATTACTCGTGGGCGCACCACGCGACGCTCGCGGACGTTCTGTTCGGCGTCAAACCGGCGTCCGAAATTCGCAAAACGTGGGAAGCCGATCACGCGAAAAATCCGCGCGGCGCTTTGCGGATGCGTTTTTCCGACAATCACGACGAACGCCGCGCGATCGCGCGCTTCGGCGAAAAGGGCGCGCTCGCCGCGCAATTACTGGCTTTTACAATGGACGGCGTGCCGCTCGTTTATAACGGCATGGAGGCGGGCGATACGACCGAATCCGGCGCGCCGGCGCTGTTCGAAAAATTGCCGGTTTTCTGGCAGTTCGCCGAGCGCCGCCCGGAATTTCCCAAGTTTTACAAAGCGATGATCGGGCTCCGCAAAAATTCGGTCGCGCTGCGGCGCGGCGACCTGCGGTGGCTCAGAAATTCCGACGAAGCGCGCGTTTTGACTTTTATGCGGACGAGCGGCGCGGAAGAGATTTTGGTCGCCGTCAATATGACCAACGCGCCGTTTTTCGGCACGGTCGAGGCCGCGGGAAATTTCGACGAGATCACGCCGAACATCGTTGTAAAATCGGTCGGGCTGCCGGGTTTGAGTCTCGACGCTTTCGGCTACCGGATTTTCAGGAGAAAAAATCAATGAAGATAAAATTACTGTTCGCTGTTTTCGCCTTTTGCTGTCTGGTCTTGACCGCGCCCGCGCAAACGAAACAGCCGCGCACGGTGCGCGAATTTTTCACGCTTTTGCCGCAAAAATATTTTACGCTCGAGGGGTGCCGTCCCGAGCGCGAAAAAAATTGCGATGCGGCGCGGCGCGAGTACATCGAGCGCTTTCTGGAAATCGAAGACGCGGAGAACGGTTACTGGAAATCGGGCTGCGACGGCGCGCAGAGCTGTTTGACGATGGCGCTCTTCAAACGCCCGGACGCGAGCTACGTCGTCGCTTTGAAAGTGGAATTCGAAATGGGCACGGACAACTATTTTCTCGAATACAAAAACGGGCGATGGTACGACGTTTCGCGGACGGCGGTGCCGAATTTTTCGAAGGACAACATCTACGAACTGCCGCGCGAAGGGACGACCGTCGAAGTCTTCGCCGAGGAAAAAACGGACGATATTCCCGAAAGAGGCAAAAAACTGTACAGCCTGGTTTGGAAAAACGGAAAATTTTCGGTAAAAAGATAAGTGCGGTCATTTTCAACTCCCTCTATTTTCGTGGTTTGGTAAAATTACGGTCATCTCTTTTTTTGACTGCAAATCAGCCCAGCGAGAAAGATTCGGTATTGGCGAAAATAGTATTTTTGTCATACTTTATCTATGCGAAATCTTTACTTAAATTTATAGGAGAAAACACGATGAAAATCGGTGCAAAACTTTCAGCATTATTGTTTTTAACGGTATTTTTCATGGCGGCGTGCGTGCAGCAGCCGCAGACCGGCAACACCGCCGGCACGACCAACTCCGGCGCGGCGCCGGCGAACGGCAAAATCAAGATCGGTTTCGCGATGGCGACCGTCAAGGAAGAACGCTGGCAGCGCGACCGCGACGCGTTTCAGGCGCACTGCCAGCAGATGAACGTCGAATGCGTCCTGACGTTCGCCGACAATAAGGCCGAAAAACAACTGAGCGACGTCGAACAGCTTTTGACGCAGGGCATCAACGTGCTCGTCATCGCGCCGCAGGAAGCGACGCAAGCCGCGCAGATGGTCGAGAAAGCGAAAGCGAAAGGCGTTCCGGTCATCTCTTACGACCGCCTGATCAATTCCGACAAAATCGACGTCTACATTTCGCACCAGGTGCCGGTCATCGGCCGCAAGATCGCCGAATACGCGCTTCAGAAAGTGCCGAAGGGCAATTACGTGATGGTCTACGGCGCGTCGACCGACAACAACGCCGTCATCATGCAGAAAGAACAGCTCGCCGTCATCCAGCCGGCGGTCGACCGCGGCGACGTCAAGATCGTCGCCAATCAGTTCATCACCGACTGGAAGCCGGAAGAAGCATTGAAATTCGCCGAAAACGCGCTCACGCAGAACAACAACAACATCAACGCCTTCGTCGTTTCGAACGACGGCATGGCGGGCGGCGTCGTTTCGGCGCTCGAAAGCAAGGGCTTGATCGGCAAGATCCTCGTCACCGGGCAGGACGCCGAAAAGGCCGCTTTGCAGCGGATCGCCGAAGGCAAGCAGACGATGACCGTTTACAAACCAATCATCCCGCTCGCGAACGCGGCGGTCGAAGCGGCGATCAAGCTCGCGAAAAAAGAATCTCTGACGGACGCCAAACCGTTCATGAACGACGCGATCAAGAAGGAAATTCCGGCGATCCTGCTCGAAGTGACGGTCGTCGACAAGGACAATCTGATGACGACGGTCATCAAGGACGGCTACGCGTCGTTCGAAGACGTCTACAAAAACGTTCCGGCCGACCAGAGACCGAAGCAGTAAAACAGGGAACAGTGGTCGGTGGTCGGTGGTCAGAAAATAAGTTCTGGCTTATAACTGACCACCGACCACCGACCACCGACCACCGACTATGAAACCAATTCTCGAAATGCGTTCGATCGTCAAAGAGTTTCCGGGCGTGAAGGCGCTCGACGGCGTGACGTTCGATCTTTATGAGGGCGAGTTTCACTCGCTCGTCGGCGAGAACGGCGCCGGCAAATCGACCCTGATGAAGACGCTTTCGGGCGTTTACCCGTTCGGCACTTACGGCGGCGACATCGTCATCGACGGCGAAGTCAGGCAATTTAAAACGATTCGCGATTCGGAGAAAGCCGGCGTCGCGATCATTTTTCAGGAACTGTCTTTGGTTAAGGAGATCACGGTCGCCGAAAACATCTTTCTCGGGCGCGAACCGAGCCGCTTCGGCATCGTCAACTGGTCGGAGCTTTACCAGAAAGCGACGAAACTACTGAAGGACCTGCACCTGCCGATCGACCCGCGCACGCCGGTCGGAAACCTCGGCATCGGGCAGCAGCAATTGGTCGAAATCGCGAAAGCATTGTCGCAGGACGCGAAAATTCTCGTGCTCGACGAGCCGACCGCCGCGCTCACCGAATCGGAAGTCGAAACGCTGTTCACGATTCTGCGCAAACTGAAAGACCGCGGCGTCGGCATGATTTACATCTCGCACAAACTCGACGAGGTTTTCGCGATGAGCGACCGCATCACGGTTTTGCGCGACGGCAAAACGGTCGGCACCGAACCGGCGCTCGCCCTGACGAAGGACAAAGTCATCGCGCTGATGGTCGGGCGCGAAGTCGGCGACATTTTCCCGCAGACCTCGCACGAATTCGGCGAAACGGCGATGGAAGTCAAAAACCTGACCGCCTACGATCTCGACAACCCGGACAAAAAACTGGTCGACAACGTTTCGTTCAGCGTGAAAAAAGGCGAGGTTCTGGGCATTTCCGGTTTGATGGGCGCCGGGCGCAGCGAGCTTTTGATGGCGATTTTCGGCGCGTGGCAGGGCAAAACGTCGGGCGACCTGGCGGTCGAAGGCAAACCGGTTTCGATCGCGTCGCCGTCGGACGCGATCAAAAACGGCATCGGTTTCGTGACCGAAGACCGCAAGCGTTTCGGTTTGCTGCTCGAACAGCCGATCCTCGACAACATGACGCTCGCCGGATTGAAACGCATCTCCGGCGCGTTCGTCACGCACCGGCAGCGCGAAACGGTCGCGGCGCGCAAAGCGATGCAGTCGCTGAAAGTCAAAGCCAATTCGCCGGCGACCGTCGCCGGCACGCTCTCGGGCGGCAATCAGCAGAAGGTCGTGCTCGGAAAATGGCTGTTGACGAACCCGAAAGTTTTGTTTCTCGACGAACCGACGCGCGGCATCGACGTCGGCGCGAAGCAGGAAATTTACTCGGAAATCAACAAGCTCGCGAAAGAAGGTTTGGCGATCGTCATGGTTTCTTCGGAGCTGCCCGAAGTACTGGGGCTTTCCGACCGCGTGCTGGTTTTGCACGAAGGCAAATTGACCGGCGAGTTTACCAAAGCGGAAGCGACGCCCGAAAAGGTGATGGCGGCGGCGACCGGAAATCATTAAGGTCATAAGAATTAATATTCAAGATTCAAAAATTATGGACGGACAATCAAAAGGTTTTAAGCTCGAAACTTCCTCTTTGCGCGCCTATACGATGCTCGGCGCGCTGATTCTCATCTGGCTGTTCTTTCACTGGCAGACGGGCGGCACGTTTCTCTCTTCCGGCAATTTGTCGAATCTGATGCTGCAAACGTCCGTGACCGGAATCCTGGCGGTCGGCATGCTGATGCTGATCGTCGCCGGGCAGATCGATCTGTCGGTCGGTTCGGTGCTCGCGCTCGCGGGCGGCGTCGCGGCGATCGCTTTGACGAACTGGGAATACGGTCTCGGCGTTTCGATTCTGCTCGCGATCGCGGTCGGCGTCGCGATCGGCGTCATTCACGGCGTGCTCGTCGCCTACGGCAAAATTCCGGCGTTCATCGTCACATTGGGCGGGCTGCTCGCGTGGCGCGGCGCGATCAAGGGCGTCTCGCGCAGCGAAACCGTATCGGTCGCCGACCCGACGTTCAAGATGTTCGGGCAGGGCTTGATGACGCTCGAAACGGGCTGGGTTTTGGCCGCGCTGGCGATCGCCGCGCTGCTTTTCCTCGCCTACCGGCGCGCGAAATCGCAGAAGGATTACGGGCTCGGCGAGGCCGACTTCAAAAGCGAAATGCTGAAGACGATCCTGCCGGTCATCGCGATTCTCGGATTCGTTTACGCCTTGAACTCTTCTGGCGGCGTGCCGGTCGCGGTCTTGATTTTCGTGCTCGTCGCGATCTTCGGCGTCTTTATCACCAACTCGACGACCTTCGGGCGCTATCTCTACGCGATCGGCGGCAATTCCGACGCGGCGCGGCTTTCCGGCATCGACACGAAGCTCAATATCCTGAAGGTTTACATGCTTTTGGGCGTGCTGACCGGCATCGCCGCGATCGTTTTCACGGCGCGGCAGGGCAGCGCGACGCCCGACGCGGGAACGCTCAAAGAACTCGAAGCGATCGCCGCGTGCGTAATCGGCGGCGCAAGTTTGATGGGCGGTCGCGGAACCGTCTTCGGCGCATGTCTGGGCGCGCTGATCATGGCGAGCCTTGACAACGGCATGTCGCTTCTTAACATTCGCGACTTCGTGCAGGAAATCGTCAAGGGCACGATTCTCGTCGCGGCGGTCGGCGCCGACATGGTCGGACGGAAACAATGATTATGCCGTTTAAATGGATTTCGATTCTGCTTTTGGCCGTGCTCGGATTGGCGGGTTGTCAAAGCTCCGCGGTGCAAAATGGCGGTCGGCAAACCGGCGGCAACCCGGCCGAACCGAAAAACGCCGCCCGTTCGGCGGTCGAGCCCGAAAAGACGGTCGAAAGGAACGAGGACAAGGGATCAAAGGCGCTAACCGATCAGCCGCGAACGGTGCGCGATTTTTTCAATCTGCTGCCGGAAAAATACTTCCTGCTCGAAGGCTGCGAACCCGCCGAGGACCGAAACTGCGAGCGCGCCCGCGCCGAATACGTGAAGAATTACCTGGAAATCGAAGACGCGGCGAACGGTTACTGGAAATCGGGCTGCGACGGCGCGCAGAGCTGCCTCCAGATGGCGCTTTTCAAGCGTCCCGACGCGGGCTACGTCGTCGGCGTTCACACGCTGCACGAGGCAAACGAAATCAATCACTTTCTCGAATACCGAAACGGAAACTGGATCGATGTTTCCGCGCAGGTCGTCCCCGAATTCAGCGACCGGAACATTTACGAGCTTCCGCGTTACGGAACGACCGTCGCGGTCTATAAAAAAGTTTTTCCCGAGCCCGAATTCAGCGAGCGCGGGGCGAAGATTTACGAACTGGAATGGAAAAACGGGAAATTCACGAAAAAATGAATCGAAGGGGCTAAAAATCTTTTGGGCGGTTGAAGGCTATGAAAAGACGAGACGGCAGATTAAACGCGCGGTTACGAAAAATTTTGCTTTGGTCGTTTTGTCTTTCGTTTTTCACCGGTTTTAGTCAGGCGCAGACGCTCGCGCCCGGCGCGCCCGGCAAAGACGCGCAGTGGGCGACCGCCGGCAAACAGGGCGTCGGAACTTCGGCGACGCTGGAAAGTAAGGTCTGGTTCACGCTCGCGCAGGGAGCGCTGACGGAAGTTTATTACCCGGACGTGACGCAGGCGAACGTTCATCTGTTGCAGTTCGTCGTCGTCAATCCGAAAACGCGGTCGATCGAAACCGAAACGGATGACGCTGTTCACGAAATCAAAGTCGAGCCGATTGACTTCCATAAAAATGTTTCTCCGGTCAAAAACTTATATCTAAATAAAGCATTTGAATCACCGAGCTCGCTATCATTCACCCAGATCAGCAGATCAAAAGCAAAATCGAGAAACGGGGGCAATCTGAACGGCTTAGTCGTTGGCGGCGATTCCGCCGCCTGGACTTTAACCAAGAATTATGTGACTGATCCCGAAAACAATTCCGTTGTAATCGCGGTCGAATTTAAGACCAGCGACCCGGATTACGTGTTGTATATCTACTACGATCCTTCTTTGGGAAACAGCGGAATGGGAGATACGGGATGGACAAAAGGTAATTCGTTACTGGCACAAGACAAAGATGTTTTCTCGGCGCTTGCCTGCCGATTTTGTAAATTTAGCGAAACCGCAAACGGATTTCTCGGCGTCAATGACGGATTAACCCAATTAAGGGCAGGCGGCAAAATCGAAAATGCCTTCAGCCGGGCTGAAAATGGAAATTTGGTGCAAACCGCACAGATTACGCCGGCTTTGCTCAGTCAAAACGAACGGAATTTCAACTTTCAAATCGCCCTTGGTTTCGGCAGGACTGAAGAAGCAGCGGTTAAAGCCTCGACGGATTCGTTATTAAGCGCTTTTGCAAACGTCAAAGCCAAATATCAGGGGGAATGGGGCGATTATCTCAAAACCCTGCCCAAGGTCGACCCGAAATACCAGGCGCAGTTCAACATGGCGGCGATGCAGCTCAAGGCGCACGAAGACAAAGCCGTGCGCGGCGCGAACATCGCATCTTTGAGCGTGCCGTGGGGCGGCGGCGCGAACGCGAACGAGAACAACATCGGCGGTTATCATTTAATTTGGTCGCGCGATCTGTATCAGGTCGCGACGGCTTTTATGGCTCTGGGCGATCGCGACGCGGCGCTTCGGGCGCTGAATTTTCTCTTTAAAGTTCAGCAGAAGCCGGACGGCAGTTTTCCGCAAAACTCCTTTCTCGACGGCAAGCCGTTCTGGGGCTCGCTGCAGCTCGACGAGGTCGCGTACCCTTTAATTTTGGCGCACGAACTCGGGGTGAACGATCGGGAAACTTACGAAAAACACGTCAAACGCGCGGCGGATTTTATCGTCCGTAACGGTCCCAAAACGCCGCAGGAGCGTTGGGAAGAGGAAGCCGGCTATTCGCCCTCGACGATCGCGGCGGAAATCGCCGGTTTAATCTGTGCGGCGGAAATCGCCCGGAAAAACGGCGACGAATCTTCGGCCTTGATTTATAAGGCGGCGGCTGACGACTGGGCGCGCAAGGTCGAGATGTGGACGGCGACTACGAACGGCAAATACGGCGACGGCAATTATTACCTGCGTATCACGCAGAACGGCAGGCCCGACGCGGGCGAAAAAATCGAGCTCAACAACGGGGCGGGATTTTTCGACGAACGCGAGATCATCGACGCCGGGTTTTTGGAACTCGTCCGGCTCGGCATCAAACCGGCCGATGATCCGCTGATCGCGAAATCCCTGAAGGTGGTCGACGAAGTGATTCGCGTCCGGACGCCGCACGGCGACGGTTTTTATCGCTACAATCACGACGGTTACGGCGAAATGGACGACGGGCGGCGCTGGAACTTCGACGGCAAATACACCGGCAAGGGCAGACTCTGGGCGCTGCTTTCGGGCGAACGCGGGCAGTACGAGCTGGCGCTCGCCGGCGGTCGGCGGTCGGCGGTCGGCGATCAGAAAAATCAGATCCGGGATCCGAAATCCGAAATCCGAAATCCGAATTTAAGGTTGGATGCGATGCTCGGCTTCGCCAACGACGGCCTGATGATTCCGGAACAAATCTGGGACACGCCCGGGACGCCGAAAAATATCGATAAGCAATTCGTTCCCGAACTGAAATTCGGCGAAGGAACCGGCAGCGCGACGCCGCTCGCGTGGTCGATGGCGCAGTTTATCCGTTTGGCGGTGAATTTACGGGAAGGCGTAAATCTCGACACGCCGGCGATCGTTTACGAGCGTTACGCGAAAAACGGCATTCCCGGTCAGGCGAGCGGTTTCGGCGGTTTGGACCAAACTCACGTTTTGAGCGTCAGGGCGGGCGAAAAATTCACTTTCGCGCGACAAACGGTGAAAAATGCGAAAATCACGGTTTCTTTTCGGGGCGAAACAAAGCTCGTTCCGGTCGATGAAAGCGGGAAGTTTTCACTTGAGCTGACCGCACCGGAAAAAGAGGAAATCGGAATCGTCGCGGTCGAAACGCCCGACGGCGCGACGGCTTTCGAAAGGATAAAAGTGCGCGCGGTCGATCGGCGGGAGCCGCAGAAATTCTCACCGGCGCTGATCGAAAAAATCAAAAACGCGCCGGCGAGCCCGCTCGTCGATAACGGCCGGGCGATCGTTTTTTACCGCGGCGGCGCGCGCGGCGTGACGATCGCCGGCGACTTGACGGACTGGAATCCGGGACGAATCTTCATGGAGAAAATCGCCGACGGGCTGCACGCCGTCGCGCTCGATTTAGCGCCGACGGCGCGCTCCGAATACAAGCTCGTCGTCGACGGCAAATGGTTGACGGACGAGCTGAATCCGGTCAAATCGGACAACGGCGTCGGCGGCGCGAACTCGGTTTTGACGATGCCCGATTACCGACCGTCGAAATGGCTGGCGGGAAAGGTCGACAGTGCGGTCGAAGATTTCGAGATAAACAGCTCGATTTACGGAAAGCGCCGAATCAGGGCTTACGTGCCCGAAGAATGTTCGAAATCGGCGTGCCCGGCGGTTTATTTTCAGGACGGCTCCGATTATTACAACCGGGCTTATGCCGTTAAAATCCAGTTCAACTTGTTGAAAGAAAAAAAGATCAAACCGTTCCTGATGGTTTTTCTCGACCCGAAAGACCGCACGAAAGAATACTGGGCGTCCGACGAATACGCGCGGTTCGTCGCAACCGAGGTCGTGCCGGCGGTCGACGCGAAATACGGCACGATCAGAAACCGGGAAGGTCGCGCGATCATCGGCGCGAGTCTGGGCGGCGTGACGAGCGTCTGGGTCGCGCTTAAATACCCGGAAATTTTCGCGCGCGTCGGCGGGCAAAGCTCCTCGTTTTGGATCGACGACGAACGCGTCGTTAAGGCGCTCGCGAAGCTCGACGCAAACCAAACACAATACAGGTTTTATTTCGACGACGGCGCGTTCGAGGGCACGGAAGACACGCGCCGCGTCTGCGTGATGCTGCGCGGGAAGGGCTTTCCGGCGACCTGCGCCGAAGGCGAAACCGGGCATAATTGGACGAGCTGGCGCGACCGGCTCGCCGAAGCCTTTGTTGCTTTAATGAATTAAGTATAAAATCATTTACTGACAAGACTTGCAGATACGGAAGTTTGAGCATCTCGAATCTTGAAAATATTAATCAGTCAGCTAGAATTTTGAGATGAAAAAAATCGTATTAGCCTGCGATTTAGGCGGCACGAATTTGCGGATGGCGGCGATCGACCGGCGCGGCGAAATTCTTTACCGCACGAAGCGCGACACCCCGAAGTCAGACCGCGCCGACGAGATCGTCCGCACGATCGTCGAAGAAGCGAACGAATGCCGCGAGGCGATCAAAACGGTCGGCGAGATCGAAGCCATCGCGGCGGCGCTGCCGGCGACCGTCAACGTCGAAAAGGGGATTTTAATGAAATCGCCGAACGTTCCGTGTCTCGACAATTTCCGCATGACGGCGGCGCTCGAAAACGAACTGAACATCAAAGCCTTTATCGAAAACGACGCGAACGCCGCGGCGGTCGGCGAAAACTGGCGCGGCGCGTCCGCGGGCTGCAAAAATTCGATTATGGTCACTCTCGGAACGGGCGTCGGCGGCGGAATCATCATCAACGAAACGGTGCTGCGCGGCATCGACGGCACGGCGGGCGAAATCGGACATATCTGCGTCGAGCCGTTCGGCGCGCCGTGCGGGTGCGGTTCGCGCGGCTGCGTCGAGCAGTACGCGTCGGCGACGGCGATCGTGCGGCTGACGCGCGAAAAAGAATCTTTATACCCGAAATCCGGACTCGTCAAGGTGCCGCGGCTCACGTCCGCCGACGTTTACGAAGCGGGAACGCGCGGCGACGAGCTGGCGCTCGAGGTTTTTCGCGTGATGGGCTTTTATCTCGGCATTTCGCTCGTCGATTTGATCAACATCATGAATCCGGAAGTCATCGTCATCGGCGGCGGCGCGGCGGCGGGCTGGGATTTGTTCATCGGGCATGTCGAGGAGCAGATAAGGACGCGCGCCTTTTTGGAACCCGGCATGCGCGCCAAGCTCGTGCGCGCGGAACTCGGCGACGACGCCGGCATTCTCGGCGCGGCGCGACTCGCGTTCGGTTAAACCGGGGATCAGACGCGATCGCGCGAAGTTTTCTTTTAACGGTTTTTCTTTCTCAAAGCCGCGCCGCCGCGCTGCGAAATCATTCGTCGTTTGCAATTTAGGATTTTAACCTTAAAATAAAGCGAAACTTGAAACTCGGGGGTCCGGTATTTCGGAACCAAAAATCTATGGACGTTTACCACAAAGTTTTAGCTAAACTTTATGAAATAACCGGCGGCAGCGAATCGCAGACGGTCGATTTGAAGGAACTGGTCAAAAAAGAAGGCTATCTTCCGAGTTATCCGCAAATCAAGGAGCATCTGAGCGGTCAGAGCTGGATCACCGAAACCTCGCGCGTCGACGCCGTAAAAATCACGCACTGGGGCGTCAAGGAAGCCAAAAAATCGCAGGGCGGCGCGGGCGACCATCAGCAGGCCGCCAAAAAGGAAATCAACCGCACGATCGCCGAGACGCGCGAGCTCGTCATCTTTCTCGAAGAGCTGGCCGGCGACGTTTCGGCGGAAAATATTCTCAAGGTCGAAAAAAAACTCGCCGAAATAAATTCAGCCATCCAAAAATTAAAGTCGAGCGTCTAACTGATTTCGCTTGCCAACAGCTTCTCGCTTCGTGTAAGATATTCGTTTCCTGCGATGCGTGGGAGCGTGTCAGGTGGGTCTCGCGCCCATCTTTTTATTTTGGGTAAGAGATTTATGAGCAAGGCTTTGGTCAACGAACGAATTCAGGAAATGGCGGCGGAGGTCGCCGCCGAAAACGATCTCGAACTCGTTCACGTCGAAGAAAAAGGAACCGGAAAATCGCGGACGCTGCGCGTTTTTATCGACAAGCCGGAAGGCGTTTCGATCGAGGATTGTTCGGTCGTGAGCCGCGCGCTCGGCGATCTGCTCGACGCCGAAGATTTGATTCACACGGAATACATCCTGGAGGTTTCGTCGCCGGGACTTGAGCGCGAACTGTACAGTTTGCGGGATTTTGAAAGGTTTGCCGGCAGTCCCGCGAAATTGAAAACGAAATCGCCGATCGCGGGGCAGAAGAATTTTCGCGGCCGAATCGTCAGGGTCGAAGGCGACGAAATCTTCTTCGACGACCGTACGAGCGGCGAAGTGAGCTTTCCGTACGAAGCGGTTTTGAAAGCGAATTTGGAGTTTGATTTAGAAGCGGAGCTTAAAAGTAAAAAACAGTGAACGGCGGTCGGTGGTCAGTGGACAGAAAATGACTTGAACTGACCACAGACCACCGACCACCGACAACTAGTTAAATATGACATCAACTATCGGACAAAACATCGAAGCGTTGTGCAGTGAACACGGGCTTGACCGAAATTTAATTATTGAGGCGATGAAGGACGCCGTGAAAGCGGCGGCGAAAAAACAATTCAAAAATTACGACAAAACGGGCGAAGGCATCGAAGTCGAATGGAACGACGAGGAAGGAATGGTCGAAATTTCGGCGCAGAAAACCGTCGTCGAAACCGTCGAAAACCCGTCGGTCGAACTTTCGCTCGAAGAAGCCGTCGAGTTGACCGAGAGTGATGAAATCGAAATCGGCGACACGCTGCTGATTCCTCTGCCGACCGAAGAACTCGGACGCATCGCCGCGCAGACCGCCAAACAGATTCTCGTGCAGAAAGTTCGCGAAGCGGTGCGCGAAAAAGTTTACGACGAGTACATCGACCGCAAGGGCGAGCTCATCAACGGCATGGTCAAGCGCTTCGAGCGCGGCGACATGATCGTCGATCTCGGCAATAATCTCGAAGCGATTCTGCCGAAAAAAGAACAGGTCAGAAGCGAAAACTGGTCGCAGGGCGAACGCATCCGCGTCGTCATCGTCGACGTTTCGAAAGATCTCAAGGGACAGCAGATCATCGTTTCGCGCACGTCTTCGGAATTGCTGAAGCGTCTGTTCGAGATGGAAGTTCCGGAAATTTACGACGACACGGTCGTCATCAAATCGGCGGTCCGCGAGCCGGGCGACCGCGCGAAAATCGCGGTCGCGTCGAATGAAAAGGACGTCGATCCGGTCGGCGCCTGCGTCGGCATGAAAGGCTCGCGCGTGCAGTCGATCATCAAGGAGCTGCGCGGCGAGAAAATCGATATCATCGAATGGTCGGAAGAGCCGTCCGTGTTTGCGGCGAACGCGCTTTCGCCGGCGAAGGTCTCGCAGGTGCGCATCGTCGACATCAACCGCCGCGTGATGGAAGTGATCGTCACCGAAGATCAGTTATCTTTGGCGATCGGTAAAAAAGGACAAAACGTGCGGCTCGCGACGCGACTCGTCGGCTGGGACATCAATATCATCAGCGAAGACGTCATCAAGAAAGAAATCGCCCAGCAGATGGGCAAGATGATCGCGTCGGGCGAAGCGGTTCCGCTTTCGAACCTCGAAGGCGTTTCCGCCGCGCAAGCCGCCGATCTGAAGGAAAAAGGCGTCGAAGACGTGCAGTCGCTGGCGAATTCAACCGTCGATGATCTGGTCGATATTCTCGACGTCAGTCTCGACGAAGCGGAAAGAATCATCGCGGCGGCGAAAGCGGTCGTTGAGGCGAGCGCCGACGATTCGGGCGAGGACGCCGGCGACGCCGGAGAAGCGGACGGCGACGAACCGTCCGCCGAAGAAACTGCCAACGAAGATGAACAGTCATAAGGCAGGTTTGAATGTATAGATTGTCAGAACAAGGAGCATTGGCGATGAGGTAATATCTTTAACGGTTTGCTGACGTTACGGTTCTGATTTATCAGTTGGTTTTAGTCGGGCGGGCGACGGAGGTCGCCCGCCCCGGAGTGATAAATATAAAATAAATTATGTCCGTAATTGGCAACAAAGTTAGAGTTTACGACCTTGCGAGAGAGGTCAAGCAGGATACCAAACGCATTATCGAGGAATTGCGGCGCGAAGGCGCGGACGTCGATGTGCCTTCGAATTCGGTGTCTAAAGAACTCGCCGAAAAAATTCGCAATAAATATTTCCCGAAGGTCGAAGCCGCGCCGAAACGACTGATCAAAGTCATTAAGAAAAAATCGTCCGCCGATTCCGGCGGTGCGGACGACTCCATCCACGAAACCGTCGAGCCGGTCGAAATCCACGAACCGGAAGAATTCTACGACGTTCCCGAGGTCAGGCTGGAAGAAATTCCGAAACAGGAAGCGAACAAGATCAAGGTGCTCACGCCGAAGGTTCTCAAGCTTCGCGTCGAAGAGCCGGCGGTGGTCGTCGAAGAAGCGGCGCCGGTCGTGCCCGATCCGGAACCGGAAATCGAAGAGCCGCCGGTGGTCGCCGTCGAGCCGGAAGAAGTCGTCGCCGAGCCGGCGCCGCAGGAAACCGCGCCGCCGGTTCTCGAGGAGGCGAAACCCGTCGAACCGCCGCCGGTGGTCGCCGAAAAGGCGGAAGAGCCGAAACCGACCGGACCGAAAATTTTCGGGGCGACCGGCACGAACGTCAAACAGCTGACCCTGAAACAGGGCGCGATCGACAAGGGCTTCAAGGTCGGCGACCGCATCGTGCCGACGACGCCGACCAAAACCGGCAAGCTCAGCGACGAGCACAAGCGCGAGCAGGAACGCGAACGCCTGCAGAACCGGAATCGCGGCGCCGGTCGGGACAACCGCGGCGGCGCGCCGGGACGCAAACCGGAATTCCGCGGCACGCAGGGCGAAAGCTCGACGCCGATGACGGTTTACACGCCGCCGGCCGACAATCGCCGCAAACCCGGTCGATCGAGCGGCAAGAAAGGCGATAAGGGCTTCGCGGATAAGGGCGGAAGATTCGAAGAAAAAGAATTTAACGCGCCGCGGCCGAAATCGATCGAAGAGCGTATCAAAGATCAGGTGACCGGCGGCTCGGGCGTTGCGCCGGGACTCAAGCCGGTCCGCCTGACCGAAGGCGCGACGGTGCGCGAGTTTTCCGAAGCGCTCGGCGTGACGCCGCGCGACATCGTGCAGCTGCTCGTCAAAAAAGGCGTCTTCGCGACGCTCAACCAGCCGATCGGCGAGAAAATGGCGAAAGAAGTCGGCGCGACGCTCGGGTTCGACGTCAGCTTCCACGCCTTCGAAGAAATGGTCGTCGAGCAGGAGTTCGAGGACCTGATCGCGGCTGACGCGGACGACGTCGAGTTGCCGCGCGCGCCGGTCGTGACCGTCATGGGACACGTCGACCACGGTAAGACGAGTTTGCTCGACGCGATTCGCCACGCGAACGTCGCGGAAGGCGAAGCGGGCGGCATCACGCAGCATATCGGCGCGTACTCGGTTTATGTGCCGAACCCGGACAATCCGGGGGAAAAACGCCGCGTCGTCTTTTTGGACACGCCCGGTCACGAAGCGTTTACGATGATGCGCGCGCGCGGCGCGAAGGCGACCGACATCGTCATTCTCGTCGTCGCGGCGGACGACGGTGTCATGCCGCAGACGATCGAGGCGGTCGAGCACTCGAAAGCCGCCGGCGTTCCGATCATCGTCGCGATCAACAAGATCGACAAACCGGACGCGAATCCCGATAAAGTCAAACAGGGTCTGGCGGGACTCGGACTGCAGCCGGTCGATTGGGGCGGCGATATCGAAATGGTGCCGGTTTCGGCGAAAAAGCGGGAAAATCTCGACACTTTGCTCGAAACGGTACTGCTGCAAGCCGACATTATGGATCTCAAAGCGAGCCCGACGCGCCGCGCTTCGGGCGTCGTGCTCGAAGCCAAGCTCGATAAAGGGCGCGGTTCGGTCGCGACGGTGCTCGTGCAGCAGGGCACGATGCGCGTCGGCGATCCGTTTATCGTCGGGCAGGTCCACGGCAAAGTCCGCGCGATGTTCTCCGACCGCGGCGAGATCGTGACGGAAGCGCAGCCGGCGACGCCGGTCGAGGTTTTGGGCTTGCAGGGCGTTCCGGGCGCGGGCGATACGTTCCAGGTCGTCGGCGACATCGAGCAGGCGGTTTCGATCGCCAACCAGCGCCAGATGAAGGCGCGGCAGGCGGCGATGCTGAAAACCACGAAACGCGGCATCGAATCGCTCGGCCAGGCGGAAGTCAAAGAACTGCTCGTCGTCCTTAAGGCGGACGTGCAGGGTTCGGTCGAAGTGCTGCGCGCGACGCTCGAAAAACTTTCGACCGAGAAGGTCAAGGTTCGCGTCATCCGTGCCGGCGTCGGCGCGATCGCCGAATCGGACGTGCTGCTCGCTTCGGCGACGCAAGCCGACAACACGCAGACCGCGGTCGTCATCATCGGTTTCAACGTGAGACCGGAAACGCGCGCGGCGGAAGTCGCCAAAACGGAAGAGGTCGATATTCGTCTGCACTCGATCATCTACAAGGTCGAGGAAGAAATTCGGGCGGCGATGATCGGCATGCTCGACGCGATCGAGAAAGAAAACATTCTCGGCAAAGCGCTCGTGCAGGAAGTCTTCCGCGTCTCGAAGGTCGGCTCGATTGCGGGCTGCCGCGTGACCGACGGCTTGATCCGCCGGCAGGCGAAAGCGCGGCTCATTCGCGACGGCGTCGTGATTTGGGAAGGCGATATCGCTTCGCTCAAACGCTTTAAGGACGACGTCAACGAAGTCCGTCAGGGCTTTGAGTGCGGCATCAGCCTCGTCAATTTCAACGACATCAAGGTCGAGGACGAAATCGAGGCGTACGTCATCGAACGCGTCGCCGCGACCGAATTATAAGTCGAGATAGCTCGGCGGGTTTAGGAAGTTTTGGAAGATCGAGCGCTTTCAAACTTTCCTAAACTTCATGAGCTTTCGAAACCTCCCAAGCTTGAAAGTATGAGAAGACCTGAAAGAATGGCAGAAGCTTTGCGCGAAGAGATTACCGAGATCGTCGGTTACGAGCTCGAAGACCCGCGTTTGATCAGCGTGACCGTCACGGACGTGATCGTCTCTCCGAATCTGCGCGACGCGAAGGTTTTCGTGACGGTCGAAGGCGACGAAGGCGAAATCAGGGAAGCGTTAAAGGCGCTGCAGCACGCCGCGCCGTTCGTGAAACAGCAGGTCGCGCTGAACCTTAATCTCCGCTTTGCCCCGCATCTACATTTTGCCCGCGATACGGTGGAAGAAAGAGCCAACCGCATCGAACAATTGATAGGGGAAATAAATCAAGGGGAAAATCTTAATAAGGAAGAAAGTGGACAGTGATCGGCGGGCGATGGTCAGTGTATTTTCTTTCTGACCATCGCCCGCCGGCCGCCGATCACTGAATAAGAAGTGTTAAGTCAAGTAGTAGAGTTAATTGAAAACAAACATCATTTTGCGATCACCACGCACGTGCGCCCCGACGGCGACGGAATCGGTTCATCGCTCGGGCTGTGCTGGCTTCTGCGTTCGCTCGGCAAGGAAGCGGAAGTGATCGTCAGCGACGGCATTCCCGCTACTTATAACTGTCTTCCCGGCGCGGACGAAATCGTCCACGTTTCGGAGATCACCGGCAAATACGACGCGGTTTTCGTGATCGAATGCTCGGACATCGAACGCCCCGCCATCAAAAACCTCGACCAACAGTTCACCGTCAACATCGACCACCACGCGACCTGCGAACATTTCGGCACCATTAACTGGATCGATCCGACCGCCTCGGCGTGCGGCGAAATGATCTACAATCTCTGCAAAGCGATCGGCGGGCGCATCAGCCGCGAAATCGCCGAATGCCTCTACATGGCGCTCGTCACCGACACCGGCAGTTTCCATTTCCCGAACACGACCGACCGCACTTTAAAAGTCGCGTCCGAGCTCGTCAAGGCGGGCGTCAAGCCCGCGAAAATTTCCGAAGCCGTTTATAATTCCTACCCGTGGTCGCGCATCGAGCTGATGAGCCGCGTGCTGGCGACCGTCCAGCGCGACGCTTCGGGCAGAGTCGCGTGGATGCGGCAAACGCTCGAAATGCGCCATGAAACCGGCATGAGCGACGGCGACAACAACGGTTTCGTCAATATCCCGCTCGCCGCCAAGGAGATCGTCGCCTCCGTTTACATGCGCGAAGTTCGTCCGCACTTTTTCCGCGTTTCGCTGCGCTCGAAGGGCGCCATCAACGTCGCGCGCGTCGCCGAGCGGTTCGGCGGCGGCGGGCATAAAAACGCGGCGGGCTGCCGCATCGAAGGCGACTGGGACGAATGCGAGCGCCGGTTGATTGCGGCGGTCGTCGACGCGGTCGAGGAGGCCGAAAGCGAGAGCATCCACCTGACCAACGGGCATTCGGTCAAGGATATGGAATTGTCGCTGATTTAGATTTTTCGGCGTTCGGTGTAAAAAGGGGCGGCAGCGGGAAAATTCGCTGTCGCCCCTTTTGTTTTTTCGAACCCGAAAAACTCTCCGGTTTTCTGTTTGTCACCTGACAGATAAAAGAATCGCGATGTGTTTGAATGGCTTTTTAACTTTTTGCAAAAAGGAGAGTTTATGTCAGAAAATCCGCAGGAAAAAGAACCGCAGCCGCCTTTTGAAGAACCGCCGCAGCAGGAACCCGGAATCGAAGCCGAAATGCAGCTCGCCCCTGATTACGGCGAGCAGAGTTACGTCGGAGCCGGAAAACTCAGCGGCAAGGCGGCGATCATCACCGGCGGCGATTCGGGCATCGGTCGCGCCGTCGCGCTCGCTTTCGCGAGGGAAGGCGCGGACGTGCTCGTTTCGTACCTGAACGAAGAGGAAGACGCGCAGGAAACGCGCCGCGTCGTCGAGGACGCCGGCCGGCGCTGCCTTTTGGTGGCGGGCGACATCGGCGACGAGGCGCACTGCCGGAAGATCGTGCAGACGGCGGTCGACGAATTCGGGCGGCTCGATATTCTGGTCAACAACGCCGCTTTCCAAATGTCGCGCGAAGGGCTGGCGGATCTGCCGACCGAAGAGCTTGAAAAAACTTTTCGCACGAATATTTTCGCGATGTTTTTTCTGTGCAAGGCGGCGCTCGATCATCTGCGCGAAGGCGGTTCGATCATCAACACGACTTCGATCCAGGCCTACGAACCGTCGCCGAATCTGATCGCGTACGCCGCGACCAAGGGCGCGATCGTCAATTTCACGAAGGCTTTGAACCAGGAAGCCGTGGAAAAGGGAATCCGCGTTAACGCGGTCGCGCCGGGACCGGTCTGGACGCCGCTCATTCCGGCGACGATGCCGCCCGAGCAGGTCGCCGAATTCGGCAAAAGCACGCCGATGAAGCGCCCCGCGCAGCCCGCCGAACTCGCGCCGATTTACGTTTTTCTCGCGTCCGATCAAGCCAGCTACATCAGCGGCGAAATCGTCGGGGTGACCGGCGGCAAGCCTCTTCCTTAAATGTTTTTACCGTTCGCAAAGAAAGGCAGGTCGAGCGGGTCGGCATGCTTTTCTTTGCGGGTCGGCGGCAAGATGACCGACGCCGAATCGAACTGTGCCGGCGCTCGCCCGGTAAAAATCGTAAAACATCGCAAAAAAATACCTTGCCCCACCTTCGAAACGTGTACTATGATGGATTTGTTGAAACAAGTTTTTGAAGCCTGTCTGTCAGGAACTGTTAGCTGAAACCTGAAATCTAAACTACCCGCATACCCCTTCAGGTGACAAAGTTAAATAGTTCATGTTGGTCAAGCACAAATTCCCGACTCACGCTTCCTTCTTGTTGATCAATCAGGATAAAAGTTTGAGTAAAAAACAATCAAGGGAGGTTTTGTGCAATGCCGCAAACAGATTTTATTCCGCAAAATCCATCGGCGTTCGTCGTATGGTTCACCAAATTCATTCTTCATCTACAGAATTTAGCTCCGAAATACGAACTGTGCTCGGAAAAGATCGACGCGCTGCTCAGAGATCACGAGTGGGTTCATCACTGGGCCTGGATGCGTTCGGATTTGAGGGCGCGCGAAAAGCGCCGCCACGGCATATTCACCGCAGGGGGCGACGGGAAAACTTCCGAAATTCGTTTCGCGGCGCCGATTCAGGCCGCCGCCGAGGCGCAAGTTTATATTCCCGACCGGGTTTTGCCCGGCATTAAGGAACGAATCCGCGAGCTCGTGCGCTGCATCAAGTCGCAAAAACATATCTACACCAAGGAAGACGGCTCGCTGCTCGGCATCCTGACGCCGGAAGAAGCCGGCTGGATCGAGGAAGATTACACGCCGGACATGAAATTCCGAACGCTTTCCGGCTTTCGCCTCGAAGTCGATTTCCGCAAGTTCGGATTGGACGCGCTCCGGTTCGAATACCGCTACATCCGTGGCGAATGGCATTTCGGCGGATTTTTGACGAAAAGCCCCGACGTTCTGAAAATTCCGCCGCGCATCGGCGGCGCGGAGCAGCAAATCGAAATTCGGGCGGTTTTCTGGAATGAGAATCGAAATTACGGCAATTGGTCGCCGATTTACCGTTTGGTCATCGCGCCGTAATCCGAAGGACAAAATTCGAGTGTTCGGTTTTTGGTTTTGGGTTTTGGGTTTTCGGGTTTTGGGTTTTGGGGTCTCGGTTTCATTAATCAAAACTGTTTAGCATCAAAACCAAAAACCCAAAGCCCAATCTCTTTCACTCGAAAACCGTCACGCCGATCTTCGGGCAGATGTCGTTCAATAAACATTTGGTGCATTTCGGTTTGCGGGCGTTGCAGACGGCGCGTCCGTGATCGATCAACAGGTGCGGAAACAAAACCCAATCACTTTCCGGCACCGATTCGTTCAGGTCCTTTTCGATTTTTTCAGCCGTTTTTTCTTCCGTCAAGCCGAGCCTTTGGGAGAGCCGCGCGACGTGCGTGTCGACGACGACGCCCGACGCGATGCCGAAAGCGTTGCCGAGGACGACGTTCGCGGTCTTGCGCGCCACGCCGTTCAGCGTCAAAAGTTCGTCCATCGTGCATGGAACTTCGCCGCCGAAATTTTCGACGATCTTCTGCGCGGTCGCGCGGATGCATTTCGTTTTGTTGTTGAAGAAATTGATCGATTTGATGTCTTCCGCCAGTTCTTCCTGCGAAACGGCGGCGAAATCGTGCGGCGTGCGGTATTTGCGAAAAAGCGTCGCGGTGACGAGGTTGACGCGCTCGTCCGTGCACTGCGCCGAAAGGATCGTCGCGACGAGCAGCTCGAACGCGCTCGTGTGATTGAGCGCGCAGTGCGCGTCCGGGTAAGCTTTTTTCAGTCTTTTAATTATTTCGTCGATGCGCTGGTGTCTGTCGGAAATCATTTGCCTTTAGGCTAAAAGAGAAGCGACGAAATTGCAAACCGCGTTAGTTCCGATGCGAAACAGCCGCGGCGATTTTCGACGCGACCAAACCGTTCGCCATTGCCGGCGGCACGTATAAAGGCAGATAGATTAAAAAGCTCGCGCCGAGTTCCGAATAGCGATATGAACCGTCCAGGTCTTTTATCATTAAAAGCAGAAATACGAAACCCGGAGCAACCGAAAGGCTTACCAAAAGGTGATTGGAGTAATCACGATCGCCGAAAGCATAAAGAAAGATACCGAGCATAAAGCCAAAGCTAATCCGAGAAACTCACCCAGCGCGGAGGCGAAGAAAATCGGATTTTCGAGGGCGTTCGCACCGAAAGTTAATGAAAACGGGAAGTAACCATTAAAATACAGGTAAATTTTCATGTAGCAGCCGAGAGTCAAGCTGCACAGAACGAAATTTGACAGCGAGCAAAATAAGATTGTTAATACGATCCGAAAAATTGCGGTCATAAGAATTTGAGAATTGCGGCGAAGCGAAGAATATCGAGATTTGAAAATGCAAGACAAAGAGATTTTGTCTAAAATAAATTTACAAAATTGTTTTGCCTTTATACAAGAAAATATATTAATGAAAGTTCCTTTATTAGATTTAACCGAACAAAATCAATCCTTAAGACCGGAAATCGAAGCCGCGCTCGGACGCGTTTTGGATACGAACGGCTTTATCCTCGGCGCGGAAGTCGCCGCGCTCGAAAAAGAATTGGCCGCGTATTGCGGCACGAAACACGCGATCGGCTGCGCTTCCGGCACCGACGCGCTGCTGCTCGCGCTGATGGCATTCGACATCGGACCGGGCGAGGAAGTCATCACGACGCCGTACAGCTTTTTCGCGACCGTCTCCTCGATCACGCGGCTCGGCGCGAAACCGGTTTTCGTCGACATCGACCCGCAGACTTTCAACCTCGACGTCGCGCAGGTCGAAGCTCGCATTACGGAAAAAACGAAAGCCATTCAGCCCGTCCATCTTTACGGGCAGTGCGCCGACATGACCGAGCTTCGTAAAATCAGCGGAAAATACGGCGTGCCGCTCGTCGAGGACGCGGCGCAGGCAATCGGCGCCGAAGACGGCGGCGTGCGCGCCGGCGCGATGTCGGAAATCGGCTGTTTCAGTTTTTACCCGTCGAAAAACCTCGGCGGCATGGGCGACGGCGGTTTCATGACGACCGATTCGGACGAGCTCGCGCACAAGCTTTTCGCGCTGCGCGTGCACGGCTCTTTCGAGCGTTATTACCACAAATGGGTCGGTCTTAATTCGCGGCTCGACGGTTTCCAGGGCGCGGTTTTGAGGGTCAAACTGCCGCATCTCGACGCTTGGTCGGACGCGCGCAAAGCCAACGCCGATCATTATCGCGTGCTTTTCACGGACGCCGGTTTGACCGAACAGATCGCTCTGCCGTTCGAGCGCGAAAACGTGCGGCATATTTACAATCAATTCGTCGTCCGCGTGCCCGAACGACGCGACGCGCTGAAAGGATTTCTCGCGGAAAACGAAATCGGCACCGACGTTTATTACCCGGTTTCGCTGCACCAGCAGGAATGTTTCGCGTATTTAGGCTATCGGGCGGGCGATTTTCCGGAAAGCGAGCGGGCTTCGCGCGAAACGCTCGCGCTGCCGATTTTTCCCGAATTGAAACGCGAACAGCAGGCGTACGTCGTCGAAAAAATCGCCGAATTCTTCGCTTGATAAAATCCTTTAAATCGAATAACTTTCTAAAATCGTGGCGGAACAGATCAAAATCATCGAAACGAAAGATTGGAAGGGACGGCTGATTTTAGCCCTGATCGCATTGGCCGCGCTCATTTTCGCCTGGTTTTCCATTCGCTGGCAGCTCGGCAACATGCTCGCCGCGCTGACGCCGGTCAATCAGCCGAACGCCAAATCGATCGCCGATTTTTCGCACGATCTCAGCCCGCGCGACCCGATCACGAATTGGCTCCGGGCGAATATCGAAAGGGAATCTTTTACGCGCGCCGGGCTGGAAAACTCGGTGAGTTACCTCGAAGAAGCCGTCCGCTACGCGCCGGCGGATTTTCGTTACTGGCTCGAACTCGGACGCGCCTACGAGCAGACCGAAAATTACGAAAAAGCGGAAAAAGCCTTCGAGCGCGCCGTCGCCGCCGCGCCGAATTACAGCAACGTGCACTGGCAGGTCGGCAATTATTTTCTGCGGCGCGGGAACGCCGCCGCCGCTCTTCGCGCGCTCCGTAAATCGGCGGAAACGAGCGCTCTTTACCGCGAGCAGGTTTTTTCGGTCGTCTGGGAGTATTTCGAAAAAGACAGAACGAAACTCGAAGAATTGACGGGCGAAAAGCCGGAGATGCGCGCCGGGCTGGCCAAATTTTATGCCGTTCGCGAACTGCCCGAAGAGAGCCTCGGCGCCTGGAACGCGCTTACTCAAGACGATAAAGACCGCAATCAGGATGTCGCCCGGCTGATCGCGCGCGCGCTGTACGACAAGCGGTTTTACCGCGCGTCGATCGAATTCATCCGTCAACTCGGCATCGAGCCGGAAGCCGGCCCGGAAACGGTGCAGAACGGCGGGTTCGAAACGCCGATCGCGGCGAACCCGGAAGACGCCTATTTCGGCTGGAAGTACGCGAAAAAGGAAAAAATCGACTTCGGCACCGACCCGATGAAGAAAAAGGAAGGCGGCAAGAGCCTGCGCGTCGCGTTCAACGGCTTTACCGGCATCGAAATCAAAAATTTCCTGCAGCTCGTGACGACCGAGGCGAATAAAAAATACCGTTTGAGCTTCTGGGTGAAAACCGAAAATTTGAAAAGCGCCGGCACGCCGACCGTCGAGATCGTCAATCCGACCGACGAAAAAATCGTCGCGACCGGCGCGGCGTTCCCGGCCGGAACGCAGGACTGGACTCAGCAGACGATCGAATTCGCCGCGCCGCCGGCGACCGAAGCGGTGCTGATCCGTTTCGACCGCGCGTACTGCGGCGACGCCTGTCCGATCGTCGGCACTTTCTGGGTGGACGACTTCAGGTTGGAGCGGATTAACTGAAGCCTCAGAAAACAAAAATGGCAAAAGACATCGAACAAACTTTGACGAGTAAAATCATTTTCGTTTTGCTGGGCGTCTGCCTTGTTTTTACGGCGCTCGCGTACGGAACCGTGCATCAGCCGACGATCGCGCTGTTTTACCTGATGATCGCGCTGATCGTCGCCGCCTGGGCGTTCGATGCTTTTCAAACCGGCGTCTTGAAGTTCAACCGATCGCTGGTGCAAATTCCTCTGATCGGAACGGCGCTTTACGCGCTGATTCAGATAATTCCGTTCGGGAGTCTCGCCGAAACGGGCGGCGTTTCCAGCATCGGACGCACCATTTCGATCGAGCCCTTCTGGACGCAGATGTTCGCGCTGCACTTTCTCGCGCTGTTTTTCTTTCTCGCCGCCGCGCTGACTTTTCTCGACACGGCGAGCCGGCTGCGGAAAATGACCTTGTTGATCACCGTTTTCGGTTTCGTCTTCGCTTTTTTCGCCATTTTGCAGGGCGTTCTGAGCCCGACGAAAATTTACGGGATTTACGAAGTCGAATTCGCCAAACCGTACGGTTCGTTCGTCAACCGCAACAATTTCGCCGCTTTTATGGAAATGTCGATCGCCGTGCCGCTCGGGCTGCTTTTGAGCGGCGCGATTTCGCGCGACAAGCGGCTGATTTACCTGACGGCGATCGGTTTGATGGGGGTCGCGTTGATTTTGAGCGGCTCGCGCGGCGGTTTGGTCGCGCTGCTCGCGATGGTCGTGTTTATTTTGCTCCTGACCAATAAAAGCCGCGAATCCGGACAGGTCGGATTAAAAATCGCGCTGACCGCGCTGCTCGTCGCGGTCATTATCGGCGGCGCGATCCTGATCGGCGGCGAATCTTCACTGTCGCGATTCGTCGAAACCGCCGGTTCGGACGATATCTCGACGAATCGCACATACATCTGGAACGTGACGCTGCAGGTCATCAAAAACAATCTGCCGTTCGGCGCCGGCATCGGCGCTTTCGCCGCCGCCTACACGCCCTACGACACGATGAACGGCACACAGCGCGTCGAACAGGCGCACAACGATTACCTGCAGATTTTAGCCGACGCGGGGCTGATCGGGCTGATTCTGGCGGGCTTTTTCGTTTATCAGCTTTTTCGAGCCGGGCTGGAGAACATAAAAACCGAGAATCTTTTCCGGCGCGGCGTCGCGACCGGCGCGCTCGCGGGCTGTTTTGCGATCCTCGTGCACAGCATTTTCGATTTCGTGCTGCATACGACCGCCGTCACGATTTTATTTTTGACGCTGGTTTCGATGGTCGTCGTAACCGGCAGAAAATTCGCCGACGATCTGCATATTTACGAACGCCGCCGCGGCCGCAAAGCGAACGTCACTTCGATCGACGATAAACGTCGGAAATGATTAAGATTTTGCCACTTATTAATCGATACATTGATTCATTTACTCAACTTTGAAATGAAGAGGTATCAATGAATAAACGTTTCAATGATTAGATGTTTCAATGATTAAATCTGCGATTCGGCGGGTTTTTCCTTGCGGCGCGGCGTGACGAGGCTCAGGATATACCAGATGACGCCGTGCGAAACGTAAACGGCGGACAAAATCAACAGCGCGTATTTCGAATAAAGCCAGATCGCCATGCCGAGCGCCACGATCAGCAGCACGATGTAGATGTTCGTCTTGCCCGTGCCGACCGTCTTAAAGCTCGTGTACTTGAGCGTGCTGATCATCAAAAGCCCGAGCACGCCGAGCAGAATGATCACCAGAATTCCGCACGATTTAACGAAATCTTCGCCGTAGATGCCGACGTAACTGCTGAGCGGCAGCGGCGCGAAATGAACGATCGAAGCCATCAGCCCGGCGGACGGCGGGATCGGCAGCCCGACGAAGTTTTTCTTGTCGGATTTGGTCGCGCCTTCGATCAGCACGCGCGGGCGCGTCGCCTGCAGATTGAACCGGGCGAGGCGAAACGCGCCGCACATCAGGTACATGAAAAGCAGGAAAACGCCGAGCCCGTGAATCGAGCTCTGTTCGCCGAAAACCGGCCCGATGCCCCACGCGTACACGAGCGAAACCGGCGCGATGCCGAACGTCAAAACGTCCGCCAGCGAGTCGAGCTGCACGCCGATTTCGGTCGCCGTGCGCGTCATGCGCGCGACGCGCCCGTCGAGCGTGTCGAAAAGGATCGCGAAACCGATGAAAACTCCGGCGTAGCTGAAAAACGAGGCGGCGGTTTCCGGGCTCGTGTAAACGAACTGATAGCCGCGAATCGAATAGATCACGGCGAGAAAACCCATCAGAATGTTCCCGGCCGTAAACGCCGTCGGAAACAGGTAAAGTCCTTTTTTCAAGCCTTTATGAGGCGGATGAGTCGGATTTGTTTCTTCGGTTTCCATATTAATTTAATCTGGCGATAATCGTTTCGCCGCCCGTCACGCGGTCGCCGACTTTGACTAATACTTCGACTTCGCTCGGCATCAATAGATCGGTGCGCGAGCTGAATTTGATGAGCCCGAATTTTTCGCCGAGTTCCAAATTATCGCCCGTTTTTCGCCAGCACACAATGCGGCGCGCGACGATTCCGGCGATCTGCGTGCAGACGACCGTCAATCTTTCGCCCTCGATCGTCAGCGAATTGCGCTCGTTGATGAGGCTCGCGCGGTCGCTCGTCGCCGGATTTTTTTTGCCCTTCACGTAATCGACCTTGACGACCTTGCCGGCGATCGGCGCGCGGTTGACATGCACGTCGAGCGGCGAGAGAAAAACGCTTACGAATTTGCCGTTCTCGCGATCTTCGACGCGCGTCACGCGCCCGTCCGCCGCCGAGACGACGATGCCCGCTTCGCCGGGAACCGTGCGCTGCGGGTCGCGGAAAAAATACGCCATAAAGCCCGTCAGGATGAGAAATAAAACAAAGCCGGCGACCGGAACCGCGCCGCCGATCCAAAAATAAAGAACCGCGAAAAAGGCGGCGATGATCAGCGTCGCCAGCACAAAGGGAATTCCTTCTTTTACCATAAGAAAAATGCCAGATGTTGGATGTTAGATGTTAGTCACACTACCGACATCCGACATCTAACCTCTGACAACTTCTTTGATTTTACGTTAATTGCACGGATTTGAAAAATAAAAAAGCCCGAAGTTTTCGAACTTTCGGGCGTTAAGGAGGATTGCATGAAAGAGGGCTTCAACTATCTTATCGGGTTATCCTTGGCGTAGCTGTAAGCACACCAAGCGGAAATTATATGAACCAGCCAGCCGAGCGTTCCGGCAGAACCGATCCAGGAAACGCCGGTTAAAACCAACCAGAGAATACCGACCACGATTCGTCCGTTATAAATCTGACCGACGCCGGGCACCAAAAAACTTAAAATTCCTGCTATCCAAGGTTCTCGCATCGTATTGAAAATCACCTCCAGTTTTCAATACGACGCGCGATTCGATTTGTTCCGAAAAATATTAAAGTTTTTTGACCTCAAAATATCAAAGTTTTTTGACCTCGACGATTTTGCCGCGGAAAGCGCGCAGAACCTTTTTGACCGACGGGTGTTTCTGCGCGTAGGCGAGCAGCTCGGCGGGCGTCGGATTTTCGGGCAGAACCGGCGGCTCGTCGGAATCTTCCTCATCGTCGAAGGTCGGAATTTCGAAAATCGGCTTGGCTTTGGCGGTCGTCGCGCCGCCCGCGCCGTTCTGATTTTCCGCCGGCGCGGAAACGCCGTTCGCCGGAACGATTCCGATCAGATTTTCGGCGACCCGCGCCGCGTTCGCGATCGGAAACAGATTGTCTCCCGCGATCAAAAGCTTGTTTTCGTAAGCCGCGTCGAGCTTGTCGTCGTCGAAATGTTCGAGTTCTTCCGCGGAAATCGGCGGCATTTTGACCGGCATCGCGGCGATGATTTCCGCCAATTTGAGTTTCGGCGCCGCGGTTTCGCCGTTCGGCGGTTCGTCGGGCGGCGCGCTGGCGCGCGACGGCTCCTGTTCGGAAAATGCCGGATCGAAGGCGGAAGTTTCGAAGCGGCTTCCGCCGTTCGAATCGGAAAATTTCGGCGCGGCGTTCGGCTGAAAGAACGGTTTGTCGGGCTGCGAGGCCTCTTTTTCGCGCAGAAACTCGGGAATTTCTTCGGTTTGAATTTTGAAATTCGAAATTTGCGGTTTAACGGCCGGTTCCGATTTCGTGACCGGCACCGGCGCGAGGACCGCCGCGGTCGACGCCGCTTCGGCGACGCCGTTCGTTCCGCCCGCCAATGCCGGCGCGGGCGGCGAACCGCCGGAATTCCGGGGTTCGCTCTGCGGAATTAAGGCTTCTTTAATCGGAAAGGGGACTTCGTCGAGCGGGAAGTCAACTTTCAAAGTTTTTTTTTCCGCGGGCGCGGCGGCGCGCGCCGGTTCAATCGGCGCGGAATTTCCGTTCGCGAGCGCGTTTTCGAGCCGCGCCAGCCTTTCCAGGATTTTTTCAATCGGCGCGACGCGGCGCATTTCGATCAGTTTGACGAGTCCGATTTCCAAAACGTAACGCGACTGCGTCGCCTCGCGCAGTTTCGCCTCGGTGTCGCTCAGGCTGTTGAAAAAGCGGATCAGATCGGCTTCCGTAAAAGGCCGCGCGTATTTGTTCAGTTCCTCGTGGCTTAAAACCGCGGTTTCCAGCAGGTTTTCGCTGCCGCCGGCGACTTTCGCGATCAGCAGATCGCGAAACAAACTCAACAAATCGCGGCAGTAATTGCGCAGGTCGTGCCCGCGCGCGATCAAATCGTCGACCACGTTCAAAGCTTCGGCGGGCTCGTTGTCGGCGATCGCTTTGACGACGCGCACCAGCATTTCGGCGCTCGCGAGCCCGAGCGCGTTCGCGACGTCCGGAACCTCGATGCGTTCGCCCGAAAAACTGATGACCTGATCGAAGTTGCTTTGCGCGTCGCGCATCGAGCCTTCGCCGGAACGCGCGATTTCGCGCAGGGCTTCGTCGCTGATATTGATTTTTTCGGCTTCGGCGATCAGTTTGAGCCGCGCGAAGATTTTCGTCAGGGGAATCGTCCGAAATTCGAATTCCTGGCAGCGCGAGAGGATCGTGATCGGAACCTTATGCAGCTCGGTCGTCGCCATGATGAACGCGACGTTCGCGGGCGGCTCTTCCAGGGTTTTCAGCAGCGCGTTAAAGGACGAGTTCGAAAGCATGTGAACTTCGTCGATGATGAAAACCTTGTAACGGTCGCGCGCCGGCGCGATATTGATGCTCTCCAGGATGATCTCGCGAATATCGTCGACGCCGGTGTGCGAAGCGGCGTCGAATTCGAAGACGTCGATCGAACGGCTCTCGGAAATTTCGATGCACGAAGCGCACGCCGCCGGATCGTCGGTGCGGCACGGCGTCGGGTTCGGTTTCGCCGTTTTGTGACAGTTCAAGGCTTTCGCCAGCAGCCGCGCGGTCGTCGTTTTGCCGACGCCGCGCGCGCCCGAAAAGAGATAGGCGTGATGCAGCCGGTCGTGTTCGATGGCGTTGCGCAGGGTTTGCGTAATCGCTTCCTGACCGGTGACTTCTTCAAATGTTTGCGGTCGCCATTTGCGGGCGATGACTTGGTACGACATAAAAATCCTTTATTTGTTTCGCTGTAAGCCTAATGATTGTATGTTTTATAGGCTTAAAACCGACCGGGAAAACGAACTTTGTATCTAAAATATAACCGTCATTTTCCGCGTTTAGAGCGCCTTTCCTTGGGTTTTGCATCCGGCGAATCGCTTCCTCCCTTCTTCGGAAGGATGCGCGCGCCGTGAACCATTTTCAAATTCGCGCGTCCCAAAAGCCCGGAAAGCGTCGACAGATCGGCGCCGTTTTCGAGAGCCCGCGTCGCGAACGTGTGCCGGCAATCCTGAAGCCGGAAATTGAATCCGAGCTGGCTGCCTTGCGGTGAAAACTGTCCGAAGCGTTCGCTGGCGGTGATCCGTCCTTATCATTTTGAGCGAAAAGGAAACTATCGTCAAACCGATTTATGCGAGCCTGAAGAATCGCCTCTGGCCGGCCGGAAAGCCGTTCGCCGCCGATCGGTGCTTTGCTTTTACCGCGTGTTTTCCGGGGGCGATTTTCATCGAGTAAACCTCATTTTTAGACGGATCCGGGCGGAAAAACACAGGGCGATTTTACCTTTTTCGCGCAACTTCCTTACCATTTAGGCTTTAATTACGCGGCGGCATGAGGCTTAAGCGGCAATGCGCCCGTCCTTCCGGCAACGCCGCCTTCGCATTGAAACCGATTTTAGCGCATCGCTTTGTTTTTATGATCGATCAAAGGTATTTTTAATAAACCGATGGACACGAATTTCGAACCCGAATTTTTAACGGACGCCGGGCGTCCCGACATAAGCGCGAAGATTCTGCGCTCGGCGGCCGTCGCGCTCGGCGCGACGGTCTGGCTCAGCAGCACTTTGTTTGGGCTCTATATTCTCGCATTTTATGCCGGCGCTTTCGCCGACGGCAGCATGGATAAATGGAACGATATACTGCCGCGCCTGCACGAGACCGACACGCCGGCGGCGACGCTCGGCATCGGTCTGCATTTCGCCGCCGGCGGCGTCATTCTCATCCTCGGCTTCGTGCAGCTGATCTCGGCGATTCGGAACCGTTTTCCGGCACTGCACCGCGTGATCGGTCGTATTTATGTGACGGCTTCGTTACTCGCCGGCATTGGCGGGCTGGTTTTCATCGCGCTCAAGGGAACGATCGGCGGCGCGGTCATGAACGTCGGGTTCGGTTTGTACGGTATTTTGATGATCGTCGGCGCGGTTCAGACGATTCGTTATGCGCGGCTCGGACAATTGGAAGCTCATCGCGCCTGGGCGCTGCGGCTGTTCGCGCTCGCGATCGGTTCCTGGCTGTACAGAATGGATTACGGTTTCTGGCTGATGCTTTCCGGCGGAGCCGGTCATACGCCGGACTTTCGCGGATGGTTCGACATGCTCATGGCGTTTTTCTTTTACATTCCGAATCTATCGGTCGCGGAAGCGTTCATTCGCGGGCGTCGAAACATGTCGCCGGCGGTCAGAATTTTCGCTTCGGCGGTGCTCGTCGGCGCTTCCGCTTTTCTGATTCTCGGCACTTATTATTTTACAAAGCTCTACTGGGGCCCGGCGATCATCGACCGGCTGGGTTTTCTCTAACCAAACAATCAAGTTCATTAAAAAGATCCAAGTCAACCGCCGCGCAAAACGCGCAGATCGCCTCGGGCGGAAACTACCCGCCGGGCGGCGAGGTGGATCGCGGCGGGCAGATCATCTTTAGCGAGACCGAGATCTAGGACCGGCCAGACGGCAATGCGGACAAGAAGCAAAAAGCACACGGTTAACCCTGATGTAAAACCGACGCTCGTCCGATTAGAACTGTTTTTTGGGGCGTCTTAAAATCAAAGCGGGAACTAATCCGTTTGAAGCGGCAGCCGATACAGTGTTATTGCGGTGCTGAACACGCAAATCAATCTTCGCGTTCATATTCCTTGCGAAATCCAAGGGGAAAGAAAAAACGATCCTTTTTGCTCGAATTTGAAATTTCTACGCGATCGAGGCTTTTTGTAAAAGCGTTTCTTCTAAACGGGGTCCTTACCGATTTCGGTGTCCTCGCTCTGATTGTCATTAATGTTTTCGAGCCTTTTTGCGACTATTTCTCCGACGCTTTTGGCGGCGACGACCATGGGACTATAGGTGCCCTCGGTTTCGTCGACGATCTGAGCGATAATGCCCTGAATTTCTTCCAGTATCAATGCCCTTATTCTTGTTTCTTCCATAATTTTGTTCTTCGACCTTTCAGTTTGCTAGTAAAGCATCTTATTTTTGTATTTTCGGTTATATACCGAACGAACAATCGTCATTTATCACAAAAAAGCTCAACTTCAAAGTTAATTTTCAAAGAAACGGGTTTTTCGGTTTTCCGGAGGAAGAGAACACTCAACGCGCAAAAAAAAAGGCTGGAGTTTTCGGCGAAGCTCCAGCCTGTCGAACAATTGAAAAAAAATCGATTTTATCGCGGCAGACGATTGACGGCGTTGATCGCCTGGGCGAGTTCGAGTCGCGTGATCGCCCGGTTCGAATTAAAACTGCCGCCGTCGAGTTTTAAGAATCCCTTTTGCAGCGCGACCGCCGCGTAACCTCGGTATTGGCTGGGGATTTGCGCGTAGTCGGCGACCGACAACGGCAGGGAAGTCGTCGAAACAAGATTTTCGAGCTTCGCGGCGCGGACGAAAGCGATCGCCGCGACGAGTTTGGTGGTCAAATTATCCGGTTTGAACGCGCCGCCCGGGTTGGCGTCGAAAATCAATTTGCCGCCCTGATTTGACTGCACGCTTTCGACGACGCTGCGCGTGTAGCCGTCGTTCACGTCCGCATACATCGGCGAATTGGCGACGAACTGCAAAACCGTCCCGCTGCGCACGAAGGTTTCGGCGAATTCGGCGCGGCTGACCGGCGAATTCGGGTGAAAGACCCTGCCCTTCGGCAGCATGACGAAGGTTCGGATCGATTCGAAAATCGAATCGCGCGCGTCGAGCGGCAGAAAACCGAGATCGTTGATGCGCGAATAGTCGATTTGGGAAATCTCCACGAGACCGAAATAATTCTGCGCGGTGCCGACGTTTCCGGTATGCGAAACCTGCATCTGAAAATTCTGTCCCGGCGGATTGTAAAGGTTGACCTTTTCGCGTCTGCCGGTCAAACCCGTCAGATTGAGATTGTTCGAAACGCCCTGCACCTGACCGCCGGAACCGACGACCTTCAAACCCAAATCGTTGACGCTGAAGCCCCAACCGACCGTCACCGAGGCCTGCACCGTGTTTTCCGGCAAAGTAAAATCCGTCTTCGAAACCGTGCCGGGCACGACCGTCTGATTGAACGCTTTGACGATCGAAGTCGAGAAATCGACCGCTTTACTGTCGAGTACCGACCGGAAAAGCCCGGTGCGGCGCCTCGGAAAAGCCGATTCGAGCACCGCCGCGTAGGCGTTCAGCATGCCGGCCCCGACTTCGTGGCGGTAATTGGCGGGAAGCGGCGTCGCCGAGCGCTGCAGAATGTCTTTGATCTGTTTCGGCGTTAAATTCGGGTTCGCTTCGAGCATCATGGCGATCGTGCCGGCGACCTGCGGCGCCGAAAAACTCGTGCCGCTCGCGGTCGTGTAAAAGGGCAGTTCCAGCAGATTCAATCTCTGCAAGTCCGCGCCGACGACGCCCAGTGTTCCGGTCTGCGTCGCGAGCGCGCGCGGTCCGACGATGTTGACGCCCGGCGCGACGATCGACGGATTCTGCGTCGCGTTGCCGAAGATGCCGCGCGACGAAAAACCGGCCAGATTGCCTTTTTCATCGGTCGCGCCGACGCTGACGACCCACGGCGCGGCGGCGTACGGATTGAGCGTGCCGTTGCCGGCGCCCGTATTTCCCGCCGAAAAAACGACGCTGATATTGCGGTCGGCCAGCATTTTCGTCGCGACGTTGACCGGATCGTTTTCGTCGTAAAGCGTGTTCGCAGAAAAGCTGCAGTTGACGACGCGCGTGTTGTAGGCCGCGCCCTTTTCGAGCAGGTAATCGAAACCAGAAAGGACGTGGAACAGATTGATGTCTCCGGCGCCCAAGCCGAGGATGTTCGCCCCCGGCGCGACGCCGTTGTATTTGCCGCCGGAGCCCGCGCCGCTGCCGGCGATGACGCCCGCGACGAAAGTGCCGTGCCCGCTGATCAAATCGGTGTTCGGAAGATTTTCGAGCGGAAGCGGATTCATGAAGCCGACCGCCGCGCTCTGCAGATCGAGCAGCTTGACGTTTTGCACGACCTTGCCGGCGAGATCGGGATGCAGGGCGTTGACGCCCGTGTCGAGAACGGCGACCGTGACGTTTTTGCCCGATACCGGAAAGCCGGCATTGCTCGTTTTCAGATCGGCGTCGGCGGCGATCTGCTGAACCGCGGTTTTATTAAAATAAGGGTCGGAATTGAAAGTCAGCGTCCGGTTGCCGTAGATCGAGCGGACGTTCGGCAGATGCGACGCTTCGATCAATTGGCGCCGCGTCGCCGTGACGACGATCATCGGCAACACCCGAAAGATCGTGCCGTTGAAAATGCCGATCTGCTTGAGCTGCGTCAGATCGTCCGCCGTCGGGTATCGATGAAAAACCAGGACGGCGTTGACGTTGCTGTCGTCGGTCAATTCGTTTAATTTCAGCGCCAGCTCGGGATCGACGCTCTGAAGGCCGCTTAAAAGATTTTGCGCCTGTTGATCGGCGCCGGTTAAGGTGATGCCGTCCGCGCCGGTTAAGGTGATACCGTCCGCGCCGGTTAAGGTGATGCCGTCCGCGCCGGTTAAAGTGATGCCGTTCGGTTCGAGCAGCGAAAACGCAACGCCGTTAAGCGTGTAGCCGATAATCGAATCGGCGCCGGTCAAAGTGATGCCGTCCGCGCCCGTCAGTGTGATGCCGTCCGCGCCGGTTAAGGTGATGCCGTCCGCGCCCGTCAGCGTGATGCCGTCGGCGCCCGTCAAAGTGATGCCGTCGACGCCGGTCAACGTAATGCCGTCCGGTCGGCGCGCGACGATCGAATCGGCGCGATAGGTCGTGCCGTCCGCGCCGGTCAAAGTGATGCCGTCCGCGCCGGTCAAGGTGATGCCGTCCGCGCCGGTTAAAGTGATGCCGTCGGCGCCCGTCAAAGTGATGCCGTTGGTTCCGGTGTAAGCGCCGCCGTCCGCGCCCGTCAAGGTGATGCCGTTCGGCAGAACCAAAGGAATACCGTCGGCGCCGGTCAAAGTGATGCCGTTTGACCGGTAGCTGAGAAAGCCGTCGGCGCCCGTCAGCGTGATGCCGTCCGCGCCGGTCAACGTGATGCCGTCCGCGCCGGTCAACGTGATGCCGTTCGATTTGACGATGCTGATGCCGGCGTGCGCCGAATTAAAGGCGAAAACAACCAGTACCAGCCAGCAGATTGTTTTAAAAATTGTTTTCCGACTTTTCATTTGACGCAGTTTTGTAAAAAAAAATTACAGGCAAAATCTGTATTGTGTATCAAAAGCAAGCAAATTGGGAGGTTTTTGGTTAAAAAATTAGTTGCTCGTCAAGTTGACCGGCAAATAATATACCTTAAAAACGCATTAGCGCGAAGCGCGTTCGGCGATCCGCCATTTCCGACAGGCTCGGCTATTTGTATGGAAAACCGATTTTGTTACAAGATAGCCGGCCGATGACCGAGCGCCGAAACCCACGCTCCGCACTAACCTTTTTTCAAAATCAATCATCAACCGCTTCGAAAAAAACAAGCTGAAAAACCGAGCGCCGCTCGAATTCGCTGCTTGCCGGAAACCGTAAACGTTTCGGGGAGAGCATTCAAACAAGCCAAACATCTTTCGAAGCCGCGATAGTTCACACTTTATATAATGAAACTTGAGAAAAACTTGAGAATCGGATTCAAAATTTTTATAAATTCAAGTTTTCCTCAAGTTTTTAGTTATAAAGTAAAATTGCTATGGCGATGACACTATCATTCCACGAAAATCTCGATTACGCGGAAACCGCACAAAGTTTTGAAATCGGCTCTTCCGTTTCGAGTTATTCGCCCCGTCCGAGCGAACGGATTCACCTTTTCGCCGACAAAATGCGAATCCCGACGTTTTCGAGCCATATCTCGCGCCCGCGGCTGATCGAACTGCTGAAAAAGTCGTCGTCGCAGATCGGCGCGACGCTCGTCACGGGGCGCGCCGAAACCGGAAAAAGCGCGCTCGCCGCCGAATTCGCCGCCGGTTACGAGCGCGTCGCCTGGTATCAGATCGACACGGCGGAAACCGACTGGAATTTGTTCGCGCGGTATTTCGCGGAAATTTTCGGCGAGGATTTCGAGGAATTGAAAGACGCGGCGCGGGAAGTGATCGTATTCGTCGAACGCCTGTTCGAACGCGTCAGCGCGAAATCCGGCGCGCCGCTGCTGATCGTGCTCGACGATATTCATAACATTTTCGACGCCGAGTGGTTCGCGGAATTCTTCGTCAGCCTGCTCTACACGTTCGCGCCGACGCAGCATCTCGTGCTGCTCTCGCGCACGAAACCGCCGCAGCCGCTCTGGCGCGTCCGTTCGAAACAGGTGCTCGGCATGATCGACGAAAAATTGCTCGCCTTCAACGCCCAGGAAACGACCGAGCTTTTCGCCAAGCACGGGCTCGATGAGGAAAAAGCCGCGAAAGCGCATAAAAAATCCTACGGCCGCATTTCGCGTCTCAAGCAATTTATCGAAACGGTCTGAAAGCCGGTTCACAAACCGGCGCCGGTTGTGACATAATTCGTCTGGAGAAAAACCTCTAAACCGAATCAATGTCAAGACCGAATTTTTTTCTGCGGACAAAACTTCTTCCGCCGCGGGCGGTGTCCGAAATACTGCCGCGCCCGCGCCTGACCGAAAAGCTGCAGGCGAACCTCAATTCGACGATCACGCTCGTCGCGGCCGACGCCGGCTGCGGCAAAACGACTCTGATCGCCGATTTCCTCCGGCATCAATCGCGGCAATCCGTCTGGTACCAGCTCGATTACACCGACGCCGACCCGTTCGTTTTCCTCGGCTACATCGCGCACGGCATCAAAAATTTCGCGCCCGGTTTCGGCGAAACGATACTGCCGTACCTGCAGGAAGCAAACGACGAGCTGCTCCGTTTTCCCGAACGCGCCGTCGATCTGCTTTTGAACGAGGTGCTCGAAAACATCGAACAGCCGTTTTTTCTGGTTTTGGACGATTATCATCACATCGGGCGCGAAACGATCGTCCATAAACTCGTCGACCGGCTTTTGCAGTATTCGTCCGACATGATTCACCTGATCATCACGACGCGCGACCTGCCGCCGCTCGCGATCATGCGGCGGCGCACGCAGTCGGCGGCGCTCGTCATCACGCGCGACGACCTTTTGTTTACCGACGACGAAGTGCGCGAATTGTTCCGCAAAACCTTGAACGTCGAACTGAAGGATTCGGAAATCGCCGAGTACCGCGCCCGCACGCACGGCTGGATCACCGCCCTGCAGCTCGTCCGGCAGGTCGCCGAGCAGGAAATCTACGCCCATTCGGAACGCCCGGCGCTCGATCTGCGCGAAATGCTCAATCAATCGGAAAAGGATATTTTCGATTATTTCGCCGAGGAGGTTTTCTCGCACGAAACGGAAGAAATCCAAAATCTGCTGCTTTACCTGTCGCTGCTCGAATCGCTGCCGCTCGACGAATGCAGCCGATTGTTCCCGCAGTATCGCTGCTCCGCCGTGCTGCCGGAACTCGTGCAGAAAAACGTTTTTCTAACGGTCGCCGGCGATAAAAAAACGAGCGAAGTTTATCGTCTGCACCCGCTTTTTCGCGATTTTCTGCAGCGCCGCCTGCGCTCGGAAATCGGGCGCGCCGCGCTCGAAGCGGAAAAAAACCGCATCGCCGAATTTTACTTGCGCGAAAATCAATGGGAAAAGGCGCTGCCGTTTCTGCTCGAAGCCGAGAATTTCGAAAGGGCGGCGCAGATCGTCGCCGAAAAGGGCGTCGAATGGATCGCCGCCGGCGCCGGGTTCACGCTCGAAAACTTCATCGAAAAAATCCCGCTCGCGGCGCTCGAAAAATTCCCGCGCGCGCTGCTGCATAACGCTGAAATCGCGCGGCTGCGCGGCGAATCGGAAAAATCCACGAAGCTTTTGAACCGCGCCGTCAAACTGCTCGCCGCCGGAGGCGACAGGACCGGCGAAGCCGAGGCGCTGCATTCGCTGGCGAGCCTCGCGCGGCGGCGCGGCGACAATTCGGCGGCGTTCGAATACCTCGAAAAAGCCGAAAGCCTGGTCGACGAAAACTCCGAGACGTTTTTGAAATGCGCCAACACGCGCGGGCTCTGCTGGATCGCGCAGGGCGCGTGGGCGCAAGCCGAACAGCAGTTTCGCTTTGCGCTGGAGCTCGCCGAAAAACAATCGAACGAGCAGTACATCCGCCTGATCACGCATAATCTCGCGCTCCCGGCGGGGTTTCGCGGCGATTTCGGCGAGGCGCTGCGCTGGTTCAAGCGCATCTTTCACGACGGCGATCGCGACAAGCCGCTGCCGCAGGAAGCGATCGGACATTTGAACGTCGCGCGGCTGCATCTCTACCGCGGCGAGTTCGAGGAAACGGAAAAACATCTGACGCGCTCGCTCGAACTGTGCCAGCTTTACAATTTAAAGTCGCTGCGCGGCGAAATTTTCGAGGCGTACGGCAATTTCTACCGCGATAAAAAAGACTGGACGCACGCCGCCGAATATTACGAGCGCGCGACGAAATCGTTCGACGAGGCGCACGTCAATCTCGCGACGCGCGAGCTCGACGAGGAACGCGCCAAATTTTACCGTTTGCGCGGCGATCTCGTGAAGGCGCGCAGTCTGCTCGAAAACCTGGTCGAAAAGCGTGAGAAGCTGCACAACGAAATCGGCGTGCAGACGGCGCGGCTCGAACTGTGCCGCGTGCGCCTCGCGCAGGGCGAAGCGGACGGTTTGGCGGAGGAAATAAAGGCGCTCGCCGATTTTTTTCACGAGCAGAACTTGAACTACGACGAAGCGAACGCGTCGCTGTTGCTCGCCGAAGCGTTTTTCGCCGGCGAAAAACGCCGCGAAATGCTCGCGCCGCTGCAGCGGGCTCTGGATTTGACGGCGCGCTTCGATTACGAGCACTGGCTGCGCGGCGAGATCAGCCGTCATCCGCGGCTTTTCGCCGACGAGGAGGTCGTCGAAAAACTGCCGGTCGATCTGCGCGAGATGAGCCGCGAGCGGGTCGCCGACGCCGTCGACGCGAAAGCGCAGGACATTCACACTTCTTACGAGCCGCGCGTCACGGCGATCACCGACCTGACGATCAGAACCTTCGGCTTCGTCGAAATTTACCGCGATAAATCGAAGCCGTTCGCGGCGGACGCCTGGACGACGAAACGCGCCCGCGACATTTTCTGCTACATCGCGACGAGCCGGCACCGCCGCGTCGACAAGGAAGTTTTGATCGACGCCTTCTGGTCGGACGAAGATCCGGCGGCGATCGAGAAGAATTTCCACCCGACGATTTCGCACATCCGCAAAGCTTTGAACTCGAATCAGCCGTTCAAGCAGAATTTTCTCGTTTTCCGCGACGGCGCGTACCAGCTCAACCCCGAGCTTTCCTACGCGATCGATACGGAGGAGTTCGAAGCGGCGATCGCCGACGCCGAAAAGGCGAAACGCGAAAAGGACGCGGAACTTTTCCGCGCCCATCTGGAACGCGCCGACGAACTCTACCGCGGCGAATACATGGCCGGCGTTTACGAAGCCTGGGCGGAAGAACGCCGCAACTTTTTCGCCGAACAGCGCGCGCGCGTGCTGAACGCGCTCGCCAAGCTCGCCTTCAGCGATAAAAGCTGGTCGACGGCCCTGAAGTTCGCCGGCGAGATCCTGAAAAGCGATCCGTTTCGCGAGGACGCGCATCGCCTGATGATGAAGGTTTACGCCGCGCAGGGCAAACGTTCGTCGGTCGTCGAACAATTCGAAACGCTCCAAAATCTTCTCAAAAGCGAACTCGGCGTCGCGCCCGCGCCGGAAACCCGCAAGATTTTTCAAGAACTGACAAAGTAAGTGGTCGGTCGTCCGTGATCGGTGGTCAGTAAATCTCTAACTGACAAAGTAAGTGGTCGGTGGTCAGTAAATCTCTTTTCTGACCACCGACCACCGACCACTGTTAAAAATCTCAAGTTTTCCTCAAGTCTTTTTTTATATTCTGAGACCGTCTTAAGTTTGCAAAAAACAAACCGGATAAATCAGGGTTCATAGAAATCGCTTAACTTAATTTTAAGTAAAGTTAAGCAATGTAAGGTACGGGAAAATGAAGGGGTTCCCGTACCTTTTTTTTCAAGTCCGCCTCAAGTCGCCTTCGCCCGCGCATTTCAAGTATTTCTCAAACCGCGTCGTTTAGTCTGACTCCAGTTACAAAAACACACATATTTCTGAATTTTTGAACGGGAGTTGGACGATGAGAAAAAATCTGTTTTATCAAAAAATTTTTAGTTTATTTTTCGCATTCGCCGTCGCGGCCGGCCTTTTCGCGGCGCAGACGCCGGCGGCGACGCTGAGCCAGACTTTGCAAAGGCAAATCGTCAATTTGCTCGATGATGCGCCGGTCGGCGTGGTGGTCATCAGCTTTAACACGCCGAACGGGCTCGCGGACACGCATTTGAGTCTGCTGCGGAATTTGGGAATTACAAAGGGCGTCACGTTCCAGAAGCTCGGCATGGTCGGCGCGGTTTTAACCGCCGGGCAGATTCGCGCCTTATCGAACAATCCGGCGGTCAAATCGATCTGGTCGAACGACCGGCAGGTTTATTACATGAACCAGGCGCGGATGGTGGCCGGCGTCGACAAACTGCGCACGGAAGCCGCGTTTACGCTGCGCAACGGCGGGCTGCCCGTTTCCGGCGCGGGCGATTTTTCGGTGTTCGTGATCGATTCGGGCATCGACGCGACGCACCCCGATCTGCCGCTCGGCGCGAAAGTCATCCAGAACACTCAGCGCGTCGTTTCGACCGATACGGGCAACACCGGCATCACGGTCGGCGGCGTTGCGCTGAACGGTTTCACGCCGTCGCTGTCGCTCGAAAATATCCCGAACACCGACACGGTCGGGCACGGCACGCACTGCGCGGGCATCGTCGGCGGACTCGGCTCGCGTTCGGGCGGCAATTACGGCGGCGTCGCGCCGGGCGTCAAGATCGTCGGTTCGGGCGGCGGCGCGGTCATTCTCGTGCTCGACGCGCTCGCCGGCTGGGAATACGCTTTATCGCACCAGGAACAGTATAAAATCCGCATTATCACCAATTCTTACGGACCGATCGGCGGCGGCGAATATAATCCGGAACATCCGTTCATGATCGCCGCCAAGCAGGCTTATGAGCGCAACATCAGCGTTTTCTTCGCGGGCGGCAACGACGGCGCGGCGAAAGACACTTTGAGCCCGTATGCGCAGGCGCCGTTCGTGATCGGCGTCGCCGCCGGGACGAAAGACGGCATGCTCGCGGACTTTTCATCGCGCGGCACGCCGCGCGCCGAACGGCTCGCCGACGACGACCCGCTCAACGACAACGACGCGCCGACGCTGACCGCGCCCGGCAACGGTCGTTATTTCGAAAGCAGCCTGACGCGGTACGGCTTTACGACCGACATCGTTTCGGTGCGCGCGGCGGGCAATTTCGGCGCATCGAGCGGTCTGACGAACGACACGGAAATTCCGGTCGGCATGATTCCGTTTTACACGCAGATTTCCGGCACGTCGATGGCGACGCCGTTCGCCGCCGGCGTCGCGGCGCTGATGCTCGACGCCGATCCGACCCTGACGCCGGACGAAATCAAGCAGATTCTGACCGACACGGCGACGAGAATGCCGGGTTACGAGGATTACGAGGTCGGCGCGGGCTACATCAACGCGCACGCGGCGGTCGATAAGGTCTACAACCGCGCGAAGGCCTACAAGAACCTGCAGGAAGTCTCGTTCAACACCGTGTTCGGCGAAGAACGACCGGCGGCGCAGAATTTCCATATCGATTTCAACCCGGCGGTTTCCGGCGCGGCCTCGCAGAACGCGACCGCGTTTACGGTCGAGCCGGGCATGAACGCGCTCGAAGTGACCGCGACGGTCGACACCGCGCTCGCCGCCGGCACGGGCAATCTGGTCGGAATCCGTCTGACCGCGCCCGACGGCGTCACGACTTATTCGACGGCGATCGATTTTCCGGTGATCGGCAGCGACCGGCGCGAGCTTTCCGTCGCCAATCCGCCGGCCGGAACGTGGACGCTCGAAGTGCGCGGCGCGCGAAGCCTGAATGCCGTCCCGCAGGTTTCCGCGCCGACGCAGCTCGCCGCGCCCGGACCGGTCGACGGGGCGATCAAACAGGTCAGATACATCCTGCCGCAAATCTCCGACATCGAGGGACACGCGCGGCAGGCGGAAATCGAAGCCGCGCTCAAGAATCGTCTGATCGATACCTTCGCCGACGGGAAATTCTACCCTGAAAAACTCGTCACGCGCGCCGATCTGGCGCAAAGTTTCGCGCTCAACGCGCCGGTTCGCCAGACGCTCGGCGCGAATCCGAAATTCGCGGACGTGTCCGGCGATCTCGCGCGCATCGCCGAAGCCGTAACGGCCAAAGGCCCGACGCTGCGCGATTACAATTTCGCGCCGACCGGCTTATTGACTTCGTCCGGGTCGCTGTTCAATCCGAACGACTCGGTGACGCGGCTCGACGCGGCGATCGCGTTCGTCAAGGCGCTCGGGCGCGACGCCGAAGCGCGCGGTCTGGCGAACACGAACGTCACCTATAACGGCGCGGTGCTTTCCGACAACGCGCAGATTCCGGGCGCGCTGCGCGGTTACGTGCAGATCGCCGTCGGCAGCGGCATGTTCGAGGCTTACCCGGCAGAGGTCATTCAAATCGGCCCGGGACAATACCAGACGCTGCCGGGACCGCGGTTCGAACCGTCGGCGAAACTGACGCGGGCGGCGCTCGCCGGCAAGCTGCTGAAGTTTAACGAGCTGTTTACGACCGGCGGTTGATGATGAAATTCTCGTTTCCGGCGAAAATCGCCCGAGCGAGACGACGGCTTCGCTTAATTCTGAGGGGACTTTAAGCGATAGAAAAGATGCGGAGGGCAGCGCGTGCCTTTCGCATCTTTTTGCTTTCTCAAGTCGGGCTCAAGTGCCGAAACGCAGGCGTCAAGTTTTCTTCAAGCACCGCCGTTTATTATCGAACCATAAGTTTTCTTAACAGTAATTCGACAGGAGAAGGGAAATGAACAGTAAGTTAAAAGAATCCAAAAAAGATATTTTGAAGAGACTGGCGATCGTTTTCGCGGTTTGGGCGATCGTCATGGCCGGCATCATCGTGCCGTTTGAAAAAGCGAGCGCCGCGACGAGCGCCGCCGCGAACAAGCGTCCGCTTTCGAACCTTTATCAACGCAGCGCGCCGAATTTCGATTTGAATTTATCGCGCAGTCTGCGGAATCTCCGGCAGGCGACCGGCGCGCAGCTCGCGGCGCTCAACTCGCTGAAATCGGCGGCGAACGCGACCGAACTGACCGTTCGCTGGAACGAATTCGGCGGCTCGCCCGACGTCGTTTACGATTTCGCCTCCGCGCCGTTTCCGGGCACGCCCGAAGAAGCCGGACGCGCGTTTTTAGCGCAGAACGCCGCGCTTTTCGGCATCGCGGACGTCAATAACCTGCGTCTTTTCAGCCATAAGCAGGCGCTCGGCGGACATTTGATCCGTTTTCAGCAGACCTTTAACGGCATTCCGGTCAAAGACGGCGGCGTCGGCCTCGTCCTGAACGCCAACAACCAGGTGATCATGGCGTCGGGGCCGCATTTTCGCGACGTTTCGGTCAATACGAACCCGACTTTGAGCGCCGAGCAGGCGAAAGGCGCGGCGCTCGCGGATCTGAACCGCTTCAACCTCAATCTTCCGAGTTACGTCACGAATCTCCTGCAAACCGCTTATCAAAATCTGACGGAACAGGCCGCGGCGGTCGACAATCTCGCGCCGCAGCTCGGCATCTACCCGACGCCCGACGGCTACCGGCTCGTCTGGAAAGTGCCGAAATTTTCGCTCAACCCGTTCGGTCTCTACGTCGTTTCGGTCGACGCGCATTCCGGCGAAATCGTCGAGCGCAAGGATTTCGTTAATTTCCAGACCGCGCCCGGCGCGGAAACCGCCGACATTTACCCGAAATACCCGGCGATCACGCCGGAACTGAAGGATCAGGGCATCATCTCGGACTGCAACGGCACGCCGTGCGGTCAGGAACGCGTCACGCTCCGTTCGTTCCACCCGACGAACCGCGTCACCGGATTGCTCGGCACGCTGACCGGCGATCACACGATCGTCAATAACGCGCTGCTGACCAAGCAGCCGTTCGGGCAAGCCGCGCTCGGCACCTGGCATTTCCGCCAGAATAACCCGACCGGACTCGAAGCGCGCACGAACGAACAGGACCAGTTCGCCGAACCGGCGGAACACCAGGACGAAATCAACGCGTTTTTCTTCGTCACGTATCTGCTCGAATACGTCGATTACCTGCACGTCGCGGGCGACGGCTCGACCTTCGGCGCGCAGGGCAGTTTTCCGGACGATTACCCGAACAAAACGATTCCCCTGCCGGCGACCGTACACATGCCGAACATCTATCTGGCGCTCGACATCGCCGGCGGCACGGTGCCCGACCCGGCCGATCCGGACCTGGCGCAGAAAGTGCTCGGTTTAGACAACGCGTTCGCGCTTAACGTGACGAGCCTGATCGAAAGCCTGAGCGGCACGAAATCGCCGGTCGTCGTGAACCCGACGTTTTACGGTCACGGCTATCTGCTCAACGACCTCGCGCTCGAAGGCACGGTGCCGTACCACGAAGGCATGCACGCGATCACGTCGCCGATCGCCGGACTCGAAGGCGACGAAGGCGGCGCGCTCAACGAGGGGCAAGCCGACATGTGGGCTTTCACGATCACCGACAACCCTTCTTTGGGCGATTACGTCGTCAATTCCTACAAATACCGCCAGCGCTTCCGCGACCGCGGACGCGATCCGGATTCGGTCGCTTACATCCGCAGCGCGCGCTCGACGCTGAAATATTCCGACATCGGCACGCTGAACGACGGCACCGGCTACGTTTTCGAAGAACACTACGACGGCGAAATCTACATGTCGACGATGTGGGACATTCGCGAAATGTTCAATCGCTTGTATCCGCAGAACACGACCTACAAGCGTCCGCGTCCGAAAGACGGGCAGGCTCTGAAACAGATCACGAAGGGCACGGAAATCTTCGAACGCGACTTTTTGGGCTCGATGTACGTGCTCGGCACGACCGCGCCGGACACGATGGTCAAAGCGCGCGACGCGATGATCGTCGCGGACCAGATGCTTTATCCGTCCGACGTTACCGATCCGGATTCGCCCGGCAGGCACCGCGCGATGATCGAACAAATCTTCGCGGCGCATGAACTCGGCGTCAACGCCGTCGAGGTGACAGGCGGCAAGGCGACGATCTCGACGCAGGTCACGCCGTTCGTCGGCGAGCAGGCGGCGCCGAACGTCCCGCAGCAGGTGTCGGTGATGCCGGCCTCGACGCGCTCGAATCGAATCGGCTGGCAGAGCGTTCCGGGAGCGGTTTCCTATGAAATTTTGAAACGCAAAACCGTCAACGCGGGACGCCGCGAACCGAACGGCAAACGCGAATACGCGGACGGCGACGCGTCGACGACCGGTTTCCGCCACGTCGCCTTCGTCGACGGCAATCAGGTTTCCTACGAAGATAAGGGCGCCGTGCACGAAGTTTTCGCGCCGGAAGGCTTGAGCGATCTCTTCGACAGCGAATACGTGGTGCGCGCGATCGGCGTCAATCAATCCGGGCAGGTCGGATTTTCGGAACTTTCCGGCGCGGCGCGTCCGACGACGCAGAAACAGGATCTGACCGCGCAGATCGACACGGCGATCTCGAACGTGACGTTCGCGAACGGAGTGTTCGCCTTCGACAATAAGCTGACGAACGCGCGCGGCGCGCTGTCAATCGATCAAACGATGTACGCGCCGCTGCAGATGGAGATCGTCGGCATCTCGAATCCGACGGTGACGGTCAGAAACGCCGACAGCGGTTCGAACGCGTTCATCTACAACCAGACGCTCGCGTTGGGGCAGACGTCGAACGCCAAACGGCTCGAATTCAACAACCCGCTGGCGCAGCTCTTTACCTTCGACGCGCGCATTTACGGTCGGGCGTATTCCGGCTCGTCGGTCGGAACCGGCTCGCAGGGCGGCGACGGCACCAGCAACCCGCCGGCTCCGGTTTCGTATTCGTTCTTCAACGAAACCAAGTCCGGCACGCTCATCCTCGGCGAGCCGACCGCCACTTCGGGCGCGAGCCTGACGTGGGGCGACCCGACCTTCAAGGGCATTACGTGGCAAGACGTTCCGGTGACGACCAAATCCGACGCGCTGTTCCTCGAAGCGGCGTTGAGCTCGGCGACGGCGGTCGATCTGGATTTCGAACTGCGCACGACCGACGGCGTCGTGATCGCCGAATCGGCGGGCGCGACCGCGGCGGAAAAAGTCTCGGCGGCGGTGCAGCCGAACACGACCTACATCCTGCGCGTGAAGGGCTTCGCCAACGGCCCGTCGACGTTCTCGATCGCCTGCAAGCAGTTCCTGCCGGCGAATTCGCCGAACGCGAACGGCGCGGCGAGCGGCGGCGGAACGACTTTACCGACCGGCGGAGTAAACGGCATTCTCTCGAAGCTCGTTCGCTACACGGTCAATCCGCTGACGAAAACCGTCACGCTGAAAATCCTTAACTAAAACCAACCGCATGTAAGGGGGAAAAAGGGCGAACCGTTCATGAACGGTTCGCCCTTTTTGTCGGGAGGCCGTCATCGCGGGCGGCGTCGCGCTTGAGAAACGCTTAAACGCATTTTCCCCTTCCGATTTTAAGGAGTTCGAATCGGTTTGACCTCGCCCGGTGAGCACACCGTGTCGCCCTCGAGGACGGCGCTTCGTTTCTCAAGTTTACGTCAAGATTATCTCAAGACTCGCCGTGTAACTTTATAGTCAGCGCAACGGAAATATTTGAGGTTTGGAGCGAAAAATATGAAAAAATTATTTTACGGTTTGGCAGTTTTATTTTTGATTTTAGGTTCGCAGCTGGTTTCGATGGCGCTGCCGAAGGTCGACGCTTTGTTGACCCAAAAAATCAATCTCGCGCCGCTTTCCTTGACGCCGGTCGTCATCACCTTCAACAATAAGCCGACCGGCGGCGATTTTCTGATGCTGCGCTCGCTCGGCATTTTGGGCGGCTACAAAACGAGCGAGCTGCCGATGGTCTTCACGCTCGTCACCAAAACTCAGTTCAACGCGCTCAAACAAAAAAGCAACATTCGTTCGCTTTACGCGAACCGCGTTTTCAAGCCGCTCAACAGCGAATCGCGAAAATTCATCGGCGTCGATTCCTTGCTCGCCGATTTCACCGTGACGGCGATGAATCAGGGGCTGCCGGTGACCGGCAAAAACGTCGGCATCGCCTACATCGACACCGGCATCGACGCGACGCATCCCGATCTGAAACTCGGCGAATCGGTCGCGCAGAACGTCTTTTTCCCGACCGCCGAAATCCCGCTCAATCTGCCGGCGGATTTCCTGCCGGTGCTGCCGATCGAAAACGTGCCGATCTCGGACGTCGAGGGCGGGCACGGCACGTTCGGCGCGGGCGTGACCGCCGGCACCGGCGCGGCTTCGGGCGGCTTTTACCGCGGCGTCGCGCCAGGCGCGAAACTGATCGGTCTGACCGCCGGCAACGACGTCGGGCTTTCGACGTTCGCGATTCTGCAGGCGATGGATTACGCGCTCGCGCATCAGTTTCAATACAATATCCGGGTCTGCAACAATTCCTGGGGCACGACGCTCGCCGACGCGCCGTATTCGCCGGACGATCCGGTCAACACGGCGACGCGCCTGATGCACGACCGCAACATCACGGTCGTTTTCGCCGCCGGCAACGACGGCGACGCGCCGGATATGATCAACCCTTACTCGGTCGCGCCGTGGGTGATTTCGGTCGCGGCGGGCGAAAAGCGGGGCTTGGGAACGCCCGCCGAATTTTCGTCGCGCGGCAACGACAACGGCACCGGCACCGACACGCCCGGTCAGCCCGCCGACCCGCTCGCGGCCCCGAATCTGCGGCCCGACATCACCGGTTCGGGCGTCGACATCAAATCGACGCGCTCGAAAGCGCCGGGCGTCACGAACATCGCCGGCACGCTGCCGATCTTCGTCGGCGCGAACGACCTTTCGACGATTTCGCCCGCCTATCTGCCGTACTACACGACGTCGCAGGGCACGAGCTTTTCGACGCCGCAGGTTTCCGGCGTCGTGGCTCTGATGATGGAGGCGAACCCGCTTTTAACGCCGGACGAAGTCGTCACGATTTTGCGGCAGACGGCGAATCCGATGCCGTATGAAGAACGCGTCGTCGGCGCGGGCTACGTCGACGCGCACAACGCCGTGCGCCGCGCGCTCGCCTTGTCCTCGGTTCCGCATCCGGCGAATCTTTTCCCGACCGACGACCCGAACGCGCCGACCATCACGGACGCGCGCAACGATCAGCTCGGCACGACCGCGCAGGACATCACGGAAGCGAAATTCAGATACGACGCGGCGGCGAACCAGATCGTCTACACGCTGACCGTCGCCGACCTCTCGGTCAAAACGCCGAATATGCGCTGGACTTTAACTTCCGCTTTCGGGCAGACGCAGATTTTCGTGACCGCATCGGTCGACGAGACGGCGAACACTTTCGAATACGGGCGGATCACGACGCTCGCGACCGGCACGGAAAACCAGGAAACGCTCGGCGCGGTCGATGCGGGCGCGATCAACGGCAATCAAATCGTAATCAAATTGGGCTTGGATAAAATAAACGCGGCGGTCGGCGGCAGCGTGCTCGGAGCCGTTTCGACCGGCACGAAAGCCGAGGCGCAGATTCTGGTCGGCTCGTCGCTGACCGGCGGGCTGCTGCTGAATTCCGATTCGGCGACCGGCGGGAATTTCAAAATCAACGGGGATTCAACGAATCCGCCGCCGACCCCGACGCCGACGCCAACCGCGACCCCAACCCCGACGGTCACGCCAACGCCGAGTCCGTCGCCGACGGTGACGCCGACCCCGAATCCGACGCCGACCGTCACGCCGACGCCCACGCCGGAACCGCCGCCCGCGACGCCGACCGATAACGGCAGATTCGAGGAACGTTATTCGGACACTTTGGATGTCGGCGAAGGGCAGGTCACGATCGCGTTCAGCGTCAGAAAATCGACGCTCGACGCGCAGATCAACCAGAACAAAGGCAATCAGCAGATCTTTTTCGAGCTACTCGACGCGAACGGCAACCTGCTCGCCGCCGCGAACGATAAAAAGATTTTCATGCAAAATTTAACGCCCGGAACTTATCTTTACCGGGTGCGCGGAAACGTTACGAAAGCGGTCGATTTTACGATCAAGAGCAGTCAGTAACTTTTATCGAGCGAGGGGCAATGCGGAAAGAGCGCGCCGAAAAGAGCCGGAAGGATCTTTCGGGGCGCTCTTTCCGCAGAAGGTTTTTTTATGCGCGCCGCGCTTTTCCGCCGATGAAAAGACAAACCGCGCCGAGCAGACAGCAGACCGGGCAGACGAGCAATGCGTAGCGCATCATCGCGGGATTTTGCGCCGCGCTCAGATGGTCGTTTATTTTCCCGATCAGATTCACGCCGACGACGTACGCGGCGATGTTCACGGTGAAAAAATAAATCGCCACGGCGACGCCGCGTTTTTCGGCGCCGGCGATTTCCGTCGCGTCCGCCGCGACCGCGCCGAGCCACGCGAGACCGGCGAAAAGCAGCACGATGCCGGCGGGCAGAATCAGCGAAAAATCCCTTGAAAAAAGCGCGACGAGCCAGCACGGCACCGAAACGATCGACAGCAGCGCGCCGAAATACATGCGCCCGCCGATCGATTTCCGGCGAAACCAGTCGGCGATCATGCCGCCGAAAAGCGTCGCCGGAACGCCCGCGAGCAACGTCGCGATTCCGGCGTAATAACCGTAAACGGGGATTTTCACCTCAAACACGCGGTTGAAATATGTCGGTCCCCAGACCGAAATGTTGTTGGTCGCGAGTCCGAATAAACCGTAGCCGAGACACAAAAGCACGAACGGCAGCGAGGAAATGCCCTGCTTCGGGCTGGCGGAAGCTTCCGCCGTTCGATTTTCCGGCGCGGGCGCTTCGGTTTTTCTTCTGCCCGGCTCGCGCAAAAAGAAAACCAGCGCGGCAAAGAAAATTCCCGGAAAACCGACGATGAAAAACGCCTCGCGCCAGCCGAACTGGCTCAAGTACCCGCCGAGAAACGCCGCCATGCCCGCCCCGATCGCGATGCCCATCGAATAAATGCCGGTCACGGTCGCGCGTTTTCCGGGCGAAAAATAATCGGCGAGCAGGGAAATCGCCGCCGGGCCGAGCGTCGCCTCGCCGACGCCGACCATCACGCGGCATAAAAAAAGCGTCCAGAAACCGTCCGCGAAACCGGTCAAGCCGGAAAAAAGGCTCCAGACGAGCAGCCCGCAGGCGATCAGCTTCGCGCGCGAGGTTTTGTCGGCGACCCAGCCGAACGGAATGCCGAGCAGCGTGTAAAAAATCGCGAACGACGTGCCGCCGAGCAGCGCGAGCTGCGTGTAGGTGAACGACATTTCCTGCTGGATCGGCGTAAACAGGATGTAGATGATCTGCCGATCGAGAAAATTCAGGACGTAAACGAACGTCAAGAGCGCGAGCGCGTACCACGCGTAACCGGATTCCGTTTTTTCGTCGGGCGTGTCGGGCATAAATTATTTATTTCGCTTCCAGAAATTTTAAGACTTCGCGGTTGAAATCAGTCGCTTTTTCGATTTGCGGCGCGTGCCCGCAGTTTTCGAAGATGATGAGCTGCGAGCCGTTGATGCCTTTGTTGAAGACGCTCGCGTCCGAAACGGGAACGATCCCGTCCTGTCTGCCCCAGATGATGAGCGTCGGTTTTTTGATCTCGCCGAGGCGTTCGTTGAGAAAATCCTCGCGGCGCCCGATCGAATCGATCAGCGCATTGATCGTGTAACCGTCGTTCGCCGCGACGCGCGCGGTCATGAACTGGTCGACCAATCCCTCGTTGTTTTGCAGCAGCGGATTGGCGAAAAGCCGTTTCATGTTGGCGCGGATTTCGTCGCGCGTCGAATTGTTGAGCTGGTAGATTTCGCTCAGGTTGACGTTTGCCGGAATGATGCCGGCGGCGTCGGCGAGCACGATCTTCTCGACGCGGTTCGGGTATTTGATCGCGGCGAGGCCGGCGACCCAGCCGCCCATCGAGTTGCCGACGAGCGAGGCTTTTTCGATCTTCAATTCCGTCATGAACTTGTCGAGAAAATCGACGAACGTCGCGACGCGGTATTTCAGAAGCGGTTTGTCGGATTTTCCGAAGCCGACCTGATCGGGCGCGATAACGTGGTAATTCGCGGCGAGCGCCGTGACGGTCGAACCCAAAGGGCTCTGCCAGTTTTCGGCGCTGCCGCCGAGCCCGTGCAGCAGGATGACTTTCGGTTTCGCCGCGTCGCCCGCTTCGAGGTAACGAATCTTCGCGCCGAAAACGGTCGCCGTTTTTTCCTGCGGCGCGGTTTGCGCCGAAACCGCAAGGCAGAAGACCGCGATAAAAAATAAACCAACCAAAGTTTTGCCTGAAAAAGTCATAAATTTCTCCGAACCTTTAAAGAATTGTAGGGGCGGCGGCTCGTTACCGCCCGCTTGAGCGGGCGAGGACGAGCCGCCGCCCCTACATTTTGTAGAGATTTTCAATCACAACAGAAAATTTTTTGCCGACGACGTTTCGCTTGACCTTCAGGGTCGGCGTAATTTCATCGTCGTCGAGCGAGAAATCGCGCTCCAAAATGACGAATTTCTTGATCTGCTCGCTCGACGAAACGCGCGCGTTCGCCTTTTCGATGGTCGCGTTTATCGCATCGTAAATCGCCCGATGGCGCGTTAAATCGGCGAAATCTTTAAACTCGATTTTATTTTCCCGCGCGAACATTTCGGCTTCCGCCTGATTCAATGTGATCAGCGCGACGCAGTAGCTTTTGCCGTCGCCCGCGAGAAAGCACTGCGAGACGAGATGATTTTCTTTAACGAGATTTTCAACCAAAGCGGGCGCGACGTTTTTGCCCGACGAAAGTATGATGATCTCCTTTTTGCGGCCCGTAATTTTCAGGAAACCGTCTTCGTCCAGCGCGCCGAGATCGCCGGTTTTGAGCCAGCCTTCCGCGTCGAACATCGCGGCGGTTTTTTCCGGTTCCTTGTAATAACCGGAAAACATCATCGGGCTTTTGACGAGAATCTCGCCGTCCGGCGCGATCTTAACGTCGCACATCGGCATCGGCCGCCCGACCGCGCCGAATTTTAGGTTTTGAGGCGTGTTAAAGGCGACGCAGATGTTTTCCGTCAAGCCGTACGCCTGCAGAATCGGAAGATTCCGGCGCGCGAAAAAGTCGGCGATCTCGTTCGGCAGAGGCGCGCCGCCGCTCGTCAGCAGGCGAATTTTTCCGCCGAACGCTTCTTTCAGATTCCGCTCGGTCGCGTCCGCGCCGTATTCGGCGACCGTCTTCGCGTAAATCTTCTCGAAAAATCTCGGCAGCGAAGCGAAAACCGTCGGCTTGACTTCGAGCATGTAAGCGTAAAGCTTCGTTAGATCGTCGACGAAATGCGCCGCCGCGCCGTTATACAAACGGTTATAAATGCCCGAGATGCGCTCGGCGACGTGGCAGCCGGGAAGATACGAAAATGCCGTGTCGTCGTGAAAAATCGGCACCGATCGGCGCAGCGACTCGACCGAATTCAAAATATACTTGTGCGAAAGCATCGCGCCTTTCGGGTTGCCGGTCGTCCCGGAAGTGTAAACCATGATCGCGATGTCTTCCGGTTCGGCGTTAAAGCCGATTTCCTCGACGCGCGGCAGAAATTCGGTGCGATTTTTTCGGCCCGTCTCGATGAAATCCCGAAATCCGGAAACTTTATGCTCGATGATGCGGGCGTTCCCGATCGAACATAAACTCGAATCGGCGGCGGAATCGACGTTTTCGATCAACGATTCGTTAAAAACGCTTTTGAATTCGTCGAGACAGATTATTTCCTTGACCTTTGACAGCTTTTCGTCGATTTTCAAAATCTTTTCGAGCTGTTTCGTCGTATCGACGAAAACGAATTCCGCGTCCGAGTGATTGACGATGTATTCGCACTGTTCGGGCGAGCTGGTCGGATAAATGCCGACGCCGACGCCGCCCGCCGAAACGGTCGCGACGTCGACGATCGTCCATTCGGGCACGTTGCCGGCCAAGATCGCGACCGACGCGCCTTTCGTCAAGCCTTTCGCGAGCAGCGCGCACGCGAAATCGTGAACCCGCTCTTCGAAATCAAGCCACGTCCGCGCGCGCCAACCGTCTCCGCTCCGCGTGTAGAAAACATTTTCCGCGCGGTATCGGGCGGTTTGATCGCGAAACAAGCTGTAAACGTTTGGATATTTCATCTATTTTCGCCGCGAATACAAACGAACGGACACGAAATTCATTGTAATTTACCTTTTGAAATTACTTAAAGCCATCTCTAAAAACCGAACCGGTCGAAACGACTTCGCGGTTTCTCTGCGGCATTGCGCCTTTGCGGGAAAGTTATTTGCCCGCAAAGGCGCAATGCCGCAGAGCCGAAGCAGGAGGTTTTTCAAACAGTTGCTAGTATCGAAAGATCATCGCCGCGATGTTGATGCCGCCGCCCGACGCGCAAAGCACGACCAGATCGCCGCGTTTTAATTTTCCCGCCTCGATCGCGTCGTGCAGAACCATCGGAATGCACGCCGAGCCGGTGTAGCCCCATTTGTCCATGATCGTGTGCGTTTTATCCATCGATTGCCCGAGCGCCGCCATCACCTCGCGGATCGTCGAAAGATTGACCTGCGTCCATAAAAATAATGAAATGTCGTCGAGCGTCAGGTTTTCGCGCGCCAAAAGTTCTTTGACGATTTTCTGCCAACCTTCGAAGTTGATTTCCGGCGGCGTTCTTTTCGCGAAACGCACCTTGTTGTAATAACCGTTTTCGAGCACTTCCGGCGTGATCGGCGTTTTTGAGCCGCCCGCGAAAATGCCGAGGTAATCGTGGTATTCGCCCATCGCTTCGAGTTTCGAGGTCAAAATGCCGCTCGCGCCGGATTCGTCAGCCTGCAAAAGAATCGCGCCGGCGCCGTCGGCGAAAATCGTCGCGGTTTTCTTTTCCGTCCAGTCGAGAAATTTCGTCATCGCGTAAACGCCGACGACGAGCACGTTTTTGTAATTCTGATCGGCGATGACGTACTTGAAAGCCGCGTCGAGCGCCGTCACGAAACCGGCGCACGCCGCATTCGTATCGAACGTGCCGGCGCGTTTCGCGCCCAAACGGTGCTGCACGACGACCGACGTGCCGGGCGAAAGATATTCCGGGGTGTCGGAAGCAAGGATTATCAAATCCAAATCTTCCACCGCGACGCCGGCGTTGCGAAGCGCGTTTTCCGCCGCTCTGGTCGCGATGTCGGCGGCGCTTTCGTCCGGGGCGAGCACGCGCCGCTCGCGGATGCCGAGATTTTTTTCGACGAATTCGCCGATCTCTTCGCCGAGCATTCGGCTCAAATCGTCATTGGTTAAAATTTTGTCGGGAACGGAAACTCCGGTTCCGACGATTCTGGCATTTCTCATAAAACAGTGGCCGGCGGTCGGTGGTCGGTTGTCAGAAAAAATGCGACGGACAACGAACTACGAACCGCGAACGAATTGCGAAACGATTTCATTAAATTCCGCGGCGTTTTCGACGAACAGCATGTGACTGCCGTTTTCGATTATTTTCAAGGTCGCGCGCGGCAGCTTTTCGGCTAAATTAAACGAGTTCCGCGCCGGCACGACGCGGTCGCGGTCGCCGGATATGACGAGCGTTTCGTGCTCGATCCGGCTCAGCCGGTCCTCCGCGTCAAAAGTGAAAGCGGCTTGCAGCTGCGCGGCGTAGACGGCTTCGGCGACTTCGTTCGTTTCGCGCAAACGGCAGACTTTTTCGACCTCTTCCGCGTGTTCCTTAATGAATTCGTCGGAAAAGGCCGGGCGTATGAATTTCCGGATGCGCTCGCCGACCGCCAAATTCGGATCGGGCGTAAACGAGCGCAGAATTTCAATGTCCGGTTTGACGTGATTCGCGCCGCCGGCGCTCGTGCAGGCGAGCACGAGTTTGTCCAATCTTTCGGGAAAGCGAAGCGCGAACTCCTGCGCGACGAACCCGCCGAAGCTCGCGCCGAGAACGTTAGCCCGCTCGATTTTCAATTCGTCCAAAAGATTCAAAACGTCGGTCACGAAAGTCGTCAGCGAAAGATTTTTCGCGTCGTCCGCCGCTGCGAAACGCGATTCGCCGATGCCGCGCGGGTCGAACGTGACGACCCGAAAATCTTCGGCAAACGCCGCCGTCTGCCGGTACCATGTCCACGCGCCGCTGGCGAAACCGGGAATCAGGATCAAAGGTTTTCCGTCGCCGCGGGTTTCGTAAAATAATTTCATTGATTTTGAATCTTCGACCTTCGCCCTTTGATTTTTGAACGGGTTTTGTCTCAAAAATCAAAAAAACAAAGGTCGAAGGTCATTTTGCCCGACGAATTTAGAAATTCAACTTGAAACCGAGCTGAACGACGCGCGGACCGGTCGCGGCGCGGTCGATCTTGCCGAACGGCGAGAGTTGTGGATTCGACGGAATCGCGAACGTCACGTTGTTGTTCGGATTCGCGTAATTGACCCAATTGAAGACGTTGAACGCCTCGATGCGAATTTCGCCGCGAATTCTTTCGGTGAACGGAATGAATTTGATCAGCGAAACGTCGACGTTTTTCTGTCCCGGCCCGGTCAGAAAATTGCGCGTCGTGTTGCCGAACGGATTCGCCGGATCGAAAAGCGGGTTGTTGACCGTGCCGACGCCGGTGTTCGTGCAGGCGGCGAGCGCGCCGGCGACGAGCGCGCCGACCGGGCACGAGCGAACGAACGCCGCCGTGTTGAAATAACCGTTCAAACGTTCGGAAACGTCGCCCGAAGTATAAAGGTCGCCCGAGAAATTCGGATTGAAATTCGCGCGCTGGATGACCGCGTTACCCGGATTGTCGACGATCGAAAACGGCAGACCGGACTGAAAAACCGCGATGCCGGCGATCTGCCAGTCGTTCAGGATCGCTTTCGCGAAGCCCGATTCGTAATTGCGTTTCGGCAGCCCGTAAACGCCGCTCACGACGAAACGATGTTCGCGGTTATAATCGGAGCGTCCGCGATTCCTGCGCCAGTCGCGCTGGTCGCCGAAGACGTTGGCGATCTCGTTGACCGCGCCGCCCGAATAATAATCGATCGATTTGCCGTAGGTGTAGGCGGCCAAAAACTGCAGACCGTTCGAAAAGCGCTTCGTCAAAGACGTTTGCAGGGAGTTGTAATTCGAAACCGAAGTCGTCGAAACCTGCTGAACGCCGCCGGTCGCGTTCTTCAGATTGGAGATGACCGCGTTCGGAAAAACGCTCGGAAAAGGCGTCGCGAAAGAATTGGTCGCCTGATTGTAAATCGGCTGGTTCGGACTGATCAACTGCAAAAGATGCGTGCCCTTATTGCCGACGTAACCGATATCCCAAACGAAGTTGTTCCAAATTTCCCACTGCACGCCGATGTTGTACTGCTGCACGTAAGGCGTGCTCAGATCCGGATCGACGTAAACGCCCGCGACCGGCACGCCGACGAACGGCGCGAGCGGCGCGAGCGGCGACGGAAGGCTCGGCACGATCGGGAACTGCGAGGGCGCCGGCAGCGGAACGAACGGGTCGGCGGGCGGGCGCAGAAGTCCCGGCAATCCGACGCCGAGCGCGAAATACGGGTAATTGAAAAGCTGCGTGTTGGCGAAACGGGTCGAAATGCGGTCGTAATAAATTCCGTAACCGCCGCGCAGCACGATGTTCCGTTTTTCATCGAGCAGGAACGCGAAACCGATGCGTGGCGCGAAGTTGTTTTTATCGACCGGCACGAGCGTTTTCTCGACCGTCGGCACGTTCGCCAGAGAGCCGCCTTCCGCCTGCACGAAACCGTTCGGCGCGCCCGCCGGAGCGGCGTTCGTGCCGATTTTGATCTGGTCGAACAAAAGATTGACGAGCCGTCCCTGATCTTCGACCGGCAGGCCGTATAAATCGTAGCGCAAGCCTAAATTCAAGGTCAGACGGTCGTTGATCTTCCAGTCGTCCTGCACGAAAAAGTTGGTGTCCGTCACCTTGTAATAACGGTCGAACACGCCCGAACCGATCAGCGAAGTGCCGGTGCCGGTCAGAAAGTTGTTGAATGAACTGTAAATGATCTGCCCGCGCGAAAAAGCGTTGAAATAAAACTTAACCTGCGAAAAGCGGTATTCGCCGCCGAAACGCAGACGGTGATTGCCGCGCGTGACCGAAAGCACGTCGTTGAAATTGTAGCCGTTGATGCGCGAGGACTGGTCGGCTAACGGCGCTGAACCGAAGAAAAATTGGGCGTTGGTCGCCGCGAGCTGAATCGTCGGGGCGCCCGGAAAAAGGGAGCCGAGCGGATTATTGATGCCGAACTGCGCCGCCGTAAACGGTTCTTCCGGCACGCTCGTCACGCGCAGGCGGTTAAAACCGAAGCGCGCCTGGTTGACGACGTTCGAGGAAATGACGTAGTTGTCGGTGATCGAGTAAAGCTTCTGTTTGATGGTCAAATCGCCGCCGAAGCCGCTCAATTGCTGAGTGCCGTTGCCCAGGCCCGCAAAATTATAATTCGCCTGGAAGGTCGGATTGTCGGCGACGAAAAACTTCGCCGATAAATTGTGATTATCGGTAAAAATAAAATCGCCGTTGGCGTTGAACTGGTTTTCCTTAAAACGCGAAACTCCCGACTGGGGAACAGTCACGGCGGTCAGCGCCGCTAGCCCGGAAGCGCCCGAAGAGGGAATCGCGAACTGTCCGTTCGGCAGGCGCGCGTTCAAAATCGCCAGCGAAACCGGGCTGATCTGCGCGGCGGTGAGCGGCGTGGTCGGCGTATTAAAAACCGCGGCGAGTCCGGCGGCGGTGCGGTTCGTGTCGGTCAAGCCCGCCGGCACGATCGGCGAGGTCAGGCTATTGACGAGCGAGTAGCCGTTGCGCTCGCGCGTGCCCTGGTAGGAACCGAAAAAGAAAACGCGATCGCGGATCACTCTGCCGCCCAAAGTGCCGCCGTACTGCTGGCGGTTAAATTCGGGGCGCTCCAAACCTCTCGCCTGGATAAAAGGATCGTTCGCCGTCAGGCTCCGGTCGCGCAGGAAATAATAAACGTTGCCGCGAAAATCGTTCGAGCCGCTGCGCGTCACCGCTTCGACGTTGCCGCCCGCGTTGCGCCCGTTCGAGGCGTCGTAAAGCGAGGTTTGAACGACGAATTCCTGCAGCGAATCGGTCGCCGGGACCGCGATGTTCGGAGTCGAATTCGTGCCGATCGAGTTGGCGTCGACGCCGTTGATGCGCACCGAATTCGACGTCGTGCGCTGACCGTTGACGGAAATCGTCGCATCGCCGCGCCCGAGCTCGGTCGTGTTCGAGACCGACGCCTGCGCGCCGGCTTGCAGCGTCAGCAGCTGCTGAAAATTGCGCGTCGGGAGCGGCAACTGGCGGATCGTTTCGCCCTCGATCGTGCGTCCCTGCTGCGAGGTCTCGATCTGCACGACCGGCGCTTCGACGTTGACCGTCGCGGTCGCGCCGGAAACGCCGAGCTGCACGTCGACGACGGTCGTCTGCGTGACGTTGACGACCGCTTCGGCTCTGAAGGCTTGAAAGTTCTGCGCGGTCACTTCGACCGAGTATCTGCCGACCGGCAGGAGCTGAAACGAATAGACGCCTTCTTCGTTCGACGTTCCGGTGCGGGTCGAGTTCGTATCGAGCTGCGTGATTTTGACGCTCGCGCCGGAAACGACGGCGCCGTTCTGATCCGTCACCGTGCCGCTCATCTGCCCGGTCGTGCCCTGCGCGAGCAGATTGGTCAGACCAAATATCAATAGCAAAACAAAAAGTAAAATTTCTCTCCGAATCATCCTAACCTCCGATAAATAAGTTTCAAACGATGACAATAAAAACGAACGTACGTTTTTGGATATTTAAATAATTAAAAGAAACAAAAAACGTTTCTTAATTTTGGCGGACCGAACGGTCGATCACTCCGAAACAAAAGATGTCGGTCAAAGCGCTGATCGCTTCCTCGTCGCTCAATCCGAAATGAGAATTGCCGCCGAAGAGCTTTTCGACCAGAAAATAATTAAAAAACTGCATGTAAACGGCGGTGTATGCGACCGCCGGATCGATGCGCTCGCGCACCAAACCCTTTGTTTTGGCGGCGTTGAATTGATTGGCGAAACGCACGCGCAGTTTCGCGCTCAAGCCGTCGAACATCAAGCGAAAATGCCGGTTGTCGAACTCGAGCACGTCGATGTACATCAACAGCCAGAAGTCCTGATGCTGGTCGATCATGTCCTTGACCAGACCGCCGAGCTTCAGCAGACCGTCGGGTTCGAGCGGGTTTTCGATCTCGGCGAAAATGTTCTTTAAGCGGCTGTTGATGATTTGCAGGTAACTGCCGATGATCGATTCGAAAATCTGCTCTTTGGTCGCGTAATAATTATATAAATTGCCGATGGAAACGTCCGCCGTCCGCGCGATGTCGCGCATCGCCGTCGCGTGAAAGCCGTGTTTGATAAACAAGTCCTTCGCGGCGGATTCGATGACCGATTTTTTTTCGGCGATGACTTCCTGGCTCAGTTTGGGCATAAAAACGAACGAACGCTCATTTTTATAATATAGTTCGCCTTCGAAAGTCAATTAAAAACGGCAAAAGGTCAAAGAATATATTCTTTGACCTTTATCGATTAAAACTGGAGGCTTCAGACTTAACCGCAACACAAGCTGAAATTGCTACCGTTGCTGCCGTCAAGCTCTAGCGGAGTTCACAACTCAAACCTTGTGCGGAGCCTGAAGCCATAAAAAATGGATTTTAAATTTTAGATTGGTCTTTCTTAGTATCGTTCTTTTTTAATCTAAAACGACTCTCGAATCAAAAACCATTTTGGAAAAGCGCGCGATCCGTAACGCGTCAGCAAATCCCAAATCCGAAATGGCGGAAAGGGTGGGATTCGAACCCACGGAACCCTTTTGAGGTTCACAGCATTTCCAATGCTGCCAATTCAACCGCTCTTGCACCTTTCCGCGAGATGCTTCTAAAAACTAAAATTTTCAAATAGAAAGCGGATTTTAAGTAATTTAAAATCCGCGCTTCGAAAAATCCAAAATCCAAAACCGCAAATCTAAAATCGATATGGCGGAGAGGGTGGGATTCGAACCCACGGTACCCGTTAGGGTACAACAATTTTCGAGACTGTCCAATTCAACCACTCTTGCACCTCTCCGCACGAGCGAATTTTCAATTTTAGGGAGTTGCGCGAAAAATATCAAGTCGACTCCGTCATAATCTTTCGAGATTTTTGAATCTCGCGCTTTTTTCGAAAAAAATCCTGCATCAGCGCGCGGCATTCTTCAGCCAGAACGCCGGTTACGACTTCGATTCGATGATTCAGCAATTCGTTGTCGCAAATATTGAAATGCGTGCGCACCGCGCCGAATCGCTCGTCGGCCGCGCCGTAAACCAGCCTTTTGACGCGCGCGTTGACGAGCGCGCCGGCGCACATCGCGCAGGGCTCGATCGTCGAATAGACGGTCGCGCCGACGAGCCGGTAATTGTCGATCCGCGCGGCGGCTTCGCGCAGCGCGAGAATTTCGGCGTGCGCGGTCGGATCGTTGACGGTGATCGTCCGGTTTCCCGCGACCGCCAGCAGTTCGCCACGGGCGTCGATCAGGCAGGCGCCGATCGGAACTTCCTCGAATGACCCGGCTTCGCGCGCGGCGCGGATCGCTTCGCGCATCCAAAATTCGTCTTGTTCGTTCATCGCGAAATGCGGCGCGGACTTTTAATCCGGTTCGCTTTTCAGAATTCTAGCCCCTCCAAAACCGAAATAAAAATCCGGGCCGCACAAAATCTTTAAAAATCTTGCATCGCCCGCCCGAAAGTGCTTAAATTTAAACCGGCACGACAAGCGGGTTCGAGTTTTTTTATTTATTCTTAAACCTACTATGAAAGACGAAGTTCGGTTTGATAATTTCACGACCGACGAAGACATCCATATCAGCCGTTTACCTGCCTCTTTTCAATCGCTCGCCGAAGAAGTCAGAGCACGCAGCCAGAAACCGAAAACGACGCCGATCACGATCGCGCAGAAGCTTTCGCCCTCGGAATTCAACACGGCGATGGTGCATTTTTACCGCGGCGAAGTGCAGCGCTCGAACGTCTGGCGCGGGCGGCTCGACGCGACGACGAACTGGGCGGTGATCACCGCCGGCGCGACGCTTTCGTTCGTTTTTTCGTCGCCCGACAACCCGCATTTCGCGATTCCGATCAACTCGATCCTCGTCACGATCTTTCTTTTTATGGAGGCGCGACGCTACCGTTATTACGAAGTTTGGGCGAACCGCGTGCGCGTGCTCGAAACCGGGTATTTCGCGCCGATGCTGTCGCACCGGACGATTCCGCCCGACAAGGAATGGGCGGATCATATTTCGGCGGATTTGATCAAGCCGCATTTCACGATCAGCATTTGGGAAGCTCTCGGCCGCCGCCTGCGCAGCAATTACCTGTGGATTTTCGTGCTGCTCGCCTTGAGCTGGACGCTGAAAGTCTATATTCACCCGTCGCCGATCATCACCGCCGGCTCCAATTATACGCCGACCGACATATTCATGCAGCGCGCGGCGGTCGGGCTCGCGCCGGGCTGGCTCGTCGTGCTCGTCGGCTTCCTCTTTAACGCCGCGATTTTTTTGATCGCCTTCGGGACGCTGAAATTAAAGGACGCATCGAGCGAAGTGCTGCCGCTCGAAGATTTCGAGTGGCACCCGCTGCGGCAGGTTTCCGATTGGGCGGAAACGAATCTGAAGAAACGCAACACCATCCGCCGCGCGAAAAAAGCGCGCCAGCGCGTCCGCTCGATTCACAAAACGGAGGGCTAGCGCGTTTAAAGTTTAATAATTCGAGCCGTTTTTCACCATTCGCCATTCACTATCCGCTTTCCGCTTTTGCCTTTTACCTTTCAGAATTTATAATTTTGACTTAAGAGAATATCTTTCAAAAAGGAGACTCTTATGTCGCAAGTCACATTAGAAGACCGCGCGCACGCGCTTGAAGGCGAATATTTTCTGCGGCAGGAAAGACGACTGATCCAAAAACTGCGGGACAAGCTCGCTGCCGAACAAAATGCGGCTTCGCCGCACGAATGTCCGAAATGCCGCGATAAACTCGTCGAATCGCTGTTCGAAAACATTTCGGTCGAAGTGTGCGACAACTGCCACGGCGTCTGGCTCGATGCGAACGATTTGGCACAAATCGCGCATCACGAGGAACACCGCGGCAGTTGGTTCGGGCGCTGGTTCGGATAAAAAACGCCGCCGGAAAAAGGTTCGAATCTTATTTTTGAAAGACGGTCGGACGACCGCCCGGTATTTTTGCGGTCAAAACGAAAAAATATTAAAACCCCGAAATTTATCAATTAAAAGGAGAGCAATTATTTTATGCCGATTGAATTGGACGATAGAGGAAGAGCATTGGAAAACGAATATTTTCGCAACAAGGAACGGGAATTACTCGAAAAAATGAAGGCGAAAATCTCTTCGGAAGATTCCCGAAGCCTCGAAATGCAGTGCCCGAAATGCGACGGCACGCTGCACGAAACGAATTTCGAAAACATCTTGATCGACGTGTGCGACAAATGTCACGGCGTTTGGCTCGACGCCGGCGAGCTCGCGCAGGTCACGCACCGCGACGAAGCCGGCTGGTTGGGAAAAATTTTCGGTTAAACGGAGAAATAAAGATGAAGCACCTGAAAAGTTTCGCGTTTTCGATTCTGTTTTTGGCGCTGGCCGTTTCAACCTCGGCGCAGAAGGCCGTCAGGAGCGAAAAAACAGACGTCAAGGCGATGCCCGCCGCGCGCGTTTCGGTTTCGACGCGGGAATTGAAACTCGCCAGCAAGCTGATGGCGCGCGAAATGCCGTACCGCGTGGTATTGCCGAAAAACTACGAAGCCAGCCGCTCCGAAAGATTTCCGGTGCTTTACCTTTTGCACGGTCTGACCGGACATTACGATAACTGGACCGACAAAACCAAGCTCACGGAATACGCGGCGAATTACAACTACATCATCGTCACGCCCGAAGGCAATGACGGCTGGTACACGGACAGCGGCAGCGTCGAACGCGACAAATACGAAAGCTACATCGTGCAGGAACTGATTCCGGAAATCGACGGCAAATTCCGCACGCTCGCCGACCGCGGTCACCGGATGATCGCCGGGCTGTCGATGGGCGGCTACGGTTCCTTGAAATTCGGTCTCAAATACCCGGAAAAATTCGTCGTCGTCGGGTCTTTCAGCGGCGCGCTCGGCGCGGCTTCGTGGTCGGTGCAGACGCTCGGCAACGGCTGGAAAGCCCTGACCGATTCGATCGCGAGCGTTTACGGCGCGGACGACAGTCTGACGCGAAAGGACAACGACATTTACAAAATCGTTCGTGAGCTCGCGCCGGAAAAAGTCGCCGCGCTGCCGTTCTTTTACGTCGACTGCGGCACCGAAGACGGTCTGATCAAGGAAAATCGGGATTTCATCGGGCTGCTGGCGGAAAAGAAAATTCCGCACGAATTTCGCGAACTGCCCGGCAAACACGATTGGGTTTTCTGGGATTCGCAGGTTCAGGAATTTTTGCGCCTTTCGCGAAAATTCGTCAAATAGGTTTCATTTATGTTTAAGAAACTAATTTTAACCGGATTGATAATTTGCGGTTTGGCGGCGGCGGCGTTCGCGCAGAAAACGATCGTCAAACACGCGCCGGCGAAAACGATGCTGCTCGGCCGACACCGCCTCGCGCTGCAGTGGGTGAGCTGGGATTATTTCGGCACGGCGACGGTGACGCAGCGCGGCGGCGTTTTTTACCTGCGCGGCGAGCAAAAAAGCCGGAAAGGCGGCGATTTCGTGAAAATCGACGGCACGATCACCGAAATCAACGCGAAAGACTTCAAATTCGACGGGCGCATCGTCACGCAGGTCAGTCACATCAACGGCGGCGAACCGTGCACGCGCGAGGGCGAAATGACGTTCAAGATCACCGGCACGCGCAGATACTGGCGGCTCGCCGAAATGACCAACCCGTGCGACGGCGTGACCGATTACGTCGATATCTTTTTTAGATAGCGGTCAGCGGTCGTTGGACAGAAAAATCCATCTCTGACCACCGACCCCCGGCCACCGACCACTGTTTTATGCTGAATTTTGCAATCGAAACCGCGCGCGAAGCCGGTCAGATTCTGCTCGAAAAATACGGGCGGAAAATAAACGTCTCGAAAAAAGGCGACATCAACCTCGTCACCGAAGCCGATCTCGCATCGGAAAAGCTCATCATCGAACGCATCCGGAGTTATTTCCCGAAACACGCGATTTTAGCCGAAGAAGCGGGCGACGCGGTGCTGCTCGACGGCACGAACAAATGGAAATGGATCATCGACCCGCTCGACGGCACGACGAATTTCGCGCACGGCTACCCGTGTTTCTGCGTGACTCTGGCGCTCGAACACGACGGCGATGTCGTCGTCGGCGTGACGTTCGACCCGACGCGCAACGAGCTTTTCGCCGCCGAAAAGGGAAAGGGCGCGACGCTCAACAACAAACCGCTCCGCGTCTCGGAAACCGAAGCGCTCAGCGAAGCGCTGATCGTGACCGGATTCCCGTACAACTTCAAAGAAAAACCCGATTTCGCGCGGCATTTGACCGATTTTCTGCGACGCTCGCGCGGCGTGCGGCGCGACGGCTCGGCGGCGATCGACATGGCGTACGTCGCCTGCGGGCGGTTCGACGGTTTTTGGGAAGAAGGCTTGAACCCGTGGGACGTCGCGGCGGGTTTTCTTTTGATCGAAGAAGCCGGCGGGCAGGTGACTTTTTACACGGGCGAAAAATATAACATTTATTCGCCGCCGATCGTCGCTTCGAACGGCTTGATCCACGGCGAGATGCTGGAAGTATTAAAATAAGAAAAAAATAAAGGCCCGGATGATCGCCGGCGCGGCGGATGATCGTCGATTGAATTAACCGTCAACCGGCGATCATCCGCTCGTGCCGTTTTCAGCCGGGGCCGTTTGGGGCGGCTCAATGCGTTTCCCGGTTGCTTGTGTTAATCTTAGAGACTTGCAAAAGCGAAAATCGCAAAATTAAAATCGAAAATAATATATGTCCTGGTTTCGCAGAAATAAACCAAAAATCGAGGAGCTATCGAATACCGAAGAACGCAAGGTGATCACCGAAGGGATTTTCGTCAAATGTCCCGAATGTGAAAATCCGCTTTACAAGCGCGAGCTGATCGAATCCTTACAGGTCTGCACGCACTGCGCGTATCATTTCCGGCTCGGCGCGCGCGAACGGCTCGACACTCTGTTCGACGAGGGCAGGTACGAAAAACTCGATGAAGAAGTAACTTCGAACGACCCGCTCGAATTCGTCGATTCGAAGCCTTACAAGGAACGCATCGAATCGGCGAAAAAATCTTCCGGTCTGCCGGAAGCGATCATTTCGGGCAAGGGGGCGGTCGGCGGGCATCTGACTTATGCCGGCGCGATGGACATGGCGTTTATCGGCGGCTCGATGGGTTCGGCGGTCGGCGAAAAAATCACCCGGCTCATCGAGCGCGCGCTCGAAACGCGCGGCGCGGTCGTCATCTTCGCCGCCTCGGGCGGGGCGCGCATGCAGGAAGGAACGTTCAGTCTGATGCAGATGGCGAAAATCTCCGCCGCGCTCGCCCGCCTGCACGACGCGCGGCTGCCGTTCATTTCCGTTTTGACCGACCCGACCACGGGCGGCGTGACGGCGAGCTTCGCGATGCTCGGCGACGTTAACCTCGCGGAACCGAAAGCGCTGATCGGTTTCGCCGGACCGCGCGTGATCGAACAGACGATCCGCCAGAAATTGCCGAAGGGCTTTCAGCGCTCGGAATTCCTTCTCGAACACGGCATGATCGACCGGGTCGTCGACCGCCGCGAAATGCGGCAGACGATCGTCCGGATGCTCGATTTTATGATGAATCATGAGCTTAACGGGAAATAGAATATGTTAAAAGACACGCTCGTCGAAATTTTCGAAAGGGACTTGAATAAGCTGCGCGAGGAAATAAATCTCTATGAATCCGAGGAAGATTTATGGAAAGTCGCGGGCGAAATCAAGAATTCCGGCGGAAATCTCTGTCTGCATCTGCTCGGCAATCTGAATCTATTCATCGGCGCGACGCTCGGCGGAACCGGCTACGTGAGAGACAGGGAGCTTGAATTTTCATCGAAAAACGTCGCGCGCGACGAATTGAGCGCGCGAATCGACCAAACCGTCGAAGCCGTCCGAATCGGCTTGAACAATTTGTCGCCCGCAGATTTCGAGAAAGATTTTCCGATCGAAAACCGCGGCGAAATCGACCGCATGGATTTTATGCTCGTGCATCTTTTCGGGCATTTCAGCTACCACCTCGGACAGATCAATTACCACCGCCGTTTGATTACACTGGTTTAAGAATTATCTAAAAATAGTTTGAAAAAACAACGGGACGCGGATTTTATACCTTAAAATAAATCGGCGTGAATCCGTTTTGGCCGCAAACTCCGCGTTCCGGTTTTATTTCAATAATATTTGAATTTACGGTCAATAAGTTTTCAAAAAGCTCTGCTGTGCAGCTCTTCGATCAAGGCGAGAACGACGTCCTCGCGCCACGGCCGCGCCGCGATCTGCACCGACAAGGGCAAGCCTTCCGCCCGTCTTTCGGTTTTCGCGGCGGTAAATTCCAGTAGATCGAAACTTGATTTTCGCGCGACCGCTTCTTCCTTTCTGACTTTCGAAATGCGCGCGACGCCGGCCGGAAAGCCGAGCACGTTGTAAAGCAGCGTGTATGTTCCGCCGAGACCGACTTTATCGACCGAATCGTGCAGAAAAGCGGGCAGCGCGCAGACCGGGCTGAGGATCGCGTCGAGATTCGCGGCGTCCATCGCGGCGAGAAACTCGGCGCGGTACTGTGCCTGCCGCTTCGCCCATTCGCGCAGGTTTTCGGCGCCCCTGCCGCCGAAATACGGAATCAGGCGCGTGACGCTTTTCTGACCGAAAAGCCGCGCGGCGCGCTGTAATGCCCGGCGTTTGAAGGGCGACGCCTGCGCGAGCATGAACATGTTCCTGAGCTGCGGCATCGGCTTTTCGCCTTCCAAAACTTGCGTGAAAAGCGCGGCGTCGTCGGTCGTTAAAATGCGCAGGAAAATCTCTTCGGCGAGAGCCGGGTTCGGCGGACTGAATTCGGTCACTTCGGCGCCGCGCGATTTCAACTTTTCGACCGCTTCGAGCACGCCGCGTTTGACCGCCGCCATCGGCTCGAAAATGCCGTCCGAAAGGTAATAGCCGATTTTCAGCCGCGAAACATCGACTTTCCGGTAATCGCCGAGCGGTTCGACTTTTCGGGTTTGCGCCGCGCGTTCGTCGATGATTCGTAAAAACAGATCCAGATCCGCGGCGAAATTCCCGAGCACGCCCGCGACCGAGCCGATCGGGCCTTCGAGCACGGTCGCGCCGTAACGCGTCAAATCGGGCGTCCGCCACATCGTCGGCTTGATCGAGCAGATGCCGCAAAACGCCGCCGGAAAGCGGACGCTGCCGCCGATGTCCGAGCCGATGCCGACCGGCGACGCGCCCGCGCCGACGATCGCGCCCTCGCCGCCCGAGGAACCGCCGCAGGTGAACGCCGGGTTGACGGGATTATTGGTTCTTCCGTAAACGCGGTTCGCGCTTTCGATGAAAATCAAAAGCTGCGGAACGTTCGTTTTGCCGAGCACGATGCCGCCTTCGCTCATCAACGCTTCGATGTAGGCGTCGTTCGCCGCCGGTTTGTCGTTTTTGCGAGCCAAAACGCCGAGCGTGCTGGGCGAACCGACGTAATCGAAACATTCCTTGATCGTAAACGGCAGACCGTGCAGCCTGCCGAGCGTTTCGCCGCGCGCCAGCGCCGCATCCGCGCCGGCGGCTTTCTTTCGGGCTTCGTCGTAAAATTTCAGCACGACGGCGTTGAGCGACGGGTTGACCTGTTCGATGCGGTCGATGAAATGCTCGGTCGCTTCGCGGCTCGAAAGCTGTTTCGAAGCGATTAAATTCAACAACTCGACCGCCGATTTCCGGTGTAAATTTTCCATTTATTTTCCCAGGTTTTTCAAAGTCGCCCGGTGATGATGCCCGACATGATAAATCGTGAAATAAAGCATCTCGCGGATCGTCAGGTCGCCCAAAAGCGGGTGCGGCAGCACGTATTCGTCGAGCTGCGTTTCGGAAAATTTACCGATCCTTTCGGTTAAGTCCGCGACGTCCGAAGTTAATTTGTTTTTGAGATCGACGCGTTCCGCAAAACCGATTTCCGGCGGAATGTATTTGCCGCTCGCCTTGCCGCCCGCGGCGAGTTTTCCCTGATAATTTTCGACCAGGGAATCGTAATCGGTCGAAAGGCGTTTCGCCTTGCCGAACAAGAGATGCGGCACGAATTTCGGCAGCGCCAGCGCCTTCGCGAGCGGCGCGACGCTGCGCGCGACGTGTTTGAGTTGCTGCCCGGCGGTCCATTTGCCGGCCGGCGCGAACATAAATTCCGATTCGCTCAAAGCGTCGATGCAGTCGGTGAAATTTCGGTGGCTTTCGATCAGCCGCGCGGCGATTTCTTGCTTGTTCATTTCGTTTTTTTTACACTCGAACTCAAGTCAAAAATAATGAATTTCGATGAATCGGTCAAATACCTTTACTCTTTGGGCAACGAAGTCCTCGCGATGAAGCTCGGGCTCGAAAACATCGGCAAGCTGCTCGAAGCGCTTCATAATCCGCAAAAAAATTACCTGAAAGTCCAGATCGCCGGCACGAACGGCAAGGGCTCGACCGTCGCGTTTCTCGATTCGATCTGCCGGCGCGCCGGAATCAAAACCGGCGCGACCACGTCGCCGCATCTCGTTTCCGTGACCGAACGCGTCCGCATCGGCGGTTGCGAGATCAGCGAAACGGACTTCGCGCGCTGCGCGACGCGCGTTCGCGACACCGCGGAAAAATTGGTCGCCGCCGGCGCGCTCGAAACCGCGCCGACTTATTTCGAACAGGTCACGGCGATCGCCCTGCTCGCTTTCGCCGAAGCGAAGATCGAGCTGGCGATTCTCGAAACCGGCCTGGGCGGGCGCTTCGACGCGACGACCGCCGCCCGCGCCGAAATCGTCGCGATCACGCCGATCGATTTCGATCATCAGCGGATCTTGGGCGACACTTTAGCCGAAATCGCCGCGGAAAAAGCGGCGATCGTTCGCGAAGACACGAAAGTGATCCTCGCCCCGCAACAGCCGGAAGCCGAGCGTGTGATTTTAGAAAAATGCCGCGAGATGGGCGTCGAGCCGATCCGCGCGACGCAGGAAATTAAAGTCGAAAAGCGGCACCGGTCACCGGAATTTCCATTCCTGACGGCCGATTTCGCGACCGAACACGCCAATTATTCAGGTGTCGCGTTCGGCGCGAACGGAATGCAGGGACGTTATCAAATCGTCAATGCGGCGACCGCCATTTCGATCGCCGAAACGCTGCGCGGATGCGGCTTGCGCATCTCGAAGGAAGACATCCGAAGCGGATTGGAACTGGCGCGGCATAAGGGCCGGCTCGAATTTTATCAAGGCGTTTTGTTTGACGGCGCGCATAATGCGGGCGGCGCGCGGGCGCTTCGCCAATACCTCGACGAGTTCATCGAACAGCCGGTCGTGATGGTTTTCGGCGCGATGCGCGATAAGGATTTGTCGGAAATCGCCGAGATACTGTTTCCGAAAGCCGCCTTTTTGATTTTGACGAAACCCGACAATCCGCGCTCGACCGAGCCGGAAGAAATTCTGGAATTCCTCCCGCACGATTTTGACCGCCGGAACGCCGCGATCGCCGGCACCGTCGAAGAAGCCCTGAAAACCGCCTCCGAACTCGCCGCCGGGCGATTGATCTGTGTGACCGGCTCGCTTTACCTCATCGGCGAAGCGCAGAATATCTTGCGCCGCGATGCCGACGATACAGTGACGGAAGAAAAGTAGGAATGAAATCGATCGACGCGAAAGCCAACTTGAAACGAATTATTGCGACGTTCTTTAAATTCGAACCGGGGCGGCGCTTTTGCCCTTGAAAATAAATCGTCAATCCCAGTTTTTGATCGACTGCGAGACGATCGCCTTGATTTCGACCAATTCGGCGTCGTAGATCAGATCTTCGTAGCGCGGGTTCGCCGAGCGCAGAATGATTTTGTTTTCGAACCGAAAAAAGAATTTGACGACCAAACCGAGGCAGGGCAGCTGCGCGACGACCAGTTTGCCGTTTTTGACTTCGGATTTCTCGAATTTCGTCTGGCAGAGCAGCTGGTCGCCGTCGCAGATGCCCAGGTCCCGCAGAGAATCGCCGGAAACCGAGACCATAACCAGGCCGTCGGTCTTTTTGCTCGACGGCAGGTTGACGTCGCGTTTGCCGCGCGGAATAAAATCGATGATCTTTCCCGCGCCGACCTGTCCGTAATCGATTAAACTGACGGTTTTAGTGCGTTTCCAGTCCCTTAAAATCATGCCGCTTTTTCCTCCTTGTTCCCGCCCTCGAAGGCGTTTTGTTCGTTGACGTTCGATCGCATCGCGAGGATGATGCCCTGAATTTTCTCATGAACTTCCGTTCCGTTGGCGATTTCTTCGCGGACGATCCGGCGGATTTTGTCCTCGATCAATTTTTCGAAGTTCGCCCCGGTTTCCGCAACGGAAAGGCCGCGCTCCCGGTCGCCGATCGAACCGTCCTCGCCGGTCAGAATCCAGTCGATCGAGCTGTTTGCCAATTTGGCGATTTTTATCAAGACGCTCGTCGGAAAGTCGCGCCGCTGCGACGTCCAATTGTGCAGCGACGAATAATTTTCGCCGATCATTTGCGCGACTTCCTTTAAGTCTTTAGCGTTGAATGCACGAACGATGCGAAAGCCGATCGAATTTTCCTCTTTAATCGTCATAATGAAAATTCATTTGACAAATATCGTCAAAATGACTATTATTCATATTAACAAACAAATCGGTTTTTGAAAACATAAAAATTTTAGCCGGTTCGCACTGGGGAAGCAAGAAATCGAAAAACAGACCTTTTTCCCATGGTTTATCGAATCATCCGCGTTAAAGTTAATGATTTTAATCACCGACGTTTACTGGCAGGTAGAAAAACGGAATCGAATTTTCTGAATTGGCAGAAAATTCGAAGTATTAGAGCCGCCCGTCAAGTTCGCGGACGGGCAAATCACGGAGGTCAAAATGAAGAAAAAAATAACAATCACACTGCTCGGGTTATTGTTGCTCACAAGTTTTTCCAACGAAATTTGCTGGCATGACAATCCCTTTTCGCAAAAAAGCGAGAGCGTTATCACGATTCGCCATTTCGAATGTTTTCGAGAAAAAAACTCGAAAACCGTCTGTCAGGAATCGTTCGAATACGCCTTCGACGAGAATTCAGACTGTAAAATAACGATCGGAAGTCGCCGCCAAAAAGTCCGGAGCCCGGACGATTCGGCCGGACATAAAAAAATTCCGGTCGTTCCACTGATTTGTTAACCGGGAAGTGAATTTCATCTCGAAAAAGTAAGGAGCAGGACGCGATAAAAACGCGGCTTGCTCTTTTCTCTGCCCGAAAAGCTGAAAATTGCCGATCGCAGCGGGCCGGTTGGCGGGCGAAGAGCGCTCGCGCGCCCGAAATCTCGTGATTTCGGCGTCGGTGTCGCCGCATCATAAAAAATCGGCGATTCGAGCGGGCAAGGAAAACCATGAAACCGGCAAAAGTTTACGTTTTACGAACTTGAGTGTTTTCTTTTTTTTGCGTTTAATGATTATGAAATCTTAAATTCATAGACGGGAAAAATTATGCACAAATTAGTTTTAATCAGACACGGGCAAAGCGAATGGAATAAGGAAAATCGGTTTACGGGCTGGAAGGACGTCGACCTTTCCGAACAGGGCAGAGAGGAAGCGCACGCGGCGGGTAAATTGCTGAAAGCCGAGGGTTACGTCTTTGACGAAGCCTATACTTCGGTTCTGAAACGCGCGATCCGCACGCTTTGGATCATTCTCGACGAAATGGATTTGATGTGGATTCCCGAAACGAAATCGTGGCTGCTGAACGAACGTCACTACGGCGCGCTGCAGGGCCTGAACAAAGCGGAAACGGCGGCGCAGTACGGCGAGGAACAGGTTTTGATCTGGCGCCGCAGCTACGACGTTCTGCCGACGGTGCTCGAAGAAACCGACGAGCGCTGGCTCGGCAAAGACCCGCGTTACGCGGGCATCGACCCGAAAATGTTTCCGCGCGCCGAAGCCTTGAAAGAAACGGTCGAACGCGTCGTGCCGTATTATCAGGAGCAGATCGCGCCGCGCATCAAACTGGGCAAGCGCATCATCATCGCCGCGCACGGCAACAGTTTGCGCGCGCTCGTCAAATACCTCGACACGATCTCCGACGAAGACATCGTGAGCCGCAACATCCCGACCGGCATTCCTTTGGTGTACGAGCTCAACGAAAACCTGACGCCGACGAAAAGCTATTACCTCGGCGACGAGGAAGCCGTCAAAGCGGCGGAAGAAGCGGTCGCGCATCAGGGAAAAGCCAAATAAAATTCGCATCGCTTTCAAGACTTAACGGCTTGGCGGGAGAATAATTTCCCGCCGAGCCGCCAAGCCGCCAAGAAATTCGAATACCTTCATAAAACTTTTGTTTCGCATCTAAAAAATTATAAACTTACTCCGGCGCTTCGAATTCCATAAGCGCCGTAAATCCTTTCCCCGAACCAGATTCTTTAATTTTTTGAGGACAAATTTCGTATGCGGTCAATTTTATTTTCCGTTTCGCTTCTGACGGCATTTATTTTTCTCCACTTTTCCGCCGACGCGCAGACGACGCGCTCGCGGCGCGCGGTCAATCGTCAGCCGGTCAACGTTTCGAACGCGGACATCGCGGGCGGTCTGCGCGACGCGCTTTTGCAGGGCGCGAAAAATGCGGTTCGCGATCTCGGCCGCGCGAACGGCTTTCTCGACGATGCGCGCGTGCGGATACCGCTGCCGAAAAATCTGCAAAAGACCGAAAAAACTCTGCGTTCGCTCGGGCAGGGAAGGCGCGTCGACGAATTCGTCGAGGCGATGAATCACGCGGCGGAAGAAGCCGTGCCGGTCGCCGCCGACATTTTCTTCGATTCGGTGCGGCAGATGACTTTCGCGGACGCGCGCGATATTTTGTTCGGCGGCGAGCCGGACGCCGCGACCGAATTTTTTCGCCGCACGAGCGAAGACCGTCTGCGCGACGAATTTCGCCCGATCGTCGAACGATTTACGGAAAAGGTCGGCGTCACGCAGAAATACAAGGCGATGGTCGGGCGTTACTCGTTTATGGGCAGAATCGTCGGCGAGGACGCGACCGACCTCGACGGTTACATCACCGAAAAGGCGCTCGACGGGCTGTTTTTGCTGATCGCCCAAGAAGAGCGCGAAATTCGCCGCGATCCGGTTCGCCGGACGACTTCGCTTCTGCGCAAGGTTTTCGGGATTTTGAGGTAAAGATTTTTAACCTGAAGGCAATCCGATTCCGGATCGCGGAAGTCTTTCTAAGTAAATTCAATCCGAATTTTGAAATCACAAATCCGAAATCCAATTAGACAGGCTTTGAATTTTTCTTTATCCTGTCTATTTTTATGCTGCGGCAAAAAGTCGTCTTTTTTATTTTCATCATCGCCTGCCTGACGCCTTATGTTTCGCCGCCGATCGCGCTCGGTCTCGGATTGTTCACGGCGCTCAAAGTCGGCAATCCATTTTCGAGGACGATCGGGCGCTGGACGCGAATCCTTTTGCAGACGAGCGTCGTTCTGCTCGGGTTCGGAATGAATCTCGCAAACGTTTTGAAGGCGGGAAAAGACGGCCTCGTTTTCACGATCGCGACGATCTTCGGCACGCTCGCGCTCGGCTGGCTGCTCGGCAGATTACTGAAAATCAACGGCAAAACCTCGGCGCTGATTTCATCCGGCACCGCGATTTGCGGCGGCAGCGCGATCGCGGCGGTCGCGCCGGCGATCGATGCCGACGGCGAGGAGATTTCGGTCGCGCTCTGCACGGTTTTTATCCTGAACTCCGTGGCGCTCCTCGCTTTTCCGTTCGTCGGGCACGCCCTGAATCTCACCGAATATCAATTCGGAATCTGGGCGGCGGTGGCGATTCACGACACGAGCTCGGTCGTCGGCGCGAGCGCGAAATACGGCGGCGAGGCGCTGCAGATCGCGACGACCGTCAAGCTCGCCCGCGCTCTCTGGATCGCGCCCGTCGCGCTGATTTTCGCTTTCCTCTACGGCAAACGAAACGGCGCGAAAAGGACGAAAATCGCGATTCCGTGGTTCATCTTTTTGTTTTTGCTGGCGACGATCGGTCGCACTTACGCGCCGAACTGGTTTCAGCCGAGCATTTTCGACGCGCTCGTCAATCTCGCGAAGGCCGGGTTGACGGTCACGCTTTTTTTGATCGGTTCGAGCCTTTCGCGCGAAACTTTGAGAAAAGTCGGTTTCAAGCCCTTTTTGCAGGGCGTTCTGTTGTGGATCGTGATTTCGCTGGTTTCTTTGTGGGCGGTTTTAAAGGTCGTAAGTTGACGGTAAGTTGGTTGAGTTAAATGAGTCGTAAGCTGACCGAGTTGACTGAGTTGTAAATTAAAAAACTCGGCCAACTCGGTCAGCTTTCCGTCAACTCATCCTAGTGCGGTTTGAGCACGACTTTGCGCCAGGTGTCTTTTTCCTTGTTGAACTGATCGTAAGCCATCGGCGCTTCCGACAATTTCAGACGGTGCGATATGACGAACGACGGGTCGATTTTGCCTTCCTGAATGGCGTCGAGCAGACGCGGCATGTAAGCCTGCATGTTCGTCTGCCCCATCTTGAACGTCAGGCCTTTGCCGAACGCCGCGCCGAGCGGGAATTTGTCAAGGAATCCGCCGTAAACGCCCGGAATCGAAACCGTTCCGCCTTTGCGGCAGCAGTAAATCGCCTGCCGGAGCGCGTGCGGTCGATCGGTCGCGAGGAACGTGTACGCTTTCGCGTAATCGAGCAACGCGTCGACCGACGTGCCGTGCGATTCCATGCCGACCGCGTCGATGCACGAATCGGGACCGCGTCCGCCGGTCAGATCGAGCAGCTTTTCGTAAACTTCCTTGTCGTCGAAATTTATCGTTTCGAGATTTTCGTTGTGCTGTCGCGCCAGCTCCAGTCGATCCGGGTAATGGTCGATTAAAACGACCTTTTCCGCGCCGAGCATGAACGCCGATTTGACGGCGAACTGACCGACCGGACCCGCGCCCCAGACCGCGACCGTGTCGCCCTCCTGAATGTTGCAGTTTTCCGCCGCCTGATAGCCGGTCGGGAAAATGTCGGACAAAAACAAAACCTGTTCGTCGTCCATCCCGTCTGGTATTTTCAGCGGTCCGACGTCGGCGAACGGGACGCGCACGTATTCGGCCTGACCGCCCGCGAATCCGCCCATCATGTGCGAGTAGCCGAAGATTCCCGCGCCGGTAAAGCCGTAGAGCGTTTCCTGCGCTTCGGGTTTCGGGTTCGAATTGTCGCAGCCCGAAAAAATTCCGCGCTCGCAGTAAAAACAATGTCCGCAGGCGATCGTGAACGGCACGACGACGCGGTCGCCGACGTTCAGGTTAGTGACGCCCGCGCCGGTTTCGACGACCTCGCCCATGAACTCGTGACCGAGAATGTCGCCCTGCTGCATCGTCGGGATATAACCGTTATAAAGATGCAGATCCGAACCGCAGATGGCGGTCGTCGTAATTTTGATAATCGCGTCGCGCGAATTAAGAATGGACGGGTCCGGCACGTTTTCCACGCTCACGTTGTGTTTGCCCATCCAGCATACTGCTTTCATTTCAATTTCCTCCTTGTTCGATTGCCTCTAAAAGTTACTTTTTCTTCAAACTTTCGGCTTTGTGCGCCGCTTTACCGCCGCTTTTATCCGATTTAACCAGATACTCGGGATTATCTTCGGACGCGGCGACGCGATGCCCTTTGATTTTCGTCGGCGCGGTCAGCTTTTTCTCGACCTTTCCGCTCGTCGTTCCCTGCGGAGTTTCCCATTCGACCGCGTCCCCTTTTTTCAGAGAATTTTTCGCCATTGCTATGCCTCCTTTTGCCGCGCGGTTTCTTCCATCTGCTTGCCGAGTTTCGACGGATTGAAGTACGCGAAAAAACGGGTGATGCGGTCGCCGTCGGTTTCCAGCACGCTGACGCCTTCGTAGCGCACGTCGCCGCCGTCCGCGCCGGTTCCGGTCGTCGTCCATTCGAGCGCCGAAGAGTTTTCGCCGTAGATTTTATTCTTGAATTCCGAGCGCACTTCGCCGAAATTGTCGCGGTATTTCTGCCAGAATTCGCGCGGTTTCAGATCGTGCGAGTTGTCGATCGTGACGACGTTGTTGCATTCGGCGTCGTCGGCGAAAAGCGCCGCGATCCCGTCAAGGTCGCGGTTTTCTTCGAGCGCGTGCAGCGCTTCGATAAATTTTTCAGAGATTTCGTGTGCCATAAATTCCTCCTTATGCCGTCGCCGACTTCGTTTTGGCTTTTTCTTCCGCAACTTCCGCGATCCTGCCCGACGGCTGACCGTCGACGCGCATGATCGAACCGGCTTCCATGAGAGCTTTAAAGCGCCGCAAATCTTCCGCGACCTGAATCGTCGGTTCCTCGCCGAACATCCAGGCGATCCACGAACCGAGTTTTCCGGCGGGCGGCTCGTACGTTAATGTGACGCGCACTTCGGTGCCGCGATTCGTCGTCGGACGAAATTCGACGACGCCCGAATTCGGAATTTCCGAGCCTTCGACCGAATGCCAGCTGATGCGTTCGTTTTCGACCTCGCCGGTCGCTTCGGCGTCCCATTCGACCGTCATTCCGAGCGGCGCTTTCGCCTTCCAGTGCGAGCGTTTGTCGTCGAGCACCGTGACCGATTCGAGATGGTTCATGAACTGCGGCAGATTTTCGAAATTGCGCCAGAATTGATAAAGCTCGGCTTGCGAGCGGTTGATCGTCACCGATCTCTGCACGTGCACGCGGGTGTTGACGTCCGTCGCGGTCGTCTTGTCGATCGCGCTGTACATATGACAATGACCGGTCGCGCCCCGGTACAGCAGCCCGCCGCCGATCAGCGAAAGCGCGGTGCCGAAAAGACCGCCCTTCGAGATTCCGTAGGTGATCAGCCCGCTGCCCGCGATCGCCGAAACGAGCCGTTCGTTATCGCCAACGTTTTGCTTCATATCGGTTAAAAAATTAGTGATTGCTTCGGTATTGTTTTCCTCTTTTCTACTGATTTCCTGCATAAAATTCTCCCTATTTCGGTTTGGGGTTGTGGAATTCGGATACATGATTCGTTTTTTATCCGGAATCCGAATTCCCAAATCCGAATTCATAATGCCTTAATTCGCAAACTGCTCATTGTTTTCGATGATTTCTTTGTCCGACATCGCTGTCAGAATCGACGGGGCGAGCCACGATTCGCTTTGTTTGCCGCGAACCTTGGCGGTTCCGATACCGCCGTTTGACGGTAAAAGATGGTCGACGAGCGACAATATTTCGGTCGTCATTTCCGGGAATAACCCGTACATTTTCGCGGCGAGCTTCGCCTGGGGCGAGACGATCAATTCCGCCGCGCCGCGTTTCGAAGCCGCGAGGATCTGGCGCGCCGCCGATTCGGCGCTGATCGACGAGACCGGCAGCGCGTTGCTGATCGAAAACAGCGCGTATTCCTTTTCGTTTTGTCCTTTAAAGTAAGCGTTGACGTGACTGCCGGTGCGCATCAGGCCCGGGCAGACGGTCGTCACGTAAATATTCTCTTTGGCTAATTCGACGCGGAGCGCGCTCGAAAGTCCGACGAGAGCGAATTTGCTCGCGCAGTACGGCGCGAGATGCGGCACCGGGATTTTGCCGCCGATCGACGCGATATTGATGATGCGGCCGCTGCCGGCCCCGCGCATCACGGGCAGGACGGCGTTGATCATGCGGTACGGCGCCCAGAAATGAATGTCCATCGCTTCCGCGAAATCCTCGTCGGTCTGCGCGCCGAGCGGCCCGACCTGAATGACGCCGGCGTTGTTGACGAGCACGTCGATCTGCCCGAATCGCATACAGACGTCGCGGATCAGATGGTCAATTTCTTCGGGTTTCGTGACGTCGCAGAGCGCGTCGAAAACCTCCGCGCCGCGCGTCTCCAAATCGTCTTTCGCCGCCGCGAGCTCCGCCGCGTCGCGCGCGCAGATCGCGATTCGCGCCCCTTCGCCCGCGAATTCGCGGGCGAGCACGAGCCCCAGACCGCGCGAGCCGCCCGTGATCAGAACGACCTTGTTTTCGAAGTCGAAACTGCGCCTGGCGCGGTTCCACAAAGTAAAGGCCGAAAGCGCGCCGAGACCGACCGCCGCGCCGATCAGCAGCGGATTTTTATTTTCAAACATAACAGTATCGCTCCATCGAATTCGTATCAAAACCAAACAAAAATTGAATAATGAATTGGTGGAGCAAACACCGTGCCTCTAAAAAGTCGCCAGAAGGGGGAATGAAAATTTACCCGATCGGCCGGCAGTTGACGGCAAATTGAATGAAAGGTGACCGGGTATTTGGATTTAACCTTCGGTCAGCCGCGTCGACCTTCCGTCGATTTTAAAAAATTGAAATGTTTTGCGGGAAAGTGTTAGCCTAATTGGTAATGGAGAACGAAAAAAAGATTCCGCCGCCCAAACCGAGCCGCGAATTGAAAGGCGTGCTGGAGCCGCGCCTCGTGCGCAATATCTCTTTCGCCGTCATCACGATCTCGCTCGTCGCGAGCACCGTTTTGTGCATCTGGGCGATCTGGCAGAACGAAGTCTACGACACGGTCTGGCGCGCGATCGCGACGTTCATGGTCGTCATCGTCGCGACCGGGATCTTCACGTTCGTCAATGAAAAATTGGGATAAGGCGGGAATTTATCTGCGGTTTTATATTTTCACGGCGGTGATCTTTCTTCGTGGTTTATATTTTTTCTGTTCGTCACCGTTCCGCTGTTTTTGATTTTCGGACTCTCGTTCGCCGGCTACCGGTTTTTACGAAAGTTCGTTCCTAAAAAGAAAGGCGATCAATAAAGTCGCAAAATTTTCTTACCGGTTCGAGCACAAAAAATTCTCACAAATCGGTCGTCTTTGCCATGCTCATTTCGAATTGGTAAAATACTTGTTTCGCTAACAGGCAAGTATTTTATCTGTAAGACAATGAGCATTAAAAACATCTCCGTGCGCGGCGCGCGCCAGCATAACTTAAAAAACATCTCGGTCGAAATCCCGCGCAATTCCTTTACCGTCATCACCGGCTTGAGCGGTTCGGGCAAATCTTCGCTCGCCTTCGACACGATTTACGCCGAAGGTCAGCGCCGCTACGTCGAATCGCTGTCGGCGTACGCGCGCCAGTTTCTCGATCAACTCGAAAAACCCGACGTCGATTCGGTCGAAGGCTTGAGCCCGGCGATCTCGATCGAACAGAAAACCGTTTCGCGCTCGCCCCGTTCGACCGTCGGCACGGTGACGGAAATTTACGATTACCTGCGCCTGCTTTTCTCGTCCGTCGGAACGCCGCATTGCCACCAGTGCGGCGCGCCGATCACGCGCCAGTCGCAGGAGCAGATCGTGAGCGGCATCATGCAGCTGCCCGAAGGCGAGCGCGTGATGATCCTCGCGCCGATCGTGCGCGGGCGCAAAGGCGAATTCAAAAAGGAACTCGAAAAATTCGCCAAAGATTTCACGCGCGCGCGCATCGACGGCGAAATGCGGCAGCTCGACGAGGAGATCAAGCTCGACAAGCGCAAAAATCACACGATCGAAATCGTCGTCGACCGCCTTTTGATCAAGGAAGGCGTCCGCGAGCGTTTGAACGAATCGGTCAAAACGGCTTTGAAACTGACGGGCGGCGCGGTTTTGGTGTCGATCGTCGACGGCGAGGAAAAACTCTATTCGGAAAGCATGGCGTGCGTCAACTGCGGCATCAACATCGCGCAGTTGGAGCCGCGCTCGTTTTCCTTCAACTCGTCCTACGGCGCGTGCAAACGCTGTCAGGGATTGGGCACGGTCATGGAGCTCGACGCCGCGAAAATCCTGCCCGATCAATCGCAGCCCGCCGGGAAGATCAAGTTTTTGGACGAAACGGACAAAGCCGGCGGCAAACATCTGCAGTCGGCGCTCGCGGCGATTATCGAAAAATTCGCGGGCGAAGACGAAAGCCTCGCGCCGCCGGAAGAAGTCCGGGGTTCCAAATCCAAAGGCCGAAAACCGAAAGCCAAAAACCTCTTAGAAGTTGCGTTCGCCGACCTGCCGGCGGAGATCAGGGACGCGTTCTGGAACGGCACGAAAAAGCGTTTGACTTTTAAGCAGGGAACTTACCGCTACGAATCGGACTGGACTGGCGCGCTGCGCGTGATGCGCGAACGCATGGAAAATCCGCCGTCGGAAAAAGTGCGCGAAGCCTTAAACGAACTCGTCGCGCCGGTCGTGTGCCCGGTTTGCGAAGGCAAACGTCTGCAGCCGGAAAGCCTCGCGGTCAAGGTCGGAAATCTGGGAATCGCCGATTACACGGCTTTGCCGATCGAAGAATCGATCGAAAAGTTCAACGAGATCGAATTAACCGACCGCGAAGAAAAGATCGCCGGGCTCGTTCTCAAAGAAATCCGCGAGCGCCTGCAATTTCTGCAAGCCGTCGGACTCGGATATTTGACGCTCGATCGCGCTTCGCAGACGCTTTCCGGCGGCGAGGGGCAGCGCATCCGTTTAGCGACGCAGATCGGCTCGCAGCTGCGCGGCGTGCTTTACGTTTTGGACGAGCCTTCGATCGGTCTGCACCCGCGCGATAATCAGAAATTATTGGAAACGCTGCACGAGCTGCGCGATCTCGGCAACACGGTTTTGGTCGTCGAGCACGACGAGGAGACGATCGAAAAGGCGGATTACGTCGTCGACCTCGGACCGCTCGCCGGCACGCACGGCGGCGAAATCGTCGCGACCGGCACGCCCGAAGACATCGAAAATTCAGAATCTTCGTTAACCGGGAAATACCTTAAGGGCGAGCTGAAAATCGAAGTGCCCGAATGGCGGCGCCTTCCGAACGGCAGCCGCATCAAGGTCAAGGGCGCGCGCGCGCACAACCTGAAAAACATCGACGTCGAATTCCCGCTCGGCATCTTTACGGTCGTGACCGGCGTTTCCGGCAGCGGCAAATCGACGCTCGTCGAAGACATTCTTTATCCGGCGCTTTACAAATACGTCTACAAATCGGCGATCGAGCCGCTCGAACACGATTCGATCGAGGGCTTGGAGCTGGTCGATAAAATCATCGAGATCGACCAGTCGCCGATCGGCCGCACGCCGCGCTCGAACCCGGCGACCTACACCGGGCTTTTCACGCCGATCCGCGAACTTTTCGGAATGCTCCCGGAATCGCGCGAACGCGGCTACAAAGCCGGACGCTTTTCCTTCAACGTTAAGGGCGGGCGCTGCGAAGCCTGCGAAGGAGCCGGTTTAAAGACCATCGAAATGAATTTTCTGCCCGACGTTTACGTGACGTGCGACGTCTGCCGCGGCGCGCGCTACAACCGCGAAACCTTGTCGGTCAAATACAAGGGCCTGTCGATCGCCGATCTGCTCGACACGACGATCGAGGACGCGCTGCCGATCCTCGAAAACATTCCGACGATTAAACAAAAATTACAGACCCTGCTCGACGTCGGGTTGGGTTATATCAAAATCGGACAATCCTCGACCACTTTGAGCGGCGGCGAAGCGCAGCGCATTAAACTGGCGAAAGAACTCTCGAAACGCGCGACCGGGAAAACGATTTACATCCTCGACGAGCCGACGACCGGGTTGCATTTCGCCGACGTCCACAAGCTTTTGGACGTGCTGCAAAGATTAGTCGACACGGGCAATACGATCATCGTGATCGAGCATAATCTGGACGTCATCAAAAGCGCCGATTACATCATCGATCTCGGACCGGAGGGCGGCGAAAACGGCGGCAAAGTCGTCGCGACCGGCACGCCCGAAGAAGTCGCGCGCGTGAAAAAGTCCTACACCGGGCAGGCGCTGAAAGCCGTTTTGAGTTAAAGAAAAAGCGCGTATAATAAGTAAAACAAAACGAGCCTGACCGGACGACAAGGAGGCGGTATGCAGAAATACAGCATCGGCACCGAAATGAAATTTGTCGTGGGCGCGATCGTGGCGAGCATTTTGATGTTCATCACGTTTTTATTTATTGCCTGGTATATGGATGATATTAGACCGAAACCGTTCAGCGAAAGCAGTTACCCGGCTTCGAGATCGTATTAGCGATCTGAATGCCCGCGCGGCCTCGGTTTAATTTTCAATCCCGACGAGCGGCGAAATCAGTGGTTCGCGCCGCAGGGTATTTTCTGCTTAACCGGGCAAATCCGGCAAAAACAATCTCCGTTTCCGCAGAGAACGTTGGAAACGCGCCTCTGGTTTGCTTCGTTTTCATACAATCCGCGCCGCTCAAGATCGTCCAAAAAACATTATTTCGTGCGTTTTCCGCTCGGGCACACCGCTTGCTTTTGTAAAAATCAATGACAATTTGAGCGGGACATTTTGTTTTGATTTCGAACGGAAGCGGAAAATGGGCAAAATGAAGCAGGTAAAAACCAAAGCCAAATGTCCCGCTCGATCATTATCAGGGAGGAAGATTATGGCAAACACATTCGGACAATCAAAAGCAGACGACAGCGCATGGAAAAACAACAAGGAAATGAATCCGCAGGAAAATTCCTCGGTCACGAACGAGGCGACCGACGACCGCGACGGCATGTTCGATTCGGCGTGGCGGCCGGCCGACGCACCGCTCGAAAGCCCGACCAGTTCGGAGTTCGACGATTCGGAAGCGAAAAAACGCGACCAGAACATCGAATCCGACTCGCCGACCAATCCGGGCGTCGGCAAATGATGACTCGGAATTGAATTTTACGCGAAAAAAGCCGCTTATATCGAGCGGCTTTTTTTTCGCGTAAAATTCATAAAAGCGGACGGTTGAATGATTTCAACAATCAGAAATCGACCTAGACCGAGCCGGCAGACGGGGCGCTTCTCGACGGACGATCAATTTTGCTGTAGATAAAGCTCCTTCTTTTCAAGCTGACCTGCGACCCGTTATCGTTAAACAAACAAAGCAGCAGCCAGATGCGCGTTTCCGGGCGGTTCAAACCGCCCGAGAATTGCAGCGTACGTTCGAAATCTTTTTCCTTCAGCGTCCGCAGCGTGTTTTCGAGATTAAAGCCTCCGAGATTGTTTCCGTTGGAAATCTGCCACTCGCCGTTTCTGACTGCGCCGCCGTAGCTGCGGAATTTCATCAGCACGAAATTCGCCTGGTTGACCTCGTTGATAACGGGAAGCGCGCCTTCGAGCACCCGAAAAGCCTCGTCGGCGTCAAATTGTGCGTAAGCGGTCGCTAATTGAATCGCCGCGTTCAGATCGCTCTGCGTTTCGGGCGGGTTTGGGATCAGGGCGCGGGCCTGCGCTAAAATCCCCGCCGCCGTTTTTTGGTTTTCCTGTTGGTTTCGCGAATAAGCCGAATTCGCGACGTTTATCAAAGCCTGCGCGCGCTGGTCATCGTCGGCGATGCGGCTGGCGAAATCGACCGCTTCGGAGAATTTGCCCTGTCCGGCGCTCTGGTATGAAAGATTGACGTAAAGCTGCATCAGGTAATTTTCCGCCTGCTCGTCGGAAATACCGCCGCGCAGGATTCTTTCGGCCTCGGCGACGTTGCCCTTTTCGGCGAACTTGCCGGCGGCGGCGCGGTAAATTTCGCTGCGGAAGCCGGTTTGAAAATTTTCGGCTTGCGCGAGCATCTCTTCCGCCGTCGTTTCGCCGGAAACCAGTTTCGCGTATCGCTCGTTCTCCTCGGTCTGCGGCTGGACGGCGTAGAGCTGCTGCAGTTTCTTTTTGAGCCGCGCGGCGCGGTCGGGAAAAAGCCTTTCGACTAATTCCGCGCAGTTGTTATATCCGTACATCTGGGAATTGGCGGCTTTCAGCCAATCGTCGGTCATTTTCGTCAACACGCGGCGCAGCAGTTCGTCGGGAATCTTCAACGACCTTTCTTCCGCGGCGCGCGGTCTGCCGACCGCGGCGACAAAATAACCGGCGGCTTCCGCCGATGCGGAGTAATTCGTGTAGTCGATGCTCAAAAAGGTCCCCGCCGCTTCCTCGGCGAGCTTATCGGCGATTTGCGGGTCCTTCGCGTAGAGCCGGTTGAGCAGGTCGAACGTTTCGTAAGAAAATCCCTTTTTCAAACTTTCCTGCAGCTTTTTGACGTAAACGGAAGGGTTTTGTTCAGCCGCCATGCCGATCAGGCGCTGTTCGAGGTTAAACTCGGCGCGGGCGAACTGCTCGATCGGCGAACCGCTTTGGTTTTTCGGCGTTTGCAGCGCTTCGGCGACGAGCGCCGGGCGCGATTTTACGAGGCATTCGAGCGCCAGCTCGGCGTCGCGGGCGGCGACGAAATTGATGATTTCGTAACGCGGCGATTGGCCGTAAACCAGGTTTTGAAAATACTGACGATTCGCCGGCTTTTCGTTCGAAGCCTCGTTTTGCCCCGCGATCAAATCGCCGATCGCTTCCTGAATGAGCTTCCGCGCCGCTTTTTCGTCGCGCTGCCAGAGCTCGCCGCCGACGCGGGCGAAAACGTAGGCGCGGTTTTCGGGCAGGCGCAGGCTTTTCGCGTCCGCCGTGATTTGTTCGAGCAGCCGCCGCTCGCGTTCGAGCTTTTCCTTGGCGGCATCATCGGGATTTTGCGCCGTGATGACCGCAGAGAACAGCAAAAGTAACGAAAAAAACAGGACCTTTCGAACCGTCATCGCAATTTCTCCGAATTTTTTATGTCAGTAACATCCTAAAAGAGATTCGAAACGGCAAAATGGTTGTATCGGCGAAAAAATTATTGAAGCCGCCGCGAACGTCTTTGCCTTTCTCATCGATAAGAGAACGGTGAACGTCGCGGCGGCTTACGAAGCGCGCCGGATTTTTGTTTTTTTACTCCGTATGAGCGATTTTATTTCACTTTGATGGCTTCGATCATTTCCTCGACGGCGCGGTAAAGCCCGGTGAAGACGGCGCGCGAGATGATGTTGTGACCGATATTGAATTCGGTTATCTCGGTAATCGCGGCGAGCGCGCCGATGTTGCGGTACGTCAAACCGTGTCCGGCGGCGACGATCAATCCGAGCGATTTGGCGTGTTCGGCGGCGCGGCGGATGCGCTCGGTTTCGGCGCGCGCGCGTTCGGCGCCCTCGCCGTGCGCGGCGCGCGAAGAAAGCGTCAGTTCGGCGTATTCGGCGGTGCAGAGCTCGACCTGCTGCGCGCCGGCACCGGCGGAAGCCTCGATTTGTTCGAGGTCGGGATCGATGAAGTGGCTGACGAAAACGCCGGCGTTTTTCAGCTCGGCGGTCGCGTTTTTGATCGTTTCGAAGTTGGCGATGACGTTCAGGCCGCCTTCGGTGGTGATCTCGTTCGGCGATTCGGGCACGAGCGAAACCGCGTCGGGTTTCGTTTTGAGCGCGATCGCGAGCATTTCCTCGGTCGCCGCCATCTCGACGTTGAGATACGTCGTGACCACTTCGCGCAGCAGCTCGATGTCGCGGTCCTGAATGTGGCGACGGTCGCCGCGCAGGTGAACCGTGATGCCGTGCGCGCCGGCCTGCTCGCAGATCACGGCGGCGGTGATGATGCTCGGCTCGATCGTCTTGCGGGCTTCCCGGATCGTGGCGACGTGGTCGATGTTGACGTTTAATTTCGCGGACATAATTTCATTCACCATTCAACATTTATCGTTTGCCGAATTCGAGGCGGCGCCCGAAATCGGCATGCAATAAAAAATAAAATTTAATTGTTAAATGATAAATGATAAATGAAAAATGTTAAATGTCGTACGCGCCGGATTTGGCGTTGCGCCGGATTTGGGCGAGTTCCGAGATCATGCGGCGCGTGTCGCGGAAGACGCTGACCTTCGAGCCCTCGACGTTGTTCCAGCGCACCGGGATTTCCTTGAGACGCAAACCGTGGCGCTGGGCGACGAACAAAAATTCGACGTCGAAGCCGAACCGGTCGATCGTCATAAGCCCGAGCAGCGGGCGGAACTTGCTCATGTTAAAAGCTTTGAACCCGCACTGCGTGTCGAAAAACTTCAGCCCGCTCATCGTGCGGATGATCAGGTTCATCACCTTACCGCCCTGTTCGCGCCGCCACGGCTGGTGCGTGCCGATCAGGGACCGGTCGAGCGCGCGCGAGCCGAACGCGACGTCGAATTCGCCCTTCTCGATCGGTTTGAGGAGTTTGTATATTTCCTCGATCGGCGTCGAAAGGTCGGCGTCCGAGAAAAGCGCGATCGGGGCGCTCGAAGCGAGCAGGCCGGTTTTGACCGCATAGCCCTTGCCGCGGTTTTCTTCGTAACGAATGACTTTCGAGCTTATTTCCGGAAATTCGGCGCAGGCCTTCTCGGCGGCGGCGGCGGTCTGATCCTTCGAGCCGTCGTCGACGACGATCACTTCCGCGGCGAGTTTTTCGCTATCCGCAAAAGCGAAAATTTTTCGCAGCGGGTCGCTCAATCGCCCTTCTTCTTCGTATGCCGGAATAACAATGGAAACTGCAGGTTTCATCGAACAAAAACTAGATGTTAAATATTTGCGCCGGAAAAGTAAAACAAAGCATTCGATTTTGGATCGCCGGCGGCGTAAACGTTGGATCATTGAAACGTTGAGCCGGCGAGTCGTTTGTTCATTGAACCATCGGATCATTTATTCATTTCAATAACGGAAATGAATAAATGAACAAATCAACAAACGGATCGATGATCAAATGACCGACTGTTTCAACAATGCCGCCAACTCGGCCGTCACTTTTGTCAACTAATTTGTGGTATAGTTTTACGGGGCTGGAGTTTTTCACAATGAGCAAGAAATTCGCTTTTATCGTTATCATAGTCATCGCCGTCGGCGCCGTGCTCGGCGGGCTTTTCGGCAAATTCACCAAAACCGCGGCGGACACCTCGGTGACGCCCGAGAAAATCGGCGTCGATTACCGCGAAGCTTTGGGCGTGATCGAACAGAATTACGTCGGGACGGTCAATCGCGAGCAGATTTCGGAAAAATCGATTCAAAGCATGCTCTGGACGCTCGATCCGCACTCGGCGTTTTTCACCGCCGAAGAATACCGCAAACTGAACGAGGAACAGGCCTCGGAATTTTACGGCATCGGCGTCTCGATTTTGCAGCACCGCGACGGCGTTTACGTCCAGTCGATCATACCGAACACGCCGGCGGACAAAGCCGGACTGCGCTACGGCGACCGCTTCGTTTCGGTCGACAATAAGGACGCGAAGGAATGGACGAGCTCGGAAGTTTCGAAAAACGTGCGCGGTCCGAAGGGCACGAGCGTTAATGTCAAGGTCGAACGCGCCGGCGTCGCGAAACCGCTCGAATTCGACATCGTGCGCGGCGGCGTGCCGCTGCCTTCGATCCGCAATTCCTTTATGCTGAACGACGGCGTCGGTTATATCGGTCTGGTCGGCGGCTTTCAGGGCACGACCGCCGACGAGCTCGACGCGGCGATCGCCGAACTGAAGCGGAAGGGCATGAGAAGCTTGGTGCTCGATCTGCGCAACAATCCGGGCGGCTTGCTTCAGCAGGCGATCAAAGTCGTCAGCCGCTTCGTTCCCGAGGATAAAACCGCGGTTTCCGTGAAAGGGCGCACGCGCGGCGGGAAGATGACGGATCTGACGACCGACGGCGGCAAAATCGAGGACGTTCCGCTCGTCGTGATGATCAACGGCGGGTCGGCTTCCGCTTCGGAAATCGTCGCCGGCGCGGTGCAGGACTATGACCGCGGCGTGATCGTCGGCACCGACAGTTTCGGCAAAGGCTTGGTGCAGAGGGTTTTCGATCTGCCGTACGGAACGGGCATGACCTTGACGACGGCGCGCTATTACACGCCGTTCGGCCGCTCGCTGCAGCGCGATTACTCGAACGGCTCGATCTACGATTACTACACGCACAACGGCGAGGGCGAAGAAACGGACGGCGCGAGCGAACCGAAGCCGAAACCGGCGGGCAGTCCCGTGACGACGCCGAGCGGCAGAACGCTCTACGGCGGGCGCGGCATCCAGCCCGACATCAAAGTTCCGGCGCAGAAATTCACGCCGCTGCTCGGCAGAATCAACGAAGCCGCCTTTTTCTTCGTGCGTCAGCTCGTCGCCGGACAGATCAAAGGCTTTGAAGGTTACAAGCGCGACAAGCAGAGCTTCGCGCCGACCATCGAGCCGAACGATTTGGCGGTGAACGACAAGCTGTTCGAAGCTTTCCGCCAATTCGCGGCCGCCGACAAGACGAACGGTTTGACGGCGGAAAACATCAACAGCCAGATCGATTACGCGAAATCGCGCGTCCGCGAGGAACTCGCGACCGCGAATTACTCGACCGAAGCCGGCGCGCAGGTGCTGCTCGAAACGGACCCGCAGCTGCTGAAAGCGGTCGAAGCCGTTTCGGAAGCCCGCAAGCTCGTCGCGAAAAAATAGATTGATCTAAGATCAGAATTTAAGATTCAAGATTCAGGATTCAGGATTTAATGTTGTAAGACAATCTTGAATCCTGAATTTTGAATCTCGATTTTTTTGCTCTCACTCCACAACCCGCAAAATAAAGCATTTCAGATAATATGTTTCCGGCATTCCGACGAGAATCGGGTGATCGGCCGCCTGCATGCGTTTTTCGACGAGCTGCACGCGTCTTTTCGCGTCGCGCGCCGCTTCTTCGATCGTCTGCAGAAAAATCTCTTCCGAAAAGTGAAACGAGCACGAGCAGGTCACGAGGACGCCGCCCTTGTTGAGCAGTTTCAACGCCCGTAAATTGATTTCCTTATAACCGCGCACCGCCGACTTCAGCGCCGCGCGCGTTTTGACGAACGCCGGCGGATCGAGCACGATCGTGTCGAATTTTTCGCCCGCCTTTTCCAAATCGCGCAGCGCGTCGAACGCGTTCGCGGTTTCGAACTCGATGTTTTCGATTTTGTTGAGTTCCGCATTGCGGCGCGCCAAATTTATCGCGTCTTCCGAAATGTCGATCGCGCGCACCCGCTCGCAGACCCGCGCGAGATTGAGCGCGAAACCGCCGTTGAAGGTAAAACAATCCAGAGCCCTTCCGAAGGCGTAATCGCGAACCGCGCCATGATTTTCGCGCTGATCTAAAAACGAACCGGTTTTCTGCCCCGCGAGCGGCGCGACGAAAAATTTTACGCCGTCCTGCTCGATGATCGTTTCGTCCGGCACCTCGCCGTACAAAACGCCCGCCGCCAGCGGCAGATTTTCCCGCTGGCGGACTTTCACGTCGTTGCGTTCGACGATCGCGGCGGGCGAGAATTCTTCGCGCAGGATCTCGACGAACGTCTGTTTCAGTTTTTCCGTGCCCTGCGCGAGCGTCTGCACCACGAAAATGCCGTTGTAATCGTCGACGATCAGCGACGGGATCAGATCGCCTTCCGAATAAATCAGACGGCGGGCGTCGGCGCCCGAAGGTTGATTTTCGGCTTTCGGCGGCCTTCTTCTGCGCGCGGCGTCCAGTATTTTCGTGCGCCAGAACTCTTTATCGACCGGTTCATCGCGGGTCGTGAAAATGCGCAGCGCGATTTCCGACGAGTCGCTGTAAAACGCCTGACCGACGAAGTTTTTCGCCTCGTCGTAAACCGCGACCGCGTCGCCGCCCGTCGCTTCGACTTTTTGAACGTCGCTTTTGTATATCCAGAGATGACCGTGGCGCACGCGTTTCGCGCCTTTTTTGGTGACAAATGCTTTTTTCATCAAGTTTAAAATTTAACCGATGAGAAAATATTTGGCTAATCCGCAGAGCCCGCCGGCGACGACGACCGCCAAAACGTCCGCCTTCAAAAAATAAAGCGCGATGAACGAGAAAACCGCCAGCGCGAGCGCGAAAACGTTCATCTGCATTTGCGGAAAAACGACCGCCGCGCCGAACGTCAGCGCGAGATTCAGGATCACGCCGACGACCGCCGCCATGACGCCGGAAAGCGCCGACGCGAGCCTGCGATTGCGGCGCAGGCGTTCGATATACGGCGCGCCGAGAAAAATAAACAGGAAAGACGGCAGAAACGTGACGTAAGTCGTTAAAAGCGCGCACAAGATCGCGAAAGGCGTTTGATGAAACGCGCCCGGATGGTTCCAGCCGGTCATGAAGCCGATGAACTGCAGCACCATGATCAAAGGTCCGGGCGTCGTTTCCGCCAGCGCCAGCCCGTCGACGGTCTGCGCCGCCGTCATCCACCCGGCGGCGACCGCCGCCTGATTGACGTACGCGAGCACGGCGTACGCGCCGCCGAACGTCACGAACGCGGCTTGCGTGAAAAACAGATAGGTTTTCGCGGCGATGTTGTCGAAACCGAAAATCGAGACGACGGCGAGAAACGGGATCAGCCAGAGGACGGCGAAGGCGGCGATGATTTTAAGGGAACGGTTTTTGGTTTCGGGTTTTCGGTTTTCGCCGGCCGGTGCCTCGTCGGGAATTTCGGTTTTCAGAAGGACCGTGCCGAGCAGCGCCGCCGCGAGGACGATCAGCGGAAACGGCACGCGCAGGAAATGAATCCCGAGGAAGGCGAGCGCCGCGAGCGCCGCGTGCCAGCGGCTTTTGAAGGCTTTGCGGGCGATCTTCAAAACGGCTTCGACGACGATCGCGACGACGACCGCCTTGAATCCGTCGAGCACGGCGGAAACGTGCGGAACGTTCCCGTACGCCGCGTAAACGTAAGACAGCGCGAGCAGAAAAAATATCGAAGGGATCACGAAAAACGCGCCGGCGACGAGCCCGCCTTTGAGGCCGTGAAGCCGCCAGCCGATATAAGTCGCGAGCTGCTGCGCTTCCGGTCCCGGCAGCAGCATGCAAAAATTCAGCGCGTGCAGAAAATCTTCCTGCTCGATCCAGCGGCGTTTCTCGACCAGCTCCTTCTGCATGATCGCGATCTGCCCGGCCGGTCCGCCGAACGAAATGAAGCCGAGCTTGAGCCAGAAACGAAAGGCTTCGCCGAACGAAATGTTTTCCTTCAAATTTTTGCTCATCGTACGAAAAATGACAGTTGTGGGTCGTAATCACAGATTATAATATTTATTCGTTAATAAGGTTTAACTTTTGTTCACAGGTTTTAGAAATTTTCCGGCTTCTAATGTAAAATACAATTTTTGCTTTGAGATATGTATAAACAAATCGGAATCTTAACAGGCGGCGGCGACGCGCCGGGACTCAACGCCGTGATTCGGGCGGTCGTCAAAACCGCGGTTGGTGAATTCGGGATGAAATGCATCGGCATCGAAGACAGTTTCGACGGCATCTTAGGCGAAACTCACACCGTCAAACTCAATCGGAAGGCAGTCAGCGGAATTCTGCCGCGCGGCGGCACGATCCTCGGCACCCGCAACCGCGGAAGTTTCTGCAAAGTCGTCGACGGGCAGGTCGTTTTCCCCGAAATGCCGATCGAGGAAGCCTTGGGAAACCTCGATAAACTCGAAATCGAAGCGATGATCGTGATCGGCGGCGAAGGCACTTTGGCGATCGCCGACCAGTTTCGCAAAAAAGGCTTTCCCGTTATCGGCGTGCCGAAAACGATCGACAACGATCTTTCCGCGACCGAGTTGACGTTCGGATTTATGACCGCGATCGACATCGCGACCGAGGCGCTCGACCGCCTGCACACGACCGCCGCTTCGCACGACCGCGTGATGATCCTCGAAGTGATGGGCAGAAACACGGGCTGGATCGCGCTGCACGCCGGCATGGCGGGATCGGCGGACGTCATTCTGATCCCCGAGATTCCGTTTTCGGTCGATTCGATGCTCGACAAAATCCGCCAGCGCGAAAAAGCCGGTTCGCGTTTTACGAACATCGTCGTCGCCGAGGGCGCGGTCGAGGTCGGCACGCAGCCGATTTATATGGACAAAGAGGCGCTTCGCCTCGGCGGCGTCGGCAGCCATCTGCGCCGCCGCATCGAAGCCGAAACCGGCAAGGAATCGCGCTGCGTCGTGCTCGGGCACCTCCAGCGGGGCGGAAGCCCGAACGCTTTCGACCGGATGCTCGGCACGAACTTCGGCGCCTGCGCCGTGCGCGCGCTCGCGAACGGGCAGACCGGAAAAATGGTCGCGCTCAAAGCCGGCGAAGTCATCACGGTTCCGCTCAACGAAGCCATCGAAAACATCAAGACCGTTTCCGTCGACGGGCAAATGGTCAGAACCGCACGCGACATCGGCATTTCGTTTGCCGCCCCGAACGAAGCGAAATTATAATTGCAGTGGTCAGCGGTCGGTGGTCAGCGGTCAGAAAATACTTTCTGCCTTTTAGCTGACCACCGACCACCGGCCACGGACCACTCAAAAAATATGGAAGAAGTAAAGAAAAAATTACAGGAAGAACTCGATCAGCTCGAAGAAGAGCTGCACTTTAAGCTGCCCAAGGAAATCCAAAAGGCGCGCGAATTCGGCGATCTGCGCGAAAACGCCGAATACAAGGCGGCGATGGAGCGCCAGTCGATCGTCCAGGCGCGCATCGCGCAGATACGCCAGCGCATGAGCGAAGTCCAATCGATCGATTTGTCGAAAATCCCGACCGACCGCGTCGCCTACGGTTCGCGCGTCGTGCTGTACGACCTCGACAGCGAAGAAAAAATCACGTATAAACTCGTCACGTCCGAAGAAAGCGATCCGGAAAACGGCCTGATTTCGACCGTCTCCCCGATCGGGCAGGCTTTGATGGGCAAGGAAGAAGGCGCCGAAATCAAAGTCAAAACCCCGAAGGGCTTTCGCAATTTCGAGATTTACAGATTGAGGACGATTCACGAGCAGCCGGATTAGTGATCAGTGGTCGGCGATCAGTGGTCAGAAATTACGTTCTGGCTTTCAACTGACCGCTGACCGCTGATCGAACGACCACTGAAAAAAAATGTTAGGAGAAAGCATCGGACGCGGCGCAATGCGGATCATCAACGCGATGGTCAGAGGCTTGGCGTCTGCCGGCGTGCATCCGAACATTTTGACGACGATCGGCGTTATGATCAACGTCGGCTGCGGCGTGCTGTTCGGCATCGGCGAATTTTTCTGGGCCGGGATCGTGCTGATCGTCGCCAATCTCTTCGACATGCTCGACGGCAACGTCGCGCGCCTGACCGGCAACGTGACGCGCTTCGGCGGTTTTCTCGATTCGTCGCTCGACCGCGTTTCCGACATGGTCTGCTTTATCGGCATCATGATCTTTTACGCCTCGAACACGCCGCAGCATTCGATCTTGAACGTGTTTCTGGCCGGCGCGGGGCTCATCGGTTCGGTCATGGTCAGCTACACGGCGGCGCGTTCCGAAGGCTTGGGCGTCAAATCGAACGTCGGTTTTCTGCAGCGACCGGAAAGGATCGTCTTGTTCATCATCGGCGCGCTTTCGACGTGGGACTGGAATTCCGATTTCTTTTTATTCAACCGGATGCCGCAGGTTTTATGGGTGCTCGCGATCGGTTCGATCTGGACGTTCGTGCACCGTATGATCCACATCTGGAAGGAATTCCGCAAAATGGAAGGGCGCTGAAAAAATAGCTTTATTTATGGATTGGCTGGCTGAATTTTGGGCATCTTTAACATGGGGTAAGATTCTGATCGGCGTCGGGCTTTTCGCCGGTTCGCTGCTGCTGAGTTTCGTCTCGATCGGGGTGGTGATGGTCAAAATTCCCGAAAATTATTTCAGTTCGCATTACCAGCAGGATTTTCTGCCCGGCAGTTCGTGGATCGTCCGCTGGGGCGCGGTGATCGCGAAAAATCTGTTCGGCGCCTTCCTCGTTCTGCTCGGCATCGTGCTCTCGCTGCCCGGCGTTCCGGGACAGGGAATTTTAACGATTCTGCTCGGTCTGATCATGCTCGACATTCCGGGCAAGCGCCCGCTCGAAGCCCGCATCATCAAACGCCCGGCGATTCTTTCCGCGATCAACGAACTGCGCGCCCGCTACAACAAGCCTCCGCTCGTCATGGATTAAACGCAATGGGACTTTTTAATATCTTTAAAGGCAAGAAGAAAGAAGTTTCGGACACTAACCGGAAAGAGTTTCTGCTTAAACACGGCAGAATTACCGAAGGCACGATCATCGATTCGGACACGACGCCGAACGGCGACGAAATCGTTTATTATTTTTACACGATCAACGGCGTCGATTTCGAATCGTCCGACATCCTGAACGAAAAGCAGAAGCAAGACCCGTTAAAATACGCGCCCGGCGCGAAGGTCAGTATCCGTTTCGATCAGAAAAACCACGGAAATTCGGTGTTAGACTAAAGTATGTTCAAGAAAATACTGATCGCCAATCGCGGCGAAATAGCCTGCCGCGTGATTCGCGCCTGCCGCGAAATGAAAATCCGCACGGTCGCGGTTTATTCGGAAGCCGACCGCGACGCGCTGCACGTCCGGATGGCGGACGAAGCCTTTCCGATCGGCGCCGCGCCGTCTTCGGAAAGCTATCTGCGGTGGGAGAAGATCGTCGACGTCGCCAAACGCTCGGGCGCGGAAGCCATTCATCCCGGTTACGGGTTTTTGTCGGAAAACGCCGAGTTCGTGCGGCGGGTCGCGAAAGAAGGCGTCGTGTTTATCGGACCTTCGCCGGAAGCGATGGAGGCGATGGGCGGCAAAATTTCGGCGCGGCGCATCGCGATCGCCGCCGGCGTGCCGGTCGTGCCCGGAACGACCGAACCGTTAACCTCTTTCGAAGAAGCGCGCGAAGTCGCCGACCGGTTCGGTTATCCGGTGATGCTCAAGGCGTCCGCCGGCGGCGGCGGCAAAGGCATGCGGCTCGTCGAATCCGCCGGGGACTTAAAGAACGCGCTCGAAGCCGCGCAGTCGGAAGCGATGGCCGCTTTCGGCGACGACGCGGTTTATATCGAAAAGGCGATCGTTCGCCCGCGCCATATCGAAATCCAGATTTTTTCTGACAAACACGGCAATCACGTGCACCTCGGCGAACGCGAATGCTCGATCCAGCGCCGCCATCAGAAGGTCATCGAAGAATGTCCGTCGCCGATCAATTCCGAAGAACTGCGAAGCGCGATGGGCGAAGCGGCGGTGAAAGTCGCGCGCGCGGTCGATTACGTCGGCGCCGGCACGGTCGAATTTCTTGTTTCGGATCTGGACAAATCGTTTTATTATCTGGAGATGAACACGCGCCTGCAGGTCGAGCACCCGGTCACCGAGCTCGTCACGGGCATCGATCTCGTGCGCGAACAGATCCGCGTCGCGTGGGGCGAGCGGCTTTCGTTCACCCAGGGTGAGGTGAAAATGAACGGTCACGCGATCGAATGCCGCGTTTACGCCGAGGATCCGGAAAACAATTTTCTGCCGAGCCCGGGGCTCATCACGCGTCTTCGTCTGCCGCAGGGCAGCGGCGTGCGCGACGACGGCGGAATTTACGAGGGCTCGGAAATATCGATTTATTACGACCCGATGATTTCGAAATTCGCCGTTTACGGTAAAACGCGCGCCGAAGCGATCGACCGTTTGCGGCGCGCGCTGCTGGAATACGAAGTCGGCGGCATTAAAACCACGCTGCCGTTTTTCCGCGAGGTCGTCGAGGACGAGGATTTTATCGAGGGCAGGCTCGACACCGGTTTCATTCCGCGTTTTAACGAGCGGCGGAAAGGGCGGGAGATTTCGGAGATCGAAAAGGACATGGCGCTGATCGCCGCCGCGCTCGGTTTTTCGAAAAAAAAGAAGCCGGCCGCCGCGCAGAACGGGGCGACCGGCGACAATAAACCGTCGCGCTGGGCGATGGCGGGCCGAAGCGCCGCATTTTCGAATCGAATTTAACGAGTTTTGAGTCCCGCCTTCAGGCGGCGAATCGGCAGCCGCAGGTTCCAGGTCGAATTTGAATTGAAACCTGAGGTTTGAAACTTATGAACACGCCGCCCGGAGGCGGGACCCAAAACCTTTTTTATTTTTATTAAGGGAGAAATTATCATTCATGGAAGAATTTTTGAAACAATTAACGGGTAAAAAAATCGACGTTTCGTGCGGCGGCGACGCCGCTTTTCGCGGCGATGTGGTCGACGTCAAAAACGGCGTGCTGTTTTTGCGCGACGACGACGAGAAAGTCGCGTACGTGGTGATCGACAAAATCGCGATGATCCTCGAGGTCAAGGAACATCTTTCGCGCCCCGGTTTTGTCGGATGAAACCGGCGAGGAATTTCTGATTGCCGGTTAAAGATTGCAATCGAATTAGAAATCTATAATTTGAAATATCAACTTAAAAGAAAAGCCCGAAGTTTTTTGCTTCGGGCTTTTTTTTTACTACTTCGATTCGGCTAATATCTACTGCAGCATGAGTCCGTAGTCATTCGGGATGCGGCGGTAACCGACGATGCGTTTTTCCCAATAACCTTTAAAGGGCGAGTAGGTAATGCCTTTGCTCGACGAAGCGTGATAAAATCCGTTTTCGTCGGCGACGATGCCGACGTGCCCGAGTTTGTTCAAAAATACGAGCGTGCCGAATTTGAAGCGGTCATCGCCGTAAACCGGTTCGAATTCGTTCCAGAAAGTGCGCGCGCTGGTGCGCGTAAAGCTGATGCCGGCTTCCTGAAAAACCTTCCAGATGAATCCCGAGCAGTCATACCGGTTCGGACCTTCCGAGCCGAGCAAATAGGGAATTCCCATTTTCGCCTGAATCGAGAAAATCAGCTTTTGATTGAGATTGGCGCTGTAAGCCAGCCGGCTGTTGCCGCTGTTGAGCATCGAATTGACGGGCGTCGCGGCGACGGTTTTCTTGACGAGCGGCGCAATCGGCTTAGCCGGAGCGAGGTTGATCTGATTCGTTAAAACGGGGCGCTGCGAAACGGGCTGCGAAAGGACGGTGCGTTTGACTTTTTCGGTCGAAACCGGCGCGTTCACGGGTTGGCTTTCCGGCGTGGCGACGATGCGGGAGCGGGTCTGGGCGTCGGCACTCAAAGCGAAACTGGCGAAAAACACGGAAAGACAAAGCGAAATACACAGACGGTTTCTGAAAATCATCAAGAAGAATTACTCCATTTTGTTATTTTTTTAGGTGCGGCTAAATCGTAGCTTTGATTTGAGCCTGTCGAACCGATTTTTTGAATAAAAACGGAAAAAAGCGGGATAATAACCGAAAGATTTTCCTTAACTATCGAATTTTTGTTTAGTTGTTTTTTATCTAAAAATTGGTTTGACCTGTTAAGTTTCGCCGATTCGGAAAGAAATGGCAAACGGCAAAATCAATTTTACCTTGAAAGGGATGGTTTTTGGCAAGCTTTTTTTTTGATATTCGCGGAAAATTTGCGGGAAAGTCTTAAAAACTCCCCGTTTTTAAGACCCCGCCGCCCGCTTCTCCGTCTTTGCCGTTCCGTTTAGTTGTCCTGTATGCCAATAGATAGTTTCAATCGCGAAACCGTTCCAGAAAAAAATAAAAAGGCCGAAAAAGTTTAATTTTCGACCTTTTTTATTTGTTGACGAGCGCCAACGAATTAAGCTGAAAAAGAAGTTCCGCAGCCGCAGCCGCCGGTCGCGTTCGGATTCTCGAACGTAAAGCCCGAACCCATCATGTTCGACGTGTAGTCGATCGTGATGCCGTTCAGATACTGCGCGGAAAACATGTCGACGAAAAGCTTGACGCCGTTCCGGTCCAAAACGAAATCGCCGTTGCGCGATTCTTCTTCGATGTTGAGGCTGTACTGGAAACCCGAACAGCCGCCCGGCACGACGCGCACGCGAAGCCCCGCGGTTTCCGGCAAATCTTCCTCGTTTGCCATAAATTTTTTGATTTCTTCGACCGCTGACTCCGTGACGGTCATTTCGATGGTCGGTGCTGCAACTGCTGACATTTATTTATCTTCTCCTGATATTCTCAAATGATTTAAGATTCGCGATCCGAATCTTTACTTTATTGTCAATTTTACACGGCCGCGCAAAAAAAAACAACCCTCGCGATCGAGGGCTGTTTTTCGGGGGTGAGAGTCGGTAAAGACCGAAGCCGAAACCGATCGATCGGTTTCGGCTTCGTCTCCGAATTATGGGACGAATAAACCCGGAATCGGCTGGTCGGTGCCGAATCCGAAGCCGGCGATCAAAACGCCCGCCGAAGAACGATCGACGTACCAGACGCCGGTCGTCGTCCGGAAAACCGCCGTGTCGTAGCGCCCGTCGCCGTCGTAGTCGCCGGGTGCCGGTTTGTCGACGTTTGCGCCGAAAGGAACCGAGTAGAAAGAACTGTCCTCGCTCCGCAGGATGAACCATTCGCCCGTCGAAGGTCTAAAAAACGCGGGATCGGCTTTGCCGTCGCCCGTGTAATCGCCCTGCACGGGCTTGTCGGCCGCGGCGCCGAACTGGAAGGCATAATAACTCGCGTTGCTGCTGCGCAGAACCCACCATTCGCCGACCGCCGGGCGGTAGATCGCGATGTCGGTTTTCCCGTCGCCGTCGTAATCCGCCGTGACCGGCACGTCGCCCGTCCCGCCGAAAGTCGCGATGATCGTGCCGCGGGTCGAACTCTGAATGTACCAGGTCGAGGTCGCCGCGCGGAAAACGCCGGGATCGGCTTTGCCGTCGCCGTCGAAATCTCCGACCACCGGAAGATCGCCGTTCTGACCGAACGGGAACGACAAGTACGAGCCGTCTTCCGATCGCAGGATAAACCATTCGCCGGTCGCCGGACGCCAGAAAGCGATGTCGGCTCTGCCGTCGCCCGTGTAGTCGGCGGGCATCGGTTTATCGGTCGAGACGCCGAACTGCGCGGCGCGCGTCTGAACGTCGGACGAGCGCGAATACCACCATTCGCCGACCGACTCGCGGTAGATCGAGATGTCGGTTTTGCCGTCGCCGTCGAAATCGACGCGGTTGTTCGATAAAACATCGTTGACGCGCCGTTCGTACGCGCCGATGTCGGGGCGCGCCGTCGAATCGCCGTTGCCGTCCTGCGGGCGCGCGACGCCGCGCTGATCGGTCGCCGGGAACGTCGCCGGATCGCCCGCGTCGATCGCCGGGCTGCCGTTTAAGAGCGCATGCGTGCGCGTCGGTCCGCCGTTAAAGTTCAACGGTCCGAGCAGCGGATCGACGCTGATTAAATTAAAACCGCCTGAAATAATGTTGTTAAATATATCATTCCCCGTGTTGCCGGCTGTGTTTTTGGCGACGATCGTATTGCTGATATTGGTCGGAGTATCGCCAACGGAATTGGATGAGCGAATGCCGCCGCCGTTGCCGCCCGCCCGGTTGTTGACGAACGTCGAACTGGTAATGACGACCTGACTGTTTGAACCGCCGGGATACCCGTCATAAATTCCGCCGCCATCGAGTTCGGCGACATTGCCGCTGACGGTGCTGTTGTCTAATTTCAAAGCGTTTTCAACCCAGATTCCGCCGCCGTGCCCGGCAAATCTAAGATCAGTAGTCAGCGTATTGCGATTTGTCCGATTGCCGCTGATGGTCGAACCTGTCACGGTCACTACGCCGGGCCCGGTGAGGTAGATGCCGCCGCCGTCGCCCTGGACATCATTATTGGTATTGGCGACGTTGTTTGCAATAGTCGTATTCGTGATGGTTATCGACGCCCCGCCCGAGTTCGGCTGGTAATAGATGCCGCCGCCGTGATTGACGGCGCTGTTGCCGATGATCACGGAGTCGGCAATGGTCGTCTGCGCGCCGCCCTGATTGCTGATCGCGCCGCCGCTGCCCTGTCCGCTCTGCTGGGCGTTCGGGCCCGACGCGCTGTTGCCGGTAAAGGTCGAGCCGGTGATATTCGTGACGCCGCCGCCCTGAATCGCGCCGCCGCCGTCCATGCCGGTGTTTCTGGTGAAGATCGAATTGACGACGTTCATCGTGCCGCTGCGGTTGCGGAGCGCGCCGCCGCCGCCGCTGCCGCCGGTCTCGGCGTTCGCGGTAAAGGTCGAATTGGTGATGGTCGTGGTTCCGGACGCGCTGTTCTGATGAATCGCGCCGCCGCCCTGACCGGTCGCGCTTCCGCTGACGGCGGTGTTTTCCGTAAAGGTGCAGTTCGTCACCGTGACGGTCAGCCCGTTGCTGCCGATCGCGCCGCCGTAACCTGCCGTGTTCGAGATGAAGGTCGAGTTGGTCACCGAAAGCGTCGTCGAACCGGTATCGTGGGTGATCGCGCCGCCCAGAAAGCCGCCGCCGTTGTTAAAGGTGAAAGCGGCGTCGGCGACGGTGAGCGAGCCTTCGTTCACGATCGCCGCGCCGGTCGCCGAGCGCGTAAACGTAATCCCGCTGACCGACATCTGATCGCCCGTTTCGATATGAAGAATGCGGACGACGTTGTTGCCGTCGATCGTCAACAGATTCGCGCCGGGACCCGTGATTGTCACCGAATCGGCGGAATTGGCCGGATTGAAGGTGATGACCGACGCCAGGACGATCGTTTGCGGCGCATTAAACGACGAGTCGAAAACGATCGTGTCCGATCCGACCGACGAATTGGAATCGAGAATGGCCTGCCGCAGGCTGCCCGCGCCGGAGTTGTTCGTGTTCGAGACGGTGAAAGTCGCCGCGGTGACGTTGATTGCCGAAATCGTTATTGCGAAGAACATCGCAAAAAGGACTTTTCCGAGATAATCTGAAATTTTTCGCATGGTTTTCTCCTCTAAACTTGTCTCTTTGCTGACGTATGCGCAGAAAACGAAAAAAGTCAGCCAAAAAAATCAAAAAAAACCGCCGTTGTCGACGGCGGTCAAGGGGCGAGGGAGAATATAAATCAGGGAATCTCGATTTTTATTTCGGATTCGCCATCAAGATCAGATCCGCGATCGAATCGGAGACGTTTAGAACCTGCGGCGTGAATTCGTACCTTCTCGCCGAAACGCTCACCGTGTAAATCCCGCCGGCCTCGATCTGCGCGAAGCGGAAATAGCCGAAGGAATTGGTTTTCGCCGTCCGCGAATTGCCGTTCGAATCCGTCAGGACGACGATCGCCTGTTCGAGCGGCGCGTTCGGGGAAGACAGCACGCGCCCTTTGATTTCCACCGCCGCGGCGGTCGGCGCGACGAGCGAAAGCGAACGGCTCGAAAAAACCGTCGACAGCGGATTCGCCGCGCCGTCGGCGACTTCCCGAAAGACCGGCGAATTGCCGAAACTGAAATTCGCCGTCGCGGCATTGGTCTGGACGACGTCGAAGGTCACGGTCACGAGCTGCCGCACGCCGGCGGCAAACGGATCGGTCGGCGCGCGGTCGACGATGATTCCGAGTCGGCCGGCGGCGGCCTGATTGTTGTTGACGGTCAAAGCCGCGCCGCCGGCGCCGTTGCCGAGCGCGACGTTCGCCGGGTTGCTTAAAACCGACGGGTCGAAGTTCAGCGTAAAGCCGACGCCGACTTCGTCGCCCTGCGCTTCGAGTTCGACGCCGACGGTGATTTTGTTGCCGGTGCGCGCGATCATCACCGGACGCACTTCGCGCGGCAGCGCCAGCGAACTTTTTCCGGCGGCGGTTTTCACGCCCGGCGCCGCGCCCTCGTTCGGTCCGACGGCGTCGCGCCGCTGATCCAAACCGGCGGCAAAACGCCGCGCCTGAATGACGTCGGAAGTGGAAATCCCGCCGTCGCCGCCCGTGTCGAGCGGCGACGTGTCGGCGCGCTGAAATTCGTTATACAGAAAATCGGCGTCGAGTCCGGCGGCGAATCGCCTGATCTGCGTCACGTCGCCGACCGAAACCTGACCGTCGTTTCCGTTCGGGCGCGGCGCGACGTCGCCTTCCGTATCGCTGCCGAGCACCGTCACGGTCGCGTCCGGCGCGGCGGGCGGCAGTTCGACGTTGCCGGCATTGTCGCTCGCCACCGAATAAAACCGGTAGGTTTTGCCCCATTTGCCGTTAAACGTGACGCTCGTTTCGTTCGTGTTGATGACCAGCGGGAGATACGCGCCGCCGTTTTCCGAGTATAAAACGTCGTAATCTTTCAATCCCGAACCGTCCGCGGCGTCGGCGCCAGAAATGTTCAGCGCGATGTTCGGCGAACCGCTGGCCGGCGGGACCGCCGCGATCTGGCTCGACGGTTTATCGGCGTCGAGCAGATTGACGGTCGCGTTGGTGTCGATCGGTTCGTTTTCGTCGAAAACGATCGTCGCCGCGTTGCTGATCGCGGTGCGCGTCGCCGCGTTCGCCGTCGGTTCGATCGTAAAAGTCACGTAACCGGTTCCGTCGGCGTTCGCGTTATTCGGCGGCAGAATTCCGACGAGCGGGTCGGCCGGCTGGTCGCCCGTCTGCGGGTCGATCGCCGTGATCGTCCAGGTGATGCGGCGGTTGACGAGATCGAGCCCGGCGACGATGTCGGCTTGCAGACCGTTCAAATCCGCGCCGAGCTGCACGCGGTTTTGGTAAAACGCGCGGTTGTCGTCGACGACGAAGGTGTTCTGCTTGAAGCCGATTTCCTTCAGACGCACGGTGCGCGGGTCGAGCGTCGGCGGAAGCTGGTCGGAAATAAAGACCCTTTTCGCCGGCGCGGTCGCGGTCGCGAGATTTTCGAAGTTGATGCGGTAGAGCATCGGCTGCCCGGCGGGCACGAAACGTTCCGCGCCGAAGCCTTCGGGGCCGATTTTTTCGTTCGGGTCGAACGAGGAGACGCCGGCGACTTCCCATTCGACGAACTGCAGACAGTCGTAATACTGTTTGATCAGCTGATAAAGCGAAATGCCGAGGGAAAGCACTTTGAACCACGGCACGGACGTTTCGAGCACGGTTTCGGCGCAGTGCGCCAGCCCGGCGGCGGTCTTGGCGGTCGCGACCAAATCGAGAATTTTCCCGACCGCCGCGAGCCCGACGCCGACCGCATCGGGACCGCTTCCGGACATCGCCGTGAGCGCGGTGCCGGTGATGACGTCCGCCGCGTTGAGCGCCATCCCGACGAGCGCCTTCGTGCATTCGCCGGCGTCGGAAAATATGCCGAAAAGCTCTTTGATCAGGAAAAATCCGATCGCGCGCGTCAGCTCCGCCCAGCAGTAGGCTTCGCGGCTGATCGTCGGCGCGAGGTTCAAACCGTTCGATTCGGCGGTCGCCGGCAGCTGTTCGAAACCGGCGGTCAGAAGTTCGGCGAGCGGCGGCAGGACGCCGGCGCGCACCTGATAGCCGCCGCCCGGCTGGTAATTGATGTCGATCCCGAACTCGAGGCTCGTTTTGCTCTTGAGAATCGGAATCATCAGGAAAATGATGCGCCGGTCGTCGACGTCGAAGTGCATCGGCAGCGGCGACGGCGCGTTGAGAATCGCCGGGTTGCCGGGAGCTTCGATGAGGTTGCGCGGGTCGAGCGTGTAATTATACTTCGGCACGTCGATGATCAGCGGCACGTTGAGCGCGTCGTTGATTCCGTCGTTGCTCGCCGAAACGGTGAAACGCTGGCGCGAGGGAACCGGCGTGTAAACCGCGCCGGGGCCGAGCACCGACGTGCGCAGGCTGTGCCCGCCGCCCTGAACGATTTTAAATCCGTTGTTGAGCGCGGTCGTCTGATTGTCCGGGTTCGTGACGACGACCGTATAATCGCCCGCCGGTTTGCCTTTCAAATCGAAGACCGCGGCGATTTTGGTCGACGTGTTTTTCGCCTGCACGGGCAGTATCTGAGCGTCGTTCGCGCCCGCGAGCCTGACGCTCGCGCCGGTTTGAAACTTCGCGCCCTCGACGATCAGCGTCGCGAATCCCTCGTTTCCGGCTTCGGTCGGCGAAACCTTGCGCACCGAGAAGGGAATGATCTGCGCGTTGACGGTGATGTTTTGATCGGGAAGCGGCGGATTGACGCCGTTCGTTTTGACCGCTCCGGCTTCGACGGGCGTTTTTTCGAAATTCCCGGCGAAGCTTTCGGGGATGTGATCCGTCCGGACGAGCGTGTAATACGGTCCTTCGCCGGTTTCGGGAATAAGGTTTTCCTGATTTCCTTCGCCCGGTCGCACGCCCTGAAAATCGAAGTCCGAACGGCTGACGATCGAGCCGAAATTCGTCAAAAGCTCGTTCGAGCGCGTCGGTTTGTCGGTCGTCAATGACAACAGAATGGTTTCGAGCGGCTGCGGCGTGAACTTCAGGTACTTCAGAGCGCCGTTGCCGAGCGTCGTATTGTACGGCGTGTTGAGCTGCAGCTCGGCGATCGTGACGGTCGTGATCGCGGTCGCCGCCGAAACGTTATTCGCTTCGTTGTTTTCGCGGATCCGGTTCTGCGCGTCGGTGCGGACGATGACGTAGTACGTTCCTTCCTCGACCGGCGGCACGACGACGCCCGTGCCGGTCGTGTAAGTTCCGCCGGCAGGAACGGCGGTCGTCCGGCTGTCGAACTCGCGCTGACCGACCAGCGCGTCGCCCGAATCCCAGAACGTATCGCGCGAAAGATAAACCGCGTCGCGCCACTTGCCGAGCACGTCGTTCGGACCGGAATTCTGCACCGTCCAGTTGAACGACGCGTGTTCGCCCGGATTGACGGTCGCGGGCGGCGCGACATTCGTCACGTTCAGATCCGCCGGCGGCGTCAGGGTCAAGTCGAGCGTGAACGGCGCGCTCGTGTTGTTGGCGTTGTTGCTTTCGATGATCCGGTTGGCGTAATCGGCGACGACGAAGACGTGGTAATCGCCGGTCAACCCGTTCGGCACGTAAAAGCTGCCCGCCGCCGCGTAACTCGCGCCGCCCGCGAGCGCCGCGTCGCGGAGCCGGTAGCCCAGAATCGTGTCGGACGCGTCGAGAATCAGGTCGCGCGAGAGAATGACATAATCGCTCCACCCGGCGCCGAGCGTTTCGGTCGCGCCGTAGTTGGTGACGGTCCACGAAATCGCGAGGCTCGCCCCCGAATAATGCGGCGCGGCGACCGCAACGTTTTCGACCTGCAGATCGACCGCCGGCGCGGCGAGCGCGATCCGCCCGGAGGCGCGCACGTTGTTCGTTTCCGGCGCGGTGTTTTTCGCGCCCTCGTAAACGTGTCTGCCGTCGTCGGCGGAGATTAAAACGTAATAATTCCCGACCGGGATATTGCCGGCTTTAAGCATCGCCTGCTGCGGATAGCTCGCGCCGCCCGTGAGGATCGAATCGTTGAGGCTTCTGCCGAGCAGATAATCGTCGTTGCTCAGGGTCTGGTCGGTGGAAAGATAAACGGCGTCCGTCCACTTCGGCGAATTCGCCGCCATCGCGCCGTTGGCGTTCCTGCCCGTCCACTGCACGGTAAAATCTTCGCCGGCCGTGACGGTCGACGGCACGTCGACCGAATCGATCACCAGATCGGGCAGATTGTTCTGCACGCTGAAATTCGAAGAATTGAGCGCGTTATTCGTTTCGGACGCGCCGCATTCGGGCAGCGAATTGTTGTAATCGGTGTTGACCGCAATGAAATAGGCGCCTTCCATATAGGCGGGAAGATTGACGGCCGCGTTTTTCGTGTAGCTTGTGCCGGCGGCGAGACCGCCCGAATGCTCGACGGACGCGAGCGCGATTGGCGGGATCTCGGGATTCGTCGAATTCAGCACGAGGCGATCCTGCCAGCTTCCCGAAGCCGCGCCGCTGCCGGCGTTCGCGACCGTCCATTGAACCGAAATCGTTTGTCCGGGCGCGGTCGGCGGTGAAAACTGCAAATTCGTCGCGATCAGGTCGGTCGGCAGAGTCGTGATTTGAATCTGTTTCGCTGGGCTCGCGTTGTTCGTTTCGGCGTCCAAATTCGGATCGAATTCGTATTGCTCCTTTCTGAAATCGGCGACCGCGAGCAGGTAATAAGTGCCGTCCGCGAGACAATTCGGCAGGCGCACGTTGAGCGCCAACGCATGCTCGCCGGCGGGCTGGAAAAAGTCCGGGTCCTTGACCGAGCCGAGCAGCGTGTCGTCGGCGTCGAAAGTCTGATCGGTCGAAAGATAGACGCCGTGGTAGAGATTGGCGGCGGCGCCGAACGCGCCCTGATTTTTGACCGCGAAATTCGTCGCGATCGATTGCCCGCTCGACGCGCTGTCCGGCGTCTGCGGCGCGGACGGAACGACCAGATCGGGCGGCGTGACCAGAATGTTCAGCGGCGCGCCGGGCTGCGCGCGGTCGTAGTTGAAGTTATTGTTTTCGTCGTTGAATTCGTAAACGTCATTGCGGTAATCGGTCAAAACGAAGACGTACCACAATCCGGAAACGTCGGTCGGCAGGCGCATGGTGTTGTATTGTTCCGGCAGATATGTTCCGGGAATTCGGGTGCGCGTGGTCAGCGCTCTCGAAGCGTTCGCGGCGAGCCCGCCGCTCGCGTAACCGTCGCCGCTGAAGATCAGGCGATCTTCGCCGGGGTTGAAGACCGCGTCGCGCGACAGATAAACGCGGTCGCGCCACGCGCCGGCGGCGGCGGCGCCCTGATTTTTGATCGTGTAGCCGACGGCCAGCTCCTGCCCGGCGAAGGCATCGGCGAGCGGCACCTGAACGTTTTCGACGATCAGGTCGGGCAGCGGCGGCACGTTGATTTGAATCGCGCGCGTCAGCGTGTTGTTCGCGGTGTTTTCTTCGTTGAGCGCGTCGTCCGAATCGGTTTGCACCGTAAAGAGATACGAACCGTTATAGCCGCGCGGCACTTTAAAGGTCGCCGAAGCCGTGTAACTTTCGCCGGCGTTGAGCGCGCTGACGCTGGTCGAGGTCGCCACCTGATAATCCCAAGAGGTGGTTTGCGCGCTGAAAAGGAAAACCCGATCCCTCCACTGCGGCGTGTTCGTCGGACCCTGCCCGGCGTTCGTCACCGTCCACTGAACCTGGATCGTCTGGTCGAAAAAAGCCGCATTCGGCGCCGTGACGTTCGTCACCTGTAAATCCGGGCGCAGCAGGCGACGCACGCGGACGGGCTGAAAACGGACATTGTTGTTTTCGTTGACGCCCTCGTCGATCGCGGTCGCGGCGTCGGTTTTGACGTAAACGAAATAATTGCCGGTCTGCGTCAAAGCGCCGGTCGGAATCATCACGTTCTGAATGCGCGCGGCGGAAGCGCCCGCGTCTATGCCCGCCGCGAGCGGGAACGAGCCGATCTCGACGTCGCCGCCGACCTGATCGTCGAGCGAAAAATAAATCTTGTCGGCAAACGCGGCGGCGCGCCGGTTGCCGGCGTTCGCGGTCGTCCATTCGAGCGGGAAGCCCGCGTCGCTGTCGACCTCCGAAGGCGCGCCGGTCGCGGCGACCTGCAGGTCGGGCACGCGGTAGAAGAACTGAACCGCCCGAAACGTCGTGTTGTTCGATTCGCCCGCGCCGCCGTCGCTGCCTTCGCGCACGCGCTGTTCGTAGTCGATCACGACGTAAAAGAATTTCTGCCCGTCGGCGCGCACCGGAACGGTCGGGATTTTCGCGTTGTTGACCGTCCGCACGGCGCTTTCGCCGGCGGCGAGCGGCGCCTGAAAATACTGGTCGAGCAGCACGTCGTCGGCGTTGCCGGCGAGGTTGTCTTCCGAAAAATAAAATTTATTGTAAAACGTGTCGTTCGTCGGCGTGCCCGCCGCGCCCTGATTGCGCACGGTGTAGGAAAAATTGAAATTCACGCCCGGTTCGACCTCCGTCGGAACGACGATGTTTTCCGCGACAACGTCCGGGAGATTGACCTGAATCGGGCGGACGATCGTGTTATTGGCGTAATTTCCGCCCTCGTCGAAAAGCGGTCCGTCGTTCGTGCGGAAAATCAAATAATACCGCCCGCTTTGCGGAACCCGGTTGTAGGAAATTAACGAGGTGGCGGAACCGCTTCGCTGCTGCCCCGCGCCGAGGGAAGATTGATTTCGGGTGATGAGCGTCTCGTCGCCGGCGTCGAGCTGGTCGTCGAGCGAAAAATAAACGGCGTCGATGTAAAAATTCGGCGTCGCGACCGGGCTGATGTTTTCGACCGTCCACGAAAGCGGCAGCGAAGTCTGCGCGCTGATCGCGTCGGGCGCGGTGAAGCCGACGGCGCGCAGATCCGGTTTCGGCGTGCCGCCGGGACGCACCGAAACGGTCGCGCGCGCGATGTGGCCGTTGTATTCGGCGATGATGTCGACGCTTTTGAACGCGGCGCTCGGCGCGACCGTGAAATCGAAAATGCCGCCGCCCCAGCCCTGCGGGATATGAAGCGTCGGCGAGGCGAGCGTGATGACGCCCGCCTCGCCGACGACTGATAAATTGATCGTTCTGCCTTCGGGGAGGTTTCCGCCCGGCAGGTTGATGTCGATCAAGCCCTGCCCGGACTGCCCGCCCTGAATCTGCGGATTCGGCATAATCACCAAAGATAACGGCAGCTGAGCGGACGACGGCGTGTTCCACGACAAGCCGCTGAAATAGTGCACCTCCGCCGGCGCGGTAATCTGCGCGGCCGAATAGGTTTCGGGATCGAACGTCCAGACGCTGTCGGCACCGAAAAAGCCGCCCGAGCCGCCGAAGTAAGCGAACTTCGAGCCGTCCGGCGACCAGACCGGCGTCGATTCGAACTGCAGCGGGTAATACCGGTCGAGATTATATCCGTCGGAGCTGACGATTCTCAGGAATTTCCGGTAAGCGTAGTTGCCCGTGTCGGGATCGTAAAGTTCCTCGCGGTCGACGAAGGCGATCTTCGTGCCGTCGGGCGAATAGCGCGGTTCGGTCGCCGTGTCGTTTTTGCTGCCGGTCAGGTAAACGCAGCCGCCGTTTGCGACGTCGAATTCGAAAACGTCGCTGCCGTAGCCGAAAACGATTTTCGTGCCGTCGGGCGAGTAATTCGGCGTGTCGAGCCCGATGATGCCGGGGAAGTAACTATCGGTTTTCCGGGTTTTTTTCCGGCGCGTTTCGGCGGCGATTTTGCGCCCGGAATAAGCGCAGCTGTCGTCGAACAGCATCGTTCTGCCCGACCCGTCGAGGTTCATCGTGTAAACGGCGGAAGAACCGAAGCTGTCCGGCCCGCTTATCCCGACGAACAGGATTTTCGTGCCGTCGGGCGAAAAGACCGGCTGCGCTTCGGGTTCGTTATTGAAGGTCAAACGGCGCTGGTCGGTGCCGTCGGCGTTCATAATGTAAATTTCGCGGTTCGTCAACTCCACCGTGTTGTCGTTGTCGACGCCGTTGCGGTGGCTGATGAAAACGATCTTTTTGCCGTCGGGCGAGAACGACGGCTCGATGTCGTCGCCGATCGTCATCATTTCCGGCGTCGCGCCGCCGACCGGCTCGACCGAGTATATATTTCCGTTCAGCGACGGGAAATACTGAACCGATCCGGAACCGTAAATCAGCCTTTCGGAATCGCCGCCGAGCAGCGATTTACCGAAGTTTTGCGGTTTCGTCAGCGAGTCGGCTTTTTTTAACCACGGTTTGGCGAGGGGCTTTTTTTCGTTTTCGGTCGGCGCGCCGGCTTGCGCGCCGACCGGGAAAACGGCGCCGGGAAAAGCGAACGAAATCGCTCCGAAAACGAGCAGAAACAAAGACAAAAACGCGCTGGCGCGAATATACGACGGGAATTTTCCCTGTGACATTAGTGAACTCCTTATTTTGTGGATCGAAAAACCTTTCGCGGCTATATGCGAAATTCTCAAATCAAACCGGACAAAATTTCGTGAAATTTTCAAAATAATTTTGCGATTGCCCGAAAACCATGTAAAATTTCCCGTAAACACCACAAGCCCAGATAAATATGAGCGAGAGACACCCTACCGAGATTACGCAAATCTTACAGGACTGGAACGACGGCAACCCGGATGCGAAAGAACGGCTGCTGCCCTACGTGTACGAGGAATTAAAACGCCAGGCGCGCATTTTGATGGCGCGCGAACGCACGAATCACACGCTGCAGCCGACGGCGCTCGTGCACGAAGCTTTTATGCGGCTCGCCGAACAATCCGGCATCGACTGGAAGAACCGCAGCCATTTCTACGGCATCGCGTCGCGCCTGATGCGGCAGGTGCTGGTCGATCACGCGCGGCTTTACGCGGCGGACAAGCGCGGCAACAATCCGATCCATTTTTCGGTCGAAGATCTGCAGATTCCGGTCGAGCAGCGCGCCGACTCGATCCTGATCCTCAACGAAATTCTCGAAAGGCTCGAAAAAGTCGACGACCAATGGGCGAAAATCGTCGAAATGCGTTTTTTCGGCGGCATGAACAATTCGGAAATCGCCGAAACGCTCGAAGTTTCCGAGCGCACCGTCGGTCGCGACTGGCAGGCCGCCAAGCTCTGGCTTTACCGCGAGCTCAACCGCAACTAAAAATCGGAAAGCCGTTGTAGCGTCGTTCGCCGAAACGGCCGCCGGATCGATGAGCCGCGTGCCGGCGGACGTTTAAAGTTTTGCGGAATTAATACGAGAATCTCCCCCAAAAACAATTCGTGAACTCCCGGCGAAAATTTCGCGAAAAAAATCGGCGGACGGTCGCGCGCGCGGTCGGTCGTGAACGGTTCGCACAAAATTTACGACGGAAAAAGTTGGCAGACTTTTCGCGTCGATTCCGCATAAGTTAAAAGAAGACGATTTTGCCCGGCTTATGAACGAGGAAAACTGGAAAACGATCAAGAAAACGCTCGGCGAGGCTTTGGAGCTCGAACCTTCCGAACGACAGGCTTTTTTAAGCGCGCTCGACGCGGAGATTCGCCGGGAAGTCGAATCGCTGCTGGCTTTCGAAGAGGAATCCGAAGATTTGATGCGGCTTTCGGCGGTCGAATTCTCCAGGGATTTTTTCGACGAAAAACCCGACAACGCGCTGATCGGGCAGTCGGTCGGCAATTACCGGATCGTCTCCGAACTCGGGTACGGCGGCATGGGCGCCGTGTATTTGGCTACGCGCGCCGACGGGAAATTCGCGCAGAAAGTCGCGCTCAAACTGCTCAAACGCGAAATGAACACCGCCGCGCTGCGCCGCCGGTTCGAACAGGAACGATCGATTTTAGCCTCGCTCGAACACCCGCACATCGCGCGGCTTCTGGACGCCGGCGCGACCGCCGACAAAATTCCGTTTCTCGCGATGGAATACGTCGAGGGCGTGCCGATCGACGAATACTGCCGCCGGCACGCGCTCGATCTGAACGAGCGGCTCGATTTGTTCCGCAAAGTCTGCGGCGCGGTCAGTTTCGCGCACCGCAACCTCGTCGTGCACCGCGATTTGAAGCCGTCGAACATTCTCGTCAACGAAGAGGGAATTCCGAAACTGCTCGATTTCGGCATTTCGAAGATTTTATCGGCGGAGTTCGAGCGGGCCGATTCGGCGACCGTCACGCGGCTCGGCGTGATGACGCCGGGCTACGCTTCGCCCGAACAGCTTGAAAATAAAAGCGTGACGACGGCGACCGACATTTACAGCCTCGGCGTCATCCTGTACGAACTGCTCAGCGGGCAGCGTCCTTTCGAAGCCCGGGAAGGCGATTTCAAGGAAATTTACAAAGCCGTGCTGGAAACCGAACCGATACCGCCTTCGGCGGTGATCCCGGACTCGGGATTTCGGGTTTCGGAATCAAAAAAACAAAATCAAATCCCGTCGAATCAAGGCGAAAACCAAACCGCGAACCAAAAGGGACAAACCAATCCGAAATCCGAAATCCCGAATCCGAAATCCATCGCGGGCGATCTCGACAACATCGTCCTCAAAGCGCTGCGCAAGGAACCCGAACGCCGCTATTCGTCCGCCGAAAACCTCGCCGAAGACATTCACCGGCACCAGCGCGGCTTGCCCGTCACGGCGCGTCCGAACACTCTGTTTTACCGCGCGGAAAAGTTCATTAAACGAAATAAATTCAGCGTTTTCGCCGGCATTTTGGCGGCGGCCGCGCTCATCGGCGGCATCGTCGCGACGCTCTGGCAGTCGCGCGTCGCGCAAGCCGAGCGCGCCCGCGCCGAGAAGCGCTTCGAGGACGTCCGGGCGCTGGCGAATTCTTTTCTCTACGAGTTCAGCCCGCAAATCGAGAATCTGCCCGGCTCGATGTCGGCGCGCGAGCTGCTCGTCAGGCGCGCGCTCGAATATCTCGACAATTTAGCGCGCGAAGCGAGCGGCGATTCCGAGCTTCAGCGCGAGCTCGCCCGGGCTTACGAAAAGGTCGGCGATTTGCAGGGAAATCCGTATAACCCGAATATCGGCGACACGAACGGCGCGCTCGAAAGTTACGAGAAGGCGCGCTTGATTCGGCAAATGCTGCTCGACGCGGAACCGAACGACCGGCCAAGCCAGGAGGATCTGGCGAACATTCTCAAGCGCATCGGGGACGTGCATTCGAACGGCGGCGAGTACGCGAAGGCGAGCGCCTCGTATGATCGGGCGCTCGAACTGCGCGAAAAAATCGTCGCCGCCGCGCCGCAGAATTTCGAATTTCGGGCGTCGCTCGCCGAACTTCTGCGCGCGCGCGGTCTGATTCCGTTTTATGACGGCGACAACAAAAAGGCGATCGAGTTTTACGCGCGCGCCCGCGACCTCAACGAGCAGCTGCACCGCGAACAGCCGGAAAATCCGAAAATCAGCGAACAGTACGCGTACATTTTCGTGGCGATCGGCGAAGCGCAGGGCTGGGACAACGATTTTCGCGGCGCCAGCGTGAATTTGCAGACCGGGCTCGGGATGCTGCTGCCGCTCGCCGAAAAACACCCGAACGACCTTTCGATCCAACGCTCGCTGCAGCTGGCCTATTCGAAAAGAGCCGAAAACCATCAGGACCTCGAAGAATTCGATAAAAGCATCGAGCTTTACAACAAGGCTTTGGCGGTGGCCGAAAAATCGCTGCTTGCCGACCCGCAGAGTTTTCAGGCGAAACGCGACGTCGCGATCTGCAGCAAAAAACTCGCGCAGGCGCTCAACGATTCCGGCAAAAGCCGCGAATCGCTGGAAAAATTATCGGTCACGCTGAAGATGTTTCAGGAAATGAGCGCCGCCGACCCGAAAAATTCCGAGTATCCATACGATATCGCCAACACGCGGCATTCGATCGGCAAAACCTACCTGACTTTGAAGGACTACGAGGCGGCGCTCGCCGCGTTCGAACTGGCGCGCGCGGAATTTCAAACGGTTTTGGAGAAAAACCCGAACTCCTACGCCGTTCGAATGTCTTCGTACAATCACGAAGGCATCGGCAAAAGCTGCGTCGCGCTCGCCGCGAAAGGCCGCCGCCGCGAATTTCTGCAGCGGGCTGACGAGGGATTCCGCGCGGCGCTCGCCGGTTTCGAGAGATTGAAAGCGGAAGGGAATTTGGGCGAAGTCGACTCGAAAATCATCGGCGAGATCGAAAAACAAATCGAGCAGTTGAAAGGCATGCTCGATCGATGATTACGGAGTGTGGGTTTTGGGTTTTGGGTTTTTGGTGTGGGTTTTGGGTTTTTGGTTTTCTTTTTTCGGGCTTCGGTTAAACATGAACAATTCAGACGCTGATCGACAAAGGCAAAAACCCAAAACCCAAAACCCAAAACCCGAATCCAATCTTACATTTTCTTCAGTAAAAAAAGGCTTTATGCAAAATTTGCATAAAGCCTTTTCGGTAAGTGCAACCACCCGTTTAGAAAACACCGAAAGAAGCGACCGGCAGATTGGACGAGCCGGCTTCGCCCCACTGCTGTGTCTGGACGCCGCCGCTGCTGCGGATCACGTAAAACGTTCTCGTCGAAGGACGGTAAACCGCGATGTCGGTTTTGCCGTCGCCGTCGTAATCGCCGCTGCGCAGCGCCTGGTCACGCACCGCATTCGTTCCCTGCTGTCCGAAGCGAGTATAAGAAACTTCGCCGGCGTTGGTCTGGAGATACCAGACGCCGTCAACCGATCCGAAGGCGCGCCAGACCATGAAATCCGCCTTGCCGTCGCCGTCGTAGTCGCCGCCCGGAATGATGAAGTCGGTGTTGAAATTGCCCCACGTCGTTTGCCGGATCTGGGCGCCGGTCGTCGCTCCGACGTGCCACGTGATGTCCCCGTTGGCGGCGATGCGCACCACCGCCGGATCATCTTTGCCGTCGCCGGTGTAATCCGCGCCCGGCAGCGAGATGTCGGTCGCGTTGGTGCCGAAGTTGAACACCGAAACGGTCGAATCCGAGCTGTTTAAAACCCACCAGACAAACGGCGAAGTGTCGGTCGGCGCGCGGACGATCGTCAAGTCCATTTTGCCGTCGCCGTCGTAATCGCCTTCCGAACCGACGAAGTCCTGCTCCGCGTCGCCCCACGAAATAAACGTACCGCTGCCGTCGGCGTTCCGCCAAATGTATTGGTCGGCGGTGCCGAACGTGAAGTCCTCGCGGTAGAAAATAAAATCGTCCGCCGCGTCGCCGGTGTAATTCCCCTGGTTAGGAACCAGGTCCGTGTCAGTAACACCGAACGGGATATCGGCGATCGTCGCCGCTCCGGGCGCGGTCGGCGACGGGTTTTCGTTCTTTAAGATATTCCAGCGGATGGTGCCCCCGGCGCTCGGAAACGTAAATACCGCCCAATCGGAGAGATTGGTGCCGAAATACTGGTATTTTTGTGCGCTGGTCTGGGTGACCAATGCCGATAACATTAATAAAGACAAAAGATACATTGAGATCTTTCGGTGCTTTTTACCCGCACGAAGAGTGCGTTTTTTCAAATTTTTTAACATTCTTTTCCCTCCTGAGTCGAAAATTATACAAATTCTAAACTAAGCTATTGAAAATTAAAAGGTTTTTTTCGATAGCGGCGGCGAATTCGAGAAAAAACACTCAAAAATCCCGGCGCGGGTTCGACCCGTTCGAATCAGGCCGGAGTTTTCGAATTATAAAAACAGTAAATCGTGGGAGTGAAAAAATTAAGACCCGTTGACATTAAAGGTTTGGCGGATCCGCGCCGGCGCTCATTTCGCCCGCGAGACAATCACGAGCTCGGGCTTCATCGCTTCGATCGAAACCTGCCGCGCGACCTCTTCGGCGACTTTGCGAAAAGCCTTCGCCTGCGGCGAATCCGGTTCGGCGATGACGACCGGAATTCCGGCATCGCCGGCTTCGCGGACTTCCATGCCGAGCGGCACTTCGCCCAAAAACGGCACGTTGTATTCTTCGGCCAATTTGCCGCCGCCGCCCTCGCCGAAAATGTGGTAGCGTTTTTCCGGCATATCCGGCGGCACGAAATACGACATGTTTTCGATCACGCCGAGCACCGGCACGGCGACCTGTTCGAACATCTTGAGCGCGCGCCGCACGTCGGCGATCGAAACCGCCTGCGGCGTCGTCACTAAAACGGCGCCCTGCACCGGAACGAGCTGCGCCAAACTGAGCTGGACGTCGCCGGTTCCGGGCGGCATGTCGACGATCAGATAATCGAGCGTGCCCCAGTTCACGTCGGTCAAAAACTGGCGGACGATGCCGTGCAGCATCGGACCGCGCAGGATCATCGGTTTATCGGCCGGCGCGAGCACCGCCATCGAGATCATGCGCACGCCGTGCGCTTCGAGCGGGATGATCTGCCCGTTGAAAGCCTGCGGCTGTTTGTTCGCGAGGCCGAGCATGAGCGGCACGTTCGGACCGTAAACGTCGGCGTCCATCAGGCCGACCTTCGCGCCGTCGAGCGCGAGCGAGACGGCTAAATTGACCGCGACCGTCGATTTGCCGACGCCGCCCTTGCCCGAGGAAACCGCGACGATGTTTTTCACGTTCGGCAGCGCCATGTTGCCGGCGATGCCGCGACCTTTCGGCACTTCGGCGTCCATGATGACTTTCACGTTCCGGACGCCGTCGAGCGCGCCGACGAGTTGTTTGGCTTCGATTTCGAAGGATTCTTTGACCGGGCACGCCGGCGTCGTCAGCACGATGCGAAACGAAACGTCGCCGTCCGCGATCGACAAATCTTTGACGAAGCCGAGCGAGACGATGTCTTTTCGCAGGTCGGGATCGATAATGTTTTTGAGCTGGTCTAAAACCGCTTGTTCGGTGATTTGATTCATATTAAAAAAAGTTTGAAAAATCGGGTATAAATTAAAGTCTTATTCTACTAAAATTATGATGAAATGAACATCGCGCCGGAAGACAAGCGACCGGAATTTTCGAAATTAGCCGAAGCCGCCGCGAACTGCCGGCGCTGCGAGGCGCTGTGCGACCGCCGCGCCGTTTTGAGCGAGCTGAACGGAAGCCTCGCGCCGAAGGTCTTTTTTCTCGCCGAAGCGCCGGGCCGGCAGGGCGCCGACCGCACGCGGCGACCGTTTTCGGGCGATAAGTCGGGCGCGAATTTTCAAATGCTGCTCGATTCGATAAATCTGAAGCGCGAGGAGATTTTCATCACGAACACGGTGCTGTGCAGCCCGCGCAAGCCGAGCGGAGCGAACCGCAAACCGTCGGCGAAGGAGATCAAAAACTGCGCGGATTTCCTCGAAAAAACCATCCGTCTGATCGACCCGCAAATAATTGTCACTTTAGGAAGCGTCGCGCTTGAAGCGCTAAAAACGATTGAGTATCATCAAATAATATTGCGAACGCACGCAGGCAGGATTTTTCGCTGGCAGACGCGCCGGCTCGTGCCGCTGTATCATCCGAGCCCGCAGGTCGTCGCCTCGCACCGCCGGATGCGCGAGCAGCTCGCGGATTTCGGGGCGGTCGCGAAAGCGGTTTCCGAATTGTCCTTTGAGGAGCGTTCCGGCTCGGAGGCCGAAATCTCCGATCGGGTTGAAAACAGTTAAGTTTATGAAGTTAAAGCTATTTTTGTTGCTCACACTGGCGACCGCCGCGATGCTGCCGGCGGCGGCGCAGGAAAAGGATTTCGTCGGCTACAAGCACAGGGGCGTGGTGGTCGGCGAAACTCTGCCGAACGGCGTCAAGGACCTCGGCGGCGGGCTGCTTTCCGATGAGGATTACGGCGTTTCCCGCTTTTCAAAGGGCAGAAAACATTACCTCTGGCTGGAAAAAATCACGGGCCGCGACCGCGACGGCGTGCCGAGCTGGGTCGTTAAAGACGTTTTGGAATTCGACGCCCTGGAGAAAAATCAGTCGTTTTTGTTTTCCTACAGTTCGCTCTGCACGGTCGCGGGAAAAGAAAGCCTCGACACGATCGTGCTCGGCGAGCACCAGCCGAAAACCAAAAAATACAAGATTCTGAAGGCGTGGAAGGCGAATCTCGGAACCGAAAAATTCGAAAAAATCTCGACGCGCGGCATCGTCTGCCGCGCCGGAAAATCATAAAATATGGCGGACGCGACATTTTACTGGCTGCCGGGCTGCTCGACCTGCAAGAAGGCGAAAAGCCACATCGAGCGGCACGGGCTGCGCGATTTCGAACCGCGCGACATCAAAGAACATCCGCTGTCGCGCCGCGAGGTCGAGGAGTTAGCCGGGCTTTTGGGCGGAGCAAATGAACTTTTCTCGCGCCGCGCGATCAAATACCGGGAATTGAAATTGGGCGGGCGCGAGCTTTCCGACGCGGAAATGATCGATCTGATGGCGGAAGAATACACGTTCTTAAAGCGCCCGATTCTGGTTTACAAGGGCAAGGCGATCGCCGGGTTTTTCGAAAAATTCTGGAACCAGTTTCTGGAAGAAAATTATTACCAATGAACGCGGAAGATTTAGAAAATTATCATTTAATTCACAACGCCGCCGGCTTTTACCCGCAAGAGCGCGGATTGATCGCCGTTTGGGGCAAGGAAGCCGTGCAGTTTTTAAACGGCTTGATAACCAATGACGTTGCGAAGCTCGAAGAGGATTCATCGATGCTCGCCGCTTTTCCGAACGCGCAGGGAAGGCTTTTAGCGGTGGTGCGGGTCTTGAAAATAGGCGGAAAGTTTCTTTTCGAAACCGAAGCGGCGACGCGCGAGAAGGTCTTTCAAAACCTGTTCCGCTTCACATACGCGGGCGATTTTTACGTCGAGGACTGGTCGGAAAACTATCGGTTCATTTCGGTTCTCGGAAACGAAAATTTCGATTTTTCGAAGATTTTCGAATTCCTGCCGGAAATTCCGACCGGGAACGAAATAGTCAGAGTGAGTTTCGGTGACGGCGATCGAATTTTTGTGCCCGCGCAGCGCGGCAGCGGGTTTGATCTTTTGGCGCCCAAGGATTTAAAGCAAAATCCGATTAACGATCTTTGGGCGGCAAACGCCGTCGAAATCAACGCCGATCTTTACGAAATCCTGCGCATCGAGCGCGGCATTCCGCTTTACGGCGTGGATATGGACGACGCGACGATCGTGCCGGAACTCGGGCTTGAAAACCTGATCAGCTACAACAAAGGCTGTTACATCGGTCAGGAAATCATCGCGCGCATCCATTTTCGCGGGCACGTCGCCAAGCAGTTGACGGGCTTGGTTTTAGATGAAAACGCAACGGTCGATCGCGGCGACGAATTAAAAACGGCGGACGGAAAAAACGCCGGCCGCATCACGTCGGTCGCGTTTTCGCCGCGCCTCGCGAAAAAGATCGCGCTCGGCTACGTCCGCTACGATTACCTCGCGGAAGGCACGGAGCTTAAAGTCGGAGAGGAAACGGCGACGGTCAAAAATCCGCCGTTCGCCGGTTAAGCGGGTTTTCCAGCCTTCCGAACGTTTCGGAAAAATAAAGTCGATTCAAAATTGTTATCTGACCGACGCCGGAGAATCCGAAAAAGCGGTAAAATGTTAATCGGAAAAAAAGAAATGAACGTTGCTAATATCAATCAAAACGATTTGGACATCGATCCGCCGACCGCCAAACTGGCGTACACGATCATTCAGTCGCTCTTAAAAAACAACGAAGCTTTGAGCGATCTGCTCGTCGTGATGGCGCACGCGCTCGACGAGGACGTCGTCAAGGCGTTGACGGCGACGAACGAATGGCAGAATTATCTCGAAGCCAAACGCGAGCTCGAAAACACGCGGATTCAGATCGAGAAATTCACCGAAGAACTGAAAAAGCTTGAGAATGAGTAAAAAATCAAAAGAAATTGTTTCCTATGTCGTTGCCGGCGCCGCGATCGTCATTCTACCGATCCTGCTGTTAAATTACTTCGCAGAACGTCGTCGTGAAATGTTTCACCGGCATGTATCCGAAGATCATAAAGTCTGCCGCGAGCGTTCGGAAAAAGATTCGCGCGACGCTGTCTGGTGCGACGAAATCAGAAAGACCGCCAGTTTGGCCTTTAGCGAAGCCGAGAGCGCCGGCAATCTTTCGCCGGTGCTGCTGATCGTCCAGCCTTTTTTATTCATGCTATTTATTTCAATTTATAATTTGAGAAAACAGTTGGACGAATTAAAAAAGAATATAAATGCTTGATTTATTGATAATCGGCGCCGGACCGGCGGGCATTTCCGCCGCTTACGAAGCGCAAAAATTAGGTCTGAGTTACCTCGTCGTCGAAAAAAATCTGATCGGCAGCACGATTTACAATTACCCGGTCGGCTTGACCGTGTTTTCGACCGTCAACGAGCTCGAATTCAACGAAGGGGAATTAAAGCCCGCCCGCGAGAAGCCGACGCGCGAGGAATTGCTGTCGTATTACGTGCGCTTCGTGCTGCAAAACAATCTCAATGTGCGGACGGAAGAGGAGGTTTTAAACGTCGAAAAACTCGGCGAAGATCACTTTAAGGTGACAACCGGCCGCGGCGTCTACGAATCGAAAACGATTCTCTTCGCGATCGGCGCGATGGAATACCCGCGAAAACTGAACGTGCCGGGCGAGGAACTGCCGAAAGTTCACCATTTGTTTCGCGAGACCTACCCGTACGTGAAGAAAAACGCGATGGTCATCGGCGGCGGCAATTCGGCGGGCGAAGCGGCGCTGTTTCTGGCGCAGGAAGGCGCGAACGCCATTTTGGCGATTTTTCGCGCCGACTGGGAAAACAACGACCCGAAACAGGGCTGCATCAAATACTGGGTCAAGCAGCCATTGGAAGAAGAGTTGTCGAAGGAATGTTTGAACGTCTATTTCTTAAAACGCGTCGTCGAGATTCGCGAAAAGGAGATCGTTTTGGAAAACGAGGACGGGCGCGTCGACACCTTTCCGAACGACGTCGTGTTTATCCTGATCGGCGCGGACGCGGAACTCGGATTATTGAAAAACCTGGGCGTCGAAACGCGTCAGACGAAACACGGCGAAGTTCCGGTTTACGACGAAGAAACCTTTGAAACGAACGTCGCGGGCGTCTTTGTCGCCGGTCATTTCACGGAGGCGCGCCATATCGCCGGCGCGATTTCCGTGCCGAAAAGAATAGTGCCGAAAATGGCGGAAAGACTCGGTAAAGCCCAAGCCGTGTAAACGAATTTTTGCCCGCTGACGATCGCGAATTTTCGCTGATTGATTTAAAATCAATTAGCGACTATCCGCGCGGATTCGCGGGCAAATATATTAAAAATGAGCATCGAACTCGCACAGGAAATACTCAAAAACAAGTTCGGCTACGATTCGTTCCGGATGAACCAGCAGTCCGCGATCGAGACGGTGCTGGCGAAAAAAGACTGCGTCGTGCTGATGCCGACCGGCGGCGGAAAATCGCTCTGCTACCAGATTCCGGCGCTGCTTTCGGACGGTCTGACGGTCGTCATTTCGCCGCTCATCGCGCTCATGAAAGATCAGGTCGACGCGCTCCGGGCGAACGGCGTCGAAGCGGAATTTTTGAATTCGACGCAGACCGGGCGCGAACAGGCGGAAGTCTTTCAAAAAGTGAAGAGCGGACGAACGAAGCTGCTCTACGTCGCGCCGGAAAGGCTTTTGCAGCAGGGCGATCTGTTTATCGATTTTCTGCGCAACATCAACGTCTCGCTGTTCGCGGTCGACGAAGCGCACTGTATTTCGAGCTGGGGACACGATTTCCGCCCCGAATACATTCAGCTCGGCAAATTAAAACGGCTGTTTCCGGAAATTCCGGTGATCGCGCTGACGGCGACCGCCGACAAACTCGTGCGCAAGGACATTTTCGAGCGGCTGGGTATTCCGCACGCCGAACTTTTTATTTCGAGCTTCAACCGCCCGAACATCCACTACCGCATCGAGCCGAAACGCAATGCGTACAATCAGCTGCTCGATTACCTCGCCGCGCGGCGCGAGGAAAGCGGCATCATTTATTGCTTGAGCCGCAGCTCGACCGAAAACTTGGCCGCCGATCTAAAGGCGGAAGGCTATTCGGCGCTCGCTTATCACGCCGGTTTGGACAAGGCGACGCGCGACCGGCATCAGGAATTATTCCTCAACGACGAGGTGAAAATCGTCGTCGCGACGATCGCTTTCGGGATGGGCATCGACAAATCGAACGTCCGTTTCGTCGTGCATTACGATCTGCCGAAAAACATCGAAAGTTATTATCAGGAAACCGGCAGAGCGGGGCGCGACGGGCTCGAATCTGAAGCCTTATTGTTTTTCTCGTGGGGCGACGTCAATAAATTAAAGGGTTTCGCGGAAGTCGACGGCAATCAGCGGCAGACCGAGATCATGCTGCGCAAGCTCAATCAGATGGGCGAGTTCGGCGATTTGAAGACGTGCCGGCGCAAATTCCTGCTCAGGTATTTCGGCGAGGAACTGCCGGAAAACTGCAATAACTGCGACAACTGCCTCAAAGATTTCGAAACGATCGACGGCACGATCATCGCGCAGAAGGCGCTGAGCGCCGTTTACCGCACGGGGCAGAAAATGGGCCTGGGCTATCTCGTCGATTTTCTGCGCGGCTCGCAGTCGCAGAAAATCTGGGAACAGCATAAAACCTTAAAAACCTACGGCGTCGGCGCGGACATTTCGCGCAACGAATGGTTCGAATATTTCCGCGAACTGATCGCGCAAGGCTATCTCAAACAATCGGAAGGGCAGTTTCCGACGCTGCAGCTGACGGAAAAAAGCGACGAAGTGCTGCGCGGCAACGTGCGCGTCGAGCTCATCAAAGCGACGGTGCGGGAGGAAAAGAAAGCGTCGCTCGTCGCGGACGCGGCGTACGATTATTTCAAGGATCTTTTCGCCGATCTGAAAAAGCTGCGCACGGAATTCGCGCGCGAGGAAAACGTCCCGCCGTACGTCGTTTTCTCGGACGCGACGCTGCTCGAAATGGCGACGTTCCTGCCTTTAACGTTCGGCGAGATGGGCAAAATTTCCGGCGTCGGCGAGTTGAAGCTCGAAAAATACGGCGCGGATTTTCTGGAAATCATCAAAAATTACTGCGATGAAAATGATCTCGAATCGCGGATCAATCTGAAACAGCCGAAACGCGAGAAACGCCAGCGCGCGAGGCGCAGCGAGAGCGGGCAGAGCACCTATGAGGTTTCGCTCGAAATGTTCAAATCCGGTCATTCGATCGAGGAAATCGCCCGCGCGCGCGGCATGACCAAATCGACGATCGAGATTCACCTCGTCAAATTCATCCAGAACGGCGACATCACGGTCGAGGATTTCGTGCCCGATCACAAAATCGAGCCGATCAAAGACGCGATCGAACGCTTCCGCGACCTCGGCGCGCTCTCGCCGATTAAGGAGTACTTGGGCGAAAATTACACGTACGGCGAAATCCGCGCGGTGCTGGCCACGATGTAAGAAAACGGTTCCCGCAAAGACGCGGGGCCGCAAAGAAATCAAAAATCTTTGCGGCCCCGCGTCTTTGCGGAAATTTTTACGTTTCGTTTATTGTTCTTTCATCTTTCTCACGAACACTTTCCGCTCCGACTCTTTGAATTTATCGGCGATGTTCGCCGGGTTGATGTCGTACGCGGTGACGTCGATCGCTTCGTCGTCCTTGCCGCCGACGGTCTGCGTCCATCGGAACGGCAGTTGCAGTCCGTTGACCGCGCGAAAATCGGAGAATTTGATTTGGAATTCCGCCATTTCCGGAGCCGCCGGCAGGCGTTCGAGGATTCTCGTTTCGCGGTCGGTCGTTTTCGCGTCGCCTTTGTTGAAGCGAATCACGAACGGTTTGTGTCCCTGATAGGAAATCATGCGCGGCAGGCTGGTCGATTTGTCGAGATAGAGATTGATGACCGAGCCGCCGTCGTTCGCCGCGACGATGTCGCACGCCGCGCCGTCGACCGTGCCTTCGCCGACGTAGGTGTAAGAAACGTCCACGCCTTCCGGCGCGGTCAGCAGCAGCGACAGCGTGGTGCGGAAAAGTTCGTTCGTGCGGCGAAATTCGCCGGCGCCGACCGGACCGTCAGCTTTTCTGATGACGATCTTTTTGCCGTCGACGTTCGCGGTTCTGCCGTCCTCGGTGAGAACGGTCTGCCCGTCGCCGCGGCGGATTGAGACGGGTTCGCGGTCGCCGATTTTGACTTCCTCGCTCGATCCGTCTTTTTTCACGATCGTGACTTTCCTCAACCCGTCGCCGTTTTCCGGCGGCGCGGTGCGCAACTGCACGTTGTCGCCGTCGCCTTTCCGCATGACGAAAACGTCGACCTGTTTGTCGATCAGCTGATCGCCTTCGCCCGAACCGAGTTTCAAATGGCGGTTCAGTTTATTCGGCAGTTCGAAATTGATTTCGAGCTCGCCGTTTTCGGTGCGCGCCGCGCCTTCGACTTCAAAGGTTTTCGTCGCCCGGCCGGTGATCGTCATGCTGCGCACGCCGCCGATCGCCGCGTCGCCGCCGATCGCCGCGCGCGCTTTGCTCAGAAGCTCGAGCGCCTTGTCGTCCGACTTGAAGGACGCGCTCGCCCGTTCGATTAAATTTCCCAAGCCGATAAAAAATACCGATACGCATAACACTGAAATGATAAATCTCTTCATTTTTGTCTCCTCTTTTTAGAATTATTACTTGTTTACGATTTGCGCGATTGCAAAATGATACTTTCGATTCTGCGCGCCCGGCGGCGTGGTTTGGTTAAGACGACGCAAAGAATTTGTTAAGAATGTAAAATGTTTTGTAAAACCATTTACAAGCGGAAACGGAAAATGGAAAATGGAAAACGGAAAATGCGCTCGGGCGTTTTTTCCTTTCGGATCGATGAAACGTTCGCGTCTGCAAATTTTTTTGGTGATCGGACTCTTCGCGCTGCTCGGCGCGCTGGCGTTTTTGCAGTACGCGTGGCTCGGGCAGATCAGCGAGGCGGAAAGGGAACGCGTCACGCGCCGCCTGCAGATTGACACGGAACGGTTCGGCGAGGATTTCAACCGCGAGATTCAGTCGGCTTATATCAATTTTCAGGCGGACGAATCGCTCTGGCAGCGTAAAGACTGGGCGCGGTTCGCCGAGCGTTACGATTTCTGGCGCCGGAAAACGGCTTACCCGGCTTTGATCACGGATTTTTATTACCTCGAAAGCAAGCCCGACGGCAAAGTTCTGCGCTTCGACCCGATAAAACGCGAATTCGTCGAAGCCGAATGGAACGACGAGCTGCAGAAAATCAGGACGACTTCCGAGGGCGAAAAAAGTTTCGAACCGTTCGACGCCGAGCATTGCGCGCTCGTGATGACGATTTTCGAGGCGGAAAAATCCTTCGACCGGATCTTGATCCGCAGCGAAAGGATGCCGCCCGGCGACGAAAAACCGCCGGTTCCGGCGCGGCTCGATCTGCCGGAAAAACGCGGGCTTTTGGTGATTAAGCTCGATGCCGGCACGATCAAAAACGAAATTCTGCCGGATCTGGCGAAAAAACATTTTCCCGAAAACGACTTCAATCTCGCGGTCGTCTCCAAAGACGGAGATCGGATTTTCGGCGCGAACGCGGTGACGGGCGCCGACGCGAGCGTCAAGCTTTTCGATTTATCGCCCGACAAACTGATATTTTTCGCGAACCGCGACGTTTTTCCGCGCACGCCGGAAACGTCGCCGACAACCGTCGCCGTCGACCAGAGCAAAATCAGAACACATGCCGTTTCGAGGGTCGAAAGGGAATCGATCGTCGTTCGAACCCCGCCGGCGGCGCGCACGACGACCGCCGCCCGGTACGAATTTCGGCTCAGAAACAACGACCGGCCGGCGACGATCATCGAGACGCAGAGCCCGCCGACCGACGGCTTCTGGACGCTGAACGTTCAGCATTCCGCCGGTTCGCTCGAAAATTTCATCAATCGCACGCGCCGGCAAAATCTCGGCGTCGGCTTCGGCATTCTGGGCCTTCTGGCGGTCAGCGTCGGGCTGATTTTCGTTTCGGCGCAGCGCGCGCGAATCCTCGCGCAACGGCAGGTCGATTTCGTCTCGAGCGTTTCGCACGAGTTCCGCACGCCGCTCGCGGTCATTTATTCGGCGGGCGAAAATTTGGCGGACGGCGTCGCGCGCGAAGAAAAACAGGTTTCGCGCTACGGCGATCTGATCAAATCCGAAGGCAAAAAACTTTCGCGGATGGTCGAACAGATCCTCGAATTCGCCGGCGCGAACGCGGGCAAAAAGAAATACGTTTTCCGCCCGCAGCGCGTCGGAAACATCATCGAAAGCGCCGTGCGCGAATGCCAGCCGCTGATCGACGAGAAGGGTTTTACCGTCGAAACGGAGGTCGCGGGTAATCTGCCGGCGATCAAAGCCGACGCGGCTGCCTTAAGTCAGGCGATCCAGAATCTGGTGGGAAATTCCCTGAAATATTCCGGCGAAGCGAAACGGATCAAGATTTCGGCGCGCAACGGCGGCGGGCGCGTGAAAATCGCGGTCGAAGACTTCGGCATCGGCATCGCGGCGAAGGATTTGAAACATATCTTCGAGCCGTTTTACCGCGCGAAAGCGGTCGTCGACGCGCAGATTCACGGCAACGGGCTCGGCTTGAGCCTGGTCAAAGAAGCCGTCGAAGCGCACGGCGGCAAAGTCTCGGCGGAAAGCGAGCCCGGCAAGGGGAGCCGGTTTATTATTCAGTTGCCAGTGGTCAGTGGTCGGGAAAAAGGGATCACTGACCACTGATCACCGACCACCGATAACTATGAAGGTTTTATTAGTCGAAGACGAAGCGGGATTAATTTTGACGCTGACCGACCGTCTGGAGGCCGAAGGTTTTACGGTCGTGTCGGCGACCGACGGCGAAAGCGGTCTGCGGGCGGCTCTGGCGGAAAGTTTCGAATTGATCGTTCTCGACGTCATGCTGCCGCGCAAAAACGGCTACGACGTGTGCCGCGATCTGCGCCAGAAATCGGTCGAGACGCCGATTTTGATGCTGACGGCCAAAGGCGAGACGATCGACAAGGTGCTCGGGCTGAAACTCGGCGCGGACGATTACCTGACGAAGCCCTTCGAAGTGATCGAGCTGCTGGCGCGCGTCGAAGCGCTTTTGCGGCGCGCGCCGAAGACCGTTAGAAATTCGGCCGAGGTCTTTAAGTTCGGCGACGTCGCGATCGATTTCAAACGCGCCGAGGTCGCGAAAAACTCCCGCGCGGTCGAGCTTTCGGCGATGGAATTTAAACTTTTGCAGTTCCTCGTCGAAAATCGCGGCGCGGTGCATTCGCGCAACCAGCTGCTCGACGAGGTTTGGGGCTACGACGCGATGCCGTCGACGCGCACCGTCGACGTGCACATCGCGTGGCTGCGGCAGAAGCTCGAAGACAACCCGAAATACCCGCAGTACATTCAGACCGTTCACGGTTTGGGTTACAAATTCAGCGTTTAGCCGGAAAATTCCGTTCACGGCGACCCGTCCGACCCCGAAATTTTCACCGCCGAAAAAATCCTCGATTTTTACATGCCGAACCACGCGCCGCCAAGCGATTCCCAGCCCGCCGGCGGTTGATATTCGGAATAGAAAAAAAATATGCCGAACTCCGACCCTTTTTTATAAAACTTCGCGCGTTTAGAAGTAGAAAATGAGCAAAAAAATTGCTCGCGGGCGGTCAATCAATCGTTGACCGATTCAACACTTGAATTAAGAGAGGAGAGAAGAAGATGAAAATTAAGTTTGTTGCTTTTTTACTTATCGGAATATTTGTTTTTACGAGTTTGACGGCGTTCGGCGCGGATGCCCGAATTGAAAATAACAATTTCGCGACGCCCGCGAAAATCGCCGAATCGAACGCGCTTTTCATGAATTACAATCTGAATATGGAATACTGCTCGGTCGAGCTCGCCGATCCCTACAGCAACCTGAACGTCCGCACCTGGGAAGGTCGCGTCGTCGGCAAGCTGCGTCACGGCGCGAGCGTCTGGGTCAGCGAATATTCGGGCGAATGGGCGCGCGTCAGCGTCCGCCGCGGCCGACGCTGGGTCGCGATCGGCTGGGTCGACAGCACGTACCTCACTTGTTAGTTTTCCCCGGTTTTTGGTTTTAGTCGAAAGATAATAGTTGTCGGAAAAGGGACGAAAAATTTCGTCCCTTTTTTGTTTTCGAGGTTAGAATCGCCGTCGCGCGAAATGTTACGATAAATTCAAAAAGGGGATTGGAAAAGCGGCGATGAAATTAAACGGCAACACGATTTTGATCACCGGCGGCGCGACGGGCATCGGCTGGACTTTGACCGAGAGGTTTTTGGAAGCGGGAAACGACGTCGTCATCTGCGGGCGGCGCGAAGACCGGCTTTTGGAGGCGCAGAAAAAATACCCGCAGCTGCACGTCAGGGTTTGCGACGTGGCGGACGAAACGCAACGCGTCGAACTTTTCGAATGGGCGATCGACAAATTTCCGTCGCTGAACGTTTTGGTCAACAACGCCGGCGTTCAGCGGCGCGTCGATTTGACGGAAAACGAAAATTGGCGGGAAACGCGGAGCGAGATCGCGATCAATTTCGAAGCGCCGGTGCATCTCTCCAGACTGTTCGTCCCTCATCTTTTACGGCAAACGGACGCGGCGATCATAAACGTCACTTCCGGTTTATCGTTCGCGCCGCTCGCCAACGTGCCGGTTTACTGCGCGACGAAAGCCGCTTTGCATTCTTTCACCCTGTCGTTGCGGCATCAACTGTCAAGGACGCCGGTCGAAGTCATCGAAATCGTGCCGCCGGCGGTCGATACGGACTTGGGCGGCGTCGGTCTGCACACGTTCGGCGTCGATGCTCAGGAGTTCGCCGACGCGGTTTTTGACGGCTTAAAGGAAGGCAGACAGGAAATCGCTTACGGGACGGCGCTTCGGTCGAGCCGCGCCTCGCGCGAGCAGTTGGACGAAATTTCAAGGCAGATGAACGAAAGATTTACGTAAAGTAAAACGGGAATTGGATGAGCATCGAACGCCGTTATCTTGACGGCGCCCGCCGCCCGTGCCGCGTTAAGAATGCTTCGTGCGACTTTGTAACTCGAAAATAAACAAAAGTTTTGAGCGTTTTCCAAACGCTTTTCCGCCCGCGATGACCGCTGTTCCTTTTCAGCTCAAGCCTTCAAACCGTAAGGGATAACGTAAAGCGCGACGGCGAGAAAATGGAAGATGCTGCCCATCAGAACGAAGACGTGCCAGATCGCGTGGTGATGGCGGATGCTTTTCCAGGCGAAAAAGACAACGCCGACCGAGTACGCCAGGCCGCCGGCGACGACGAGCGCGATCGGCGCGAAACCGAGCGCGGTGAAAAGCGGCTCGACGGCGACGAGCCCGATCCAGCCCATCACGAGATACGAAATCACGGAAATGACCGGAAAACGCTCGCCGAAAAGCAATTTGCTGAGGATGCCTAAAATCGCGAACATCCAGACGAAAATGAACAGGTTCTGCCCGATTCCCTCGCGCAAAACGATCAGCGTGAACGGCGTGTAGGACCCGGCGATCAGCACGTAAATGCAGCAGTGATCGACGATCTGCAAAACTCTCTTCTTTTCGGGCGCGACCGCGCAGTGATAAAAGGTCGAGGCGGCGTACAGCGTGACGAGCGACAAACCGTACAGAACGCTGCTCGCGACGTACCAGAAATCGCCTTTGACGCCCGCCAGCGCGACGAGCAGCAGAAAACCGGCGAGACTTAAAAGCAAGCCGAAACCGTGCGTGATCGTGTTGGCGAATTCCTCGACCGATAATTCTTTGAGCTGCGCTTTGACCATAATTTTACTTCGCAAGATCATTATACGGCTCGCGGCCGATGAATGTCAGTAATATTTTTGTAAGGGATTGAATTACGGCTTAACGCGAAGCAGCCGCAAAGATTAAAATTTGAATCCAAACCAAACATTTGATCTTCGCGGCTTCATTGTGGCCGGGGCTTTAAAGAATAAATTCTAAAACTCCGTGTCGATCGTCGCCCGTTCGCGGCGCGCGACGCCGGCCGCATAAGCGGCTTCTTCGACTTCTTTCGCGACCGCTTCGCTGACGCGTTTGTCGAAAACCGACGGGATGATGTAATCCGGATGCAGCTCGTCCTCGCCGATGATGCCGGCGATCGCGTTGGCGGCGGCGATTTTCATGGCTTCGTTGATGCGGCTCGCGCGGCAGTTCAGCGCGCCGCGGAAGATGCCGGGAAAACAGAGCACGTTGTTGATCTGGTTCGGGTAATCCGAGCGCCCGGTCGCCATCACGGCGACGTGCCCGGCAGCTTCCTCCGGCATGATTTCGGGAACCGGGTTCGCCATCGCGAAGATGATCGGCCGCTCCGCCATGTTTTTCAGGTCTTCGACGCCGATCACGCCCGGCACCGAAAGCCCGAAGAAAACGTCGGCGCCCTTGATGACGTCGTGAATCGTGCCTTTTTCTTTATTCGGATTGGTGTTGCGCGCGTACCAGTCCTTGACCCAGTTCATATTCTCGGTGCGTCCTTCGTAGATCGCGCCGGTCTGGTCGCAGCCGACGATGTTGCGCACGCCCGCCGCCATCACGATTTTCGAACAGGCGACGCCCGCCGCGCCGACGCCGTTGACGACGACTTTGACGTCCTCCATGCTTTTGCCGACGATTTTGAGCGCGTTGATCAGCGCCGCGAGCACGACGACCGCCGTGCCGTGCTGGTCGTCGTGAAAAACCGGGATGTCGAGCTCTTCTTTCAGGCGGTCTTCGATTTCGAAACAGCGCGGCGCGGAAATGTCTTCGAGATTGATGCCGCCGAAGGCGACCGCGATGCGTTTGACCGTTTCAACGATTTCGTGCGGGTCTTTCGTGTCGAGGCAGATCGGAAACGCGTCGACGCCGCCGAACTCTTTAAAGAGCTGGCATTTGCCTTCCATTACCGGCATCGCCGCCGCCGGTCCGATGTCGCCCAAACCCAAAACGGCGGTGCCGTCGGAGACGACCGCGACCGTGTTTTTCTTGATCGTTAAGGTGAAAGCCTTCTCCGGGTCTTTGGCGATCGCTTCGCAGACGCGCGCGACGCCGGGCGTGTACGCCATCGAAAGATCGGAGCGGGTTTTTAAGGGAATTTTCGAAACCGTTTCGATTTTTCCGCCGAGATGCGCCAAAAACGTGCGGTCGGAAACGCGCATCACCTCGACGCCGTCGATCTGGTTGACGGCGCTGACGATTTCCTCGTCGTGCTTTTCCGAGTAGGCGTTGACGGTGATGTCGCGGATCAGAAAATCCTTGCCGACCGAATTGATGTCGACGGCTTCGATGTCGCCGCCGGCGCGTCCGATGGCGGTCGTGATTTCGCCGAGCTTGCCCGGTTTATTATGAATCTTAATGCGTAAAGTTAAACTGTAACTTGCGTTCGGTGTCGGATTATTAGACATAATTGCAAAGATTTAGAATACCTTTTCGGGTTTTCTGAGGCAAATTGCAAATTGCCAGCCGAATCGATTAATTTCGGCGATTTGCAAAAGCGAAGCCGCCGCCGAAAGCTCGCCGAAAACCGTCGTAAAAGCCGCGCCGCCGCGGTTTTTGTCGATTTTATTCAGTTTTGACGGGCGTTACGGGAAAAAAGGTCGACCGGTTCGGCGGGGTTTCGAAAAATGGCACGCGTCTTGATACTTCCGAAAACGGATGCTCGCGAAAAGCATCGCAAACTTGCAAAATTTTTGGAGGGAATATGGAAATCAACACGACGGTCGTCGTCACCACCTACATCAGCTACGTTGTCTTAAGCGTCGTTCTGACGATTTGGGTCGCCCAGACGCTGCATAAAAACGGCAGGGTTTTTCTGGTCGATGTTTTCGGCGGCAACGAAGCGCTCGCCGATTCGGTCAATCATCTGCTCGTCGTCGGGTTCTATCTGATCAATTTCGGTTACGTCAGTCTGGCATTGAAAATGAGCCACTACCCTGAAAACATCGCGACCGGCATCGAATCTCTATCGTGGAAAATCGGGCTGGTTTTATTGGTGCTCGGCGGAATGCATTTTTTCAATCTCTTTTTGTTCAACCGCATTCACCGCCGCCCGAAACCGAGCCGCAACTACCCGCCGATGCCGCGCGAAAGCGTCGTGTCGGGAACGTAAAAGAAAAGTTTTCGGCGAATTTAGCCCGAACCTGTCGAGCCCGGTCTTTAAAAACCGGGCTAAAATTTTTATCATTGAAGAGTATGACGTTACCTCAAAATCCAGTGATTGTCGGTTTGGGAATCCTCTTAAGTTTCCTGCTCTTCGCGCAGGGGGAAAAATACAATCTGAAATCGACCGATTACGGTCAAATGCTGCAGAATTGTCAGGCGAGGCAGATCGATCATGAAAACTGCGTCGTCAAGCGGAATTCGGAAATCATCAAACTGTACGGCGAGCCGTACACGGAATTGGAAGCGCGCAAACAGCGGCAGATGATTTTTCTCGTCATTCCGACGGTCGTGCTGATCGTCGCGGTTTTCGTCAGCCTGAACGTCACGAAGGACGAAAAATACCTAACGATGCTGGCGCTCGCGCCGCTGTTTCTCAGTTTCCTCAGATTTTTCCCGTACGCGCCGGAAAAATGGATGACGCCGGTTTATTTATTATTTTCGCTGGCGGTCGCCGGCTGCGTTACGCACTTCAAACGGACATTGTTCAACGCCGATTCATAAACCGCGAAAAATAATAATCAACGGCATTGGCCCGCGCGCCGATCGAAACGGTTTCGCTTTTGAGAGCCGTTATAAAAGCGGGCGGATCAGTCCGCGGTAGATTCCTTTGATTTCGATCTTGTCCGCCGGAATCTTGATGGTTTCGTAATTCCGGTTCGACGGGCGCAGCTCGACGTTCGCGCCGTCGCGAAAAATTCGTTTCAAGATGACGCGGTCGCCGCCGACGATCGAGACGACGATGTCGCCGTCGCGCGCGAAGCTGCGTTTTTCGATCAGCGCGATGTCGCCCTCGCAAATGTGTTCTTCGAGCATCGAATCGTTCTGGACGCGAAACGCGCAGAGTTTTTCCGGTTTGTTGAAGCCGAGCAGAAAAGTCGGCACGAGCAGCGTTTCGTCGCTGAAATCGTCGAGAAAGCGCAAAGCGTCGGGCAGTTCGAGCCATTCGATTTCGCAGACCAGATCTGAAAAAGCTTCCTTCGGAAAAAGCTCGAGGCTGAAGCTGCCGTTTTCGCGGCGGCGCGAAATCAGACCCTGTTTTTCGAGCGCGGTGATGTGTTTGGCGACCGCCGCTTTCGAGGCGAGACGGAAGTGTTTGGCGATCTGCTGATATGAGGGCTTGTAGCCGCGGGTTTCGATAAAATTAGAGATGTATTCCAGAATTTCTTTCTGTCTTTTCGTGCGCGGTTGCATAGAATACTAGATTCTATTGGCGGAGGTTTCGGCAAGTCAAATGTAAAAATATTTTGTTTTTTTCAGCCGCCGCCGCACGCGGCGAACGCTTATTTTTTAGAACGATTTGGCGTTTGAAAAAAAAACGACATCACTTTTATCGAAAAAAAAACGGGCGCCGAAAACAGACCGGAACCGGCGTAAACGGCATCGATCCGCGGCCGAAACCCTTAAAAAATTCATTGACGCGTCCGTTTAATAAAAGATAGAATTATTTCGGACGATTTGACTTTCGACCTCGAAGCATAAAATCTTTCCGCCAAAATCCCGTACACGTCCATAAGAATTAAAAAATATGTCGAGCAGAATAGACGATTTACTGCGAATGGCGATGAGTTTCGGCGCATCCGATTTGCACCTGAGAGCGGGTTCTTACCCGGTGATCCGAGTCAACGGCGAGCTGCGCCCGCTGGCGGGCATCGAGCGTCTGAATCAGGAAGAAACGCTTGAAATGGCCTTTTCGATGATGTCCAACCGCCAGAAACAGCATTTTAAGGAAGCCTACGAAGTCGACATCGGTTACGGCGTTTCGGGACTCGGGCGTTTCCGCGTCAACATCTTCCAGCAGCGCAATTCGATCGGCATCGTCGCGCGCGTCATCTCCGACAATATCCGCAATTTCGCCGAGCTCGGTCTGCCGCCGATCCTCAATAAAATCGCCGACGAGCAGCGCGGGCTGATTCTCGTGACCGGCACGACCGGCTCGGGCAAATCGACGACGCTCGCGGCGATGATCGATCATATCAACCAGACGCGCAACAGCCACGTCGTGACGGTCGAAGACCCGATCGAATTTCTGCACCGCGACAAAAAATCGTTTATCACGCAGCGCGAGGTCGACGTCGACACGCGCTCGTTCGCCGAGGCGCTGCGCGGTTCTCTGCGCCAGGACCCGGACGTCATTCTCGTCGGCGAAATGCGCGATCTCGAAACGATCGAAACCGCGCTCGTCGCCGCCGAAACCGGGCACCTCGTTTTTTCGACGCTGCACACGCTCGACGCCTCCGAAACCCTGACGCGCATCATTTCGGCGTTCCCGCCCTACCAGCAAAAATCGATTCGCATCCAGATCGCCGGGCTTCTCCGGGCGGTCGTTTCCCAGCGCCTGATGAAGTCGGCGAAAGGGAATTCGCGCGTGCCGGCGGTCGAGGTGCTCATCTCGACGCCGCTCATCCGCGATTACATCCTGCACGAAGACAAAACGTCGCAGATCCGCGACGCGATCGCCGCCGGCACATCGCAGTACGGCATGCAGACCTTCGACCAATCGCTTTTTTACCTTTATCAGTCTGGTCTGATCACGCTCGAAGAAGCGCTGCGCGGTTCGACCAACCCGGACGAATTCCGCCTGCGGCTCGCCGGCATCCAAAACACCTCGGCGATGGCGAAAGAAGAAATGGAACGCCAATCGGGCGTCGTCGGCACGGTCAGCGACCTGATCACGCGGATGTGACCGCAACGATTTCGATTCCGACGGTCGCCGCCGGTTTCGTCAACCTGATTTTTCTCCCGATTTTCGGCGAATTACCCGAAATCAAAATTCGCAAGCAATACAGAAGAAGTCCGACTCCGCGTGAAGCGACGTCGGACTTTTTTATCCGAAGCCAAACCGAGTATTTCCGAAACGGGAAATTTCAACCCCATCCATTAGTATTTCTGATTGAAAAATATTTTTTAAGTGTTAAATTTTACCGATAGTTAAAGAAAATCTCTTTTTCAACTTCTCGGTCTTGACAGCGAAGGCTCGGGGCATGTAAATTCTAGTTTTGTTCGGTCAACAGTGCGAAAACGGAATCGAAGCAAAAACACGTGCCTTTTCTCTCATTTTAGACGGATTTCACAGAAAAAATGCCTGGCACGGATTATCTTCTTCCCATCTGCATTGATTAAGGCTATAATTATTAAAATTCGCCAAGTCAATCAATTACTTCGCGTGGCTGAACAAAAAGCGGAATTCGCGCTTATTAAAGTAGCTATTTTAAAAGGAAATTAACAAAAATATAGATGTCTAATGATGTTAAAAAAGAAACCGAGGAATCCCCGAATACGCCGGCTCCGGTTTCTGAAGAAAATGAACAAGTAACTTCTGCCGAAACGGCGGCAGATGATCAACAGGCTTCGACGGAAGAGGATTTCGGTGCGATTCTCGAAAAATTCGAGCAGGATCAAACCACTTTCCATTCGGGCGAAACGGTCAAAGGCAAAGTCATCGGTGTTTCCGACCACGGCGTCGTCGTCGATTTCGGTTACAAATCCGAGGGCATCGTGCCGCTCGACGAATTCACCGGCGAGAACGGCGAAGTCTCCGTCAAAAACGGCGACGAAGTCGAAGTCGTGATCAAGAATATCCACCCGGGCGATGCTCCGCCGATTTTGTCGCGCAACGATGTGCTGCGCCGCAAGGCTTGGGATACGATCGAAAGAGCCTATAACGAAGGCACGCCGATCAAAGGATACGTCGTCGATAAAACGAAGGGCGGTCTGCGCGTCGACATCAACGGCGTCGAAGCGTTTTTGCCCGGAAGCCTCGCCGATTCGCGACCGAATTTCAACCTCGACACGTTCCGCGGTCAGGAAATCGAAGCCAAAGTCATCAAGTTCAGCCGCAAGCGCAACAACATCGTGCTGTCGCGCAAGGCGCTGACGGACGAAGTCATCAACGCGCAGAAGAGCGAAACGCTGAGCAGGATCGAACAGGGCTACGTGATCGAGGGCACGATCAAAAATCTGACCGATTACGGCGCGTTCGTCGATATCGGCGGAATCGACGGTCTTCTTCATGTGACCGACATGTCGTGGGGCCGGCTTCTCAATCCGTCGGAAATGTTCAAAGTCGGCGACACCGTGCAGGTCAAAGTCCTCAAGCTCGATAAGGAAAAAGAAAAGGTTTCTTTGGGCTACAAGCAGCTGATTCCCGATCCGTGGTCGAGCGTGGTCGAAATCTACCCGGTCGGCGCGAGAATTAAAGGCAAAATTTCGAGCGTCGCCGAGTACGGCGCGTTTATCGAACTCGAGCCGGGCGTCGAAGGGCTCGTGCACGTTTCCGAAATGAGCTGGTCGAAGCGCTCGAAGAGCCCGAAACAGATGTTCAAACCGGGCGAGGAAGTCGAAGTGCAGGTTTTGGGCGTCGACACCGAAGACCGACGCATCAGCCTCGGCATGCGCCAGCTTCAGCCGAACCCGTGGCAGGCTGCCGCCGGCAAGTACCGCGTCGGCATGACGGTCGAAGGCAGAGTGCGCAACGTCACCGATTTCGGCGCGTTCATCGAACTCGAAGACGGCATCGACGGTCTCGTTCACGTTTCGGACATCTCGCGTTCGAAGAAAGGCAAAAAACCGGGCGAAATGGTGCAGCGCGGCGAAACGGTGCGTGCCGTCATCACGAGCCTCGATACCGACAATCATCGCATGTCTTTGTCGATGAAAGACGCGACGCCGAGTTCGTGGGACGCGTTTATCGCCGATCACAAAGCGGGCGATGTCGTCCGCGGCAAAATCTCGCGCTTTGCCGGTTTCGGCGTCTTCGTCGAACTGGCGGACGAGCTCGAAGGTTTGTGCCATATCTCCGAACTTTCCGACGAGCGCATCGAGGATCCGCAAAAGATCTACAAAATCGGTCAGGAACTGGATTTCAAAATCCTCCGTATCGAATACGACAACCAGAAAATCGGTCTGTCGCACCGCGCGGTCGGCAAGGAAGATGAACCGGTCGTCGATTACCGCAGCTATTCAACCGAAGCAAAAGGCGGAATGGCGTCGCTCGCGGAACTGGCGAATCTGAAATTCCCGTCGAAAGACGAGCCGAAAAAGGCCGAACCGAAAGCCGAAGCGAAAGAGGAAGAAAAACCGGTCGAAGAAGCGCAGCCCGCTTCCTCGACCGAGGTCTCGACCGAAAACGCGGCGGCCGAGGGCGAAACGACTCCAGTCGAAGCGGTTTCCGAAAACAATGTTTCGGCCGAGGATTCGTCATCGATCGGACAAACTCCCAAATCTGAGGCGAATACGGAAGACAACAATTCAACCAACGACGAGGAAGCCGAAGAAAAAACAGCTTAACGCCGAATTTTTATAAAACAGCGAGTTAAGTAGAGAGGACGAACATTAAAATGACAAAAGCTGACTTAGTTGAAAAAGTTGCAAAGGAAGCCGAAATGACGAAGAAAGATGCCGAACAGTTGGTCGAGATCGTTTTCGACAGCATCATCGGTTCGCTCAATGAAGGCGAAAAGATCGAACTGCGCGGGTTCGGCAGCTTTCGCGTTCGGGAACGCAACGCCCGCAAAGGTCGCAATCCGAAAACGGGGGCTTCGGTCAGCATTCCGGCAAAGCGCGTCGCTTATTTCAAGCCCGGAAAAGAGTTGAAAGAGTTAATCAACAAAGGTAAATAAGGATTTGAGCCGTGGATGTTTTGTGGAGTCCCTGGCGATACGATTACATAAAAAGCGGTGAAAGCGATTCCCCGACCGTTTCGAGCGGTTGCGTGTTTTGCGATATTCTGCAAAGTCCGGCGAGCGACGAAGAAAAATTCATTCTTCATCGCGCCGGATTTAATTTTGTCATCCTCAATATTTACCCGTACATCAGCGGGCACTTGATGGTCGTTCCCTACGAGCATATCGCATTCATCGACGAAGCCGGCAAGCAGACGACCGATGAACTGATGGATTTGACCAAACAGTGCCAGACCGCCCTGCGCGAAGTTTATGCGCCGAACGGCTTTAACGTCGGCATGAATCTCGGAAAAGCGGCGGGCGCCGGCGTCGCCAATCATTTTCACCAGCACGTTCTGCCGCGTTGGATCGGCGACGCCAATTTTATGACCGCGATCGGTCAGACCCGCACGATTCCCGAAAATCTTCAAACCACTTACGATCGTCTGAAAGGGAAATTTTGATCGGCAATCGAAAAATTCAATTTATTTCAAAATTTTTTCGGCTTCCAGAAACTTTACCTCTTCATTTTCGCGAAGCCTTTTCCGCAGCCAGAAGGAATGTTCCGCCCCGACCGTGACGACAACGCGTTTGCCCGGATTCGTTTTGGCGACGTCGAGGATTTGCGATAAAAAATGAGCGTTCCAGTTTTCCCATCCCCGTTTTTGTCGTTCGTCGAAAAGGGCGTTTTGATATTCGTGTTTGACCTCGAAAAACGCGTCCGTCCGCGCGGAATTCACGGCCCGCGGTGAATCCCAGAATTCGAAAAGATAATCGTAAAGCGTCTCGACGTAAAGCGAAAACGCGGCCGCCTTTTCCGGCGTTTTTTCCTTTAGATCTTTTTCCGAATCCCGGATCAGCGAGACCATTTCGGAAAATTTCGGTTCGGCGGGCTCCATCGCGACCGTTTTGAATCGATGTCTATCAACCAGCGGAAAAATGCTTTTTTGATATTCCTGTTTGGTCTTCTGGTCGCGGCGGCTCGCCAAATCCGCCGGCGTCAATTCGACCGCCAAAACGTCGGGGCGCAGTTTCTCGACGATTTTCGAAAGCGTCTCGAACGAGTAATATTTCGATTCCGCATGGTGTTGATGGAGCGTCGAGAGCACGAAAACTTCAGGTTTTTTGACGGATTGCGAAAAGGCGGAAAAGGACGGAAATATAATCAGCACCGCAAAAATTATTTTATTGAAAATCATATTGTTTTGATTTAAACGACTTTCAGCGGGGAAGCGCACGATAGTCTTCATATTGGCGGCGCTTTGAATTTTGCTCGGCAGATTGTTTTTGCTCCAATAAAAGGGGGTTATCGCAAATCGTGACGGCCATACGGGCAGATTTTTCCGGGCATTTATAAAATCATCAATGCACGGTTTTGGCTTCCGCCTGGTCCGGCTGCTGCGAGCGGTCGATCGCTTCGTCTTCGACTTCGCCGCCTTTGCTGATCGGGATTTCCGCCGGATTCTGATAATGCAGCCCGCGTTCTTCGCTGTCGAGCAGCTCTTTCGGAACCAGGATGCGCTGCATCGAATTCGGCGGCGTGTAGCCCGGGTAATCGACGCGCGAATGGTAAATCGAGACGAGCGATTTGATCATCGATTCGCGGATCATGGTCAGCTCGCGCAGGGTCAAATCGCATTCGTCGAGCTGGTCGTCCGAGACGATCGCGTCGATGATTTTCGTCACGATAAAGCGTATGTTTTCGGGGTTCGGCTCGTCCAGACTGCGTGCGGCGGCTTCGCAGGAATCGGCGATCATCATGATCGCGGCTTCCTTAAACTGCGGCTTCGGTCCCGGATAGCGAAAGTCGTTTTCCGAAATCTCGTCGGCGCTGCGCGCCTCGGCTTGCGCTTTTCTGAGAAAATAATGCAGCGTGCGGGTGCCGTGATGTTGCGGGATAAAATCGATGATGCGCTGCGGCAGACCGATCTCCTTCGCCAGTTTTATGCCGTAAGTGACATGGCTGATGATGATCTTCGAGCTTTGCGTCGGCTTCAATTTGTCGTGCGGGTTTTTGCCCATCTGATTTTCGACGAAATGCTCGGGCGCCGCCGTTTTGCCGATGTCGTGATAAAGCGCGCCGATGCGGGCGAGCAGACCGTTCGCGCCGACGACGCGGCACGCCTCTTCGGCGAGCTGCCCGACCGCGTGGCTGTGCTGGTTGGTGCCCGGCGCGCGCAGCGCGAGCTGGCCTAGAACCGGCAAATCGGCGTTCGACAGCTCAAGCAGTTTGACGTCGGTCAAAATGCCGAAAATCGATTCGCACAAAGGCAGCATAACGGCGGTCACGGCGGCCGTGATCAAACCGCTGCCCAGACCGAGCGCGACCGACCATAAAACGGTGTTCAGAATAAACGGCTGCTGCGTGTAGCCGATCAGCGCGACCGCCGCCGCCGCGCTCGCCAGACCGACGAAAACGCCGGCGATCGTCACCGATTGGCGCGAGCGGTAGCGCCCGATGCCGTAAACCGCGACCGCCGAAGCGATCGCCGAAAAAAGCGCGAATTCGAGATTTTTCGGCGCCAGCAGGCCGGCGATCAACGAGAGAAATAGACCGGTAAAAAGCGCCGTGCGCCGGTCGGCGAGAAGCGTCAGCAAAAGGCTGCCGGTCGCGAACGGGATCATGAATGACCAGAGCATCGGGTCGTTGAGCGGCGGTTTCGGGTTCTGCGCGGCGGAAAATTCCGCCAGGCGAAAGAACATCGCCATCAAAGCCGTCTGCACGATGATGATAAAGCCGAAAAGCGCGAAGGTTTTCTCGCCCGAAAGCGTCAGGCGCGTGCCGACCTGATTGTGCTGGATGAATTTCCAGGCCGCCCAGAAAAGCGCCGAGATGATCGCCAGCAGACCGAAAAAGCGATTGACCTGCCGGCTCGTTTGGCTGTAGCTTCGAATGGCCGTGATTTTCGAGAGAATTTCCGGCGTGACGATATCGCCGCCGTCGGCGATTTTCTGCGTTCGTTTGAGCGAAATTTTGACCGGCGCGATCTGATTGGCGGCGGATTCGCGCGCCGATTCGGTCGCCGCGCTGTCGTACGCGACGCTCGGTTCAATGAGCAGTTCCGTCGCCGTGTAAAAAGCGTTGATCTCTTTAAGCGAAAGACTTCTGACCGATTCGAGCCGCTCCCTTAAATTATGCCGCGCCGTCGAAAGCGCGATCCAGTTCGTTTCCGGCATCGAAACCTTCTGGTCGACGTTCGGGCGCGAGCGGTCGATCACGGAAACCTCCGTTTGAAAATAGGGGCGATCGGCGTCGTCGTAAATATAACCGGTCGAGCTCTCGCGCAGCGCGCTCAGGACCGCGTCCAGTTCGTTGCGGCTGAAGTTCCGCGAAGCGAGCACTTTACCGACTTCCGCGCCGCCCGCGCCGATCCAGTGCGTTTCGGTTTTCGCGTCCGAATTCGACGGTTTATTCGAAGTCCTCTCGTTCGCGTTCGATAAGTTTTCGTCGTGCCGCTGGAGTTTCTCCCAAGCCGACGTAAATCTCTGGACGGCCTGTTCCGCTTTGTTCGATTCGAGCCGGAAGATCGGCGGGATTTTTTCGCGCGCGGCGTTTTTCCTGGCCTCGGTCGCTTCCTCGTCCGTGACCGTGATGTCGGCGGGCGAAATGATGCTCTCGCGCGCGATGTCGCCTTCCTTGTACTGCTCGCCCGCCGCGCGCCAGAAAGGATTGTTGATCATGAGCGTCGTCAGAATACACAAAAAGGCAAAGCCCGCCCAGAATCTCTGAGCGAAACTGAAATTTTCGAAAGCCCGCGTGAAAAATTTCGTCACGCTTTTGCGGGTCTTCGTAAACGGTGTTGCCAGTTCCGGTAAACGCTTACTCATTTAGAACTTAGATTCCGATTCGGCGGTTTGGACTGCCCGCTATTTGGCGGTCAGAAACTCCGAACCGTCAATCGACACCTTCCCGATAATCTCTCCGATTTTTTCAATTAACGGCGGCAATGTTCGGGATTGGATAGCTGAAATTGACACAGTTTCGCGGTGTTTGTCAATCGCGATCTGGCGTTCGAGCGCATTGAGAGAATCTTCCTCGAGCAAATCGGCCTTGTTTAAGACGATGATTTGCGGAATTTCGTTTAATTTCAGGTCGAGCAAAATCTTTTCGACCGACTCGATCTGCGCGTCGGCGTTCGGGTTCGAGGCGTCGACGACGTGCACGAGCAGATCGCTGTCGGAAATTTCTTCGAGCGTGGCGCGAAAGGCCGCGACGAGCGCTTCGGGCAGATCGCGGATAAAACCGACCGTGTCGTTGATGATCACTTCCTGTTCGTACGGCAGGCGCAGCCGGCGCGAAGTCGGGTCGAGCGTCGCGAACATCTTCCTTTCAGCGTAAACCTTGCTGTCGGTCAACGTGTTCAGCAGCGTCGATTTGCCGGCGTTCGTGTAGCCGACCAGCGAGATGATCGGCACGTTTTTCTGAACGCGGTGTTTGCGGCGTTCCTGCCGCTGGCGCGAAAGGTTGTCGACCTGTTTTTCGAGCTGCGAGATTTTGTCGCGCACGCGGCGGCGGTCGGTTTCGAGCTTCGTTTCGCCGGGACCGCGCCCGCCGATGCCGCCGGCGAGCCGCGAAAACGCCGAGTTTTGTCCCTGCACGAGCCGCGGCAACAGGTATTTCAATTGCGCGAGCTCGACCTGCAGTTTGCCTTCGCGCGATTGCGCGCGCTGCGCGAAAATATCGAGGATCAGCTGCGGCCGGTCGATGACCTTCAGATCGGTCGCTTCCGAGATGGCGCGCACCTGCGCCGGCGAAAGCTCGGTGTCGAAAACGATCAAATCCGCTCCCAGACGCATCGAACGCACCAGCAGCTCTTCGAGCTTGCCGCGCCCTAAAACGGTTTTCGGGTCGATCTTCGGGCGGCGCTGCAAAATTTTGTCCAAAACGACCGCGTCCGCCGACAGCGCGAGTTCTTCGAGCTCGGCGAGCGATTCTTCGGCCTCCGACAGATAACCGGTCGTCGCGCCGACCAGGATGACGCGGTCGCGGTTCGTCTGCCGGTTGCGCGCCGTTCCGCGATTGCGCGCCATCTCGTTTTCGAGCGAATTGATGAGACCGATGAAATCCGTGTCGAGCTGCGACGGGATGCTCGGCTCCAGAAACTCGTAGGGCAGCGACTGGCTTTCGGTTTCGAGCTTTTCGGCGGTCGACGGCACGAGATGCGCCGAGTAAACGAGATTCGGCAGCCCCGTGCGCTCGTCGACCTGGATGATCGACATCAAATCCAGGCGAAGCAGCGCCAAGTCGGTCAAATCGTCCTGCGTGAGGCGCTCGCCGTTGAGGTGCGTATGCACGCAGCGAAGCCCGCGAAAACGGTCCTGCGACACGCGCGCGCGCCCGAAATCCGGCATTTCGATGCGCTTGGCGTCGCCGACCATCACGTACTCGACCTGCCCTTTACGATTTAAAAGCACGCCGATCTGCCTGCCGGTTTCGAAAGAAAGTTCCGACAATTGGCGCGCGAGTTCGGGCGAGACGATCTGCTGCGGCCCGACGCGGCGCGAGGCGAGGCGCTCGATGCGGCGCAGTTGATTATGCTTTAATCCCTGTGTAAAACCGTGAATGTTGCTGATAAAACGAAACCTCCGATTTTGAAATTATAGCATATCAAAACGGCTGTTTTGCCAACTGCCGCGCGGCGTCGTAAAATACAAGTTTTGGATCGGAGAAAAGAATGAGCAAAGCAGGCAGTATCATTTCCATCAACCCGCCTTACGCGATTCCGGGTGGTGAAATCCTGATCGAATGTGAGGGATTCGAAATCAATCAGACAGACGAATACGGCGTTTATTTCGACGGGCGCAAAGCGCGGCTCGTCGGCGCGTCCGCGAAACGCGCGCTGGCGATCGTGCCGGAAGATTTGGACTCGACCGACGTTTCGGTGCAGCTTGAAAACGGCGGCGACCGCAGCGCCGCGCACAGCCTCGTCGTCGGCAAAAAGCTCGCCGACGACATGCACATCGTCGCCAATCCGGCGGTCGACCCGAAAGACGATTCGATCATCCTGACGCGCTCCGGCTCGCGCGGGCAGCATCTGCCGGTGACGCTCTTCCGGCTCGAAAAGGACGGTTTCATCGACGAGCTGCCGGCGGACGTGATCAACCCGACCGGCATCGCTTTCGACCGCAAAGGCACGTTTTTCGTGACGAACCGCTCGGACGGCGAGGTCAGCCGCATCGAACGCGGCGAGGAAGTCGTGCCGTTTTCGACCGGTCTCGGCATCGCGACCGGCATCGCCTTCGATCGCGCCGGCACGATGTACGTCGGCGACCGCAGCGGCACGATTTACCGCGTTTCCGATTTCGGCAATCCGGAAGCCTTCGCGACGCTCGAACCGTCGGTTTCCGCGTATCATCTGGCGTTCGGAACGGACGACCGTCTTTACGTCACCGCGCCGGGGCTCGCGAGCTTCGACGCGGTGCACGTCGTCGACGGCGCCGGGTTCGACACGAAATTTTACCGCGGGCTCGGTCGCCCGCAGGGCTTGGCGTTCGACCGCGCCGGCAATTTGTACGTCGCGGCGTGTCTGGCGAGCCGCCGCGGCATCGTCCGCATCGCGCCCGACGGCGAAAAGGCCGAGATTTTCGTCGCCGGCAACAACGTCATCGGATTGTGTTTTACGCGCCAAGGCGAAATGATCGTCGCGACGAGCGAGGCCGTCTTCAGCCTGCCGCTCGGCCTTTACGGAACGCTGCTTGATTAATAAAGCCCCGTCCGCAATCGCCGGCGCCTTTCGGCATTGAACCGCGCGGCGAAAATCGCAGCATTGCGAAATTGACGCCGGCAGTCTCGCAATGCTGCGATTTTCGCCGCGCGGTTCCGTTATTTCAGCGCGCGACCGTTCAAAATTAAATCGATTTCATCGTTTGAATTATGCGAAAGATTTCCATCATCGGAGTCGGCAGGGTCGGCGGCGCGCTGGCGCTCGCTTTGTCGCGCGAAGGCTACGTGATCGAGAATCTGATCGTGAGGAACCCCGAAACGGCGTCAAAGATCGTCGGACTGCTTGCCGGTTCGCCGCGCGTCGTTCGTTTAGAGGCAATTACCGGTATTTCGTCCGACATCGTTTTTATCGCGACGCAGGATTCCGAAATCGCGGGCGTCGCCGAAAGCCTCGCCGGTAAACTGAAGACCGCTTTGCCGCCGGTCCTTCACATGAGCGGCGCGCTCTCGTCCGAGGCGTTGAATCGATTGAGAGAAAAAGGCGTGCCGACCGGCTCGCTGCATCCGCTCGTTTCCCTCAGCGACGCGCGTCTCGGCGCCGCGCGTTTCGCCGGCGCGTTCTTTTGCGTCGAGGGCGAACCGGCAGCGGTCGCGGCGGCGGCGAAAGTCGTCGCCGCGCTCGGCGGAAAATCATTCACCATCGCGACCGAATACAAAACGCTTTATCACGCGGCGGCGGTCACGTCAGCCGGGCATTTCGTCGCGCTCGTCGACGTCGCCGTCGAGATGCTGGCGCGGTGCGGGCTGAGCGCGGCGCGGGCGCAGGAGATTTTGCTGCCGCTGATCAAAAGCACGGTCGAAAATCTGGAAGCGCAAACGCCCGCCGAAGCGCTGACCGGAACGTTCGCGCGCGCCGACGTCGAAACCTTCGAAAAACATCTCGCGGCGCTCGACCGGGAGGTCTCCGCCGAGGCGCGGGAAATCTATCTGCAACTCGGCGCGCGTTCGGCGCATCTTGCAGAGAGACAAGGCGCAAATGCCGAAAACTTAAAGGAAATTCTCGCTAAAATTTCGTTAGCGAAAAAGAATTTCAGGTGTTAAAATGAAACATATTTGGTTTTCGGTCGACTTTTTATGGCGAAGAAGAAAAAAGAAGAATTTCTCAAAGAAAAAGAAATCTTTCTCGAGCATATCCAGAAAGCCGGTCTGCGCCGGACTTCGCAGCGCGATTTGATCTTAGAGATTTTTTTGCGCACGGAAGATCATCTTTCGAGCGAGGATCTGTACTGGCTGGTGCAGAAACAAGACCCGAGCGTCGGGCACACGACCGTTTACCGCACGCTCAAGCTTTTGACCGAGGCGGGTTTGGCGCGCGAAGTGCGCTTCGGCGACGGAAAAACGTATTACGAGCATCATTACAATCACGAGCACCACGATCATCTGATCTGCACGGAATGCGGAAAGATCATCGAATTTTTCTCGGCCGAGATCGAGGCGCTGCAGGACAAAATGGCGGAGCAGTACGGTTTCCGGCTGACCAATCACAGCCTGCGAATGTGGGGCATTTGCGCGGAATGCCAGGCGCGCGCCGCCGAGATTCACGAAACGGCTTCGGGCGCGCAGCCGCGCGTGCGCGTCAGAACGGTCGTTAATTAGATTTAAGCTTAGGAGCGCGTAAAAGTCGGATTTAATTGAAATTTTCTGAACGGACGAATCCGGAATCCGAAATCATGAATCCGAAATCGAAATATGGAAGCAGAACTCAAATTCGAAAAAGAAAACATCAGCGGCATCGCGGTCGTCGGCAGTTACCTGATCGACGCGGCAAAGCGTTTGGGCGTCGACATCACCGACGATTGCGGCAGGCTCGGTTTATGCGATTCCTGCGCGGTGACCGTCACGGGCGGCGCGGAATTTTTGTCGGCGCCGACGAAAGCCGAACTCGAACAATTATCCGAAGAGCGGCGCAACCGCGGCGAGCGGCTCTCGTGCCAGGCGAAAATCACCGGCGTCGGGGAAATCGTCATCCGCACGCACGAGAAAAAAGACCCGCGCCCGGAAGAACAGAAAAAACACGAAGAATACCGCAAGGAATTCGACGCGCTGCCGCTCGACCAAAAAATTTCGCGCCTGATGGAGCTCGAAGCGGTCGCGCTCGGCGAAACGTTGTCTTTCATCCTTAATTCGCCTTATACGATCGGCGGAAAAATCGTCGATATTTTGAGCGGTTTCGGCTTCAAAATCGACAAGGACGCCAAGGAAGCGCGTAAACCCGAAGAGCACCGCACCAACGGCGCGGCGGAAAAACCGGTCGAAACCGCCGAGGACGAAGCGATCGAGGCGGAAGAAAAACAGCCGGAAGCAGATAAGGCGGAAAAAACCGAAAACGAAAAGACGGATATATAAAACTGACGTACAATTAGAGTAAGCCGGGAAAAGTGAGCGAAAACAATAAGTTAATCGAAAGAAAACCGACCGAACTGATCAAGGAGAAGTCGCAGTACGCGATCGCCTTCGGCGTGATCGCGATGATGCTCTACATCACCGGCTTTCCGCTGTTCGTCATCTTTTTCTTCGGCATTCTCGCTTTCTTTATCTGGAAAACCCTGTCGGCGCCGTCGCCGAACGGGACGCGCGAGATTTTCGAGTTTTATCTTTTAGCCAACGATATCCTGCGCGACGACGAGCGGCGCTGGTACGGCTTTGAAATTCAGGAAGTGATCGCGCGCGGCGAACGGATCTTGAAGTACATGAAAGGTGCGCCGCCGCTCGTTTATTTCACGCTCGGCGCGCTTTACAACAAAATCGGCGATCATCAATCGGCGGAAAAACATCTCGCCTACGTCGCCGAAAACGATTCGTCCGACGAAAAGAATTTCGTGTACCCGTCGCCGGAGCTGCGCGCGTACGTCAAGACGCTGCGGAAAATCGAGCGCGAGCCGGCGGAAGCGCCGCTCATGTCGTCGGCCGTGCGGGCGCTCGAACGCGCGCGCCGCAACCGCGCCAAATCCCTGCTCGAAAACAGCCGCGACGCGCTGCGCGAGATCGAATTCAAAAAGGTCGAAGCCGAGCTCGAACGCAAGCACCAGAAGGAGTTAGCCGAAGCGAACGAACCGAAGCCGTTCGTCTCGATCGTTTCGGAAACCGTCCAGAAAGAAATCGAACAGCAGGCGCAAAAACAAATCTCCGACGAGAAAAAAGCGGAATCGACGAACGGCGGCGCGCCGAAAACCGAAAAGCGCCGACCGCGCGAAAAATCCAACGAGGACGCGTTCGGCAACCGCAAATCCATTTCCGAAGTTCTGCACGACATTTACGACAGTAAATAACTTTTCATTTAACATTTAACATTTACCGTTTACCGACAAATCGCCGGCTCGAAATTTCCGACTCCGGCAACTTGATAAATGTTAAATGGTAAATGTTAAATGTATTTATGCTTTCTGCTGAAATCATCGCCATCGGTTCGGAGCTCTTAACGCCCGAAAAAACGGACACGAACAGTCTCTGGCTCACCGGAAAACTCAACGAGATCGGCATCGACGTCAAGCTCAAAACGATCGTCGGCGACGATTCCGCGCGGCTCGAAGAGACGATCCGCGACGCGTTGAAACGCTCCGACGTGGTGATCACGACCGGCGGGCTCGGACCGACCCAGGACGACATCACGCGCCAGATTTCCGCGCGCGCGATCGGTCGCGAGCTCGTTTTTCACGAGGACATCGTCGAGCATTTGCGCGAAAGGTTTCGCGCCTGGGGACGCGAAATGCCGGAAATCAACAAGCGCCAGGCGTACGTCATCGACGGCGCCGAAATTCTGCCGAACCCGAACGGTTCGGCGGTCGGCATGCTGACCGAAACGGGCGGTAAATTCCTGATCGTCCTGCCGGGACCGCCGCGCGAAAACCAGCCGATGTTCGAAAATCACGTCTTTCGTAAACTGCGGGAAAAAGCGGGCGAAATCGTCTTTCGCAAACGAATCCTGAAAGTTTCGGGCATGGGCGAATCGGCGATCGACGAGGCGATCGCGCCGATTTATTCGGCTTACGCCGATGTCCAGACGAGCATTTTATTCAACAAAAGCGAGGTCGAAGTGCATCTCACGGCGCAGGGGAAAAACGATTCCGAAGCCGACCGGCTGAACGAGGAAATCGCCGCCAAGATCGTCGAAAAACTCGGCACCGCGGTGTTTTCGACCGAGGGCGAAGAGATGGAGGAGGTCGTCGGCCGGCTCTTAAAGGAAAAAGGCCAAACGCTCGCGGTCGCCGAAAGCTGCACGGGCGGTTTGATCAGCCAGCGTTTAACGGAAATCGCGGGTTCGTCCGCTTATTTCATCGAAGGCGTCGTCGCGTACGCGAACGAAGCGAAAATCCGCACGCTCGACGTGCCGGCGGAAACGATCGAACGCTTCGGCGCCGTCTCCGCCGAAACCGCCGAAGCGATGGCGGAAGGCATGCGCGCCCGCGCCGCGACCGATTACGCGGTTTCGATCACCGGCATCGCGGGGCCGGCGGGCGGCTCGCCGGAAAAACCGGTCGGCACGGTTTTCATCGGTTACGCCGACGAAAATCAAACGAAGTCCTTCAAAATCGTCCTTCCCGGCGACCGTTACCTGATCCGCTGGCGTTCGAGCCAGGCCGCGCTCGATTACCTGCGGCGGCAAATATTGAAAAAATAATTTGCAAAACGATTTGTACTCGGGCGTTCAATGGAGCGGGGGATTTACGATGAAAAGGCTTTTTCATGCTTTTGCAGGTTTAATGATTTTAACGGGAGCGGTGTTTACCGCGCCGGTTTTCGCGCAGCTCGAAGGCAATCCGGAAAATTTCTGCCGCAACGGATTTTTCCCGCGCGAAAGCAGGGATTTTAAGCTCGCGCGCGTTGCCGGCAAACCGAATGAAAGGATTTATTTTTACGGCGACGAACGCGAAGATTGTCCGGGCGGTAAAAATTGCCGGCTGAAAAGCTACCTGATCCCCGGCGACGAAGTGATCGTTTCGCGCGTTTTCGGCGAATACGCGTGCGGCTGGTTTCAGCCCGCCAAAAAGGGCGGCGAAACGGTCGGCTGGCTGAAAACCGACAATCTCGAATGGCTTGAAACGAACCGGAAAACCGCCGCCGACTGGCTCGGCGAGTGGCTTTTTTACGACAACGCGATCGTCATCAAGCAAAGCAAAACGCCGGGACTGCTCGACGTTTCCGGCGACGCGACCTGGAAGGGGCTCGGCGACAACGTCCACGTCGGCGAAATCGACGAAAGCGCCAGGCCGGCCGGCGATCGTTTGAACCTGGGCGAAAACGAAACGGAGGAATACGCCTGTAAAGTCTCGATGCAGTTCGTCGGAAATTACCTGGTCGTCGGCGACAACCTGCGCTGCGGCGGCGTGAACGTCACGTTTTCCGGAGTTTACCGAAAAAAAGCCGGAAAATAACGTCCGGAAATCGTCTTTGCGGACTGCTTGTTTTCGATTGATCTGGTAAAAATAAAAGTGAGCCTTTACTGAATCGGCTCGCTTTTATTTTTAGGGTTCCGGATTTGAAGAAATTTTTTCAAAAAATCGTCGCCTATCTGCGCGAATTCGGGAAGCTGACGCCGATCGCGCTGCTGACCGCCGTGATGCCGGCGGTTTTCGGCACGCTGCTCATTACGACCGTCGCCTACCCGCTCGCGAACTGGCTTAAAGAACACTGGCAGATCGGCGCGGTCTTATTTTTTTTCGGCGTGGTCGTTTTTTGCGGCCTGTCGATTCTGGCGACGAACATCGTCGGCCTGATCGGCGGCTGGGCGTTCGGCTTCGAGCTCGGCATCACGGTTTTGATCACGGCGGTCGTCAGCGCGGCGACGCTTTCCTATATGGTTCACGCGCGCATCGCCGGCGACAAATTGCCGCAGGTGTTCGCCAATCATCCGAAAGCGCAGGTCGTCTATCAGGCGCTCGTCGGGCCGAGCGCGCGGCGCACGACGCTGATCGTTTTTCTGCTCCGGCTTTCGCCGGCGATGCCGTTCGCCCTGACGAATTTTCTGATGGCTTCGGCGCGCGTTCCCTTAAAGTCTTTCATCGTCGGCACTTTCGGCGGTATGCTGCCGCGTTCGACGGCGGTCGTTTTCGTCGGTTCGGGGCTCGCCGAACTGAGTTTCAACAATCCCGAGGAATCCTGGCTGCTGATTTTCGGCATCGTCGCGACCGTCATTTCGATCGTCTTCGTTTCGATCGTCGCCCGCCGCGCGCTCGAGCGGCTGACGGACGAAAATACTGCGGCCTGAAAATGCGGAAGCCATTTAAATCGTTTGTGACTGAAATGAACAAAAAATATTTTCGCGCGGCGGTTTGCGCGCTCGCTTTTGTTTGCGCCGCGTTTTTTAACGGTCCGTTTCCGCCCGCCGTTTTCGGGCAAAAATCCGCCGCCGATGATTCACGGACGCGGAATCGGCGGGCGCCGAAATCGAATCTGATCGTCGCCGGCGTGGGCGCGGGCGGTCTCCGCCTGGGCGATTCGCGCGAAAAGGCGATCGCTTATTTCGGCCGGCTGGAAAGCGAATACGACTACAACCTCGACACGAAACTCAAGTGCCCGGCGCGCAAGGAGCTGCGTTTTTGGGACGCGAAAGACGAATCGAACCCGTTTTTCGAGGCTTATGGCGACGGCGCATGGGTTTATTTGGTGAACGACGGCGTCGAACAGATAAAAATCCAATCCGGTAAATTCCGCACGCCCGAAGGTTTGACGATCGGCGCCGCGCCCGCGCGGGTGCGGCGCGCTTACCCGAACATCAGAACATTCGTCGAACTCAATTCGCGGTGCGAATGCACGGGCGGGCGGAATTTGATTTTCTGGGTCGATCGGTCGCGCGGCATCGCGTTTGAATTTCAGTACCGGCGCGACGAAAAGGCGCGGCTCTTATCGAACGTCTTCGTTTTCAAGCCGGGCGCGGAGTTTTTGCCCGAGGGCTGCGTGTATCTCGAAACGCAGGGCTGGCGCGAGATCGCGCCGTTTTCGCTCGAAGAGCCCGCCGGCATGCAGGCGGAGTGGGAACGGGAAAACAAGGTCAATTAACCTAAAATGCGGCGGTAGATTTCCGCGTCGACGTTGCCGCCGCTGACGACCAGGCAGATTTTTCGATCCTTGAACCGCGCCGGATTTTCGAGAACCGCGCCGAGGCTCAAAGCGCCGGTCGGCTCGCATTTCAGATTCGCGAGCGAGAAGTAAAATCGCACGGCTTCCTCGATTTTCTCGTCCGCGACCTCGACGATTTCGGAAACGCCGCGTTTGATGATTTCCCAGTTGTGGGCGCCGAGGCTCAATGTGCGCGCGCCGTCGGCGATCGTTAAAGGTTCGGACTCGTTGGCGACGATTTCGCCCGCCTTTAAGGAACGCGCCGCGTCGTTGCCGAGCAGCGGTTCGGCGCCGATCAATGCGGTTTGCGAACCCGCCGCGCACAAGCCCTTCGAAATGCCCGAGATCAGCCCGCCGCCGCCGACCGGCGCGACGACGACGTCGAAGGCGCGCGGCGCGAGCTCGTCCGCGAGGCTCGAATTGCCGTCGATCACGAACAAATCGTCGTAGGCGGAAGCGACGTAAGCCGCCGGCATTTGCGCGGCGAGCGCGGCGACGCGCGCGCTGCGCCCGACGGTTTTCGTATCGACCAGATCGACCGTCGCGCCGTAATTGCGAACGGCTTCGATTTTGACTTTCGCGGATGTGTCGGGCATCACGACCGTGCATTTTTTCCCGAGCAGCTGACAGGCGTAAGCCAAGGCCTGCCCGAAATTGCCCGACGAAGCGGTCAAGACTTCGTCGTTCGGCACGTTCAGCGCCAGATTGTAAGCGGCGCGAAACTTGAAGCTGCCGGTGTGCTGAAATGTTTCGGTCGCGATCGTGATGTCGAGTCCGAGATGATTTCGCAGTTTTTGCGGCTCGATAAATGTCGTCGGGCGAATTGCTTCGTGCAGCGATTTCATTTGTTTAGCATCTCCGAAAAAGGCTAAACTCGTCAAGAATGATCGACATTTTACCGGAAAAGTTCGTGCGGCTGATGCGCGAAGCGCACGCCGCGGACGGCGAAAAATGGCTCGGCGAACTGCCGAAGCTGATCGGCGAAATCGAAGCGGAGATGGGGCTTCGGGTCGGGGAGCCGTTCGAGAATCTGTCGTATCATTTCGTCGCGCCGTGTCTTTTGAGCGGCGGGCGCGAAGCGGTCTTGAAAATCGGTTTTCCCGAAGCCGATTCGCCGACATTAAACGAAGCGGCGATGCTGAGGATTTACAACGGGAACGGCGCGGTCGAACTCCTGCGCGGCGACGAGCGCCGCCGGGCACTGCTGCTCGAAAGGCTTCAACCCGGCGAAAATCTAAAACGCGCCTTTCCGAACGAGGCCGAAAAGGCGGTCGAAACGGCGATCGAAGTCCTTCATAAAATCCGCCGAAATTCATTGCCGGCAAGTGATTTCGTGCGTCTCGAAAATTGGTTTGACGGTTTTCGAAAGGCCGAAAAAACAGATTTTCCGGCGACGCCGCTCGAAAAAGCGCGCCGGTTTTACGAGGAATTATCAAAGCGCGAGGAATTTTTGATCCACGGCGATTTTCACCACGAAAACGTCTTGTCCGCCGCGCGCGCGCCGTTTCTCGCGATCGATCCGAAAGGCGTCGTCGGGCAGATCGGTTACGAAATCAGCGTTTTTTTGAACAATCACGGCTGGTGGCTCGCCAAAGAGGCGAGGTTACGGGAAAAATTGGACGGCGCCGTTTCGATGTTTTCCGATGCTTTTGATATCGACAAGCGGGAGCTGCGCGAGTGGGCGTACGCGCAGGCGGTGCTGTCGGCGTGGTGGACTTTCGAGGACAACGGCGAAAATTGGAAAACCGATTTGGATTTCGCCGAAGTCTGGGAAGTATAATCGATTTTGGATTTTAGATTATGGCTTTTGGATTGGTTTTGTTTGTCGGCATTTGGGTTTGACCTTAAATTGATTCTCCAACGAAAATATTTCGGCACAGAGTCACCGTTCTAAACCCAACAGCCAATCGAAAATCTAAAATCCAAAATCGAAATTTCATGGCGGCGAATATAAATTATGAAAAAAGCACAATTCGGAATGATCGGACTCGGAACGATGGGCAGGAATTTTTTGCTGAACGTCGCGGAACACGGTTTCTCGGGCGCGGGCTGGGATCTCGACGCGGAAAAACGTCGGCTTCTGATGGAAGAAGGCGCGGGCTTCGATTTGCAGGCGGGCGAATCTTTCGCCGACTTTCTCGGTAAACTCGAAAGCCCGCGCAAGATCATGATCCTCGTGCCGGCGCAGGTCGTCGATTTCGTCATCAAAGATTGTCTCGATGCGCTTGAGGCGGGCGACGTCGTCGTCGACGGCGGCAATTCGCATTTTCCCGACACCGAGCGCCGCGAAAAAATTCTCGCCGAAAAGGGCATCGAATTCCTCGGCGTCGGCGTCTCCGGCGGCGAAGAGGGCGCGCGCCGCGGCGCGAGCATCATGATCGGCGGCAAAGCCGAGGTTTACGAACACGTTCGGCCGTTTCTCGAAGCCGCGTCCGCAAAGGTGAACGGCGAATCGTGCGCCGCGTTCGTCGGCCGAGGCTCCGCCGGGCATTTCGTCAAGATGGTGCACAACGGCATCGAATACGGCTTGATGCAGATTCTCGCGGAGACGTACGACTTTATGCTGCGCGTCATCAAGATGGACTACCGGCAGATGTCGGAAACCTTCGCGCGCTGGAACGGTTCGGAATTAAATTCGTTTCTCGTCGAGATCACGTCCGAGGTTTTAAGAAAAACCGACCGGGAAACCGGCAAGCCGCTCGTCGAGATGGTTTTGGACAAAGCCGCGCAGAAGGGAACCGGCAAATGGACTTCGCAGGCGGCGATGGATTTCGGCGTGCCGATCCCGACGATCGATTCCGCCGTTTCGATGCGCCAGATTTCCGCGCAGAAGGAAACGCGGCAGCTGATCGGTAAAAAGTACGACGGGCAGCCGGCGATCGGCGGCGGGCAGCTCGAAACCGGCGGCGAAACGGTCGGAAGCGAGCCGCAGCACGATATGAAGGCCGCACTCGCCGCCGAGGACGTCGAAACGACGGTCAGCGAGCAGCAGGGCGCGAACATCGGCGCGCGGTCGCGGCAGACGTCGGAAAAAACCGTTCCCAATCCGGCGGACGAATCGAAAAATAAAGAAGTCCGCGAAGAATGCGCCGCCGATTTCGATCGCTTCGTCGAAGAGCTGAAAAACGCGCTGCTCGCCTCGTTCATCACGACCTACGCGCAGGGCATGTCGCTTTTGCAGACCGCTTCGACCGAGAAGGAATACGGACTGAATTTATCGGAAATCGCGAAAATCTGGCGCGGCGGCTGCATCATCCGGTCGGCGCTGCTCGAAGAAATGCGCCGCGCGTACGCCGAAAATCCGGATCTGCCGAATCTGATGCTCGACGATCGATTCGCCGAAACCCTCAGCGAAAACCGCGAGGACTGGCGCTCGATCAACGCGAAATTCGCCGAAAGCCGCATCCCGTCGCTGTGTCTGTCGTCGGCGCTCGCTTACTTCGACGCGTTTCGCTCGGAACGTTTGCCCGCGAATTTGATTCAGGCGCAGCGCGATTATTTCGGCGCGCACACTTACCAGCGCGTCGACAAGGAGGGGATTTTCCATACACCCGACTGGAATGAGTAGAATCGAACGGGCGATCCGCAGGGCCTGCCCGGATTTGGCAATCGATTCGATCGAACATTTGGGCGAAGGCGATTTCTGCCGCGCTTTTCTCGTTAATAAAAAACTGGTCTTTCGTTTCGCGAAACACGAAACGGCGCGCGCAAGCCTGCGGCGCGAGCGCTGTCTGCTGCCGCAGATCGCCGGAAAAATCACGCTGCGCATCCCGGCGCCGCGATTTTCGTTGATCGATGAAGAGCGACCGGAAAATTCGTTCATCGCTTACGAATACCTGCCCGACCGCGCGCTGACGCAAACCGCGTATCTCGAACTCGGCGACGAAAGCCGAACGCGATGCGCCGTCCGGGTCGCGCGGTTTTTAAATGAAATACATGCCGTTCCGATCGAGCTCGCCGAAGCGTGCGGCGTTTCGCGCGTCGATTACCGCGAAAAATTTTCGGGATTGCTGGCGCCGCTGCGCGGCAAACTGCGCGCGGAACTCGAACGCGCGACGTTCGAATTCGCCGAAAAAGCGATCGTCGAGTTTCTCGAATCGCCCGCCGCCGCCGGCTGCCAGCCCGCGTTGCTGCACGGCGACCTTTCGCCCGACCACGTTTTGTTTGACGGCAGAAACATCACTTCGATCATCGATTTCGGCGATTCGATGATCGGCGACGCGGCGTGGGATTTTTTGTGGATTTATGAAGATTACGGCGCCGATTTTTTCGAACGCGCGCTCGCGGCTTACGAAAATCCGGACAAACTCGCGCTGCGCAGGCGGATCGTCAGGTCATCCGATCTTTCGGCGATCGAATGGCTGATCGCCGAGCGCGCGACGAATCGCCGGCGATTCGCGGCGGCGGTCGCCGAAATCGAGGCGCGGCGAAAAAAACGAATTTCATAAAAAGCCGAAACCGGTCGAGCCGCGGCTAACCGGACCGGCTTTCGTTCGCCGTCCGGTTCGTTTCCTGATTGTTTTCGTTCGTCGAATCCGCGTCTCCGGCGTTCGTCTTCGGGCGCGGGTACTGGTCTTCTTCCTCGGTGATCTGGTTTTTATTGTTCTGATATTCGTACTCGTTGATGTGATCGCCGCCTATTTTGTAATTCGGCTGATTTCTGGGCGGATCTTTCGGCATGGCAATTTTCCTCCTTATTTCTGCATTTTATGGCTTTCACAAAAAAGGGTTTGTCTGCCGGCATACGCCCGCGCGAACGAACCGGCTGGTCGGCGGAAAAAGCTATTTCCCGGCGAGCAGCTTTCGCGCCGCTTCGAAGTCCGCCGGAAAATTGACGTTCGAAAGCAGGTTTTCGTCCGCGCTCAACCGGCTCGCATCGACGTATTTCGGCGCGATCAGGTCGAGAAAATCCATGACCGACGCCGCTTCGTTCTCGTTCAGAAGCTGTTCGAGCGCCGGCACGCAGTATTTGGCGCGGTAGGCGGCGCAGAGCGGCTGCGCTTTGCCGCCCGTTTGCCGCGGCACGATTGCCGGGAATTTGTTCGCGGCGAGCGCGAGCGCGGCGAGATTTTCCAGCGCCGCGCTCGAAACGAACGGCAAATCGACGGCGAGCACGACGGCGAATTTCGTCGGGCAATCGCGGAGCGCGGCGTGGATGCCGCCGAGCGCGCCCCGATTCGGATAAACGTCGCGAACGAACGGGAACGGCGTTTCGACGTCTTGCGTTTGGTTGAGCACGATTTTCACCGTTTCGCACACGGCGGAAAGCGCGCGGGCGGCGCGCGTTAAAAAAGTTACGCCGCCGATGCTCAGACCGAATTTGTCCGCGCCCATGCGCGAGGATTTGCCGCCGGCGAGCACGAAGCCGGTAAAATCTGTTTTCATCGATTCATTTTAACGCAGGCTCGGTCTTTCGAGCTAAAAGCGAAAACTTTTTGACAAAGCGAGCGTTCTCTATTGTAGAATTTTCGAAGCCGTTACCCGGTGAATGAAAAAAATATGAAAAAAATCACCCTTTTAACTCTCTTCGCGTGCGCGTCGTTGGCGGTCGGCTGCCGTTCGAACCTGACGGGCGAAACCGCGGGGCAGATCAAATCGGTCGCGCTCGACCGCGACGTGAAAACGAGCCGGAAAAAAACGAGCTCGAACAAGCGGAAAAAGAAAACCAACGTTTCCTACGAAACCGAAATCGAGTACAGCTATTCGGTCGGCGGCAAAAACTATGAGGGCTACAGCGAAAAAGACGGCGACGTGCAGCGCGATTTCCGCGCCGGTTCGCCGGTCGTCGTCTGCTACAATCCGGCCGACCCGGAAGAATCCGACGTTTTCGCCGCCGGCACGAAATGCGGATAAGGGAAATTTAACGCAAAGGCGCAAAAACCAAATTAACAGGGATCGGCGGGATAACCAGGGATAAATTTTATTATAAAATTCCGGTTGATCCCGTCGATCCCTGTTAATTTCGTTTTGCGCCTGCGCGGCTTTGGCGTTAAATATTAAACTCGCCCGTAAAGACGCGCTCGCCGTCGTGCAGATGCGGCGCGACCGTGATTTTGACGAGCTTCGAGGTCGGACAGTTGCTTTTTTCGGCGACGCTTTCGATCGGCACGAGCGCGTTCGCTTCCGGAAAATACGTCGCCGCGCAGTCTTTCGGGATCGGGTACGGCACGACGATGAACGATTCGACGCGCCGCTCTTTGCCCTGGAAACGGCTCGTGATATCGACGACTTCGCCCTGTTTCAAGCCGCGCGCCGCGATGTCCGCCCGGTTCATCAAAATGACGCGCCGCGAGCCGTAAATGCCCCGGTAGCGGTCGTTTTCGACGTAAACGGTCGTGTTGAACTGGTCGTGCGCGCGAACGGTCGTCATCAAAAGCTCGCCGGGCGCGAGCTCGATCGGCTCGATGTTCGATGAAAAGAACTGCGCTTTCCCAGATGACGTCGTGAATTTGCCTTCGTGCGGCGGGTTCGGCATATAAAAACCGCCGTCCTGACGCACTTTCTGATTGTAGTTTTCGCAGCCCGGCACGACCTTCGAGATCGCTTCGCGGATGCGGTCGTAATCGTTGATCAGACGGTCCCAGTCGACGCGCACTTTATTCTTTAAAACCGCCTGCGCGAGCTTGCCGACGATCCAAATCTCGCTGCGCAGGTGTTCGCTCGCCGGTTCCGCGATGCCCTTCGACATCTGGACCTGAAGCATCGTGTTTTCGGTCGAAACGAATTGTTCCTTGCCGCCGGTCTTGTCGATTTCGGTTCGGCCGAGACACGGCAAAATCAAAGATTTTCTGCCCGTCACGAGCGCCGTGCGGTTGAGTTTCGTGATGACCTGCGCCGTCAGGCGGCAATTCCTCAGCGCCGCTTCGGTGTAGGCGGTGTCGGGCGTCGCGGAATGAAAATTTCCGCCCATCGCGAAAAACACCTTCGCGCGCCCGTCGTGCATCGCCTTGATCGCTTCGACCGTGTCGAAACCGTCTTTTTCCGGCGTCTTGAAATGAAAATGCTTTTCCAGATTCGCGCGAAACTGCGGGTTCATCTTTTCCCAGATGCCCATCGTGCGGTCGCCCTGCACGTTCGAGTGGCCGCGCACGGGGCAAAGCCCCGCGCCCTGCCGCCCGATCTGCCCGCGCAGTAAATGCAGGTTCGCGATGTCGCGAATCGTCGCGACCGCGTGTTTGTGCTGCGTGACGCCCATCGCCCAACAAGTGATGACCCGTTTCGAATCGATGTACATTTGGGCGGCTTCCTCGATCTGCGCGCGCGTCAAGCCGCTCTGTTCGATAATGACGTCCCATTCGATGCGGTCGAGATTGGCGATGAAATCCTGAAAGCCCTCGGTGTGGTCGTCGATGAACTGGTGATCGAAGATCGGCGCCGGGCTGTATTTTTCGCGCTCGAGCATGACCATCATCATGCCTTTCAGAAAAGCCATGTCGCCGCCGATGCGGATCGGTAAAAACAGATCGGCGATCTGCGTCGATTGCCCGCCGAGCAGCTCGAACGGGTATTTCCAAAGGCTTTCGTGATGCTCGGGGTTCGGATTGACGAAATTCAGCAGACCGGCTTCGGGCAGCGGGTTGACGGCGATGATGCGCGCGCCGCGTTCCTTCGCTTTCTGCAGCGAGTTGAGCATGCGCGGCGCGTTCGTCCCCGGATTCTGTCCGATGATGATGATTAAATCCGTGTCTTCCAAATCTTCGAGCCTGACGGAAGCCTTGCCCAAACCGGTCGCGTCGGTGAGCGCGACCGACGTCGATTCGTGGCACATGTTCGAGCAGTCGGGCAGATTGTTCGTGCCGAAGTTGCGGACGAAAAGCTGATAGAGAAAAGCGGCTTCGTTCGAAGTTCGGCCGGAAGTGTAAAAAACCGCTTCGTCGGGCGAAGCGAGCGCGCTCAGTTCCTCGCGCAGAATCGCGACCGCTCTTTCCCACGTGACGCGCTCGTAATGCGTCGCGCCTTCGTCGAGAAAAACCGGTTCGGTGAGGCGTCCCTGCGCGTTGAGCCACTGGTCGGTTTGTGCGGCGAGCTCGGCGACCGAATGTTTGGCGAAAAATTCGGGCGTGACGCGCCGCGTGTCGGCTTCGTCGGCGATCGCTTTCGCGCCGTTCTCGCAGAATTCGGCGCGCGTGCGCTCGCCTTCGGGATCAGCCCACGCGCACGAATTGCAGTCGATGCCGCCTTTCTGGTTGAGCGCCAGCAGCAGTTTCGCGCCGCGCGCCGCGCCGGATTTTTTTAGGACTTCGGTGGTCGTGCTGACGATCGATTTCAGACCGGCGGCGGTGTCCTTGACCTCGCCGACTTTTAGATTTCCGAGATTTTCGTTTTCTAAAGCCATTATTCTTTATGATGAAGCGCGGGCGATTTATCCGCAAACGCGGCGGGCGACGCTTCGCCGGTAATTTTCTCAATTCCTCTAAAGCGGGGGGCGTTTCGGGGCGATTTCAATTATACCGTTTCGGACGGCGCCGCTTCAATGCGCTCGCCGCCCGAATAGATATTGAAACGGTTTTCGCGCACGAATCCGAGCAGGGTGAGATTAAACCCGCGCGCGGCTTCGACCGCGAGGCTCGACGGCGCGCCGACCGCGCAAACGACCGGGATCTGCGCCATCACCGCCTTTTGGACGAGTTCGAACGAAGCGCGCCCGCTCAGAAACAAAATTTTATCTCCGAGCGGAAGGCTCCCCGCTAAAAAACGGCTGCCGATCAGTTTGTCGACCGCGTTGTGGCGCCCGACGTCTTCGCGCAGGTCGATCAAATCGCCCGAAAAATCGAACAGCGCGGCGGCGTGCAGACCGCCGGTTTCGTCGAAAACCGTTTGCCCGGCGCGCAGGGAATCGGGCAGGCGATGAATGATCTCCGCCCGGATCGGCGGTAAATTATTTCGCGGTATTTTCGCCGCGCCGGCGACCGTCAAGGCCTCGAGCGACGATTTGCCGCACACGCCGCAGCTCGAAGTCGTGTAAAAGTTTCGTTCGAGCCGTTTCAAATCAACCTCGACGCCGTCATTCAGATCGAGGCGAATCGTATTCCGATTGTTCGGAAATTTGCCGCAGTGTTTGACGGCTTTTAGTTCGGCGGGCGACCTTAAAATTCCCTCGGCGAAAAGAAACCCGGCGGCGAGCTCCGCGTCGGCGCCGGGCGTGCGCATCGTGATCGAAACGGCGCGGTGCCGTTTGCCGAGGCCGAGACGGATTTCGAGCGGCTCTTCGATCGCCAAAGCGTCGAGCGCGGTTTCGGGCGTTTTGCCGGCGGAAATTTTTTGAATCCGGGCTGGGAAATTTTCTTTTTCAGGTTTGTCGACCGCTCGCGTCATGGGAAAATTATAACAAAACTTACGCCGCCGCTTAATCAGCTGCCGCCTTCGACGATTTCCCACGCCGTTTCGGTTTTTAATAATTTGCTCATCAAGCTGGCGTGAACGGCGTGTCCGCTCTTTTCGGCCGTGATTTTCCCCAGAACCGGCATGCCGAGCAGCGCGAAATCGCCGATGATGTCGAGAATTTTGTGGCGCACGAATTCGTCCGCGAAACGCAGCGGGCTTTCGTTGAGCATGCCGTCGGGCGTCAGCACGATCGCGTTTTCCAATGACCCGCCGAGCGCGAGATTCGCCTTTCTCAGCATCTCGATCTCCTGCGTGAAACCGAAGGTGCGCGCCGACGCGATTTCGCGCCCGAACGAGCCGTTTTCGAGCTCGAAATGATATTTCTGGCGGTTGATGAACGGGTGCGGAAAATCGATCACGCATTCGATCTCGAATCTGTCGGAGGGCGCGATTGACATTTTCCGGTCGCCCTGCTCGTATTCGACCCTTTCGAGTATTTTCAAAAAGTGACGCGGCGCGATCTGGACGAAGATGCCGGCGCGCTCGATCAGCTCGATAAAGTTTTCGCTCGAACCGTCCATGATCGGGATCTCGATATTGTCGAGCTCGATGAAACAGTTGTCGACGCCGGCGCCGCGCAGCGCCGACAGCAGATGCTCGCACGTCGACAGCAAAACGCCTTTTCTGAGCAGCGTCGTCGCGTAACTGCAGTGCGAGACGTATTCGACCGAGGCGGGAATTTCGAAATTGTCGAGATCGGTGCGCACGAAAATATAGCCGGTATTTTCCGGCGCCGGTTTGAGCGTTAAATTGACTTCGACGCCGGTGTGCAGCCCGATGCCGCTGACCGAAATCGATTTTGCAAGAGTGGTTTGATTCATCATCCTTCGAATAAAATCTCAAACTTCGAATTTGAGATTTCAAATATTAATTCTGTAACAAACGGCGTGCCTCAAGTTGTAAAATCAGGAAATCCCGATAAATACTGAGTTTGAAATCCGCAATCCGCAATCCGAAATCCGAAATCGTTGCCGATCGGCAACACCGGTGTCGCGGAATTTACTAATCACGTTTTACAAATTACAATTTAAGAAAGTTATGGCGATACAAACCGCGGGTCAAAAACCCGCCAAGGCGACAAAATTAAAGATCGAAAATCAGGCGAGCTTCGCTTTGCCGAAAAATTACGAAGCGCAGATTTACAAGATTCTCGATTATCTTCCGACCGAACACGTGCGCGGGCTCGAAAAGATCAAGCTCGTCGATTACATCAACGACCCGCGTCTGCAGAAAATGGACGTTCCCCTCAAGGGCGATCTGCCCGGTCTTTACCATCCGAAAATGGGCGTTCAGAACGCTTTTCTCGAAATCTCGATGGGCGCGCTGCTGCAGCCGACCGAAGGCTTCGCCAAGCGCTGGATGGCGAAGCAGTCGTTCGACGGAAACATCGCGGGACTGATTTTCTCGCTCGTCGGGCAGCATTATTACCTGACGCTGCGGCATTCGGTCAAAAAGCAAAATCTCGAACCGCAAATCCGGCAGTACGCCGAGAAGAACCTGCGCGCGTGGAGCGAGCGGCAAAACGCCAATTCGCGGCGCGCGAAGCTGTTCAAGCCGCTGCGCCCCTACATCGAACGCTGGGCGAAATGGCTGAATAAAAAAGCGGCGGCGGCGCAAAAACAGAAATAGCGGCGGCGAAAGGGAGAAGAGGAGAACGGAGAACGTCTTCTTCGATAATGAATCTTCTTTCAAAATCAAAGGTCGAGGCTCGCAGATCGAAGACCATTAAATGATGAAAGAAGAAACCTTACCAGCGGTCAAGGAGAAAGTGAAGGAAACCGTCCAGGCGGCGGAAGAAACGGTGCGCAAGCCGTTCGTGCGGAAGATCGCGCGGCTCGGTTTCTACACGAAAGGTTTTCTGTTCATCGTCATCGGCATTCTCGCGGTGATGGTCGCGTTGGGACAGCGCGGCGGCGAATTAGCCGATCCGACCGGCGCGCTGACGCGAGTCGCGATGCTCGATTACGGGCGCGTGATTTTGATGGTTTTTATCGCCGGCGCGGTCAGCCACGGCGTCTGGAACATCCTGCGCGGCTTGGCGGACGTCGACGGCGCCGGGAAAAACTGGCGCGGCATCATCATGCGCTGCATCGCGATCGGCGTCGGGATTTTTTATCTCTGGCTCGCCTTTTCGGCTTTTAATATTCTGGTCACCGAAAACGTGCGGGTCGAGGGCGGCCAAGTGCAACGCACGATCGCCGGGATCATCCTCGCCGTGCCGCTCGGTTTCATGCTTTTATTTTTGATCGGGCTGATCACGATCGGCGCGGGAATTCACGAGTGCTACAGCGGCATCACGCGGAAATATCAGAATAACTTCCGTCTGTTTTCATTGAGCGCGAATCAGCTGCGGTTCATCAACGTGCTCGGAATTCTGAGCTTTACGGCGCGCGCGATCATTTTTTGTCTGGTCGGATATTTTTTTATTTCCGCCGCGATCCATTATAATGCCGAAGAGGCGATCGGCATCGACGGCGCGCTGGCGATCTTAGCCGACACTTATTACGGTAAAACGATTCTTTTTATCACGGCGGCGGGCTTGGTGTGCCACGGCGTGTTATCTTTATACGAAGCGCGCTTTCGCCGCATCTGCTAGAAAATAGATGAATTACTGGATGGTCAAACAGGAACCCGAAGCCTACTCGTTCGACGATCTGCTGCGGGACGGGCGAACCGACTGGACGGGCGTGCGCAATTTTCAGGCGCGCAACAACCTGCGCGCGATGCGCCCGGGCGATAAAGTGCTTTATTATCACACCGGCAAGGAAAAGCGCATCGTCGGCGCGGCCGAAGTCGCGCGCGGCGAATTTCCCGACCCGACCGACGGTAAATGGATCGCGGTCGAAATCAAACCGCTCGAAAAATTATCGAACCCGGTCGGTCTCGAACAGATCAAAACGGAAAAGTTTTTGGAAAACATCGCGCTGATCAGGCAGTCGCGCCTTTCCGTGATGCCTTTGACCGAAACGGAATTTGAAACGATCATGAAACTCGGTGGCCGGTTGCCGGTGGTCAGTGGTCAGAAAAACATCTGAATCGACCGATCGCCGACCACCGACCACCGACCAACTGAAAAAATATGCTGAAAGAAGCCGTTGCTTATTACCACGAACTCCTTGAAGATTACCAGCTCGCCGAAGCGTCGCGCGTCGCGCTCGACGAGGGTTTGGACCGCGCCCGGTTGATTTTCGGCGGGCGGCGTTTGTCGCCGTATCTGCGCCCGCATTTCGTGACCGAAGCCGACTGGATTCGCGTGCGCGGCATTTGCGAAACCGTCTGGTCGGCGCTGCAGAAGGTCAAGGACGCCGCCGTTCAATCGGAAGAAATGCTCGACGAGCTCGGCATCACCGCGATCGAAAAGGAGCTCGTCGCGATCGACCCGAAATACCGCACGGTTTCGCCGACCGCGCGGCTCGATTCGTTTTTGACCGCGAACGCATACTCGTTCGTCGAACTGAACGGCGAATCGCCCGCCGGAATCGCTTACGCCGATCAGGCGTCGGAAATTTTTCTAGAATTGCCGGTGATGAAAAAGTTCCGCGAGCGCTACGAGGTTTTGCAGTTCGAGGGCAGCTCGAAAATGCTCGACGTGCTCATGCTCGCCTACGAGGAATTTTTGGGGCGCAAACCGGAAGAAAATCCGGTCATCGCGATCGTCGATCTGAAAGACCTGCCGACGCAGAAGGAATTCGAGATCTTTCGGGATTTCTTCGAATCGGAGGGCTGCACGTCGATCATCTGTTCGCCCGACGAGCTCGATTTCGACGGCGCGTATCTTTGGTCGAAGGGCGTTAAAATCGACGTCGTTTACAAACGACTGCTGGTGAATGAGTATTTGCCGATCATGGAAAAATACCCGGCGCTGCTCGACGCCTACCGCGCCGGCGCGATCTGCATGGTCAACAGTTTTCAATCGAAAATCATCCACAAAAAAGCGGTCTTCGCCATTCTGACGAACGAAAAATACGCGCACCTTTTCACGGCAGACGAACTGAAAGTCATCGCCGAAAACGTGCCGTGGACGCGCAAATTCCGCGAGGAAAAGACTTTCAACAACGGCGCGGAGATCGACCTCGTCGAATGGACGCGCGCCAATAAATCGAAGCTCGTCTTAAAGCCGAACGACGATTACGGCGGGCACGGAATCTTCATCGGCTGGATTTCGAGCGACACCGAGTGGGAAGAAGCGATCAAAATCGCGCTCGTCGACGAGGATTACCTCGTGCAGGAACGCGTCGAAACCTCGAAAGAATCGTTCCCGATGCTCTTTAACGAGCAGGAGGGCTGGCAGTTCCTCGATCAACTGGTCGACCTCGACCCGCTGCTGTTTTTCGGCAAGGTCGGTTCGGCCTTCACCAGGCTCTCGACGAACGAGCTGGCGAACGTCACCGCCGGCGGCGGCATGGTGCCGACGTTCATCATCAGGGAAAAGCCCTAAGATTTAGAAGTCTGAAAAAATGTTTGATCGCCGGGTGCGGAAACTATTCGAGCGAAAATTTTCCCTCGATCAAGACCGGCTTTTCGGTTTTGTTGACGAAGACGAGCACGTATTCTTCTTTTACCAAAGTCTGCCGGATTTCGGTCGTTTCCGCGGTGCCGAAGCTGAAGACCTTGAAATTCTCGTCTAGAAAATGTTCCTCGTAAACATTTTTTATATAAACGTAGCCGTCGATCTTCTCGCCTTCGATAACCCTGACTTCGCCGCTGATTTTCGCGGTTTCGCTTTCGACGTCGAACGGGATCGTCTGGTGATCTTTCGGCGCGATTTCGAGGCGCTTGTTCATGATTTCGATTTTATCGGGATTCGCCGCGTTGACGTTCGTGTTCGAATTCGCGCGGACGGCGTTCGCGGCGTTGGCGGAATTGGCGTTCGCGTTCTGGTTCGTATTCGCGCGCCTGGTCGGCGCCGCAATCGGGGTTTTCGGCGGCGGCGCATTTTGCGCGACCTGCCTTTTTTGCGACTGCAAAAGCAGAATTCCGAAAATCGACGCCGGAATCGCGACGAGCGCGGCGATCAGCGCGAACCATTTCAGATTCGAGGAGGATTTCGCCGGTTTCGCCGATTCGGGTTTTTGATAAACCGGTTCGCTCATCAAAACGGTCGGCGTTTGCTCTTTCGGTTCGAACAGCCGCGCGCCGCAGTTCGTGCAGAATATTAGATCGTCGTCGACTTCGGCGCGGCATTGCTGGCAGATCATAAACAATTTGAATGTTATGTGAATCATGCGAACCAGGTCAAATTTGAAAATCGGCCGATCGCGCCGGAATTCTATATTTCGGGTGATCGAACGGCTTCACAATTTTCGGTTGCAATCGGCGAAAATGTTTTTATAATAAATTCGTCTCAACGCTCGACAACGTGAAATTCAAAGTATGAAAATCTTAAAATTCCTTTCGGCAGCCGCCTGTTTTCTGTTCGTTTTCGGAATTCTGACGATGTACGGTCAAAAAAGCGACGTCTCGTTCACCGGCGTTGTCGAGCAGATCATTATCGAAGGCGATCCGTCGCGCGCGGAATTTTTCCTTATTTCCGATAGCGGAAATCGGTATCGCCTTTCGGATTCAAAATCCCTCGCGGTTTACACGAACCGGCGCGTTTCGCTTTCCGGCGCGCTCGGCGGCGATCGGCTGAACATTAAAGGCGACATTCGCGTTTTAGACGGTAAAAGCGGTTTAACCGCGCCGCCGCCGACTTTCGGCAGCCGCAAGGTTTTGGTCTTACTGGTAAAGTTTCCCGATACGCCGCCCTTGACTTTGACGCCCGAAATCGCGCGGACCAAGATTTTTACGAGCGAGCTTTCGCCGAACGAATTCGTTAAAGAAGCATCGCAGAACCGTTACCGGCTGACCGGTTCACTCCGACCGGACGGCGACGTGACGCAATGGCTGACGCTTCCGGCAACGCCGGCCGGCTGTGATGTTTACGGACAGTGGACGCAAAGCGCGGGGGAACTCGCGCGGCAGAACGGGTTTGAGCCGAATAATTATAATTCAGTGATCTATGTCTTTCCGCACATCTGCAATTTGCGACCGAGCGCCACGGTCGGACCGATGGGCGGGACGACCACTGAAAGTATTTGGCTGAACGAAGGCACGGTCTATAACGAATATACGGTGACCCACGAATTGGGTCATAACCTCGGATTGATGCATGCCAACGGTTTGAGCTGTCAGGGCAACGATTTCCCGAATAACTGCACGTCTGTGGAATACGGCGATGTTTTCGATGCGATGGGGTCGGGAGTTACCTTCTTTTTTAATAATTACTCGCGTTCGGCGCTCGGCTGGCTGACCGGGCGCGCGGCGACGGTTACCGAAAGCGGCGATTACCGAATAATTCCACCGACCGCGACGTCGAAAGGGATTCAGATTTTGGAGATTCCGCTTAAAAATCCGGACGGAACGGCGACCGGTTACAGTTACTTTCTGGAATTTCGACGCCCGTTCAGCTTCGATAACCGTTTGACCGAGCCCGGCTACAACTTTCTCTACAGCGGGGTCGGAATTCGACGCGCGCCGAGCGTATTCGTCGCCCGACAGGGAACCGATTTAATCGACGCGACGCCGCAAACGCCGACGCATTTGGACGCGCCGCTGCAAGCCGGGTATACTTTTTTCGATAAGCGTCACGGCGTCTTCATCGTCTCGAACGGCACGAACCCGCACTTCGGAGCGCGGGTCAGTGTTTTTTTTACCCGGTGAAAAATTGCCCGGAGCGAACCTCTTTCGCTTTCGGCAATTTGTCTAACTTTCCCGCGTTGTGCTAATTTTCCCTTAGGAAATCAAAAAATTTTATCTAAATATAACTTATGCCGCAGGGCAAAAATTCACTTTCAAAACAACCACCCAAGCCGCGTCTGCGCCAACTTTCCGAGGAATTCGAGCGTCTCGAACGCAAGCTCAAACTCGGCGGCGGTCCGGAAAAAATCGAAAAGATTCACAAACAGGGCAAACTGACCGCCCGCGAAAGAGTAGATTTGCTGTTCGACGAAGGCGAATACCAGCAGGAAATCGGGCTGCTCGTCGCTTACGACGAATATAAAGGGCAGGCGCCGGCGGCGGCGGTCGTCACCGCGATCGGGAAAATCCACGGGCGCGAATGCGTGGTCGTCGCGAACGACGCGACGATCAAGGCGGGCGCGTGGTACCCGGAAACGATCAAAAAAATTCTGCGCGCGCAGGAAATCGCGATGCGCAACCGAGTGCCGATCATTTATCTGGTCGATTCGGCGGGCGTCAATCTGCCGTTTCAGGGCGGCGTTTTTCCCGGTCAGTACGGCGCGGCGCGGATTTTTTATTACAACAGCTTGATGCGCCGTTATTTGAAGGTTCCGCAGATTTCGGCGGTGATGGGCATGTGCGTCGCGGGCGGCGCTTATCTGCCGGCGCTGTCGGACGTGATTCTGATGGTCGAAGGCACGTCGTTTATGGGCTTGGGCGGCGCGAATCTCGTTAAAGGCGCGACCGGGCAGACGATCGACAACGAAACGCTGGGCGGCGCGCTGACGCATAACGCCGTTTCCGGCGTCGCGCATTACCGCACGGCGAACGAGCGGGAATGCCTCGAAAAAATCCGCGCGCTCGTCGCGGAACTGCCCGCCAAGGAAACGCCGCGCGTTTCCGTCGCGGAAGCGAAAAAACCGAAAAACGAACCGGAAAGACTTTACGAAATCCTGCCCGCAGATCACCGCGCGCCGTACGACATGCGCGAGGTTTTGGATGCGGTCCTCGACGCAGGCTTCATCGAAGAGTTTCAAGCCGATTACGCGAAAGAGATGATCTGCGGCACGGCTCGCATCGGCGGGATTTTGGTCGGCGTGATCGCCAACGCGCGCGGCATGACGAAGGGCAAGCCCGGCAAACCGCCGAAATTCGGCGGCATCGTCTACACCGAATCGGCGGAAAAAACCGCGTATTTCATCGAAAACTGCAACCGGCACGCCGTGCCGCTGCTGTTCGTGCAGGACGTTTCCGGTTTTATGGTCGGGGCGGACGCCGAGCATTCCGGCATCATTCGCGCCGGCGCGCATTTCGTCGAAGCGATGGCGACCGCCGTCGTGCCGAAAATCGTTTTGACGATCAACCACGCCTCCGGCGCGGGCTATTACGCGATGGCGGGGCAGGGCTTCGATCCGGACTTCATTTTCTCTTTGCCGACCGGCAGAATGGGCGTCATGGAAGGCGATTCGGCGGTGCAGGCGATCTTCGGCACGCAGCTCGAACGCCTCAAAAAAGAAGGCCAGGAACCGGATTCGGAAATGCTCGCCGAAATGGAAAAGGTGCGCGCGACTTACGAGCGCGAGCTCGACGCCAAACACGCCGCCGCGCGCGGGCTCGTCGACGCGATCGTAACGCCCGAAAACCTGCGCGACGCGCTTGTTCTGGCCTTGCAGACGACGCTCAACACCGGCCAGCCGCACATCGGCGCCTTCGTTCTGCCGCCGAATTTATAAAAGACGAGGCCCGTTAAAACAAAGCGAAAATTTGTCGGAATCGAAACGGGCAGCGAGACGCGGATTCGACGGATAATTACGGACTCACGCCAATTACCTTGAAGTTTTAAAGATCGAGGGAAATCCGTGTCCCATCGACTTTTCAAAACATCGTCGGTTTCTTTTTTAAACCCCGAGTTAATGATTTTTTCGGTTCGCCTCACGGTGTTGTCTCCGCCTCGAAAATGATCCGAGCGCCGCGGCTTAATTCGCCAATCGCTTTTTTACAATAAAAACAGGAAACTTTGCCGGCGCCAATCCGATAATGTATGCAGAATTCATTATTTAAGGAGAAAAAATATGGCGCCCAGAGTTGACGCGGTCAGGCAAAATCAGGAGATCCCGAAACCGAAAACGGAAGAGCCGAAAACCGTCCGGCAGGAAACGAAGCCGGTGAATTTCATGCCGCCGACCGACAAGGATTTATTTCTCAGACAAAACAATCTCGGCGCGGACGCGCTGCGCGTCGGTTTGTTTGCCAGATTCGACGCCGGCGGCGCGACGCGGACGGCGGCGGATCCCGGAAAAGTCAACGACGCCGTCAACGCCATCAAAGAAAGTCTCTCCGAAGGCTTCACCGACTGGGACGTGACGCACGGCGATCTGCAGAAAATTCAAAATACGTTCCGCGGGCTCAACGCGGAAGAAGCGAACCAGGTTTTCGCGCGCCTTTCCGACGGCGACGTCCAAAAATGGGTCGATGAACTCGGCGGTCTGAACGGCAGTTACAGCCGCGAGGAAAAACAGCGCCTGTTCGGCGAATTGGCCGGCAAGCTTTCGGGCGCGAATCTCGGGCGGATCGCCCGTGCGCTCGGCGACGACGGCTTCGACGCGGGCGATCTCGGTCGCGCCGCGGCGCAAAACGCTTCGTCGCAGGCGAAAGTCGATTTCGTGCGCGGGCTGGCGGGCGCGGTCGAACGCAGCGACGGCGCGTCGGAAGCGGTCGCCGAAGTCGTCAGCGGGCTCGCGAACGATCCGGCGGCGCTCGACCGCGCGCTCGGCGCTTTAAGCGACACGCAGCTTAAAAAATTGATGGAAAACATCTCCGTCAACGGCATTTCGTCGCCGATGGGCGGCGGTTACACGATCGAGTACAAGGGCGAGCTGCTCGCGAAAATGCTGAACGCGGTCGCGAGATCGAACAGCGCCGAGGTGAAGGCGCGCGTTTTCGACGCCGCCGCGCTGCAGCTCAAATCGATCGAAGACGCGCCGGGCTTTATTCCGGGCACGGCGATCATCGGCAAGGCCGCCGCCGCCGCCGGAATCCGCGACGCCCTGACCGGCGTGCTGAACAGCGACACGGTCGGCATCATGACGAATCTCGAACACGACGCGCGCAACGGCGAGGGCGTCGCGGCTTACGTTAAATCGATGCTCGACGCCGGTAAAACGGCGGAGCTCGGCACTTTCGTCGCGCGGCTTTCGAAGGGCAACGATCTGCGCGGCAATCCGATCGACCGGTTCGGCGCGCAGGTGCCGGGCACCGACGGCCGACCGCATTACCGCAACGCGCAGGTGCTCGGTTATTTCGCGGGCGCGCTTTTCGCCGGCGCGAAACAGATCAGCGGCGACCGCACGAAGCAAGCCGATATGCTGAAAAACATTTTCGGCACGATCGCCGGCGCGACCGGCGCGGCGAACCCGGCTTCGGGCGTCGTCTCGTCGGTGCTCAACGGCTTGACGCAGGCGATCGTCAACGAAGTGACCGACGGGCTCAATAAAGGCACGATGGACATGGAAGAAGCCCTGGAAAAACTGCTCTTCCCGCGCGACGCCGCGACGGGCGAGCTTTACGAGGGCGCGGCGGAAGCCGATTTCGATTCGGCTTTCGGGCGGGTCGTGTTGAAAAATCAGTGAGTCTGGGGCTCGGATTCGAGATTTCCGGATTACCGTTCGGAAAGAAATTCGAGCCCGATCGGCAAATCCTTTAAAGGGCGGAAAGAGTTTTACTTTCCGCCCTTTCGCGTTTGCTATAATGGGTTGCAGGATGAAAAAGTTACATCGAATTTTACCGCTGGCGCTGGTTTTGATCGTTTTTTCCTGCCAGCCCAAGACTTTTATGAATATCGAAGAAATTCCGACGCCGCCCGAAGCGCGCGCCGGTTCGATCGAGGGCCGGTACGAGGTCGAGCTCGACGCGGCGATCAATACGATTTTGACGGATTTGAAAAAAAGTTATTCGAAAACCGAAGAGAGAATCCTTTTCCTGCCGCCGGAAACCGAAGCCGCGCGGGTTTTCGAGTTTTACGCGCCGAAATTGACGGCGAAAGGATTTGCGAAGGACGCCGGGGTTCCGCCGCAGCGCAGGAATTTCCAGCACGAGGTCTGGGTAAAAGGCGGCGAAGCGATCTCGATCGCCGTCGTCGACGCCGGCGCGGACGCGGCCGGCAAACCGATCAAATTCCTCGCGATCCACACGGGAGAAAAATAAGGGTTAAGCCGCCAAACCGGCCCGGCGCTTTTTTTCGTAGATCGACTTCCGACTTTTTATGCCCGACCGTCAAAAACTTTCCAACATCGCGCTCGAAATAACCGTTTTTGCGTGCGGCGCGCTCGTGATGATTTACGAGATCATCGGCTCGCGCATCCTTTCGCCGTATATCGGCTCTTCGACGTACGTCTGGACGAGCCTGATCGGCATAATTTTGGCGGCGCTGAGCCTCGGCTACTGGCTCGGCGGCCGAATCGCCGACCGCAAGCCCGACCTTAAAATCCTCGCCTCCGTGATTTTTCTCGCCGGCGGCGCGGTCGCCGCGACGATTCTTTTCAAGGACGTTTTTCTTTCGTTCATCGCGCGCAGCCCGCTCATTCTCGAAATAAAATCGGTCGTCGCCGCGCTCCTTTTATTCGCGCCGGCGAGCGTTTTGCTCGGTTTCGTGACGCCGTACGCGGTGAAGTTGAAAATGCTGTCGCTCGCCGATTCCGGCAAGACCGTCGGCCGGCTCTACGCGCTTTCGACCGTCGGCAGCATCCTCGGAACTTTCCTCGCCGGCTTTTTCCTGATCCCGTTCGTCGGCAGCACGCGGACGCTCTACCTGATCGGCTTCGCCCTGCTCGGGCTGTCGGCGATGCTCGCGCCGTTCGCGCTGACGAAGGCGAATTTGACGATTTTGATAATGTTCGTTTTCGGGATCGCCGCGACCGAGCTGCAAAGCTACTTGCTGCTGAAAACGAACGATCTGCACGACGTCGACACCGAATACAATCGCGTCCAGATCTTCACGCTGACCGACGAGGCGAGCGGCAAAAAAATGCGCGCGCTGGCGATCGACCCGTATTTCATCCAATCGAAAATGTACCTCGATTCGGACGAACTCGCGTCCGAATACGCCAAATATTATCATCTCGCGCGGCACTTTAAACCGGATTTTCAAACGACGCTGCTCGTCGGCGGCGCGGGCTATTCGTTTCCGAAAGAATTTTTGAGGGTTTATCCGGAAAAGCGAATCGACGTCGTCGAGATCGACCCGCAAATGACCGGGCTCGCCAAAAAATATTTCAATTTGCGCGAAGACCCGCGCCTCAAAATTTTTCATGAGGACGGCAGGATTTTTCTCAATCGAAGCGCGCCGGAAAAATACGACGCCGTTTTCCTCGACGCTTTCGGCTCGCTTTTTTCGGTGCCGTTTCACCTGACGACCGTCGAAGCCGTGGCGCAAATCGACCGCGTTCTCAAACCCGGCGGCGTCGTGATTTTCAACGTCGGCGGCGCCGTCAAGGGCGGAGCGAGCCGTTTCCTGAACGCCGAAATCGCGACCTACCGGCAAATATTCCCGCACGTGCTGCTTTTCAAAGTCCGCCCGGAACGCGCCGACGAGGAAGTGCAAAATTTGATCATCGTCGCTTCGAAAAGCGAAAAGCCTCCGGTTCTCGAAAGTCCCGACCGCGAAATGTCGAGGCTTTTAAACAACGCCTACCGACAACCGCTCGATTTAACGGAAAAATTTCTGACCGACGAACTGGCACCGGTCGAATATTACAATTCGCTCGGTCAAACCGATTTCCGGCAATAAACGCGGGTGATTGCGAGCAAAAACGGCCGCGCGCGGATCTCGATATTCCGGCCCCCGAACGCGAACCGCGGAAAAAACCGATCAAATCTTTGATCGGCGGGTAAGTTTTTCGCCGAAAAAGTCATATCAAAATAGAAATCTTAGCCCGGCGACAAGTTCGGAAAGCGGTTCGCGACAAACGCGGCTCGCCGCTCGCGAAAAAAACGCGGCTGCCATGGTCGGGGCGATTTTTCCGTCAATGAAATTGCGGCGATGAAAATTCGCGCCTGACAACCGAAAGGGCGGCTCGACCTGGTACGAGGCGGGCGGGCGGGCGGGCGGTCGAAAAATTCGGAAATTCTCTTTTTGCCGCATCAGCCGCGTTATTTTTTTGTTGGCGCGCGAGCGCTTTCCGATTATTCTTTGAGGCGACGCGATTATTTTTTTGATAGAAAATTTCGAATGAATATTCTATAAGAGAAAAACGGTCTCAACGGAAAATAACCTTCGCCGAAGCGCAGGGCGCGACCGAAGGTTTCATGACAAAAAATTCAAAACCGCCGCGAATTGACTGGCGCGAATTCGCCGGCAGCCGCAGAAAATTATGTTCAAAAATACCAATTCCGAAAAAACGCACGAAATTTCCTTGCCCGAGGTGTTGCGGCAGGAACTGCATCATATCAAAGGTTCCGCCGAAGAAACCGCCGGTTCGGGAGCGGCGGACTCGCAGCCCGACGACTTGAAGAAGGTTTTCGGGCAAATGCACGAAGCGGGGTTTTCGGCGCTGTGTTTTTCGGGCGGCGGCATCCGCAGCGCCACTTTCGCGCTCGGCATCGTGCAGTCGCTCGCGAAACACGGTTTGCTGAGCGAATTCGATTACCTTTCGACGGTTTCGGGCGGCGGGTATTTGGGCTCCTGGCTTTCGGCGTGGATCCGGCGCGAGCAATTGGAGAAACTCGAAAACGCCGCGCCCGGCGATTCGTCCGCGGCGGGCGCGAAAACCCGAAAAGCGGCGCGGGAAAACGCGCCGTCCGAAGAATTGGAATTGGAGGAAGGGAAATCCGCCGCCGAGGAAAACGCGCCGCCCGTTTCGCGCGAACGGGAGTTATTCAGGGAATATAATAAATTCAGGGACGACGGCATCCTCAGCGTGGAGAAAAAATTGGTCGACTGCACGCTTTCGACGCCGCAGTCGGGCGAAGCGCACTCGCCGAATCCCGAACCGAAGCAGCTCCAGTTTCTTCGCGCCTACAGCAATTTTATGAGCCCGAAGGTCGGCTTGCTGTCGGCAGACACCTGGACGCTGGTCGGCATCTACATCCGTAACCTCTTTCTCAACTGGACGATTTTTATCCCGCTGCTCTGTGCGATCTTATTGATTCCGCGAATTTTGCTCGAATTTTTAAGCCTCGCCGCCCGCGCGAAGGTCGGCGAGGCCGGAATGCTGATTATTTTGTCGATCGGTCTGGCGGCGGGCATCGTCGCCGTGATTTCGACCGTCGCCAAACTGCCGAGCAAGAATCCTGATAACCCAGAAAACCGGTTCAACGACGACGCCGGCGTGTTCCTGAGCGTGATTTTGCCGCTTCTGCTGATGGCGTTCGGCGCCACGGTCTACTGGGCCTGGTACGCGGCGGCGAAAGCGAGAGGCGCGCTTTTCGATTCGCTGCCGAACTTTTGGGGGGCGAATTACATTTATTCCGCTTTCAGTCACGAATTCGCGAATTTCGTTTTGTTCTCCTCGGCGACGTTCGTGCTCGGGAATATTTTATATATTTTATTCAAAAAATGGACGCCGGTTTTCGACGATAAAAAACAGAGCAGCCGCGGCAAGGCGAAAGAAGAGAAATTAGTCGAATTCAGAGGTTGGGAAATCGTCGCGGCTTTCGTTTCGAGTCTCGTCGGCGGCGCTTTGACGTGGCTGGCGGCGCATAATCTGTTCGACACGGAATACTTGAAAGAGCCGGCGAATTTGCCGCTTTACCTGTGCTTCGCGGTGCCGCTTTACCTGCTGTGTTTTTCGGGCGGCTCGTTTGTTTTCGCCGGCATTTACAGCCGCGTCGCGACCGATTCCGACCGCGAATGGCTGGCGCGGCAGGGCGCCTGGATTTTCATCTCCAGCGCGGCGTGGGTCGCGCTGAACGGCATCGTGTTTTTCGGCACGCGCGCGCTCGACGGGCTGATTAATTCCTTTAGCCGGCTCTGGGCGGGCGATTCGCTTTGGAACAATCTGTATGACGCGGCGGCGGCGGTCTTTGTCGCGGTTTCCGGGGTGCTGTCGCTCGTCGGCGGCTTTTCCGGAAAATCGACCGTGCGAAACGACCAGCCGAATCGCACCTGGGCGGGGCGGTTCTTGGCCGTCGCGCCGCGTTTGGCGGCGCCGGTTTTTTTGATTTTTATTTTCATCGGGCTGGCTTACATTTCCGAATTTCTTCTGCGCGAGGTCAATCATTTTTTAAGCTGGCAGCTCGGCGCGCAGTCCGGCGGAGTTTTGAATTGGATCGCCGGTTCGTGGCTCGACTTCTGGATTTTCTGCCTGATAGTGCTCGCCGGGCTCGGAATTTTGATGGCCTGGTTTATCAACGTCAACAAATTTTCGCTGCACGCCGCTTATCGCGACCGCCTGATTCGCGCGTATCTCGGCGCGTCGCACACCAAGCGCCGCGGCGATTCCTTCACCGGTTTCGACGATACGGACAATTTTCAGCTGCACCGCCTGAAAGGTCAAAAGCCGTTTCACGTGATCAACGCGACGTTGAATCTGACGGGCGGCAAGAAACTCGCCTGGCAGGACCGGCAGGCGGCGTCGTTCACGATGACGCCGCTGCACTGCGGCAGCTGGCTGCTCGGATACCGCAACTCGAACGAATACTGTCGCAACGATAATTTACCGACCTGTTCGAGTCTGCGGTTTTGCAACCTGAAGGACAGCGAGCCGTGCGAAAGCAATGAGGAGGGCAAATGCCGGTTGAAGGGCAAAGCGCTGCGGCTCGGCACGGCGATGACGATTTCCGGCGCGGCGGCGAACCCGAATATGGGCTATTACTCGTCGTCGGTCGTCACATTTCTGATGTCGCTGTTCAATATTCGTCTCGGCTGGTGGCTCGGCAATACCGGGAAAATGGGCGACCAGAAAAGTTACCTCGGCTTCGGCAAAAAAGCGTTTTATACAAAACCGAGCCCGTCGGTCGCGATTCTGCCGCTGATCAACGAAACGCTCGGGCGAACCGACGAGGACAAGCGATTTCTAAACGTCACGGACGGCGGGCATTTCGAAAACCTCGGACTCTACGAAATGATTTTGCGGCGCTGCCGGTTCATCATCCTGAGCGATGCGGCGGCGGACGAACATTTCACCTACGGCGAGATTTCCAACGCGATCGAGAAATGCAAGGTCGATCTCGGCGTCGACATCAAATTCAACGGCGAAATAAAAATTTACGCGCGCAGCGTCGCGAACGATTACGTCGATACGCGCCAGCGCTACGCGGTCGCGGAAATAAAATACCCCGAGCAGACCGGCCCGGCGAAAAGCTACCTGCTTTACATCAGACCGACCTTTTACGGCGACGAGGCGACGGACATCAAGCACTACGCGAATTTGAACCTGACGTTTCCGCACCAGACGACGGTCGACGAATTTTACGACGAGAAACAGTTCGAGGCGTACCGCGCGCTTGGGTTTTTTACGATGGAGACGATCATCGCGGAGCTTTTGAGCGAGGAAATCATGCCGCACGACTTAAAGAACCTGCCGCATGAGTTCAAAAACTTTCTCAAGGATCTGAAAATCAGAACCTTAAAGAAGCGCGGGCGGAAAACGAATGTTCCGGATTGAAAAAAAACGCGGCGCGGGCATCCAAAAAAGCGCGGCGGGCGCGGTCTTGACCGCGCCCGCCGCGCTTTTTAACGGCTGTTGATTGTTTCGCGCGGTTCATATCGTCAACGAAGGCCCTGCCCGAACTGTTCGGTGCCGAAGGCGCCGATGCCGTTCAGCCGGAAGCTGAAGACGAAGCGATTTTCGCGGCGCGCGCCGACGTTGAAGGTGTAATACTGCACGGCGACCGAGCAGCAGTCGTAGGCGTAGCCGAGCGTGTAGAGCGAGCTGATGAGCGGCGAGGTGCGCGTTTCGCGGCGGTTTTCGAAATCGAAAAACAGCGACGTGCCGCCGTACAGGCCGCGGTCGCGGTTGCCCAAAAAGACGGACGGGCTCCACTGCGAGCCGCGCAATGTGCCGGCTTCCTTGCCGTTCGGGTCGGCGTAGCGCGCGAGCGACGGCACGAGGCTGACGGCGCGCGTGTAATAAAAGGTCTGGAAGATCTTCAATAGCGTCGTGTCGTAGCCGACCGTCGCCGAAACCGCGCGCAGGCCGTCGCCCTGCACGCCGACGTCCATCCGCGAATTGACGAAAATCGTTTTGCGCGGGCGGTAGGTCGCGTCGATGTTGAGCGGCGAAAAGGAGCGCGGCACGCCGCCGAACGTGTAAAACGAGAGCGCGGTGATCGGCGCGATCTGGTTTCTTTGTCCGGGCACGAGCGCGCCGCCGAAGGTTTTATCGAAGAAGTATTTCCCGCGCACGGTGAGCGTGAAAATCTCGTACGGCTGGATCGCGAGCGGGTTTTTCTTCGCTTCTTCCGGGTTTTCCTGCAGGCGTTTCTGCGCCTCGCCCGTCACGGCTTCCGTGTATTTGCGCGTGTAAAAGCGGTTCGTGACGCCGAACTCGAGCTCGTTCGTGTCGGTTTCGGTGTCGGTGTAATCGAACCGGATGATTTTATTGAAGTTATTGACGCCGGAAATGAACCGGTAGGTTAAGTATGGCTCGATGACGTGGCGAAACCGGAAAGCGCCCGCTTTGCCGTAAAAATTTCTGGCGAGCGCGACCGGGCGCACGTCGAGTTCGAATTCGCCGTATTTGCGGATCACGTCGCGCCCGACGATCTGCCGCATGTCGTTAAATGAGTTCGAATAATACGTGACGCGCGTGCCGGCGGTCGCCGTCAGCGAAACGTATTTGAAATTGAACGGAACCGAAACCTGCGGATGAATGTCGAAACGCTGCCCGATCGCGGGCGAGACGAGCGGCTCGCTGCCGGCTTGCCGGAAATAAAGACCCGTGTCGTCGACTTCCTCGCGGCGCGAAACGCCTTCGAGACTCGTCTTGAACGAGAAATAAACGTTTTTCAAGAAAGAAACTTCCGACGGCCGCTTGTCGAAATTGATGCTCGGCAAATTCCGCGTCTTGATGCGCACGTTCGGGATCGAGATGACCTGCGAGCGCGCCAGCAGGTTGAACGTGTAATTGTCCCAACTTTTATTAACAAAGGCTTGTGAAACCTCGATCGGCGAGATGATCTGCTGGATGCCGTCCGAGAAGACCTGCCGGAACGCGAGGTTCGACGTCAGGCGCACGTCGGCCGCCGCGACGAAGCCGTTCGAGAAATACTGCACGCCGTCGGCGTAGATCAGTGAGCCGCCCTGATCGGGATGCTCGGCGTCGTCGTTCGCGCCGAGGATGCGGTCTTTGACGGCGTAAAACCCGAAGTTGAAATAAGACCGCGAATTGGCGCGCGTGCGCACGTCCATGCCGAAACCGATGCCGCGCGAAGTGTACAGATCGCCGCGAAAAGTGACGTCCGCCGAGCGACCGAGGGTTTTGAAATACGCGCCCGACGCGCGAAAGCCCTTGTCGCCGGAAAAACCGAAAGTCGGCGTCAGAAAGCCCGAGGCGCGGTCCTCTTTTTCGATCGAGATCGAAGCGTAGGGCAGCGGCACGAGCGTGATGTCCTTGACCTTGAATTTCGCGTTTTTGAGCTTTAGGCGGTCGTTCGGACGGATGCGCGCCTCGCTCGCCGTAAAGCTCCATTTCGGGACGGCTTCCTCGCAGGCGGTGAATTTGCCGTTCGTGATGACGACTTCGTTGAGGCTCACGCGTTCGACCTGATCGGCGGTGAAATAGATGACCGTGCCGTCGTTGGTCTGGTTCGTGAAACCGGTCGAATTGACGAATTTCCCGAGTTTCGTGCGGTAATTCCACTCGCCGCGCGCGCCGGTGATGCGCTGGTCTTCGCCCTGGTCGAAAACGACGCTGCCTTCGGCGACGATCCGGTTTTCGGCTTCGTAAACGATGATTTTGTCGGCTTGCAGGCGATAGATGCCGTAACGCACGTCGACGTTTCCGGTGTGCGTGACGATGCGTTTGCCTTCTTCGCCTTCGCCCGATTGATTTTCCGAGTAAATGACGACCTCGTCGTCGCCGCCTTCCTGCCGGTAGCCGGACGGTGTTCTTTTCGGGGCTTTGATCGAGTTTTCGTCCGAAACGGGGTCGACGTTCGGCGTGTCGGTGATCGGATTGGAAACCTTGCGGTCGACCGGGTTCGTCTGCTGCGCGCGCGCGGTCGTAAAACACAAAACGAGAACCAGGAAGATGATTTTTAGAGATTTATAAGGACGCATCGGTATAAAAAATCAATACGTTTGATGCTAACATGAGCGATCGAAAGTCCAAAGTCCGAAGCCCGGAGTCAAAAAAACGGGATCGATTATTATTTTCGTCGGTTAAACCTTTGAATTATGACGATTAAGACTTAAACTTTGGACTTTGGACTCTGGACTCTTGACATAAAAATATGCCCAAACCGAATATCCTCGTCGTCGAAGACGAAGAATTGATGCGCTCGATTCTGCGCCAGCTGCTCGAAGAAGAAGGCTATCACGTTTACACGGCGAGCTCGGCGGAAACCGCGCTCGAAATTTTTCCGTCGGTCGAGGTCGACGTGACTTTGACCGACATCAAAATGTCCGGCATGGACGGGCTCGAACTGCTTTCGCAGATCAGGGCGATCGACGAAGAAGCGCTGGTCATCGTGATGACCGCTTATTCGTCGGTCGATTCGGCGATCGCGGCGCTGCGGCGCGGCGTTTACGACTACATCACGAAGCCGTTCGTCAATGAAGATCTCTTGAAAACCGTGCGCAACGCGCTCCGGACGAAGGAACTGGCGCGCGAAAACCGCGCGCTGCGCCACGAGCTCGACAAAAAGTACAGCTTTTCCGAGATCATCGGCACGAGCGACGCGCTGCAGAAGGTTTTCTCGCTTGTCGAAAAGGTCGCCAACACGAACGCCGGCATTTTGATTCAGGGCGAATCGGGAACCGGCAAGGAACTGATCGCCAAAGCGATTCATTTTAACAGCGGGCGCGCCAACAAGCCGTTTCTCGCCGTCAACTGCGGCGCGCTGCCCGAGTCCCTGCTCGAATCCGAGCTTTTCGGGCACACGAAGGGCAGTTTCACCGGCGCGACCGCCGACAAGAAAGGCTTGTTCCGCGCGGCTGACGGCGGCACGCTCTTTTTAGACGAGATCGGCGAGATGCCGCTCGCCCTGCAGGTCAAACTGCTGCGCGCCCTGCAGGAGCAGGAAGTGCTGCCGATCGGCGCGACTTCGGCCGTCAAATTCGACACGCGCATCATCGCCGCGACCAACAAAAATCTCGAACGGGAAGTCGCCGAAAACCATTTTCGCGAGGACTTGTTTTACCGGCTGAACATCATCGAAATCAGTCTGCCGCCGCTCCGCCAGCGCCGCGAGGACATTCCGCTTTTGGTCAAGCATTTCGTGTCGAAATCGGCGCGCAACCAGCGCGCGAACGAAAAAGCGGTTTCGAAACAAGCGATGACGGCGCTCGTCGGCTACAACTGGCACGGCAACGTCCGCGAACTCGAAAACGCCGTCGAGCGCGCGTTTATTTTATCGGGCGACGAGATCGATCTCGACAGCCTGCCGCCGAAGATCAAGCTGAGCGCCGCCGGCGCGCTCGAAATGCGCGATCCGGAAGGATTGCGCCCGACGCTCGACGAAATGGAAAGAAGGTATATTCTGGAGACGCTCAACGCCGTCGGCGACGACAAAACGGAAGCCGCCAACATTCTTGGGATAGATTTATCGACGCTTTACCGAAAACTCAAGAAATACGAGGAAATTTGATTTTTCAGCCACGAACGGGCAAGAAAATACACGAACGATTTTTTAAAGTGGATTTCGCGTCCTTTCCTTTACGTTCGTTGCTTAAATACTCTGTTATTTCGTGAACAATTCAAGCACGAAATAATCCGTCCCTTCGACGCGCGTGATTTTTCCGTCGGAGTACGGCGGATTGTAAAAATCGTTCGCCGGAAAGCTCGCGCCCTTGACGGTTTCGTCGCCGCTCGTCTGGCTCTGCGCGATCAGTTCCGCCGGGAACCAGCTTTCGGTCTGAATCGTCTCCGGCGCGGCGGGCTTGTATTTTTCGGCTTGGGCCGTGATTTTGTCGGCGTCTTCCTTCGGGAAACGCAGCACCGCGATGAGTTTGCGGTCGGTCGGTCCGGGAACGCGCCCGGTCGGCGCTTTGCCGACCGGTTCTTCGCGCCAGACCGCTTCTTCCGGGTGATACGGCAATTTGATGGTCAGTTCGAGCTCGTCGACGTTGTCATGCACGGAATTTGAATTTGTCGCGGTGGTCGTTTGATTGGCGGAATTCTGGTTGGCGGTGTTGGCGTCGTCGGCGGTGCACGCCGCGAAAACCGCGCTGAACAAAACGGCGATGATGATTTTCCGGGCTGGAGATTGCATTTCGTAATTTTATATAGATTTAAATCGCTTGGCAATTTTATTTTCGGAATAGAAAGCGAACCGGCGGGCGAACGAAAACCGGAAGCGGGTAAACGCGGAGCGCGGCCGGAATTGGCGGGTAACTTCCGGTGATTTTGAAAAATCCCGGAGAATCCGTTTTGAATCGGCGTTTACCCGCGTCCGGTTGAATTTCACAAACATCCATAACTTCACTTATTCCGAAGCGCCGACCGTTTATACGCCGGATTTTGCGGCGGAGTTCGATGAATGATTTTCATAGTTCGGGGTAAATCGTGTAAAATGCCGACATAGGCAATTTTAGAAATTTTAATTATAGATGGATAACAAAATGGCGGAAGTAAAAGAAGCGATCACGGAAAGTCAGGCGGCGAAAGAACGTTGGGAAAAAGAGACTCTGCGGCGGGTTCTCGACAAAACGCCCGAGCGCAAAAAGAGTTTCGAAGGCGTCTCGCTCGAACCGGTAGAGCGGTTATACACCGAAGCCGACACGGAAAACACTGACGAGATCGGGTTTCCCGGCGAATACCCGTACAAACGCGGCATCCACCCGACCGGTTACCGCGGGCGGCTTTGGACGATGCGCCAGTTCGCCGGATTCTCGTCGCCGGAAGAAACGAACCGCCGATTCAAATATCTGATGGCGCAGGGACAAACCGGGCTTTCGACCGCGTACGATCTGCCCGCTTTGATGGGCCTGGACGCCGATTCGCCGCTCTCGGAAGGCGAAGTCGGCAAATGCGGCGTCGCCGTGTCGAGCTTCGCCGATTTCGAGGTTCTTTTCGACGGCATCGACCTCGAAGAAGTGACGGTTTCGCAGACGATCAACGCGCCGGCGTGGATTTTTCTCGCGTTTTACGTCGCGCTTGCCGAAAAACAGGGCGCGGATTTCAAGAAAATTTCCGGAACGCTGCAGAACGACATTTTGAAGGAATACATCGCGCAGAAAGAATGGATTTATCCGATCAAACCGGCGATGAAGCTCGTCATCGACACGTTCGAGTTCTGCGCGAAAAACGTGCCGAAATACAATCCGATTTCCGTGTCGGGCTACCACATCCGCGAAGCGGGCGCGACGGCGCTGCAGGAGCTCGCCTTCACTTTGCGCGACGGCGTCGAGTACGTGCAGTACGGCGTCGAGCGCGGTCTGGACGTCGACGAATTCGTGCCGCGCATCTCGTTTTTCTTCAACGCGCACAACGACTTTTTCGAGGAAATCGCGAAATACCGCGCGGCGCGCGTCGTCTGGGCGCAGACGATGAAGGAACGCTTCGGCGCGAAAAATCCGCGCACGATGCAGCTCAGGTTTCACACGCAGACGGCAGGCGTTTCTTTGACCGTGCAACAGCCCCTCAACAACATCGCGCGCGTCGCGATTCAGGCGCTCGCGGGCGTTCTCGGCGGCACGCAGAGTTTGCACACCGATTCATACGACGAAGCGCTGGCTTTGCCGACCGATCAAGCCGCGCTCATCGCCCTCAGAACGCAGCAGATCATCGCCGAAGAAACCGGCGTCGTCAACACGGTCGATCCATTGGGCGGCTCGTATTACGTCGAAGCGTTGACGCAGAAAATGGTCGACGGGTGCCTCGATTATTTCGAGAAGATCGACGGATTCGGCGGCATGGTCGAAGCGGTCGAAGCCGGTTTCCCGCAGCGCGAAATCCAAGAATCCGCTTATCAATACCAAAAAGCGGTCGAACGCAAAGAGCAAATTATCGTCGGCGTCAACAAATACGCGATGGAAACCGAACTCCACAAAACCGACATCCTGCAAATCGACGAAACCGTGCGCGACCATCAATTGGCTCGTTTGCACGAAACGAAAACGCGGCGCGATTCGGGCGCGGTCGCGAACATTCTCGAAAAGCTCAAAAAGGCCGCTCAGGCGAACGAAAACTTAATGCCGGTGACGATCGAAGCCGTCAAAGCCTACGCGACGGTCGAGGAAATCTGCACTGCTTTGAGGGACGTTTACGGCGTTTACGAAGAACCGGCATTTTAATGATTAATGCCTGTATTTGAATTAAAATCTCAAAAGGAAATAGATGAAAATTACCAGGGAATAAACATATCCGAGTTTACATATGTAAACTCGGATAATATTTCAGAGGAGAATTTGATTGTTTCCTTTATTCATTCAAAATCTTTTGCGGAGGACAGTCGGAGGGAAATAATAAAAAACGATACGGCTAACAGACCGTTTTTGAGACAAGCTTTCGAGATAAATTTAGTCAGCATAAGCGACTTTAAACAGCTCGATAAAAATGGGATCAAGAAATTTCTTGATGATTATGCGGAAGCAGATGACTGGGGAGAGGACGGAAACGATTTTATAAAAATTAAAGACGGGTTTATCGAACTCCTAAAGGGGGTCGAATCGAATTATTTCTACTTACTTAGCAAAGAGTGGTTTGAAGAAACTGATGAAAAATTAAGGGAACCCGAAAATTGGATTTATACCTATTACTTTTTGATAATTTGGATCGATAAAGCAAATAAAATATTAACCGTCAGTGAATGGACTTACGATTAAATAAAAATGACTCCGAAATTTTTTCCGGCGCAAGACGATTTCCGCCGCTGGCTCGAAGAGAATCACGATAAGGAAGCGGAAATCATCGTCGGATTTTACAACGTCAAATCGGGAAAGCAGTCGATGACGTGGAGCGAAGCGGTCGATCAGGCGCTTTGTTTCGGGTGGATCGACGGCGTGCGGCGCAACGTCGACGAGGAAAGCTATTCGAACCGTTTCACGCCGCGCCGCCCGAACAGCAACTGGAGCGCGGTCAATATCAAAAAGGTCGAGGAATTAACGGAAAAAGGCTTGATGAAACCGGCCGGAATCGCGGCGTTCGAAAAGCGCAAGGACGAAAAGTCCGCCGTTTATACATACGAAAACGAGGCGCGGCAGTTTTCCGAAGAGTACGAAAAGCGTTTCCGCGCCAACGAAAAGGCGTGGGGTTTTTTCGAAAAACAGGCGAACTGGTACAAAAAACAGATGACCGCCTGGGTGATGAACGCCAAACAGGACGCGACGCGCGAACGAAGGCTCGAAAAACTGATCGCCGAAAGCGAAAACGAGGGGCGGCTTTAACCGAAATCAGCCGCGAACGAACACGAACGAACACGAAATAAGTTAAAGTGATTGTTCGTAAATTTTTTTGTCCATCTTGGCTAAATTTTATAAAATTCAGAAAGGATGAAAACGAATCATTTTTTTTATGAAAAGAGTGTGCTCGCGACGCTCTTTTTTTGCGTTTCGCTGCTGGCGGCGGCGAATGTTCGGGCGGAAATTCGGCTCGCGCGCGTTTTTTCCGACGGCGCGGTCGTGCAGCGGCAAAAGCCGGTTCCGGTCTGGGGCTGGACGACGCCGGGCGCGAATGTGACCATCTCTTTCGCCGGGCAAACGAAAACCGCGATTGCCGATCGGAGCGGGAAATGGTCGGTAAATTTCGCGCCGCTCGAAGCCGGCGGCCCGTTCGAGCTTAAAGCCGCGTCCGGCGCTGAAAACCTGACGATCAAGGACGTTCTGGTCGGCGAAGTCTGGCTTTGTTCAGGGCAGTCGAACATGGAATGGACGGTCAGACAGGCGGACAATTTCGCGCTCGAAAAACGCGACGCCGATTACCCGCAGATCCGTCATTTTTACGTCGAACACGCGGTCGAAATCGAGCCGCTGAACGATCTGAAAAACGGCGCGTGGAAAAAAGCCTCGCCCGAAACGATCGGCGATTTCACGGCGGTCGGGTTTTTCTTCGCGCGCGAGATTTACAAAAAACTGAAAATTCCGGTCGGGCTCGTGCATTCGTCGTGGGGCGGCTCGCAAATTGAAGGCTGGATCAGCCGCGAAGGAATGCTTTCGTCCGACGTGCTCGCCGATTACGGAAAAAATCTCCCGAAAAACTGGGCGGAAGCCGACGCGCTGCTCGAACGAAACATCAAGCAAAACATTTTCGGCGACGCGAATCGCAATCCGACCTTGGCTGACGAAAGTAAATACACCGAAGCCGGCTACGATTTTTCGCGCTGGCACGCGGGCGGCAATCCCATGGGGCAATGGGACTGGAAAGGCATCTGGGCGTGGCGCGGCAACGGTTTCATGGCGCGGCGCGTCGAGATTCCCGCTGATTTCGTTGACCGGGAAACCGTTTTGGGCTTGGCGGAAAGCTACAGTTACAACGAAATCTACATCAACGGCAGGCAGATTTTCAGCGGCATTTTGCGCGGCAAACGCGAGATCGTCGTGCCGCGCGGCGCGTGGCGCGCCGGCGCGAACGGTCTCGTCATCAAACAGCACCGCACGATCGAGCCGGAATGGTTCGGCCTCGGTTTTATGGGGTCGGCGGAGGACGTTTTCGTCAAGGCCGAAACCGAAAAAATTCCGCTCGGCGGCGACGGCTGGCGCCTGATGCCGTCGTTCGCCGAAAAACACGAATACGCGCATTCGAGCAACAACGTCGGCACGGCGATCTACAACGGCATGATCGCGCCGCTCGTGCCTTTCGCGATGCGCGGCGTGCTCTGGTATCAGGGCGAATCGAATGCGGGGCGCTCGTACGAATACCGCCGAACTTTTCCGCTGATGATCGGCGACTGGCGACGGAAGTGGAACGACGATTTTTATTTCTTCTTCGTGCAGTTGTCGAGCTACGGCGCGAACCAGTCGAGCAACGAGGGCAGCGGCTGGGCCGAGCTGCGCGAGGCGCAGGCGATGACTTTGAGCGTCCCGAAAACCGGCATGGCGGTCACCGTCGACATCGGCAACGCGAACGACATTCACCCGACTAATAAACAGGACGTCGGGCTTCGGCTCGCGGCGGTCGCCCTGAAGCAGACTTACGGGCTCGACGTTCCGTGGAGCGGTCCGCTGTTCGATACGGCGAAATTCGAAAACGGCAAAGGAATCGTCGCGTTCAAATACGCCGCCGACGGTTTGACGGCGAAAGACAAGTTCGGCTATGTGCGCGGCTTCGAAATCGCCGGCGCGGACCGCAAATTTTTTTACGCGAAAGCCGAAATCGCGGGCGACAAAGTCGTCGTTTCGAGCGAGCGGGTGAAAAATCCGGTCGCCGTGCGTTACGCGTGGTCGGACGCGCCCGTGGACGCGAACCTTTACAATGCCGCCGGTCTTCCCGCCGCGCCGTTCCGCACCGACGACTGGCGGGGCGTGACCTTCGGCAGTAAGTTTCAATAGCGGAAGTTCAAGGAAGTTTCGAAAGGTTGGGAGGTTGACGAATGCTGATTAGCTTTAAAGATTTGGGAAGAAATTCTTTTATTTTCCAGACCTCCGGAACTTCCGAAAACAACGTCTTTTATGGAATTTTTAAACAGCGCGATCGGTGATCTCGACGAAATCTTCCGGCTTTACGAGGCGGCGATCGAATTTCAAAAAACGAAGTTTCACCGTGCGTGGCTGCCGTTCGACCGCGCGCTGATCGAAAGGGAAATCGCGGAAAAAAGGAATTGGAAAATCGTGATCGACCAGCGAATCGCCTGCATTTTCTCGGTCGCCTTCGAAGATCCGTTCATCTGGAAGGAAAAAAGCGTGGACCCGGCGATTTATATTCACCGCATCGTCACGAATCCGGAATTTCGCGGGGCGCGGTTCGTGCCGAAAATCACCGCGTGGGCGCGCGAATACGCGCCGCGCGTCGGCAAAAAGTACATCCGCATGGACACCTGGGGCGACAATCGAAAGCTGATCGATTACTACACCGACTGCGGTTTCGAATTTTTGGGCGTCGTCGCGCCGACGCCGTCCGCCGATCTGCCGAAGCATTACGACGGCATCACGCTCGGTTTGTTTGAAATTAAACTCTGAGCCGAAAATCCGCGCCGTCGGCGCCCGCCAAACCGTCGGCAAACGGCGCGGCGTTCTCGCGAATCATAATCGATTGTGAGAGCGGCGGTAATTCTCACATCGAACGAGATTTTTTCCGCGAACCGATTTATAATTTTTACCTATGCTGAAGCCGACCGTCATTGCGATTCCGATTTTCGCGCTGCTGATTGCGCTCGAAACGTATCTGTCAGTGCGTAAAGAAGAAACGTACGACCGGAAAGACATCTGGACGAACATCGCGCTCGGTTTCGGTTCGGTGCTGTGGGGCGCGCTGTTCGGTTTGTTTACCGGCTTTTTTTACAATTCGCTCTACGAAGCGGCGCCGTACAAAATGCCGATGGACGCCTGGTGGGCGTGGGCGTTGCTGCTCTTCGTTGACGATTTCGCCTATTACTGGTTTCACCGCGCCAGCCATGAAGTGCGGTTTTTCTGGAATTTTCACGTCGTTCATCATTCGTCGAACCAGTACAATTTATCGGTCGCCGTCCGGCAGAGCTGGTTTTCCGGCATCGCGCACTGGGTTTTTTATTTGCCGGCGGCGCTCATCGGTTTTCCGCTCTGGGCGTTCGCGACGATGCACGGTTTGAACCTCATCTACCAATTCTGGATTCACACGAAAACGATCCGGAAAATGCCGGCGTGGTTCGAGTACGTTTTCAACACGCCGTCGCATCACCGCGTGCATCACGGCGTCAACGTTCCTTATCTGGACAAAAATTACGGCGGAATCTTTATCTTCTGGGACCGGCTTTTCGGCTCGTTCGTCGAGGAATCCGAAACGGTGCGCTACGGCATCATCAAACCGATCCACAGCTACAACTGGTTCTGGATCAACACCCACGGCTGGGTCGAAACGTGGGAGGCGATGAAGACGCGAAAAACCGTTTACGGCAAGCTGCGCTGCGTTTTCGGCGCGCCGGCGATGGATTTCGAGGAAAAAGTTCTGCTGCCGTCGAACATCAACAAACAGGCTTGAGACGGCGCGCCGAAAACGCTTTTCGATCGCTGAAACGGCGCGGACGCCTTGAATATTTAACCCGCCCGCAAATAATCCCAAACAAAACGGTCTAAAACTTTCGGCTCGGTTCGAGCCGTATTTTATTTGTTTGAAAAAAATAATCGATTTATGAGATATAAAGTTTTCTTTTGCCTGGCGGCGGTTTTTCTTTTTTCGGCTGCCGCCTTTTCGCAGTCCGTCATCATTACGCCGAAAAAGACGGTTTACCGGCGCTTGAAACCTGAAAGCGATTATCGGCGGACGTTCACGATCACTTACCCGAAAGTGAAAGCCGCGAGCCTCGTTTTATCGCGGAAAATCGAATCGGTTCTGAGCTTCGAAAAAAATTTCGAACTGAACCTGAAGGAAGAAATCGCGGGCGAGTATCAATGGCTGGAAAGCGGCGATTACCGCGTCGGCTTCAATCGAAACGGCGTTTTGAGCATCGAGCTTTTCATCGAAGGTTCGGGCGCGTACCCTTCGACGAGCGTGAGAAGAATCGTCGTCGATCTGCAAACCGGCAATCGAATCAAAGCGCCGGACGCGTTCGCGAACCCCGACGCCCTCGCCGCGCGCGTCAGGCAAATCCAGCGCGAAAAAATCGAAGCCAACTACGAAGACCGCCGCGAAGACGAGGATTTTAAGGAATTGCGCGAGGACATCGCCGAAGAACTCAAAGACGTCGATTTTACGGCGGAAAACCTCGAAGGATTCACCGTCGACGATAAAGGAGTTACGTTTCATTACGATTACGGCTTTCGCCACGCGATCCGCGCGCTCGAACCCGACGGCGATTATTTCCTCGCCTGGACGGAAATAAAGCCCTTCATCAAACCGGCGGGCTTGCTTGGCAAGTTTGTTCGTTAATATACTGAAACAGTGGTCGGTGGTCGGTGGTCGGTGGTCAGATTTGTAAAATGCCTTTTAATCTGACCACCGACCACCGACCACCGACCACTGATAGACATTATGAGCGAAAGAAAAATCCGTGTTTTGGTGGCTAAGCCCGGGCTCGACGGGCACGATCGCGGCGCAAAGGTGATCGCGCGCGCATTGCGCGATGCGGGGATGGAAGTTATTTATACCGGCCTGCGGCAGACGCCCGAGATGATCGCGTCCGCCGCGCTGCAGGAAGACGTCGACGCGGTCGGCATCTCGATTTTGTCCGGCGCGCACAACACGCTCTGCCCGCGCATCGTCGATCTGCTGCGCGAAAACGGGATGGACGACACGCTCGTGCTGGTCGGCGGCATCGTCCCGCAGGAAGATATTCCGGTGCTGAAAGAAAAAGGCGTCTCGGAGGTTTTTCTGCCCGGCACCTCGACCGAAGACATCGTCGAATTCATCAACCGGCACGTCCGGTCAAATTAATTAAATATTTTGGAACGCCGCTTGCAATTTTTAAATAACGGATTTACAAATGTATTAAAAGATTACATCCGTAAATTTTGGTACTAAAATTATTTAGGAAGAACAAGGAGTCAATGTATGAAGAAATTAATTAATTTGATGTTCGCGGCGGCAATGATGTTTTCGGTTGTTTTTATCGGTGACGCGATTAATTCGAACGGCAATTTGTCGGTCAACGCGCAGCAGGTAACGGTGACGAGAAAACGCCGCCCGGGCATCGCGCGCAGCACCTATCGCGGCGGCAAATGGGTCGTTAAAAAAACCTGGAACGGCACGAAATACGTTTCGAAGAAAGTCTGGGTCGGCACGAAATGGACGGGCAAAAAAACCTACAAAACGGGCCGCAAGGTCGTTAGCCGCACGAAAAAAATCCTTTACTAATCGGAGTCGAAATTTTCGCTTCGAAGGCGTCCGGCAGCGGGCGCCTTTTACTTTTGGCACAAGAAGTGCGAAAACATTGGGCGGAATCGCGGATTCTTAGATTTTTGGATGATTTCAGGGAGGTAAAATAATGAAATTACGAGTTTTAGGAAATTTATTCGCAGTATTCGTATTCGCACTGTTTTCATACAGCGCGGCGCAGGCGCAAATTCCCGACGCGGTCAAGGACGCAGCCGAAAAGACCAAGGACGTGACGGTCGACACCACGAAAAAAACCGTCGAGTTGACGAAGGACGCGGCGGACAAAACTTCGGACGCGACGAAAAAAGTCGCCGGCAAAACGAAAGACGCGACCGTCGACGCCGCAAAAACGACCGGTTCCGGTTTGAAAAAAGTCGGCAATTATTCGGTCGAGCTGGTCGATAACGTGAAGGGACAGGCTTATGAGGGCGGCAGGTGGCTGACGACGACGACCTGGGACGGCACGAAATGGGTCACGAAACGCGCCTGGTACGCGACAAAAAAAGCGGCGGCCGTGACGAAAGACGCGGTCAGCGGCGATCAAAACAAACAGCCTTAACGAATCGGGGCGTAAAAAAAGGTCGGCATTCCGGATGTAAAATCCGAGCCGACTCTTTTTTCGCCTTTATTTAAGTTTATTTCAAAAGATTCGATATCACGACGATCAGTTCCGCCGGTTCGACCGGCTTCGGAATATGCATATTGAACCCGCCCGACAATGCCTTGAGGCGGTCTTCCGTGCGGGCGAAAGCGGTCAAGGCGACCGCCGGCAGGCGCTTGCCCGTGCCTCTTTCTTTGTCCCTCAATTTTCTTATTAAATCGTAGCCGTCCTCGTCCGGCATGCCGATGTCGGAAACCATGATGTCGGGGCCGAATTCTTCGATCAAAGCGAGCGCCTGCGCCGCGTTTTCGGCGGTCTGGACCTCGGCGCCGCATCGTTCGAGAATGGTGCAGAGCAGCGTGCGGGCGTCCGCTTCGTCGTCGACGACGAGAATTTTCGCGTCTTCGAGCGAGGGCGGGCAGTCGAAGGCGTTGCCGATGTAATTGATGGTTTGCTCGATTTCGCTGAGCCGCTGCTCGGTTTTCGGGTGCACCGCCATGACCGGCAGCTTGACGTTAAAAAGCGCGCCCTGCACGTCCCGGCGGTTATGCGCCTCGACCGTCCCGCCGTGCAGTTCGACGAGCTGGCGCACGATCGACAGCCCGAGCCCGAGCCCGCCGAATTTCTTGCTGCTCGTGCTGTCCGCCTGCCGGAACCGGTCGAAAACGTAGGGCAGGAAATCCTCGTCGATGCCGATGCCGGTGTCGCTGACGGTGATTTCGACGTGCGAATTGACGCGTTCGAGCGAAACATGAATGCTGCCCGTTTTCGGCGTGAATTTAATCGCGTTCGAAAGCAGATTCCAGACGATCTGCTGCAGGCGCGTCGCGTCGCCGAGCACGACGCCGGCGCTGTAGTCGAGAACCACGTAAACGCGGATGTTTTTCGCTTCCGCCGCCGGGCGCAGCGTGTCGACCGCGGCGTTGATGACGATCGTTAAATCGACCGGCTGCGCGTCGAGGCGAAGTTTGCCGGAAATGATGCGCGAAATATCGAGCATGTCGTCGATCAATCGCGACTGCAGTTTGGCGTTTCGTTCGATGCTGTCGACGGCGCGGGCGTAGGTCGCTTCGTCGAGTTGGCTCGAAAGCATCCGCGACCAACCGAGAATCGCGTTGAGCGGCGTGCGCAGCTCGTGCGAGAGCAACCCCAAAAACTCGTCCTTCGTGCGGCTCGCCGATTCGGCCGTGCGGCGCGCCTCCTGTTCGCTGGCGAGCAGCCTTTCGCGTTCTTTGATCGAATTCTGCGCCGCTTCGTATAATCGGGCGTTGTCCATCGCGATCGCCGCCTGCGCGGCGAGCCCCTCGATGATCCGCGTCTGTCTTTCGGTGAACTTGCCGGCTTCCGGGTGCCCGAAGAAAAGCCCGCCGATGACTTCGCCGGAACGCGTGATGACCGGCACGGCGAGGTAGCTGACGACCGGCAGGTGACCGGGCGGCATTCCGTAATACGGCGAGCTTTTACCGTAGCGCGGATCTTTTTTGACGTCGTCGATGCGGATCGTGCCTTCGCCGCGGAAGGTCGGACCGAAAAGGTCGGTCGCGCGCGGCATCGGAAAATGCGCGAAGGCTTCCGGCGGCACGCCCGAAAGCGTGTAAAGCATGTAAGAGCCGCCTTCGTCGTTAAAAACGTTATAAAAAAAAGAACCGAAATGCGCCCCCGTCAGATCGGTCGCCGCGTCGGTGACGGCCTGCACGAGTTTATGCTGGTCGAGTTCCGCCGACAGCACCTGCCCTAAACGATGAATGGTTTCGATGACCTCGGTTTGTTCCTGAAGGCGGCGCTCGATTTGTTTGCGGGCGGAGATGTCGCGTGCGATTTTCGAGGCGCCGACGATTTTGCCGTCCGGCGTTTTGATCGGCGAGACCGAAAGCGACACGTCGATCAAAGTCCCGTCGCTGCGCACGCGAATGGTTTCATAGTGTTCGATGCGCTTGCCGCTTCTGATTTTTTCGAGAATCAAATTTTCTTCGTTCTGCCGGTCGGGCGGAATCAAAAGCAGTACGGATTTCCCGACGATTTCGTCGGCGGCGTAGCCGAAAACCCGCTCGGCGCCCTTATTCCAGCTCGTAATGATGCTGTCGAGGGTTTTGCTGACGATGGCGTCTTCCGCCGACTCGATGATCGCCGCCAGCCAGGCGGACTCCATCGAAAAATTTTGTTCGGTTGTGATTTTGGATTCGTCCCCTTGTTCTTTCACTGTGACTTTTATTATTCGTTCGACTGCGAGTAATGCGTAACAGATTATAAGCAATCAAGTTGCAATCATACCACAGCGCCGGAACCGATGAAAGAGTGCATCGAAAAAATACAAAACTTTTTCGTTTGAATCCGCCGAAAAAGCAGCGGTTTTTTATCATTTACAAGGATTTGCCGATTCCGTCGGGGCGAAGCTACAATAAAATAAGGTTATAACTCGAAAACTTTAAGAAAGTATCGATCGGCAAAATCGTGAATTTTTCGGGATGTAAGTACCGCGCCGATCGGTTGATTTTTACGAAAAACGAATGAAACAAAAAATTAGAGTGGCGAGCGGTCAGGGGTTTTGGGGCGATTTGCTGTCGGCTCCGGTCGAACAGGTGCGCGGCGGACAGATCGATTATCTGATGCTCGATTATCTGGCGGAAGTGACGATGTCGATTTTGCAGAAACAGCGCGCGCGCGACCCGAACGCCGGATACGCCCGCGATTTCGTCCAGCTGATGCGCGAGATTCTGCCCGACTGCGTGAAAAAAAACATCAAAGTCACGGCCAACGCCGGCGGCGTCAACGTCGAAGGCTGCGCGGCGGCGGTGCGCGAAGTCGCGCGTGACCTGGGGCTTTCCGGCAAATTCAAGATCGGCGTCGTGACCGGCGACGACATTATGGACCGGCTCGACGAATTCCTCGATCGCGGCGTCGAAATCACGAACATGGACACGGGCGAATCGCTCGCTTCGATCCGCGACAAAGTGCAGTCGGCGAACGTTTACCTCGGCGCCAAACCGCTCGTCGAGGCGCTCGACCAGGGCGCGAATGTCGTCATCGGCGGGCGGCTCACCGACACGGGACTCACGCTCGCGCCGCTCATGCACGAATTCGGCTGGACGTTTGAGGACTGGGACAAAATCGCCGCCGGCACGATCGCCGGGCATATCATCGAATGCGGCGGGCAGTGCTCGGGCGGCAACTGCCAGTTCGACTGGCGGAACATTCCGGACCTCGCGAACATCGGCTTTCCGATCGTCGAAGCCGCGCCGAACGGGGAATTCGTCGTCACGAAGCACGAAGGCACCGGCGGGCTCGTATCGGTGCAATCGGTCAAAGAACAGCTGCTCTACGAGATGGGCGATCCGCACGCCTATATCACGCCGGACGTGATCGCCGACTTCACGTCGATCAATTTAGCCGCCGACGGCGAAAACCGCGTGCGCGTTTTCGGCATCAAGGGCAATCCGAACACCGAATTTTACAAGGTTTCGATCGCGTATTCGGCGGGCTGGAAAGCGGTCGGGACGCTCGTTTACGCTTACCCGGACGCGTACGCCAAAGCGCGGGCGGCGGACAAAATCCTGCGCGCGCGGCTCGAAAAACTCGGTTTGCGATTCGATGTTATTTTGACGGAATTCGTCGGCGTCAACGCCACGCACGGGCATCTCGCGGGCGAACCCTCGCCGGACATTCCCGAAGTGCAGCTCCGCTTCGGCGTGCGCGGTCAGAACAAAGCGGACGTCGAACGTTTTACCAAGGAACTCGCGCCGCTGATCCTGACCGGACCGCCCGCCGTCACCGGATTCGCCGGCGGACGCCCGAAAGTCGAGGAAATCATGGCGTATTTTCCGGCGCTCATACCGAAAACGCTGATCGAAACGAAGGTTTCGGTGATCGACGCGTAAAGTAAAAAAGAGGAGATGGATTTTCTGTTCGAAGCCATCTCAAAAATCACTTAGGCGGTCGAAACTCTTTGAAGTTTACTTTGCGGCTCTGCGGGAGCCAAAAAAAATTCCCGCAGAGCCGCCGAGCCGCAAAGTAAGAAGGGAAGCGTTTTCTCCCTTCTCGCTTTATTCGGTTTCGTCGTCAAGAATCTTCACTTCGACGTTCGTCTGGCGGAATTTCGAATATTCGAAACTGATGTTCGAATCCTTGAAAGAATTAAAGCGGTCGCCTTTTTCTTTTTTCGCGTTGTAAATCGTCAGGGAAATCGTCTTCGGCACGAGAATGCCGAACTCCGACGGCTGGTATTCGAAAAGAGTCGAAACCAGCATCACCGGGTCTTCGCTGCGCGCCACGAGATCGCGCTCCTCACGCCAGATTTGAAAGGTCTTCGCGTCGATCCATAATTTCCCGCGCATGAAAAGATTGGTTTTCTTCAGATCGCCCGGGATGCCGAGATTGAAATTAACGGCGGTTTCGGTCGGCTTGAATTTACCGCCTTCGTTGACGGTGATGTACGGGCTTTTCGTTTTCTGCCGGTAACTGACGACGTAAACCTCCGTGCCGGCGATCGTTTCCGTGCCGGCATACTGGAAATCGAAAGCCGGACGCAGATTCGGCGCGAGCACGACCGCCTGATTCAGCGTCAAACCGTAAACTTCCCAGGTTTTATCGTATTTCGAGCTCTCGCCCTGCAGTTTTTTGAGCTCGCTTTCGAGCGTCGATTGTTTGTCGAGTTCGGCAAGGAATTCCTCGCCGCGTTTCTGGCTGTCGGGAATCGGTTTGCCGTCGACTTCGAGAACGTTCCGCAGTTCGGCGGTCGCTTTGGCGTTTTTGCCCGATTGGTAAACGAGAAAGCTGGACTTGACGGTCGTTTTCCGGTCCGATTCGCCGCGTTTGTCGAATTGCTCGAACGTTTTTAATTCGTCCGCCAGCAGGTTCTTGAAAGTCTCGCGGTAATTTTCGCTCCTTTCGGCGGCGCCGTTCAAAATCGTGTCGAGCGCGACCTTCGAATCGGTCGGCGGCGCCGGAACCTGCGCCGCCGCGGAAAGCGCCGCCGCAAAAACGATCGCGGTCAACCAAAAAATAGATTTTTTCATAAATCCCCCTTAATGTTTCAAAACTGATATATTAATTGAAACATATTTTTGCGTTCGTTGAAACAATTTATGAATCAAACGGTCGAAACCTGGGAAACGGTCGAATCAAAAGAAATCGCCGATTGCCGCGTTTTCAAAGTCCGCGAGGACACGGCGCGCAACGGCGAAAAACGCGGGCGGTTTTACGTCATCGAAAATCCGGACTGGGTCAATGTCATCGCGCTCACGAAAAATTCGGAAGTCGTTCTGATCGAGCAGTTCCGGCACGGCGCCGGCGAAGTGATCCTTGAAATCCCGGGCGGCATGATCGACGGCGGCGAAGCGCCGGAACGAGCGGCGCGGCGCGAGCTTCAGGAGGAGACCGGGTACACGGCGAAGGAATTCGTTTTCCTCGGAAAATCGCGCCCGAATCCGGCGATTCAAAACAACTGGCTGTATCATTTCGCCGCCCTCGACGCCGAAAAAAACGCCGAACTAAAATTCGACGAGCACGAATCGGTCGCGACGCGGCTTCGCCCGCTCGCGGAAATTCCGGAGCTCATCAAACGCGGCGAGATCGATCACTCGCTGGTCGTCGCCGCGTTTCAGTATTTCACGTTTTACGCCGCGAAAGTTTAGAATGAATTTATGAAAATCGAATTGACAAAACTCGCCCACGCGCGTTCGGGCGACAAAGGCGACACGGCGAACGTCGGCGTGATCGCGTTCAAAGACCAAATTTATCCGATTCTGGTGCGCGAAGTCACCGCCGAAAAGGTCAAGGAGCATTTCGGCGCGATGGTCAAAGGCCCGGTCGAACGGTTCGAGCTGCCGAATCTCGGCGCGCTGAATTTCCTGCTGCACGAATCTCTCGGCGGCGGGGGAACTTTGTCCTTGATGACCGACGCGCAGGGCAAAACCTTCTCGACCGCGCTGTTGCGCATGAAAGTCGATTTGTCCGACGAGGAAGCGAGTAATCTCGGTTTGAATTGATCTGGGACGGATTTTAACAAGGGGAAATATGAGCGAAATACAATTTGATTACGCGCAGATCGGCGGCGTCAGACTTCATTACGCGAAAGCGGGCGAAGGCGAACGGCTCGTCGTCCTGCTGCACGGGTTTCCGGAATTCTGGTATTCGTGGCGACACCAACTCGCGGCGCTCGGCGACGAGTTCACGGTCGTCGCGCCGGATCTGCGCGGCTACAACTGGTCGGACAAACCGCCTTACATCTCGAATTACAAAATCGAAAACAGCGTCGACGACGTGCTCGGCTTGATCCGCCATTTCGGGCGCGAGCGCGCGGCGATCGTCGGTCACGACTGGGGCGCGGCGATCGGTTGGGCGATCGGCGAAAATCATCCCGAATCGGTCTCGAAGCTCGTCTGCCTGCAGGTGCCGCCGCCGTCCGTGTGGCTGAAAAACCTTTCCTGGCGGCAGGCGCTGGCGAGCTCCTACATGCTGTTTTTCCAGATTCCGGTGCTGCCCGAATGGCTCGTCAGCCGCGACGATTACGCGCTGCTCGCGCGGTCGATGAAAAGACTGACAACTGACGCGTCGATTTTCTCGGACGAAGATCTCGCGCGGTACAAGGAGTCGTGGAGCGAGCCGGGCGCCCTGACGGCGGCGATCAATTACTACCGCGCCAATCTCGCCGACAAAATTTTGCCCGGCCGCGTCGGCGAAGGCATTAAAGTCCCGACGCTGTTTATTTACGGCGAAAAAGACCCGGCGATTCTGCCGGAAACCGTGCGGAACGTGAAAGCGGCGATCGACGCGCGCTACGAGGAAATGCGCGTTCCCGACGCCGGTCATTTCGTGCACCAGGAAGCCGCCGAAGCGGTCAACGACACGCTGCGCGAGTTTTTGTCGGGATCGGAAACTTAAAACGGCGCGCAAGCCTCGAACGACGGCTTCGCCCAAAAACCAACTTTGCCCGCGAATTTACGCGAATCGACGCGAATAAAATAAACAAAAATAGCGAAAATCAGCGAAAATCAGCGGGCAAAGTTAAAAAATCCGTTTCGCCGGCCGGGTTTTTGTGCAAAGTTATAAACCTGCTTTTCTAAATAAAAAAACAGAGGAAATTTATGCGCCGAATTTTATCGGGAATTTTGATTTTGTCCGTTTTGACGACCGTCCTTTTCGCTCAAACGCCGGAAAAAGGTTTCATGGGCTTTTCGCCCGCCGGCTCGCTCAGGCAGCGGGAGCTGGAAGCGAGATTCGACTCCGCTCTGAAGCGCGAAAACCTGCGCGAATGGATGAAACGCCTCGCCGCGCGGCCCCATCACGTCGGCTCGCCGTACGGCCGGGAAAACGCCGAATTCATGCTCGCGCTCTTCAAATCCTGGGGCTACGACGCCCGCATCGAGCGTTTCGAAGTGCTTTTCCCGACGCCGAAAACCCGCGTGCTCGAAATGCTCGCGCCGGAAAAATTCACGGCGCGGCTCGACGAACCGACAATTTCCGGCGACGCGACGACCGCGCAGAAAAACGAGCAATTGCCGACCTACAACGCCTTTTCGAGCGACGGCGACGTGACCGCGCCGCTCGTCTACGTCAATTACGGCGTGCCGCGCGATTATGAGGAGCTCGAAAAACGCGGCGTCAGCGTCAAGGGCAAGATCGTCATCGCGCGTTACGGCGGCAGCTGGCGCGGCATCAAGCCGAAGGTCGCCGCCGAACGCGGCGCGGTCGGGTGCCTGATTTATTCCGACCCGCGCGACGACGGTTATTTTCAGGGCGACGTTTACCCGAAGGGCGCGTGGCGGAACGAGAACGGCGCGCAGCGCGGCTCGGTCGCCGACATGCCGGTTTACCCGGGCGACGTTCTGACGCCCGGCGTGCCGGCGACGAAGGACGCGAAAAGACTCGCAGTTAAGGATGCGCCGACGATCACGAAAATTCCGGTGATGCCGATTTCCTACGCGGACGCGCTGCCGCTGCTGCGCGGTCTGGACGGCGCGGTCGTGCCGCCCGAGTGGCGCGGCGCGCTGCCGATCACGTATCATTTCGGCGGCGGCGAAAACACGCGCGTTCATTTCAAGCTCGAATTCAACTGGGACATCGTGCCCGCCTACAACGTCGTCGCTAAAATGCCCGGCGCGGAGCTGCCCGACGAATGGATCATTCGCGGCAATCATCACGACGCGTGGGTCAACGGCGCCGACGACCCGATTTCCGGCCTGGTCGCGCTTTTGGAAGAAGCGCGCGGCATCGGCGAACTCGCGAAACAAGGCTGGAAACCGCGCCGCACGATCGTTTTCGCGGCGTGGGACGCCGAGGAACCGGGGCTGATCGGCTCGACCGAATGGGTCGAAATGCACGCCGCGGAACTGAAAAACAAAGCGGCGGTTTACATCAACACCGATTCGAACGGGCGCGGCTTTTTAGGGCTGGGCGGCTCGCACACGCTCGAAAAATTCATCAACGAGGTCGCGAAATCCGTGCCCGACCCGCAGACGAAGCTGTCGGTTTGGGAACGCGCGCGCGCCAACCAAACGGTCAACGGTTCGGCGGCGACGCGCGCTGAACTTCAGAACCGCGCCGACCTGCGCATCTCCGCGCTCGGTTCCGGTTCGGATTACACGCCGTTTCTGCAGCATCTCGGCATCGCTTCCTTAAACATCGGCTTCGGCGGCGAGGACGGCGGCGGCTCGTATCATTCGGCGTACGACTCGTTCGAGCATTTCCTGCGTTTCGGCGACCCGAATTTCGATTACGGCGTCGCGCTCTCGAAAGTATGCGGGCACGCCGTTCTGCGGCTCGCGAACGCCGAAACGCTGCCGTTCGAATTCACGAATTTCGCCGACACCGTCAATCAATACGTCAATGAAGTCGTTCGTTTGACCGACGCGATGCGCGACGAAACCGTCGCGATGAATCAGCTCATCGCGAGCGGCACGTGGCAGGCGGTGCAGGACCCGACCGCGACGTTCATCGCGCCGAAAGTGCAGCAGCCGGTTCCGTCATTGAACTTTTCGCCGCTCCAGAACGCGCTCGGGCGGCTGCGGGAAAGCGCCCGCGATTTTCAGGCGGCGACCGCCGGCAAAGGTTTTTCGCCGGCGCGTCAGAAATCCATCGACGAAGCGCTGATGAAAACCGAACGCGCTTTGACCACCCAGAACGGGCTGCCGCGCCGCGCATGGTTCCGGCACCAGATTTACGCGCCCGGATTTTACACCGGTTACGGCGTCAAAACGCTGCCGGCGGTGCGCGAATCGATCGAGCAGCGCGACTGGGTCGAAGCTTCGAGACAAATCGCGATCGTCGCCGAGACCATCGAAAATATGGCGGCGGAAATCGATAAAGCGACCGCGCTCGCGAAAAATTAAGCGCCGCGGTTCAGGAAAAGGCGTGCGCCGCTTTTGTCATTGAAATCGATTTTGCGGAAATATTCGAAACCGTAAATATTCGAAACCGATGACTAAAAACAGCCGCTTCGCGCGAATCGGCCGCCCGAGCTTTTCTTGGCGACTTTGCGGGAAACCAGCGTCGAAATTTAACGACCGCCGCTTTTTTGATTAAAACGCGGAAAGAATAAAAAAATGTCCGAAATCATCGTCGAAACCGAAAATTCAATTCGAACCATCACCCTTAACCGTCCCGAAAAGCGCAACGCGTTGAACGACGCGCTGATCGACGCGCTCAAGCGGGCGCTCGCGGAAGCCGACCGCGACGAAAACCTGCGCGCGATCGTCATCAAAGGCGCGGGCAAGGACTTTTGTTCGGGCGCGGATTTGTCGGCGCTGCAAAAAATCGCCGACAGCGACGTGCTCGAAAACCTCTGGGACGCGGAAAGCCTTTTGGAGCTGTTCGCGATGATCCGCAAAATAAAAATTCCGGTCGTCGCCGCCGTTCGCGGTCGCGCGCTCGCCGGCGGGTGCGGGTTGGCGACCGCCTGCGACGTCGTTTTAGCCGCCCGCGCCGCGCGGTTCGGTTACCCGGAAGTCAAAATCGGCTTCGTTCCGGCGATGGTCATGGCGATTCTGCGGCGCAATCTTCCGGAAAAAAAATCTTTTGAGTTGATCACGCAGGGCTTTGAGTTTTCCGCCGCGGAAGCCGAAAATTTCGGTTTGATAAACCGCGTTTTCGCGGACGAAACTTTCGACGAAGAGGTGAAAAATCATGTTTCGATCTACGAAAAAGTTTCGCGCTCGGCGGTCGTCTTGTCGAAAAAGCTTCTGTATCAGATGGACGGCATGAATTTTCAGACCGCGCTCGAAACCGGTGCGGAAGTCAACGCGATCGCGCGCCTGACCGACGACTGCCGGCAGGGCATCGCGCGGTTTTTGAAAAAAGATTGATCGAAGTTCGACGAAATTTTGAAGAGTTTCGGCCCGCGGATAAACGCGAATCTTCGCTTACTTTTGGAATTTTATTCGCGAAGATTCGCGCCATCTTCGCGGGCAAAGTTCTGTTTCAAGGGAAAGCCCTTCAATTCGATAATTCGAGTGCCGCGGCGAGCGGATCGTCCGCGATGCGGTCGATCAAGCCGATCATCAATGCTTCCTCTGCGGTTACTCTCCGCGCGGTGAAAAACATTTCGAGCGCGGCGGCTTTTCCGATCAGACGCGGCAGCCGCTGCGTGCCGCCCCAGCCGGTCATGATTCCGAGATTCGCGCCGGGATGCGAAAACAGCGCCGCCGGCGAGGCGGTTCTTTTTCTGCACGCGAGCGCCAGATCGAGCGCGCCGCCGAAGCAGAAACCGTTCACGGCGGCGACGCAGTCGGAGCGCGCGATCTTATTCATCAGGCTCTGCCCGTGAGCCGCAAAACCGCGCGCCGACTCCGCGCCTTTGACCCGCGCGATTTCGCGCAGATCGGCGCCCGAGGCGAAACAATCGTCTTTGCCGGTGAAAATTATTTTCGAAAATCCTTTTTCCGCCGCCGCGCGGTCGAGGATTTCGTGCAGTTCGTCGAGGACGAAGACCGAGAGCGGGCTGCGGATTTCTGGGCGGTTAAACCGGACGACGAGATTTTTCGCCGATTCCTCGACGATCAGGGCTTTTCTCACACGAAGAATTTTATCGCAATCCGGCTTAACCTCAAGCCGCGCGCGTTTTTGTGCCCGGTAAAAATTCGCGTCTTTGCGTCTAACCGCCTTTGCGTTAAAATCTAAAACTTATGTTCCGAATTAATAAAGCGCATCCATGGCACGGCATTCCGATGGGCGAAAAAGTCCCGGAGGAAGTGACGGTTTTTATCGAGATCGTGCCGCGCGACACGGTCAAATACGAAGTCGATAAGGAAACGGGTTACCTGAAGATCGACCGCCCGCAGCAGTATTCGAACGTCGTGCCGGCGAACTACGGTTTTATCCCGCAAACCTACTGCGCCGAGCGGATCGCGAATCTCGCGCGCGCGAAATCCGAGGGCATCGAGATCAAGGACGGCGACGGCGACCCGCTCGACATACTGGTTTTGTCCGAGCATCACATTCCGCGCGGCGACATCATCTTAAAGGCCCGACCGATCGGCGGTTTCTGCCTGATCGACGGCGGCGAGGCGGACGACAAGATCATCGCGACGCTCGTCGGCGACAAGATTTACGAAGGCTACGGCGATATTTCCGAGCTTCCCGAAGGCATCGTCAACCGGCTCGCGCATTATTTCCTGACTTACAAACAGCTGCCGAGCGAGCCGGCGAAAACCGAAATCGCCTTCAATTACGGGCGCGAGCAGTCGTTCGAAGTGATCCGCGCGGCGATCGCCGATTACCATGATCTGCTGGCGAAACTTAAATGAATTCAGGGTTCGACGGTTTGGTGATAAACGAATTCCGCCGCTTTCGGATTCAATTTTAGAATCGTCACCGGTTTGACGGCATTGCGGGCGAGAGTGAGACGTGAAATTCTGCCCGTGACGCCCGAAAAATCTTTTGTCTGGGCGATCGCGTCGCGCAGTTTCGCGCCTTCGGTCGTTTTCGCGCGCCGGATCGCGTCCGCCAGCACGTAAACCGAATCGTAAGCCAGAGCCGCCAGCAAATCCGGTTTCGCGTTGAATTCGGCTTTATATTTTTCGACGAATTTGCGGACTTCCGGCGCGGGATTGTCGACGGCGAAATGATTGGTGATGTATGTGTTTTCCAAAGCGTCGCCGCCGAGCTTCCAAAGTTCCGGCGAATCCCAGCCGTCGCCGCCTAAGAGCGGCATTTTCATTTTCATCTGCCGTGCCTCACGCGCGATCTGTCCGGTCTGTCCGTAATAACCGGGAAGATAAATAGCGTCGGACCCAAGACGGCGAATTTTTGCCAGTTGACCTTTAAAATCGGGGTCGGACGGAACATACAACTCACGCGCGACAATTTTACCGCCAAGTTTTGTGAATGTTTCCGTAAAATCGTTTATCTGACCTTTACTGTAATCGGAGGTTGCATCGCCGAGAATCGCGACGCGGCGCGCTTTTAATTGATGAAACGCGAATTTCGCCATCGCCTCGCCCTGAAACGGGTCGATAAAACAGGTGCGAAAGATGAAATCGCCGACTTCGGTGACTCGCGGGTTGGTCGAAGACGGCGTGATCATCGGAATGCGCGCCGCCTGCGCGACCGGCGCGGCGGCGAGAGAGTTGGTCGAAGCGACCTCGCCCAAAATAACCTCAACTTTCTTTTCATCGATCAGTTTTTGAACGACCTTTTTTGCTAATTCCGGTTTGCCTTCGTCATCCTCAAAATGTATTTCCAATTTTCTGGAGTCGATTCCGCCCGCCGCGTTTATTTCCTCGACCGCCAACCGGATGCCGTTGCCGGTCGCCTGACCGAAGCTGGAGGTATGACCGGTCAAGTCGCCGAAAACCCGACCCGAACCGGCGCGTTCGTTTGGGCGAAAAATGTCGCCGGCAGAAACAGCGCGGTTAAAATGAGCAGTAAAATCGCGTTTTTCATAAGATTTCGGCAAAATAAAACACGCATCCTACAATCGATGAGTTTTACAAATTTATATTTAAATCGCAGGAATTTTATTTGAAGAATATCACCCAGGTCGCGAAATCTTCGGAGATGTTTTCGAAATGATGCTCGTCGCCCGCCGCGACGAACAGCGCATCGCCGGTGCGGCAGGGAATCGCTGCGCCGTTCAAAATCAAATCCGCCGCGCCGCTCGTGATGATGTAAAATTCGTCCTTCTCGTGCGGGGTCTGATAATCCCGCCCGCGCGGCGCGAAAAATTCCAGCTCGAACTCGCCTTTTCGAAAAGCGTTCGTAAACCAGACGCCGTCCTTCCATTTTTCGTCCGCCGGCAGCGGGAGTTTGGCGCGGAAATCTTCCGGGGAAAGTTTCATAAATGCTTAGCAGTAAGCGGTAAGGGGTGAGCAGTTTTGTTCGTTCTACCGCCCACCGCTTACCGCTTACCGCTTACTTTCTACTAGGCTTTAGCGGTTTTTTTTTCGCTGACGCTGGTCAGCCACGGCGCATTGTTCGGCGCGGGGCGCTCGCCGCGAATGACTTCGAAAAAGCGGTCCTGCAGCGCTTTGGTGACTTCGCCGCGGCGCCCTTCGCCGATCGTAATCCGGTCGACCGAACGGATCGGCGTGATTTCGGCAGCCGTGCCGGTAAAGAAAAGCTCGTCCGCCAAGTACAGCGCCGCGCGCTGAATCGTCGTTTCGCGCACCGGAATGCCGAGTTCCTGGGCGATCTGCACGACCGCGTCGCGCGTGATGCCGGGCAAAATCGACGCGCCGAGCGGCGGCGTCAGCAGCTCGCCGTTATTGACGAGGAAGAGATTCTCGCCCGAACCTTCGGAAACCATGCCGCGATCGTCGAGCGCGATGCCTTCGGAAAATCCGCCCAAGAGCGCTTCCATCTTGATGAGCTGCGAGTTCATGTAATTGGCGCCAGCTTTGGCGACCGCCGGCAGCGAATTCGTCGTGATGCGCGTCCAGCTCGAAACGCACACGTCGACGCCGCTTTCGAGCGCTTCCTCGCCCAAATATTTGCCCCAGTCCCAGGCGGCGATGTAACAGTCGACCGGATTCGGAAACGGATTGACGCCGAACGACGGTTTTTCCTCGTCGAGCCCGCGGAAGATCACGGGACGCAGGTAGCAGGCTTCGAGCCCGCTGTCGGCGACCAGATCGACCGCGGCCTTGCATAAATCGTCGCGCGTGAATTTATGTTCCATGCGGTAAATCTTCGCCGAATTGATTAATCTTTGCATGTGCTCGGACAGCCGGAAAATGGCGGTTCCGTCGACGGTTTCGTAGGCGCGGATGCCTTCGAATACGCTCGAACCGTAGTTGATCGCGTGGGTCATGACATGCACGCGCGCGTCGTTCCAATCGATCAGTTCACCGTTGCGCCAGACTTTCGGCGCGATTCGCAAAGTATTAACATCTTTTGTTGACATAAACTTTAAAAAAGACTCCTTAAAAGGGTATGAATTAGCAGATTCTAAAAGATAAAACGGCTGAATAAACGAATATTCCTGAAAAACGTCGTCCGTCTCTATCGCATACGCTTTAGGATAGTATAAAGGCGCGGGCTTTCGCAAGAAAGGGTAAAAGTCCGGTTAATTTGAAAATAACCAAAACTTTTACCCTGCAGTGCTTTAGGCGTTAAATTAAATAATAAATATGCGCGGCGCGGTATCGGCGAGACGGCTTTCGTAGGTGACGCCGCCGACCGACACCGAAACGACGATCGGCTGATCGCCCGCCCCGGCTAAAGTCGCCGGCAGCGTGAAATCGACCGTGTATACGCCGGGTTCGACGAGGACCGCGTTCGTCACGACCGACCCGGCGGGAAGCGTCGTGTTGCCGATCCGAATCGTGAACGCGGCGGCCGCCAGATTGTTGACGCCCGTCAGATGGAGCCGCAAAACCGTCGGGACGAGCCGGCTGCCGCGCAGTTTGAAAGTCCGCACCGTAAAGGGCTCGCGCGTCAGAACTCGATTCACGGCATTGAAGGCGCGCGCGCGTCCGCCCGGTCCGGGAGTTTCCAGGAAAGTGAAAATATCGGGACGCGCCGGAACGACCGTGATGCTGCCCTTGAAGACGACGCCGTTGTTGTTGACGACGATCGGATAAACCGTTCCGGCATCGGTTGCCGGAAGTCCGGGCGGCACGACGAAGACGATCTGCTGCGGCGAAACGCTCTTGATGCCGGCGGCGGCGCCGTTGATCGACACCGTGACGCCGCCGAGTTCGATGGGCAGCGTAAACCGGCGATCGAGCGCGCCGACGGCAGTGCGCGCCGTCGGCTGGCTTAATCCCGATTGATAATCAAGGTACGCCAGCATGCCCGGCGAAACTCCGTTGACCGAAGCCGGCGTTTGCGGCGTCGGCGATGTCGTCGGGGTCGGGGTCGGCGTCGGAGTCGGCGTCGGCGATGCGGACGGCGAGGGGACCGGCGTAATCGGAAGCCGGCTCGCGCCGGTCGAGAAATTGTTCAGCGCGACCGCCGATTGCGAAGCGGCGGTCGGGCGAATGAAATAATAAACCTCGTTGGCTAAATCGGTGTTCCGGGTGCCGGTTTCGACTTGCGAAAGACTAAACGACATGCGTCGCAGCCGATCGGTCGGCAGCGGCTGGATCGCCGCGAGAAAGAATTGCGGCGACGGCAGTTTGGTTTCCCTCGTGAAAACCGCGGAGCCGCCGGCGAGCGGGAACGAGTAAATCTGCGCCGGTCGGGTCGAGATGTCATTGAGCCCTTCGCTCGAAGTCGACGGAATCGTGCCGTCGGCTTTGATGTTCATGCGGGTTTCGAGCACGACGGTCGACGGCGTGCGGTTCGCATCGTATTCGGTAAAGCCCGGATACCGGGCCAGGTCGCCGCCCGTCGCGGCGCTGTCGGCGTCGCTGCGCGGTAAGACTCTCTTAAAGGCGGCGGTGCCCGACGCCTGCGAGTCGTAAATATAAGTGGCGAATCCCGTTTGATTCGTGCCGCCGCTTTCGTTCGCGAGATCGGCGTACGAATCGAAGGCGATATAGCGCCCGTCGCGGCTCATGCGTCGGCCGTAACTCAAAAGGTTGACGATGTCGCCGGGATTGGTACGCGCCGTGTTGGTGACCTGTTTGGCGTTTGTGCCGAGCGCGCCGCCGGCGGTCAAATCGGCGAAAAATATTTCCTCGTTGGTGTCGGAGTTGCTGTCGGTCATGCCGGCGACCGGTTTGTCGGCGTTGCTCAGAAACGCGACGCGCCAGCCGCCGCCGTTCAGATTCGTGATCGTCGAATTGGCGTTGTAAATCGGATTGCTGATCGCGCCGCGCGGCGTGGTGGTGATCTGCTGCAGACCGGCCGCCGCGCTGCCGCCGGCATTGAAATAAACGAAAATTTCGTCGTTGTCAGCCGAAGGCGAAGGGTTTCCGTTGCCGACCAGGTTGCGCGTCGACGTGAAGCTGATCGCGCTGCCCGCGTCGTCGATGCTCGCGTCGTGGTTGTCGTTGGCGATGATCGGCTGGGCGGTCGCCGTGCCGGCGATCGGCAGGCGGCTCGGCGTCGTGTTCGTGACGCGCGTGAAAACCCCGCCGGCCAAGTTGGTCGGCGAAATTTCGTCGCCCGCCGAAAGGTCGGCGACCGGTGCGACCGTCGGGACCTGGTAAAGCCACATTTCGGTATTTCCGTCGTTGACCAGATTGTTGATCTGGTTCGGTGCCGTTCCAGTCAGGCAGTCGTTGCCGCCGGTCGCGTTCGGATCGAACAGACCCGGATTCGTCGCGCTCGTGATCGCCGCGATCGTTCCGTTTCCGGGGTAAGCGCAGGTCGCGTTCGAGCCGAACGCGATCCAGCGACCGTCTTGGCTGATGACCGGACGCGTGTTGATGATGTCGACGCGGATGTTGTCGGTCGTGATGGCTTTCGTCGCGTCCTTCAATAAAGGCTTCGTGTCGGTGAGCTGGTAGATGCGCCGCTGCGCGTAATCGAACAGAAAAATTTCGCGGTTGCCGTCGGCGTTGCGCGGATTGTCGGTGGCGAGGTTGCCGGCTGATTCAAAGACGATGAATCGACCGTCGCCGGAAATGCCGCCCGCGAAGGAATCGCGGATGGATGAAGTTACCTGACCGACGACCGAATCAACCTGCGCTGAGGCGGTAAACGAACTGCTGAGTAAAATAAGAACTGCAAAAAATGCGAAAATGTGAAACTTCACAAAATCCTCCGAATTTTATATTTTTACGAGGGCGTAAAAAAGACTTAGAAACAATGAATTTCTATCCAAGCACAAAACATTGCATTTTAAAGGTAAAAAACGCGTTCTGCAAGCAAGTATTAGATTTAATGCGTAAATCCGTTTGAAAAACAACTGCTTTGATGCGGCGTAACTTCGGAATGGTTGTCGTGCGACATTTATCATTTATCATTTATCATTTATCATTGACCGTTTTGCGGGACGCAAGGGACTTCTTGAAATTCGGATTCCTCATTTCGGTAAATGATAAATGATGAATGATAAATGTCAGGTAATGATCGTCGCGGGCGAGGCGTCGGGCGACGCGCACGCGGCGAAACTCGTGCGCGCGCTGCGCGAGGCGGCGCCGGAGGTCGATTTCGAGTTCTTCGGCGCGGCGAGTCACCAAATGCGCGCGGCGGGCGTCGAGGAAGTCGTCAACGCCGACGATTTTTCGGTCGTCGGTCTGCCGGAAATCGCGAAGGCGCTGCCGATGTTCTGGACGGCTTTTCAAAAGCTGAAGCGCGCCGCCGCCGAAAGGCAGCCCGCCGTCGTCGTGCTCGTCGATTTTCCGGATTTTAATCTGAAGCTCGCGAAGGCGCTGAAAAAGCGGGGCCTGAAAATCGTTTACTACATTTCGCCGCAGCTCTGGGCGTGGCGCAGGTACCGCTTGAAAACGATCGAAAAATACGTCGATCTGCTGCTCGCGATCCTGCCGTTCGAAAAGGACTGGTACGCGAAGCGCGGCGTCCGGCACGTCGAATTCGTCGGCAATCCGACGGTGCGCGAGGTGCACGCGAATCTGACGAAAGAGCAGTTCTGCGCCAAACACCGTCTCGATCCGGCGAAACCGATCGTCGCGCTGCTGGCCGGCAGCCGTCATAAGGAAATCGTCCGGATTCTGCCCGTCCTCTTTGAAACGGCCGCGCTGATGAGCGCGCGCGAACCCGATTTGCAGTTCGTCGTCGCGCTCGCGCCGACGCGCCGCCCGGAAGAAGTCGAGGCGGCGAAAAGCCGGGCCGCCAGGCTGCCGGCGAATCTGCGCGTCGTGCGGGACGAAACGCACGACGCGCTCAACGCCGCCGACGCGGCGGCGGTGACGAGCGGCACGGCGACGCTCGAAACGGCGCTCATCGGCACGCCGATGGCGATCGTTTATAAAACCTCGCCGCTCAATTACAAGCTGCTGCGCCCGCTGATCTCGGTCGAGCATTTCGGCTTGATCAACCTCATCGCCGAAACGCGGCTCGCCGCGGAGCTGATTCAGGACGATTTTACGCCCGAAGGCTTATCGGCCGAACTTTTCCGGCTTCTGGAACCGGCGGAAAACCGCCGAACGCGCGAAAAACTCCGGGCGGTGACCGACCGCCTCGGGCGCGGCGGCGCGTCGAAACGCGCGGCGGAACTCATCTTAAATGTAATAAAATAATGCAGTAATTCGATTGCGGCGAAAAGCCTTTTGAAATTATTTGATGCTGTCAATTTGACCGAAAAAGCCGGCAGTTTTTTCGTAAACCCTTTATTCACGGAAAATAAAGTTTGTGGAACGTCCGTTGCAATTATCGCCGGCAGGAGCAAGGGGTAAAAAAGGATGTCGACAGCGATTTCGAATTTTGGAAAAACTCACCGCGGCTTAACGATCAAACCGGTCGCCTCGAAAAAAGCCGTGCAGTACGTCGAAGTTGAATCGAGAAGAGCGCGCCTGCTGCGCGCCGCCAAAAAAACCTTATTTTACGGAATAGTTTTTTCGATCATCGCGTCGGCGGCGGGCATCGCCGCCTTCTTTTATTTTTATAACCAATACGCCGCGATCGTCGACCGCCGCGTCGCTTCCGGCTTCTGGCATTCGCGCGCCGGAATTTATTCGGCGCCGTTCGTGCTGCGAATCGATCAGAAAACCACGCCGGAGACGGTCGTCGAGCTGCTGCGCCGCTCCGGCTACGTCGAAGGCGCCGCGAACGAGGAGATCTGGAACGGGAACTACGCTCTGCGCGGAAATTCGCTCGAAATCAACACGAAAAATCACGCGTCCGGGCAAATCGAGACGGCGCGCGTCGAGTTCAATAACAATCGCATCAGCGCGATCGCGGGCGGCGACGAATCTCTGGACGAACTCGAAATCGAACCGGAACTTTTGACCGGACGGACGGAAACGAAACGCGGCAAAAACCAAACCTTAAAGTACGAAGACATTCCCGCGCATCTGCGGAACGCGATTTTGACCGCCGAAGACCGGCGCTTTTTCGAGCACCGCGGCGTCGACCCGCAGGGGATTCTGCGCGCGATTTTAACGAATTACCAAAAGGGCGCGATCCGGCAGGGCGGCTCGACCATCACGCAGCAGCTCGTCAAAAACACGTTTTTGTCGCCGGAGCGCTCGTTCAGCCGCAAATTCGCCGAGGCTTTTCTCTCGCTCGCGCTCGAAAAACGCATGTCGAAAGAAGAGATTTTCACGCTTTACTGCAACGAAATCTATCTCGGGCAGTACGGTCTGACCGGCATTCACGGCGTCGCGCAGGCGGCGCGCGCGTATTTCGATAAAGACCTGAAAGACATCAATCTGCAGGAAGCGGCGGCGATCGCGGCGATGATCAAAAACCCGACGCGCTTCGCGCCGCACAAAAACGAGGCGCCGGCCGAAGCGCGCCGCCGCTGGATCATCGATCAGATGGCGGCGCTCGATTTGGTGCCGGCGGCGGAAGCCGAAGTCGCGCTGAATGCGGGGCTCAAGCTCGCCAAGCCGAAAACCAACAATCAATCGAGCGCGCCTTATTTCGTCGACTCGGCGACGCAGGAGCTGAACGAAAAATTTTCGACCGATTATCTGAACACGAATTTTAACAACCGCATCTACACGACGATCGACACGCAGCTGCAGAGTCTCGCCGAGCAGTCCGTCGCGCGGCAGCTCGCCGCGCTCGATAAACTTTACGCGAAAAAGGGCAAACGCCTGCAGGCGTCGATCGTCGCGCTCGACCCGCAGAACGGGCATATTCTGGCGATGGTCGGCGGGCGCGATTACAACGAATCGCAGTTCAATCGCGCGACCCAGGCGCGGCGCCAGCCGGGTTCGACCTTCAAGCCGTTCGTCTACGCCGCCGCGCTCGAACGCGGCCTGACGCCGGCGACCGTGCTCGCGGACGCGCCGATGGAGTTCCAGTTTTACAACCAGAAAAACTACCAACCGGCGAATTACGGCGATTCGTACGCGATGAAAAGCATTTCGCTGAAAACCGCGCTCGCCAAATCGTCGAACGTCGTCGCGGTCAAGGTCGCGGTCGACGCCGGGCTCGAAGCGGTCGCGCGCAAAGCCGCTCAGTTCGGCTTCGAGAACGTCCACGCCTATCCGTCGCTGGCGCTCGGCACGACCGACGCGACGCCGCTCGAGTTAGCCGCCGCCTACTGCACGTTCGCCAACGGCGGGCGCCGCGTCGAGCCGAGCTTTATCGACAAAATCGTTTCGGTCGAAGACGAAACGATCTACCGCTCGGCGCCGCGCGGCGAACAAATCATCAACCCGCGCACGGCTTACATGATCACCGACATGCTCGAAGCGGTCGTCGAACGCGGCACGGCGCGCAAGGCTTTCGGCGCGCTCGGAAAGGACGTCGTTTTCGCCGGCAAAACCGGCAGCTCGAAAGACGGATGGTTCGTCGGCTACACGCCGAATCTGGTGACGGTCGCGTGGATCGGGCTCGACGAGAACGACGACATTCAAGCGACCGGCGGGGAAGTCGCGCTGCCGTTGTGGGTCGATTTTATGAAGGCGGTCGTGCAGACGCGCCCCGAATTCGGCGGCGAGTATTTTCCGATGCCGCGCGGCCTGACCGAAATGACGATCGATCCCGAAACCGGCATGATGGCGGATTCCTTTTGCCCGCAAACCGAAAAGGTCGTCGTGCCGACCGGCGCGGTTTCGGGCGTCAAGTGCCTCAAGCACCAGCCTTTGCCCGAAACGTTCGTGGCGGGCGGCGAACAAAATCCGGAACTCGTGAATACCGTGCATGTCGAATCGGAGGAAGTTCAAACCGGCGAGGCCGATGAAGCTCAAAAAATCGAAATCCGCTCCGCTGAACTGGACGATCAGCCCGCGCGGGTCGAGCGGCCGAAGAGCTCCGCGCCGAAGGAAATCAAAACCGAGTCGGAACCGCTCGACGAAACCTTTTTCGACGGTTACGAGCGAAAAAAAATCAGCTAGTGAAGGCGGCGATATCCGAAACCGGCGTGCGCGTTCGTTACCGAACGCGAATTTCGGCATTCCGAAAGTGAGCGCGGATGAACGCCGACCTGTATTCCGCAAAGGCGCAAAGCCGCAAAGTTTTTGTTTTACTTTGCGGCTTTGCGCCTTTGCGGAAAAATTTCTTGTGATTTAATTATTCGAGCATCGTTCGCGGGAAAGCCGTTGGAAACGGTTATTCGATCTCCGAAACGCCGAGCCATCGGAGCGCGGCGCGGCGGTCGGAAAAAAACTCGATCTTCGCGCCGCGGTTCGAGGCGACGGTTTTGAAAAAATCGGCTCTTTCGTCCGGCGTGTAACCGTGAAAGAGGAACGCCATGCGCAGCCCTTGAATTTCGCCGGCCTGCGCGCCCGAGTGATAAGAGTCGTAAGCGCGCAGTTTGCTTAAATCGACGGAACCCTCGTTGAGAACCCGGTTGCAGTCGTATTTCGTGCAAGCCTCGGTCAGATTTTCCCAGAGCCCTTCGATCTTATCGGGCGTAATCACAAAATTGTCCGGATTCAGAATATGGATGTAACCGTTGCGATAGGTGATGAGGACTTGGTTTTCGGGTTCCGTGTTTGGCATTTCGACCTCGGGAGCGGAATGAATTTTAATGGGATGATATTAAATAAATGCCGGACAAAGGTCAAGAAGTGTCGTTATAATTTCGCGGATTTCGTTTTCCGAAAGTTGAAAACGAAGCGGCGCGGCTACGGCGTTTTTTCGGCGAGCCGTTTTTTCAATTCCTTTACTTCTTCTTTGAGCCGAGCGAGGCCTTTGACGTGCGCGTTCTGGCGTTTATACTCGTCGAGCGGCTGCACGGGCGTGCCCCACCAGACTCCTTCGCGCACGATCTTGCCGGGCAGCACGCCGGCCTGCGAGCCGATGATCGCGCCGGCTTTGACGATCGCGTGGTCGCCGAAGCCGACCTGCCCGCCGATCACGCAGTCGTCTTCGATGACGGTCGAACCGCTGATGCCGGTCTGCGAGGCGATGACGACGCGTTTGCCGATCTCGACGTTGTGCGCGATTTGGACGAGATTGTCGATTTTCGTGCCGTCGCCGATGCGCGTCGCGCCGAGCGCGCCGCGATCGATGCAGGTCTGCGCGCCGATTTCCACTTCGTCGCCGATCACAACGGTTCCGATCTGCGGGAATTTGACGTAACCGCGCGCGCCGTCGCGCACGAAGCCGAAGCCGTCGGCGCCGATGATCGCGCCGGCGTGAATGACGCAGCCCGCGCCGATCGTCACGTCGTCGTAAATCACGCAGTTCGGGTGAATGATGCAGCCGTCGCCGATTTTTACGTTGTCGCCGATTTTGGCGCCGTCGAGTATTTGCGTATCGTCGCCGATGACCGAATTTTCGCCGACGGCGGCGAAAGCGCCGACGAACAGATTCGCGCCGAGTTCGGCGGCGGCGGAAATCGCGGCGGTCGGATGAATCGCCGCGGCGCGCTTTTTCGCCGGATGCAGGACGGCGGCGATTTTCGCGAAGGCGAGCTTCGGGTTTTTGACTCTGATTACGGAAGCGGATTCGCCGGCGCGAAAATCTTCGGGGACGATGAGGCACGCGGCACTGTTCGCGGCGGGCATTTCGGCTTTGTCGAGAAAACTTATCTCATTTTCCCCGGCTTTTTCGAAACTCGCGGCGCGCGCGATATCCGCGTCGCGGTCGCCGTCCAACTCTCCGTGCAAAAAATCGGCTATTTCAGCTAATTTCATGCCTCAATTATTGTTTTTTTCCGCGTCGTTGACAATCGTTTGCAGGAAAAATTCGATGCCTTCGATCTCGAAACCGTGTTCGCGTTCGAGGCGTTTGAGGATCGGCGCGCTGTCGGAATCGAGAAAATCGAGGTCGGCGAGATCAAGCGTGATGTTTCTGCCGCGCGCCTGGCGTAAGTCGAGCGCGATTTTTTCGACCAAAACCGCATCCTCCTGCATCAGGGAGCCTTCGATGCGCAAAACCGTCTTTCCGCGTTCCGTATCTTCGAGTTCGGTGATTTTTGTCGGCATTGTCTTAAATGTATTAAAGTTTTCTCGGGCAAATGTCAATCCGCGGCGACGGCGGAGAAGGTTATAAAAAATTCTTAAACGAAAAACGTGCGGCTCGCGCGAACCGCACGTTTAACAACGATGCCGAAAGCTATTCATCGGTTGCCGGCGCTTGCGTCCGCCCGCCGAAACGTTTTTTGCCTTTGCCCGGAAGACGGTCATGGAACTGCCCTTTCAATTTCGCCGCTTCCGCGCGCTGTTCGGGCGTTAAAACCGCGAAAATCTGCGCTTTCGTTTTCTCGCGTTCGACGAACAGTTGTTTGATCGTTTCCGCCCGGACGCCGGCGATTCGATTGACCTGTTCTTCATCGAACACGCCGTCCTGACCGAGCCCGGCGTTCTGTTTACGGTTTTCGCGCATCGCTTCCATCAATGGTTTAACGCGCGTTTTCGATTCTTCCCGAATCAACTTGATCTGCGATTTTTGTTCATCCGTCAGATTTAATTTCTCGGCGAAGCGTCCGAAACCGCGGTTGCCGAAACGTTTTCCTTCGAAACCGCCGCGGCCGCCGTTCTGCGCGAAGATGAAAGCGGCGCCGATGCCGACGATTGCCATTACTAAAAATACCGCCAATGTTTTCTTCATTATTTTCTCCTAAATCATTAATCCGAATTATTCAACGCGGCGTTTTTCCGCGTTCGTTTCGTTAGACGGATTTTTTCGCGCCGGGAACGTAAATTTACCGTGGTTTTGTGCAAAGAAATGTAAAACTTCAAGCATCGAAGAGCTTTTTGACGTAAAATATTCAACGGGTATGAGTAAAATATTGATCATTGACGACGACGAGGAGCTTTGCGAACTGGTTTCCGAGTATTTGAGCGTCGAAGGATTTACGACCGAAGCCGTGCACGACGGCGAAAGCGGTTTGCAAAGGGCTTTATCCGACGATTACGAACTGGCGATTCTCGACGTCATGCTGCCGCGCAAAAACGGTTTCGACGTGCTGCGCGAACTGCGCAAAACATCGAAACTGCCGGTCTTGATGCTGACGGCGAAGGGCGACGACATGGAACGCATCGTCGGGTTGGAAATCGGCGCCGACGATTACCTGCCGAAACCGTTTAACCCGCGCGAGCTCGTCGCGCGGCTGCGCGCCGTTCTGCGCCGCGTGGGCGACGCGGACGAGAAAAAAACGACCGCCGAGAATTTTACCGTCGACGACATCGAGGTTTCGCTGACCGGGCGGACGGCGAAAATCGAGGGAAACGAATTAAACCTGACGGCGGTCGAATTCGATCTGCTCGTCGCGCTGCTCGAACAGGCCGGCAAGATCGTCAAAAAGGAAGATTTAAGCCAGCGCGTGCTGGATCGCCGCCTCTCGCCGTTCGACCGGAGTTTGGACATGCACGTCAGCAATCTGCGCAAAAAACTCGCGGCGCGCGACGACGGCAGCGAGCGCATCAAGACGATCCGCTCGGTCGGTTATATTTATACGGTAGTTTAGTCGTGGTCGGTGATCGGCGGTCAGAAAAAAATCTGATTTAACCGACCGCCGACCGCCGACCGCCGATCACTCTAATGTCTCTGTTTCTAAAAATTTTCCTCTGGTTCTGGCTGGCGATCGCGCTTTTGATCGGCGTGTTCAGTTTCGTCAGTTGGACGACGCAGAACGAGCCGCTCGTGCGGCAGCGTCGGATTTTGTTCGCCGAAAGCTTCAATTTTCAGGCGCAGACCGCCGGGCAGATTTACCAGAACGAAGGCAAAGCCGGCCTGGACGAGTATCTGGCGCGGTTCAAGAACACCGAGCGCGTGTCGGCGATCGCTTTTTATGACGGTAACCGGCGGCTGATTTCCGGCGACGAGCTGCCCGCGAACGGCGAAAAATTGTTCGATCAGGCGATGCGCAGCGAGGCGGTGGAGTTCGATCGGCTGCCGGAAGAGACTTTCGCCGCCAAGAGAATCCGGCTCAAGGATTCGGCGGATTACGTTCTGATTTTGCAGCTGAAACGCTTCCAGCCGGTCGCCGCGACCGACCGCAATACATGGATCTGGCGAATTTTAGCGGTGATCCTGACGGGCGGGCTGGTTTGCTACGGATTGGCGCGTTATCTGACCTCGCCGATCGTCAGGCTGCAGCGCGCGACGAAAAAATTAGCCGAAGGCGAGCTGCAGACGCGGCTCGGCAAACAGGTCACGCGCGGCGGCGACGAGCTTTCGCAGCTCGCGCGCGATTTCGACGAAATGGCGGAACGGATCGAATCGCTCGTCACGTCGGAGAAACGCCTGACGCAGGACATTTCGCACGAGCTGCGTTCGCCGCTCGCGAGGATGAACGTCGCGCTCGAAATCGCCAGACAAAAGGCGAACGCCGAATCGCAGCCGATTCTCGAACGAATCGAAAAGGAATCGAATCGTTTGAACGAGATGATTTCGCGGCTGTTGATTTTATCGAAGCTCGAATCGGGCGGGCAGGAATTGGAGATGCAGAACGTGAACCTCAGGAAAGTGGTCGAAGAGATCGTCGCCGACGCCGATTTCGAAGCGCAGGCGAAAGACAAGGCGGTGAAGATCACGGCGATCGAAGACAGCCGCTTCACGGGCAGCGAGAATCTTTTGCGCAGCGCGGTCGAGAACGTCCTGCGCAACGCCGTGCGCTACACGCACGAGAACACGGCCGTCGAAGTGTCGCTCGTCAACCGGAACGGCAACGCCGTCATCGACATCAGGGATTGCGGCGGCGGCGTGCCGGAAAACGAGCTCGAAAATCTTTTCCGCCCGTTTTACCGCGTCGGCGAAGCGCGGGAACGCAAGTCCGGCGGCGTCGGGCTCGGACTCGCGATCGCGCAGCGCGCCGTCTTCGCGCATAAAGGCTCGATCAAAGCGCGGAACACCGGCGAAGGTTTACAGGTCGAGATCAAACTGCCCCGGAACGACGGGCGTTGACGAACGATTGAATCCCCAAAACGACGAAAATCAGGCAAAAGAGCGCCATTAAAGCGTTCGCGACGACGCCCGGCGAAAACGTGATCCCGCCCAGATTCGATAACAGGCGATAGGCGGGGATTATAAACCCGATCAGCCCGACGAGCATCGCGGCGTGCATCAGGTGTTTGCGCAAGTTCTCGTTGGATTTGGCGAACGCGCCGAGCAGCGCGATGACCAGCCCGAAAATCGCCGGAATGAACGCGGTCAAACTCGCCCTGCCGGCGAGCATTCCCCAGACGTACCCGGCGATGCCGAGTAAAATTAAAGCTAATCCGCAACCGATTGCCGTCGAAGGCATAAATTTTTTTTACCTCGCAAAATAAGTATTTTTATCAAATTACCAAATTTCCGGGCGGATGACTAAAAACAAAAAATAAAAAAAGCCGATGTTTCAAACAAAGGCTTTTAATTAAAGTCCGGTTGAAAGTTCCGACCGCGCCCGCGCGGGCGCGGGAAACCGGCGTTCGGCATGCGCCATTACAGTCACGCGGCGGACGCCGCGGCTTCGATCATTTCATCGCGTCGATCTCTTTCGCTAATTTGTCGGCGAGCGATTTGTTGAGCGGTTCGAGTTTTTGCAGCTGCTGGCGGGCGGCGATCTTGTTGTTCAGCCCGACGTAGGTCGCGCCGAGCCCGTAATAGGCTTCGGCGTTGCCGGGAGCAAACCCGATGACCTTCTGATACTGCACGATCGCGCGGTCGAATTGCTTGAGCGCGCGCTGGTTTTCGCCCCACGCCATCAGTTTATCGACCGATTTGTAATCGATCTTCGCCGCCTGCTCGAAATGCGGCAGCGACGTTTCGTAATCTTTGCGGTCGTAATGAATTTTGCCGAGGTAATAATGCGCGTCCGCGTTTTTCGGGTCGGCGGCGACGACCTCCTTAAAACCGTTTTCCGCTTTCTCGTAGTTCTTCGCGTTGTAATCGCTCAAAGCCTGTTCGAAACCGCCGCTTTTCGCCGGCGAGGCGGACGCGGCGGGCGACGGCGTCCCGGATTTTTCGGCGGTCGGCGCGGTCGTGGTCGTCGAAGTTCGCGAAGTGTTCGGGCTCGGCGCGTTGTAGCAGGCCGCCGAAAAACACAGCAGGCAAAACGGCAACGCGAAATATTTTATTTTTTTCATTGGGGCATTATGCTTCGAATCGCGGCAAAGTTCAAATAAAAGGTCTGAGCCCCGCCTCTGAAAGCGGCTTTCCGTTTGCCGCGCGTTTCGTTCGTTCGGCAAATTCGGCCGCCCGAAAGCGGAACTCAAAACTCACTTTTTCATGACCGGCAAAACGATCATCGAAGCGGTTTTGCCGCCGAAATACACGCGCTCGGTCGCCTTTTGAAAATCGGCGCCGGTCGCCCGTTTGTAGTTTTCCATGAATTTCTGCGGGCTGCGCGCGACGAGCGGAAACCACGTGCTTTGAATCTGCACCATGATGCGGTGACCTTTTTTGAAGGTGTGCGCGATGCCGGGCATCGTGAATTCGAGCCGGGCCGGCGCGTTCGGCGTCAACGGCTCCGGTTTTTCGAACGAATTGCGAAAACGCGCCGGCATCGGTTCGCCGCGCAAAAGCATTTGATAACCGCCCGGCTGAAAGACGCTCGACGCGAAATTTTCGGGCGGTTTGACGCGTTCGGGCTGTCCGTTGGCCGATTTGTTGCCGGTTTCCGGATAATCGTAATCGTCCGGGAAAACGTCGATCAGTTTGACGATGAAATCCGAATCGGTGCCGCTCGACGAGACGAACAGATACGGCTTGATGTCGCCCGCGACCGTCACGTCTTCGGTCAACGGTTCGGTTTGAAAAACCAAAACGTCCGGACGGGCGGCGGCGAAACGCTGGTCCTCGGTCATGAAATCGCGCGGGTAGCTCTGCGTCGTCCCGCTCGTGATTTTCTGCGAATAGGGCACGGGTTTGAACGGGTCGGAAACGTATTCGCCGAAACCTTCCGGCGCCTTGAGCGCGTCGGTCGAAAACGTCAAGCCGCCGTTCGCCGTCAGATACAGCGCCGTGTCGGTGCCGCTCGTCGGATTGTACTCGGCGAATTCGCGCCATTCGTGCGCGCCGGTGTCGAACAGGTTGACTTCCTTAAGTTTCGAAATGTCGCCTTTATCCTTCAAAAAATGCTGGAAAAAGGGGAACTCGAAATTTTCGCGGTAATACCGCCCAGTCTTCTGCGTGAAATAAGCCGTGCCGAGCCAGTCGCCGTCGCGCCCCGACCAGCCGCCGTGATCCCACGGTCCGACGACCAGCACGTTAAAAATGCCGGGATTCTGGCGTTCGATGTGCTGGTAAGTTTGCAATGCGCCGTATAAATCCTCGTTGTCGAACCAGCCGCCGACGGTCATCGTCGCCGCCTTGATGTTTTTGAGTTTCGGCAGGATGTTGCGGTCTTTCCACCATTGATCGTAAGTCGGGTGCGCCATCATGTCGTCCCAGAATTTGATGCGGTAGCCGTAGCTTTTTTCGTAACTGTCGGCGACTTCCTTGAGTCCGCCCGAATCCCTGAAAAAGGCGTAACCGTCCGGCGTTTTGCGGCCGTTCCACGGTTTCAGGTAATCGAAAGTGGCGGTCGGCGCGGGGCGGTTCTGACCCATAAAGGTGAAAAACCAGAAATTCTGCCCGAGAAAAAGCGCGCCGTTGTGATGCATGTCGTCGCCCTTGAACCAGTCGCCGATCGGCGCCTGCGGCGAGATCGCCCGAAGCGCCGGGTGCGAATCGATCGCGCCGGCGGACGTGTAAAAGCCGGGATAGGAAATGCCCCACATGCCGACGCGCCCGTTGTTGTTCGCGACGTTTTTGACGAGCCAGTCGATCGTGTCGTAGGCGTCGGTCGATTCGTCGATATCTTTCGGCGTTTTATTGTCGATGTCGGGGCGGACGTTCTCGAAAGTGCCTTCGCTCATCCAGCGCCCGCGCACGTCCTGATAAACGAAAATGTAGCCTTCGCGCGTGAACAGCTCGCTCGGACCTAGCAGCGTTTTGAATTTGTCCGCGCCGTACGGCTGCACGGTGTACGGCGTGCGGTCGAACATGATCGGATATTTCTGCGATTTGTCCTTCGGCTCGTAAACGGCGGTGAACAGCTTCACGCCGTCGCGCATCGGGATCATCACCTCGCGCTTCGTGTAATTTTCCTGAATGTATTTGGCGAGCTCCGATGGCGGCGGAGTTTGCGATTGAAGAGTAAAAATTGCACACAAAATCAACGCCGCAACCGCAAAGAATTTAATTTTCATATCTTTCCCTCTGTAATAAAAAATAGGCGAGTAAAATTACTCGCCTATTTTCGCGCAAAATCGATGCAAAGACAATTTATTTTCGCGGCGCGTCGATTTCGACGACGAGCGTGACCTGCCCGCGGACGCTGATCGCGCCGGCTTGAATCTGCGTGCGGAATTCCTGTTTCGCCGCGACATTGCCGGTCGTGGCGTTCGATAAAACGATCGGCGTCGGCGTCGCGCCGCCCTCGACGGTTTCGACGACGCGGACGATTTTGCCGCCCAAAGATTCGGCGATCGCTTCGGCTTTCGCCATCGCCTGCCGGGTCGCCGTGCCGAGCGCGTCGCCGCGGCTGCGGCTGTCGTCGCGCAGGTTAAAGGAAATGCCTTCGACCGAGTTCGCGCCGCCGCGCGTCGCCGCGTCGATCAACGCGCCGGTCTGATCGAGCCGGTCGGTCGAAACGGTGACGGTATTGCGCGCCTCGTAGCCGACGATCTTCGGCATTCCGCCCGAAGAATAATCCTGTTCGGGCGTTAATTGGTAATTGCTGGTTTTGATTTCCTGCCGCGCGCCGCCCGCCGATTCCAAAGCCTTCATCACCGCCTCGATTTTGCGCGCGTTTTCCTGCTGCGCCGCGACGGCGCCGGCGTTCTGCGTGACGACCGAAAACGAGACGAGCGCCGTATCGGGCGAGGCGTCCGTCTGCGCTTCGCCCGTCACCGCGACGCGCGTGTAATTGCTCGGCGCCGGCGGTCGATAAAGATAGAGCGCCGCGGCGAAAATGACCAGACCGAGGGCGATTAAAACAAACTTCCAGACATTAGCCTTCATAATTCGAAAATTTCCTCCTCAAAGATTTAACTTTAAGAACGTTTTCGAGAAACGGGACTTGCGAAATTTATTTTGCCGATGGTTTTTAGAGGATTTTCGCCGCTGCGAACCGAGGTTTTCGACGATCAAACGAAATATTTCGCCGCGCCGGGCACGCCGCTCGCGCCCGACCGGGCGTTTTTTATTAACGCTCGGAAATAAACGCGCTTTGATAAACGGCGATCGCGGATTTCAGGCTTTGACCGATTTGCCCGACTTTCGCCAGAATCGGTTCGAGGGAGCCGTCCGAGTCGGGAAAAAACAAGTCGAGGTGAAACCGGAGCGTGTGCCCGAGCTGCCGCGCCGCGCCGGCGGTCGGCGGCAGGGCGAACGGTCTGAGCTGAAGCGGTTCGCCGCCGCGCGCCTGATCGCGAACGAACGACGCCAGAAATTCCAATGTTTCCCAACCCTCCGAACCGGGCGTCAGGTGGAATTCGATTTGAACCAGGACTTCGCCCTCCAGACCGCCGTTCGTGCGCCGCAGCGCGGCGTGCGGCAAACGCGCAAAATCGATCAGCCGCAAATGGTCGGCGGTGAGCCCCGCGAGGCTTAGAATGCCGCTCGAAACCTCCGTCACCGCCGGCAATCCGCGAAGCATATTTTGAAAATCGTCTATTTCGATCGGGTATTCTTCAGACATATTTCTAAAAGCCGAGGCGGGCTCGTTTCCGGATCGCCCGCGGGGTTGTAAAAACCGAAAGCCGCGCCGGCGGCGCCGGCGAAATCTTTATTGTTCGCGTAAATCATCGATCATTCGCGCGATCTCGCTTTTGAGGTGCGTGATGACGACTTCGTACTTTTGCTCGTCCGGCATGTCGGACGGCACGATGTCCTTCGGGTAAAAAGGCTTGCCGAAGCGCACCTTCACCTTCGCCGGGCGGATGCGCCAGGTGCGGCGCGCCCAGACTTTGTGCAGACCGTCGAGCGCGACCGGCAAAATCGGCAGATCGAGCTCGGTCGCGAGGATCGCCGCGCCCTTTTTGAATTCGTGCAGCTCGCCGTCGAAACCGCGCTCGCCTTCCGGGTAAATGTTCAGGATTCGCCCGCGTTTCAATCCGATCGCGCCCGCCTTCATCGCCTTCATGAGCTGCGTGTCGGGATCGACCGGCACGGTCTGCAGCATTTTCGCGACCCACTTCATGAAACCGTTCTGAAAGAAAAAGCTCGCGCCGACGTGGAACGTGTTGCGGAACCGGTCGAAATCGTAAGTCGAACACAGGACGAACGGGTCGAGAAAACTCTGGTGATTCGGGCAGATCAGGAAGGGCTTTTCGAGACGCTTGAGATTTTCGATGTTTTCGACTTCGAGGCGCATGAACACGCGGCAGAAAAGGTTGAAGGCTTTGTAAACCGCGAACGCGAAGCTGATGAACAGCGGGCGGTCTTTGAGCGCGCCGCGCAGCTCGGGAATGTCGTCGTCGGCTTGACGGACGATTTTCGACCAGTTCAGATTCGTCGAAAGCGCGCGCGCGTCGTCGATCTCGCCGACGTGCTTTTTGACGAGCGCGATCGCGTCGCCGACGGTCAGCGCCTGCGCGGCTTCGTCCGCTTCGAATTCGGTCGAAAACGCGTTTTCGAGCGCCGCGAAAATCTCCGCGCGGGCGAGCGAGTCGAAACCGAGATCGATTTCGAGATTCATCTGCGGGTGGATTTTTTCCGCGTCCTTCGCGTTGCGGCGGACGACTTCGAGAACGGTCCGGCCGACGTTCGAATCGATCAAGGCCTCGTCCTCGCGGCTGAAATTCCAGACTTTTTCCGCCGGTTTGTCGCTCGTTGCCAGTTCGCCGCTCTTGATGTCTTTGAGCAGCTCGAAGCGCTTGATCTTGCGCGTCGCCGTGCGCGGCAGCGGCTCGGCGCGCACGATGTATTCGCGGACGCGCTGGTATTCCGGCAGCTCGCGCCCGAGATTGTCGAGATCGTATTTCACGTAGATTTGCGAATTGGCGATTTTTTCCTGTTTGAGATATTCGAAATCCGGAACGACGACGGCGATCAGTTTTTCCGCGCCCGCCCTGCCGACCGAGCGATCTTCGACCCCTACGATCGCCAATTCTTCGACGTACGGCGACTTCAGGTAATGAACTTCGAGGTCTTCCGGATGCACGTTTTTGCCGTTCGGGAGAACGATCACGTCTTTGGCGCGCCCGACGATGTAAAGATGCCCGTCCGGGTCGAATTTGCCGAGATCGCCCGTGCGGAACCAGCCGTCGTCGGTGAAAACCTCGGCGCTCGCCGACGGGTTTTTGTAATAGCCTTTGAAGACCATCGCGCCGCGGATCAAAACCTCGCCGATGCCTTCCGCGTTCGGATTGTCGAGCTTGACCTCAGCGTTGAAAAACGGTTTGCCGACCGAGCCGACGCGATTGTCGTTTTCGTAGGTCGCCGTCGCCGCGCCGGACGTTTCCGAGAGCCCGTAACCTTGTATGATCGTAAAGCCGAGCTTGTAAAAATCTTCGGCGACCGCTTCGTCGAAACGCGAACCGGCGGTCACGGCGAACCTTAAATTTCCGCCGAACGATTCGTGAACTTTACCGAAAAATTTCGCGCCGAGATTGATTTTGAACTTGTCGCGCATAAAACCGTTCGCCGCGAGCATCGATTTGAAAAGCGTCTGCACGGGTTTCGGTTTTTCGGCGACGGCGTCGAAAATCTTTTTGTGGAACAGGTACCAGAGCCGCGGCACGGTCGTCAAAAGCGTCGGCCGAAAAGCGCGCATCGCCCGGCCGAGCTCGTCCGGCGTCATTTCCTTCAAATAGCCGACTTCCGCGCCGTAAGTCGTCGAAACCCAGAGGTTGACGATCTGCAGGTAAACGTGAAAAAGCGGCAGAAGGCTCAGGATTTTTTCCTTTTCGGTGAGCCGCAGAACCTTGTTGATGCCGTCGAGCTCGCCCGTGATGTTGCCGTGCGAGAGCGGAACGCCCTTCGGCGTGCCGGTCGTGCCGCTCGTGTAAATCAAAAGCGCCGTATCGTCGCCCTTCGCGGGCGGCGTTTCGGCGGCGAACGCGGCGGGGAAGTCGGTACTCGCCCAGTCCTCGAATTTCTGGAAACCGTTTGCCGAATTTTCCATCCGCCAGACGACCGACGGGATATGCCGCCCGAGTTTTTCTTCGATCTGCGCGAACTTTTCCGTCACGCCGGGCGAGAGGAAGGCGAGTTTCGTTTCCGAGTTTTCGAGGAAATTCGTGATCGTTTCGATTTCGCCGTGCGGGTCGACGGGCACGCAGACCGCGCCGCGGTAAAGCGTCGCGAGATAGGCGATCGCCCAGCACGGATGATTTTCGCCGATCAGCGCGACGCGGTCGCCGAACGCGACGTTTTCTTCGCGCAGGCGGTACGCGACGGCGCGTATTTGCCGCAAAAGCTCGCGGTAATCGTAAACTTCCGTTTCATCGCCAACGATCCGCATTGCGGTGCGCGCGGCGTGTTTTTCGCAGGAATCGATCAATCGCTGGCAAAAAGAATCGTTCATAAATTAAATTTTTAACGCAAAGACGCGAAGGCGCAAAGGCGCAAAGATTTTTTATTTTTACAACTCGTTGCCGGAGGCTTAATTTTCGCGATCGAGAAGCCTGATTGAAAACGCCGCGCGTTTTCGCGCCGCCGCGTTAAAAATTCATTGCTTCGGCACGCGGACCTTCAATGCTTTCGGCAAAATCTCGAACGTCGCCGGCAGCTTTCCGGGCAGTTCGCCGTCGACCTCGATCTGAATTTCTTCGTCGTTCGTCGGCGAAACTTCGATTTTTCGGGCGCGCGTCGATTTGACTTCCGGCAAATTCAGATGCGAGCCGCGGTAAAGCGTGTAGCCTTTCAATAGAATTTTCGCGGTCTTGATGTCGCCGATGTTGACGACGTCGAAAAAACCGTCGTTGATGACCGCCTCGGGCGCGATCTTCATGCCGCCGCCGAAAAAGCGCGAGTTGCAGACGCAGAAGTTGATCGTATTTAGGGGCTTAGCTTCCTGATCGTCGATTTTCACGCGCACGGTTTCGAAATTTAAACCCAGAATTTCCTGCAAGGTCGAAAGCGCGAAGCTCGTTTTGCCGCGCAGGATGTCGTGCGGCAGCCAATCTAATTTGTTCGAAGTTTTGACGCGCTCGATGATCGCCGCCGACAGGCCGAACGATGCGACGTTCAAAAAATAACGCGACGTTTCGCGATTATCGTGATTCGTAAAGGTGACTTTGCCGACGTCGATTTGTTTCGTCGCGCCGCCGCGCAGCGCCGCGCCGGCTTCGCGCGTATCGTTCGGGATGCCGATCGTGCGCCGGAAATCGCCGCCCGTGCCCGACGGCAGCACGCCGAATTCGATGTCGGCGCCCGATTCGAGGATGCCGTTCGCGACCTCGTTGATCGTGCCGTCGCCGCCGCAGGCGATGATGAATCGGCGGCCCTGTTCGGCGCCGCGCAGGGCGAGCAAAGTGCCGTCGCCCGCGCCCTTCGTGAAAGCGACCTGAAAAGCGCCGAAATGCGCGCGGAAATCGGCGGCGGTTTCCGCCCAGCGCGTTTGCGTCGCGCCGCCCGCCGATTTCGGGTTGACGATGACGAGCGGCAGCGCCGCGTTCACATGACCGGAAGAATTGTTCTCTGTTTCGTTTGGCAAAATCTGCGATGTCCTTTTTGAAAGGGTTTTTTCTTTAATTGGTTTAACTTTTTTCCGCCCGTTAGTCAATGTCAGTCGGGAACAGTGGTCGGCGGTCGGCGGTCGGCGGTCAGTGACCGATCCTGAAAAGGTCGAGCCTTCCTGTTGCCGCTATTGTCTTCAACCGACCACCGACCACCGACCGCCGACCACTAAATTAAAAGGCAAATAGACGAAAGCCGGTCGGTCTTGTTAGAATTTATGACGGTTTAACAACTTATATTGACGGGAAAAAAACACTTGCGAGTTGCGGTTCTTTCGGCGGAAGCGGTTCCATATTCAAAAACAGGCGGTCTCGGCGACGTGGCGGGCGCGCTCCCGAAGGCTTTGCGGCAGGTCGGCGAAGACGCGTTTTTAATCACGCCGTGCTACTGGCAGACGAAAGGCGAATACCTGTGGCGCACGGCGATCGACGACCTTTCGGTCGATTGGCGCGGCGGCACGTATCCGGCGAAGGCTTTTTATTCCGAAGCTTCCGGCGCGCCGACTTTTTTGATCGACGCGCCGTCGTACTTTCACCGCGACTCGATCTACGGTTACCAAGAGGATTACGAGCGCTTCGCGTTTTTCAACCATGCGGCGCTCGCGCTTCTCAAACGGCTCGGCGCGCCGCCCGACATCGTTCATTTGAACGACTGGCACTGCGGTTTCGCGGCGGTCGAAATCGCGTATCTGCGTTACTGGGACGCTTACTGGCGCGACGCGCGGACGGTTTTTTCCGTGCATAATCTCGCGTATCAGGGCGGATTCGATTTGGGCGAGCTCTGGAAATTCGGCTTCTCGTCGGATTTCGAGCGCAGCGCCTTCGCTTTTAACGGCTACGCGTCGGCGATGAAAGCCGGGCTGGCGGTTTCCGACACGCTTTCGACCGTTTCCAGAACTTACGGCCACGAAATGCAGACGCCGGAAAACGGCTACGGGCTCGACTGGCTTTTGCGGCAGCGCGCGAACCGGCTTTTCGGCATCGTCAACGGCGTGGATTTCGACGTCTGGAACCCGGCCACCGACCCGGAGCTCGGCGCGCATTTCGACGCCGGGGATCTCGACGGGAAACGCGAATGCAAGCGGCGGCTGTTGGAAGAATTTCGTTTGCCGGTCGATCTCGAACGCCCGATTTTCGCGAACGTCACCAGGCTCACGGCGCAGAAGGGCATCGATCTGATGATGGCGGTCGCCGCCGAAATACTGGCGACCGGCTCCTACATCATTTCGCTCGGGTCGGGCGAACGGCAATACGAGGATTTCTGGCAGCGCCTGCGCGATCACGCGCCGCGACAGGTCGGGATTTTCCGGGGCTACAACGAAACTCTCGCGCACCGGATCGAAGCCGGCGCGGATATGTTCATGATGCCTTCGAAGTTCGAGCCGTGCGGCCTCAATCAGATGTACAGCTTACGCTACGGCACGATTCCGATCGTCCGCGCGGTCGGCGGGCTCGAAGACACGGTCCAAAATTGGGACGCGGTCAACGGTACCGGCAACGGTTTCAAGTTTCGCGAATACCGCGCCGACAAATTCCTTGAAAAAATCTACGAAGCGCTTTTTGCGTACCACGACAAAGAAGCCTGGCGAAAGCTGCAAAGGAACGGCATGGCGATCGACAATTCCTGGCAGAACGCGGCGCGCAAATACGTGCAGCTTTACCGGATGACCAGAAGTTAAGTTTTGGGCTCCGCCGACTGACGGCCGGATTCAAAACCGAAAATAAAATATGTTCAGCCTGAAAGTCGACGACGAATTGGAACTGGCGTTGCCGTCCGAATCGAACCTCGAAAAAGCGTTCGCCGTCGTCATGGAAAATTACGACCATCTTCACGAATGGATGCCGTGGGTCAACGAAGGTTTTTCGCTCGACAGCGTTCGCGAATATTACAAACAAACGCTTTTGAAGTTTGCGACCGACGGCGACGAAATCGGTTTGAATATCGTCTTTCGCGGCGAAATCGTCGGCGGCACCGGTTTTCATTCGATCGACCGGCGCGACAAATCGGCGGAAATCGGTTACTGGCTGGCGCGGAGCGCGACCGGCAAAGGCCTGACGACGCGCGCGGTCGGAAAGCTTCTCGAATACGGGTTCGAAGAATTGGTCCTGAACCGCATCGTCATCAAATGCGTGCCGGAAAACATCAAAAGCCGCGCCGTTCCCGAAAGGCTCGGATTCATTGAAGAAGGCGTCGAGCGCGAAGCCGGCTGGCTGCACACGAGGTTCGTCGACCACGCGGTTTATTCAATGCTCGCCCGCGAATGGCGCGAAAAATTGAAGGACAAAAACCGTTGAAAAAGTTGATCAAAACGGTAATTTTTCGTTGGAAATGCGGAGTTTCACGCTTGACGAGGACAAAATCGAAATGCGCTTGCTGCGCGAAGCGGACGCGCCGGAACTGCACCGCACGGTCCGGGCAAACATCGAGCACCTGCGAACGTTTCTGCACTGGGTGACGCCCGACTACTCGCCGGAAATCGCCGGCGAGTTTATCGCGCGGAATTTGAAACTGGCGGCTGAACGAAAGAGCGAAGGCTACGGCATTTTTTTCGAGAAGAAATTCGTCGGCACGATCGGGCTCGTTAAACTGAACTGGAACAGCCGCAGCGCCGAGATCGGTTACTGGATCGCGAAGGATTCTGAAGGACGCGGAATCGTCACGAAAGCATGCCGGACGCTGATCGAGTACGCGCACGCGGAATTGGAAATGAACCGCGTCGAAATTCGCTGCGCGCTCGAAAATAAGAAAAGCCGCGCGGTGCCGGAACGCCTCGGCTTTCGGCTCGAAGGCGTTTTGCGGCAGGCGATCTGGCGTCACACGCGGTTTTACGACGTAGCGATTTACGGCCTTTTAGCCGAAGAATGGAGAAAATAGCGGTGGTCGGCGGACGGAGGTCGGAGGTCGGATTTTTTTCTGATTTAACTGACCGCCGATCGCCAGCCACCGACCACTGAAATTATGATTATTGTAATAATCGGCGCTCAATGGGGCGACGAAGGAAAGGGGAAAGTTGTTGATCTGCTCGCCGACCGCTTCGACATCGTCGCGCGTTACCAGGGCGGGCATAACGCCGGGCATTCGGTTTACGTCGGCGATAAGGCTTTCGTTCTACGGCTTTTGCCGTCGGGCATCATCCACGAAGATTCGACCTGCGTGCTCGGCAACGGCATGGTCATCGACCCGAAGGCTTTTTTCGAGGAAGTCGATCAGATGACGTCGCAGGGCATTTCGGTCACGCCCGAAAGGCTGAAGGTTTCGTCGCGCGCGCACCTCATCATGCCGTATCACCGCGCGCTCGATCACACGTCTGAGGAACGGCTCGGCAACGAGAAGATCGGCACGACCCTGCGCGGCATCGGTCCGGCTTACGAAGACAAAGCCGGCCGGCGCGGCATTCGCGTTTCGGACGCGCTCGTGCCGGAACTGTTAAAGCTCCGCATCGAACGCAATTTGGAAGAAGCGAACCGCATCATCGTGCTGTACGGGCGCGAACCGCTGCGCTCGGACGAGATTTTCGAGGAAATTTCGGCGCTCGTCGAAAGATTGCGCCCGTTCGTCGCCGAAACTTCGCATTTTCTGGCCGAAGCCAAAAAGCAAAAGAAAAAGATCCTGCTCGAAGGCGCGCAGGCGACGCTGCTAGACGTCGATCACGGAACGTACCCGTACGTCACCTCGTCGAACCCGACCGCGGGCGGCGCGGCGGTCGGCGCGGGCATTCCGCCGCATCACATTTCCGGCGTTTTGGGAATCGTTCGCACTTACGCGACGCGCGTCGGCGAAGGACCTTTTCCGACCGAAATGCTCGATCGGGAAGAGGAAATGGCGAATCTCATTCGGCAGCGCGGCAATGAATACGGCTCGGTCACGAAACGCCCGCGCCGCTGCGGCTGGTTCGACGCGGTCGCGACGCGCTACGCCGCCGAGCTGAACGGCTTCGATTCGGTCGCGCTGACGAAGCTCGACGTGCTCGACGCGCTCGAAGAGATAAAGGTCTGCGTCGGGTATGAAATCGACGGCGTCAGAATCGACACGTTTCCGGCAGTCTCGCACGATCTGGCGAAAATCAAGCCGATTTACGAAACGCTCGAAGGCTGGCGAAGCGAAACGCTCGGCATCACGGAGATCGAGGATTTGCCCGCGAAAGCGCGCGCTTACGTCGATTTTTTGTCAAGCTCGATCGGCGTCGAGATCGGCTTGATTTCGACCGGACCGGAGCGCGACCAGACCATCATTTTGCGGGACTCGGTGATGGAGAGCTGGTTTAAAAGTTAAAAAATATTGAGAATTCTTTCACATCGCGCTTGCAAAGTTCGATTTCGATATGTAGAATCATTGTTTCGGTTTGAGGTTCGAAACAAAACCTCAATTTGAAAAGTGGTCCGATAGCTCAGTCGGTAGAGCAAATGGCTTTTAACCATTGGGTCGAAGGTTCGAGTCCTTCTCGGATCACCATAAATATTGAAGAAGACGGGCATCAAAACCCGTCTTTTTTGCTTTAGGTACTATCTTGGGTGCTATCTGGACTTTTTATTGTTTCTATCAAACAGTTTTATTCACGATAAAACAGCTTACTTAAAGCCATGACTCTAGAGCTCGCATTAAAATCCCTCGACGCGATTTTGAAGATGATCCCCTTCTTGAAAACTCTCACCGGAGAGCGGCGGCGCGATTATTTTCGAGAAGTCATTAAGCCTTCCTATACGCAATTTGAAATCGTTCACAATTTTTACAACGATTTATTTCTTGAAACCGCTTCCGAAATGAAAAAGTTAAACGATAAATCTTTATCTGAAACGTCTTATGTACTGGGGAATGTAGAGTCGTTTAGAAAAGTTATGGATGATTACTTCTTAAAGAGGGTCAAAGATGAGCACGTCAGGGCGGCTTTACGACAAAACGTAAAAATCGCCCATGATTCCATTAAATGGAGTGAAGAAAAACTTTTTTATATATCATTGCTGAATTACTTCAATAATGATGATCAGCAAAACCACCTGCAACCTACTCGTCAAATTGTTCAATTTTCAGGTGAGGAAGGGAAATCGCCGTCTCGTGAAATTTATGATCATTTGACCGAACTCTCGATGTATACTCCTGGCTATTGCGAAAAGGTTTTATACAAACTTGAAAGTGCCAGAAAAAACCAGAATATTCGGTATTTGGACGTTAGCAAGCACTACAACAATATAGTTAATATAATCATTCAAAAGACCTAACGTCTGATCGGTTTTCTCTTTTGCCTTCGCGGCTTCAACTTCGCCGTCGTTTCCAAAGTCAAATAATTCGCCTTGCCGCCGTCCGCTTGGAGCGGCAGCAGCTCGCCGCGCAGCGCCATATTCCGCGCCGTCGCCTGCGTGATGCCGGCGATTTCGCACGCGTCCTTCTGCCGGATGACGATCGCCGACAATAAAATATCGAGTTTCGCTTCGAGCCGGTCGAGACGTTCTTTCGTCGATTCGTCGTCGGCGTCGTTTAATAATTGCTCTAAAAGTTCCTTTCGTGACATAAAACCCTCTTAATAATTTTTGATTCCTTTCATGCCGAGAACGGCGACGCTGCCGAAAACCGCGCCCGCAGCCAGCCCGATCGCCGTCGCCAGCTCGTACGGCAGCAGATTGATCAGAACGGCGACCGTTCCGCCGGATGCGACGATCGCCGCCAGTACGCGCAGGACGTATTTAAGCGCGAGCGTTATTCCCGTTATTTTTCTGAAAATCATCACTGACTCCGACTTTATTCTTTTAGCTTTGCGGTCGGTCAGGCAAATGATCTGACCGCTGGCGAAGAGCCCCGCGCCGATCCCCCGACTCGGTGGCGCCGGGCTCTTTTCATTTAGCGGCACTTTCGAATTCGTCGATCAACTCCACGATCGCCGCGCAGAACTTCGCTTCGTGCGGCTTCAAGTCAAAAATATTTATGTCGTCCGACATAAATATTTTCTTCCCGTTCGACAACGTGACCGAGCGGTAATGCGCCGGGACGGATTCGACCTGGTTGCTGAACTCGAAAGGGAAGTCAGAACTACCGGTTTTACCTTGCGGAACTCTTTCGGCGACGGCGATCGTGAACGACGACAAAACCGGTTGCCGCTCGCGCAGCGCGATCTGCCGGTCCGGAATTTCGAGAAAGTTCTCTTCAGTCTCGATCGGCGGCATCAGTTCTTTCGACAGGTTGAATTTCTGCTCGAACTGCTCGTCGCTGAGCTCCAAGATTTCCGCGAGATTTTCGCGCGACAAATTTACCTTCTCGTCGCCGGATGCCGGTTGGTTCGCTTCTTCACATGCCGGCGACTTTTTCACGTAACCGCAAGATTTGTGAATTTCTTTTTCGTTAAATTCATAATGATCCCGATTCATTTTTTCCTCCGATTTCGTTTCGACCTTCGCCGGGGAAAGTGACGCGACGAGCTGCTTGCGGCGTTCTTTGCCGCGCTTCCAAGCTTCGAAAAGATCGAGTCGGGGTTTTATAGTGCCGAGGTACAGCCGCGCCGTGTTCGGTGAAATGCCGAACCTAATCGCAGCTTCCGGAATGTCCAAACCTTCGAACGCCAGCTCTTCGACCGTTTCGGGAGTGACTTTGGATTTACGGACCGGCGGCACGCGCTTTTTAGCTGCCGGCTCATCCTCGCTCGACTTGACGGCGAAGGAATTTTCGCCGGTGTTATAAAGCCTGCCCTCGGGTTTATTTTCCTTGAGGAAATAAACAGTGATCCCGCCGACCAGCTCGCTCGCAATCTCATCGTCCGCGCCGATCGCCCGGTCGATTTCCATAACATCGTCGATCGAGACGCCGGAATTTTTGACGAGATGTTTCGCGGATTGATAATGAATCGCTTCGAGCGCCTCGACGATCTTTTCCCGGGCTTCCGGCGCTTTATATCCTCCCGCGTCTTCTTTATCGAAATCTGTTTCCTTTGCCATAAAATCCTCCTTACGGTTCGTAGTTGTGAATGCCTTCCGCGTAAACGAAAGAAGCGTCGCCTTCCAAAACCGTGATTTCTGCGTCCGAAAATTCGCAATCGCATTGCCGTTCGTCGGCGATCAATCCGGCGCTGTACCAGATGTTGTCGTCATCGCGCTCGGTTTCGATTTCAAAGTTCAAATCCGCTTCTTTGCATTTCGGGCATTCTAAAGTTTGTTCTGCCATGCGTTTATCCGATATTCGGTTCTCCGTGATAAATGATTTGCCAGCCGTTTCGAAGCGATTCGCTGACCCGAATCGTAAAATTGACGAGCGCTTCGCCGCGAGTATCGAAATTCTGATTGCAGACGGGCGGCAGCGCGCCGCGCGCGATCATGTGAATCGCCCTCTTCGCATTCACGCCCGAAAAGCCGAGCGTTCCGCTTTTGCCGTCGACATACAGCGCGAGCGCGGCGACACTGCCGTTTTTCTCAAATAAAACGATTCTGCAATCTTCAGTCATGCGGCTTGCCTTTGAAGTTGATGATGAAACGAAAGCGCGTGAATGTGCGCGCATCGCCAGTGCGGCGCGCCGTGATTGTACGAATCGACGTAATTCGCGCACGTGCACTTGATCACTTTATTGCCGAGCTCCGTGACCTGTGTGATCTGATAAATCTCCGCGTCTTCGGTGTCGGTCACTTCGTAGCCGAGATTGTTCCGGGCGACGAATCCGCCTTCCGCCAGCAGACGACCTTTCGTTTCAGGAGTGACGGCTTTGTTCTGCTCGCGCTGCCGCTGTAATTCGTCGGTGCGCGATTGTTGCGGCTCTTCGAAGACCGGCTCGGCTTGAATCGCTTCCGGCTCGACCGGTTTCTGCGGCATCTTGACGACGATCGGCTTCGAGGTTTCTTCCGCCGGCATCATCGTCAATTCGTCGTTGTCGCCGATCGAAACTTCGGCGCCCATTTCCTCGAAGGTATAAATGCCGAGAATGACGTCCGGGAAGACGACGCGCGCGCAGGCGGCGACGGCTCGCCAGCGGAACATCACCGCCGGCTGTTTGCGGTAATTGTCTTTCGAAAGCAGGCCGAGCGCGTTCGCTTCCTTCGTGCCGAAAAACTCGGTGTGCTCGGTGCGCCCCTTGCGCTTCATCGTGCAGGAAACCTGCGCGACCGTACCGTCCGGCGAATTGTGCGTTTTGACGACGATGTTTTCGAGCTGCCCGCTGCGCTCGATCAGCGCGAGCATCAGCTGCGGGGAGACGGTCGGCTTGCCGGAGATGACGTTGATCGTGTTCAAAGCCTGCATCGTGCCGATGCCGAGCTCGCGCCCGGTCAGGATGATCGCGACGGCCTGTTCCGGCGTCTTGATCGCCTGCGGCAAAAAGTTGGATTTGATCAGCATCGACGCCTGTTCCTTCATGACGGCGAATTCCGACGCCGACGGCGCGAGCTGGTTATTTTCGCGGATTGCTAATTGTTGCGTCATTAATTTACTCCTAAAAATTCAGGTTGAAAGCCGTTTTGGGTAAGCCATTCTCGGCTGATTTGTTTTTCTTGTTCAGTGATTCCGTTCGACGCCAGTCGGGCTTTATGAACAGCCGCCCAAAATACCTGAATGTTCTGCGGCAGCGGAACTCGGTATTTAATTGCGTATTCTCGAATCTTGATTTCGTCGAGCGACCGTAAAGCTTCGTCGCGTTCTTTTACAAAATTCACTAAATCCATAAATCACCTCGTTATAAACCTCTGCGCTCGATCCATCGGAAAAAGCCGTTCGACAACTTTTGAAACCACATCGGCGCGATGTGTACTTTCGGTTTTCGTTTGCGTTTCGTTCTCATAAAATTTATTGGTTTGAAAAGGGGTTGTGCGCCGGCGAGACTTCTGACGGTAAGCCGGCGCACGCCTGTTTTTAGCAAGTATTTCTTTGCTCCAAATCTAGAAAACGGGATCTCCTTTTCAAATAAAGTAACCTCTTATGGAGGTCTGGACGATTGAATCGCCAGGCGAAACATCACGAATGGGGAATGAATACTGATTGAAGAAGACAGGATTCGAATTCCGTTTGATACCCCGGAGGATCGTGATGCTCGGCTCGACGATCAAATTGTCAAAACGACTGATTGAAAACGGTCGGGAATTGAACCATTATTTTTTATTTCACTCTTCCGACTTTGCTTCTCGATCTTGATGGACGCGAATTCGAAGCCACTCCGCGCCCGACCGTTTTCAAACTGGCGGCGAAATCGAACGATTAATCGTGCTTTTCGGCATTGCTCGGTCTCGCAGACATCGTCACATCTACGCCTACGTTTTCGGCTCCGCTCCGTCTTTTGAGATTGCGTGTCGTGCTCTGTCAGCCTAGTTCGATCTCGCCATAAATTTTCAAATTGGCGGCGGGTCCCGGAACCGCTCGATCCCGGCTTTCGCGCCCGCCTCTGATTTCCTATAGCTCCGGACGCACCCGCCAAATGATTTTCAATTCGCGGAGCGGCCAATCACCCCCAAAGACCGCTCCGCTTTTCTGCTTCCGAATCTTCCGATAGGGAAGCGGAACTTTTTAAAGCGTCATCGGATCGAAGCTCGGATTTGACAGGATCGACCGGCGGCGACGCCCGGTTAAACCGCTAAGCGTTCTGTGCGTGTCTCTGTCTAAACATCCGAACGGGCATCCGCAAACCGATTTCCGCGGCTCTTTGTCGTAAAGATGCCGCCAAACTTTCGGCGCGCGCTTTTGTTCCGGTTTTTCTGATCCGCTTTTCATCGTGAAAAAATCTTAGTACCAATTAGTACTATATGTCAAGCGAAATTTAAAACAAAAAAAAGAGAAGCCGGGAAGCTTCTCTTAAATCCAGTATTACGCTTAATTTATAAAAGCGTCAGCTGATAAAAGTTTTTACACATTTCGAGCATCGCGGAGTTAAACTTACCTTCGTCTTTTGCGATCTGGAATTCGATGGACTTAGCTTTTGACATCTTTTCAAGAGTGTCGAGCGATAATTTGTAAACGAGTTTTTCCTTCGTCATCGTTTCGCCGAACATCCCGCTGGCGAATCCACTGTCTCTAACACCTTGGCCCAGATCGGCGCGCTCGTTATCAATTAGCAATATCAAATTCGAGTCCTTCAAATACCGCCAATCGCGCTGACCATACGCGGTGTATACGAGTGCAACGGCTTCCGGTCGCTCTGACATTTCTTTTCCCGGAAATGAGAACGCGACATTTACCCCAAAATAAGGAATTAAGTATTTTTCGGTTTGAACGATGGTTATGTCTTTGAATTTATCGTAGGTAATTTGATACTTATCGCTTTTCTTAAAGGTTTTTGCTTGGTTTTGTAGAGCCTCAACGGTCCTTTTAGAAGTCTGTCCGAATCCGGATATGCAGAAAAGAATAAGTAAAAGGGGGATGATTGTTTTCATAGTTTAGATTCCTTCATTTAATCGTTGATAAAATTTCTTTTTGATCTGCCCGATCTCAAGTTGAAGCATTTTTCTTTGTTTTTCTATTCTTTCTATCTCAGAAAGCAGATTTTGATATTCAATATTAAATCTCGAATTTTTAATTCTGGAACAAACATCATTGAATAAGTCTGTTTGAGTTGTGTCGTGCAGCAGTGAGGCGTCGCCTATTATGAAACTGTCTTTGTGCTTACAGTTTTGATGGATTTTACCCGCTGCGCAATTGCAATATATTCTGACCTTGCTGTCGAAGAATGTGAATGCAACGGTGTAATGCTCGCCGGAGGTGCTCTTAGCGTATATCGTTAAAGTTTCCATTTATTTATCTCCCGTATAAATCATGCACTTCCTTGCGAAGGAAAATGAATCTTTTTGGATAGCCAAAATCGTATTGCAGCTCACGAACCGTTTTTAATTCCACAATATAAGTCGGCATTAAAGACAATGCCGCGACAAAATGCGCCTCTTTCTCGATTTTGTGTTTTGTTTGATTGTCGCAAAAGCTCGCCGCGGTGGTCGGATGTAGAATGAAGTGCGCGATCTCGTGCCAGAGAACCCAAGGACGGTAATTATTTTCTATGTATTTATGGATTAGAATGCAGTGTCGATTTCGATAAAATCTATATTCTCCCAAGTCGTCGATCGCTTCGGTTTCATGAAGAATTATTTTATGACGATCGCAGAACTTGATTGCATCGAGTTCGGTATGAATTCGTTTATTCCAGTCAGGTAAGAACTTTAGAATGGTTGGGATAAATAGGTTCATTTCCTTTATTCTTTTTTCTCTTCGTTGTCGATGATTGCATCCAACTCGGCTTCTAGCTGAGAATCTTTCGATTTTTTCTTTCGAGGCTTTTTCCCGAAATTTAATTTTTCTTTAGCCGGAGATTTCGCTTGAATATTTAATGTATGTTCTCCCTTTTTCACGATAACATCGTGGAGCTGGTCGAGGGATGCTTTACGAAATTCGATCTCTAGAGCGCTCCAAACGCTCAAATAGCGACTTAAAACTTCTTCCGCTACTTCCTGACCGCTTGACCGACCCGTTTTCTCAGCAACTAACTTCAGCCGGTCGACTAATTCATCCGACAAATACATTTTAAATTGCGACTTAGCCATTTTGGTACTAATAAATACCACATCCATAAATTATCTCCAACGAATTTAATTGACAAAATTTAGTACTAGATAGTACTATCCCAATGTATGGGAAAACAACAATCAAAAATTGAGATGGTCAGCCATCATTTACGACTGCCCAAACCAATGAATGAATGGCTTTCAGAGTATTCAACTAAAAACAATTTTTCTTCTGAAATGGATGCTGTCCGTAGTATTTTGCGGGAGCATCAGCAAAAAGAGATTAAACAATCAAGCAGATTAAAGCTGGCGGCTTGATTGGGGTGAACCGTCTAAATTCAAAGCTAAACGAACAAGCTGAGCTTTTCACTCAATATTTTTGACTTTTTTCTGAGTTATGCCGAGAGAAACCTATCCGAGAAGCGACGAAACATTCAAAGTACTGTCCGGGAACGAGGCTGATTTTGCCCGCGAAGGCGACAAGGACGGTTCGCATTTCAACCGCATTAAAAACGGAGATTACCAGGACCCGTATTCGCTCTTCAGAGCGCTCTTTAGGATCGGCTGCCGCACGAACGCGCCGGTCGAGATATGGCTGAACGACCTGACGGCGATCTATGTGCGATCGCGCCGGCTTCACCTGCCGGCGTCGGATCTGTCGGGAAAGATCCTCGAAAAAATCCACTCCGACGCGGAAGCCTTGAGCGAGATTTTGAAGGCGCTCTCGGACAAGGTTGTGACCAAAGAAGAATGCCATCTCGTGCTGGCGAAGCTCGCCGCAAACGAGGAAACCAACAACCAGATCAAGGCGGCGGTGCTGCACCGGCTCGGCGAGCTCGGCGACGCGGAAGAAAAGAAACTGAGGGCTGTATGAAATTCGAAATTTATCAGGACGAAAAAGGCGAATGGCGCTGGCGTTTACGCGCCGCCAACGGCGAAACGATCGCCACGAGCGGCGAAGGTTACAAAAACCACAAACACGCTTTCGTGATCATCACGAAAATCCGCCAGGCGATCGCCGACGGCGATTACGTGATCGAGTACGGAGAAAAGAAATGAAAGCAATATTTTTTGTTTTATTTATCGCGATCTGTTTCGGCGCAGTCAAAGCGCTGCTCGAATATGTGTTCTCGGACGAGGTTTAAAAGTAAAAGAGCCGTCACCAAGCCAATAAGGAAACGACTCTTTGCATTCCACACCGTTAGATCTTTAGTCGACTAAAACAAAAAGCAAACGGAGTTATTTGTCAGTGATTATTTATCCGAAACGATTTTGAGTCAAGTATGCGAGTCGCCAAAGTTTACAACGAACAGATTGCTGAGCAGTGGCGGAAGAGGATTTCTGAATTAAATTCAGAAATCCTCTCTCGTCCGCGGCGTCCGATCCTCGGCGTCAGAGTCTCGATCGATTGGGGCAAAACCTGGAAATTGTACGCTATCTGCGACGAGTGCTGCAGAAACATCGAGCCGCCTACGCAGCGGCGAAAGGAAGGCGAAGCCGGCGCGCGGACCTGCGACTGGTGCGGAGCGGTCAACGCTAAATATTAAATTTATGCCAGAAGAAAACAAACAAATCGAAAACGAATACTTGCTGCAATTTTTTGTCTACGAACATCTGCCCGAACATCTGCAAAGGATTTCTAAACCGTTCGGCGATCTGGCGCGGCAGATCTGCGACACCGTTCCCCGCAATCCCGAACGCACCGTCGCCTTGCGGAAACTGCTCGAATCGAAGGACTGTGCGGTCCGCGCGCAATTGTCGAAATAGTCAACTTGTTTTTCTGTCGAAAAAACAACTATCCGTCGCCGACTAAATTTTGAAAAATAATCATGCGCTATCTGCTCCAAATGTTTTGCCGAAGAAAATACCACTGGTTCACTGGTTGGCAATACAAAACGATGCCGATCCTCGGAAGGGCGGGCTACGCGTGGTTCGAGCGGCGCTGCAGGTTTTGCAAAACGAAGCAGAAAAGACATTTCTAAAAAGTTTATGAGAAAAACATCGGTTTTAGCCGCTCTTTTAGGTGTTCAGGCAATGTTCGGAAATTTCGGCGCTACCGACGACGGCGAAAGAATTCGGCACACGCAGATTCAAGGCGTCGGTAAACCCGGAAAGCAGCGGACTAAGAAGCCGCGTCAAACCGGCGCAATTCGCCGCACCCGACATCGCCGAACTTATACGCACGGCAAAGTCTTTATGAGAAAAGGAATATGAAAAAAGAAGTTCGTTATCTTCGCGTCAGCAAAAAACGACCTTGCCCGATCTGCGGCAAGCCCGACAACTGCAAGGTCAGCGACGACGGCACGCTCGCATATTGTCGCCGCATCGCCGCCGGCGGCGTCAAGGAAGGCAGGGACGGCGGCTACGTTCACGTTTTGATAGAAACCGACGAAAAGCCGCGCCCGAGACCGGCAATAAAAAAAGCGCCCGACCAACTTCCGAGCGCTTCAGTTTCAGTGAAGGATAAGGACGCGATCTACACGGCCTTTTTGCGCAGCCTCGTTTTGTCGCACGACCATCGCGCCGAGCTCTTCGCCCGCGGATTGTCGGAAACCGACATTCATCTGCACGGCTACCGCTCGATGCCGGGCGGCGTTTATTCGCGCACAGTCTGCCGCCTGCTCGCGCAAAACTTCGATCTTCGAAACGTGCCCGGATTTTATTACCGCAACTTCGCCTGGCATTTCGTCGATTACTTTGGCGCGACCGGCTACCTCGTTCCGATCAGAAACTTTGAACACAAAATCGTCGCGCTGCAGCTGCGCCGCGACGACGACCGCGCGCCGAAATACCTGATGATCTCGTCCGCCGACAAGCCCCGCGGCGCCTCGTCCGGCACGCCGCCGCATTTCGCGACGCTCAACATCACGAACGAAGCCGGGCATCTTTCGTACCGGCACATGTATCGCGAGGCGATCGTGACGGAAGGCGCGCTCAAGGCGAACATCATCGCGGCTTACTCGAACGTGCCGACCGTCGGACTCGTCGGCGTCACCTGCTTCGGCGAAGACTTCGGCTCGGTCTTAAAAGACGCGTTCCCGAATCTCGATACGGTCAAGATCGCGTTCGACATGGACGCCGCGACGAACGAGGCGGTGCGCCGCCAGCGCGACCGATTAGTTTTGACCCTCGAAAAAATAAATTTGAAAACCAGAATATTATCGTGGAATCGCCTTTTCAAAGGGTTCGACGATTATCTAGTGAGCAACCGGAACAACTTACAATTCGCGGCTTAAATATGAACGCATTTGCCGGCGTTCAGGAACGGACGCCGAAAGAACAATCTCAAAAAGACGAAGCCGTCGCCCGCGGCGCCTCGCGCGCGTTCGTTTCTTTGACTCAAAGCCAGCTGCCCGACAACTGGCAGCTCGTGCACGAATCTTTCAAAGGCGCCAACGATCGGCTGCTGTATTCGACCGCCGCCGTCAATTCGATTCTGGCGTGGCTCAATTTTCCTCCGAAGCTGCGCCATTTTTTCGACTGCCTGCTGGTTTTGTCGCGCTACGACGAAAAGCCGTTCCAGGCGACGAATCTCGACATCGGAATGCAGATGCGGGTCGGCAAGGGCGCGAAAGCCGAGTCGCTTCAAAAAATGATTTCGCGCCATAAAGCGAAATTGCTCGAATGGCAGAACAATTTGGCTTTCGATCTGATCGGCATCGAGCGCGGGCGTTTTGACGCTCTCAGGCAAAAGAACGACCCGACGACCTACACGCCGCACATTCTCGAATGGGTGCCGAAAATCCTCGGCAGCGTCAACATGCGCGAATGGAACAAAGGCCATCTTCAAAAATTGCGCGAGATCCGGCGCCAGGCGAAAAACTTTCTCGAATCTAATCCCGACTGCCCGCCGCTGCGCGGCTACCAGCCGAAAACGCTTTCCGAAGGGCAAAAATTCGACCGGACCGACAAAATGCTCGACTCGATGCTGATGGAACAATTGATGCGCATCTGCCGCGAAGAGCTCGAGCCTTCCGTTTATATCAAATACCGCAAGAACCGCGAAAACCATATCATCACGAACCAGTTCGGGACGGTCGGCACCATGCTGACGCCCGAAAAGGACGTGCCGCCCGTTTACGATTCGGTCTGGCACATTCTCAAAACCGGCGAAATCACGGAAGTGATCGAAGCCGGCGAGCAAAAGCTCGAAGAAAAACTGAGCCGCCTCGAGGAAGCCGGATTCGACCATCTGACCTACGCCGTCGAGATCGTCAAGGAAGAGCGGCGCGACGTGAAAACGCCGCGCGTTTGGGACAAAGGATCTTGGCTCGAAACGGCTAACGATTTCACTTCCGAAGCGGCGGAAACACCGACGGGACATTTTTCGGAATTTGAGTCCGATAATTTGAAAACGGGCGAAATTCGCCCTACTAAGTCCTTTGAAATCAACGACCACGACGGGACATTTTTAATCGACACGGAAGAAACAATTTCGCCTTCGGATATAGGGAAAATCCCTAATGATTCGGCAGCTGTATCCGAGCCGGATTTTACCGATTGGTTCAATGACGCCGCAGCTCTTCCCGACACGCAGCCGATCACCGAACAATCTTTGCAAAATCTTTTCGATGCCTGGGTTTTGAAGGTTCGTGAGCTCGTGCCGGACAAGCCGCCGGCGGAATTATGGAAAGGGGCCTGGCAGATCTATCTCGATCTCGAGTTCATGCTCGATAAGCAGCTCGAAGCCTATAAACGTCTTGGAGAAGTTAAAGCCGACATTCTGGCAGGGAAATGCGAATTAAACGATTTTCGTGAGGCTTTCGCCGATCTGGTCGCGTCGGGCGCGCAGTATTACCAGAACGGCGTCACGGTGCCGCAATCGGCTCAAAAACTGAAGGTCTTTCGGGACCGACTGCTGCCGCATTTGATCATCGAGGGCGGCTGAAGCGCCCGCACCGAAAGATTATGAACAGGGAATTATTGGAATTAGCAGATAATTTAACGCCGGCGCTGATGCTAATCGTTTGCGCCGTCATCCGGTTTATCGATGCGAAAAGGAATTTCGACCGATTCAATCATGAAAACGAACGCCGATAAATGCCTGCGCCATCGATTGAAGGCGACGGCGCGCTTCTGCGATCTGTGCGAAGCGAAACGGCTCGGAAAAGAGAAGTTCGAAGCCGCGCGACGGCTTTTCATCAATCGGAATAAATGAAAAATAAAAACCTTTCCGGCAATCTGTTCACTAAAAAGGCGTTGACCATCAAAGAGACGCCTTTATCCTCTTCTATCGCCGAATGGCTCGACCTCCACAAAATCTATAACGACCGCCTCAATTCCGGCAAAGTCAAAGTCGTTAAATCCTACTTCAATAAAACGCTTCAAAAATGGATCGATTACGACCCGTACTGGATGCAGCTCTCGCAGACCGGTACTCCCGACCGCTTCGCCATCGTCCGCGGCCACATCGTCTTCATTGAAGTAAAGCAGCTCGGTAAAAAGCCCAGTACCGAGCAACTCGCCAAACACGATGAACTGCGCAAAGCGGGCGCAATCGTTTTAATTGTAGATTCATTCGACGACTTCCTCTTTCAATTTAATGAAATCAAAAACAAAATAACAAAATTTTCTTGATTTAATGTTCGTCCTGGCATAAAATCTCCACTACTCAACCACAATCTTTTTATCAAGAGGTTATTCAAATGGTTTCGATCACATTTGATAATGATTCGGATGTTATTCAATATAACACCGCACAAATCTCTGACTCCGATCAAATAGTTTCGTTGAATTTGTTATGGGTCAACGCTTTCGAAAAAGGAAACTTTCAAAAGGGATTCGTTCGGTACGCTTTTAGCCGCGATGAGATTATTTCACTTATTAAAGCAAATGAAGTGGTGGTAGCCAGAAACGATTTCACAGTCGTCGGCTACTATTTAATAAACAGCCTTTTTGAAAAGGAAATTGGCAGGATTAGACGTAAAACAGCCGAGTTGCAAATCGCAGCAGGCACTCTTCCCGGGGCTCGCTACGTTTATCAGTGCCAAGCTGCAGTACACCCGGATTATCAGAATAAAGGCATTGGCAAAATGCTGCTTTCAACGCTAAAACGCCAGGTACAGTCTCAATTCGACATTATTATTAGCGGGATCAATAAAGATAACGAATACGCTAAATCGGCTCATCTAAAATCAGGTTGGGTAATTGTGTGCGACAATGGAGGCGAATATCTGGTTTATACCAAAACCGGCCAGTAGCGTTGCGCTCAGCTATTAAAAATCGAATTGTTAAAACAAAAAATAAAAGCGCCGGAGCGACCGTCATCGCCGTCGATTTATTTGATGTTTCCTGCAGAAATTTGAAGCCGTCCTGCGAGCCGTTATGTAATGAACGGAACCGAATCGGCCCGCGTCCGCGAAATAAAATCGTTCTCGATTCAGAGCGGCGACCGACGGTCTAGATTTTTATGCGAAAGGGGCGTATGGTTAGAATTTGTTAAATCAAAATTCAAACCGGGGTCGTGGTTCGTTTTCGTCGGCTGGTTTTAATTTCGAAAGGACGGACGCTCATGAACGACGAACTTTATACTCGTGTGGAAAAGCAAACCGGCTGGAGCAGGGAGCTGCTTTACCAATTGGTCGACAACGTCAGAGACTACGCCATCTTCGTGTGCGACACCGAGGGGCGCATCGTTTCGTGGAACGTCGGCGCCGAGAAGATCTTCGGTTACAAACCGGAAGAGGCGATCGGACAGAAGACCGCCATCACCTTCACCGAAGAGGACCGCGCGAACGGCGTTCCGGAGCATGAAATGCGCACCGCGCGCGAAGAAGGCTGCGCCGAGGACGAGCGTTGGCACGTTCGCAAAGACGGCGGCTACTTTTTCGCTTCCGGCGTGAAGACTCCGCTTTACGACGACGAGGGGACCTTGACCGGCTACGCGAAGATCGCGCGCGACGTCACCGAGCGCATCCGGTTTCAGGATCAGCTGCGCGAGGCGAAAGACATTCTGGAAATGAAGGTCGGCGAGCGCACGCGCGAATTGAGCGAATCGAACGAATCGCTGCGCCTCGAGGTTGTCACGCGCAAGGAGTCGGAGCAGGTGCGGGTCGCGCTGTTGCGGAAAATCGTTCAAACGCAGGAGGATGAAAGGAAACGCATCGCGCGCGAGATCCACGACCACATCGGTCAGCAAATAACCGCCGTGCAATTGCATCTGCACGCGATTTCGGAAGAAAACGGCGAAGACGCGCGGTTGAGCGAAAAACTCGGCAAACTGCAGGCGATCGTCGATCGGATGGACGCCGAAGCCGATTTTCTGGCGTGGGAGCTGCGCCCGTCCGTGCTGGACAATCTGGGGCTCGCGGCGGCGCTGAGGGATTACATAAATGAATGGTCGAAGCATTTCAAGACGCCGGCTCATTTTCAGCAGATCGGTTTCGACGGTCAAAGGCTGCTGCCGGAAACCGAGATCAATCTTTACCGGATCGGGCAGGAAGCCCTGAACAATATCGCCAAGCACGCCGGCGCGGGCAACGTTTACGTGCTGCTGGAGCGGCGCGGCGATTCGATCGTGCTCATCGTCGAGGACGACGGCGTCGGATTCGACGCCAGTAAAGAATCCGTTCTGACGGGCGACGATCGCGGCATGGGGCTGCTCGGCATGAAGGAGCGCGCCGAGCTCGTCGGCGGTTCGCTCGAGATCGAATCGTCGCGGGGCAACGGCACGACCGTTTACGCGCGCGTGCCGGCGCGGTTCGAGGAAGACATCCATTCCACAGCCAGCTGACGCCGCAGCCCGATCGCTTTGTTCGACTCTTCGACCGCTTGCCGGTTTATCTTCGCCGAGATCTCTTCCGCCTGATGGTACGGCATGTGACCGAGCCGCCCTGCCTCGCCGATGATAGTCGCCCATCTAAAGAGACGCACCGCCCTTTCCGCATGCTCGTTCGCCTGCATCCTTAAGCTTTCCATATTGTTCGTCCTCGAGTATCGGTTATATCTTCCGACAATGTACCGCAATATCGAAACGTCCGCAATAGTTATTTAATACTGCGGACACATCAATCCGAAATGTCCCGATATATATATAAGAATGACGGGACATTTTCGGATTAAATATCTTCTTTACTAATATCTATCTCATGTTATAATCAGCGCAACTAATTTATATTAGTACGACCGTTTACCTGTATTAACCACAACTTGTTTCTCCGTGACTCGTGACGAGCGAGCGCGTGGTGTGCGCGCATGGTGCGCCCTGATGTTTTCAGCGAGGCTGTCATGGGCGTTTTTATTATGACCTATTCTCGTAAACAAAAATGGAAACTTGCTAACCCCGAACGATGGCTCGAACTTAAAAGACTTGAGAGCATGCGCGCTCGAGCACGCAAAGCTGGTATTCCATACGAGGAGTATCTAAATCAATACGGAGCGCGAAAACTCAAAGCCGAAACAAATAAAGCAAACAAACCTGAGTTCAAGATCAAGAAATGTTTACATTCCAAATGCCCGTTGGTTAAATCTGATTCAAAGCTGGATTATCAAATATACCGCGCACAAAAGAAACGTGCTCAAGTTAAACGTTATTATTATCAGAACCTCGAGAAAGCCCGCCAAAAGGTTCGCAACTATAAGCACAACAATCGGCAAGCCGCGTCCGATCAGGGAAGGCGGCGTAACGCCAACAAAAAGGGCATCGTCACCGTCGAGCAGTGGGACCAGATCAAACAGTTGTTTGACTATAAATGCGCATACTGCTTTCGCAGGGTTTATTTAACTCAAGACCATTTCGAACCACTATCCAAAGGCGGAAAGCATCACGCGGCCAATATTGTCCCTGCATGCCGTTCATGCAACAGCAGCAAGCATTCAAAGGGCTATTTGATGTGGCTTTTAAGTCTGGGGTCCTCCGTGGGGTAGTCCCGATCGAGGGGATCGCGCCACCTCGCTTACTCGCTAGTTATCGATTTAAAATTTTTTTCATCAAGCAAATCATCTGAGAGTCAAAAAGGACATATGCGAAGCCGAACTGGTCGGGCTCTCTGCGAAGGGCTGGTCGCACCAACGGCTCGCGAACCGGTACGGCGTTTCGATCTCGACGATCCGCCGAAGGCTCCGGACCGACTGCCGCGAAAGGGACGAAAGGTTCATGCAGTTCACGAACGAGCTCGTCGCGCTCGCGACCGGCGCCGCCGACCCGATCTGCAAAAAAGAACTGCTGCGGCTCGTGCACCGGCTGCGCGTCAAACGCGCGATGACCGACGCCAAAAAGAAAAGCCTCGTCACACAGTCGCTGCGGTCCGGCGCGCTCGAGCTCGAAGAGATCGCCGGCGACTGCGATTTCACGCCCGACGAAGCCGAGCGCGTGCTCGAGCTGCTCGTCGAGGAAAGGAAAGTCTCGCGCGAGGCGCGCGGCGGCCTGCAGAACCGCGGTCGGCGAATGAAATTCCACTACAAGCTGATCTTCAATTGACCATAGAAAAAATAAAAAAGTGCCCGGGCATAGAATTTTTAACCAGAGGGATTTTATGAGCAAAACGATTCTCATTTCGGCAGGTCACACCAACGTCAAAGGACAGGACCGCGGCGCCGCTTCCGGCGTGTTCGTCGAAGGCGTCGAAGCGACCAGATTGCGCGACGCGACCGCCTCATACCTCAAAGAATTGAATCCGAATTTGAAAGTGATCGAGGACGGTTTCGACGGCGTGAACGATCCGCTGCAGAAAGCCGTCGCGCTGGCGCGCACCGCATCGGTCGCGATCGAGTTTCACTTCAACGCGGGACCCGCGAAGGCGACCGGCATCGAGGTTTTATCGAAACTCAAAAATAAAGATTTAGCGCAAAAGATCGCCGGCGCGATTCATTCGGCGACCGGTCTAGCGCTCCGGGGTGAGCGCGGATGGAAGTCCGATTCTTCCGGTCAGCATCACCGGCTCGCGTTCTGCGAAGCGGGCGGTCTGATCGTCGAGGTCGCGTTCATTTCGAACCCGGACGACATGCAGTCGTACCGCATCAATTTCGAGCGCCTTGCGCGCGGAGTCGCCGCCGTTTTGGCGCGCTCATAAAAGGAGTCTTAGTCGGCGTTTCCAGACGCTTGGCTTTACGTTGCAACAAGAACCAAACCCTTCAGTGACACACCTGAAAAACAGAAGCGTCGACTAAGGCAAATTTAGGAAGTGAATTATGGAAAAACTCAGTTGGAAAACCACGCTCGGCGGCATCGCCGCTCTTTTGACCGGGATCGGCATGCTCGGCAAAGTCATTAACGATTTCCTTCTCGGCGAACCGGTTTCGTTCGAACAGGTGACGATCGCGATCTCGGCGATCGGCGCCGGCGTCGCGGGAATTGCCGCCCGCGACAATAATGTTTCGAGCGAAGACGTCGGCGTCCGATAAAGCTTCGCCGGCGCGGAGGGTGTCACCGGCGGGCTCCGGCAGCCCGTTCGGTTCCCGGGGAAGCCGCGCCGGCGAATACCTAAAATTTATGAAGAAAATTTTTACCTGCGCTCTTTTAATTTACTCGCTCGTGATGCTGACGGCTTGCCCGGCCAAATCGATCGAGACCGCCCGCGCGCAGTCGATGAGCATGGCGCGCTACGCGAACGCCGGCGTCGACATCACGCGCGATCTGTTCCGCGAAGGCGTCATTTCGCTCGCGCAAAAAGATAAGATCGCCGACGGCTTTCTGAACCTGGCGAAAGCCGGGCAGCTGTTCGACGAGACGCTGGCGGCGATCGAAAAATCCTACGGCTCGAACGTGCCGCGGACCGAGCTCGAAAAACTGTTCGAATCCTTCAACGGCATCGTCGTCGCGAAGTTTCTGGATCTCTTAAAGGAAATGAAGCTCGTCGGTTCCGGCTCGCGGCTCGGCGAAGTGATCGAAATCCTGCGAACGACGATTTTAGCCGCCGCGAAAATCTTCGGCAAAGCTTACGAGGTGCGGCAACAGATCGAGGCGATATGAACGAAAAAATCGAATTTTTAAAGCAGCTGATTTCGATCCTCGGCAACGTGACGCTCGCCGAAGCGGTCACCTGGGCCGAGGTGGAAGAGAACGCCCGGGCGCTGCGCGCCGAAGGGCACGAAGGGGAGACGGATGAAAACGGTATTTCATAAAGGTCTGATCCTTTGGGCGATCGTCGTCGCGCTGGTGATGGCGAGCCAGATCTTTTCCGCGCCGAAAGGAAGCGCGAAAACGCCGCGCAAAGCAGTCGCAGCGAAAAGCATCGTAGCCGCGAAAAACGCCGGCATCTTCGACGCGATCGCGGCGCTTTTGAAAGCATTGACGTTTCAAAAGTCCGGGTACCGCGCCGTCGAAAAGAATGTTTTCGTCAATATGCCGGAAAAAATGCCGAAAGAATGGCTGACACCCAAAAAAGCGAAAGTGCACAGCCTCGGAAAGCCGAGCGCGCTCGAGCTGCAAATCGTCGACGAAAAGATCTCCAAACAGATCGCGAATTTCGAAAAACCGTTCGACCGGTTCGCGCCCGCCGATTTCGGCAAAAAAGCGAAGAAATTCAAAAAGCACAGCGAGTATCGTTTCTGGCTGCTCGACGACGAAGGACGGGGGCGCATCGCGCCGGCGATTTCCGAATCGATCAAGGGCTGCCCGCTCGTCGCGACGTCCGCGTCGTCGACCGGCTACGCGTCGGGCGTCACCGGCGGCTTCGAAGTGACGAGCCGCGGCGTGAAAGCGATCTACCCGTTCATCGTCGTGCCGCGCCTTTCGCCGGCGCAACTCGCCGATCCGCGCTGCCGCGAGCATTGGGAAACGACGCTCGAAAACGAAATCGATCATTTTCTTGCGTCGAACAGCAGGAATTTATTCACGCAACCGGACGTTCACCCGTTCGACTGGTAATTTTTATGCGAGCTTTAACCAGAGAAGAAATCGAAGCGATCAAAAAGGAATTCAAGCGGCACGCCAACGCCGACGAAGCGATCAAGTTCTGCCTCGGGCATCACAAGCTCGATTACTGGCATTACGAAGCCAGGCAAACGTTCGAGCGGGTCAAGCGGCAGGTGCTCGCGACTTAAGAAGGTTTTCGGCATCGGGGTTCAAGGGGGCAAATCATGACATTACGGATAAGTAGATGGACAACAGAATGGAACAAGGAAACGTCCCCATGAATTTTATACTCGCCGCCGCGAGCGCGCCGTTCGGCTTTTTCTCGCAGTTTCTCACGGCGCATATTTTTACGCCCGAAAACATCCCTTTCATCAGCGGCATTATTCTGCCGTGCGTTTTTTTCGCGATCGGCAAGGGCATCGACATCTTGTGGAAGATGCGGCAGGAACGGAGGGGCGGCAAATGAGCTGGAAAACCGAGGTCGTTTTGGCTTTCGTCTCCGCGCTGCTGATCGGCGGCGCGCTGTTCGGCGCGATCCTTCTGCTCGCCGACAAGATCTCGAGGATGCCGTGACGGAGAGCTTCTTTTTGAAAAACAAACGCGTCGCGACGCAACTGACGGAAGCCCAGAGCTTCGCGGTCGAGCTCGAGGCTTTCGCCGTTGTTCGGTTCAGGTACCGAACGGACGAGAAGACGATCGAGCTGCCGATATCGACGACGTTTTTGAGGATGAATTACTCGAGAGTGAGAAATTATCTCGATCACTGCATCCGGCATTACCTGGCGAAAAAATGATCGGTTTTTCAATCAAGAAGAATTTTACGAAGGCGCAGATCGCGAAGCAGTTGCCGTTCGCGACCGCCAAAGCTTTGACCGCGACCGCTAAAGACGCGCAAAAGGACGTCGTCGATTCGCTCGACGATAAATTCACGCTGCGCAACAACTGGTGGAAGCCGAACACACCGCTCGGCATCAAGGTCAGATCGGCGAAAAAGACGAACCTTCAGGCGGAAGTCGGCACGAACTTTGACGCGCTCGAAAAATTCGAAACCGGCAAAGATAAAATCCCTTTCGGAAGGTATATTGCCATTCCGACCTCGAACGTACGCCGAAATAAACGGCAGATTATTCAAAAAGGACAACGCCCGAAAAACCTACGCCGAGCTTTTATTCTCGTAACGCGAAAAAACAAAGTTCCGATGCTTTTCCAACGGCGCGGACGAGGCAGGAAAAGCGACATTTTTGCGATGTATCGACTGGAAGAACGTGTCAAAATACGCAAAAATTCGCCGGTCGTCGAGCCGGCTTTGAAATCGATCCGCGCGAACCTGAACAAGAATTTCATGAAATCGCTCGACGAGGCTTTGAGAACGGCGAAATAATATGGCGAAAAATGCAGCAAAAAAGCCGGTTTCTGAAATAAAACCGGCAAATTCCAAGAAGAATCCCGATAATTCGCCCGAAATCGTCGGGAATTTTTATTCCATTTCCGCATTATCGAGAAAATTCAAGCTCGACCGCGCGACAGTGCGCGAACGACTCGAAAAAGCCGAGATCAAGCCGAAATCCGTTAAAGAAAAAGAAAAGCTTTACCTGCTCGAAGACGTCGAGATCGTGCTTTTGCAGAGCGAGCTGAACGAAGCGAAACTGCGCAAGATCGACGCCGAAGCGGAACTGAAAGAGCTCGAAGTCAAGAAAAAGCTCGGCGAATTCGGATCGGTCGCCGAGTTTACGGAAATCACGCAGAAGATTTTCGGTCAGCTCTTCAAAAAGATCGTCGTGCAGATGCCGGGCCGCATCGCATCGCGCCTGCATAACGCGAATTCGTCGGCCGACGTCGCCGCGCTGCTGAAAAAAGAAGCCGGCAAAGAATTCGACGAGCTGCGCGAAAATTTCGAGGAATATCTGGGAATCAAATGACGTCGCCCGCGATAAAAAAAGCCGTTTCTCAGGGGCTGCGGCTCGCCGTTCCCGAAACCGACCTGACCGTTTCCGAGTGGGCGGAAAAATACCGTTTCGTTCCGGCGGAACGCGTCGCCAACCCCGCGCTCGCCGGCAGGTGGCGGAACGACCGCACGCCGTATCTCGTCGAGATCATGGACGCCGTCACTTCGCCCGGCATCAACGAGATCGTTTTCGTCAAAAGCGCGCAGGTCGGCGGCACCGAGTTCATCAACAACGTGATCGGGTATTACACGCACATCGACCCGGCGACGATCCTTTACGTCTGCGAGACCGAGCCGAAGGCGCGCGCCTGGTCGGTCGAATGCTTCGCGCCGATGATCCGCGACACGCCCGTGCTCGCGTCGATTTTCGGCGTCGCGAAATCCAGGGATTCCACGAACCAGATCGAATCGAAAAGCTTTCCCGGCGGTCACTTCGCGCTCGCGTGGGCGACTTCTCCTTCGACTTTGTCGTCGCGCCCGGTCCGGGTGCTGCTTCGGGACGAAACCGACGCGCACGAATCGACGAAAGAAGGCGACCCGCTCGAGCTCTCGGAAGCGCGCACGAAAACCGCCGGCGACCAGCGCAAAGTGATCGACGTCTCGACGCCGCGCAACGCTTCCGCCGAAGACAACCTTTCGACGATCGAGCGGAGGTTCGAGAATTCGACGCGCGAAAAGTTCTTCGTGCCGTGCCCGCACTGCGACGAATACCAGGTCCTGCAGTGGGCGAACGTGCGCTGGGACGAAGCGCCGGAATTCGCCTACTACGCGTGCGACGCTTCCGGCTGCGTGATCGAAAACGACGACAAGGAATATATGCTCGAGCGCGGAGAATGGCGCTCGACGAATTCGGATTATTCCGGCAACCGCCGCGGCTTCTGGATCAACGAAATTTACTCGCCGTTCACGACCTGGGGACAGATGGCGTGCGCCTTTCTCGAAGCGAAAAGAAATCCCGATCCGGAGCAGCTGAAAGCGTTCACGAACACGCGCCTCGCCGAATCCTGGAAGGTTTTGGACGAAAAGATCGATTACGCCGATCTTCACTTCATCAAAGAAGATTACGACGCGGAAGTGCCCGACGGCGTTCTGCTGCTGACGGCGGCGGTCGACGTGCAGGGCAATCGCCTCGAATGCGAGGTTCTCGGCTGGGGCATGGACCGCGAAACGTGGTCGATCGATTACAAGGTTTTCCCGGGCGACCCGTCGGAGCCGGCGGTCTGGGAAGAATTGCGCGATTATTTAGTGCGGGAATTCGAAGGCCGGGAAACCAGTTTCAAGGTCAAAGCTGTCTGCATCGATTCGGGCGGTCATCACGCGCAGGAAGTTTACCGGTTCTGCCGCGCGAACGCCGGTCGCCGCTTCTGGGCGGTCAAAGGCTTGTCGACGCCCGGCAATCCGATCGCGCCGAAAAAGCCGTCCGTAGTCGGCAAGGAAAAGTACCGCCTCTGGGGCATCGGCACGGAAGCCGCGAAGGACATCATCTTCGCGCAGCTCAAAAAACAGATCAAAGGCGAGGGCGACGAAGAGCATCTCGACATCGCCGGCGGCGGTCCCGGATTCTGCCATTTTCCGTCGGACAGAGATCCGGATTATTTCAAGCAGCTGTGTGCCGAGAAGAAAATCACGAAGATGGTGCGCGGGCGCACCGTCCATTACTGGGCGAAAGTTTCGGAAAACGCGCGCAACGAGGCGCTCGATCTGCGCGTTTATAATCTCGCCGCTTTTCATATCCTGAATCCGGATATGAAGTCTTACCGGTCCGCCGTTCGCCGCCGGCGCGAGGAAAACAAACCGGAAACCGAAGAATCAATTGACCATAGAAAAAATAATCCGCCGGAAGAAACTAATCTTGAACGTAAACCCGCGCCGCGCACTCAGCGCGCAAAAGGATTCGTAAGCGGCGGTCGCGGCAAAGGGTTTGTCGGAAATTATTAAATGAAATTCTTTACGCCCATCGAAAATTTTACGCATTTCGCCCGATTTTATCGGGTGCCTTGCTATTTACGTTTCGAAGACGACGGCGAGCCCGTAATCGCCGGAACGAACCTTTTTTTCGAATGGATGCTGACTTTCATGACCTGGTTTCACAACACCATTGTCGAGCGGGGCGCGCAGTTTTTTGCTTTTATTCTACAGCGCGAATACGAGCCCGGTTTTCCGATCATGGTTTGGGAAATGGATTTCGACTCTGAGGTGATAGAAGAATAAAATGCGCAGCGCAGTCGTTAAAGAATTCACTATCGGCGAAAGCCTGTCCTGGGAAAAATCGTTTTCCGATTATCCCGCGTCCGACGGCTGGACCGTAACGTATTATTTTCGCGGCGCCGGCACCGGTTTCGACGTCGTCGGAACTGCGAGCGGCGACGATTTCGAATTTACGGTCGCAGGGACCGTGACGGCGGGCTGCGCAGCCGGAAAATATTATTACCAGGCGTTCGCGACTAAAGGCAGCGAATCTTTCCTCGTCGATAAGGGCGAAGCGAACGTTCTGACCGGTTTCGGCTCGGTCGCGACCGGCACGACCGTCGATAACCGCTCGGAAGTGAAAAAGACGCTCGACGCGATCGACGCCCGCCTTCAGGGCGACGTCACGCGCGGCGTTTTGGAATACACGATCGCCGACCGCCAGCTGCAGCGTTACAGCCTGAAAGAGCTCGCCGAGCTTCGGAAAGTTTACGCGAGCCTTTACGCGCAGGAATTGCAGGCTGAAAACGCGAAGAAAGGCGGCAGCCTGATCAAGAATCATTACGTGAAATTTAATAACCCGCGATAGTTTATGTCGAACCAACTGCAAAAATATTCAAATCAATCGCCGGTTTCGCGATGGTTTTCTAGCGCGCGAAATCAGTTGCAGCGCATGGTCTCGATGTCGCCGGTTGCGAGGTTTTTCGGCTTTAAAAAGGCATTGAAGCGGCGTTTCAAAGCGGCGCAGCGCAATCGCTTGACTGCGGACTGGTTGTATTCGCCGACCTCGACTAATCAGATCCTTTACGGCGATCTCCGACAACTGCGCCAACGCTCGCGCGATTTGGCGCGAAACGATCCATACGCGAAAAAATTTTTTCGGCTGGTCCGCAACAACGTCATCGGCAAAGGGGTAACGCTTCAGGTACGACCGAGCGGCACATCGCTCAAATCAGACGCCGCGCTTTCAAAAAAGGTAGAAACGTCGTTTTACAATTGGGGCAAAAAGGAAACCTGTTCGACCAGCACTAAATTGTCGTGGATCGCCGCGCAGCAGCTCTTCATCATGCACGTCGCGCGCGACGGCGAAGCGCTCGTGCGGTTCGTTTACGATAAAAACAACAAATTCGGCTTTTCCTTGAAATTCTATAATCCGGCATGGCTCGACGAAACATACACCGACACATTGCCGAACGGCAACCGCGTCATCATGTCCGTCGAGGTCGACGAATTCGACCGACCGGTCGCGTATTACCTGACGCAGCCCGCCGGAGAGTTCCCGCACCGCAAACAGCCGCGTTACCGCACGCGCGTGCCTTCAGAGCAGATCCTGCACAAATTCTTGATCGAGGAAGACGAGGACCAAGCGCGCGGCATCCCGTGGCTGCATGCCGCAATGATCCGCTTCAAGCATTTCGAAGGGTACGAGGAAGCCGAGATAATCGGCAAACGCGCCGAGGCTTGCCAGATGGCGTTTATCGTACCGCCCGAAGATACAACGCAGCAGACGACCGCCGAGTCCGAAGACGAGGAGGGACGTCGCGTTCAGCCGATTCAGGAGCTGGAACCGGGAGCGATCGCCGAGCTGCCGCCCGGGTACGACGTCAAGAATTTCAATCCGAAACAGGACGGCGGCGCGCCGGATTTCAAAAAGTCCGTGCTACGTTCGATCGCCGCCGCCGGCGATGTTTCTTATCACAGCTTGGCGGGCGACCTGGAAGCCGTGAATTTTTCTTCCGCTCGAATCGGTTCTTTGGAAGAGCGCGACAATTATTCGGCGCTGCAGGTCTTTGTTATAGAGAATTTCTGCGAGCCGGTTTACGCGGCGTGGCTCGAATCGGCGTTTTTGTCGGGCGCTCTGCAGATCTCCGCAAAGGATTTGGAGCGCGTGAATGAACCGATGTTCCGGGGGCGCGGCTGGTCGTGGGTAAATCCGAAGGACGACGCGGACGCAGCCGTCACGGGACTCGAAAACGGCTTTATGACGCTGACCGATATTTTAGCCGAGAAAGGGATCGACATCGAAGATCATTTCGAGACGCTGAAAAAAGAAAAAGCGCTGGCAAAAAAATACGGCATCGTTCTCAAACACGGCAATCCGGAAAACCCTGACGCTTCTGACGAGCCGATTGAAAACGAACTGGACCCGATCGAAATCATCAAACGCGAAGCCGATGCTTACGGCGTCGCCGTCCGCGCCGGCGCGATCACGCCGCAGACCGACGATGAAAAGGTGTTTCGTGAAAAAATGGTTCTTCCCGAGATGAGTCCCGAAGCTCAAAAAGCCTGGCAGGAAGATGGTGGCGTTCGGCGACCGATCACGCTCGCCAGTTCCGACGGCTCGCATCCGGCTTCTAATGGCAATTCCGATACGACGGACGCCGAAAAGGAAGATAAATCGGGAGATTAAAATCCTTTTTGACCATAGAAAAAATAAAATCTCTCTCTGTCATAAATTAATAGTCGAAGGTGTAAATCTTCGGCTTTTTCTATGCCCGAACAAGAATTTAATCGTGAAAAAATCGTCGGCGCCCGGCACGAACGCTCAATCGCGCTCGACGTGCGCGCTCTCGAAGTCGACGAGGAAAACCGCACGGTCGAACTCGCTTTTTCTTCCAACGAGCCGATTTATCACTGGTTCGGTTATCTCAAACTCGATCACCAAAAATCGTCGATCCGTATGAAACGGCTGGAGTCCGCCGGAGCGCTGCTCTGGGCGCACGATTCGCGCCAGCAGATCGGCTGCGTCGAATCCGTCAGTTTGGACGAAAAGGGCGGCGTTTGCCGCGCGGTCGTCAAGTTTTCCGATTCCGCGCAGGGCGACGAGAATTTCCGCGACGTGAAAAACGGCATCAAGCGATCCGTTTCTTTCGGTTTCCTGATCTACGATCTCGAACCGGAAGTCGGCAGCGACGGCAATTACGCGAAGGCGGACGACGGCGAAATGATCTACGTTTCGCGCGATTGGGAGCCGTTCGAGATCTCGCTCGTTTCGATCCCGGCGGACATTACGGTCGGCGTCGGCAGAAACCTCGATTTAGAAAAGCCCGAAGAACCTAAAGATTTTAATAAACAGGCGCTCGGCGAACAGCGCGGCGCAGATTCTACAAAAACAACGGAGAATGAAATGGGAAAAGAAAATGAAAACCAGACCGGTCAACCGCCGGTCGAAAACGAACAAACGAGATCGGCGGAACCCGCCGCGCCGGCTGTTCAAAACCCAATGATCACGCGCGCCACCGAGTTTGCCGTTTTCGGCAGAGTGTTCGGCGAAGAAGAGCTCGCCCGCGACTTGGCGCTCGACCCGACCAAAACGCTCGACGACGTTCGCGCGGCGATCAAGGAAAAGCGCGAGAAAAATCAGGCGCCGATCCAGACCGATGCGCCCGAAAACATCGCGCAGCGCAGCGGTCAGCAGATCATCGAGCCGGCGCACGTCGCGCTGCGCAGCGGTCCGCTCAAAGCCTTCAAAGGCCAGGACGCGCAGAAAAACGCGCTGCGCGCCGGGCACTTCCTCCGCGCGAAGCTTTACGGCGACGAAGAGTCGGTAAAGTTCTGCCGCGAAAACGGCATTTCGCTGTCGCGCACGCATTCCGGCAGCAACAACGCGAAGGGCGGAATCTTCGTTATCCCGGAAGTCGAAAACGCGATCATCGATCTACGCATTCAATACGGAGTTTTTCGGGCCAACACGCTGACGGTCCCGATGGGATCGGACACGAAGAATATTCACCGCCGCAAGGGCGGTCTGACGGCGTATCCTTCCGGCGCCGGGCAGTCGGTCAACTTCTCCGACACGGATTGGGACGAAATCGAGCTCGTCGCGCGGAAATGGAAAGTTTTGACGAAGCTCGAAGACGAGCTCGAAGAAGATTCGGTCATCAATTTCGCGGACATGCTCGTTTCGGAAATCGCTTACGCGTTCACTTACTCGGAAGACAACGCCGGATTCAACGGCGACGGCACTTCGACCTATCACGGAATCGTCGGCGTCATTCCGAAATTGACCGCGGCGACCGCCGGACTCAAAACGGCTTCGGGAAATGCCTGGTCGGAAATCACCCGTCAGGATCTGCTCGGCGTCGTCGGCCTGCTTCCGCAGTTCGCGCGCAAGAGCGGCAATATCAAGTGGTACTGCTCGCATGAATTTTGGGCGAACGTGCTGCAGAGCATCGCGACCGCGGCGGGCGGCGTCACGCACGCCGAGATCGAAGGCGAACTGAAGGAAATGTTCTTCGGCAAGCCGGTCGAGATCGTCGAAGTCATGCCGCACACCGAAGCGAATTCGCAGATCCCGCTGCTGTACGGAAACCTCGCGATGGCTTCGACCATGGGCGACCGTCGCGGCGTCACGATCAAGATGTCCGATTCGAACGACACCGATTTCGAAAAAGATCTCCAGACCCTGAAGGGCACGGAGCGCTTCGACATCAACGTGCACGACGTCGGCGACGCTTCGGCAGCCGGTCCGATCGTCGGGCTCATCACCGCCAGCAGCTAAGCGGCGCTTCGAGCAACTCTCGTTAAGGAATAGGGATGACGTTTCATCCCTTTTTATAAAAGTTTTTATTTTTGAGGAAAAGAAAATGAACAATTTGCAGAATTTAAAGTTCGTCAACGTCACGCCGCCGGCGGCGATCGTCGACAACGCGGCCGTGACGACCGGCGCGGTCGACGTGAAGGGCTGGTCGAAAGCTTGTTTCGTTGTGCAGCTCGGCGCGCTCGACATCGCGATCACGGCGATGAAGCTGCGCGAATCCGACGACAATTCATCGTATTCGGACATATCCGGCGCGGACTTTTCGGTTTCGCCTCTGACCCTGCCCAGCGCGACCGACGACAACAAGCTTTTCGCGATCTTCGTCGACCTGCGCGGACGCAAGCGCTATCTCGATCTTTCGCTGACCTGCGGCGACGGCGCCGCCGGAACTTTCGTTTCCGTGATGGCGATTCTCGACGGCGGCGCGGAACATCCGAACACGGCGACGGAACGCGGACTTTCGCAGCAGGCGATCGTTTAATCGAAACGTCCTTAAAGCATTATCAAATCGATGTCGCAAACGAAAAAGGTCAGAATGAAAGTCGCGCGAGGCAATCCGGCAGGCGGAATCATCCGCGCCGGCGCCGTCGTGGTGCTGCATGAATTCTGGGCTGATAAATTCATTGCCGACGGAACGGCGGAAGAAGTTCGGGAAACCGATTCCGCCGATCCGGAAGCAAAACAGGAAAAGAAAAATGGCGAAAAAAACCGAAAAAGTAAAAGTTAAGCTCGCCGCGGCGTGCTACGTCGGCGGCAAGCTGCGCGCGGAAGGCGACGTGGTCGAGGTGAAAAAAGAGATCGCGAAGGAATTCGGCGAGATCGTCAAGGAACCGAAATCGGACGCGCCGAAAGATAAGTAAATGGCGTTCACCGAAGACCTCGACGACTTCTTCGACACCGGCGATTTCGCGGTCGACTGCCTGATCAACACCGCGACGCCGCGGACGATCGGCGTCATTTTTTCGACTCCGACCGAAGCCGTTTCGGTGTACGAACAATCGGTCGAGGCTTCGGCGCCGTTTCTGATCTGCAAGACGTCCGACGTCGCGGGCGTTTTCCGCAATCACACGGCGACGATCGACGGCACGGTCTACGAAATCGCCCGCATCTCCGACGACGGAAACGGCACGAGCCGGATTTATTTGAAAACGTAAATGCCCGAAACGAAACGCGAAAAATTGATAAACGCTTCCGTTGCCAGAATGCGGACCATTTTGACGACGAACACCTATCAGACCGCTTCCGGCGAAACCCGAAATTTCGAAACCGATCTCGGAGCGAACGTCGGCGATTGGGAAGTTAACTGGCAGGGGAACGAGCTGCCGGCGTTGAGCGTCTGCGACACGGTCGCAGACCTCGATTTCGTAAACGGCAGCGTCGACGCGCCCAGTCAAAAACACGTCCTGCCGGTGCTTTATAGGATTTTTACGAAGGCCGACGCACGGGCGGCCAAGATTCGGAAAATGCTCGGCGACGTCGTCGCGGCGATCGGAATCGATCCGTACTGGACCGTCGAGGGCAAAAAATTGGCGCTGTTTACACGCATCACTAAAGCCGGGCTGATCGTTCCCGCAGAAAATTTCGAGATCGCGGGCGGCGCGGTCGAAGCCGAGATCGTTTATCTCGTCAACAGTTTTGAATTTTAAGTAATAATTTCAGGAGAAAAGACACATGTATTTTTACGGAAGAGGCGAATTTTTTCTGGGCGAGATCGACGCCGACGGCAACCTTCTCGCGGGCGAAAGCTTTCACTGCCCCGAATTTGAAATCGAAGTCGAGCAGGAACGGCTGCAGCACGAAAACACGTCGAACGCCGTCGCCGCGCTCGACCTCGACATCGTCATCAAACACATGCCGAAGTGCCGATTCGTGATCGACACGTTCAGCGAATCGATCCTCGCCAATGCGCTCTCCGGCGAAGCGAGCGTCGTCGAAACCGGAAATTCGTTTTCCGCCAAGGCCTTTCCGAACCCGGTCGTAGTCGGCAAAACCTACCCGGTGCCGGGCGGCTATTCGAACCTCGAAAGTTTTACGATGACGGATTCGGCCGGAACGCCGGCGACACCGACGGCCGGCACGCATTACTCGGTCGATTTGCCGAAAGGGCTGGTCAAGTTTTTGAATCTCGGCTCTTTCACGCAGCCGTTCAAAGCAGCCGGCGCCGAGGTCGACGGCTACAAAGCCATTTCGATCGCGACGATCGGCACCGTGTTGCGCTTCGGCCGCTTCGCCGGCATCAACCTGGCCGACGAGGAGAATCAGACGCCGTTCACAGCGACGCTTTACAAGATGTCGATCAATTCGAACAAGATCGCCTTGAAATCGACCGGCAGCGAGGTAAATTCCTACGAATTCAACCCCAGCCTGCTGATCGATCCGAACGCGCCGTTCGCAGGCGCGTTGGGACAATTCGGTCATTTAATGGTCGGTTAATTATTTCTGCCCGAGAAAACCTGGACGGGCGGCTTAATCTCCTTTGCCGCCCATTTTTTAAGTTTTTATTTTTATGATCACCGTAAACCCTAAAAAACGAATCGTTCGGGAAACGACCGCGCCTTATAAATTCGTCAACGATGCGGGCGAAATCGAAACCGCCCAAATCCGCGTGCGTTATTTTTCGTCCACGACCAAGGAACTGAAAGAAAGATTCGAGGAAGAAAAAGCGAAATTCAAAGCCGCGCAGGCGAATCAGGAACCGTATTTCGCCTGGCACACCGAAAGCCTGGTGCGACGCCTCGAATCGCTTCCCGATCTGATCGACGGAAGCACCGGCAAACCCTTTCCGATCACGCTCGATTTTCTGGAATCGCTCGAGTCGATGAACGTGACCGCGATCGTCGACGCGATCAAGGAAGATGAAAACCCAAAGTCGGAAAGCGGCGACGCCTGATCGCCCGCTGGTTCGCGAACAAGGAAGGCGGGCAGGCGCCGCCGGGCGCCCAGATCATTCAAATGGCGCTCAAATTCCATAAGCTGCCGGAGGAGATCGAACAGATGGACTCTTATTGGTTCAACCGGCTGCAGATCTGGATGGAAGGCGAAGCAGAGGGCGAAAAGTTGAAGTGAAGCGCGAGCCTTTCGGTTACGCGCTTTTTTATTAAAACGATGGCAGCGAATTATAAAATCGGAGTTTCGATCGACGCCCGCGGCGCCGGCAAAACGACGGCGGACGTCGAAAAGGTCGACCGCGCGTTGAACCGCGCCGGCAAATCCGCATCCGCGTTTTTAACGTCGTTCGGCGGAAACCTCGCCGGCAATCTTGTTTCTTCGACCATCGAAAACGCCATTTCGGGCATTACTTCGCTCGCGATCGAGGGCGGCAAAGCCGTGTTCGATTATTCGGCGCGCATGGAGCAGACGAAGATCGGGTTCGAAACGCTGATGGGCGGCGCGGAAGCCGCCAATAAACACCTCGCCGAGCTTAAAAAATTCGCCGTCGAAACGCCGTTCGACTTCGAGACCCTGACCGCCGCGTCGCGCCGCCTGCAGAACGTCGGGCTCGAAGCCGGCAAGATCGTTCCGTTGATGCGCGACATCGGCAACGCCGCGGCGGCGGCCGGCGCGTCGAGCGAAGAACTCGATCAGATCACGCTCGCGTTCAGTCAAATAATCGCGAAAGGCAAGGTGTCCGCCGAGGAAGTCAACCAATTGGCCGAGCGCGGCGTGCCGGTCTGGGAAATGCTGTCGAAGACGCTCGGCAAATCGAAAGCGGAGATCATCAAATTGTCGGAAGCCGGAAAGATTTCTTCCGAGATTTTCCTGAAAGTCTTTCAGAACTTTTCCCAGGCGAAATTCGGAGACGCGATGGTCCGGCAGTCGCAGACGTTTTTGGGGGCGTGGTCGTCGATCAAGGACATGGCGATCCAGACCGCCGAGGAACTGTTCAAACCGATCTACGACGAAACGTCTCGCTTCGCCGCCAAGTTTTCGAACAGCCTGCAGGCGCAGCTGCCCGAAGCGAAAAGCGCGGGCGAAAAATTCGGCTTCGCTTTGGGCGAAGCGATCGGCGACGGCTACCGGCGCTCGCAGACGAATTGGGGGGAAGTGGCAGGACAGACCGCGCTGCGCGCTTTCCGCTTTTCCCTGGCGGCGGGAACTTCCGGCATCATCCCCGCGCTCGGCAACGAAATAACCGGCGGTTTCGGCAACGATTTCGGCAAAGGGTTCGGCGAAGGTTTTTTGAAAGGCGCAAAAGTGCCGGCGGCTTCGATCGCCGATCTGCGCAAAATCGACGACTCGGTCGGCAAGATCTCCGACAAGGTTTTGAAGATGCCGGATCTCGCCGCGAGACTCAACGCCGACGACGCGGAAAAAAAGGCGAAGGCGCTGCGCGACACGATCACCGACCTGACGGGCCGGCTCGCCTTCTTCGGGCAGGAATCGGAAGTCGCGGCCGTCAAGCAGAAACTCATCAATCAGGGCGTTTACGATTTCGATTCCGCGCTGGCGAAAAACGCCGTCTCGCTCGCCGCGCAGCTCGACCGTTTGAAAGCCGCTAAAAAGGCGCAGGACGAATACAACGAGAAAATAAAAGACTGGCGCTCGCAATTGGCTTCGTTCGTGGACAACGCGTTCGAAGACATGTTCCCGCCGCAGAGCGAGCTCGACCGCTTCAACCGCTGGGTCACGAAAACCAAGGCGGACATGGGCGACCTGAAAAAGGAGGTCGCCTCGACGCGTGATTATCTGCAGGGCGCGCTGCGCTTCCGGCAGCTGCTCGAATCGCAGGAACGTGAAACGAATTTAAGAAAATCGATCGTCGATCTTACTAAACAAATCGGCGATTCGAGCCTCCAGTTCACGCCGCTCGAATCGGCGCTGTTCGACGTCGCGAAAGCCGCGAACCTGGTAGAAACGAGCTTCGTCGCGCTAGACAAGATTGGAACGACCAGGACAAGCTTCGACATCACGGACCGAGTATTGACGGGAAACGTGACCGAGTTTTTGACTAAATACAAAACCGCCGCGGAGGAATATTCCGCGGCGGCGCAGAAACTCAACGAGCAGTACAGCACTGGAAGTTACGAGGTCGGCAAGTGGCAGGAGACGATCGGGGAAGCGCTCTCCACGCTCGAAAGCAAGCACGCGGAAAGGATGGGCTCCATTATCAAGAGCCTGAAAGATTATTTAGCTACGCTCCAAACGGTTAATAAAGAAGGCAAAATCGTTCCGCTCTTCGCCGCCGAATACGAGATAGAGGCGTTTATTTCGCAAATCATCAACCTCGACGCGGCTGTAAATAAAGCTTCCCTGAAAAAAGGGCTCGACGAGCTCGACGAGGTTTTCGCCGATCTCGGGCTCAACATCGCCGGCTTCGGGGCGAAGACCGAGCTCGAAAAATTCGATGCGTGGCTCTCAGACGCTAATGTCACGAAAGCGATTGAGCAGCGCGCGAAAGCGATCGGCATGCAGGCGGACGCCCTGAAAGAACTCCTGCGTCAGCAGAAAGAGGCGCAGCTCGCCGGCGCGACGCGTCCGCGCGTCGTCGGCAAGCCGCCGGAAGACGAAAATCCGTTCGCGACCGGCATCTTCGGCGAGATCGGCGTCAATAAAATCCAGACCGAAGCGGAGATGATCGAGGACGTTTACAAGCGGCTCGGTTCGACGGTCGGGCAGACGATCAACGATCTGGCGGGCGCGATGGGATCGCTGGTCGAAAATTGGGTTTTATACGGAAACACGTCGGACATGAGCGCGCGCAAGGCGATCGCGTCGGCGCTGGCGATGGCGGCCTCCCAGAGCGCGGTCTCCGCGATCATGGAAACGGCCTACGGCATCGCGGCGCTGACGCCGTGGGGCGCGGCGATCTACGGACCGGCGCCGCTGCACTTCAAATCCGCGGCTTTGTTCGCGGCGGTCGCGGCGACGACCGGGCTCGCCGGACGCGCGGTCGCGGGCGACAGCTTCAGCCGGGGAAGCGGCGGCGCGGGATCGTCGAACGCCGGCCAGCCGGATTACCAGCCGGTCGGATCGGCGAACGTGCGAGAGTCGAACCGTAATTTTACGGGTAATTCGAATAATGAATACACCGCGGTTTTCAAAGGGCTGCGCGACGAGATCAGCGCGTGGCGCGAAAAGATCGGCTCGATGAAGGCGGGCGAAGTGCTGACGGTCGCCGCGAAGGAAAAACCCGGATTCATCGGGCAGCAGACCGTCAATGATTTCAATTCGAACGGTTCGCTCAAAACGAAGGCGCTCAGATCGCTCGGCACGACCTAATTGACCCTCGAAAAAATAAATTTTTATGAGTTGATATTTTAATTGAGATGGCGATAACGGATTTTGAGGAATTGGATTTGACGGTTTTGAACGTGACGCAGCTCGGATGGAGCGCGCCGCTTCTGACCGCGGACTTCGGCGGCGGCTACCAGGCGGGAGCTTTGAGCGCGCCGTACGGTCTGCACCGCTGGAGCCTTTCAGCCGATCTGATTCCGGATCTCGACGAATATTCGATCGATTACGACCTGGACGGTTCGCCCGAATCCGACCCGCGCTTCACTTATCTTTTCGAGTTCATCAAACGTCATTTGCTTTTGGGCAATAAACCGTTTTTGATCACCGATCCGCGGACGGGGCTGAAATTCCTCGTTTCCTTCGCGGGCAGGGATTTTTCGTTCAACCAGATCACGGCGAAGATCTTCGCCGGCGGCGTCGAAATCGTCGAGCGCAGAGTCGGCGATCTGCTTTTTAACGGCGACGGCTCGATCGACGAAGACGAAGAACCGCCCGACGGGCCCGAATCGTCCGATACGGTTTTGACCTGCGGTTTCGAGTGCGCCGCCGGCACAATGCCGACTCCGCACTGGCAAACCGCGAGCGGGTTTCCGCTGTTCGCGAGCATCCCGGCCCGCGGCAACGGCAGGAGCATGAAAACCAACTGCCTGTCGTCCGCATCGAGCTGCGTCATAATGTGCACGCGCGCGGCGGCGGAAATACAGGTCGGGCGCGTTTACGTTTATTTCGATACGCTGCCGAGTCACGACACGAAAATCGTCGGCGCCGACAACCTCGCGGCGGACGGAGCGCTGTCGGTCGCCTATAAAGCTTCGGACTCGAAACTTTACTGCTCGATCGGCACCGGAAACAGTTACAGTTTCGGCGTCGGCGGCGTAGCCGTGACGACCGACCAATGGTACCGCATCGACTTCAAATTCGATCACTCCGACGGCGCGAAAAAAGTCGACGCCGCGATCGACGGCGCGGCTCTCGGTCAAAAAACTTCGACCGGCGCGGGCGGTTTCGCGTCCGCGAAAATCACGCTCGGACTGACGCTGTCCGCGGCGCAGATATTTTTCGACTGCTTCACGCTCTCGGAGTCGGAATCGGCTTACCCGATCGGGGTCGGGACGGTGCGCCGCTACATTCTTCAAACCGACGGCAGCCACAACACCGGCGGAGCCGCGAATTTCGAAACGCCTTTCAACGGTTACATCACCGACGCGACCACGGAATCGTGGGAAAACATCACGGATTTATCCGGCAACTCCTACGTCACTCAAATTCAGGATTCCGGCGGCGGTTCGAATTACGTGGAGCACATCTTTTCGGCTCATGACGGCGTGCCGGACGACATCGCGCCTCGATGCGTGGAGGTCGCGATCGCGTATCACCAGCAGGGCAGCGGCGTCGGAAATTCTTCGATTCGGTTGGTCGACGACGGAACCGAGAACGTGGTCAAGGATTTCAGCGGAGCCGGGTCGACCGCTTTAGCGCACGGCACCAAACATTACCAAAAAATGCCGAAGGACGACGCGGCGTGGGCGCTTGTCAGATTTTTGGCGCTGAGGATGAGATTCGGTTTCTCGACGGACGCGAATCCCGATCAGCATTTCGACGGCGCGATAATCGAAGCCGATTTCGCGGAATGATTTATGCCCGAACTGAGCACTGAAATTTTAGAAAAAATTCAGACGCTGCGCGAGATCTCGAACGGATTCAGCCAGCCGCTCGAAGTGTACGAACTGCTCGAAATCGATTGGCAGACGGGCGCGGTTTATTATTCCGCGATCCAAACGGACGACGTGTCGAGCGTTTCCATGCCCGTCTCGCCGGTAAATTGTTTAATTATCCCGAAATCTTACCCCGCGCATTTCTTCGAGGTCGAATCGGACTCGTCGCTTTCGGACGGCAAAATTACATTGGAAATCTGGGACGGCGGCGTTTTGAATCCTTCGACGAACCTGATCGAAGGCGCAGGGAACTTCGCCGACCTCGTGGAAGCGAACGGCGAGGGCACGCCGGCGGAAGTGTTTTTCTGGTTTCCCGCGGTAGAGCTTTTATTATCGGTCTGGCAGGGGCATCTCAGAAATTCCGAGGATTCAGACGCGGAAGTCTGGCGCGGCGAGATCGCGAACGGTTTCCGCTCGCCGGATCTGCCGCTGCCGCGCAGGGCGCATTATACGGAATGTCAGGCGGTCTTCGGCGGCCTGCTCGATTCTCTGGCGGAGATCGAAGAAAACGACTGCCCGTACGACATTCATCTTCCGGGAGGGACGGTCGGCACGCCCGGATTTACTTCCTGCCCGCGCAAAAGTCCGGCGGACTGCACGGCGCGAGGCGTGAATCCTTTGTTCCACCTTTCGCATAATTCGACGGAAGTCACCGTTTTGAATAACCAGACGAAAGGACCGCAGCTTTATTCGATTTCGCGCGGCAACGAATCGAATCTCAAAGAACCGGTCAGGGTCGTGATGGGCGTCAGGCGCGTGCGCGACATGCAGGTCATCGCGTTCCGGCGCGATTACAACAACAACAGTCCCGACAAAGGATTCTTCAACGCCATGTACGAAGCGTGCGAGGGTCCGATCGAGAGCTTTCAGGCCGTGTATGTTAACGGTCAGCAGGCGGCGGCGCAGCATTACGCCGACCGGCTCGGCGCGCGCGGGCAATCGCTGATCGATTCGACCTCCAATCAGCTCTCGACGCACGGTTATTCCGGTACGGCTTATTTGCGGTACAACTTCGGCTGGGTCAATCCCGGCACCGTCGGGCCGGACAACATGCGCGCCACGGCGATCGTGTTCGGTCTGAACGACGTTCGCGTCTTCTTGAACGAAAGTTCGTATTTTTCGATCTGGACGCATTCGCGCCCCTGGCACATCGCGAGGATGCTCTGCGACAAGCGCTGGGGCTTCGGGCTCGATTACGCGCGGCTCAATATAGACTCCTTCATCGCAGCCGCCGCGTGGTCGGACGCTTGGGTTTCGTTTACCGATCCCGACGGCACCGAATACCAGTTCTGGCGATCGGTCTCGGCGGTCGAGCTCGTCTCGCGATCGACGCAGCAGCAGATCGAAGACATGTGCCTTGCCGGCAGATTTACCAGACCGTTTCTTTTTCAGGGCAAAATCCACATCGTGCCGCTCAAAGCTCTGACGCCGGAAGAACTCGCCGCCGCGCCGGTATTCACGGACGTGATCGACGGCACAACGGTGCCGAACATCGTGCGCGATTCGGAAGGGAAATCCAGTCTGACGCGTTCGCAGAAATCGGACCTCGACATTCCGAACCGCGTCGAAGGAACTTTCCACGATTCGACGAAGGACTGGACGGAACAGACCGCGCCGGTCGCGGAAGACGTCGATCAGCAGCTGCGCGCGGGGCGCGTCATGGGCGATCATACGCGGCGCGTCGTGACGAAGAAATATTCTTATCTCGGAGTCGTGCAGAAAGGGCAGGCGGCTTCCTTGAGTTATTTTCTGCTCTACTTCGGCGAGTTCGCCGAGGGCGGCATTCTGAACAATTTAGAGATCAAGTTCAAATGCTGGTTTCTCGACGCGCTTACCTTGTATGAAGGGAAGGTGATCAAGGTCGTTTCCGATCAATTGACGCGGTACGGTTTCGATCATTTCCGGATTAAATCGTTGAAGCGTTCCGGGAATCTGATGGTCGAAATCACGGCGCAGGCGCACGACAACGATGCGCTCGACGCGTTCGAGACGGGCGGAACGGGAGAGCCGGACGATCCGACTTATAATTTTCCGACTCTCAAGCCGCCGTGCCAGTTGGAAATCGAGAACGTTTCCTTCGCGAACGGGGTTTTGAGCATCGCGATCGGAGTTTGTTAAAAATTTATGCCGAGCAATTACGAACAATTTTACGTGAAGAAATCGAACGAATACGGCGTGCAGACGGTCATGCCGGGCGTCGACGTGATCATCCGCGACGTCAACACCGACACCGATCTGGTGACCGTTCAGACCGATTCAAATGGATTAGTTGCGGCGGGCAGCGTTTCGGTCGCAGCTGGATCGCGCATCCGTTTCCGCGTCGAGAACGAGCAGGGATTAGCGGGATCAGTCACGCAGGTGACAACTTAATGCCGCCGGGAATTTTTGATAGCAATGGCTGAAAACCTTATTTTATATGACCTGACATCACTCGGCGGCGCGGAAAATCTCGTGCTGAACGACGCGGTCGTGACCGAATACGAGGAATCGGTCGAAGGGATCGTTTTCTGGCGATGGGAAGACGAGCCGGCGAGCTTGCCGCAGTTCCTCGGCACGGCGTCCGCCGGCAGCTCGCTCGACGTGCCGTTCACGATCAGCGGTCAGCGTCAGATCAGATTGTTTTTGATCTCGCGCACGGCGGACGGCGACCAGACCGAAACCGACCCGCGCAGGAGCGAACAGCAACTCGTTTACACACCGCCGGCGGTCGGAGTCGAATCGATCGTTTATCACGAAGGCGAGATCGTGTTTCACGGCGGGGAAATCGTGACGCATTCAGTTTAGAGAGGAATTATGCCCGAATTAGGACCAGTAACAGCAACTTTAACGAATAAAACGATGTCCGGCGCGGACAACACCTTTTCGAACATTCCGCAGTCGGCGATCACGAATCTGGTCGCAGATCTTGGAGCGAAAGCGCCGCTCGCTTCGCCCTCGCTGACCGGAACGCCGACGGCGCCGACCGCCGCGCCCGGCACGAACACGACGCAGCTCGCGACGACCGCTTTCGTCGCGGCGGCGCTTCTTGCTTTGATCAATTCCGCGCCGGGCGCGCTCGATACTTTGGATGAACTGGCGGCGGCGCTCGGCGACGACGCGAATTTCGCCGCGACCGTCACGGCGGCGCTGAATAATCGCGTCTCGAAAACCGGCGACGAATCTATCGCCGGCGTCAAAACCTTTTCGAGTCCGCCGGTCGTGCCGAGCGACACTTACGGCGCCGGATGGGCAGCTTCGGGCGAGACTCCGAGCAAAGCCGACCTTTACGAAAAGATCGAAGACATTGAAGCCGGTATCGGCACCGGCTACACCGACGAAGAGGCCGAAGACGCGATCGGCGCGATACTCGACGACGCGACGACGGGCGACATTTTTTTCAGTTACGTCGATGCTCCGGCGGAAATATCAGGAACCGTCGAGAAGATCGGCGGAAAAAGAGTAACGATTTCGGCGAGCGCACCGAGTTCGCCGTCAACCAATGATATTTGGATAGATATAAGTTAAAACTATGGCAACATTTCAGGAACAAAAAGCACCGAGCAATTCGACCGACGCGCTTTTTAGGGCGTGGGTAAAATCCGTCATTGACGGACTCATCGCGGTCGGATTAGTACAAACCGCCGACACGGGACAAATTAATACGACGACGGTTTTAGCGCCGACCGCCGGCAATCAGAATCGCGGCTATGCGATATTTCAGTTAAATGACACGCTTCAATCGACTTCGCCCTATTTCTTCAAATTCGAGTTCGGGTCGGGTACTGGCGGCGCGAACACGCTCTGGATGGGGGTCACGGTCGGCCATTCCACGAACGGCAGCGGCACGTTGTCGATTTCGACGGGTTCGGTGACGGTGCACACCCCCTACGGGACTGGCGGTATGAACGCGCCGAGCACTTCGCCTTTCGATATGAACTATTCGGGAAGTTCGGGGAGGTTTGTGATGACTCTGTTTAGAGGCTCGTCCGGCCCCCTCATCATCGGCTTTGAAAGGAGTCATGACAACAGCGGAGCCGACACGGACGAATACGGCACATTGTTTATCAGTTCGGGGTCGAACGGTGGGAGTAATGCGATCCAGTACACGCTTCTTAAAAGCGGCTCCGCGACGCCAGTCACACCCGGAATCGACACGATAATTTCGATGAACACGAGTCTCGGCTCATCTGTGTTCAACAACAAACGCGGACTTTCGCCGCTTTTTCCGTTCGTCGGTAAGTTCGGCAATCCGATGATCGGCATGGTCGGCTTAAAATCCGGCGATTGGGTGACCGATGCGGAAACCTTCACGGCGACGCTATACGGGTCGTCGCGCACATTTATGGTCATCAGTCTAGCGACGGCTTTAACATCACCGCGACCGACGAAATTCGCAATGAGATGGGATTAGTATGGCGGAACACTTTCTCGACTATTATGAAGAATGGACGGCAGACCATTTTTTAAACACCGATTACAACGCCGAGCCGCAGATCGAGAACTATATCCTCGACACGCCGCTCAATGTCGTCGCATTCCCTTATCTCGAAACCGGCAATTCCGTCACGACCGATTCCGGCGCGGGCGACAGGTTTTTTACCCTGATCGAAGACGCCGAAGTGACGGTGACGGGCGGAATGAAGGTCTGGAACGGTTCGGCGTGGGTAATCAAACCGGTTAAAAGATGGAACGGCTCGGCGTGGGTGACCGCCCGCGTTAAATTTTACAACGGCACAAGTTGGGAGTTAATGCCATAGGAAGCATTATTTTGCCGGTTAACTCTTTCGATTTATCGCCCTCTGTTTTTACCCGCTTCGGCGGGTTTATTTATTTGAAAAAATATATTGCAAAACGAATGTTTTCTGCTATAAATGGAGTCTTATCACAATAAGTCGCAAGATTGATAAATTATGACACTAAGCGTATTTGGAGCTCATAAAGACGGGGCGATTTTAGCCGCTGACGGCAGATTAACAGTTCGGGTTCTCGATCCTACAATTTCCGCGCGACACAGCACTTATGTTTTCGTCGACGGTTATCAAAAGATTTTCACATTAGATTCCCCCCATGATTTTTTCGGCGTCGCGTTTTACGGAGCGAGCCCCATTCCTCATCTGGATCTGATGCAACAATTAAAGTCGAAACTTCCGGACAAAAGACTGAAAACTGTCGAGTACGCGCAAAACCTTTATAAGCTTTACCGAGAAATCTATTTTTCGTCGAAAGCGGCTAAAGCCCCGCATAATCCCGCGGTTATATACGTAGCCGGCATAGATTTGAAAGAACCCTTTGGGAAACTATATATGTTTTGCCCCGAGGAAGGCGTAGTGCCAAATGAAGTTTCCGGCGGGAAAACAATACTCAGATCGGGCGGTGAGACAAGTCACCTTAATTCTGCCGCGACAAGATTCTATAAAGATTATCTCGATCGGCTAAGCACTAAAAAGACGTCCCTGCGTAAAATAGGTATGAATCTGAATAGCAGAGAACTTGAAATCGCTAAAAAAGTATTGTCGAAACTGGATCCGGTAGAATTGTTAAATTTTGCAGAATTTACGGATCTTGCAGCAGCACTCATAAAAAATACTGCAAAAGAGCAACTTCGATTGAATGAATTACCTACTGTCGGGAATGATGTCGATTTAGTTACGATCACGCCGAAAACCGGCATCAGCATTAATTCCGAAACTGGCGAGAGCAGATTCGCAGAAACGGACAAAAACCACATATCGATAACGTGTTGCAATAAAGAGTATCGCATTCAATTGCTGTTTAGCGAGGAGGATCCGATAAATGAAGATTTCATTCCGCTGTCTGCCGATGCTAGTTTTACTTGCGATGAGTGTAAAAAGACCTACAATTTTACGGGTTTGCTCGGAAACCTCAAGCAGGTTTTAGAAGATATATTAAATTAAATTCTCGCCGGCGCGAACGTGTTTTCTTCGAGCGGCGAAAAGTATGTGTCGATCTCTACACGGCCGCCGAAGATACTCGCCAGGACTTCGGCGTGAGCTTCGGCTTCCGCCTGCCCGTTCCGGCAAAACGCCTGCTGCACGTGCAGTTCTTCGCCTTTATGATCGAACGTGAAATAAACGCACCAGCTCGCTTCGTCGACGAACGGCGCGACGGTGATTTGCTTGAGTTTAATCATGATTGTTCCTGATCTAATTCTTTTATTAATTCTTCGACCTTTCGAACCGCTTCCTCTTCGGTCAGATAATCCTCGACCGTGTATTCTCGAATAAAACTGTCGCCGCCCGAGGTTTCGTACTCGATCTTAACGATCTTAAAGCACTTCGAATCTTCCGCGGTGCGCGCGAATTCGAACTGAGGCATGATCTGGTAAGTGAAATCTATGTGCATTAATTATTTTCCGATTTCGTTTCCGTGACGCCGGCGTTTTCCGTGTCGAGCATCTTTTTCACGATCGCCGCCGCAGCCAGGTCGAATTCCGTATAGTTGAACGACATCTGCATCGTCTGGTGTCCGAGCATCCTCTGCACCATCGTGTCGGGCATTCCGAGACGGGCGAGCCGGCTCCTGAAGTCGCGCCTGAGATCGCGCAGCCGAACGTGCTTGAGTCCGGCCTTTTCCCGGACGACTTCCCAGGCTGATTGAAAGCTCGTCTGCGGGAAAACGAGATTGTCGAGCTCCGCTTGGTGTTCGGGCGTCGTGTTTTTCGCGCGCCGGTCGTATTTAAGATAATTCCAGAGATCGAGAAACGCGCGCTTCATGCGCTCGGTGACGACGCAAAGTCGTTCTTCGCGCACTTTGCCTTTATAGGAAACGAGCCGGGTGACGTCCTTGATATTGCCGTCTTCGTCGAAAAGATCGCGCCACCGGAGCGGCTCGAAATTCGTCTCCGCGCCGCTGCCGTAATCCGATTCGTAATCGTTGACCGGGTAAAGTTCCGACGGGCGCGCGCCCGTGTCGCGCAGCGCGATGATTAAAGGGTAGAGGCGCGGCGCGTAATTCATTTTCTTGGCTTCTTCGAGGATGCGTTTTTCTTCTTCGTCCGTGATCGTCACGGTCCGCCGCTCTTCCAGCGATTTGTCGATCAGCTCGGAAAAGTCGACCATCTCCTTGAGCCACTTTTTTTTCACGGCTTTGCGCATCATCGCGCGGATCGTCTCGAATTCGCGGTTGACGGTAGCGGGCTTTACGCCGCCCTTGATCCTTTTCAGCTTGTACCGGCGCAGGAGAAATTCGTCGACCTCTTCGATCAGGTATTTGCCGAATACTTCGCACAGGCGATCGAGTTTCTGGTGCTCGTTCTCCCACGATCGCATGCCGGCGATCTTCTTGCCGTTCGTGTAAACAGGCGGCACAGCGAATTCTTCCTTGTACCAGTCGGAGAGTTTTTGAAACGTCATCGCACGCCCGTCGAGAAACGCCTGCCCTCGATCGTTGTGCTCGTCGAGCAGCTCGCGCGCCGTTTGGTCGGCTTCCGTCAGGTTTTTGACGCGGCGCTTAATCGTTTTGTATTTTATTTTCCCGTTTTTGTCGCGCGCGTCGGTCGGCACCTGGACGCGCGCGTATGAATACCCGGTCGCCGGATCGACCCAGAAATATTTACCGTAATCGCGGATCTCTCGTTTTTTCCTGCGCGGCATAGGACCTATTTAGGTGCTATCTGAACTTTAATCAGATACCGAATCCAGTTAAAAGGATTTCGCCCGAATTAAAATAAAACGAGTAAACATCGTACTATTTAAATTAGAATTGTGCCACAGTTAAAACAAAATATTATCTCTGACAGGCTTTTAACCATTGGGTCGAAGGTTCGAGTCCTTCTCGGATCACCATTAAACATCAATAAAAACGGGCGTCTCGTGAAATATCGAGACGCCCGTTTTGCATCGTGTATCTATTTGCGTATCTATTCCACATCTGTTTAATCAAAATCTTTAATTTGCCCAATGAAATGCAAGAAGAATCGACCGAGTCTCGTTAACCTACGTTTGTCGTCAATTAGGTTTAGGTTCTGAAGTGTTCTTCTGTATTCTGTCGCAATGGTTTCACGTGACATTTCCATTTCAGACATTCCCATAACTCCTGGTTCGAAATCAAAAATTTCTTTGTGCCTTTCGTAGAATTTATCCTGCTCGTCGTAATCTAAATTAAAAGATTTAAGCCAAACGACTTCTGAGTCGGTTAGAGCATTCAAAATTCCCAGCAACTTCTTTTTTTCATCGTGCTTAATTTCTTCGACAGTTAAACTTTTGGTCAGCAATGTGGCGATAAACTCTAAACGGTCTTCAGAAAGCGCACGAGTTGCGGCAATAAAACCATCTTCAAACAGGTCTCTAAATTCGGGCGTTTTTAATTCCTCGGCATTGATTTTCCGAGGTTCATGTTCAAATTTGTAATTTAATTTTTCGACTAGCCTAATGACACGGTCAATTTTTTGATGCGGAATTAAGGCTGTTATAACTTCTGCGAATGCGCCCCCAAAAGGTATTAAATTTCCAAGGACTTTAATTAAAAGTGCGCCAATGTCTTCGCGACTCGTTGAAAGGGTAATTTCCTGTTCATCTTCACCGGTTTTGATGCTCAGTCTTTCCACCATGAAAATAATTTACTGCTTTTTTGATTATTTGCAATATTTATTTCCGTTTCACCTGCCTGCGCGGCTTTAATTTCGCGGTCTGTTTCAATGTGTAAAAATTGCGCGAACTGCCGTCCGCCTGCAAAGGATTAACGTCGCCCTTGAGCGCCCGGTTGCGAATCGTGTCGTCCGTGATGCCGGCGATCTGGCAGGCGCATTTCTACGGTACGACGATCGAATCGGGAAGGATTTTGATCGTGCCTTTCAGCTCGGCGATTTCCTGCTTGGGTTGGCGATCGCTTCGTCTTTCATTAATCGCTCGAAGAGTTCTTTGCGTCACATAGAACCTCAATAATTCTTTGTTAAATTCAATTCTTCTCAAATCTTCGACGGCGCTGAAACATGCCGGATCGTCGGTCGTAAACAACTACCGGATGAAGAATCCGACCGGCCGTCGGGTTTTGGCGGATTCATTTTATCCTTCGGCTTCGCGCATCGGAACTGTGCGTATTTATCTGCGCAAAAGCACGAGCTCCGGAAAGCATGCGGCGAAGCTTATTAAAGCCCGGCTGCTCTTGCTCTCGGCAATGCCGGGCTTTTTTCAACAACTCTTAATGCCTTTCAAAACCAAAACGGCGGCGCTTCCGAAAACCGCGCCGATCGTCAACCCGATCGCGGTCGCCATTTTGTACGGCGGCAGATTTATACAGAGCGGCGATTGTTCCGCCCGAAGCGACGATCGCCGCCAGGGCGCGCGGAATGTACCTCCTAATCGATCGTTAAACCCCGTTCGCTTTACAAATCTTTACAATGCCGAAAACCCTTTTGATTTATTATTTTTCCAACCAAATTAAAGACTTCCGTTTTCTTTATTTGGCCCCGGAGAGCCGCTTTTCTCGGGGGTGAAAGGCGGCTCTTTCGGTTTACCTTCAATGTCAAAAAAAAATCTGAAATAATCCTTTTAATCGGCGTCTACTCTTTGCATAACGACAATTAGAACGCTCAGGTAAGTGTTGGCGGCGGGTTTAGTACGGTTTTAGTCTTCCGGAAGAACCGCCGCTTTTTATTTACCAGTAATCTGCGCAAAAGCCGCGTCGGCGGTCGTCTTCTAGCTGGTTATGATATTTCCAAAGATTTCGCGGCGGTTTTCTTCGGCCACCATTCCGGAGAGGCCGCCGTTTTTTGTTTATCCGGCGCCGCGACCTTCATGCCGGCGCATTCCTTCCGCAAAGCAAGATATTGATTTTCATAAATCCTCCTGATCTCGAACGGTCATTTTCCGCGCGTTAAAAATTGACGTTCAGTTGAGGGGACGTCCGCGGCGAGTCGGGTCTTTCTGTCCTCCAGACGAATTTGCAGGCTCGCCGCGATTATTTTTCGATTTTTTTTCGATCGAGCGTCTTTTACACTGCCCTTTCGACACTGTTTGATTACTTAAGAAATTCCGGCTAGCCGGATGCGCCCGGTCGCCTTTGCCCTCCTCGGCAGCGCCGGGCGTTTTTTTTGAGATCGTTTGCCTTTTGCCCTGATCGTTCAATAACTGTTCAAAAAGTTCTTCGCGCGGCGTGAAGCCTCAATAATTCTTAGCTAAAATCAATTCTTCTCAAATTTCGCGCTGAGGCAAAACTTCCTCGTTTTTAATGCGTATCTTAAGCCGACCGAGTGTTTTTACTGAAATTGACAACTCGTTCTGCGTTTGCGTCGAGCCTCATTCTTAGGGCGGGATACTTATTGTCACTTGTCTCCTTGACTATGAATAAAGCTTGCGTTTGAGCCCGGCCGCTTTTGCCCTACTTGGCAACGCCGGGCTTTTTTCTTCCAAAAGTTTTTCTGAACATTTTCGCCTTATCCGCCTTTATATTTAATAACCGATCGCTTTACGGAAACGAATGTCGCGAGCCGTGAGGAGGGAAGAGATCTGACGGTTCGCGATAAGCCCGGCGCCGCCCCGAAAGGGAGCGCCGGGCTTTTTGATTCAAGATCCGGTGTTGCTTCGAGCAAGCGGAAGTTTCAGGTTACCCGAAATTCTTTTTTTCTCGCGTTGTTAATAATCTGCGACCGTGCGCGTTTAAACTATGGGCGCTGAGCGGGCGGTTCCGCTGCCCGCGTTTTTATTATTTATTCCGTAATTTTTACTGATGAAAGGGAGCGAATTTTTATGAGAAGAAAAAGCTTTATCGCGGTTGCGATCTTCGCTTTGCTGGCGTTTGTGGCGTGCAGTTCGGGCGGCATTGCCGACGAGAAGGACGATCTTGCCGTCGGCGCGAAGCTGGAAAATTTCACTTTGCCGGATTCGAGCGGCGCCGGGCGGTCTTTCGACGAACTGGAAGGCGAAAACGGCGCGGTTTTGGTTTGGGTTTCGGCGCAGTGCCCGGTCGTGAAAGCCTACAACGAAAGAATCAACGTGATCGCCGGCGAATTGAAAGCCAGAGGCATCAACCTGATCGGCGTCAATTCAAACGCGACCGAATCGCCCGATCGAGTCGCCTCGCACGCCCGGGAAGTTGGTTATAAATTCCCGGTTTTGATCGATCAGGGAAACGTTTTGGCCGACAAGCTCGGAGCGGGCGTCACGCCGGAATTCTTCTATTTTGATAAGGAAAACGTTTTGCTTTATCACGGCGCGCTCGACAACGACCGTTCGGGAAAAAACGTGACGGCCGATTACCTGCGCGACGCGTTCGATGCGGCGCTGCGTAAATTACCGATTAAAACGAGCAAAACGAACGCTTTCGGCTGTTCGATCAAGCGCTCATAAGCCCGACCATGAAAATTTTAAGTTTTAGACAACCGGACGGACGCGGCGCGGAAGGTCGATTTTACCGCGCCGTATTTTTCATCGGCCTCTGCGCGCTGTTCCCGCTGACGGGTTCCTCGTGCGCGCCGACGAAAAACACGGCGCAAAACCCGCCTGCCGAAACGGAAACGCGGGCGGCGAATCCGCCGCGCGTCGCGCAGATCGACGACGCGCGGATCAAGGAGCTTATAAAACCGAAGGGCAAGCCGCTGCTCGTTAATTTCTGGGCGACGTGGTGCGGGCCGTGCCGCGAAGAATTTCCGGACCTCGTCGAAATCGACGCCGAATACCGCGGAAAAATCGACTTTTTCACCGTCTCGCTCGATTTCATCGAAGAACTGGAACGCGACGTGCCGAAATTCCTGTCGGAAATGAAAGCGGAAATGCCGACCTATTTGCTCACCAGCGCCGATGAAAACGCGCTCATCGCCTCGATCGCCAAGGATTGGAACGGAGGTCTGCCGTTCACGATCCTTTACAACGAAAAGGGCGAAGTGATTTTTATCCGGCAGGGAAAAGTGGACCACGAGACCTTGAAGCGCGAGATCGAAAAAACATTGGGCGGAAAAAAAGCGGCGGGGTGAAAACCGATGATCGGTTCGAACATCGCCCGCGACCGTTTTGCGCGCTTGACCGCGCGAAAAGCGCGGAATATAGCTGGCGGTAGTAAAAGGGTCGGAGCGGAAATCGCGCCGTCGTCGTCCGCCGACCTGAACGTTTCGGCGGCGCAAGCCCTTTTCCGCGAGGAGACGTTCAGCCCACCGAATAAAAAAACGTTCGAGGGCTGCCGAAAAAGCCGATCGGACCGTTGCTTTTACGGCCGGGGCGCCTTTAATTCCCCGGCTTCACTTTCTCGACATTATCGTCCGTTTTCAAATCGATCAGTAAATGTTCGGGATCGATGCCGGCGCGGGCGGGTTTTTCGGGCACGGTCACCGTGATCGTCTGCCGATTGCTGACCACGCGGTGCGTTTGCAGGTAGAGCGGTTTGCCCGGCTGAGCGTCGTCCTCGGCGGGAGCGAAGACGCCAACCTGCACCCAATCGTCCATCGGCAGGACGGTTTCGACGCCCGCGGCGTCGACAGCGAATTTGCGCGCCCGCGCCGCGATCGTCACCTGCCATTCGCCCGACGCGGTCTGCTGCGCCGCGGCTTCTTCGGTTTCAAGTTCCCAAAAAACGTTCGCCGCGAAGAGATCGTGCAGCAGCGAACGGTGCGAATCGGGCGTCACCGCCTGCAGTTCGCGGTAAAGGTCGAGCGAAGTCGGCAGCGGCGACCTTCCCGCTCCGTGCTGCTCGAACAAGCGCCGCAGCGCAAGGTTTACCCGTTCTTTGCCGATGTATTCGCTCAACGCGTACAGCGCGAGCGGTCCTTTGCGGTAGGCGAGATACCAATCCGAGGCGGCTCGAAGCAGCGGCGCGGCGGCGCGCGTGCGCGGAGTTTCGTAAGTTTCCTGCATAAAGCTCACGAGCCGGCGCTGCTGTTCGCCGCCGTACTGTTCATCCAGAACGCCGAGCGCGGAGTACCACGCCAGGCTTTCGGTCAGAAGCGGAGCTCCTTCGACATAGGCGGGCGTCAGCTGACTGCCTCCCCACCATTGGTGCCCGACTTCGTGCGCGACGACCGCCGTTACGAAATCGAGACCGCGCGAATCGTTTCCCGGATCCAGGCGGGACGATCCTTCCGAATAATCGATGGTCGTCGGGTCCGAATGCATTCCGAATCCCTGACCGGGACGCTCGACGAACCTGAGGTAGCCGTTCGGATAGGGACCGAAATGCCTGGTGTAATAATCAAGCGAGGCCTGCGCGCCCCGAAGAATGCGCTCGAGGTTCGCCGTATGTGCCGGGTGATGAAAGATTTGGATGACGACGTCGTTTTGCCGCGCTTCACGCACCGCGTAAGCCGCGGAGAAAAAGGCGTATTCATTGCGAATCGGCGCGTCCGTCGCATACTCGAAATAACGGCGATCGTTTGCCGTCCAGGTTCGTCGCAGCGCGCCGGGCGCGACGGCGATTTGATTTTCGCCCGTTCCGACCACCGCCCGAAAGGCGATCCGGTCGCCGTCCGCCGGAAATCCCTGCGCCTCGGCGTCCTCGAGCGGCGGGACTTCGGGACGCGTCGGGAGATTATAAAGCCTTCGATCCGCCGCGTCGTTGATCTCGCGATTCGTCTGATAGCCGACGGCGGGCAGCCAGTCGAGATTTTTGAAATAGCTGCCGTTCGCCGACACGGAAAAATCCGCTCCGCCGTTGCGAAAGCCCTGCAGTTCGTAATGAACGGAGAAATTCAGACTCAAAGAATCGCCCGGCGCGAGCGGCTCGGCGAGAGTATATATTCGATGGTCGAGTTCTTCGTCCGCGAGCGACAGCGCCGCCGGACGGTCAAACGATACTTCGCCGGTATCAACTTCCGGCGAAGTCGCCAAATGTACGACGCTGATCGCCGACGCGCCGTTGTTGACGAGGCGATAAGCGCCGCGAACGTCCGCCGCGCGCCTGTCCGGATAAATCTCGACCTGCAAATCGGTGCCGGCGATTCGCGGCTGCGGGGTATTTTCGTATTGCCCGTAGCGGCGTTCGTATTCGGCCCGCCGCTCCATTATTTCGGAGGCGGTCCGGTATTCGTTCAGGATGTTGGTGTTATAGAAAATGAAGCCGCCGGCGGCCGTTATGAGCAAAACGGCGGCCGCGCCGATTCCCGCCGCCGAATCATCAAAACGTCGCCGCGCCAGTTCGAGACGCGATTTAAAGCCCGATTCTCGGCTGCGCACCCAGAACAGTTTCGTCGCGACCGCCAGCAGCACCGCCCACGCCGCCCAGTAGAGCTTGAAGCAGAGCCACGGGGCGAGCGACGCGCCGAAACCGCGCATGTCCGTGTAAGACCAGTTCGGAGCGGAGCCGTAAACGAGCAGATGATGCCCGATTCCCAGTCCGGAAGCGAATGCGATAAGGCCGTACGCGACGAGCGCGGCGAGATGTCCCAGATGTTTCTGATTCACGAGGACGTGCAGCGCGAAGACGAGGCAGGCGAAGAGGAGATATTCGGGGAGCTGAAGCCCGAAAAGAACTTTCAAATAAAGTCCGATCTCGAAATCACGGTAATTCATGCTCGCCTGCGCAAGCATTCCGGCGGTGGCCAGTAGCGCCAGCCACACGACGAGCATTAAACCGAGACCCGTAAATTTGCCCAGTATCAGAATCCATTCCGAAACCGGCGCGGCGTCGGCGATCTCGCTCAGACCGGCTTCGCGTTCCCGCCAGACAAGTTCGCCCGTGTAGTAAATGATGAGCAGGGGAACGATTATCCAGGGAGTGTGGGGATCGGTCAGCGGGGCCGTCAGAAACGTCAGGACGTACTCGGTTCGGGGGAAGAACGGAACGCCCATATGATTCATATTAAGGGGCAGGGCGATCGCCGTGAGGATCGCGACTCCGGTCAAAAGAACGAGCCCGCCCCGGCTTTTGGCGATTGTGCGGAACGATTCCCGCGTGATTGCGAGCGTTTGACACAGGCGGGCGGCGAAACCGAACGTTCGCGCGACCGGCGGAATCGAAACCGGATTGCAGTGGGCGCTGCCGCCTAAAACAGCAGTCTTCGCCAAGAGCGCCGCCGTCCGTCGTTGGAGGCGGTTCCGCCAACCGCTCGCCGCATGGTGGACGAGATCGAAGCGCAGGCCGGTGAGAGCCAGCGTCAGCGAAGCGATGCCGAGCCAGAGGAGACGATTTAAGAGGAACACGCCCTCCGGGGCGATCAGGCGCGTGTTCTTCTCGATCGGCGTCCAGACGTCCGTCATTTCCTGCAGATTGATCATGCCGAGCGGATCCAAGAGTTTGGCCAATTCCGGGTTCAGCTTGAACAATGCCGGGCAGACGATGTAGGCGGTGACGAAGATCAGCAAACTGCCGAGATAACTCGCCGTCGTCCGCCGGTTCAGCGCCGCGAATGAGAATTGAAGCGCCGTTCCGGCGAAGGCGTTCGGCAGCGCGATAAAGAAGTAGGCGCTCAGGTATGACGCCGGGCTGAACGGTCCGAGCAGCTCGGGCTCGATCCCGGAAAAGCGCAGGGCGAGCAGAACGCCGGCGGGCAGGGCGAGCAAAAGCAGCGTGTTGATGACGAAGGCGGCGAGAAACCTGCCGCCCAGATACTGCGCCTTGCCGATCGGCGCGGTGTACATCAGCGAATGCATCCGCGTTTCGGCGTCGCGCGCCGCCGCCTCGCCCGCGACCGACGCCGCCGCGAGAAGCCAGAACAGGCTGCCGAAAACCATCACGTTCGCGATGATGACCGGCGAATTGACGAAAAAATCGCCGGCGCGCGCGTCGTCGACGTAGTTTCCGACGATGAACAAAAAGGCGATGACGCTCAGCAGCGCAAAGTACAGCCAGACCGAAGCGCGCCGCAACTGATAGGCGAATTCAAAGCGAAAAATCTCAAGAAACTTCATTAGTTTAACTCCGGTTGCCCGTCCGGCACGCTTGCTTTGCTCATCATCGTGCTGAAATACACGTCTTCCAGATCCGGCTCCGCCGCTTCGAAACCGCCGCCCGGATTCTCGCGGCTGCGGACGCGCACGACCGTTTTGCCCGCCAGCAGTTTCGTTGAAATCACCGCGTTTTTTTCTTCGATCTCCGCCAGCTCGCTTTTCTCGATCACCTTGCGCCAGATTCGCCCCCTAATCTCGCGGATCGCCGCGAGCGGCTCGGTTTCGAGCAGGATTTCGCCCCGATTGATGATCGCCATTCGCGTGCAGAGTTCGGAAACGTCCTCGACGATGTGCGTCGAGAGAATCACGACGCTCTGTTCTCCCAACTCGCTGAGCAGATTCAAAAACCGCACTCGTTCCGACGGGTCGAGACCCGCCGTCGGTTCGTCAACGATCATCAGCTTCGGATCGCCGAGCAGCGCGACGGCGACGCCGAAGCGCTGCCGCATACCGCCCGAATAGCCGCCGAGCTTCTGCCGGCGGACATCCCACAAATTCACTTTGCGCAGCAGCGCTTCGACGATTTCGCGCCGCGTCCGGCGTTCGCTGAATCCCTTCAGAATAGCAAAGTGATCGAGCAGGTGCTCCGCGCTCGCCTTCGGGTAAACGCCGAATTCCTGCGGCAAATAACCGAGCGTTCGGCGAATTTCGTCCTTTTGGTTCAGCAGATCGGTGTCGCCGAGTCGAACGCTGCCTTCGTCCGGTTCCTGCAGCGTCGCGAGCGTGCGCATCAGGGTCGACTTGCCGGCGCCGTTCGGTCCGAGCAGTCCGTACATTCCGACCGGAATCGTGAGCGTGACATTCTTCAGCGCCGCAACGCCGTTGGAATATGTTTTAGATACGTCTCGAATGTGAAGTTCCATAAAAACGATTATTGTTTGAAAAGCGATTTGTTTTGTCTTGAGATTACGGTTTTCGGCTTACCCGCTGCCGACTGATCGCGAAATCCTTAAACGGCGAGCCGGTCAAACGGCCGTTCGAGTTTAGTTGTTTTTGTCGAGCGTCCGTGCATAACCTGCGGTGAAAAAAGCCGGCGTCAGTAAAATCGAAAGCGATGCTTTGAATCTCAACATATGTATAACGTTCGTCATTCGAATTTATTAACTCGCCGATCTGATTTTTTTAACAAAAACCGCCGGGCGCTGTTTCGGAAAAGCCGAGAGCGAATATTCCGAGGGGGCAGTATCGATTCGCCGCGTGGAGCACGCGGTTAAGGTCGGGTTGAAATTGACGGGGGAAAACCGGAAAGGATTTATAAAAACGCTTAAAGCCCGGGCTTGCCGAGGAGGGCAGAAGCAGCCGGGCTCGTCGGGAGATTCATTTTAAGGAGATTTTTGGCAGTAACAGACTTTGCCTGTAAATGACGACGCGTTATCAAGGCGCGGGCGAATCCCCATCCGCCCGCTTTTCGCTTTTACCCGCCCAAAACTTCTGAAGGATCGAGCCGGTATCATGAAAACACCGCTCGACGGAAAATAATGACAAAATTCGGTCCCGAGTCGGCGAAAAAAATAGTCGGGCGCCGCGCCGTCCGACAGTTCGGTTTTTGACCCGAACGCGTCGCTCGCGGTTGGTTTCGTCTTCGACGACAGCACGACGGCGAACGAAATCGGCGCGCGGGCGCGGGGAAGGGACGCGCTCGACTCCGTTTCGCCTATAAGAACGACGCGCAGAATTTTCCCGATCGGTTGGCGCCCGCTTTCGGGTTCCGGTTTATTTAATAATCGCTAAGCCCGGTTCGCGCTGCGGTAGATAAACGCCGAGGCATTTTCCGCCCGCGCCGGTAACGGGCGATCATCATTAAAACGGCAGTTAAAATCGGTTTCATTGGGAACTCCAAGTTAATTCGTTTTACGTTAATTTCGGTAAACAGAGCCGGGCGGCGGGCAGGGAAAGCCGTCAATGCACCGGTTCGGGCGTATTCGAGTAAATGCCGCTATCTCTTTTTGGCAGGTATCTTAACAGCATCGTATCAAACTTATAATCCTCCGAAGGGAGGAGGAACGAATAAAATTTGCTAAGCGTTCGTCCGGCGGCGCGCCGGTTTTGGTTTTACGATCGTTTCGCGATCAGAATGCGCGCCCGGCTTAGCCGAAGCTTTGTTCTGAAAGAAAAATACGACCGGGGCCGGCAGCCGACAGGGCGAAAGGAAAGCTGAAAAGGGCAAATAAAAAAGAGAACCCCGCTCGGGATTCTCTTTTAATTGATGAATTTACGGCGCTTTCCTTAGTTTTCCCAGTCGGCTTGAAAAACCAGGTCGCTGATGCCGTCCATCAGCGAAATCACCTGACTGTTCTGCGAAAAGCCGTATTTTCGGTGATGGACGTTGATGATATAAATATTTCCGGCTTCGACGTCTTCGAAGGCGAAGCTGCCGAACGAGTTGGTACGCGTTTTTCGCGGCGTGATGTATGACCCGCCGGTCAAAACGACTTCCACGTCGCGGAGCGCTTCGCCGCTCAGGCCGGTCACGCGCCCGCGAATAATGACGCCGGCGGCGGTCGGCGCGAGCGGGTTCGCCGCCCAGAAACCGCTGCGAAGGGAATAGCTGCCCGCCGCGGCGAAAGTACCGGCGGCCGATTGCCCGGCGGTGCCTTCGATTTTGTAAATATTGCCGCTATCGCTGACCGTTCCGCCGCCCGCCGAGATGATGGTTTGATCGAGAGTGTATGCGCCGCCGGCGGCGATCTGCGCGTCGGCGACCGTAACGTGCGCGATCATTACTGCCGCAAAAAAAGTAAAAATTGTAATTTTCATTATTTATCTCCCTGAGAATGAACTATAACATCAGATTTTCGGGCGCCGGCACGACCGTTTGAATGATGTAGCCCGCCGAGCCGGCCTGCGGAGCCGTCGCCGGGGTTCCGAAAACCAGAGTGCCGCCGCCGTCGCCGCCGTTGCCGCCCGAAGCCCCGCCGCCGCCGCCGTTGCCGCCGGTCGTGGGACCCGCGCCGACGCTCGTTCCGGCGCCGCCGCCGTTCGCCTGCAGAGTTCCGGTCACGGAAATCGGATTCGCCGAAAGCATCTGGATGATGCCGCCGCCGCCGCCGCCGCCGCCGCCGAAAATGTTGGTTCCGCTGATTAACACGCCGTTGGCGCCGGCGCCGCCGTTGGCGCGCACGGCTCCGCCGACGGTGAGACCGGCTTTACCGATCATCACGATGATGCCGCCCGCGCCGCCGCCGGCGCCGGCCGCGTTGGCCGTGGAAGCGTTGACCGCGTTCGTGCCGTTTGCAGCGATCGAACCGCCCGCCGGGACGATGACGCTGCCCTGAGCGAAAATAAAGAACGAACCGCCGCCTTCGCCGCCGGTGTTGCCGTTTATGCGATGCCCGGCGGCGCCGCCGACGCCCGCGCCGTTGTTGATTGCCGCGGCTGAAATCAGGCTGATTCCGTCGCCGCCGAAAAATACCGCCGCCGGAGACTTCGCGATTCCCGCCGGGGTGAAGCCGCCCTGGCTGACGGTCGCGGTCAGAACCGTGATCGTGCCGGTCACGGTCACGTTGCCGGTCGCGCGCAAAACCGTGCCGCTCGGAACGATCAGATTTCCGGCGACATTGATCGAGGTGAACTGAAAGTTCGTCCTTGAAGGCAGGCTGTTGATGGCGGAAGTGTTGGACAAATCGAGCGTATTGCCGACCGCGACGTTAAGCGCGCCGGCGGAACCGTCACCGTATAAGCCGAGGCTTCCGGCCGGGCCCTGCGGACCCTGCGGACCTTGTGAACCCTGCGGACCCTGCGGTCCGGTCGCGCCGGTCGCGCCGGTCGATCCGGGGATGCCCTGCGGACCCTGCGCGCCGTGGCAGACGTATCTGGTTAGGGCCGGATTGATTTCTCCGGCGTCAAGCACGCCGTTGCGATTGGCATCCAGTCCGAATTGCGCCCGGGTGCCGCCGGTTGCGCAATTGGCGCCTGCCGGCTCGGCCGACGTTGAAATCAGGGTGTTTAAACCGTTCGCGCCGGCGTTCTGGCTTTTGACCGCGTACGGCGCGCTCGTCAGGCGCTGCCGCGGGCTCAGGATCGTAAACGCGGCGGCGCTCGCGCCGGGACGCACGCCGATTTCTAAAAATCTTTCGCTGCCGTCGAAGGCCGCCGCGCCGAAATCGAGTTCGACGGTAAAAATCCCGTTCGTGACCGGCGCGTCCTCGATGACCAGAACGGTCGTGCCGCCGACGCTGACGCCCGCCGGGTCGGTCAAACGAAACTGCAAATCATACTGCCCGTTCGCCGCCGCGGCGCCGTCGGTCAGTCTGCCCTGATAAGTGAAAGCAGAAGTTTGCGCGTAGACGGAAATCGAGCAAATCAAGACGAATAACGTGATCGCCGACAGGCGAACATTAACTAATTTCATTTAAGTCTCCTTAATTTTTGGGTTGTTGCAGGAGCCGGTTAGGGCTTGTAAAATTTTATAAATAAAACGGTTGCGTGCGCAAACGTTGGTTTTTGGAACTTACCGGGAATCGGCGATTTTCGGGGAGAAACCTTCGAGCTGAAATCGAAGAACGCCGTTCACGAATTGTCGCTGTCCGATGTCCAGGGGCTTTCGACGTCCGGCTGCAACTCGCCGGTTTGAGCGGTTTCCGGCTTTTCGTACTGCCGAGTAATCATAATCAGACCGTTCAGGCGGTCATTGTCGTTCAGCGTGGCCGCGGACGTGTTGCGCACACGGGCGCCGGCGATCCGGCTTGCGGCTGACGGCGCGGTCGGGCCGACCGGCGAAAAAGAAAATATGCCGCGGCCGGCTTGTTGAAATGTAAAAGCGGCGGTTTGCGCGTAAAGGAAAACGAACCTAAAAAAACGAACCGCGTCAGAGCCGCCGGACGAAGGGTGTAAAATTTCATTTTAAGTTTCCTGGATTCGCAAATGGTTTAGAAGAATGGCCGAAGCATTGTTTAGACGAATCGGTAATTCAGGCTTCTATGTCTGATGTTTTTTTGGAAAATTTTGCGCGGATCGTCATTGAATAAACCGATCAATTGCCGAAACAATTCCCATCGACCATGACCGCCGTTCTAGAACCGCCGCCGATGCCTTCAAATTGCCGGCAACCATGTGCAATCGGGCGTTCCGGGGGCGGTTCGCGCGGTACGAAAACGTATGGCCTCGTCAACGCTGCGTAAAAACGGCTAAATGTTTTGAATTCGGCGGACATCGGTTGACCGCAGCGGCGTTCAGGGAACTGTTTCGAGTTTCGTTAAAAGTCAAAAGCAGAGAAGTCCGTTCGAAGGACTGGTCAAGTATATTCACTGGGGAACCGGTTTGCAAGCAAGGCTTTACGCATTTAGACGGAAATTCGGTTTTTTAGAAAGATGGCTTTGAAAATTTGTCCGAAGGGCAACCCGAAAACCCTTTTTCGGCGCGAAACGGTCGAATCCTTTCGAGCGGACGGAAATGTTAAAAGTCGCGGCAAATTTGACAAGATCGGTGCGACTCTCATAAATTATAAAAATCTCTCCCGCGCTGCATTCAAAATTTGCCCCTTCCCGTGTTTTCAGCGAAATTTATTTTTCGGTCTCTCATGAGGGACCGCGCCAGTCTATTCTATGTCGAAAACCATTTTAATCGTCGAAGATCATGAGGATTTCCGCCAGATCTTGAGCGGCATTCTGGCGGAATTCGGCTACCGCGTCCGCGAGGCGACGAACGGACACGAAGCGCTGCGGAGCGTCCAGCAATCGGTGCCGGACATGGTTCTGATGGATTTGTCGATGCCGAAAATGGACGGCGTGACCGCCGCGCGCCGCATTCGGAACCTGCCGGAAACACAGGCCATGCCGCTGATCTGCATGACCACCTACGGCGAGCCTTTCCGGCAGGCGGCGCTCGAAGCGGGATTCAACGAGCTGCTGCCGAAGCCGTTCGACATCGATTTGCTGATCAAGATTATAAATCGATTTATTAATGGGTAAGTCGAGCGGTGCAAATTTAGACGCATTGTTTTCGCCCCGCTGCGTAATCCAAGTTACCGACTTAAAATATTTTATTATTTACTCTAAGCTGTTTTTGCAATGAAGGCTCGGGTAGAAGCCAGCTTTTTAGTTGGGTAAGCGTCCCAACTTGATTTGCGAAAATAAAGCCCTGGCTTTTGCCGGGCTTTTATTTCGAGAGGCGCACCGGTTTTCGGCAGAATCGAAAAATCTCAAATTCGAGGCAGCTCTTTTGTTAAAAACGAATATGCCGGCCACGCGCGAGGCGGCAGCGAGCCTCGACACCATTCAGCCTCTGAGGCCGGAAAATTCGTCTCGACTTACTCATTGATCGGATTTGCCATCCGTTCGCCGACAAAAACCGTGCGTTCGCAAGGCGCGAGAATTGCCGGTCAAAAAAACTTCGACGCGAAAAAAAAAGAGGCTGACGGAAAACCGTTCAGCCTCTTAAACGAGGCGCCTGCGGGTCACAGCGCCGCGCCTCGAAAATTTTCAAAAATCAAGCGAACCGGGCGCCGACGCCGTGGCGGCTAACCGTTTACTGCGAATCGGCGATGAAATCCAGATTTTCGACCGCGTCGCTCAAGGTGAAGATCTGCGAGCCGTTCGAGAACGTATAACGGCGGTGCGAAACCGTGACGACGTACGATTCGCCCGACGGCAGGCCGTCGAAGCTGTAAAAACCGAACGAGTTGGTCGCGACCGTCTGCGTTTCGCCGTTCGAGAGGTTCTGCACGGTGACGCTGGCGCGCGAGACGGGCGTGCCGACCGCGTCCGTCACCCGGCCGCCGAGCCGCACGTTCGCGGCCGTGGTGATCGAATTGACGAACGTGCAGACGACCGCTTCGCCCGGTTCGAGCTGAATGGTCGCGAATCGGACCGGCACGTTGATCGTGTTGTTTTCAGTGCCCGTGCCGTTGCTCGTGCACGTGATCGAGGTCAAAGAATACGGCGCCGACGCGTCTTCCATGACGGTCACGCGATTGCCGGATCCGAATTTGGTCAGGTTCGAAAACGCGATCCGGTCGGGTCCGACGACGCCGTTGTCGACCAGATTGAAGTCCTGATTGACCTGCCCCCAGGCCTTGAACGAAAAGTCTTGCGTCGAATTCGGCTGCGCGTCTTTGATGATCGTGATTTTGGCTGCCGCCGGACCGTAGCAGAATTCGACGTGGCTGATGTCCTGCCCGGTCGCCGTGACGAGATGCTGCCCGCCGAACGCCGCCGGATTGTACGTGTAAACGTTCGACTTGGTGCCGGCTTTGACGATCACCGCGCTGATCGAACGCGTCGAAGTCCAGTTGAATTTCCAATCGAAAATTCTGGTGTACGAAAGCGTGTTGCCCGGTTCCGCCGGCGCGCCGCCGGTCAATGAACGGATGCCGCCGGTCGTGAACGGGTAGTTTCCGGTCGGAGGATTCGCGTCGAGTTTGAAACCGTAATCGGTCGTGATGTGCGCGAACGCCGGATTGCTCGATGCGTTGAGCGTCGCGCACGAAGGATTGCCCGTTAAGACGATCGGGTCGTCCCAGGTATCGACCGTCGATTCGCTTTGCGCGCCCGAGTCGACGCCCTGGGCTTTGATGACGAATTGTCCTTCATAGGGCACGACCCATTCGCCGCTGATATTGCCGTTCTTATCCGCCGTGACGGTCCAGCCGGACAATAATTCGTTTGCCTGTTCATACGCGTCGACGCGTTCGACGCTGAGCGAGACTTGTTCGAGTTTGCCGAATCCCCAGCCGTTGATGGCGACGTTTTCGCCGGCATCGTAGTGCGGTTTGGCGGTTTCGATTCGAACTTCCGAAACGAGCACGCCGGTTTGGATCTCGAGGGTTTCAGAAAGGCGGGGATTCAGAATCCTTTTTTGCGCCGAAACCGGTACGATTTGCGAAAAGGCTAAAAGAAAAATAGCGACAAAGATATTCGTTTTGTTTTTGATCAGGGTCATGTTACTCCATCCCATATTTAATTCAAAATGACAGCAAGACATAGTGATGACTTACACCGGGTGTAAATCTCCAACACCGCGAAGAGCGCATAATTCCGGCGCCTCCGGGCAGCGAACCAATCTATCTATTTGTTTGCATGAAAGCGTTAATGGCGATTTTCTTCCAAATTTTTTTTCAAGATTTTGGGAGGCTGGTTTTCTCTTCTAAAGGCGAGCGGTTGCCGGTGCCGCGAATCGCCGGGCTGAAACGCTTCTATCCGGAGCGGAAAAAAGAAAAGCCCGGGAATGCGACGAAAGACGCAATCACCGGGCTCAGACGAACTCGCCGTCGACGAACGGCGAGAATTCATTTCAGCAATAATGCGCCATAACATCATTGCCGAAACCGATTTTACGACCGTTGAATCATGGCGGGAAGGATTTTGCCGCGAGCGGTTTTGTTTTTGGTACGAACCGTTTTCTGCCGAATTTAGCCGAAGACCGTTTTAAGTGACCCGGGCGGGCATCAGAAAAAAACTTTCCCGCCGGTTTTCCTGCCGCCGCGCGCAGTTGGAGAATGTAAAGAGATTTCAGCCTTCTTAAACGGCACGAAAAATTTTCGGCGTTTTAGGAAGCTTAATCGCCGTCATCGGGCGCGCGGTGGTATTCGTTCAGGCATTTTGAGAGCGGTTGGCCGTCGTTATGTATACAGCCGCAAAAGGTTTCGCCGGCTTGAGTACGACGGCTGTCCTTAAATTGCCTTAAACATTGCGTCATCGTGTTGCGGGGCTTGATGCCGTAAAGCCGCGGAAAAATCGCGACGAAAAAAACGACGACGGCAAAAACCGCGGCGAAGAAAAGAGTCGGGAATTTATTGCTGAGTTTTTTATTATGAGTTAACTCGCCGGAAACCGCCGGACGGTTAAAGGGAAGAATGTATTTCCATTTTTCATAATTCCATCCGAGCAGATACAAATTCGCCAAAGTCATGAGCGGCGCGGTGAACATCGAACCATCGAAACGCGTGGCGAACGTGAGGATGCAGATATTCAGGATGATCGGAAAATAAAGAAACGCGCCGAGCGTGACCGTGCGCGGGATCAGCAGCAAAATCGCCGCCAAAATCTGCGCCACACCGACAAACGTATAGTAGTAACCCGTCTGGTGCAGCGCTTCCAGATAATGCCCCATCGGATGATTGGCAGACAAACCGCTGGCGAAACGCTCATCCATAATTTTGACCAATCCGGCGGGAATAAATCCGGCGGCGAGGGCGAGGCGATTAAAAATCGAGAATAACCAGAGCCAACGGTTTTCCGTCGCCAGCGAATGAAGTCGGTCGAGTGTCGATGCGATGCTCATAGAATATTAGAACGTAAACTTGCTTTAAATAACGCGCACAAGAAAAGGAATCGGCGGTTGAAAGACCGGCCGGCGGTCGATTCATTACTCACAATTTTTAATAGAAGCGTGCTTTTCGGCAAACGGATTCGCCGAGTTTTACCGATCACGGAGTTTTCGCAGTGCAACGCGCTCAGAAAAAATTCAACAAGCATTTCCGGCTCCGTAAATTCCAGGGAGAACCGTACTGATTTACGCAAACAAAATGAAATTTACATCAAGTTGTTAGTTATGTCAAGAACTTTACAATATAAAGTATTATAAAAATTTTGCTCAACGATTAATAAAATGGCGCGCTACTGCCTGCAATTCGAGAATGCATGGAACTGACGTTAAAACTTGAAGCATGTTCTCGCCGGGGCTGAAGGAGCGTGCTCTTTCGATGCCACTCACGAACAAAAGTCGGCAGGAATCTGGGCCCGGGTTTCCATTTCTGGATCAAAACCATTAGATTTTGGAATTTTCAAAATACAGGAGGTTCCATAAAACTGGAATTTTGCCGGGTGAGTCAAAGGGTTTCGTGGCTTTAAAATAAATATTGACGATTTCTTCATTTTGAAATGAAGTTGTGTTAAATTTTAATCCGTTTCAAAATTTTCTCCGTGTAAAGAATTAAATTTTTCTGAAATTACTTTAAAGAATTAGTCTTTTTCGATTTTACTTCCACACTGTGTATTCAAAACATCTTTCACAAAATACAAGCATACTCACTTAAACGAGGGAGCAGGGCTTGGGAAAAGCTTGGATGCCTTTGCCCTCCTCGGCAACGCCGGGCTTTTAGTTTTTTAATGAAAGAAGCAAAAAGGGCGACTGATCATCCGGTTACTCGTTCCAAAATTAACTTTGAACATCTTGACATCGCAAAAATCATTAATTAGAATGGCTTCTTGTTGAAAACGATTTTCAATTTCAGCTCAATAAAAAAGAAAAGTCTTTGACGCGGCTACGCCAAAGACTTAAATAGCACTGATTCCAAGCGCTGAACTACTGAATTTGTTTCGCGGATGGCGTGCCGAATTAATCCTAGCACGCCAAAATTTATCAAACAAGAAAGATCCGCTTTAGCTTGTTTGAAGCGGCTGTTATTTGGTGGTTAATTGGAGTTTCCGTTCGCGAGCCCGAATTGAAAATAAAAATACTTTTACGGTTGAGGAGAGGAAATGTTCAAAGGTAAATTTAAGGTCAGAAAAAAACAAAAGGGCAAAACGGCGAAACGCAAACCGCGTTTTTGGTTGCTTTCGGTGACGGCAGTCGGATTTTTGGTGGCGTATACGGTCGGCGAAAGCCGCGCCTTGAATGTCGCGCATGTTAAGGATAATCGCGCCGCCGCGGCGGCGAAATCCGACGAAAAGGAAGAAAACCCGACCTTGAGTTTTAATATCCCGGCGGGTCCGCTCGCCGAGGCGCTCGCGGCTTTCGAAAAAATTACAGGACTGCGCGTCATTCTAACTAACGATACCTACGGCGGTTTGCCTTCCAAAGGAGTCTCGGGAGACTTCACGTCCGAACGCGCTCTGATTCAAATTCTTGACGGGACCGGTTTGACTTATTCATTTACCGCTCAGAAAACGGTCACGCTGAGGCTTCTGGGACCGAACGAAACGGTGCAGATCGTCAGCGAAGCGAACTCCGTCACCTCACCGAAATACACGCAACCGCTGCGCGAAATTCCGCAGTCGATCACGATCATCAACAAACAGGCGATCGATGAGCAGGGCGCGACGACCCTGCGCGACGTTTTGCAGAACGTGCCGGGATTGACGATCACGGCGGGCGAGGGCGGCGCACCGGCGGGCGATAACCTTACTTTGCGCGGCTTCAGCGCCCGCAACGACATTTTTATCGACGGCGTGCGCGATTTGAGCCCGCAGAGCCGCGATCCGTTTAACATCGAACAGGTCGAAGTCGCGAAGGGGCCGACCTCGGCGGTTTCCGGGCGCGGTTCGACCGGCGGGACGATCAATCTGATCAGTAAGGTTCCGACCCTGAGCCCGTTTTATAATTTCGACGTCGTTTTCGGAACCGATAAAACGAAACGCGTGACCGGCGACATCAATGTGCCGCTCAGTAAGGTGGGTTGGGGCGACCGCACCTCGTTTCGCTTGAACCTGATGGCGCACGATTCGAACTTCGCCGGGCGCGAAGTGGTCGAAAACAACCGCTGGGGCGTCGCGCCGACGTTCTCCTTCGGCCTCGGCAGTAAAAGTTTCGTCACCGTCGGGTATTTTCACCTTCAGCAGAATAACCTTTCGGATTACGGAATTCCGTGGGTGCCGGCGACGAACAACGTTTTAACGGCGTTTCGCGATCGCCCGGCGCCGGTTCCGCGCGAAACCTTTTACGGGTTTTTAGATCGCGATCGAGAAAAACTCCGCTCGGATCTCGCGACCGTGCAATTTACGCACACGTTCGACGACAATTTCTCGCTGCGCAATCAGCTGCGTTATTCGAATTCGTCGCGCGACTCGATCGCGACGCCGCCGCGGTTCGCCAACAACAATTCGACGCTCATCAACCGCGAAATGCGGTCCTGGATCGCCGATGACGAGGTTTGGGACAATCAGACGGATTTTACGGCGAAATTCAATACCGGTTTGGTCAAGCATTCGGTCGTGACCGGCGCGGCTTTCACGCGCGAAGGCAATATTCGAAAATTGCGGACGGCGCCCAATTCACAGACCGCGCTTCTGAATCCGAATCCGAACGATGTTTATACCGGCATCATCACGTCTTACCCGGACCATATCGGCGACATCACGGCGGATTCACAGGCTTTCTATTTCTTCGACACCTTGAATTTCGGCGATAAATTCGATTTGACGGGCGGTTTCCGCTGGGACCGGTTCGACGCCGAAGGCGTTGCCGCCGCCGCCAACCAGAATACTTTGGTGGCGACGCTCACGCCGATCGCGCGGGTCGATAAACTTTTCAGCTTCCGCGTCGGCGCGGTTTATAAACCGGTTTCGAACGGCAGCATTTACGCATCGGTCGCCTCGTCGCTCAACCCGTCGCTCGAAGGTTTGTCGATCGCGCCCGCTTCCGCCAGCCTCGACCCGGAAAAAACCTACAACTACGAGCTCGGAACGAAGTGGGATTTGTTCAGAAATCGAATTTTGTTGTCCGGCGCGATCTTCCGCGTCGACAAAACAAACGCGCGCACGCCGGAAATCGACGGCACGCTGACCGTTTTGGACGGCCGACAGCGCGTGAACGGGATCGAATTGGGCGTGACCGGCATCATCCGCCGCGGCTGGAGCGTCCTGGCGGGATACACATTGCTCGACAGCCGCATCGTAAAATCGAACGCCAATCCGGTGAACGGAGTTTCGCAGGAACTCGGCAAGCGTCTGGTTAATACGCCGCGCAATTCTCTGAGCCTCTGGTCGACTTACCAAACGCCGTGGCGTTTAACGCTCGGCGGCGGCACCCGTTTTATCGGCAAGCGTTACGGCAACACGATTAACACGCGATTCGTCGAAAGTTACTGGCTCGTCGACGCGATGGCTTCCTACCGCGTCAATAAAAATATCGACTTACGAATCAACGCCTATAACCTGACGAACGAGTATTATTTCGACCGCATCGGCGGCGGGCATCTCGTGCCGGGCGCGGGCAGGTCGGCGCTGTTCGGAATCGGACTGAATTTTTAAGAATTGTCGGTCGACCGGCTTTGAGGAAGGCTGTTTGCCTAAGTATCGAACCCTCCTGAACGAATCGGCGACCGCCATGTTTTGAAAGAACATGCTGTTACAAATCCCCGACGTGCTGACCGCCGAGCAGGCGGCGGCATGTCGGCAGAAAATCGAAAAGGCGCAGTGGGTCGACGGCCGCATCACCGCCGGCCATCAATCGGCGCGGGCGAAAAATAATCTGCAGCTCGCGGAAAACCATCCGCTCGCGCGGGAAATGGGCGAACAGATTCTCGGCGCGCTCGAACGCCATCCGCTTTTCATGTCGGCGGCCCTGCCGCTGCGGGTTTTTCCGCCGCTCTTTAATCGTTACGAAGGCGGCCATTCGTTCGGAAATCACGTCGACAACGCGATCCGGCAGGTAGCCGGCACCGCGCACCGCGTGCGCACCGATTTATCGGCGACGCTTTTTTTGACCGAGCCCGAAGATTACGACGGCGGCGAGCTCGTCATCGAGGACACGTACGGCGTCCACAGCATCAAGCTGCCGGCCGGACATCTTATTTTGTATCCGGCGACGAGTCTGCACCACGTCCGACAGGTCACGCGCGGCGCGCGGATTTCATCGTTTTTCTGGATTCAGTCGATGGTGCGCGACGACGGCGAACGCACGATCCTTTTCGACATGGACATGGCGATCCAGAGAATCGCGGAAAACGCGCCCGAACACCCGTCGGTCATTCAATTAACCGGCGTTTATCATAATCTTTTGCGGCGTTGGGCCGACATTTGATTCGAGCGAACGCGCTCCGGAAGGGGCGCTTGAAATTTCACCCGTTTATTTCGCCGCGAAATGCTATTTCGACGGTCGCTTAATACGTAAAAAAATGAAAAGACAAGAGTTAGATTGCAGAGAGAAACAGAATTTGAGCATCTGGTATTGTGAGAACTGTAAATCGGTTCATCTGCGCGTCGGGGACGGTTCGCTGACGTTTTCGCCGCAGGAATTTCTGGATTTCGCATCGATGATCGGCGAACTGTACGGGCGGGCGTCGCTCGAAGCGCTGAAAGAGCAGGCGAGTTCGACCGCCGTTGAATTCGGCGGGCTGGCGGAGGAAGTCGCCCGCCGCGTCCGGCTGACGCTCAATTACCAATAATTTAGGATTTTATTTTATGAAGACTTTTCGGAACGTGATTTTTTGGCTGCACCTTGTTTCGGGCGTGGTCGGCGGGATCGTGATTTTCATCATGTGCGTGACCGGCGCGCTGCTTTCGTTCGAAAAAGACATCGCGGAATTCGCCGAACGCGATCAACGCTACGTCGCCGCGCCGGCGGACAACGCCCCGAAACTCGGCGCGCGCGAAATCCTCGCGAAAGTCGCGGAAGCCAAACCGAACGCGAAACCGTCGGCGATCGCGCTGCCGAATAAACCGCATGCCGCGTGGCAGGTTTCCCTGGGGCGTGAAGGTCAGGTTTTCGTCAATCCCTACACGGGCGCGATCACCGGCGAGGGCGCGACCGGCTGGCGCTCGTTTTTCCGCACGATGACCGATCTGCACCGCTGGATCGCGCTTTCCGGCGACGGGCGCGCGGTCGGCAAGGCGATCACGGGGGCGTGCAATCTGATGTTTCTGTTTCTCGCGGTTTCGGGCATTTACATCTGGTTCCCGCGCCGCCTGAGCCGGAAGCATTTCAAAGCGGCGCTGACGTTTCGCTGGCGCGTCAAAGGCAAGGCGCGCGATTTCAACTGGCACACCGTGATCGGTTTCTGGACGTCGCTCGTGCTCATCGTCCTGACCTTAACGGCGACCGTCATTTCGTACCAGTGGGCGAGCAATCTGCTGTACGCTTTGACCGGCAACGAGGTTCCGGCGGCGCAGCCGGCGGGACCGCCCGGAGGGCAGAATAATCCGAACGAGCCGGCGGCGGTTTTGCCGGAAAATCTGAACGCCGTCTGGACGCGGGCGGAAAGTCACGCGCCGCGGTGGAAATCGGTTTCATTGCGCCTGCCGATCACGAAAGACGCGGCGGTTTTCACGATCGACGAGGGCATTTACTGGAACATTTTCGGGCGCTCGACTCTGACCGTCGACGCGCGCACGGCGGAAGTCGCGAAATGGGAATCGTACGGCGAGCAGAACTCGGCGCGGCAGCTGCGCTCGTGGTTCCGCTTCACGCACACCGGCGAAACCGGCGGGCTTTTCGGGCAGTTCATCGGTTTTCTCGCCTGCATCGGCGGCGCCGTTTTGGTCTGGACCGGCTTTTCGCTCGCGATTCGCAGATTCTGGCGCTGGAAAGCCAAAACTCCCGCCGAAAATTAATCGAATTTCGATTTCCGTCAAGAAAAGCCGCGACGAATCAGATTCGTCGCGGCTTTTCTTCGGAGCGTAATTTTAACAAAAATTCCATATTTCCCGTTCGAGTTCGAGCAGTGAATATTCGACGGCTTCCGGGCGCAGCCTGATCGCGTAGCGCCGCAGATCGCTGCATTCGTAGAACATCGTCAACAGCATCAGGCGTTTTCGCAATTCCTCGTCGATTTCATGCTCGGCGTAACCGAACGCGCGGAAAAATTCGCGCTGCAGCGCGCCCTGACCCTGAATCATCAGCACGCCGACGGCGACGAATTCGTATTCGTGAAAACCCTTCAACGAGTCGGCGAAGTCGAACAGGCCGGAAATCTCCAATTTTCCGTTCGATTCCGCAAACCGCAGATTCCCGAAATGAACGTCGCCGTGCAGAAAAACCGGATCCACATTTCGCGGCAAAAGCCGCAGATTTTCTTCGAGATAAGCGGGAATTTCGGCGAGCAAACGGTCGTTGACGCCGCATGATTTTTGCCGTTCATAACAGGTCGCGGCCTGGCGTTCGATAAAATTTTCCCAATCGAATTCGATCCGCGCGGCGTCCGACGCGTGCAGTTCCCGTAAAGCTTCGGCGAGCCGCGCGAGAATCGGAATTTGCTCGGATTCATCCATTTTCAGCCATTCATCGCGTTTAATCTGTTCGCCGCCGAGCTGCGTCAATATCAAATACCGATATTCTTCGATCGCGCCGGAAGCGACGATTTCCGGGATTTTAAGATTCGTGCGGGCGTTTTCGAGCGCGATTTTCTCGCGCTCGGCGCCCGTGCCGCGCGGGTTGTAGATTTTGACGACGAAACGGTCGTCGACCATAAAAATAATATTGTCGCCCTGTGCGGCGCGAATTATATCTCGATAAGCGATCTGATGGTTTTGACAGATGGATTCGGCCGCTTGACGCCAGACCGGATCGCCGGCGAAGCGCGCAAAATCCGCCCGACGAGGAAGTTTCATAAAGCCAAAAGTTTTTCGACGACGGCGCGCGCCGAGTCCGGCCGGGCAAATCGGCGCACGTTTTCCCGCATCGCTTCGAACCGGTTTTCGTCCCTGACGAGCTCGTCGATCTTATAGGCGAGCACCGGCAGGTTGTTGCATTTGATCGCGCAGCCCTTTTCGAGCAGATGATCGGAATTTCGCTCCTCCTGACCGGGAATCGGATTGACGACCACGAAAATCAAATTTTTCGCGAGCGCCTCGCTCGTCGTTAAGCCGCCGGGTTTGCCGACGATCAGATCAGACGCCGACATGTATTCGTCCATTTCGCGCGTGAACCCGATCGGCACGAAGCGGACGCGCTCGTTGTTCAATTTTTCGCCCGCCAGTCGCGCGAGCCTGGTTTTCAATTCCTCGTTGCGCCCGCAGACGGCGACGATCTGCGCCGGGGTTTGAAGATCGCTCAAAGCCTCTAAAAGATGCTCGACGTTGCCGACGCCGAAACCGCCCGCCGAAACGAGAATCGTCAAACGGTCCCGGTCGAGCCCGTGCTTTTCGCGCATCGCCCGTTTGTCTTTCTCCGCGGCGAAAACCGGATCGATCGGAATGCCGGTGACCGTGATTTTGTCGGCCGGAATGCCGATTTTCGCGAGATGGACTTTCGTCTCCGGCAGCGCGACGAAATACTGCTCGTAATTGTGACACAGCCACATCGCGTGCGCGTCGAAATCCGTGACGACGATCGTGTTCGGAAAATCGACTTTGCCCTTCGCCTTCAGCCACGAAATGATCTCCGACGGCAGAAAATGCGTGCAGACCGCCAAATCGGGCTTTTCCTTTTTCAACAAGCCGATCAGCGGCTGCGTGTTGAGCCGGTCGAGCGCGAGTCGGCGGCGCTCGTTTTCCCACGGCTTGTCGAGCGTGTCGTACATCCAGCCCAGAACCTCGGGCATCGTGTTGACCATGTCGAGATAGGCCTTTCCGTAAAGGCGTCGAAAAAGCGGGTTCGTGTAGTTGAGCACGTCGATGTTTTTGACTTCGTGCGCCGCGTTCGACTGCCGGAAGGCTTTTTCGAGCGCTTCCGCCGCGCGCAGGTGTCCGGCGCCGACGGCGGCCGATAGAATCAGAACTTTTTTGAACATAGTTTTTTCAGGCTGAATTCGTAACTCTGAATTTACGTTGCTTGAATGATAGTATATTTTCGGGAATTCAGAAAAATCATTTTGCAGGACTCGTTACAAACCAAATCGAAATTCATCACCGCCGGCGTGCGCGCGATGTTTCTGTCGACGTTTTTCTTCGCGATGGCAAACGTCTGCGTCAAGCAGGTCAAGGACCTGCCGGCGATGGAGATCGTTTTCTTTCGCTGCCTGCTCGGCGTCGCGTTTTGTTATTACGGGCTCCGGCGCGCCGGCGCGGACTGGCGCGGCTCGAACCGCACCGTTCTGCTGCTGCGCGGGCTTTTCGGCACGAGCGCGCTTTATTTCTTTTTCGTCACGGTGCAGAACATCCCGCTCGCGTCGGCGATGACGATTCAATATCTTTCGCCGATTTTTACGGCGGTCATCGCTATTTTTCTGCTCGGCGAAAAGGTGCGCGTGCCGCAGTGGTTTTTTTACGCGCTCGCCTTCGCGGGCGTGCTTCTGATCGAACAATTCGACGCGCGCGTTTCGCTGTTTTATCTGGCGTTCGGCGTTCTTTCGGCGTTCGGTTCCGGCATGGCTTACAACCTCGTGCGGAGCCTGAAGGAAAAGGAACACCCGTTGACGGTCGTCTTTCATTTTCAGCTGACCGGCATGATCGCCGGGCTTTCCTTCACGATTTTCAACTGGACGACGCCGCGCGGCCGCGATTGGTTTTACCTCGTACTGATCGGCATTTTTTCGCAGCTCGGGCAGGTTTTTCTGACCGACGCGCTGCAGAAGGAAAAGGCGGCGAGCGTCGCGATCATCGTTTACACCGGTTTGATTTACGGGCTTTCGATCGGCTGGCTCCTCTTCGGCGAAGCGCAGGGGCTGGGCAGCCTTTTCGGAATGCTTTTGGTGATCGTGGGCGTCGTTTTGAGCATCGTTTACAGCCGCCGCCGCGTCAGCGCCGAAGAACTCGAAGTGACGCAGGGGTAAGCGAATTTATGGCAAAAAACGCAAAGATTTTAATCAGCAACGATTCGGAAAGACCGCTTTTAATATCGCTCGAGCCGTGGGGCGAGGATTACACCCTGCTGGCGAAAGAAGAAGTCGAAATCATCGCCGCCGATTGTCCGGATGATTTCCATTACAACGTCGTTTACTACAATGATTTTATCGCCGTTTACGTCGAAGGCGGCAGCGGGAACGAATATCCGAGGGTTTACCGGAAGGGCGTCGAACTTAAATGCGGTTATAACCGGGAGTTTTCGCCCGACAATTTCCGCCGCGACGATATTTTGGAAGCGGGGGAATTGGAATAATCGCCAGATCGCGGGCTTTCACCGCAAAATTTATGAACAGTAAAATTCGGGCGGTCGCCGTCACGGTCAGCGATTCGCGAAAAGCCTCGGACGACGTTTCCGGCCAAACTTTGGTCGAACTGCTTTCGGCGGCGGGCGCCGAAATCGTCGAAAAGATAATCGTTTCCGACGATTTCGACGACCTGCGGCAGACGCTTTACGTTCTTTCGGAGCGCGAGGAAGTGAATCTGATCGTCACGACCGGCGGCACCGGCTTTGCCGAGCGCGACAACACGCCCGAAGCGACGCGCGCCGTGATCGAAAAGGAGGCGCCCGGTTTAGCCGAAGCGATGCGCGTCGAAACCGCGAAAACGAATCCGAAAGCGTGGCTTTCGCGTGGCGTCTGCGGCATTCGAAATAATACGTTGATCATCAATTTGCCCGGTTCGCCGCGCGCCGTCGAAGAATGCTTCGCGGTCATCGGGCCGGTTTTGCCGCACGCGGTGAACCTGCTGGCGGGAAACACCAAACATTAGTCATGAAATTCAAAGCCTCGCTGAGTTTGTTAATTCTCGTCGTCTTATCCGTTGAACTTTTCGCCCAACCGCCACAAATAAAAATTTCGACGCCGGAAGAAATCAAAGCCGAACTGGAAATTACGCCCTGCAAAAGCAGAAAAGAGCGCCGCGAAGCGCTCAAACAGCTTTTTCTGAAAATGGGCGCGCCGGAATCCGACATCGCGTTCGAAAAAATCGATGATGTCGAGAATGTAGTGCTCACGAAAAAAGGCAAAACCGACAAAACAATCCTTATCGGCGCGCATTTCGACAAAACCGAAAACGGTTGCGGGGTGATCGATAACTGGTCGGGGATCGTTATTTTAGCGCATATTTACCGGACGATGAGGAATTTAACGACCGACAAAACATACAAATTCGTCGGCTTCGATAAGGAGGAACTGGGCTTGCTCGGTTCGGAGGCGATGGCCAAACAGATTCCCAAAGAAAAGCGGGACGATTACTGTGCGATGGTCAATTTCGACAGTTTCGGATTTTCATACCCGCAGGCGATGCGCAATATTTCGACCGGGGCGCTCGTTAATCTGGCAAAAGAAGTTTCCGACGAAATGAAAATCCCATTTGCGCAGGCGGCAATTCAATTCGCAAGCTCCGACTCGGAATCGTTTCGAGTTCGAGGCATTCCGGCGATCAGTTTGCACGGGCTCGATAATCAATGGCAGAATTATCTGCATACGGCCAACGATAAGATTTCCAAGGTTAACATTCAGAGCGTCTTTTTCGGTTACCGGCATGGTCTGGTTTTCCTTTCGAAGCTCGAAGCCGGCCCGTGCGACGCTTTCCGTGAGGATAAAAAAGAAAAAAAGAAATGAAAAACCAAAAAAAGCTCGCGAGCGTTCTGCTGGTATTTATAATGCTTTTCGTCAGCCAAAGCACGACGGCGAAACATTTCCGTTTTCAACCTGAGGCGAGCTTTTTGGCCGGTAAATTTTGCCGCACCGAGCTTTATTTCGGAACGGACAAACCGGGCGGCGGAAAAGTTTCGGCGCAGGAATGGGACGATTTTCTCGAAAGGGAAGTGACGCCGCGTTTTCCCGAAGGCTTTACGGTGTTTGAAGGCTACGGGCAGTACAAGGATTCGACCGGCGCGATCGTGCGCGAGGCGAGCCGCATTCTGGTTATTTTCTACCCGAAAAAACAGCGCGCCGCGGTCGACTCGAAAGTCGAAGCGCTGCGCGCCAAATACAAACAATTGTTCGGACAGGAATCCGTCCTGCGGCTCGATTTCTCAAAATCCGTCGATGTCCGGTTTTAGCGGTCAGCCGGCGGCCGGTGATCAGAGTTTTTTTTACCGGCCGCCGATCACGGACCGCCGACCACTATTTGAGCGCGCTCTGAATGAAACGCGCCGCGTCGTCCTTCAATTTTCGCAGAGAATTTTTCTCGATGTACATCATGTGCCCGGCTTCGTAGTAATGCGTCGTGATGTTTTTCCGCAAAGTCGGTTCGAGATTCATCGCCGCGAGCGTGTATTCGGTCGCGTAATACGGCGTCGCCATGTCGTAATAGCCCGAACCGACGAAAATTTTCATGTACGGATTTTTGCGCATCGCGCTGTTGAGCGCGAGGCTCGTGTCGGCGTAAACGTTGTTCGCGTTCCAGTTCCACGGCGAGGTGATGCCGCCGCCGAGGATGAAATATTCGAGATCGGACTTAAATCCGAGCTCGCGCCGCACGTAGTCGTTAAAAGCCGCCGTATAAGGCGGTCGGATCGCCGTCATCGACGGGTCGAATTCCGCGCCTTCGCCCGCCGCGCTGCGGTCGTAGCCGGTGAAACGGCTGTCGAGGCGTCCGGCGATCATTCGTTTATCGCGCATCAGTTCCTTCATGAATTCGTCTAATTCGACGCGCAGATTGTTCTGCTCGACGAAGGTTTTATTTAACCCCGAATATTTACTGAAATTATCGATCGCGCTCTGGCGTTCGGCCGAAGTCAGCCGGTCGGCCTTCATGAGCGCCGCCGCGTATTCGCCGCTCGCGAAATTTTCGGCTTCCGCCAAAACCTGTTTCAGAGGCTTCGCCTGCAGCTCGGGCGAAAGGCGTTTGTGATACCAGGCGGTCGCCGCGTACGACGGGAAAATCAGGATGATCGGCATATCGTTGCCTTCGGCGAAGCGGATCGTCTGAAAATTCATGACGGTCGACACGAGCAGGATGCCGTTCAATCCGATGCCTTTTTCGAAAAGCAGGTTCGAGAGCCCGGCGGCGCGCGTCGTGCCGTAGGATTCGCCGACCAGAAAAAGCGGCGCGTTCCAGCGTTCGTAGCGCCCGAGATAAAGGCGTATGAATTCGCCGACCGATTCGAGATCGCCCTGCAAACCGAAAAATTTCTGGGCGAATTCCGCTTTCGTCGCGCGCGAGTAGCCGGTGCCGACCGGGTCGATGAAAACCAGGTCGGTTTCGGTCAGCCAGGTCGATTCGTTGTCTTCGAGCTGGTAGGGCGGCGGCGGCATGAAACCGTCGTCGAGCATTTTTACGCGGCGCGGTCCGAGCGCGCCGAGGTGCAGCCAGACCGAAGCCGAGCCCGGTCCGCCGTTAAAGGAAAACATCAGCGGGCGGTTCGCCGGCGCGTTGTCGAGCGTGTACGCCATAAAAAACATCCGCGCTTCCGTCTCGCCGCTGCGTTCGTTGCGGATCGGCAGATAACCGGTCGTGACCGTGTAGTTCAGCGTGCGGTTGCCGGCGCGCACCGAATGTTTGGTCTGCACGGGCGGTTCTTCCTTGACCGGCGCGGGAGGCGCGGGCGTCGGCGCGGGGGAAGGCGCCGGCGACGCGGCGGGCGTTTGAAAAAACAGAAAGAAAGACAGAAAGATCGTAGCGAGCATATTTTCTCTAGATTTTAAGTTGAAATATTTGAATTGAAACTGCAAAAAAAGGTTATCACAAAACTGGGCGAAAAATAGGGACGAAAGCCGCCTTTGTTCGGCACGCTTTGATTTTTCCCTGAACGGGCGCGGCCAAAGGCGAAAATAACCGCAATTTTTCGTGCCTTTTCGCGGGCCAAATCGTTCGGTCGTCGATTTATAAGTTTGCCCGAACGAGCGTTTCACCGGATTTCATATTTCAAATCGAAACAAAATCACGACCGCCTTCGTTTGAATCAGCAGCACCCGGGGGATTTTTCAAGCGTGAGGCAAAAATTATGAATCTTATCAAAACCTTTTTGTTAATGAACATTTTCGTCGCCGGTCTGGCCGGATTTTCCTTCGCGCAGGACGAGCCGATCCGCGTGGCGACGAATCTCGTGACGGTCAACGTCGCCGTCACCGACCGGCGCGGCGATTACGTCGGAAATCTGCGGCGCGATGATTTCGAGGTCTGGGACGGCGCGGCGAAACAAACGATCGACACTTTTTCGGCGGAAAACGTGCCGGTTTCCTTCGGGATCGTCTACGATCTGCACACGGCGAACGACGAGCGGACGAAAGTCGTGCTCGACGCGCTGCGCCAATTCACCGGTAATTTCGGTCAGAATGACAGTTTTTTCGTGACGGTTTTTAACGAGCGCGGCAGCCTGACGACCGATTTCGTGCCGCAGCCCGAACAGATCGGCGCCAATCTGGCGGACGCCAAACCCTCGACGCCGAATTCGCTCTACGACGCGATTTTCGCGGCTTCCGATAAAGTTCGCCGCCGCCCCAACACGAAACAGGTCTTGCTTGTTTTAACCGACGGCGCGGACAATGCGAGCCACCACACCCTGAAGGAACTGCGCACGCACCTGCGGAGCGTGAATTTGCCGGTTTATTCGGTTTCGTTCGGCGGCGAGCGGCGGTTCGTCGGTTACGCGGACCTTTACCGCACCGCGGGCAGACAGACGCTTGCCGCCGCCGAAACGTCGCAGCTCAACACCGCCGCGCTCGCGGAAATCAGCAAAACGACCGGCGGGCAGAGTTTCGAGCGCGCGGTGCAGAACCGGTATCTTTTGTTCGGCGTTTTTAATAAAGTGCTCGGCGAGGTGCAGAATCAGTACGTGCTCGGCTTTTACCCGGAAGCGGCGGACGGGAAATGGCACCGGCTGAAAATCAGGGTCAAAAGCGCGGGCGGCAAAAAATACCGCCTCTCGAACCGGCGCGGGTATTTGAGCCCGAAGGCGAAATAAAAAAATCCGAGCGTGATTTGTTTAAGTTCACGCTCGGATTTTTTAATTGACCGCACGGTGATCTTCCTCGTCCAGATACTGGTTGAGCACCGTTTCGAAAGCGTCGAAATCGATCGGCTTTTCGATCAAATCGTTGCAGCCCGCCGCGATCGCTTTCTCGTAAAACTGTTTGCCGTGCGCGGTTACTGCGATGATCGGCACCGCCGCGCCCTGTTTGAATTTACGGATGGTTTTCGTCGCCGTCAGCCCGTCCATGACCGGCAGCGCGATGTCCATCAAAATCAGGTCGGGGAAGTGATCTTTAATCGTTTCGATGGCTTCGAGCCCGTCCGCCGCTTCGATCACCTGATAGCCGTAGCTTTCCAGCAGAAATTTCATGAAAATGCGAGTGTCTTCGTAATCTTCGACGATCAATATTTTTCTCTTCATAAACCCTACTCCCAGCCAAAAATAAGATTTGAAGGGGCCATGCGAGCGTTTTTTGAATGAAACAATTACAATCGGCGCTTCAAATCGGGATTGTTTCAATACCTAAAACGAACTCTTTTAATGCAATCCGAGCAAAAAATTAAATTCGTGCAATCATGATGCCAGATTATCTCTGAGCGCCGCGGCGGCAAGCGGCGGGACGTTTTCGCGCGAACGCTGTCATGAACCTTCATATAAAAGAAAAGCGGGAGGCAAGTATTTGCCTCCCGCTTTTGCTTATATCACGAGCTCGGCCGCGCCTCACCGAAGGGAAATCCGTTCCGGACGCACGAAGCCGTCGCGCGAAATCCGGCCGGCGAAACGTTTCGCAGTCAATCGACGATTAAAAAATGATTCGGAACAGGCGTAGAATTCCAATCGCGCTTCGGTCTAGAGAACCGCGATTCCCATGCAGGCGACCAGTTCCGTGCTGCGCCAAACGTTCGAATGAACGGCTATCTTATGGGCGACTTCGCTGTTGTTTTTCACCCAGTTCATTAATTTTTCGGTTTCTTTTTCGTAACCCGACGGCGCGTCCCGAACGGCCGGCGACTCGCCCTTGAAAACCGCCCGCGCATTCATGACGATCAGCGGCACGCCTTCCGCCACGTCGTAGTTGTTGTCCGGATGGAAGCCGAGCACCGCGAATCTCGCCGCCGGATCGATCAATTTCGCGATATCGACCGGGTCCCACTGAAATTCGAGGACATACGCTCCGCCCGATTTCGTTTCCGTTTTCGGGTCGGTCTCGTTGCCGTCTTTATCCCACCGGCGGACGAAATTCAAGCGGGCGAGCCGGACTTCCTGCCCGGAGTCCGAACCGGCGACGCCCAATATAAAACCAGCATTTCCTTTTACAGCCATAATTATTTACCTCTTAATTTAATGCTTTCGAAGCAGTGACCATTAACGCCGAGCCATGAGTTCGAACGAAACCCATCGCTTAACAAAAAACCGATTCTTTGGAAGTTTTGCAGACATTTTTGCACAGAGTTTCGAATTTGGCAATAAAATTTTTAAGCGGTCGGCGGCGGATCGCGGTCGATTTCACGAGGCTATTAACTCTTTTGCATTTTCGCCTTTAAAATGTTTTGATAATTTTGTAGCAGGACAAATAATTATGGCAGAACAATTCAAACTTGCGCCTTTAAAATTAGAGGAGTACACGCTTGAAAACGGTTTGCGTGTCATTTTCAATCAGGACAACTCGATCCCGGTCGTGTCGGTCGCGGTTTATTACGACGTCGGCTCGCGCAACGAGCGCGAGGGGCGCACCGGCTTTGCGCATCTTTTCGAACACATGATGTTTCAGGGCTCGGAAAACGTCCCGAAAGCCGCGCATTTTCAATATATTATGAAAGCCGGCGGGACGATGAACGGCACGACTTCGTCCGAACGCACGAATTATTACGAAACGCTGCCCGCCAATCAATTGCCGCTCGCGCTCTGGCTCGAATCCGACCGGATGCGGTCCCTGGCCGTCACGCAGGAGAATCTCGACAACCAGCGCGAAGCCGTCAAAGAGGAAAAACGCCTGCGCTACGACAATCAGCCGTACGGCGAGGTCTTCGATCTGGTCTTCGAGATGATCTACAAAAACTTCGCCAACGCGCACTCGACGATCGGCTCGATGGACGATCTCGACGCGGCGACGGTCGAAGACGTGCAGGAATTTTTCCGCGTTTATTACGCGCCGAATAACGCCGTGATGGCGATTTCCGGCGCGTTCGACATCGACGAGGCGAAGCGCTTGATCGACCAGTACTTCGGCTCGATCCCGCCGCAGCCGAAACCGCCGGCGCTCGACGTCAGCGAACCGGCGGAAGTCGCGCAGAATTACCGCGAATACGAGGACAAGCTCGCGCCGTTTCCGGCGTTTCTCCTCGGCTGGAAAATCCCGCCGCGCCGCACGCCCGAATTTTATGCGCTGTATTTAGCCGGCAAGCTGCTTTACGACGGCGACAGCTCGCGGCTTTATCAAAAGCTCGTCAAGGGCGACGAATCGGTCATCCAGCTTTTCGGTTTCACCGACGAGCGGCGCGGACCGTCGTCGATTTTTATCGGCGCGATTCCCAAACCCGACCGCGATTTGTCGCAGATTCGCGAAATCATCATGGAAGAAATCCGCAACATCGCCGAGTTCGGTCCGACGCCGGCGGAAATGGAAAAACTTCAGAATCAATTGCTGAACGACTCGATCCGCGTGCGGCAGTCGTCGATGGAGCGCGCGCAGCACATCGCCGAATTCGCGCTTTACGACGGCGACCCGGAGCTCGTCAACAGCGAACTCGACGAACTTTTAGCGATCACCGGCGACCAGATTCGGGAAAACGTCGCCAAGCATTTGAATACCGAAAACCGCACGCTGCTCGACGTCGTGACGACGCAAAAGCAGTAAGCCCATTAAAATAAAAGGAGAAAACAATGGCGATTTCGCAGGAAGAGAAGGACGAACTGAAAAGAACGGTTTTGTTAGAAACCGAAAAGATGTTCACGAGAATCACGAATGATTACCAAAAGCCGGAACAAGGCAGCAAGTTGTTTTTTCTGCTCGATCTCGAAAGCGCGATGAAAGATCGGCTGGTAGAATTCGATCCCGCCGCCGAGGATTAATTTATAAATTTTATGGAAGATTTTCGTAAATCCGCGCCCGCGCCGCTCGCGCCGGTCGCTTTCAATATTCCGCAGCCGTTCGAAACGACGCTCGTCAACGGCTTGAAGGTCGTCGTGCTCGAAGACCGCAAACTGCCGCTCGTCAGTTTTCGGCTGATCTTCCGCCACGGCAACATTCATGAACCGGCGGACGCGGTCGGTTTGAATTCGGCGGTCGCCGCGATGCTTTCCGAAGGCACGGAAAGCTATTCGTCGAAACAGTTAGCCGAGGAAATCGAACGGCTCGGCGCGCATCTTTCCGCCGGCGCTGGTTCCGACACGACCTCGATTTCCGCGTCGAGCCTGACGCTTTACGCGTCGGACATTCTGCGTCTGATGGCGGAAATGATTTTGAAGCCGACTTTTCCCGAAGAAGAGCTCGACCTTTACCGCCGCAATACGATCGAGGGGTTAAAGTTCCAGCGCTCGCAGGCGAATTTTCTCGCCGACGAGCAGGTCGCGCGCATCATTTTCGGCACGCACCCGTATTCGAAAGTTTCGCCGAAAGCCGAAGACGTCGAAAAGCTGACGCGCGAAATGCTCGTCGCGCATCAGGCGCGTACTTTCGTTCCGAACAACGCGGTTTTTATCGTCGTCGGCGACGTCGAGCGAGACTCGTTCGTCAAGGAACTGGAAGGGTATTTCGCGGAATGGGAAAGCGGGGAAGTCGCGGAGTTCGCGTTCGATAAAATGCCGTCGCGCGGCGCGCGAACGCTGACGGTCGTCGACCGCAAAGGCTCGGCGCAGTCGAACATCGTGCTCGCGAATCCGGCGATCGAGCGCCGCCACGAAGATTATTTCCGCGCGCTCGTGATGAATCAAATCCTCGGCGCCGGCGCCTCGTCGCGCATTTTCATGAATCTGCGCGAGGAAAAAGGCTACACTTACGGCGCTTATTCCAAATTCGACATGCGGCGTCTGGCGGGCGCGTTCGAGGCGACCGCCGAAGTGCGCACCGCCGTGACGGGCGACAGCCTAAAGGAATTCTTTTACGAATTGAACCGCATCCGCGACGAAAAGGTTTCGGAAGAAGAACTGCAGGACGCCAAGAATTTTCTCGCCGGCGTTTTCCCGATCCGGGCCGAAACCCAGGAAGGATTGACGAATTTGATCGTCCAGCAGCAGATTTACGATCTGCCCGCCGATTATCTGCAAACGTACCGCGACCGGGTCAACGAAATTACTCTCGAAGACGTCGCCGCGGCGGCGAACAAGTACGTGCAGCCCGAACAAATGGCGATCGTCATCGTCGGCGATGCCGAGGAGATTTTGGCGCAGAGTAAAGAATATTCATCGAACGTCGAAATTTTCGACACGGAAGGCAACGCTCAGGATGTTGCGAATTACGGAAAACCTATGGAAGCAGCAACAATCGAATTGACCGGGGACTGGGATTTGAAAGTCGATTTTCAGGGACAGGGCATTCCCGTCAGCCTTACGCTGGAACAGACCGACGGCAGAATTTCGGGCAAACTCGAATCGATGCTCGGCGAGGGCAAAATCGAAAACGGCAAAGTCGCGGGCAATAGTTTTTCGGCAATCGCGACGACCGAAATGCAGGGGCAGTCGCTCGAGCTTTCGATCAGCGGCACGCTCGAAAACGAAGAGCTCAAAGGCACGCTTTCCGCGCCGATGATTCCGATGCCGCTCGATTTCACCGGTCGCCGGAAATAAAACATTGAGCCCCGAACCGACACGAACGGACCCGAAAAAAATATTCAATATTTTCTTTTCGTGAAAATTCGTGTTTGTTCGTGGCTTAAATTTGCCTTCTGTTATTTAGAATGCCCGGCGATCGAGAACGGCACGCCGCGCGGCTTCGTGATGACCGAAATTTTCCCGACGTTCGGCGGGTCGAACGATTCGACGCTGCCGCCGGGTTTTTGATTTTTTCGTTTTCTCCTTTCAATTCATGATTGCCGGAACAGTTCCATTTCGACCGCCAACGATTCTTCGCCGTCGGGCGAGACGTTGTACATGACGATTTTGAATGAATCGGGAGCGTGCGGTTCGAAAACGGTGCGCCAGCCCCAGTCCGGATGATCGGGAACCGTATAAAAGCCTTTGAGCGAGAGGGCGGCCTCGCCGGTCCTCAAACTTCCTTCGGAAACCATGAATTTATCGCTCAAGTGCCACGAATCGATCCAGAACGCCTTGATGATTTCGGAATTTCTTTCGTCGCCGATCAGCAGCAGACCTTCCTGCGCTGCGCCTTCGTACATCCAATCGTATTCGATTTTCAAAAATCTGCCGCGCGCCGTCAGGTCGATCGCCGCCGTCGTGTCCGTCTCGCGCACGGGGTTTTCCGGAATCCAGGTGGTATGAAGCCGGTTGATGCCGCGCCAGCGTCCGACCAAACCGGCTAAAATTTCGGGCACGCTCATCGTTTCGCCTCCTTTGACCGCTCGGGCGGCACAACAAAAAATTTGGCGCCGGTCGGATCTTGAATCTTGGACATTCTACCTGCTTTCGGCATTTCAAAAGCTGAATCAGCCGCGTTATTTTCTGACATATTATTCCTCTCCTCGTAAATCAAAATAAATAAAAAACGGGCAAAAGATTTTCGGTAAAAAGAATCGATACCGCTAACCCTTTGCCCGTATTCTCAAAAAACGGGTGGCACTGGCCGTGCTTGTGATGACCTGTTAAAAATTACAGATTACAGATTTTAGAAAATCGAAATCTGTAATCTGTAATCGCATCGCACCCAAGATGCATGGTGAGGATTGAGTTGTGAGTGAGGTATTACAGCTTCATGGAGAAAGCAGACGGTGTTTCACAACTCAACCTATCGGAAAGGATCGGCGCTCGCGTTCAAACGCCGATCCTTAATTCTAAGCTTTAGCTCGCCCGTCTGACCGGAAAATTCGTTTCCGACTGATTGCCTTTCTGCATGTCCTGCAAGTGCTGGATTAACGCCGAAGCGGCTTTGCGGGAAAGTTCGTCCGTTTTGCAGTTCATCGCCGTCTGGCATTCCGCGTCCGGATCGACGCCGATTTCGCGCGCGAGCGCACGGATCATGCCGAGCTGTTTAGCCGTCACGAGGTCCGAGAGCGACCGCGCGATCGGATTCGACGGGTAACCGCCTTCGCTCGGCGGCGGAACCGCGCCGGCGTGTTCGATCGCGTCGGACTCTTTCTTATAAAGTTCGCGCGCGATGCCGAATTTGACCGCCGCGCGTTTGAGCGCGTCGTGTTCGGCTTTTTTAATGCCGAGTTCGCTTTCGGCGTTGCCGGTGCCGATGCCTTCGCGCGTCACGCCGTCGATCGTAATCGCGACCGTGACCGTGAAAATATCGCCGATCTGTCGGATGTCTTTAACAGTGTGCGACCAGTTCGGCGCGTTTTCGTCGAGGATGTCGGCGACCGTGTGCCACTCGACGTAATCGACGTAATGCGTGTTGCCGTTGCGGTCGCGCCAGCCTTCGCGCTGTTTGACGAGCTGCGGGTCGACGTTCTTTCGCAGTTCTTTCAAGGTGCTCGTAAAATTCAAAACATTGCTCGGCGTTTCGTTTGCGTTCGCCGCCTCGTCAGCCGTCACAAACGGCATTTCTTCAACTTTCTTCGGTGTCATTTTTATTTCTCCTTTTTTGTTCGCAAGCTGAACTTTTCCGGCTTCGACTGTTTCGGTTTGTCCTTTTTCCGAAACATCTGCCCGAACTGTTGCAGTCTTCTGTTCGCCAACTTTGGACGTGATTTCGGATTTCGAATCCCGGACTTCGGATTTATTCAATCCCGCATCCGCATTCGGCAATCCCAAATCGATTGGCTCAGTTGCGCTTGTGTTATTCGAAACGACTTCCGTTTCAGTTTCGATCTGAATCGGTTGTTTCGTTGCCGGTTCGGTGTTTTTGGCGACCAGGGCGTATTTCACCGCCAGAATATGCTCGCATCGAAACGCCGCGTCCGTGACAGCCGCTTCTTCAAACTCCAAACAATTACAACGGATCTTGCCCGCCGCATCGCGCCAGACTTCGTAGGAAGTCTGCTTGCCGCGCAGGGAGGGCGTCGAAACGCGGAACCGGTCGCCTTCGCGGTTGACCAGACCCATCGCCGCAATCGATTTGGCTCGCTTGTCGCGCTTCTCCGTTAAATTTTTTTCTACTACTATCGCTGTCATTTAATTACTCCTAAAATTGGATCGGTTTCGATCAAACCTCAATAAAAACCGATCCAAAATTACTATGAACACTATCCGATAAAACCCTCTCGTTTCATCTATGAAACAGTGTATCAAAGTAATTTATTTGTTGCAAGCGTGAAACGAAGTGTTGCAAATAAATTTTTCCTGTGCTATGTTTGAAACAGAATTAAGAGCGATGCAACACAGGCATTGAAATCTTTGAAAAAAGTGGAGAAAGAAAATGGCATTCAAAAATGATAGTTTGATTAACACGATCGAACTCGGCAGAGCGATCAAACGCCGCCGTGAGGAATTGGGTTTAAGTCTGCGCGACGTGGCGGACGTGACGCAGGTTTCGGCTTCGACGCTCTCGCGCATCGAAAACGGCACGGGCAAACCCGACGCGGACAACATCGCGCGTCTGACGAACTGGCTCGACATGCCGGTCGACCGCGTGATGAAAAAAAGCGGGAACGAAGAGTCGATTGAACCTGTAATATATTATCCGCATGAAGCGACGCCGGAAATTGTCGAAGCGCATCTTCGTGCCGACAAAAATCTGACGCCGGAAACCGCGAAAGCGCTTTCGGAATTGTTCCGCGTGGCTTACTCGCAGTTTAAAAATCCGGGCAAATAAAAGTTTTTCGGCAAACGGCTTGAAATTTAAGCGTCAGTAACTTTTGCAGCAGTTTTTCCAAGTGGGCAGGAGCTTATGAAAACATTAACGCAAATCGGGCAAATCGGACGCGCTTCGACCGCCGACAAAAGTTTCGCGATCGACACCACGTTTGTTCTTTTCTTTCTGGCGGTCGAATTCGGGCAGATGCTCGGCGGCTTCACTTTCGATACGACGCTTTTTGCGGTCGCGCTGCTCGCGTTGCTCGTCATGCCGTATTTTCTGCCCGGGGAAGACAAACCGAGCTTCGGGAACTGGCTTCTCGGAAGAACTTTGATCGCCGCGTTCGCCGTTTCGGTCGGCGTAATGTTCAAACAATCGCTGAGCGTTCTGCCCGAAACGTTCAGATTTCTGCCGATGACGCTGTTGATCGTGACGTCGATGCTCAGCTGCTACATCCAATTTTACGGGCTTTTGAAACTTCGTTTGGCAAAATAGGCAAAAGGCGTTAAACGAAAAAAGAAAAATGCGCGATTGTTTCGGGAAAGACAATCGCGCATTTTTTATTTTTCTGATAGGTTTTTCAGAAGCTCGGCCAGCCTGTTTCCGACGTCCGTAAGATTTTTCTCATACGACAAATGTTTTAGAAAGATTCGAACAAAATTCAATCAAAACTTTAAGCCGAAACGATCGCCATTTCTTCGGTCGCTAAAATTTCGTGAATCGCGTTGACCTGCTGGTAAAGCTCGGAATATTGTTCGAGGGTTAAAGCCTGCGCGCCGTCGCAAAGAGCTTCTTCCGGGCACGGATGGACTTCGATGATCAAGCCGTCCGCGCCGACCGCGACGCCGGCGCGCGCGAGCGGGTTGACCATGTAATTTCTGCCCGTGCCGTGCGACGGGTCGACGATGATCGGCAGATGCGTTAATTTCTGAACCGCCGGCACGACCGAAAGGTCCATCGTGTTGCGCGCGTGACTGCCGAACGTGCGGATGCCGCGCTCGCATAAAATAACGTCGTAATTTCCTTCCGCCATCACGTATTCGGCGGCGAGCAGGAATTCATCGAGCGTCGCCGAAAGACCGCGCTTTAGAAGGACGGGCTTGCGCGTCTGACCGACGTATTTCAGAAGCGAGAAATTCTGCATGTTGCGGGCGCCGATCTGGATGCAGTCGCCGTATTTTTCGACCAGATCGACGCCGCGTTCGTCCATCGCCTCGGTGACGATATTCAATCCGTACTGCTCGCGCACTTCAGCCAGAATCTTCAAACCGTCCTCGCCTTTGCCTTGGAAAGCGTAGGGCGAAGTGCGCGGTTTGAAGGCGCCGCCGCGGAAAAACCGCGCGCCGCTTTTGGCGACCGCTTCCGCGACCCGGAAGACCTGATCGACGGTTTCGACTGCGCACGGACCGGCGATGATCGCGAGCTCGTCGCCGCCGATCGTCGCGTTGCCGACCTTGATGACGGATTTTTCGGGACGCAGATCTTTCGAAATGAGCTTGTATTGTTTGGTGACGCGGATCGCTTCCGCGACGCCCGGCAGATTTTCAAAGTGCGTCGGGTCGATCGCGCCCGGATTGCCGGTGATGCCGATCGCGGTGCGCGCCGCGCCGGGCATCGTGTGCGGGCGAAAGCCCAATTTTTCGATAACTTCTTCGACGTGCCGGATGTCGCCCGCGGTCGCGTCGGATTTCATAACGATTAACATAAAATTCTTAAAATATATTTTTGCAAAATGCCGTAATTTTTAGCATTTCGCGAGTAAGATCAAGCTAAAAGAGTCGAATCACTCTTCGAATATCAAATATTGCAATTGCCTTGCCAATCCAAAATCCAAAATCCAAAATCTAAAATCCAAAATCAAAATCACATGCGTTCCGGCACTTCGATGCCCATCGTCTGCAGCCCGGCGGTCAGGGCGCGGCGCGTTAAATCGGCGATGACGATCAAAACCGCGCGTTTGACTTCGTTTTCTTCCGAAATGATGCGGTGATTGTGGTGAAATAGGTGCATCGCCTTCGATAAGTTAAAATTGTATTTCGCCAGAATCGCCGGTTCGGATGCGGAAACGGCGTTGGCGATCGTTTCTTCGAGCCGCGAAGCCGCCGCCGCCGCCGACCATATATCGTCGCCGATTTCGGACGCGAACATTTCGGCCACCTGTTCCGTTTTTTCCGAAATCGTTTTCCGGGCGCTTTCGATCAATTCGGTTTCGGAAGTCCCGAAACGTTCCGCGACTTTCTTGAAAATCGAATTGAACCGAACGGCGGCGTTCTGACAATAAACGCCCGTTTCGCCTTCAAACGACAGGGCTTCCTTGAAATCGAACACGACGACCGTGTTTTTCGTGAATTTCAAAAGAAAATAACGCAGCGCGCCGACCGCGATCTGATGCGCGATCCGTTTTTTCTCATCGATCGAAATGTCCGGATGGCGCGTTTCGACTTCCGTTAAAGCGTTTTCCTCCAAGCGGTCGAGCAAATCGTCGGCTTTGACGCCCAGGCCTTTGCGCCCGGACATTTCGATAAACGATTTTTTCTTTTGTTCGTCGGAAAGCTGAAACCCGAGTTCTTCGGCGGCAGCCGGCGAGAGCGCGACCATTTCGTAAGACAAATGCACGCTCGCCGCTTCGCCTTTTTCGGGAAAAATCGTCGCGACGCCCTTTTTAACGACTTCCTGCGGATAAGACTGCCGCGTGTCGATGACGTTGTAAACCGTCTCGGAATTGCCGAATTCGGGAACCTCGTCCGCGTCGTTTTTCTCGGCGGTCGTGATCCAAACCTGTTTGCCGTCCGCGTAGGTGTGAAAAAGCTTGTAGTGAAAATCCAAGCCGAGCAAGCCAAGTTTCCACATTTGATAAGCGATGTCTTTGCCGGTATAAGTAACGGTTCCGTTCGAGCGGACGAGTATTTTGTCGGCGTCGTGTTCGTCCGTGCCTTCGTGCGATTCGAACGGCATCACCCAGCAGCCCTTGTTCTTGCCTTCCGTTTCAAAGCGGATCACGCCGCGCTCCTGCATCAGTTCGAAAGCCTTCTGCCAGAAATGCAGGTGCAGGATTTCCGATTCGCGCGGCAAAAGATCGTAGCGAATGTCGAGCCGCTCCATCGTCTGCAAAATGCGTTCGACGTTGCGCGTCGCGACGTAATCGGCGAGCTCGTAAATTTCGCCTTCGCCCTTTTCGAGCTCGTGCAGCGTCGCGGCGCGCAGCTTTAAGTTTTCATCCGATTCGGCGTAAAATTTGCCGACTTCCGTGTATAAATCCCAGCAGTAATAATCGAACGGAATTTCTAATTCCGCGTCGAGCCGCTTGATCTGCGCGAGATTCATTTTCCGCAAATGCACGAAACCGACGACGACGTCGGCGACCTGCACGCCGGTGTTGTCGATGTAGTTTTGAATTTCGACGCGCTTGCCGTGCGCCTTCAATATCCGCACGAACGTGTCGCCGAGAACGGAATTTCTGACGTGACCGATGTGCGCGGCTTTATTCGGGTTGACCGAGGTGTGTTCGACGCAAACCCTTTCGGTTTCGGATTTCGGATTTCTGGTTTCGGATTTCGAAACGGTTTCCGCCAAATACTTCGCGCGGTCGTAAAAAACGTTCAGGTAACCGGCGCCGGCGACTTCGACTTTACCGACGAAATCAAAACTTTCGAGCGCGGATTTCAAGGTTTCGGCGATGGCGCGCGGATTCTGTTTTTCGCCCGTCGCCTGTTTGATGCGTTTGGCGAGTTCGAAGGCGATCGGGAACGCGAGGTCGCCGAGCTCGGTGCGCGGCGGAACTTCCGCCGGAATTTGTTCGAGTTCGACGTTGAAATTTTCGCGGGCGGTCGCGCGGACTTTACCGCGCAAGGTTTCCTGTATCTCAAGAATGCTCATAAGACAAAAAGGAAAGTATATCGAATTAGACGAAAAGAATAAAACCCGATGATTTTGACCTCCGCGTGCGGGGCGTTTAGACTTTTAACTGAACGATGCAAATTTCTTCGAAACTGCGTGAAAAATTTGAAGCCGCGAGCCGCGTCTGCGTTTTGACCGGCGCGGGCGTTTCCGCCGAATCGGGCGTGCCGACGTTTCGGGGCGGCGGGCAAACGGCGGTCTGGAAGGGGATGCCGTTCGACGAAATTTCCTCGGCGCGAATGGCGCGCGAAAATTTGCCGGAGGTTTGGGAATGGTTCGATTACCGGCGCGGCGTTCTGCGCGACTGCGAGCCGAACGCGGCGCATCGCGCGCTCGCCGCCTGGGAAAATAAATTCGAGCGGTTCACGCTCATCACGCAAAACATCGACGGGCTGCACGCGGCGGCGGGTTCGCGCGCCGTCATCGAACTGCACGGAAATATCGAGCGCGCCGTCTGCACGAAATGCGAAAAGCGTTTCGACATTCGCGGGAAAATTCCGCACGCGCCGGATGAATGCGACGAATGCGGCGGGCCGCTGCGTCCGGACGTCGTTTTATTCGGCGAATTGCTGAACGACTGGCATATCATGTTCGCTTCGCGCGCGGCGGTCGAATGCGATTTGTTTTTCGTCGTCGGCACGTCGGCGCTCGTGCATCCGGCGGCGGGCTTCGCGCAGATCGCGAAACGCGGGGGCGCTTTTCTCGTCGAAATCAACCCGGAGGAAACGCCGCTCACCGGTTTTTGCGATGAAACGCTGCGCGGGCGCGCGGGCGAGGTTTTGCCGTTACTTTAAACGTACAGGAAAATTATGAACGAAGAAAATCAGGAAAAATGGGCGATGGACGAGGGCGAACTGGAAAACGGTTTGCCGTACACGCTGCGGTTTCGCGAAGATTTGCCCGACGAAGAAAACCGAAAAAAAATGAAGACGCTGATCGTCGTTTCGTGGCTTTTCGAGTCCGCCGACGGCAACGGAATGCCGCCCGAGGAAATCGAAGATCAGATGGACGATTTCGAAGACTTGCTCGACGAAGCGCTCGTCGAAAAGGGCACGGCGCGTTTGATGACGGTTTTCACCGGCGAGGGCATTCGCGAATGGCAGTTTTACACGGACGACGAGGAATTTTTCATCCGCAAATTCAACGAGTCGATGGAGGGCAGACCGGTTCTGCCGCTCGAAATCGAAGCCTTTGAAGACGAAAACTGGGACGGTTACAAGGATTACACGGAATTGAGCATTCCCGAATAAATTATGAAAACTCTTTATTTCGACTGTTTCGCGGGCGCGAGCGGAAACATGATCCTCGGCGCGCTGGTCGCGCTCGGCGTCGACGAAAAAAAACTGGTCGAAGAAATCAAGCGGCTCGACGTCGCGGATTTCGAAATCGAATTCAAGACCGTCGACAAATCCGGCATCGCGGCGCGCCACGCCGAGGTAAAAGTTCCGCACGAGCACGCCCACCGGCATCTGCATCACATCGAAAAGATCATCAACGATTCGCGGCTTTCCGAAACGGTAAAGAAACGCGCGATCGAAATTTTTACCAATCTGGCGCGCGCGGAAGCGAAAATTCACGGCATCGACGTCAAAAAAGTGCATTTTCACGAAGTCGGCGCGATGGACGCGATCGTCGACGTCACGGGCGCGTGCATCGGTTTCGAGATGCTCGGAATCGAAAAATTCGTCTGCTCGAAAATCCACGTCGGCTCGGGGTTCGCGAAAATGGCGCACGGCAAATTCCCGATCCCGCCGCCGGCGGTCGCCGAGTTATTGAAAAACGCGCCGATTTACTCGACCGAAATCGAAGGCGAGCTGATCACGCCGACCGGCGCGGCGATCATCGCGACGGTTTGCGACGAATTCGGCGCGATTCCCGAAATGACGATCGAAAAGACGGCTTACGGCGCGGGCACGCGCGCATACAATAATTTTCCGAACGCGTTGCGTTTAATGTTAGGGCGGAGTCGCAACGCCAAGCCGCAAAACATCGAAGAGGCAAAGGATTACGAAACCAAAGATCAAAGATCAAAGATGAAAGATCAAATGCTTTTGGTGATCGAAACGAATCTCGACGATGTTTCGCCCGAGATTTTGGGGTTCGTGATGGAAAAAGCGTTCGATTCGGGCGCGCTCGACTGCTGGTTCGCGCCGATTCAGATGAAGAAAAACCGCCCGGCGACGCTCGTTTCGATTCTTTGCCGGCCGCCGGACAAAAGAAAATTCATCGATCTGCTCGTGCGCGAAACGCCGACTCTCGGCGTGCGCGTCCGCGAGGTCGAACGCGTCTGCCTGAACCGCGAAATGTCGAAAATCGAAACGAGATTCGGCGAAGTGCCGGTGAAAATCGCGCGTTTCGAAGGCGACATCGTCAACATCAAACCGGAATTTGAAACTTTAAAGGAAATCGCGCAAAGGGAAAAACTCCCGCTGCGCGAGGTTGAAGCGGAAATTCAGAAAAGTATAAATTGATTCATCGGTTCATTGTTTCATTTTGTCATTTTTAATCCGCAAATGAACCAATAATTCAATAGAGGTTACTGTAATTGGAAAACAAAAAAATTGATTTGGAAAAGATCGCACGGGGCGTGCGGCTCATTTTGGAGGGCATCGGTGAGGACCCCGAACGCGAAGGTTTGCAGAAAACGCCCGAACGGGTGGCGGATTTTTACGCCGAGCTGACGGAAGGGATGTGGGAGGACGCGCGTTCGCACATCGTGCCGCTGCCGGGCGACACGCACGACGAAATGGTGATCGTCAAAGATATTTCGATCGCGTCCGTCTGCGAGCATCATCTCGCGCCGTTCGTCGGAAAATGCCACATCGCGTATATTCCGAAGGGCGGAAGAATCGTCGGACTGTCGAAGCTCGCGCGCATCGCCGAAATTTTCGCGCGCCGGCTGCAGGTGCAGGAACGGCTCACGCAGGAAATCGCGCAGACGCTTTTCGACGAACTGCAGCCCCTGGGCGTGATGGTCGTCATGGAAGCCGAACACACCTGCATGACCCTGCGCGGCGTCAAAAAGCCGGGCGCGAAAACCATCACGTCGAGCGTGCTCGGCGGTTTCCGCTCCGACGCCCGCACACGCGCCGAAGCGATGAGTTTGATTAAAGGGTAAAGGTTCAATAAAAACGAAAACCAGCCGCGAACGGGAAATTTCACGAATGCCTTTAAATTTGTATCCGTGTTCGTTTCTGTTATTCGCCGTTGATTTATAAAAACTTACACGGCTTTTTCGTGTTTTTTGGCAAAGCCGGAGGGATATGAAATGAATGAAAAAATAATTTCGACGATTCTTTTAATTATCTTGTTTTCGACGTCGATTTTCGCGCAGAAAAATTCTTACGCGAATCTTTTCAATGAAGAACAGCTGAAAGCGACGGTCAAATTTCTGTCGGACGACGCTTTCGAAGGACGCGCGCCCGGCTCGCGCGGCGGCGAGCTGGCGGCGAAATACATCGCGTTGAGGCTGCGGTCGCTCGGCCTCAAACCGGCGAACAACGGCTCGTTTTTCCAGCCGGTTTCTTTGGTTTCCGTGAAAGCCGATCCGAACACGGCGCTGAAGGTCGGCGACGCGGCGTACAAATTCGGCGACGATTTCGTCGCGTTTACCGGCGCGCAGACCGAAAAAGTTTCGCTCGATTCGGATTTGGTTTTCGTCGGCTACGGAATCGACGCGCCCGAGCAGAAATGGAACGACTATAAGGGCGACGCCGCGAATTACCGCGGCAAAATCCTCGTCATGATGGTCAACGATCCGCCGGGAAGCGCCGAAGAGCCGAATCTTTTCGGCGGAAAGGCTTTAACTTATTACGGTCGCTGGACTTATAAATTCGAGCAGGCGGCGCGGATGGGCGCGGCGGGCGTGATTTTGATCCACACGACCGATTCCGCCGGCTACGGCTGGAACGTGGTGCGCACCTCGAACGGCGGCTGGCGCTTCGACATCGCGCGCACCCCGGACGATCCGACGCCGTTCCTGCAGATGCGTTCGTGGATGACCGAAGAAACGGCGCGCAAAATTTTCGCGAACGCCGGAAAAAATCTCGACGAGCTGCGCGAAAAAGCGAAAAAACGCGATTTCCAGCCGGTCAATCTCGGCGTGAGAGCCAAAATCGACATCAACAGCGAATTAAAGCGGCTCGATTCGAACAACGTCGTCGGCATCTGGGAAGGCGCGGACGCAGAATTGAAAAACGAATACGTCGCCTATACGGCGCACTGGGATCACCTCGGCGTCGGCGCGCCGAACGATAAGGGCGACACGATCTACAACGGCGCGCTCGACAACGCCTCGGGCGTCGCGCAGGTGTTGGCGATCGCCGAGGCGATCACGAAAATGCCGAAAGGCGAGCAGCCCAAGCGTTCGCAGCTTTTTATCTTCACGACCGCCGAGGAACAGGGACTTTTAGGCGCGGAATGGTACGCGCGCAAGCCGCTCGTGCCGCTCGCCGCGACGGTCGCGAACCTCAACATCGACGGCGGAAATTTTTACGGCCTGACGAAAAATTACGGCGCGCTCGGCGCGGAGCGCTCGAATTTGTGGGACACGGTGCAGACGGTTTTGAAGGAAAAAAATCTGACGTATCTCGCCGACAATCATCCGGAACAGGGCTATTTCTTCCGTTCCGATCATTTTCCGTTCGCGAAAGTCGGCGTGCCGGCCTTGAGCATCCGCAACGGCGACGAATACGTCGGCAAAACGAAGGAATTCTCCGACGCCTTGTTCGCCGAATTCAACTCGAAACATTATCACCAGCCGTCGGACGAATTCCGCGACGACTGGCGGTTCGACGGCATGGTGCAGACGCTCGACGTGACGCTCGGGATCGGCATGAAAATCTCGAACGCCGATAAAATGCCGCGCTACAACGAAACGGACGAGTTTTCCGCCGCCGATAAGAAGCGGTTCGTCAAGTAAAAACCGGCGACCGAACAAAATCGGTCGTGCCCGCGAATTTACGCGAATTTTCGCCAATAAAGAATCAATAAAAATTGGCGGGGATTCGCGGAAATTCGCGGGCACATTTATTTTTATCGGTTCCGCATCGGTCCGATTATAAGTTTTCCGCTTCAGCCGTTTGCTTTTTGCGCCGGTAAAAGGCAGCGGCTTTGGCTTTGTTGCCGCAGCCGCTCATGCTGCACCAGCGGCGGCGACGATTCTTCGTCGTGTCATAAAAATAAAGCACGCACGAATCGCTTTCGCATTTTCTCAAAAGATCGAAATTCGCGTAACACAAAAAATCCGCCGCGGCTTCCGCGATCGGCTGCAAAAGATTCGCGGGCTCGCTCAAATCGAAACGAAAACGTTTTTCGAAACCGATTTCGGTACGCTCGATTTCGGTATAGCCGCTCGGTTTTTTTAATCGTTCGTTGATCGCCGAAACCGAATTGGCCGGCGCTTTTCGCGTTTTCGCGATGCTTTCCGCCGCCGCGCGCAGAACGTTTCTGAATTCGACAGCTTCGCTCACAAAATCCCGCGCTTCCGCTTTATCGCGCCAATTTCGAAAAAGAGTTTCGACTTCCGTTCTCGAGAGCAGCCCGGCCGCGATCGTCCACGCCAGAAAATCAGTAAAGTTATCGAGCGTTTCGAATGATTGTCCGTCGCGCGCCTTCAGCGTATTCACGAAATCGAGAAACAGATTATTGGCGATCAATGAAAATTTTTCCGTCTCAAACATTTCTTTTCTGATTAAAAATTGTAACCGTCTAAAACTCGCTTGACAAGTTATAGATTCTGATATAACTTTTAAAATCCAACTTTAATGGTTAGAAAGATAAAAGGAGCATATTGAAATGAATCAAACAGCGGAAAGTTTGGAAACCGGACATGTCGGGCTTAACGTCAACGATTTGGAGCGTTCGAAAAAGTTTTACAGTGAAGTTTTCGGCTTTGAGGTGAAAGGCGAATCAAAAGACGCCGACCGTAAATACGCGTTGCTCGCGAAGAACGGGAAATTGGTTTTGACGCTCTGGCAGCAGAGCCGGAACGAATTCGACCGCGCCGCCGCCAGGCTGCATCATCTTTCGTTTCAGGCGTCGTCGGTCGAGGAAATCCAACGGTTCGAAGAAAAGCTCCGCGCGCGCGGCGCGAAATTCATTTACGACGGCATCGTGCTGCACGGCGAAGGCGCGAAATCGGGCGGGATTTTCTTTGAAGACCCGGACGGCATCCGACTCGAAATTTATACGACCGAAGGGCTCGAAGATTACCGAGCGCCGGAAAAAGGCGCATCGGCGTGCGGTTTTTTTTGAGCCGTAACGAGTGACGCCTTCGAGCGGTAAAATCCTGTGATTAATTCAGCTTAAATTTATGCCGAGTAGTCGCCTGAAGGCGAAACTCTTGTCTTTCGGAGGTTAAAATGTCTTTTCATGAAGGCGAACTTTTCGTTCAGGAACGCGCCGGCGTCCGCAAACAGGCGAGCCGCATCGGCGCGTCGATCCATTCGACGATCCCGCCGCTCGCGCGCGAATTTTTAGCCGCACAGCCGTTCGTTTTTGCGGGCTCGATCGATCGGAAGGGGCGCGTTTGGGCTTCGCTTTTGGCGGGCGAGGTCGGATTTTTGGGCGTTCCGGATGAACGGACGATCAGCATCGATGCCCCGTCGGCGGACGATTTGCTGTCGGCGAACCTTAAAAACGACGAGCGCATCGGCCTGCTCGCCGTCGAATTCGAAACCAGGCGGCGGATGCGCGCCAACGGTCGCGCGCGAATCGCAGGGGATTCGATCATCGTCGAAACCGACGAGGTTTTTTCGAATTGCCCGAAATACATTCAAGCCCGTTTCTGGGAGAAGGACGGACCGTTTCGAAGCGTTTCGAGCGGTTCGGAAAGCCGCCCCGAATTTAACGCGGCGCAGAGGGAGTTCATCGAACGAGCCGACACTTTCATCATCGCGAGCGCGCACGAAACGCGCGGCGCCGACGTTTCGCATCGCGGCGGGAATCCGGGGTTCGTTAAAGCTTCGGATAAAACGAGGCTGCTTTTCCCGGATTATTCGGGCAATATGATGTTTCAGACTCTCGGCAACCTGCAGGCGAACCCGCGCGCCGGCTTGCTGTTTTACGATTTTGCCGGCGGGCGGCTGCTGCAGCTGACGGGAACGGCGACGATTTTGTGGGACGACAGCCGGATAAACGAATTTCCGGGCGCGGACCGATTGGTCGAATTCGAATTGACGGAGGCGCGCGAAAGCGTTTTCAAAACCAATCTGAACTGGTATTTCATTGAAGCGTCGCCTTTTAATCCGAAATCTTAAAAGGCGATTTTCGTCAGAAACAAAAAATCTTGCTAAGATAGTCTCTGCGTTTTTCGCAGAGGCTTTTATATTTTCTAAATGAAAACTTTTTATATCACGACACCGATTTATTACGCGAACAGTCTGCCGCATCTCGGACATTTGTACACGACGATCGTCGCGGACGCGATTATTCGGCATAAACGGCAGCGCGGTTTCGACACGTTTTTTCTGACCGGCACGGACGAGCACGGCGTCAACATACAGCGCGCGGCGGAAGCGAATAACCGCACGCCGCAGGCGCAGGTCGATTATATTTCCGGCGAATTGAAGCGCATGTTTCACGACTTCCGGCTCGACGCGGATTTCGGCGGCTACGACATTTTCATGCGGACGACCGAATCGTTTCATTACGAGGGCGTGCAGAATCTCTGGCGGAAGATCGCGGAGAGCACGACCCCGAAGGGCAATTCCCCGATTTACAAAGGATTTTACGAAGGCTGGTTCTGCGCGCCGTGCGCGGCCTTCAAGACCGAGGACGAATACTACACCGAAGACGGCTCGGACGTGCCGCTCTGCAAAATTCACGAGCGACCGCTCGACCGGGTTTCCGAAGAAAGCTATTTTTTCCGGCTTTCCGATTACGACGAAACGCTTTTGAAAATCATCGAAGAAAACCCGCACAAAATCCGCCCCGAGGCGCGCCGCAACGAGGTGGTCGCGTTCATCCGGCGGGGCTTGCAGGATTTGTCGATCTCGCGCGAAAAAAAATCGGTCGGCTGGGGCGTGCCCGTGCCCGGCGACGAGAACCACGTGATGTACGTCTGGCTCGACGCGCTTTCGAATTACATCACCGCGGTCGGTTACGGCAATTCGGAAAGGCGCGGGTTCGACAAATACTGGCGAAACGTGACGCATCTCGTCGGCAAAGACATTTTGCGTTTCCACACGATTTACTGGTGGTCGTTTCTGCTCGCCGCCGGGCTGGAGCTGCCGCAGACCGTTTTCGCGCACGGCATGTGGCTCGACGCCGAAGGCAAAAAAATGGGCAAAACGCTCGGCAACGTCATCGAGATCGACGTTCTGGACCGGCACTTTCAGATCGACGCGATTCGTTATTTCGTGCTGCGCGAGATGGTTTTCGGGCAGGACGGCAAATTCGGTTACGAAACCTTGATCGAGCGCGCCAATTCGGATTTGGCGAAAGGGCTCGGCAATCTCGCCGCGCGCACGCTCTCGATGATCGAAAAATACCGCGACGGCGAGGTGCCGAACGGCAAGATCGGCGAGCCGCATTATTTATACGCGAAACGCGCCGGCGTCAACCCGGACGAGCAGGAGCTCGTTTCGGTGCTCGAACACACGCGCGACGAATTCATCAGAAAATTCGACATTTTCGAGTTTTCGCAGGCGCTCGAAACCGCCTGGAACCTGATCGCGCGCATCGACAAGATGATTTCCGACGCGAAGCCGTGGGAACTCGTGAAGGACGAAAATCAAGCGGAAACCCTGAGCGCGGTTTTGTATCGGGCGGTCGAAACGCTGCGCTGGCTGAGCGTCCTGCTTTACCCGGTAATGCCGGATGCGGCGCAGCAGATTTACGCGCAGACGGGCGCGCCGGGCGAGGCCTCGAAAATAAACCCGGAAGATTTAGTTTACGGAGAATTAAAAGCGGGCACGAAAATCGGCGAGCGGATCGCCGTCTTCCCGCAGATCGATAAAAATAAAGTTATGAGCGAAATCAACAAAGCAGCGGACAGCAGTCAGGAGTCAGCGGCCGGTAGGGAAGAAAAAGACGAAGCTTTCAAGGCCGACCAACAGCCACCGGCCACCGACAACTTCATTACAATCGACGATTTTATAAAGGTCGAAATGCGCGTCGGCGAAGTCAAAGTCTGCGAGCGAATCCCGAAAGCCGACAAGCTTTTGCGCTTCGAGATCGATCTCGGCGAAGAAAAGCCGCGCCAGATTTTGGCCGGCTTGGCGGAATATTACGAGCCGGAAACGCTGATCGGGCGCAAAGTCGTCGTCGTCGCGAACCTCAAGCCGCGCATGATGCGCGGGCTCGAATCGCAGGGCATGATCTGCGCGGCGAGCCTCGAAGACGGATCGGGCGAAAAACCGGCGCTCGCGACCTTCATCGAAAACGTCGACATCGGCGCGCGTTTGAAATAATATTTTCGATCGAAATCCAAAGATATGCGAGTGCTTTTTTTATTGGCCGTTTGTTTTGTTTCGTTTGCGCCGAATCTGGCGGGGCAAACCGTCGCTCCGAAATCGAAAATTCAGGCTGCAAAACAAAACGAATTCGTTTCCGAAGAAGGGGGATTCCGCGCGAAATTTCCGGCGGAGCCGAAAAAGCTCGTCAAACAGCTCGACATCGGTTTCGGAAAAGCCGATTACACGGCCTTTCAGCACGTCGCGCCGACGGCGCTGCATATGATCGCTTATTTTGATTACCCGTCGGCGTTAAAAGACCGCACCGAGGTCGAACTGCTTTACGACCAGATGAAGGAGTTGATCGTCCAAAAACAGCCCGGCGTTCGCGTTAACAGCGAACAGGATGTCGTTTGGCGCGATTACGTCGGTCGCGATTACGTAATCGAATTGAATGATTTCAGTTTGACGATGCGCTGCCTGATAATCGAGCAGCGGCTTTTTCAGGTTATGGTTTCGACGCGCGGACAGCTCAGTAAAGCCGCGCCGGCGAGTAAAAAATACCATCAGAAACTGGTCGACGATTTTTTTAACTCATTCGCGGTCACGAAACTGCCCGATCCGCAAACGTCCGCCGTCGAACTGCCGCCGGATTTCGGCGTGAAAATCGACGAAGAAAATTTTCGCACCGATTTCTTCAAGTTTTCAATGAAACTGCCGTCCGGTTGGACGGCGCTCGATAAAGGGGAAGCCGATTATTTGAAGGAATTGGGACTGCAGGCGATTAAGGAAGAAACGCCGAAAGATGCCAAGGAAACCGAATTCTCGCTGCAGAAGACGGAAATGCTTTTGACCATGACCAAAACGGACGAAAAAGATGCGGCGGTTTTCATGATCGCGGCGGAAAAAATGGCGTTTCCGAATTTTTCGCCGGCGGCGCTCACCGACAATTATTTGCGTTTATCGCTCGACCCGGACGAGGCGGTCATAAGTAAAACGGCGTTGACAAAACTGGGCGGAGTCGATTTCGCGTGGATCGAAACCGTTAACCGCAAAGATCGTTTCAAACAAAGATTGTATATCGCGAACCGCGGCGGCATCGCCCTGCAAATCACTTTCACTTATCGTCAGGCGGCGGAGCTGCAGAATATCGTCAAATCTCTCGAATCGCTCGAGTTCGATGAAGTGAAAACCTCTGAAAAATGAATTACATCGATTCACATTGTCACATCGACGGCGACGCGTTCGACCACGACCGCGACGAAGTCGTGCAGCGGGCGAAGGACGCCGGCGTGAAGGCGATGCTCGTCGTCGGGACGGGCGATCCGGCGAGCGGCGAAATCGCGAAAGCGGTCGCCACTGCTGAAAAATACGCGAACGTTTTCGCGGCGATCGGCGTGCACCCGCACGACGCGCGGGCTTACGACGATCGGGCGGAAGAAGCGCTCGTCGATCTGGCGAAATCCGAAAAGGTGATCGCATGGGGCGAGATCGGGCTCGATTATTACTACGACCACAGCCCGCGCGAAGTGCAGCGCGCGGTTTTCGTCAGGCAGATCCGAAAGGCGAGAGAATTAAACTTACCGATCATCATCCACAGCCGCGACGCGGACGACGAAACGGTCGAGATTTTAACGAAAGAATGCTCGTTTCCCGGTTTTCGCGGCATCATGCATTGTTTCGGCGGCACGCCGGAAATGGCGCGCGCATTGATGGAAATCGGTTTTCTGATTTCGTTCGCGGGTAATGTGACGTTCAAAAAGGCGGAAAACCTCCGGGACGCGGCGCGCGTCGTGCCGCTCGAACGGCTGCTGATCGAAACCGACTGCCCGTTCCTGACGCCGATGCCGTTTCGCGGCAAGCGCAACGAACCGGCGTACGTGGTCGAAACGGCGAAATTTCTCGCGGGTTTTTTCGGCGTCGAAGTCGAACAACTGGCGAACCAAACGACCAGAAACTTTTTAGACTTTTTTAAATTGGAATTGGCCGCGAATTAACACGCTCATTTCACGAATAAATCAAACCGTTTCGTGTGTTTTCGTGTTTGTTCGTGGCAAAATAAAATTATGGCAAAAGAAAATTCATTTGATATTGTCTCGAAAACCGATTACGCGGAAGTGACGAACGCGATCAATCAGACGACGAAGGAAGTCTCGCAGCGATTCGATTTTAAGGGCAGCAAGGCGACGGTCGAGCTCGCCGACAAGGATTTGGTTTTATCGGCGGAAGACGAAACCCGGCTGCGCAACATGAACGACATTCTGCAGGGCAAGCTCATCAAGCGCGGCATTTCCCTAAAAGCGCTCGATTACCAGAAAATCGAACCGGCGGCGGGCGGCACGGTGCGCCAGACGGTGAAAATCCAGCAGGGCATTCCGACCGAAAAAGCGAAGGAAATCGTCAAGTTCATCAAAGACTCGAAATTGAAAGTGCAGGCGTCGATCCAGGGCGAATCGGTGCGCGTTGCCGGCAAAGACCGCGACACGCTGCAGGACGTCATCGCCAAACTGAAGGCGAAGGATTTCGGCATCGACATGAAATTCGACAATTACCGGAGCAATTAGGTTAATAATGCGCGGGTTATTAAAATTTGCCGTGTTTTTCGCCGGTCTCTGTTTATTGGCCGGCTGCTTCGCCAAACCGATATTAATCGACGGCTCGGATATGAAGCCCGCTTTTGACCGCGGCGACAGAATTCTAATCGATAAAAATCCCGGCGAAATCAAACGCGGCGAACTCGTCACGTTTCTTTACCCGAAAGATCGTTCGAAATGGTACTTCAAAAGAATCATCGCGCTTCCGAACGAAACGATTGAAATCCGGGCCGGAAAGGTTTTTATCGACGGTCGGTCGTTGGAGGAACCGTATGTCGACGAAGCGAATAACCGTCAAAAAGCCGGTTTCCCGCCCCGAAAAATCGAACCGAATCAATATTTTGTGATGGGCGACAACCGCGATAATTCGTCGGATTCAAGATACTGGGGACCGGTTGACGAAAAGTTGATTACGGGCAAATATCTCTCGACTTACGCGAAGGCGGATGAATAATCAATCTTTCGCGGCTTCAAACTCCTTTACACTTCGCGATTTCTCATTTACACTCTTTTGCGAAACGATTCCTGCTTTTGCGAAACGATTCCTGAACCCTGAATTAAAAAAATAAATTTTTCACTTTAACGCGCGAAAGCCGCGCTTTTCCCTGAATAAAAAATTATGTCCGACAATTTACTCGCGTTTGATAAACTGCCCGCCGAAGTGCAGGCGAAACTCATCGAATGGCAGACGCCCGGCGACGACCGGTTCGTTTTCGTCCCGCGTCTCCCGGTTTATTTCTGGCTCGCCATCGCCGCCGGCCTCGGCTGGTGCGTCTACCTGTTCGTTTCGACCGAAAATTACCTGTGGGAAACGTGGCAGTACGGGCTCTTTCTCGCGGGTTCGCTGGTTTTTATACCGCTGGCGCTTTTCGCCGTCTACCAAGCGGTCGCCGCGAAATTCGCGCGGCTCAAAAACGGTTACGTTTTTACGCGCGGCGAATGCATCAAAACCGACGGCAACCGCGTCGAGTTTTGGAGCCTGAAGGAACTCGAAGGCTTTCAGTTTCGCGAGGACATCAAAATCATCGAAATCTGGATCGGCGATCGGCTCGAAAAAATCAAGGCGGAAAGCGCATCGGACGCCGCCGCGCTCGAACGCGTCTTCGTCGAATGGCGCAATGCGGCGCCCGAGAAAAGTTTTTTGAGCGCGCTCGCGAAACCCGAAACGGCTTACAGCGGCTCGTTGAAACTGGCGGCGACCGCCGGCGCGGCGGTCGCGCTCGTCGCCGTTTCTTTCGGCGTCAGCTTCGCGGCGAAAACGATGAACCGCGATTACGACGACGCGCGAACGTGGAAAAGGCTGGAAAACGGCACGACGGTCGCGGATTTCGAGGAATACAAACAGCGGCATCCCGCCGGACGGTTCGCGGCGGAAGCCGACCGCAAAATGGCGGAAATCTTCGGCAAATTGAAAGACGAATACGCGAAAAAAGTGAAACCGGCGGCCGACCCGAGCGCGGTCGACGCGTTGTCGCAGCTTCTCGAAACGGCGGGAAAAATACCGAACCGCACGATTTACGTGCGAATCAACGAAACGCGCGAGCTCGACGACGCGGTCGTCAAAAAGATGAAGCAGGTCACCGGTTTCCCGATCAGCAATTACGATTACTCGATTCCGGCGACCGAGGTCGCTTTCCGCAAGGACAAATTACTTCAGGATTTGGGAATGGTTTTTCTGCCGGCGACGCGCAGCGGTTCGATGAACTTCGAGCTGACCGACGATCCGCCGGCGAACTGCGCGACGATCGACGTCAAATACTTTGCGCGTTCGGTCGAAAACTTTTACCGTTATAATTGGTATTCGAACGGTTCGATCACGACCTTTTACAATCCGGCGGCGAAATTCGAATTCGAACTGACGCTGAAATCGCCGGACGCGCGCGAACTTTATAAAACGAGCTACGTTTCGCTGTTTTCGAATCTCGGCAGCACCGGATTAGTCGATTCGAGAGATGCGGCGAATTACAGTTTTGATAAAATGTATTTCAGCTCGGTTTCCGACGACTTTTCGAAGTATCTCGGCAGGCAGTTCGGTTTCATCGAGTAACCACGGTTGAAAAAAGAGTCGAAGGCTTCGACGCGAGTTAAAGGCAATGAGAAAAATTTTGTTTCTGACCTGTTTTTTTAGTTTCGTTTTCGCCGTCTCGGCGCAGGACGATTTTCAATGGAAGAATCTTCGTTTCGAGACGAGCACGGTCGGGGACGCGGTCGCCGCGCTCGGCAAACCGGACAAGGACAAGATCGAGAAGGTCAAATTCGACAAAGCGGTGCCGGCGCCGACGCGCGCGCAGATGAATTTCCGCAAGCTGCATTACAGGGACGTCGGTAATTATTCGGAAGTTTATTTGCTTTTTTTGAACGACAAGCTCCACAGCATCGGCTTTACGCCGCAGAAGAAAAGTTTGCCGGCCGGCGAGCTCGGCAAAAGCTACGGGGCGGAATTTTTATTCATGGAAGCCGTGCCGAAACGAATGAACCTCGCCGATTTCGAAGGTCAGAAAGAAACGACCGTGCCGAAGGTTTACCCGGCCGAGTATTTCATGCTCGGCATCAAAAAGGATTACGCGCTGCTGGCGACGATCGACAACGATAGCTGGAAAGCGGTCTGGCGCGATACGCTGAATAAACCGACCGCGGAGATGTTTCCCGGCTACGTCCGAACGATTCAGGTTTTCAGCCGCAATTACGAAGGAAAATAAATGCAGACATTTTCACCGATCAGAGAAAAATTAAACCCGCAGACGGCGGCGAAAAAGATTTTCAGCCTCATCAAAAACGAGATGGGATTGGTCGAAGCCGAATTTCAGCGCCAGGCCTCGTCGAACATTCAGGTCATCAATTATTTAGGCGATTACCTGCGCGCTTCGGGCGGCAAGCGCGTGCGGCCGGCGCTGCTGCTGCTCTCGAATTACGCGACGGGCGGCGACGCGTCGAAAAAAAACGTCGTCCGGCTCGCGACCGTCATGGAAATGCTGCACACGGCCACGCTCGTGCACGACGACATCATCGACAACGCCGATACGCGCCGCAACCGCACGTCCGTCAACGCGCGCTTCGGCAATCAGTCGGCGGTTTTAATGGGCGACTGGCTCTATATGTCGGCGTTCGAAACTTCGCTTAAGGAAAGAAGCCTCGAAATCCTCGACATCCTGACGCGCCTGACCCGAAAAATGACCGAGGGCGAGCTGATTCAACTGACGATGCTCGGGCGCTCGGACATTTCCGAAGAAGAATATTTCGACATTCTGCAGCGCAAGACCGCGTTTTTGTTTTCCGCCTGCTGCGAGATCGGCGCGATTCTCGGCGGCGCTTCGGAACTGCAGCAGACGGCGCTGCGCGATTACGGCATGAATCTCGGCATCGCCTTTCAGCTCGCCGACGACGTGCTCGATTTCGTGGCCGACGAGGAAGTGCTCGGCAAAGCCGCCGGCGCCGATCTTTTGGAAGGGAAATTGACTTTGCCGTTGATTCTGCTCGTTACAAAAGAGCCGGCGGTGCGGCAAAGAATCGAAAAAATCATGAACGACGGCGATTATTCGGGCGTTTCGCGCGAGGAGCTGCTCGAAGCGCTCGAGACCGCCGGCACGATCGAGGAAACCCGCCGCCGCGCTTACGATTACGCCGACCGGGCGCGGAAAAATCTTGATGTTTTAGCCAAAACAGAGTATCGTTTAGCCTTGGAAGACATTCCGGGTTACATGATCGAAAGGAATAAATAAATTCGATTCGCGGGATTTTTTATTTTATGGCTGAACTTGATGGTTTGATTTCTTCACTTGAACAAAACTTGAAGCAAACGAAACAGGCTCTCGCCATTTTATACGAACGCCGAGCAGAGTTTCAGAAACGACCGGACGCGTTCGCTGAAGGTATTGAACAAAATAAAGCCGATATTTTTACTTTGGAAAAAATGGTCGAACAAACCGAGATTGCCATTTCCGGTTTGTCGGCGCGAACGCAGACCAGCGGTTTCGGCGATTTTGATATCGGTTCGGGATAGAATTAAATAATTATCGCTTTACGATAACCAAATGGTAAAGGAGTTATGTTGGACGAAAATTTAATAGCGACGCTTGAACAGAGTCTGCGCCAGACGCGCAACGCGCAGCAGCGCCTGATCACCCGTTTGAACGAGGTCGAAGGCGAGGCGAATCGGCTGCGGCAGGAAATCGAAGCGCTCGAAAACAGCGCGGCGCAGACCGAACAGGCGATCTACAGCCTTTTGGCGACGATGCGTTCGGGCAAACCGAACTGGAACAACCTGGCGAATCAATTTCAGGTCGACGACGATTACGACATTCCGCAGGACATCAAGCGTTCGCCGCGCATGAACCAGAATAATTACTCCAATCAGGATAATTACGGGCGCGAGAATCATTCCAAGCAGAATCATCAATCGAACAATAATTACCGCAACAACAACAATCAGGTTTCGTACCTCAACAATTCGCGCAACATTCCGTCGATCGCGCCGAACATCGAGCCGGTCAGCCACCGCTTTTCCGATCGCACGATCACGCAGGCGTGCACGCTGCTGATGCGCGAGTATCAAAGACCGCTGCACGTCAACGAACTCTACAACATGCTCGTCGCCGGCGGCATGGAATTCAAGGGCGAAAACCCGACCATTTCGATCGCCGTGTCGCTGAACCGGAACCGCCGGTTCCGCAAAGTCGCGCCCGGGACCTTCGATTTGATTATTCGCGACGCTTCGCAAACCGGCTCTTAATTATTTCGTAAGTTATTTGAATTAAAGCATTTTGATCTTGTTTTTTGCGAAAAAATAGGTCAGAATGCTTTTTCTGCTTTCGCTTTAAAACTTCTCGATTTTGGAAAAAATAAAATTTTATGAAGCAAATTAAAATCATTGCTTTGCTCGCCGGTTTGTCGTTTGCGCTGGCGCTCGGCGCGTTGGGGCAGAAAGTCCGGCTGCGCTCGCAGAACACTCCCGGGTGCGGCGTCATCTCGAACACGAAATTCGCCGACATTTACGCCGACGGCAATATCGCGGTTTTGGGAACCTACGACTGCCGCGGCGTCTTTATTTACGACATCACGAACCCGGACGCGCCGGTGCTCGCCTCGTGGTACAATCCCTTTCCGAATCAGGCGTTTCTCGAAGCGATCGTGATCGGCAACCGCGGCTATTTCGGCAGCGGCGGCACGACGCCCGGCGGCTCGACGCAGGGCGACGGCGTGCATATCGTCGATTTGTCGAATCCGTACAATCCGGTGCTGCTGGGCAAGGTCAACTCGGCGAGCGGCAACGGTTTCAATTCGATTCACGAAATGGTCGTCTTCAAACAGAACGGCGCCGATTACCTGATCGAAAACTTCAACGGCTTTGCGAGCAAGATCTTAAAGATCATCAACGTCACGAACCCGGCGGCGCCGGTTTTCGTGCGCGATCTCAATCCGACCGAAACGGTCTGGGTGCACGCGATGCACATTCGCGGCGACCGCATGTTCACGTCCGGCTGGGGAAATTCCGTCAACAGAGGCAGAACGGAAATTTACAACGTCGCGAACATCGGCACGCAGGCGCCGTCGCTGCTCGGCTTTATTCAGGACAACAGCGCGGCCGTAAACGCCGGCAACAGCATGCACAGCAGCTGGACGAGCGAGGACGGAAATTACCTGTACAGCGCGCGCGAAACGTCGAACGGAACCGGCGACGTGCGCGTTTACAACATCACGAACCCGGCGGCGCCGACGCTCGTCAACAGCTTGACGATGAACAATTTGAATCTGAACGCCGTGACGCCGCACAACCCCGTCGTCAAGGGCAACCGGCTTTACGTTTCGTGGTATCAGGCGGGCGTGCAGATATTCGATATTTCGAATCCGGCGCAGCCGAAGCGGATCGGTCAGTACGATACGTATCAGCCCCAGTTCGCGCCCGGCGAAGCGGCGCGCGGCTCCTTGTCGGAAGAACCCTGGGACATCATGTGCGGCGCCGCGAATCTGCAGAACGCGCTGCCGAACACTTACGACGGAAACTGGGCGGTTTATCCGTTTCTCGGCGAGAATAAAGTGCTCGCCGGCGATCTGACGTACGGCTTGCTCGTCCTCGACGCGACGAAGGCCGCCGCGCCGCCGAAAAATTACGTGTCGGATTTCGACGGCGACGGCAAAACCGATTTCGCCGTTTACACGCCGGCGAACGGCAGATGGAAAATCGAACAGAGCACGGATCAGTCCTATTCGGAAACGCCGTTCGGCGTCGCCGAAGACAAGCTCGTGACCGGCGATTACGACGGCGACGGCAAGGCGGATTTAGCGATTTTCCGCCCCTCGACCGGTCACTGGTGGGTTCGCCGCAGCAGCGACCCGTCCTTTTTCTCCGTGACGCTGTTCGGAACGAGCGAGGACGTTCCGGTCGAAGCCGATTACGACGCGGACGGCAAAACCGACCTCGCGGTTTTTCGTCCGTCGACCGGCGTCTGGTATATCCAGCAGAGCACGCTCGGACTGCGCATCACGCGCTGGGGGATGCAGGGCGACCAGGCGTTCGCGGGCGATTACGAAGGCGACGGCAAAGCCGATCTCGCGATCTTCCGCCCGTCGACCGGCGTTTGGTACGTGCTGCAGAGCTCGTCGACGATTCCGATGATCCTGCAGTGGGGACTTTCGACCGATAAACCCGTTTCGGGCGATTTCGACGGCGACGGCAAGGCGGATTTCGCGGTTTACCGACCTTCGGAAGGAATGTGGTATATTTTGAATTCGAACGGCTTGACGGTCTCGTACGTCCGTTTCGGCGCCGAGGAAGACATGCCGATCCCGGCGGATTACGACGGCGACGGCCGAGCCGACGTCATGGTTTTCCGGCCGAGCAACAGCGCGTGGTATCTTTTGAACAGCTCGAACAGCGCATTTTCGGCGCGCGTCTTCGGCGAAACGGGCGACCGACCCTCGCCGACCTCCTACCAGCCGCAGTAACTTATTCGGAGCATTTGAAAATCCAAAGTTTGAGTCGGGTAAGGACTTGACTTCGGATTTTTTGTTTCTAAGATTGCATTATGAAATTGTCCCTTTACATTGAATCCGGTTCGCTTGCCGGACGGCGTTTTGAAATGACCGAGGGTTTTTTGACGATCGGTCGCGGCGAAAGATGCAACATCCGGTTTGACCCTTTAAGCGAAAGAATCGCCTCCAAGGAGCATTGCTATATCGAAGCCAAGCCGGACGGCTTCTACCTTTCCGACAATCAAAGCACGAACGGAACGCTTCTCAACGGCGAAAAAATCGGCTCGGTCAAACTGCGCAGCGGCGACCGGGTGCAGTTCGGGAAAAACGGCTCGACCGCGACCGTGCAGATCGAAGAGACCGCCTCGGCGGGCGATCGGACGAGCGTTCTGCCGAACCAGCAGAGCGAGCAGACGCGGCTGCAGATTCCCGAACTGAAACAATCGAACGTCGCGACGCAGTTTTACATTCCCGACTCGCCGCCCGTCAGCCAGGCGACGCACGCCGCGCCGCGCGTCGAATCGGTTTCGGGCGGTTATCAAACGCCGCCGATTCAAAGCGATTTTTATGTCCCGCAGCCGAATCAGCCGTTTCAAAGCCAGCCGGTGAATCTGCGGCATTCGCTGCAGAGCCTCGGGATGGGAAGCCTGCCGCAGCAGTATTTTCCCGAGCCCGAGAAAAGCAACACCCCGAAATATCTGGCGATCGCCGGAACGATCTTCGTCGTTTTGTTTCTTTCGGCGATCGTTTCGCTGATCATGTTCTGGTCGGTCGGCATCGAGTCGGCGATCATGGCGTCGTTCGTCGCGTTCATCCCGGCGATGTTTTACCTGCTGCCGCTCGTCTGGCTCGACCGCTACGACCCGGAGCCGGCGTGGCTTCTGGCGCTCGCCTTCGCGTGGGGCGCGCTCGTCGCGGTGATCGTCTCTTTCGTCGTCAACACGCTGCTCGGCAGCATTCTCGGCCCCGAGTTCGGCGCGGTCGTCTCGGCGCCGGTCTTCGAAGAAGGCTCGAAGGGCGTCGGGCTGCTGATTCTGCTGATCTTTTTCCGCAAATACTTCGACGACATTCTCGACGGCATCGTTTTCGCGGGCGTCATCGCGCTCGGCTTCGCGACGGTCGAAAACGTGCTCTATTACGGGCGCGGCATCGCGGAGGGCGGTTCGGCCGGCCTGCTCACGCTGTTTATCATTCGCGGGATTTTCTCGCCCTTCGCGCACGTCACCTTTACGGCGATGACCGGCATCGGGTGCGGCATCGCGCGCGAATCGCACAACATGATCGTGCGGCTGGTCCTGCCGTTTATGGGGTACGGCTTCGCGGTGCTGCTGCACGCGATCTGGAACGGCACGGCGACGTTCGGCGGTTTTCAAGGTTTCGTGCTGGCGTACCTTTTCCTGCAGATCCCGTTTTTCCTGATCTTCGTCGGTTTTTCGTTCTACGTCATGCATCGCCAGAACAAGATCCTGAAGGAAATGCTGGCGATCGACGTCGCGCGCGGTTTGGTGCCGCAGGAACATCTCAAAACGGCGACCTCGGCGTTCGGCTCGACCGCCTGGCTTTTGAGCGGCTTATTTTCCGGCAATTTCCGCGCCCGCAGCGCTTATCTGCGCGCGATCGGCAAGCTCGGGCTTTCCTACTGGCACATGCAGCGCGCGACCGCCGCGCAGGGGCACACCGCCAGCTTCCAGCAGAACCCGATTCTGCGCGAGGAGGTTTTGCGCTGGCGCGATCAGGTTTAAGGGAAAACCAAAGTCTAAAGTCGAAAGTCCGAAGTCTTCGAGTGTCTCACTTGAAACTTCGGACTTTCGACTTTAGACTTTGGACTTAAGATGAACTACGCATTAAACGAAGAGCAATCGATGGTCAAAGCGTCGGTGCGCGAATTTTCCGAAAACGAAATCGCTCCGCGCGCGCGCGAATACGACGAGGCGGAAAAATTTCCGGCCGAGCAGCTCGCCGGCCTGGCGGAACTCGGAATCCTCGGCATGATCATACCCGAAGAATACGGCGGCGCCGGGTTCGATACGGTTTCTTACGCGGTCGCGCTCGAAGAGATCGCGCGCGCCGACGCTTCGGTCGCGGTGATCGTTTCGGTGACGAATTCGGTCTGCTGCTACCCGATCCTCAGCTTCGGCACGGAAGAGCAAAAACGAAAATTTCTCGTGCCGCTCGCGAAGGGCGAAAAGCTCGGCGCGTTTTGTCTGAGCGAGCCGCACGCCGGCAGCGACGCGACGAACCTGAAAACGCGCGCCGTCGAGGAAGGCGATCACTACGTCCTCAACGGCACGAAATCGTGGGTCACGAACGGCGGTTACGCCGACGTGCACATCGTGATGGCGGTGACGGGCGAAACGGACGGCAAAAAGCAGGTGACGGCCTTCATCGTCGAAAAGGAAACCGAAGGCTTACGGGTTTCGTCGGTCGAGCATAAAATGGGGCAGCGCGCCTCGCAGACGACCGAACTCAGTTTCGCTGACGCGCGCGTTCCGAAGGAAAACGTGCTCGGCAATATCGGCGAAGGCCTGCGCGTCGCCTTTTCGAGCCTCGACAACGGGCGCATCGGCATCGCTTCGCTCTCGGTCGGCATCGCGCGGGCCGCGCTCGAAGAAGCGACCAAATACTCGAAAGACCGCATCGCCTTCGGCAGACCGATCGCCGAGCAGCAGGCGATCCAATTCAAGCTCGCCGACATGGCGACGCAGACGGAAGCCGCCCGGCTCCTGACGCTGCGGGCCGCGGCGATGAAGGACGCGAATCATAAGCAAACCGGCATCTTCAGCGCGCAGGCGAAGCTTTTCGCCTCGGAAACGGCGAACCGGGTCTGCGCCGACGCCGTTCAGATTCACGGCGGAAACGGTTATTCGCGGCATTACGCGGTCGAAAAATATTACCGCGACGCGCGCATCACGACCATTTACGAGGGCACGAGCGAGATTCAGAGAATCGTCATCTCGCGCGGGATTCTCAAGGATTAGCGGCGGCCGGTCGATCGGGCGTGACGGGATAACCGGCGCGGAAAATTAAAATCTTTTCACAAAAACCGGTTTGTGTTATGATTTTCGCGTACCACCTGAATTTAGAAAAAATAGTCGATTTTTCATGATGGAAAAGTCCTATTATATCGAGTACGAAGACCGCGGCGATTATTTATACGTTTTGGTCGGCGGCGAAAAACTGACCGCCGAGATTTCCAAAATATACTGGCGCGAGATCGCGCATAAGGCGTTCAATCTGAAAAAGCTCAAAATCCTGATCGAAAAGGACTTTAAAGAGTCCGTCTCGCCGCCCGAAATGCTGGAGATGGGCAATTATCTCGGCTATCTGCTCCCGACCTTCACGATCGCTTTCGTCGACCGCTTCAGCCACGACGATGTCAACCAGCTCGGAAAAATGGTCGCCCGCCACCGCGAGGTGATCATGCAGCTTTTCGATTCGGTCGAAAACGCCGAACGTTGGCTGCGGGTCAATTAATATTATATTTCCATCCGATTTGATACGTTTTACGGAACGGCCGCGCGTTAGAATGCGGGAGAAAAATTTCTCCGTGGGAGTTCAATGTCATGAAAATCAATCTACGCGCCGGGCGACCCGAAGACGCCGAGGTCGCCGGCCGAATCTGTTACGAAGCATTTAAAACGATCGCCGAAAAGCATAATTTTCCGCGAGATTTTCCGGATGTCGAAACGGCCGTCGGTTTAACGACGATGCTGCTCAGCCGTCCGGATATTTACTCGGTCGTCGCGGAACTCGACGGCGAAATCGTCGGCAGCAATTTTTTGTGGGAAGGCAATCAGGTGTCGGGCGTCGGACCGATCACGATCGATCCGAAAGTGCAGGATTCCTCGATCGGCCGGCGTTTGATGGAGGACGTCATTCGCCGCTCGGACGAAAAGGGGTTTTCGTCGATCCGCCTGATTCAGGCGGCTTATCACAACCGCTCGCTCTCGCTTTATACGAAGCTCGGTTTTAATCCGAACGAGCCGGTTTCCGGCATCGGCGGCGAAGCGTTGAACATTAAAATCGACGGCTTCGACGTCCGCCCGATGACCGAAAGCGACCTGCCCGAAGCGAACGATCTGACCTTGAAAATCCACGGCCACACACGGCTGCAGGACCTGCGCGACGGGATCGGGCAAAAGTCCGCATTCGTCGTCGAGCGGCACGGCAGGATCACCGGCTACACGACCGCGCTCGGGATTTTCGGTCACACCGTCGGCGAGACCAACGAGGATTTGAAAGCGATCATCGGCGCGGCGCCAGCGATTCTCGGACCGGGCTTTCTGCTGCCGACGCGCAACGCCGAGGTTTTGCGGTGGTGTCTCGAAAACGGTTTGCGAATCATCCAGCCGATGACCTTGATGAGCCGCGGGCTGTATCAGGAACCGCGCGGCGCGTTCATGCCGTCGGTGCTTTTTTAAAAAATAAAAATCGTTGGAAAAATCGACAAACTGACATAAAATGTGCGGTATAAATTCAAAACGGAGAGTGATTTATGCCGCGCAAACCATCGAATATCCTCCTCACGATTTTTTTTCTTCTTTATTGCGTGCCGGCATTCGCCCAGGCGTCCGTACCAAAAGCGGCGCTGATTATCGGCAACTCCGATTATCCGAATTCGAACGCCGTCAAAAACCCGGAAAATGATGCCGCTTCGATGGCGGCGGCGTTGTCGAAATTGGGTTTCGAGGTGGCCAGCGGCGTCAATCAAAATAAACAGCAAACCGAACGTTTGATCGAAACCTTCGCCGGCAAACTGGCGCAGAACAAAGGCGTCGGTTTATTTTTTTATGCGGGCATCGGCTTTCATTCCGGCGGCGAAAATTACCTCGTGCCGGTCGACGCGGATTTTACGAATGAAGAAGAAACGGTAAAAACGTCGGTTACATTAAATGCGCTTTTAACGAAACTAAAAGCCGCCGGAAATGAGCTTAACCTGATACTGCTTGATGCGACGCTTAAAACGAAATTTCAAAGCCTCTGGCGTAATCGTCCTTTGGATTCAAAAAAAGTCGGTTTTATAACGGTTTCACCGGGTTACGGCACGCTGATTTTTTACTCCGCCGAAGCGGGTCGGACCGCCTTCGAAAGATGCGGGGAAAACGGTTATTTCGTCGCCTCGATCCTCAAACAGCTCGAAAAATCCAAGCTCGAATTTTCCGAACTGGCAAAAAACGTGTCCGAAGACGTCGCCAGCCGGACGAATCGCGAGCAAAAACCTTTCGTCAAGGGTTTTCAGACCAGGTATTTTTATCTGACCGGAGACGTGTCGCCGGTGAAAGTCGAAGCCTATAACTTACTTGAGCGGCTTTATAACGAATTTAGATCGACCAGAAAATGCCCGTGCGGGCAGCGCGACGAAGCGCTTTCGATTGCTAAAGAAATCATCGAAAAATTCGGAGATGATGAACACAACCGCCCTCTGATCGACTTTATCAGAAAAGACGTTCAAAAAAGCGAAAAGGAAGAACCGGTCTGCCGCCGCAACGAACGCTACAACGCGAGTTACCGGAACAAAAACTGGGGTGAATTTTGGGCGCTCAGCAAGTCGATCATCGACGAAGAAGGCGATTCGCCGCTCGCGCTCGACGTGATGCTGACGCTCGTTTCGGTCGGCTACGAACGCGCGGCGGTCGATAAAGTCGACGCGTACAACGCCGACACGATTTTTTACGCTAAAGAGGCGATTCGCCGGATCGAAGCCGGCGGGACGTCGTTTTTCGGTAATTGGGGAATTTTTATGCCGTTTAAAACCAGTTCGTTTCCGGACGGTAAATCCAATGCTTTGAGTTGGATGCACTATATCATCGGCTGGTTTTATATCAATCGTCTAGGCGCGACCGACGCGGGCAAAAAGAAGGAAGGCTTGGTTTACCTTTATAAATCGACGCTCTATAAGGGCGATAACCAGCGCGACCACTCGATTTACACAAATATCGGCGACTTTTACGCCGCCGAAGCGACGAAACTCAATCAATCCTACCGCGTAAAACTCGCGGCCGTTAAAAATCAGGAAACGCGGGAAACGAAACGGCTTCTCGGTTTAGCCAAAGGCTATTTCGATCGCGCGCTCGACGCGTTTGCGAGAGCGCGCCGAATCGCCGAAAAAAATATAAGACCGAAGACGATCGAATCGTTCAATAAGCGAATAGCCGAACTTTACCGCCTCCGTTTCGACCTTGCGGCAGACGCGCCGACGCCTGATTTGGAAAAATTCGTTGCGAATTTGATCGGCAAACCGATGCCGAGCCCGGAGACAAAAATCGAGCCGGTTTGGCAGTGAAACAGCTTTTGAAAGCCAAAAACTCGCCGATTATCATGAGCCTTTGCGGTTCGTTTTTCAGGATTTTCAAAGGCCGAATCAGATTCGCACTCAACAATTCAAACGACTTCGAGCGCAAGGGTTTGCGTCGCGTCGACTTAAGCTGAATTTCGCCGGAAGTTTATTGATCTTTTCCTGTCGTGCGTTACACTAGTGACGGCGCAACTTTCTTTGAAAGGTTTGATGCCGAAGCGATACGCATGCAAAAACAAGGCGGGTTTAAATCAATTATTCAAAGAGCGAAAGGAAACCCTTCGGCGACGGCGCTGGTTTTTTCGATGCTGCTCGCGGGCGCGGAATCCTTTGTTTTCAATCAAAACTATTACCTTTTTTTTCTGGACGTTTCGATTCTTTCGATCGGCGGTCTGCGCAGCGTTTTTCTGATCCTTTTCGCTTTCGGCGCGCTCGTTTTTTTCGTGCGCTCGATGCTGGTTTCGTCTTTTCGCTGGCGATGCTTTTATTTCGGTGTCTTCGCGCTCGCGCTGTCGATCGAGTACGGATTTCACGGCGCGCTCGGCAGATTCACGCAGCCCGGCGATCTGGAAAACGCCTTCTACGCTTCCGACGCGAGCGATAAATTCGGGGCGATGACATTGTTTTTCAGCTGGCGCATCGCGGCGCCGCTCGTCGCGTTTCGGCTGCTTTTCGCCGTTGCCGAAACCGGCGCCAAACGCGGCGCCGGGCTTTTCGTCCTGAATCTGCTGATTTTATTCGCGGGGTTCGGCTTCGCGGCGGACTTTTACCGCCCGGCCGCGCCGATGAGCGCCTTCGCCGCGCATTTCAACAATCTTTCCGTGTCGACGCTTTATTTCGCCGGGCAAAAACACGCGCGAACGAGGCGCGAGGGCGTCGCGCCCGTCGCGGACGTCGCCCCGGCAAACAACATCGTGTTCATCGTCGACGAATCGGTGCGCGCCGATCACTTAAGCGTCAACGGCTACGCGCGCGACACGACGCCGACGCTCAGACGGCTGCGGGACGAAAATGAATTGAAAAGCTGGGGCACGGCGGCGGCCGGCGCGACCGAAAGCGTCACGTCGAACCGCCTGCTTTTGACGGGGCTCAGCGAGTTGCCGGATCGCGGGGATCGTCTCAAAACGATGCCGACGATCTTTCAATACGCGCGCGCCGCCGGCTACCGGACATTCTATTTTGACGGGCAGGGCTATTCCGACTGGATCGGTTCCGTAACCGATCGCGAAGATTTCGGACAGATCCACACGCCGGCCGATTTCCCGAAAACCGCGCCGTATGATCTGGACTGCGCTTTCGCGGCGAAAATCAATGAGATCACCCGAAATTCAAAGGGCAATTTCATCTGGGTCAACAAACGCGGCGTGCATTTTCGCTACGAAAAAAATTACCCCGCCGAGCGGGCGCGCTGGACGCCGACCGATGCGGCGACGGATGAAGCGGGCGCCGAGAACGACCGGCCGCTCGAAAACAACTACGACAACGCCGTTTTGTATAATTCCGAATCGTTTTTCGGAACGCTCGCGGAAGGCGATTTGCCGCCGGCGACGATTTTCGTTTACACGTCCGATCACGGGCAGACGCTGCGGCGTAACCGCGCGACGCACGCCGGCGATTCGAAACCGGAGGCGCTCGTGCCGCTTCTGATGTTCGGCGCGGACGCGCGTTTGGCGACCGCGGACGCCGAATTCAAAGCCGCGCATCGGAACGTTTTCGCGACGCTGCTCGATTTGATGAATTATCCGAAAGAGCTGCGCGTTCACGATTACGCGCCGTCGCTTTTCGCCGCGCCGAACGCCGCCGCCACCGCGCCGCGCACGTTTTTCGTCGGCAACCCGAGCGGCGCGTTCGGCGGCAGGAAAATATTGTTCGATGAAATCGTGCCGCAAAATTAATCCGAATTTCTGCAAGCCGCGCGATTTGTGACCGTTCATCAAACGAAGTCCGGATTATTCAGAGTCGAGGTCGAACGAATGAAAAAATATACGATAAGAATCGCTTGTTTCATTTTAACTTTTGCGGTGGGGTTCGGTTTGGCTGATTTGCTTCAATGGGCGGAAAAAACTTCGAGAACAAATAAGGCCGAATCGACCGCGCCGAACAACGTAAATCAATCCGCCGACGTGCCGAAACGGGGCGCTGGGCTCGAAGTAAGATTTCGGGAAATCATAAACACTGAAAACGGCCTCGTCGCGGATTTTGAAATCACGAATCACGGGGCGGCATCTTATTTTTACAGCTCTTATGAGGAAAACGACACGACCGGGCCTTTTTTCGCGCTTTATCAGGTGAAATTAAACGGAAAGAAAGAAAATTTGGGTTGGTGCGGAACGGGGCTGCAATCATTCGCGTTAAAATCCAACGAAACGAAAATCTTCCGCGTGCATGATTTGAGTCGTCACTGGGAAAAAGGCGTGTCGCTCCAGTACGGCTTCCTTTTCCGCCGAAACGACGAACAAAAACCTCAAACTTACTGGAGCGGCGAAATTCCGATCGACGAAGCCGCCGCGCGGCTTTTGATCGCGGAAAAAGAAAATTTTAACCGATCGAATTAGAATGCAAAAGGCAGCCCCGAAGCCGCCTTTTCGTTTGCGGATTAATAAGCCCGCGCGAAAATGACGCGTTTCGCCGACGGTTTGCCGGAGTAGACGCAGGTTCCGGCTTCCTCGATCGAGTTGAACGGAATGCAGCGAATCGTCGCTTTCGTTTCGGTTTTGATCGCTTCCTCGGTTTCGGGCGTGCCGTCCCAGTGCGCGAGCAGAAAGCCGCCTTTTTCGATCTGCGTTTTGAAATCGTTCCAGGTATCGACCGGAAAAGTGTTTTCCTCGCGGAACTTTAACGCTTTCTGGTAAATGTTCGCCTGAATTTCGTCGAGCAGATTGGCGACGTAACCGGCGACGCCGTCGATCGAAACGGATTCTTTCGTCAGAGTGTCGCGGCGGGCGACTTCGATCGTGCCGTTTTCGAGATCGCGCGCGCCTAAAGCCAGCCGCACGGGAACGCCCTTCAGTTCGTACTCGGCGAACTTCCAGCCCGAGCGCTGTTTGTCGTCGTCGTCGTATTTGACCGAGATGCCTTTTGCTTTGAGTTCGGCGAAGATCGGGTCGACGCGTTCGGAAATTTTCGCCAGATCTTCGGGCGATTTGTAGATCGGGACGATCACGACCTGAAACGGCGCGAGCTTCGGCGGCAAAACCAGGCCGTTATCGTCGGAATGCGCCATGATCAGCGCGCCCATCATGCGCGTCGAAAGCCCCCACGAGGTCGCCCACGCGTATTCGAGTTGTCCTTCCTTATTCGTGAATTTCACGTCGAAGCTCTTCGCGAAGTTCTGTCCCAGAAAATGCGATGTGCCCGACTGCAAGGCTTTTCCGTCCTGCATCATCGCTTCGATCGTAAAGGTGTCGACCGCGCCGGCGAACCTTTCGCTCGCGCTCTTGACGCCCTGCACGACCGGCAGCGCCATCCAGTTTTCGGCGAAATCGGCGTAGACGCCGAGCATCCGTTCGGCTTCCTCGACCGCCTCTTGTTCGGTCGCGTGCGCCGTGTGGCCTTCCTGCCACAAGAATTCGGCGGTGCGCAGGAAAAGGCGCGTGCGCATTTCCCAGCGCACGACGTTGCACCATTGATTGATCAGGAGCGGCAGATCGCGCCACGACTGGATCCATCCCTTATAGGTGTTCCAGATGATCGCTTCCGAGGTCGGGCGGACGATCAATTCCTCTTCGAGCTTCGCCGCCGGATCGACGATCAAGCCCTTGCCGTCCGGGTTTCCTTTCAAACGGTAATGCGTCACGACCGCGCATTCTTTGGCGAAGCCTTCGGCGTGTTCCTCTTCTTTTTCGAGAAACGATTTCGGCACGAACAACGGAAAATAGGCGTTTTGATGCCCGGTCGCCTTGAACATGTCGTCGAGCGCGCGCTGCATTTTTTCCCAGATCGCAAAGCCGTACGGTTTGATGACCATGCAGCCGCGCACGGCGGAATTTTCCGCCAGATCGGCGCGTTTGACGATCTCGTTGTACCATTCCGAATAATTTTCGCTTCTTTTCGTGATGCCTTTACTCATATCTCGATGTTTATCGTTTCGCGACAAAAATAAAAATGATACGGCAAAAATATGAAAGAAACAACGCCGGGAAATTCAAAATGACTGCGGACAAACTCCGTGTTACAAGCATCTATATGATAGATTATAGTTTTTATGAGCGAATTCAAATTGGATTTCCAGGACACGGCGACCGCGTTCGCTGATAAATCGACCGGCGAACTCAAAGAAAAATACCGGCTCTTTAAAATGATGAATTCCCCGGCGCTCGTCAGCTTCGGGACGAAAATGACGAACCTCGCGCTTTCGATCGGTCTGCCGGTCAAAACCCTGATCAAAAACACTGTTTTCGAGCAGTTCTGCGGCGGCGAAACGATCGAAGAATGCGAGCCGACGATCAGAAAACTCGGCGAATCGCACATCGGCACGATCCTCGATTATTCGGTCGAAGGCAAATCCGAGGAAGAGGATTTCGAGCGCACGAAGGACGAAATCGTCAAGACCATCCAGCGCGCGAACGAGGACCCGAACATCCCGTTCGCGGTCTTTAAAATCTCCGGCATCGCGCCGTACGGCACGCTCGAAAAGGTCAGCGCCGGCGTCGAGCTGCCCGACAAAAGCAAGCTCAAATGGGAACGCATCCAACGCCGCGTCGGCGAGATCTGCGAGTTCGCGCATTCGCTCGACCAGCCGGTGTTCATCGACGCCGAGGAGACCTGGATTCAAAACGCGATCGATCGCCTGGCCGAGCAGATGATGCAGACCTACAACCGCGATCTGCCGATCGTTTTCACGACCGTTCAGCTCTACCGCACGGACGGCCTCGAATTTCTCAAAAAAGCGCACGTCAAAGCGACGGAACAGGGCTACATTTTCGCGGTCAAACTGGTGCGCGGCGCGTATATGGAAAAGGAACGCGCGCGCGCCGAAGAGATGGGCTATCCATCGCCGATTCAGCCCGACAAGACGGCGACCGACCGCGATTACGACGCGGCCGTCCAATACTGCCTCGAAAACGTCGATTCGCTCGCGTTCGTCGCCGGCACGCATAACGAGAAAAGCGTGCAGCTGCTCGCGCAGAAAATGGAGCAGAGCCATGTTACGCACAACCATCCGCGCGTCTTCTTTTCGCAGCTTTACGGCATGAGCGACAATCTTTCCTACGTGCTCGCGAAAAACGATTACAACGTTTCGAAATACGTGCCGTACGGTCCGGTCAAAGACGCCGTGCCGTACCTCATTCGCCGCGCCGAGGAGAACACTTCGGTGCAGGGCATGATGAGCCGCGAACTCGAAATGATCGACCGCGAACTGAAAAGAAGAAAAAAGTGAACCGTGGTCGGTGGCCGGGCGCCTATTATCCATTGAACATTTGTTTCCCCTTATACGTAATCGAAACATCGGTAGAATTTTTACCGACCACCGACCAATATGTTTTGTCCGAAATGCGGAAAAGCCGATCAAGCGCCCGAAACTTACTGCCGGCAATGCGGCGGTTTTCTGCCGGATTTCGAAAAGGCTTTGAAAAAGCCAACGCCGCCCGAGGAGCATCTGAAGGCGAACGCGGTGCTCAGCTTTTTAACGGGATTCGCGAGTCTGATTTTGTCGATCCTGCTGTTTTTAGTCTTTAAAAACTACCCCGATCCGCATCCGATCATTTATGTGACCGCCGGATTTTTGCTGACCGTTACGGCCTGGCAAATCCAGACTTTCTGGCGAACGATGCTGCTCAGAAAACATTTCAAAAAATCGAAGCCGCCGCTCGCCGCGTCCGCCGAAAAGCGAACTTTTCCGGACGCGTTCGAACCGCAGCCGACCGACCGGTTCTTGCCGGCAGCCGGTTTCGATAACCATGTGCCGGCCAGCGTCGTCGAACGAACCACGCGAAAATTGAAAGTGAAAAGCGGAAAGTGATTGGCGGGTTAATGGAATCCGGTTTTTCGGTTTTCGTTTATCTCAGTCCGAGCATCAGGCGGATCGAGCGGTCGGAAATTTCCGCCGGCGAGTTTTGACGCCAGTATTCGAGCGGTTCGAGTTCCGTCGCCGTGAGCGGAACGTTCGTCATGCGAGCGGTCTGCGTCGCTTCGAAAGCGCGGTTCGTGAGCGCGACGTGCGGAACGCTGACCGTCAGCGCGCCCGGATTTTGCAGCGCCGCGTCCGCCGATTCGATATCGAAAAACAATTCGTTAAAAGCAGCCAGATGCCAGACCTTTTCGCCTTCCGTTTCGTCGATCGCGAGGATTCTGAGCAGGCCGTAACCGCTTTCGATTTGAAAAATTAAAAAATCGCCCGCCTGAAAGTTTTGCGACATATCAAAAAGATTAGCACAAACCTGTTTATTGACGCTAAAATCTTGAATGTGGTTGATAAAAACTCGGCATTGATCGTTCCGAACGGCACGCAGATCGTCGCCCTGACCGAATCGAAGGCGACGGGCGAAGACCGTTTTCATCCGGTCGGCGCGGTCGGCAAAATCATCCGAGCGCCGGCGGACGCGACGCATTCGTACGTGGTCGAATTTCCCGACGGCTCGCGCGCGGCGCTCAAACGAACCGAGTTTTCGGTGCGCAAACGTTACCAGACCGAAATCGCCTTCCGCGGCGGCGAGGAACCGGACTTGAATCAATTTATCATTTACCGCTGCGTGGTCGGCTCGCGCGCTTTCGGGCTCGATGACGCCGCCTCCGACACGGATTACCGCGGCATTTACCTGCCGCCCGCGCGTCTGCACTGGTCTTTGTACGGCGTGCCCGAGCAGCTTGAAAATAAAGATAAAGAAGAATGTTTCTGGGAACTGCAGAAATTTCTGATGCTCGCGCTGAAAGCCAATCCGAACATTCTGGAGTGCCTCCACACGCCGCTCGTCGAATACCAAAACGAGATCGCCGCCGAACTGCTTTCGATCAAACAAATTTTTTTCTCGAAGCTCGTTTACCAGACGTACAACGGCTACGTCATGTCGCAGTTCAAAAAACTCGAACAGGACTTGCGGGCGCGCGGCGAAATCCGCTGGAAACACGCGATGCATTTGATAAGGCTTATTTTGCAGGGCATCGAAATCCTCAAATCGGGCGCGCTCGACGTCCGGGTTTCGAAACACCGCGACGAGCTTTTGGCCGTTAAAGGCGGCGCGATGTCGTGGGAAAGCCTGAACGACTGGCGGCTGCGGCTTCACCGGGAGTTCGAAACGGCGTTCGCCGAAACGCGCTTGCCCGACAGGCCGGATTACGAACGAGCCAATGATTTTTTAATCGGCGCGCGCCGCCGCATGGTTTGAATATGATCGAGGAAAAACTTAAAAAAATCGCGGCGGAACATCCTTTTCCGCTCGTTTTCGCGACCGTCAGCGGCGCGCATCTCTACGGATTCCCGTCGCCGGATTCGGATTTCGATCTGCGGGGCGTTCATGTTCTGCCGATTCAGGATGTGGTCGGCTTGGAAATCGGGCGCGAAACCATTCAGGTCGAAGAGATTCGCGACGGATTGGAACTCGATCTCGTGACGCACGACGCGAAGAAGTTTTTCACCCTGATGCTCAGAAAAAACGGCTACGTGCTCGAACAGCTCTACTCGCCGCTGATCGTGCAAACTTCGCCCGCGCACGAGGAGCTGAAAGCGATCGGCGAAAAATGCATCACGCGCTTTCACGCGCATCATTACCTCGGGTTCGCGCGCACCGAATGGAAGCTGCTGGAAAAGGAAAATCCGCCGCGCGTCAAACCGCTGCTTTATATTTTCCGCGTGCTTTTGACCGGCATTAATCTTATGCGGACCGGCGAGATCGAAGCGAACTTGGTTAAGCTGAACGAAAGATTCAAACTTTCCTATATTCCGGAACTGATTGAAAGAAAAACGAGCGGCCACGAGAAGGGAATTTTGCCGGATGCCGATTTGGGGTTTTACAAGCGCGAGTACGAGGGGCTGACCGGAGAGCTGGAAAACGCGATGAACGAGTCGAATCTGCCGGAAAAGCCGAATGCGAAAGCCGCGCTCAATGATTTGTTGATCCGTCTCAGGCTGGAGCCCGCGGTTCGGCGCGGTTTCCCCGATCTAAAATCATCCGAAACAAAGGTTTAACCGTTCGCGCCGGCAGCAAAATCCTTTCGCTTTCTCGTTCTGTAAGCGGAAAATTATGAAAACACACATCAGAACTCTGGCTTACATCGGCTTGATTTTCTCCGCTTTCGCGCTGCCGGTTTCGGCGCGGAAATTATATTCGTGGGGCGGCGCGTGGAGCGTGCCGTCGCGTTTTACGCCCTCGACCTTAACGATCGAGACGATTTCCGCGACCTCTTTCCGATTCGAAATCGAGGCGACGAACGGCGCGAATACGGGCGAGATCGCGGGCGTCGCCGGAATTCGCGGCAATCGGGCTGTTTTCGACGACCGGCAGTCAAAAAACGAAGAGGAAAAGCGCGGCTGCCGTCTGACTTTCACGCATCGCGGCTCGTTCATCGACGTCGAAATGACCGATAAATGTCTCGGTTACGCGGGCAGCGGCGTTTATTTTGCCAATAAATATTACAAGGGAAAGCCGAAAGCGAGGGAAAACGATTTCGTAAAACTCGAAGTCTTTCCGGATAAAACGCTCGACGATCGGTTCAGAGCGCTGGTCGGCGGCGATTACGAAAAATTTCTCGATTCCTTTCACCAGATTTTCCCGGAAGATGATCTCGACGGTTTCGGCGCAAAAACCTTTTCGGCGTGCGTGCGCGGGATTTGTCCGTATTCCGCCGGGATCGTCATGTACGATCGGCAGGGACGCATCTGGGCGGCGGTTTTGGACGATAACGGCGGCGGCGAAATCTCGGCGAATTATTACACGAACGCGCCCGAATGGAGGGAAAAGCCGCCGCAAACGATCGAGCGGTGGATCGCCGAAAAACGCGAATTCAACGACGGCCTATTGATAATCGTTTATAAAAATAAGAAATAAAATTTTCCGCCGCGCCGCCGAAAAATTTGTAATGTTTTTTTGCGTCCTTGCGTCTTCGCGGCGTTGCGTTAATACTCTTTTTGATGAACAGCGAATTAAATTACGAGGCGATGCTCGGCGTCGCGCTCGACGAAGCGAAAAAGGGTTTGGCGGAAGGCGGCATCCCGATCGGCGCGGCGCTCTTCGACGCCGGGGGAAACCTGCTCGGCAAAGGTCATAACCGGCGCGTGCAGGAAAACGATCCGTCGGTGCACGGCGAAACCGACGCTTTTCGCAAAGCCGGTCGGCAGCGCGATTACCGCGACAAGATCATGGTCACGACGCTCGCGCCGTGCTGGTACTGTTCGGGACTCGTCCGGCAGTTCAACATCGGCACGGTCGTCATCGGCGAAGCGGTCAATTTCGAGGGCGGCGTCGATTGGCTGGAAGAGCACGGCGTGCGCGTGATCGACCTCAATTCCGCCGAATGCATCGAGCTCCTGGGCAACTACATTAAAGCCAATCCCGACGTCTGGAACGAGGACATCGGAGAGTAGAGATTTTCGGATTCGAATCATCGAATCATTTGCTCATTTTCATTCCGGAAGTGAACGGATGATTCGATCGCAAATTAACCGCAATGGTTATTAGCCGTGCTTTCCAAACAAAAAAACAAATCTTCATAATTTGACTGCATCCAAAGTGATAATCAAAATTAATTTTGGTATTATCAAAAATTTAGTTCATCTAAGTTCATTTATAAGAAGGTAATCTATCATGGCAGAATCAAGAGAAGCAGTTATCATCAGTGCGGCACGCACGCCGACCGGAAAATTTCAGGGTTTGTTAAAGGGATTTTCGGCGACCGATCTCGGCTCGATCGCGATCAGGGAAGCCGTCACGCGCGCGGGCATCGATCCGGCGCTCGTCGACGAGGTAATCATGGGCTGCGTCGTGCAGGCCGGTTTGGGACAGGCCCCGGCGCGGCAGGCGGCGCTCAAGGCGGGGCTTCCGCCGGAGGTTTCGGCGCTGACCGTCAACATGGTCTGCGGTTCGGGCTTGCGCGCCGTTTCGCTGGCGGCGCAGGCGATCCGGCTCGGCGACGCCGATTTCGTCGTCGCGGGCGGCATGGAATCGATGTCGAATATTCCGTACGCGATGCCGAACGCGCGCGACGGTTTTCGGATGGGCGACAACAAGGTCGTCGATTTGATGATTCACGACGGTTTGTGGTGCCCGTTCGAGAACTGGCACATGGGCAACACCGGCGAAGTCGTCGCGGAAAAACATCAGATCACGCGCGAGACGCAGGACGATTTCGCGTACAACTCGCACCGCAAAGCGCACGAAGCGCGCGAGCAGGGCTATTTCAAGGACGAGATCATCCCGATCGAAATCCCGCAGAAAAAGGGCGAGCCGATCGTTTTGGATTACGACGAGCCGGTCAGAGCGGACACGACCGCCGAGGCGCTCGGCAAACTGAAACCGGCGTTTAAAAAAGACGGCGGCACTGTGACCGCCGGCAACGCGCCGGGCGTCAACGACGGCGGCTCGGCGGTCGTCGTCACCTCGGCGGAAAAAGCGGCGGAGCTCGGCGTCGAACCGCTCGCGCGCGTCGTTTCTTACGCGACGTCGGGCATCGAGCCGAAATACATCATGCTCGCCCCCGTGGAAGGCGTGCGCAAAGCCGTCAAAAAAGCCGGCTGGGAACTTTCCGACGTCGAATTGTTCGAACTCAACGAAGCTTTTTCGGTGCAGGCTTTGGGCGTCATGAAAGAGCTCGGCATCAATCCCGATTTCGTCAACGTCAACGGCGGCGCGGTCGCGATGGGACACGCCATCGGCAACTCCGGCAGCCGCGTTTTGACGACGCTGCTTTACGAAATGAAGCGCCGCGGCGCGAAAAAGGGCGTCGCCGGCTTGTGTCTCGGCGGCGGCAACTCGGTGGCGATGGCGGTCGAAAGAATCTAAATTTTTGAGCCGCGAACGGACACGAAAAACACGAAAGATTAAAAATAAATTTTTATTTTCGTGAAGTTTCGTGTCCGTTCGCGGCTGATTTTTATTTTGAGGGAAATATAAAATGAGTGAAATTATCGGAGTTATCGGCGCGGGCACGATGGGCAACGGCATCGCGCAGACCGCCGCGGCGAGCGGATTCGACGTCGTGATGTGCGACATCTCGCAGGATTTTGTCGATAAAGGCTATCAGAGTATCGTCAAAAGTCTCGACCGTTTCGTCAAAAAGGAAACGCTGACCGAAGAGCAGAAGTCGGAAGTGCTCGGACGCATCAAAACGACCACGAATCTCGAAGATTTAAAGGAATGCGCGCTGATCGTCGAAGCGGCGACGGAAAATTTCGACGTCAAAAAACAGATCTTCCGGAAACTCGACGAAATCACGTCCGCCGAAGCGATCCTGGCGTCGAACACGTCGTCGATCTCGATCACGAAAATCGCCGCCGTCACGTCGCGCCCCGACAAAGTCATCGGCATGCACTTTATGAATCCGGTGCCTTTGATGAAACTCGTCGAAGTGATTCGCGGCATCGCGACGAGCGACGAAACTTATCGAAAAGTGCATGAATTGTCGGAAAAAATGGGCAAAACGCCGCTCGATTGCCAGGACTACCCCGGTTTCGTCGCGAACCGCATCCTGCTGCCGATGATCAACGAAGCGATCTACGCGCTTTACGAAGGCGTCGCGACGCGCGAATCGATCGACGGCATCATGAAGCTCGGCATGAATCACCCGATGGGGCCGCTGACGCTGGCTGATTTCATCGGCCTGGACGTTTGTCTGGCGATTCTTCGCGTCATGCACGAGGGGTTAGGCGACCCGAAATATCGCCCGTGCCCGCTGCTCGTCAAAATGGTCGACGCCGGCTGGCTCGGCCGAAAATCCGGCAAGGGTTTTTACGAATACAACCAGTAAACCGATCGATTCCGGGGCCCGCGCGGCCTCGGAATTTCCGCAGCCGCCGGCTGCCACCAGAAAAATGCCGACCGCCACGACTCGCCAACGACTCGCCACAGTTTTATTTCATCGAAAATAAAACTTTGCTAACCTGTCAGCGAAAGTTTTCATGCATCCGCAAAATACACGATCGAATCAAAAAACTTTGCATTGCCCGTTTGCGTATCAAATGCGGAATTCACCGGAATTTAGAGATTAAATATGAAAAAGTTAAAAGTGTTTTTTTCGATGCTGGCGCTGGCATTCGCGCTCAATTTGACGGTTTTCGGTCAAGCGAAGATCACGCCGATGAACATCAAACAGCGCACCTTGCCGAACGGGCTGCGCGTCGTATCCTTGCTGGATAATTCGAGCCCGTCCGTTTCGATCCACGTCTGGTACAACGTCGGTTCGAAGGACGACCCGGAAGGTCGCTCGGGCTTCGCGCACATGTTTGAACACATGATGTTCAAAGCGACCAAAAACATGAAAAGCGAAATGTTCGACCGCCTGACCGAAGACGTCGGCGGCTACAACAACGCTTCGACGTGGGACGATTACACGAATTATTACGAGGTCGTGCCGTCGAATTACCTCGAAACGCTGCTCTGGGCGGAAGCCGAGCGAATGGTCAACCTGAACGTCGACGACGCGACCTTCGCGTCGGAACGCGACGTCGTCAAGGAGGAATTTCGTTTCCGGATCCTCTCGCAGCCGTACGGCAGGCTTTTCGGGCAGTATCTCGAAAAGCTTTCGTTCACGACGCATCCTTACCGCCGACCGGGCATCGGCAATCTCGACGAACTGAGCGCGGCGACGCCGGCCGACGCGCGCGCGTTCTATCAGATGTATTATCGGCCGGACAACGCCGTGCTGATCGTCGTCGGCGATTTCGACCAGACGCAGCTCGACTCGTGGACGGATAAATATTTCGGCAGAATAAATGCGAACAAGTCGGCGATTCCGCGCGTGACGACGACCGAGCCGGAACGCACGGAGGAAAAACGCCATGTCATGACGGCGCCGAACGTGCCGTTTCCGGCGATCGCGATCACTTATTTAGCGCCGAATTCGAAAGATCCGGACGTCGCGGCGCTGGAAATCGCCGAAACGATCCTCGCGAACGGCGAAAGCTCGCGCCTTTATCAGGAGCTCGTCTACAAACAGCAGATCGCGCAGGAAGCCGGCTTCAACGCCGACATCCGCGCCGACCGCGGGCTGCTTTATTTTTACGCGATCGCCTCGGAAGGCAAAACGCCCGACGCGCTCGAAAAATCGGTGCTCGCCGAGCTCGCGAAGATTCAGAACCAGCCGGTTTCGGCGCAGGAACTGGCGAAAGCGAAAAATCAGCTCATCACGCGCACCTTGCAGGAACGCGAGCAGAACGACGGCAAGGCGATCGCGATCGAGCGCGCGATCACGTATCAGGGCGACCCGAACGCCGTCAACACCGACATTCAAAAACTGCAGGCCGTCACCGTCGCGGACGTGCAGCGCGTGATGAAAAAATACTTCACCGACAAGAACCGCGTCGTCATTTATTACCAGAACGGAGGCGAGGACAAATAATGTATAAAATTCAAAATTCAAAATTCGTAATTCAAAATTTGACGCGCCTTTCGCTGACGCTGTGCGTTTTCGCGGCTTCCGTTTTGGGGCAGACCCAAACGCCGCCGACGCCGTCCGCGCCGCGCGCCGCGAAAATTCCGGCGGTCGCGGAAAAGAAACTCGCGAACGGTTTGCGGATCGCGACGGCCGAGCGCAAAAACGTGCCGCTCGTCACGGTTTACCTTTCGGTCACGAACGGCGCGAACGCCGAAGAGGAAACGAAAGCGGGGCTGGCGAATCTGACCGCCTCGATGCTGACCAAGGGCACGAAGACGCGCACGGCGTCGCAGATCGCCGAGCAGATGGAATTTCTCGGCGGCGCGATCGTGACCGGCGCGGGCTGGAACAATTCCGTCGTTTCCGTGACGGTCATGAGCGACAAGGTCGACGCGGCGATGGCGATCATGGCGGACGTCGTGCTCAATCCGAAATTCGATTCGAAGGAACTCGATTTACTGAAATCGCAGACGCTCGACGGCCTGACCTACAATCTCAAACAGCCCGGATTTCTGGCGAATTACGTCGCCAGCAAATACGCCTTCGAAGAACATCCGGCGGGCGGCACGCCCGAAACCATTCAAAAAATCACGGTTTCGGACATTTCTAAATTCAAAAATGAAAACTACACGCCGGAAAAATCGGTTTTGATTTTCACGGGCGATATTACCGGCGGGCGGGCGAGCGCTCTGGCGCAAAAATTTTTCGGTCGCTGGCGAAGCGCCGACAAAAAGAACGCGCCGATGACGGAAACTTTACTGACGACGTCCGGAACCGATACCCAGAAACAAGCGGAAACCGCGCAAAAAACGCTGGTCAGCCGTATTTTAGTGGTCGATTTACCCGATTCCGGGCAGGCATCGGTCAATTACGCCGTATACGTTCCGAACGGTCGGAGCGATACCACCAGTACCGGCGCTAAAGCAGCATCCAATCCTTATTTCTATTCGGCATTGGTGATGAATTCGGTTCTCGGGGGCGGTTACTCCTCCCGCCTGAATCAGGAAATCCGCATCAAACGCGGCTTAAGCTACGGCGCAGGCAGCAATTTTGCGTGGCGCTACAATTCTTCAAATTTTTCAACCGCCACGCAGACCAAAAACGAATCGGCGGCGGAAGTCGCCGACCTCGTGCTGACGGAAATCAAGAAATTGTCCGGAACAAGCGTTACCCAAACCGAACTGGCGCCGCGCAAATTGGTTTTGACCGGCGACTTCGGGCGCGAATTGGAGACGACCCAGACGCTGGCGCAGACGATTGCCGCCCTTTACACTTACAATTTGCCGGTAGGCGAACTGAACACCTATATTAAAGATGTCAATGAAGTAACCGATGATGAAATCGTTTATTTTGCTGAACGGTATATAAATGAAGGGAATTTGATAATCGTCGGCGATTACAAAATCTTTAAGGACGATTTGGCGAAACGCTTTCCGAATACGAAAATCGACGTCGTCAAAGCCGATTCGTTGGATTTAAGCGCGGCGAGTCTGCAAAAATGATCCGATGATTTTCCTCGTTGAAAAAGGCTGTCTTCGGGCAGCTTTTTTTTGCTTGATTTTGACCCGCCCGAAAATCAGCGACTCCTTCGAATATCAACGGCTTTTTCCCGGCGGAACCCGGTCGGATTTTCAAAAAAATCCGGAAAAATCGGTTGCTCTTTGATTGAGTGTTTGTTTCAATGTTGATTTACGACAGGAAAAATATGCAAAAAAATTTGCGCACCTTTATTGAAACGCTCAAACGGGAAAACGATTTGACGGAGATCGAAGCCGAAGTCGACCCTTATCTCGAAATCGCCGAAATACACCGCCGCGTGATCGACGAACAGGGCAAAGCGCTGCTTTTCAAACGCGTCAAAGGCTCGAAATACCCGGTTCTGACGAACATGTTCGGCACGCTCAAGCGCATCGAGCTCGCCTTCGGCAAAAAGCCGCAGGAGCTGGTCGAAAAGGCGGTCGCCGCCGTCGAAGTGCTGCTGCCGCCGAAACCGAAAGAACTCTGGCAGTTTCGCGATCTGGCGTTTACGGCGCTGAAACTCGGCACGAAAAAGGTGCGGCGGGCGCCGGTGCTCGAAGCGCGCGACGAGCCGGCCAATCTCGAAGAACTGCCGCTTCTGCAGCTCTGGCACGAAGACGGCGGGCATTTCGTCACCCTGCCGCTCGTTTACACGGAAAGCCCGACCAGCGGCAAACACAATCTCGGCATGTACCGCATTCAGCGTTACGACCGGCAAACGACCGGCATTCACTGGCAGATCGGCAAGGGCGGCGGGTTTCATTATCACGAAGCCGAACAGCGCGGCGAAAGCCTTCCGGTTTCGATCTTCCTCGGCGGCTCGCCGGCGATGATCCTCGCCGCGATCGCGCCGCTGCCCGAAGACGTGCCGGAACTCGTTCTGGCGTCGGTGCTCGCCGACGGTAAAATCGAAACGGTCGAAAATCCGATCGCCGGTCACCACCGCCTGATCGCCGAGGCGGAGTTCGCGATCTGCGGGCGCGTCGCGCCGAAAGTGCGGCGTCCGGAAGGTCCGTTCGGCGACCATTACGGGTATTACTCGCTCGTGCACGATTACCCGGTTTTCGAGGCGCAGGCGGTTTTTCACCGCAAAGACGCGATTTTCCCGGCGACCGTCGTCGGAAAGCCGCGCCAGGAAGATTTTTTCATCGGCGATTATCTGCAGGAATTATTGTCGCCGCTTTTTCCGGTCGTCATGCCGGCCGTCAAAGACCTTTGGAGCTACGGCGAGACCGGTTTTCACAGCCTCGCGGCGGCGGTCGTCAAGGAACGCTACGCGCGCGAGGCGCTCGGCGCCGGGTTTCGAATATTGGGCGAAGGGCAGCTTTCGCTCACGAAATTTCTGCTCCTTACCGACCAGCCGCAGGATTTGCGGCGCTTCAAAACGCTTTTCGAGCACATTCTCGAACGCGTCGAGTGGGAAAACGATTTCTTTATTTTCGACCGCACGTCGTTCGACACGCTCGATTACGCTTCGGGCAAGATCAATCACGGCTCGAAGGCGATGCTCGTCGGCGTCGGCGAAAAGAAACGCGAGCTGGCGCGCGAATTTCACGGCGCGCTGCCGGTCGGCGTCCATGCGGCGAAGGTCTTCTGCGGCGGCTGTCTAGTGCTCGAAGGCACCGAATACGAAAAGGACAAAACGCTCGCCGAAAGAATCGCGCGCGCCAACAATTTCAACGATTTTCAAATCGTCGTGCTGCACGATTCGATCGAATTCGCCGATTCCGTCGACAAATTCCTGTGGGCGACGTGGACGCGCTTCAACCCCTCGACCGATATTTACGCCAAGGAAGTAAAAATCGTCCACAATCATATTTCCTACACCGCGCCGATCATCATCGACGCGCGCATGAAGTCGTGGTATCCGAAAACGGTCGAGCCGCGCGAGGACATCGTGCGGCTCGTCGACCGGCGCTGGCGCGAGTATTTTCCGAAAAATTGATGAAAAGAATCTTCAAAATATTTTGTTTTTTTACTCTGTTTTCGTTCTTCGCCGCCATCGGCTGCGGCTTTTACGCGTACTTCATCGAATCCCGAAGATTGGTCGTTACGGTAAAAAAGCTGGAAATAGATGGTTGGAGCGACGGTCAAAACGGCTTCAAAATCGTCGCGATTTCCGATCTTCACGCCGGAGCGCATTATATGGACGAAGCGCGGATCAGATCCATAGTCGAACGGGCGAACGCCCAAAACCCCGACTTGATCGTGCTGCTCGGCGATTTCGTTTCCGAAGTTGACGGGAGAGGGACCGCCCTGACAATGCCGGTCGAAGCGATGGCTGATAATTTGAAGGGGTTACGGGCAAAATTCGGAGTTTTCGCGGTTATCGGAAATCATGATTGGTGGCACGACGAACAAAAAGTCAGAGAAAATCTCGAACGCGTCGGTTATCGGGTTCTGGAGAATCAAGCCGAAAGTTTTGAAAAAGACGGCGAAAAAGTAACCGTGCTCGGCATCGAAGATTTTTGGAAACGAAAAAAAGTCGACATTGAAAAAGTCGTCGCGAATATCGGGTCGAATCGAAACATCATCGCGATAACTCATAATCCCGATTCATTCGATCAACTGCCGAAAGAGATTTCTTTATTGCTTGCCGGTCATACGCACGGCGGACAAGTTGTAATTCCGTTTTACGGTCCGCCGATCGTCGTCGCGAAACGTGAATACACCCGCGGACTTGTCAGAAAAAATAATCAAAGTCTGTTCGTTACAACCGGAGTTTCCGCGATGATCCGTTTCGGCGTGCCGCCGGAGATTGCCGTGTTGACGCTCGAATCCCGAAAATGATCCGTTTCAAGTGGTCGAAAATCGCAATTTTGCTTCCGGCAATCGGCTTCGCCGGTATATTATGCCTTGCCTACGCCTATTTCATCGAACCGTTTCGATTGAACGTCAACCGTCAGGAAATAAAGATCAAAAACTGGAATCCGGCGCTGAACGGCTTGAAAATCGTGGCGATCAGCGACATCCACGGCGGTTCGCGCGGCGTCACGGAAGAAAAAATCCGGCAAGTCGTCCAGGCGGCGAACGCCGCGAACGCCGATCTGATCGTGCTTTTGGGCGATTACGTTTCGCAGTCGTATTTCGACCGCAAACAGTTGAAAATGCCGGTCGAGACGATCGCCGAAAACCTGAAAGGCCTGCGCGCGAACCTCGGCGTTTACGCCGTGCTCGGCAATCACGACGGCTGGCACGGCGACGCGCACGTCGCGCGTGAACTTGAGCGCGCCGGCATCACCGTGCTCGAAAACGAAATCGCGGTCATCGAAAAAAACGGGCGGAGGTTTCGTCTGCTCGGGCTCAAAGACCATCTCAAGCTGGATTCATGGGAAGCGCTCGATACGCAGGTCCGCGGCATAATCGCGAAAAGCGAACCGCTCGGCGATTTTATCGTGCTGGAGCACAGCCCCGATATTCTGGAGGTTTTGCTTTACAACAAAACGCTCGGCCGGGATTTTAAATTGATGCTCGCCGGGCACACGCACGGCGGGCAGGTCTGGCTGCCGGTTTTGGGCACGCCGATCGTGCCTTCGAGCTACGGGCAGAAATACAATTACGGGCACAAGCGCGAAATGGAGACGGACATTTTCGTAACGAGCGGCGTCGGCACGAGCATCCTGCCGATCCGTTTTATGATGCCGCCGGAAATCGCGGTCTTGACGATCAACGCCGAGTAACGTAAGGGAAATAAAACGAGTAAATTAAAGGGCGGATCGGCGCGAAAGGCGAAAAGGCCCGCGAATAAACGCGAATTGACGCTAAATATTTTTATTTTATTCGCGAATTTTCGCGTTTATTCGCGGGCCTTTTTAAGATTTAGTGACGATTTTTCGAATTGCACGGGCAAAGCCGGTGCGAAAAATTTTGCCTATAATTCCTCGCCGAAAATGATCTGCGAGCGGTAATTGGCGTAGCTTTTTTCTCTGGGCAGCGGAATCAATTCGCGCGCGGTCTGCGTAAACCGGTCGCCGCTGCGCGAAAAGACGAACCGCGTGTAATTCGTCGTCTTTAAGTCGGAGCTTTTCGTCGGGTCGACGTTGGGCGTGATGATCGAGTTGTTGATCGCGCAGTCGCCGAACACCTCGACGACGATTTCCGCCGAGTTGAACTTGATGGCTTTCAACCCGCCGAGGATGTCGCCGGCGTTCGCGATTTTCCAGAGCAGTTTCGGGCGGGCGTTTTCGGTCGTGTAAATATAAAAAAGATTGCTCGAATCGCAGCCCATCTGGCAGCCGTCGGCGATCACGTGCGTGATCGCTTCGTCCTGCTCGTCGTCGGTCAAATCGAAATAATAGGTTTTGCGGAGCGTGTATTTCGGATGCTGGTCGCGGCTTTCCGCTCTCCCGTTCGTGAGCGTGAACGTTTTCTCGGTTTTGGTGATGCCGAAATCGGGAAACGTGTAATTTTTGAAATCGACGGTCGAAATGTCGAACGCGTTCCGCTTCGCCGCCGTTCGCGTGACTTTCGGCTCGGCGATCTTGCCGGTATTCGACGTCTGGGCCGGCGAGCTGAGCGCGCCGCCCGCCGTCAGTAGGGAAACAAAAAGCACCAGAAAAAATAGCTTCATTCGATGAACCTCGCTTCGGATTGATTTCAGCATTCGTCGGACAGCGTCTAAGTTAACATCATTTTTCGCGGCTGTTAAGCCGGGAATTCGGTACATCGGCCCTTAAAACCGAAAAAGCAACGAGGCGGCGAAAAAAAACAATATTATTTTTATAAAAATCGCTCGGTCGCACGGCTTTCCGGAAACCGGCGCGCGACGAAACGGCTTCACATAACCGGCGTGCGGTTCGGGTCGCCGTCGTCCGGCGCGCCCGATATTTTCTTGTATTTCGGGACGGGCGGAAATTTTCCGGCTTCCCAGTCGAGCATCGCCTGTTTGGCTTCGCCGAGCGTGTCGGTCACGAAGTTCCAGTAAATCACGGTCGGGTCGGGAAGCGGTTCGCCGCCGAGAACGATGAAGCGCGCGTCCGCCGGGCAGGAAAAAGCGAGTTTATCGGCGCCGTCGGAAAGCTTCGCGAGCGCGAAGCGTTCGACCCGTTCGCCGCCGATCGAAATTTCGCCGGCGCAGACGTAAACGGCGAGCTCGTGCCCGGCCGCGACGTCGATTTCGAGCCGGCCGCCGGCGCGCGCCGCAACGTCGAGGTACGTCAGTTCCTGAAACGTCGGAATCGGCGACACGGCTTCGCCGAGCCGCCCGGCGAGCACGCGGATGATCGCTCCATCGAGTTCGACGGTCGGCAAGATTTCCGCCGAAAAATGCTCGAAAGCCGGCGCCGTCTTTCGTCGATCGTGCGGGAGCCCGACCCAGCTTTGGATGCCGTGCATTCGCGGCAGGCGTTCGATGACCTGTTCGGCGTGCGTGATGCCGCGACCGGCGGTCATCCAGTTGACGGCGCCGGGCGTGATTCGTTCCTGAAAACCGAGCGCGTCGGTGTGCAGGATTTCGCCCTCGAAAAGATACGTGACGGTCTGCAGGCCGATGTGCGGGTGCGGCGGCACGTCGAAATTCGCGGGCGCGAGGTTTTCGGCGTCGAAATGATCGAGAAACACGAAACCGCCGACGCGCCGCAGTTCCCGCCGCGGCAGCGCCCGGTAAACCCTAAAACTTCCGGTCAGAGGGCTTTCCTTCGCCGTCAATTTAAATCGAATGCTGCGGTCCATATTCTTTGCAAAATAACTCTGTTGTGCCGATGAACTTGATTGAAAGGCTTTATTATAAATGCGCCTCACGGTTTGACCAAATTGCCCGGGATTGCCGAGTTCGAAGGGAAAAGCGCCGCTTGCCGAAAAAATAAAAACGATTTCGGAAAAAAATAACGGTGATTTATTTCGATTGAACCGGAAAGTCGCCGCGAAACTGGAATTCGCCCGGAATTCCGTATTTTCTGAAGTATAAGGAATTTTAAGGCATCAGGCGGCGAAAAGGCACGGACAGGCAACACGTGTCTTCGCCTGAGCAGAGCAGGAGCGGTTCATGACGTTCCTGCTTCTCATTTTAAAGGGGTAAAAAACTTTTTTTCTTGCGGCTGCCTTCTCGCTTAAGACCCGACCGGAGTCAGTTTCCGAACCCGCCGACCGATTCGAATTTCCGGCGGAACAACTCGTCGTGCCCCGCCATCAGGTTTTGGCGGCACAGCCAGGCGTGCGTCAGTTCGTGCTTGATAATATTGCCGAGCTGTTTCCGGTTCGCTTTTTCGTAAAAGGCCTTTTTCACGAAAATGGCCGGGTTTTCCGAGCTTTCGCACTCGGTGAAAGCGACGCCGCGTTCGATGCTCGAACCGGTTTCGACGACCGGCGCGTCCTCGACGAAAACCGGAACCGGCGGCATTTTTTCGAACAGTGGCAGAAGGGCGTCCGCGAATGACTGCAGATTCGGATCATGCGCGATCGCGCGGCGCTCGCCGGAAAGGTTTTGAACCGCCAGGCCCGGCGCGGGCAAATTAAGCGGCAAAATCAACAAAAGCAGGAGCAGCCTGAGCGCCTGCAGTTTTGAAATCAAAATTTTGAAAGCCGTTCGCCGCATCATTTGAGCGCCCCGTTTCGAAAAAAACGTGACGGCCCTTTGGATGAAAAAAAACGCCGACCCGCTCGCAAATCTTTTCATTTTTAAAATTTGTTTATAAAAAGTCGGAAAATTTTATAGACAAAATATTGAAACTCAAAGTATTATTATAGTCATGCATTTGATAGATCGTTTGTAAGACGGTCGTAATTTAATTTAAAACTTCGCGGCGCATAGTCGTTTATTCGCTATGCAACGCAATTCCAAGAGGAGCCAGGGGGATTCTATGAAATCTACAAAAAAATGGTCGACTTTTAGTGCAAAAGCGGCTTTTTTCATTTTATTTACAATTTCAACAACTATTTTTGTTCAAGCGCAAACCGTTACCTTCGCCCAGTTCGTGCAACGGGAAGGCACCAATGATTTCGTTTTTACGAATAACGCCACGAGCGCGAGTTTCCAGACGATTGCGAACGGCTCGCCGGTATTTTTCGTTTACCAGAACGTCAACAATCTGCCGCCGGTTCTCCAGGGACCGCAGTTGGCCCGAATTTATCTGACGTCGACGACGACGACGCCGGCTTTTCAGGCTGCCGGCGATCCGCCGCGCGACATTCAGCGTTTCAGCGAGACCGTGACGATTCAGATCGTCAGAGACACGCCGGCGGGCGTCGGCACCGGCTCGCAGCGCAATCTTTTAACGGCGATCATTACGCCCGACGGCACCACGCAGTCGAGCTTAGCCGGCGACGACCTGAGCGACGCGATCGCCTATACGGCGTCCGACGTGCGGCAAACCGTCAGATACAGTTCTGATTTTCTCGGATTTTTGCCGACGAATATCGATAATCTGGGGCTGTCGTTTTCATCCGTCAACCCGGGGCTGTCGATCGGCGCGGGCGGATTTTTAAACAGCTTCACCGCCGCCGGTGCGGGCACCTTCGCTTCGAACAACGCTCCGGTCTTCAATCCGCCGACGGCGGCCGGCGTCGCGGTTCAGGGACGCGTCCTTTCAAACTGGGGCAGACCCGTGGCGCGGGCGACCGTCACGCTGACCGGTCAAAACGGCCAGTCATTGACGGCGACGACCAACAGTCTCGGTTATTTCAGTTTCAGCGACGTCGAATCAGGGCAAATTATCACGCTCAGCATCGCCGCGAAAGGATATACCTATAATCCGGTGGTTTTAAATCTCAGCGACAACATTTCCGATCTTGAATTTTTCCCCGCTCCGTGACAACTGAGCGCGAAAAGGAAAAAGAAAAACGGCACGAACGGGTGCCGTTTTTCTTTTTCCTTTCGTTTTGAATTCGAAAGGGGACGACGCGTTACGGCTTCAAACGGTATAACATGCGCGGAAAGGGAATCGTTTCCCGGACGTGCTCGATGCCGCACATCCAGGCCGTACACCGTTCGATGCCCATCCCGAAACCGGCGTGCGGCACCGCGCCGAACCGCCGCAGATCGAGATACCACTCAAATGCTTCTTTCGGCAGATCGTGCGCTTCGATTTGTTTTTCGAGAAACTCCAGATCGAACGCGCGTTCGCCGCCGCCGATGATCTCGCCGTAGCCTTCCGGCGCGAGCAGATCCGCGCCGAGCGCCAGTTCCGGGCGCGTCTTATCGCGCTCGAAATAAAAAGCTTTGATCGCCGCCGGAAAATGATGGACGAAAACCGGCGCGTCGAATTGTTTCGAAATATAGGTTTCGTCCGGCGCGCCGAAATCGCCGCCCCATTCGAATTTGTTTTCGAGTTCGCCCTTTTCGAAACCTTCCTGCAGCAGTTTCACCGCCTCGTCATAATGCACGCGCGGAAAGCCTTTTTCCAAAATCGCTTCGAGCTTCGCAACGTCGCGTTCCAAAGCCGCCAGATCGTCGCGCCGCTCGGCGAGCACGCGCCCGACGATGAATTTGATCAGGCCCTCGCCCAAAGTCATCACGTCCTCGAGATGCGCGTACGCCATTTCCGGCTCGACCATCCAGAATTCGGTCAAATGGCGGCGCGTTTTCGACTTTTCGGCGCGGAAAACCGGACCGAACGCATATGATTTGCCGAAGCTCGCGGCGGTCGCTTCGTTGTAGAGCTGCCCGCTCTGCGTCAGATAGGCTTTGTCGTCGTCGAAATAATCGACCTCGAACAGCGTCGTCGTGCCTTCGCAGGCGGCGGGCGTGAAGATCGGCGTATCGGCTAAAATAAAGCCGTTCTCGTCGAAAAAATCGCGCGTCGCCTTGATGACCGTGTGGCGAACCTTCAAGACGGCGTGCTGTTTGCGCGAGCGAATCCACAAATGCCGGTTGTCCATCAAAAACTCGGTGCCGTGCTCTTTCGGCGTGATCGGGTAATCCGAGGAATTCTGGACGATTTCCAAACCGGTCACGTCCAGCTCGACGCCGATCGCCGAGCGCGTGTCTTCTTTGACCTTTCCGGTGACGATGATCGACGATTCCTGGCCGAGCGATTTCGCCCGTTCGAAAATTTCCTCGCCGTTCGGTTTGAAAACGACGCACTGCACGATGCCGGTGCCGTCGCGCAGCTGCAGAAAAACGAGCTTTCCGCTCGAGCGCGAATTGTAAAGCCAACCCTTCAGCGTCACTTCCTCGCCGATATGTTTTTTCAGTTCGTTGATGTATATTTGATTCATAATATCTGTTTTAAGAGTCAAAAAAAACAGATTAGCACGATTAACAAAGGGCGAAAAATCCCAAAATCAGGTCTTCGCCGAAATTTCTTTTTTTACAGAATTTCATAACACAAGACGAACCTCGGCTCGTTAATATGAAAAAACTAATTAACCGACGCACTTTAAAATCAATCGCATTCGGAACGCTCCGCGCGCTTCCGCGTTCTCGCAGGTTTCAGGCCGGTAAATTGGCGGCGCGGCTGCTGACGCCGCTCGCGCCGCGCATTCCGGTGCTCTCGCCGCCGTCGAACGCGCTCGATTCCAAAGTCGATTATTTATGGTCGGCTTTGTTCATGAGTCTGACGCACGGCGGCGTCGAATTCGAGCCGAAAATCGTTTTCCGCGACGCCGATCGCAATTTAAGAAAGGGCGCCCTCGTGGTCAGCGGACATTTCTTTCTGAATTTTTTCGTGCTGCGCTGGCTGCACGATAACGGCTATCAGCAGTCGATCGTCAGTCGCGAGCGTTTCGACCGCGAGAAAATCGTCGGCACGAAAAACGAGATCGACATTATCAAACCGACTCCCAAATGTTTACTCGAAGTGCGCCGGAGGCTCAAAGCCGGCGAGGTCGTTTTGATTTGCATCGACAATTTCGCGCCGTACGAAGGCTGCCGAAAATTCGAAGTCGAAGACCGCCAAATATATTTTTCCGACGTGATCTTCAAATTCGCCGAGCGTTTCGACGTTCCGCTGATCTTTGTCGGAACGCAGATCAACGAACAGAACGAGGTCGAAATATTTTCGGCGCGACCGGCTTCGACGAAATCGGCGGATTCCGCCGCGGAATTCGGCGAGTTCATCAAAAAATTGCTCGCCCAATCAGGTAAAAAAGCCTTCGAAAAAGCCGCGCGGAAAAATAAATAACGCGTTCGGCGGCCGATTTGACAATCTCCTTTTCAGCGCGCAAATTACAATTAAATGCCTGAAGAAAAAAAGAAGAAGGTCAATTATTCGAGCGCCTGGAAAGAAGCCCGCGAAATCGTCTGGAAAGCGCGCTGGCGGCTCCTGGTCGGGAGTTTGCTGCTGCTCGTGTCGCGCCTCGCGGGCATGGTTTTGCCGGCGTCGACAAAGTATATCGGCGACGAGGTTTTCACCAACAAAAACTACGGCCTGCTGAAGTGGATCGCGCTCGCGATCGGCTTATCGACGCTCGTCCAGGCGATCACCTCGTTCGCGCTCTCGCAGATCCTCGGCGTCGCGGCGCAGCGCGCGATCACCGAAATGCGCAAGCGCGTGATGCAGCAGATCGAGCGGCTGCCGATCTCGTATTTCGATTCGACGCAGAGCGGGCAGCTCATCTCGCGCATCATGAACGACGCCGACGGCATTCGCAATCTGGTCGGCACCGGACTCGGACAAATTTTGGGCAGCCTCGTGACGGCGATCATCGCGGTCGGCGTGCTTTTCTGGATAAACTGGGTTTTAACGAGCGCGACGCTCGTCGTGCTGATCGCCTTTACCGGCGTTTTATATTACGCGTTCAAGGTTTTGCGACCGGTTTTCAGGGAACGCAACGTCATCACGGCGGAGGTCACGGGACGGCTCGGCGAATCTTTGGGCGGAATCCGCATCGTCAAGGCCTATACGGCGGAAAAACGCGAAGAGCTTTCCTTCGCGCGCGGCGCGCACCGGCTTTTTCGTAATATCGCGAAGACCGTGACCGGCGTTTCGGCGGTCTCGTCGTTTTCGTCGCTCGTGATCGGCGCGATCGCGGTCGTGATGATCGTCATCGGCGGCAACGCCGTGATGGATCAGGCGATGACGCTCGGCGATTTCCTGATGTACATTTCGTTCACCTTTTTGCTCGCCATCCCGGTCGTCGAACTGACGTCGATCGGCACGCAGATCACCGAGGCGTTCGCCGGGCTCGACCGCATCCGCGAGGTGATGGAAATGGAGACCGAGGACGAGGAAGACCGTGAAAAGGCGGCGCTGCCGAAGGTCGAGGGCGCGATCGATTTCGAGGACGTTCATTTCGAATACGAGGAAAACGTGCCGGTCTTAAAAGGCGTTTCGTTTCACTCGGAAGCCGGCAGGACCACGGCGCTCGTCGGTTCGAGCGGGTCCGGGAAATCGACGATTCTGAGTTTGGTGCTGAATTTCATCCAGCCGACAAAAGGCAGAATCATGATCGACGGACGCGATTTGCAGAGCGTCAAACTGCACGATTACCGCAAACATCTCGGCGTCGTTCTGCAGGACAATTTTTTGTTCGACGGCACGATCCTCGACAACATCCGTTTTTCGAACCCGGAAGCGGGCTTTGAGGAAATCAGAGAAGTCTGCCGCGTCGCGAACGCCGACGAGTTCATCGAAAAATTTCCCGACGCCTACAACACGATCGTCGGCGAGCGCGGCGTCAAACTGTCGGGCGGGCAGCGCCAGCGCATCGCGATCGCGCGCGCGCTTCTTGCAAATCCGCGCGTCCTGATTTTGGACGAAGCGACTTCGAGCCTCGACAGCGAATCGGAAGCGCTAATTCAGGAAGGTTTGAATCGCTTGCGGCGGGGCAGAACGACGTTCGTCATCGCGCACCGGCTCTCCACGATCCGCTCCGCCGATCAGATCCTCGTCGTCGAAGCCGGCGAGATCGTCGAACGCGGCAGCCACGAAGAACTGGTCGCGCTCGGCGGGCGCTACCGGCAGCTCTACGACAAGCAATACCGCTTCGAGCAAAATCTGTTCGTCAATCCGGGCGAAGATTTCACGACCAAACCGCCCGAAAACTTGTCGGCGACGAAACTCTAAAAAATTAGCCGCGAACAAACACGAAAAAAACACGAAATCAAATACAAATTAATTTTTCGTGTCCGTTCGTGTTTGTTCGCGGCTAATCCGAAATTTGGGCTTTGACGATCCTTTGCAAATTCGGAAACCTTTGCAGATTTTCCGCGGCGCGCAGGACGATTTCGAACATCGGCTTGATGAACGGAATGAAATAAATTTTTCCGCGCGTCGCCGATTGAAACGAAAAAGTGCCGATCGCTTTGAGGCACCGCTGGATCGTCTGCAGGCGAAATTCACAGGCGAAATCCGCTTCGTCCGGGTTTTCGAGACCGAGCCGACGGCGCGTTTCGAGGAAAAACCGGCGTTTTTCGGCGAGCCATTCGGGCGTCGGCAAAACCGTCACGCGGTCCAAGAGCAGCGAAACCAGATCGTAGCTCGCCGCGCCGATGCGCGCGTCTTGGTGATCGATGATCTTGAGCGCGCCGTCCGCGCCGAGCATCAGATTCGCCGCGTGAAAATCGCGATGCGCGAGCACGCGCGCGCGGCCTTCGAGCTCTTTCGCGACCTCGTCGAGTTCTCCTTTCAGCGAACGCGCGTCCTCGTCGCTCAAAGGTTTTTTCTGCAGCGTCGTGAAATAATGCGTCGCGAAAAAATCGAGCTCCCATGAAAGTTTTTCGAAATCGAAGGCGAGGCGCGAGGCGACCGAATTCGTCTCGAAGGCGAGCGGCGTCGCGGCTTGTATTCGCGCGATCAGTCCGATCGCCTCCCCGAGGTAACGCTCGCGCGCCGATTCGTCGGAGTTTTCCAGGACGCCGCGCAAAATCTTGTCGCCGAAATCCTCGTGAATCACGATTTGCCGTGCGGCGTCGGTCGCGAAAATCCGCGCGACCGGCAAATCGGCGCCCAGAAACAGGCGCGTCACGTCGAGACACGCCGCGAACTGTCCGAGACACAGATCGTTGAACGGGTACACGCAGGCGATCGCTGGCTCGTTCTGCCAGACCACGCGAAAATACTCGCGCGTCGAAGCGTCCTGAGTCAGCTGCGAAACCGCCGTCGGCTGGTTATTGATGATTAAAAATTCGTTGAGTCTGGCTTCTAAATCGGTCGGCATTTTTCAAATGCAATTTGAAATTTCAAATTGTTATTACATTTTACAAAGATAATCTGAAATCTGAAATTTGCGATTTGAAATCCCGCGAAGCAGGCTAGACGTACTCGATCAGCGGGACGATGTAATTTTCGCCCTGAATGTAGCCCTTTAACGCTTTTTCGGGAATTTCTTCGCAATTGCGCACCATTTCGGCGCGGACGATCGCCGCGTTTTCGAAATGCTCGCCCGGCTCGATGCGCACGTCGTCGGCGATGATCGTCCGGTAGAGATGCGCGTCGTCGCCGATCTGGACGTTGTCCCACATGATCGAATCCTTGACGACGGCCCGGCCGGAAACGACGCAGTTTTCGCCCGCGCAGACCGATCCGCCGTTCATCATCGCCAGCGAAATATCGAGGTAGCGCGGGATCGTCGAAAGCTCGAACCAGTTCGCGTCGGTGACGTGCACGGCGATGCGCTCGCCGTTCTTTAAGGCCGGGTTGTAAAACGTCGGCACGATGTCGGAATAAACGCCGCGCGGGATGTATTCGAAAACTTTCGGTTCCAGAATGTGGATGCCGGTGAACATCAGCGGCGCGGTCAGTTTGCCGGTCGTGTCCTTGATTTCCTCGGCCGTGAAGGGATGCGCGAAATCGCCGAAACCGGTCAAAAATCCGTTTTTCTGGTAAACCTCGGTGAATTTCTCGCGTTTGATGTTCGGCTTCAAGACCATCGTCGCGATCGCGCCGCTGTTTTTGTGCGTTTCGATCGCTTCCGAAATGTCGATGTCGGTGATGATTTTGCCGTTGACGATGACGAAAGTGTCGTCTTCGAGCAGATGGCGGGCGTTGTCGAGCGCGCCGGACGTGCCCAAAATGTCGGGGATTTCCTCGGTGTAATGAATGTTGACGCCGTAAGCTTCGCCGTCGCCGAGCACTTCGCGCACCGATTCGGGCTGGTGATGAAGGTTGACGACGATGTCGCGGAAACCGAACTTGGCGACGTATTCGGCGACGTAGCCGACGAGCGGTTTGCCGAGAAACGGAATCGCCGGTTTCGTGCGGTCGATCGTCAGGGGAAACAGCCGGGTGCCGAAACCGGCCGCTAAAATCATTGCTTTCATAGGTTCTACAAAAATGTTCGCCCGGTCGGGAAACCGGAATCTGGAAAATACTCCGAATCTTCAAAGAATACGTTTTTTCGGGCGATCAATGCAAACTTGCAGAAATTCCGCCAGCCGCTACAATTTTATAAAATGTCTGACCGCGAATTGAAAAAAACATACGGTTTGTTTGAAAACCCGCTCAATAAAAAACTGATCGCCGATCTGGCCGCCGCCGGCGAGGACGTGTTGGTTTTTCCGTCCCTAAAGGCGCGGAAGCTGGATTTGCCGGAAACCGGCGCCGCGGTTTTCGACGATCTCGGCGGTTTCGACTGGCTGATCCTCGCGGACGTATGGGCGGCGGATTATTTTATCGAGAATTTAAGCGAGCGCGGCGTGGATTTTTTCGTGCTCGATAATTTGACGACCTGCGCGCTCGGCGAAGCGGTCGCCGACCGGCTGCGTTTCGTCCAGCTGCACGCCGACGTCATTCCGCCGAAGCTCGACGATGAAGCGATTTACGCGGCGATCTCGAATTACGCGGCCGGAGACCTGAAAGACGTCAAATTCCTCGTCGCCGGCGAAAAAAACGCTGATTCGACGCTGGCGGTAAAACTGGGCGGCGCCGGCGCGATTGCCGAGAATTTGCCGGTTTACGAGGCGGTTCCGGCGGACGAACCGGCGGCGGTGACGAAGCTGAAATCGCTGCTGCGCGGCGGCGCGGTCGATGAATTCATCTTTTCGATGCCGGAAGATTTGCTCGGTCTGAAACATTTGATTTCCGAAACCGATTACCTCGAACCGTTTCGGGAAACGCGCGTTTCCGCCGTTTCGGAAATCGTATTTCAAACGCTGCAGGAGCACGGTTTCCGCCCGCTTTATTTTCATTACAAATAAACGATTTACGGGCGCGTGCTTTTTCAAAAAACGGCGCGAGAATGTAAAATCCTTTTAATGAACGAAAATAAACCGCCGACGGTCGTGCTTTTTTTCATTGACGGGCTCGGAATCGGCGAGCGCGGGGCGCACAACCCGCTGTTCATGAACGAAAACATCGAGCCTCTAGCCCACTACAAAGGCGATCATAAACCGGTGATTTTCGACGGCGTGCTCGTTTCGACCGACCCGCGACTCGGCGTCGAAGGTCGCCCGCAGAGCGCTTCCGGTCAGACGACGATTCTGACCGGCGTCAACGCGCCGCGGCTGCTCGGCTATCACAAACAGGGATTTCCGAACGAAAATCTGCGCGAGGTCATCCGCGAACACTCGATTTTTCGTCAGCTCCGCCGTAACGGAATCGACGAGCTCGTTTTCGCGAACGCTTACACGCCGCAGTTTTTCGCCGAAACGCCGCGCTGGAAATCGGCGACGACCTGCGCCGTCGAAGCCGCCGACCTTCCTTTCCGCAAACTGCCCGATCTCGTCGGGCGAAAAGCGCTGTTTCATGATTTTACGAATCGGAGCCTGCGCGAACGCGGTTTCGACGCGCCGCTTTTCGCGCCGGCGGACGCCGCCGAAATCCTGGCGAATTTATCCGGGGAATATCGTTTCACGCTCTACGAGCATTTCCTGACCGACAAGATCGGGCACGAACGTGATTTTGCGAAAGCCGGGATCCATCTTCCGCCGCTCGCCGCCTTCATCCGCGAAACGCTCCGGCGGATCGATCTCGAAAACACGACTTTAATCTTGACAAGCGACCACGGAAACATAGAAGATTTGTCCGTCCGCAATCATACGTTAAACGACGTCCCGACGATCGTCTGGGGCAGGAAACGACACGAAACCGCCGAACGAATCAAAGATTTAACCGACATAACACCGGCTGTTCTGAATTTACTGACAAAATGAAAGAAGAAAACACAATCGCGAAAAACGACCGCCGGGAAATTTTCGGCTGGATGCTCTACGACTGGGCGAACTCGGCGTTTTTTACGGCCGTCATCGGCGTTCTGATCGGTCCGTATTTGCTGAGCCTCGCGCAGGCGGCGGTCGGCGAAGAAGGCGTCGTTTTCGATCTGTATTTTTTCAACGTCACGGCGAAGGGATTATTTTCTTTCTGCACGGCGATCTCGACGCTTTCGCTGGTTTTCTTTTTGCCGATCCTCGGCGCGATCGCCGATTACACGCATCTGAAAAAACGTCTGATGGCGATTTTTTGCTACACCGGCGTGATCGCCGGCGGATTGATGTTCTTCGTCACCGAATCGTACCTCGGGCTGAGCGTTTTGATAATTATTTCGAACATGGCTTTCGCCGCCGCGAACGTTTTTTACAACGCCTTTCTGATCGACGTGACGACCGAGGACAAGCGCGACAGGATTTCGAGTTACGGTTACGGGCTCGGCTATATCGGCGGCGTCGGAATGCTGATTTTGTGCATTCTGCTCTTGAATAACGCCGCAGCGCTGGGCATCACGACCGGTTTCGCGGCGCGCGTTTCGTTTCTCGCCTCTGCGCTCTGGTGGGGCGTTTTCGGCGCGATAAGTTTTTACCTGCTCAAAACGCGCGCGCCCGAAAAGGGCGTTCCCGAAAACAAAAACCTGATCACCGTCGGCTTCACCGAGCTCTGGCAGACGATCAGGGAGCTGCGCCGTTTGCGCTACACGATGCTGTTCCTGATCGCCTATCTTTTTTATAACGACGGCATTCAGACGGTGATCCTGCAATCGTCGGTCTTCATGTCGTACGAGCTTTTCACTTCGAAAAATCTGCCGGTCGACAGCTCCTTTCTGCTCGTGATCTTTCTGATCGCGCAGATTTCGGCGTTCGTCGGCGCGATTTTGTTCGAGCGAATCGCGCGCGTGATCGGCGCCAAACGCACGATCATTTTATCTTTGATTATCTGGTGCGGGATCGTGATTTACACCTACGCCTTTTTCGAAACGAAATTTCAGGCGTATTTCCTCGGCGCGTTCATCGGCATGGTGCTCGGCAGCGCGCAGGCGCTTTCGCGCTCGCTCTACTCGCAGATGATCCCCGCCGGGCGCGAGTCCTCGTTTTTCGGGCTTTACGAGATCTCGGAAAAAGGCACGTCGTGGATGGGGCAGATCCTTTTCACGATCATCGTCGGCGCGACCGGTTCGTTCCGGCACGCGATTCTCGGTCTGATCGTCTTTTTCGTCGTCGGCAGCGTCGTTTTACTCTTCACCGACACGACGCGCGCGATTCACGAAGCGGGAAACAGGACGCCCGAGGAAGCCGCGAAATGATTTAGGTTTTTTGATTGTGAATCGCCCGACGCGTTTAGACGCTCACGTTTGTTCGGGAAAATTTCGGTAAATAGGGATTAAATGGAAACGGATTCGTTCGGAAGCCGAACCCATTCCGAAATCCAAAATCCAAAATCGAACCGGTTTTGTCTTTAAATCGTCGGGCGAATATAATGAACAAAAGATTTGAAAAAACGAAAAATTGCGGTAAATATTAGTGCTGGAAAATACATCTGAAAAAATCGTCACCATTTTCGGCGGCTCGAAATGCGGCGAAAACTCGACCGAATACAAGGAAGCGAAACTGCTCGGCGCGCGGCTCGCGGAAGCCGGTTTTACGATCTGCACGGGCGGGTATCTCGGCGTCATGGAAGCCGCCTCGCGCGGCGCGCGAGAAGCGGGCGGGCGCGTCTTCGGCATCGTGTTAAATCAATTCAAATCCGAACCGAATCGTTATCTGACCGACAAGGTCGCGTCCGATCATTTTTACGACCGGCTGCAGAACCTGATCATGCGTTCGGTCGGTTTCGTCGCGCTGCGCGGCGGCATGGGCACCGTGTCCGAGGTTTCGCTCGTCTGGAACAAACTGCAGACCGGCGTGCTCGAACGCCGCCCGCTCGTCCTCGTCGGCGATTGCTGGAAAGGCGTCATCGAGGTCTGGCGGCAGAATCTGGCGGTCAGCGAATCGGACGTGGCGCTGCTCGATTTCGCCGCGAACGCCGACGAAGCCGCGAAGATCATCGTCGCAAAATCGAAGGAAGTAAGGATCGGCTGAACCGAAAAACGTGCAAGTGCGGAGTTCAGGAGCCGCACTTTTCGCTTTTAATTTTTCACTTTTTTAATTTTTCACTTTAAGTTGTTTTATGAATTGCCCGAAATGTCACGCCCCGTTACTGCTGAACGCGAAATTTTGCGGAAGCTGCGGTTTCACCGTGCAAAACCAGCCGCCGCCAAACCCCGCGGCGCCCCCGCCGTTTAATCAACCGCCGAATCAGCCGCCGTCTTCGGCCGCGCCGCCGCCGCCGAATTACGGCGCCGGACAGCAAAATTACTCGAATCAGCAGCAAGACTACGCCGGCTCGCAGCCTTCGGGCGGCGCTTTTCGTTTCGACACGGACGGGCGCGGACAGGGACGCGGCTACACTTGGAGAATCGAGCATCAGGGCGCGTTCGCGCTCGCCGTCATTAATTTACAGCCCGAACAGGCGATCGCGGCGGAAGCGGGCGCGATGGTTTCGATGTCCGGAAACGTCGATCTGCATGCGGAAATGAAAGGCGGAATTTTCGGCGCGCTCAAACGCGCGGTCGGCGGCGAATCGGCTTTCGTTTCGACCTTCACGGCGCGCGGCGGCGCGGGCGAGGTCACTTTGGCGCCCGGCGCGCCGGGCGACGTCGCCGGCATCGAAATGCAGAATCAGACGTTCATGGTGCAGTCTAGTTCGTATCTGGCGGGCGACACGAGCCTCGCGGTCGACACGAAGTTGGGCGGCGCGAAATCGTTTTTCGGCGGCGAGGGCTAATTCGTGCTGCAGGTTTCCGGCGCCGGTCTGCTGCTGGTTTCGTCATTCGGCGCGATCCACCGCAAAACACTGCGCCCGGGCGAGCAGTACGTCGTCGATACCGGGCATCTGGTCGCGTGGGAAGGGCACATGCCGTACAGCCTTCGAAAAGCGGCGAAAAGCGGCTTTTTCCGAAGTTTTCTCTCGGGCGAGGGCATGGTCGCCGAATTTACGGGTCCGGGCGAAATCCTGATTCAAACCAGAAATCTGGCGGCTTTCGCGGGGCTCCTGAAACCGTTTTTCGGCGGGCAGAGCGGCGGCGCCGGCGGCGGGATCAACATCGATTTCTAACGCCGATTGTTTCGATGACTGCGTTGAATAAAAACACGAAAAATCGGGGCGCGAAAAACAAATCCGCCGAAATAAAACTAAAGGCGCGCGCCGTCGCCCGCGGCGTGGCGATCGGCAAGGTCGTCTGCCTGCACGGGCGCAAACGACAGTTTTACCGCATCAATCTCGAAGAATCGCAAATCGAAAAGGAATTGCGCCGCTTTCGCGCCGCCGTCCGGCTCGCGAAACGGCAGTTGAAAAAAATGTCCGCCGACGGCGACGGCGTCAATTCGAAGCTAAGCGTTTTCGACGCGCATCTGATGATTCTCGAAGATAAATCGCTGCAGGACAAAATCGAAAAAAACATCGTCCGCCAGAAAGTAAACGCCGAATGGGCGGTGAAAACCGTCACCGAGCGTTACATCGCGACTTACAAAGCGATCGCCGACGAGCATTTGCGCGAAAAATACATCGATCTCGAAGACGTCGCCGACCGGATTTTGGGGGCGCTCGGCGGCGGCGGCAAATCCAATCTGCGGCTGACGAAGAATTCGATCATCGTCGCGCGCGAGGTCAAACCGTCGACCCTGATCGAATTGACGGCCAGCAATCCGAAAGCGATCATCACCGAAAACGGCGGCTGGACGTCGCACACGTTCATCCTCGCGCGCGAAATAAATCTGCCCGCAGTCACGGGGCTTAAAGGAATTTTGCGGCGCGTGCAGACCGGCGACGAAGTGATCGTCGACGGCTTTCACGGGCACGTGATCGTCAATCCTTCACCGGAAAGCTCGAAAAAATACGGCATCGCGGCGGCGGAATTTCAGGAAGTGACGCACCGCGAAACGGCGCCGATTCTCGAAAAACTCAAGACGCTCGACGGTTTCGAAATAAAGGTGCGCGCGAATATCGATCTGCCGCAGGGCTACGCCCGGGCGAAACGCCTCGGCGCGAAAGGCATCGGGTTGTACCGCTCGGAATTTTTGTTCAATCAGTTCAAGGGCTTTCCGTCCGAACAGGAACAGCTCAAGGAATACCGCAAGATCGCGAAGCTCGCCGGCGAGGACGGCGTGCGGATCCGCACGTTCGATTTGAGCGTCGAGCAGTTGACCGAAGAAAACGCCGCCAAGGAAATCAACCCGGCGCTCGGGCTGCGGGCGATCCGGCTCGTGCTCACGCACAAAAAGGAATTCCGCACGCAGATCCGCGCGCTGCTGCGGGCGTCGTTCGAAAACCGGATCGACATCGTCCTGCCGATGATCTCGGACGTTTCGGAAATCCTGGAAACCAAGAAAATCATCGAGACCGAAAGGGAGCGGCTCGCGAAAAGGAAAATAAATTTCGGCAATCCGCGGCTCGGCGCGATGATCGAGATTCCGTCGACCGTTCTGATCGCCGACGAAATCGCGCGCGAAGTCGATTTCTTCTGTCTCGGCACGAACGACCTGGTGCAGTATCTGCTCGCCGTCGACCGCGACAACGAAGCGGTCGCCGACTGGTTCCGCACGCTTCACCCGGCGGTGCTGCGTTCGCTGAAGACCGTTTTGACCGCCGCCGATCGGAGCAACATTCCGTCGATCGTCTGCGGCGAAATGGCCGGTTCGCCCGTTTACGTCGCGATCCTGATCGGACTCGGCGCGACGGAACTCAGCATGAACGTCAATTCGATCGCGCGCGTCCGCCACACGATTTCGCACATCGCTTACGAAGAAGCAAAAGAAATCGCCGACGGGCTCTTAAACCTGCCGACGGCGGACGCGGTCGAAGAATTGGTCGGCGAAAAATTCCTGGCGAAATGGTCGCATCTTTTTTCCGCCGAAATCCTGCCCCACCGGAGACATCAAATCGATTGAGGTCGATGACCGAAAATTTTCCTAGAATTCAGCCCGCTTTAAGAATTTATAAAAGCAGCATTCGGCGATGCCGCAGCCTGGTAAAAAAAGCCGCGCCGGATTTCGCGCCGATCTGATTCTCCGGCGGGGCGGTTTCGAAAACGAGCGGGTTTTGACTTCAACCGGATGGCGGTTGACGAACGTCGCTCGATGGACATCTAAAAGCAATGTCTTAGCCGTTTTGTCGGTCGACGGCGTTTAAATTATATTTATAACGCGATAAATCGAAACGATAAACTTAAATTGTAAATGTTGAACAATTTTTGCTAAGATATTGAAGCCTTGCAAAGGGAAACGGGTCGGGCAATCGCTTGTAAATTTTATAAGAGGAAAGTCCGAACACCAAAGGGCAGCGAGCCGGGTAACGCCCGGGCGTCCGGAGTAAATTCCGGGCGACGACAAGTGCAACAGAGAACAGACCAGCCATTCGATTTCGGATTTTGGATTCCGGATTCCGGATTCCAAAGCCTTCGCGTGGTGATGGGTGAAACGGTGCGGTAAGAGCGCACCAGCGCCGTTGGCGACAACGCGCGGCTGGGTAAACTCCTCGTGGTGCAAGACCAAATAGGAAAACGATTTTTGAGCTGCCCGCTCAAAGTCCGGCTGCGGCCGGCATCGTTTTCGGGTAGGTCGCTCGAGCTTTTCGGTAACGAAAGGCCTAGATGAATGATTGCCGTCCGCCGCCGGCGGATACAAAATTCGGCTTACAGATTCGTTTCCCATTTTTGCAGGGCTCATTTTTGATTTTTTAGTTTAATTCACTTTTTAAGGAGCTATCGAATAATTTATGGCAAATCGCAAAGGCGTTTTTATTGGCGCGTACGTGCCGAACGAATTGAAGGAATCTCTCCGCCGCCGCGCCGCTTTGGAACATCGGACGCTTTCACAGGAAATCACGAGAATCTTGGTCGAGGCCGTGCACGGCAAAGGGCTGCCGGTCGGAAGCGTCGACCGCCGCGGGGCCAATTCGGTGCCGCGCCGCCGCGCGACCGATCCGCTTCCGCGCCGCCGCGCCGACGATTTACCGTTCATCGCGCCGGAAGACAAGAAAAAATAAGATTCGAATCGTCTAAAAAAAGCTCAAGCGTCGACCTCCGTGCGGAAGAGGTCGGCGCTTTTCTTTTTTTTTGCGCGATTTGTTAAGATTTACCTGAATGAACTCGAAAATACTCTGGATTTCAATACTCGCGGCGGTCGTCAGCTTTTTCGGCGGATTTTATCTGGCGAACTCGTTGAACGGCGACGAGCTGCTGAAACTGCGCGCCGAAAACGAGCAGCTCAAAAAAGTTGCCGGCGCCGCTCCGCAAAACGATTCCGACGCGGCCTTGTCGGACGAGGAAATCCGTCAGAAAATCGCGGAAGCCGATCAAAACCCCGGCAATGTTTCTTACCAGCGCAACCTCGGCATGGCGCTTTTGAGTTACGGCGTGATGAAACAAAACGCCGGGCTGATCGCCGAATCGGCGCGGCTTTTGAAGCGCGCGCACGCGAGCGATCCGCAGGATTTCGACGTTGCGGTCGGGCTCGGCAACGCCTTTTACGATATCGGATCGCTCAAAAACGATTCGGAAAGCTTCGAAAAGGCCCGCGAATATTACGCCAAAGCGCTCGCCCTGAAACCGGACGACGCGGCGGTGCGCGCCGATTTCGGATCGACTTTCGTCTTTGTCGACCAGCCCGATTACGAGCGCGCTTCGAAAGAACTCGAAAGGGCTTTGCAGCTCGCCCCGAAAAACGAACGCGCGCTGCTTTTGATGGCGCAGATGCTCGTCAAACAAAACAACGCGACCGAGGCCGAAAAGTATCTCGCGCGGCTCAGGGAAATCGATCCGAAAGCCCCGACGCTCGGCGAATTGACGGCGCAGCTCGCGCAGCAGACGAATCCGGTACAAAAATAATGAAGTGGTTAGTGATTTTAGGACTGCTCGCGGTCGCGGCGATGTTCGTCGCCGTGCGGTTCCGCAAGCAGATTCAGACGGCGATTTACGTTTTCAAAATGTTTCGCAAAATGCGCCGGCTGGGCCGAAAACCGGACGCGCCGGAAAAACAAATCGAAACTCAAGCCCAAGCGGGCGACGTCGAACTCGTGCGCTGTTCTAAATGCGGCAGCTGGATTCCGCGGGCGACCGCCCTCAAGCTCAGCCGGAACACGTTTTACTGTTCGTCGAAATGCCTGGAAACGGCGGTCAAAGCATGAAGTTTTAGTTCGGAATAAAAGTCCTCAGATACCATCCGATGATCTGCTCGCCGCCGAGCAGCGCGACGATCGATCCGATGCCGAGGAAGATGCCGAACGGGATCTGCGTCTGCATGTCTTTTTCCTGCTGGCGCGAAACGACGACGACGCCGATGATCGCGCCCGAAAAAGCGCCCAAAAACAACGACAAAAGCGTCAAACGCCAGCCGAGCAGCGCGCCGACGGCGAACATCATTTTGACGTCGCCCAGGCCCATCGCGTCGACGCCGCGCAGGCGTTTCCAGATCTCGCCGATGAGCCATAAAAAACCGCCGCCGACGAGTCCGCCGAGCAGCCCGCCGATCAGCGAGACGAGCCACATCGGCATATTCTCCAGCGAAGTGAGCGGGGCGTGTCCGAGGTCGGGAAAAAACTCCGCGCCGAAGAAGCTCGGGTAAACGACGCGCACGATCAGCGCGAAGGCGAGCAGCGGGAAATTGATGACGTTCGGCAGAATCATGTGCTCGGCGTCGATAAAAATCAGCGCGACCATCGTCGCGACGAAAATCAAACAAACCGGCAGAAAAGCGTTAAAGCCGATCGCCCAGTAGGTCGCCGCGAAAAGCAGCGCCGTCAAAAGCTCGACCGCCGGGTAACGCGGAGAAATTTTTTCCTTGCAGTTCCGGCATTTTCCGCCCAAAAGCAGCCAGCTCAAAATCGGCAGATTGTCGTAGGGCTTGATCGGCGTCTGGCATTTCGGACACGCCGAATTCGGAAAAACGATCGATTGTTCGTTCGGCACGCGGTGAATGACGACGTTCAGAAAGCTTCCGACGAGCGCGCCGAAGATGAATGTGAAAAGATAGCCGAAAATTTCGGGCAAACCGGTCATCGTTTCAAATGAAGCGAATAGAAAATTCATTAAAACCTCAAGAATTGTTTGATTGTATAAATCGGGTGGTCAAATGCGGCGGATAACCTTTTATCCTGAAATATGATACCCGTTTATTAAAAAAAGGAAAAGCAAAAGTTTCGTTCTGTCGTAAAATGATTGACGCGCGGATAATTTACGCGAACCGGCGCCGACTTATGATGAACCCGATCAGAAACAAGAATTTGGAACAGAAAGCGCAGACGAAGCTGATGCGCGAAATTCCCTTTACGGCGGCCGACCTCGCCGCGAACGACGACGGATTCTTTTCCGCGGCGCAGCAGCAAAGGCTCAAGCCGAAAACCGATCTGTACATCGCTTTGAGCGCGATCGGCGCTTTTTTTTGTTTCGTCCTGGCGCTCGTTTTCTTTTACGTCGGTGCCGACGACGAACGGTTTCTGTTGCCGACCGGCGTCTGTCTGGTCGCGTTCGGCGTTTGTTTTTACGGCGTTTTCTGGAGCATGACGCTCGCGAGCCGCATAAAAAAAGGTTTCGGCGTCAAGACGGCGGAAGGCGCGGCGGAACTTTTCATTACGTATTCCGGCAGGCACAACGAAATTCCGGTCTATAATCTGAAAATCCGAAACGTTAAATTTCAGCTGAGCGAAGCGGTTTACAACGCCTTCGAAACCGGTCACTACCGCGTTTATTACTTTCCGCTTTTGCGCAACGAACTGCTGTCGGTCGAGCCCGCCGAGTGAACGTCATCGAACGGCGACGCGAATTGAAACCGGCCCGGCCGTAAAAAAAAAATTCTAAAAATTGCAATTTGAAAATATTACAATTATCATCTTCAAAACTAATCCATTGCCGCCGCGAAATTAAAGGTTTCGCCGCGTCCCCAAAAGGGTCGAAAAAAGAATCGCCGACCGCCCCGGCGACCGGTTCAAAACGGTCGATTTAAAACGGGACTTTAGTTTCGGATTGAGGGATTATGCCGACGACGCAAGACGGAAGATTGATGAGCATCGCGACGCCGCTGGGCAAGGATTATCTGTTAATCAACAGATTCACCGCTCGCGAGGCGATTTCGCAGCTTTTTACGTTCGACATCGAATTGCTGGTCGAAGAGCTCGAACCGGGTTATCAGCCGACCGTCGTCGATCCGCATGCGCTGCTCGGGCAAGCCGTGACGGTGTTCATTTCCGCGCCCGACGGCTCGAAGCGCGAATTCACCGGCATGGTCAACAAGTTCTCGCAGGGCAATCGCGACATCCGTTTTTCGTATTACTACATATCGGTCGTGCCGCATGTCTGGATGCTCACGCAGAAAAAACAGAGCCGCATTTTTCAGCAGCGCAATGTGCCGGACGTGCTGCGCCAGGTCTTCGCGGGCTTTCAGATCAAATACGAGCTGCAAAGCACTTATGAGCCGCGCAATTACTGCGCGCAGTACCGCGAGACGGATTTCGATTTCGCGTCGCGGCTGATGGAAGAAGAGGGCATTTATTATTATTTCGAGCACAAGGACGGCATGCACCAGATGATCGTCGCCGATACGCCGCAGTCGCACCGCGATTGTCCGGGCAAAGCGACGATTCCGTTCTTCATCAACGTCGGCGCGGACGACGATTTCGTCGGCGCGGTCAGCACGTTTTTGAGCGATCACAAAATGCAGACCGGAAAAGTAACGCTCTGGGATTACAATTTTCAGCTGCCGACCAACCGGCTCGAGCTCGAAAATCCGAGCCGCTTTTCCTTCGGCGACAGCCAAAAACTCGAATATTACGATTATCCGGGCGGCTACGCGCGCAAATACGACGGCATCGACAAGAGCGGCGGCGAACAGGCGGGCGAACTGCAGAAGATTTTCGACGACCGGCAAAAAACCGTCAAAAACATGACGGAAGCCCTCGACGCGCAGGTCGCCGGCGCGAGCGCCAACTCCGACTGCTGCTCGGTCACCGCCGGTTATCGGTTTACATTGTCGAATCACCCGAACGCCCAGTTGAATAAGCAGTACACGATTACGACCGTCACGCACGAAGCCGAGCAGAACCCGTCGTACGTTTCGAACGAAGGCGTCACCGAACCGTACACGAACAGTTTTAATTGCATCACGCACGGCGCCGGCAATCCCGGTTTTCGTCCGCTGCGGACGACGGCGAAGCCGATCATCCACGGCAGCCAGACGGCGATCGTCGTCGGGCCGGCCGGCGAGGAGATCTTCACCGACAAATACGGGCGCGTGAAAGTGCAGTTTCACTGGGACCGCGACGGGCAGACCGACGCGTCGAGCTCGTGCTGGGTG
>DATCMK010000026.1:0-43733 GCA_036563455.1 Pyrinomonadaceae bacterium | reverse complement strand
CTTCAAATACGCGGCGGCGCTGCAAGCCGCGCAGGCCGGCGACGCGCCCGTGTTGATCCGCATCGAAACGAAAGCCGGACACGGCGCCGGCAAGCCGACCGCCAAGATCATCGAAGAACAAGCCGACATCTACGGCTTCCTTATCAAAAATCTCGGCATGAACTAAAAGGCGAATCAAAGCCAAAAATCGAAAAGCGGCGCGAGTGATTCGCGCCGCTTTTCGATTACCGGAAATCGTGTTTTAGAAAAGTCTCAAAAACCGTCTCAAAAGCCATACGTTTTTGGGATTTTAGCTATGAGACGGCTTTTGAGACAAATCGGAAAAAATCAATGACTAACAAAAATGGCCTATGTTTGCTTTTTATAAGGGCTTAGACTGTTACAAAAACGGTAGTTTTGAGACAGATTTTAGCGCGTTTCAGAAAGGGGCGTTTTCGAGACAAGTTCTAATATGTTCAAGTATAGTAAATTAAGGTTTAGAAATTCTTCAAAGGTAAAATGGACAAATCAGTTTCATTAGCAGAGATCGAACTTGCGAGAATAGATTGGAGTAAATTACGCGAAATCAGAAGCAGTTTCGGGGAAAGAATCGTATCGGCGGATTATGTGCCTTCCGTCGTAAGGGCATTGTTGAATGCAAAAACACCGGAAGAGGCGGAAGAACTGGAATGGAAAATTGAAAATCATATTTTCGTTCAGAGATGCTTGTTTGAAGCTGCGGAGCATCTGGTTCCAGTGTTAATTGCATTGTTACCAGAAGTACCGCAAGGCTTTATAAAAAACACTATTTTGGCATTGCTGTTTGAGATAGTTTCCGGTTATCCAGATCAATCCGAAATAGCTTTGGGTAACGACGCTCTTGCCGACAGATGTCGAGTCAAAGCCAGAGAAGGGCTGTGGACTTTATACCAATTATTTATTGATGGCGATGAAGTGCAAAGGTCATTCGTGTTTGATGTCCTTGAAGCAATTGAAACGGATCCTTCAAGATTAGAGGCTTTCACAAAAGCAGTAAATTTTGAAGAGAATTAAGAAATTTAAATTTTCGGTAAATTCTCATTAAACCGTCTCGAAAAGGGTCCCTTTTGAGACGTTTTTTCATTATGCAATAAACAAAGGTTTTGAAATATTATTTAAAGCGATTGTCCGGCAAAATCATGTAATGCGCTTCTATTAAAGAACACCAGTACAAGTCCTTAAAAAGCCTTTCGTGAAATTGATGATTTAATTGTTTTTTAACTCCACGACAACACGAAGAAAATCAACTTTGTGAACATCCGCCGCATTCAAGCGAAAATCAATGACTTGAATCTCCACGAAAAAGTTTTCGACTTTAACGCGGCGTTTGCTAGTAATCGGATAGTAAAATTGTCCGTCAATGAACGGCTCGCCGTTTACTTTCATTGGCGATTTCGTTTTCGGATATAAAACGCCGATTAAAGGGTCTCGTGGGAAAAAGTCTCCCCCGTCGCCGACAGGTTGAGAATTTAACAGATTGTCGCTTAAAACCTCTTTATTTTTCTTGTTTGTTATGAACTTTCGTAATTCTACTCTCCAGCTTTCCGTGCTTTTGCCCGTTTCCGACGCGTCCCGTTTTTCAACGGGCATATGTATGATTTTTAGTTTGTATCGACTTCCGAATTTGCCGGCGACGATCTGCTCGAATTCAAGATTTTGTTCATTTAGCGTGACATCGATTTTTTGTTCGGTAATCTGTTCATTACCGATTTTCCAGCTTTGAACAAAAACATCCTGACGCTGCTCGTTTTGCGAGAAGCTGTATTCGGCAAAGACTATAAATATCAACGCGGCAACAGAAAAAAAATTGGTCATACGCATTTAAAGATTTTCGAGTCAGGCGGAAGGTTGTTTTTCCCGCAGCAGCAGTAACTTTTAAGGAAGTGTCTCGAAACGGTCGTTTTTGAGATAGTAGTTTTACCTGTTTTTCGAGTATCTCATAAACGAGCTTTTTTTAGACGCTTCGCAGAGTCACTATTGTTCGTTTATATTGCCGCAATCATTGAAACAGTCTATTGCGGGAGCCCAGTAAATCCTTGTTCGGTATTGATGTTTTACTTCTTCAAGAGTCGATTCTTTGTAATCATCAACCTTCAAATAAAAACCGAAAGTCAGACGGGCATGACGAACATCCGCCTTATCGGGCGATTCGTTGAATCTCCACTTTATAGCTGCTGCCAGAACGGGCTTTCTAAGAAGTTCGTGGCCGCTAACGAAATGTGCTTCGATGACTTCGCCGTGCGCATCGATTTTGACGTCGACTTGAACGTCACCTTGTGCTTTGACGGCGACGGCTTTCGCCGGATAGGCGGGCTTCGGCGCGGAAATGACGATGGGCGAAAACTCGAAAGCCGCAAATCTGCAAGTGTCTTGAGCGACCGCATTATTTGCGCCGCAAAGCGCGAAAGTAAAAATCAACGCCGCGATTATATTTTTAATTCTCAACATCCGATCACCTCGATTTAGTGCAACAGTTTTTCTGTCTTAAAAACAATCGTTTTTGAGACGCCTTGAATAGGATTAATTTTGATTAGAATCGACGTTTTTTTCGGGTTTTCACTTTCCTTACCGGTCGGCTCTTCCTTTTTGCTTTCCGTGATTCGGCTGCGGAAACCGAAACCGTTTTGCAGGTCGTCGGAGTTCCGGACGCCTTTAGGACATTTACATTTTTCGGAAATGCGGGTTGAAACAATTTGCCGTCGATCCGTCCGTTTTTTGTGAGTTCGGAAAAAAGAACGGTCGTCGAATCGCCGTTGCGTTCAAGCGCTTTTGCCTGTCTCGGCATGCCGTCCTTGTCGATCCAAAGGTCGATGGATTTGAAGCCGGCGGGCTGTTTCGGTTGAAGGCTCAAACGCCAGGTTTTGATTCCGCCTTTGATTATTTCAGCCCCCAGATAGGCGACCGCGTAATTGGCTTTGATTTCAGCCTTCGACATTCTCAGAAAGGGCAGTAAATTACAGGTCTCCGTTCCGAAATCTGTCTTTTCGATATCGCCGGCAATCATCTGCCGCAAACGCGGGCGGTATATCACATACCGCCCGTCGGTGAAATGAAGCGTTTCCTCGTACGGTTTTGTCCAATCGATTTTTACCTGCTTTTGTTTTTTGAGCGCGCGCGAATAAATGATGTTTCCCTGTAAAACATCATTTTCGTCGAGCTGCGAGTTGCGGCGCGACATCGTTATATTTGAATGGAGCGTAAGCAGCGCATTGTTGTGGACTTGCATTCTTTTCAGAATTTCGGTCACCGCCTGCGCGCTCGTTGCGGTCGTCGCCGAGGCGATCAGCAAAAGCGCTAAAGACAGAACGGCTAAATAAAACCTGACGGGCATTTTCATATCAATCTCGTTTTAAGAAATTAACTAAATAAAAAGCGTCTCGAAAAGGGGCGTTTTCGAGACTTTCCAATTACGCCATAAACAGATGTTTTCGAGACGCCATCTATGGCTGCGATTCATTTCCGACTTCGCAATATTGATTCGCAACGGCTGCGATGGCATCCAAAGGCAGTTTGTTCTTGGCTTTAGATACGCGGCAATAATTCCAAATGGCGAATTCAGGCGACAAAGCGGCATCTTCTCTGACCGAGTACTTGATTTTACAGAAGTTGCCTTCCCCCGCCAAGACCTCGTACGTCCAAATAAAGGGATTGCCGGTGCCGCTTCCCTGATAAAATAAGCCGCTCTGCGGCGCGCACCGTCGAAAATCAATCGTCACGAAATCTGTTCGATCGTAGCCTTCCGATTCGATCAGTCTTCCTTTCGTCCAAAATTCCACGCCAATCTGTCTCGGAGTCGATTTCTTCCATTTTCCGTCCCTTTCGCCGTCGACGAATTGCCCTTCGACCAGCACTTCGCCGTTCGGACCCCAGAGTTTATAAGGACCGTGCTTGAAAGCGTCGCCCGTTTTTCGCTTGCCTTGACAGAACTCTTCGTATCGGGCAAATAATGCGCTTTCTGCTCGTTCCGGTTTTATCTTTACTCTTCTGTAGGCGGTCGCTTTCGGACACGCAAGCGTTTTGCGCTGCGCCGCAGCAAGACCGGCAAAACCTATAAGAACGCAGCACATGAGTAGAAGAGTTTTAGTCAGCATTTGCTTTTCGTATTCACCAAAAGGGTATTGAAATTTCTTTTATTTTTTATGATGTCTGAAATGAAATTCCGTTGCTTTGTGTCAAAAGGGGCGTTTTGAAAACTGAGGAAAGCGACGACGATGAACGGGACGATAATAAATAAAACAACTCGGTCGAGAGATGCCGGCGGATTAATAAGATTTGCCGCCAATACGATCGATTGCGAAATCGACAGCAGCCACGAGCTCAATCGATTCTGTTTCATTTTCTTTTCTCCGATCGGCTTATTATATCATCGTTCCAAAAAGTGTTGTTTTCGGGACGCTTTTTGGTTCTTGATTGTCTCATAACTCGTCGATTTTGAGAATCTTTTTCGATTTTGGAACGGCGCTTGCGAAAAGGTTTTTCGATGAGGGAATCTTTATGAAAAGTGTAAATAAATATTACAGTTTGCTGATATTTGTCGTGATGGCGGCGATCGCTCAAACGGCGACGGCGCAGGAGACGCTTTCGGCGGAAAACAGGCAGACGATGAACGAGTTCGAGGCGAAGGCGAAGGAATATTCAAGCATGCGCGAAAGCCTTGAAGAAAAGCTGCCGAAGCTCGCGAAAGACGCCTCCGCCGACCAGATCGAAGCGCATAAAACGACGTTCCAAAAACTGGTCGTGCAGTCGCGCGCCGGCGCCAAGCAGGGCGAAATTTTCACGCCCGCCGCCGCGGCGCTCGTCAGGTCGATCATCAAGACCGAGTTCGCGGGCAAAAACGGCGCGGAATTGCGGAAAAAAGTGCTCGAAGCCGAAAACAAGGACGTGCGGGTCGGAATCAACGTCGCTTACCCGGATTCGAAGGAACAGCTCGAAATGCCGCCCAGCCTTTTGATGGTCCTGCCGCAGCTGCCGAAACAGCTGCGCTACCGTTTCGTCGGCACGAACCTTTTGCTGCTCGACCGCGAAAACGGTCTGATCGTCGATTATCTGACGAACGCGCTTCCGTAAAAATCGAAGTAACAGGGGTATTTAAGAGATGAAAAGAATTTATTATTTTCTGTCGGTTTTCATACTTTTTATTTTCAGCGCGGCGCCGCCCGCCGTGCCGGCGCAGAAAGCGGCGCCGCAGCCGACGCCGGCAATCGCGCCGAGTTTGACTTTGCCGATGCGCGAAGGCTCGGTCAAATTCATGGCGGTCGGCGACACGGGCAGGGGCAACCGCGTGCAGAACGAGCTCGCGCAGGTCATGTTTCAGTACCACAAGCTGTTTCCGTTCGAATTCGTGCTTTTGATGGGCGACAACATTTATTATCAGGAATCGGCGGAAGACATGAAGACGAAGTTCGAAAACGTCTATCGCCCGCTGCTCGACGGCGGCGTCAAGTTTTACGCTTCCTTAGGCAATCACGACGAATCGAACCAGCGCTTTTACGCGCCCTTCAACATGAACGGCGAGGAATATTACCGCATCGAAAAAGGCGGCGTCGCGTTTTACGCGCTCAACAGCACGTACATGGACAAACGACAATTAACGTGGTTCGAAAACGAACTGGCGAAAGACGCGGCGAAATGGAAGATCGCGTTTTTCCATCATCCGCCGTATTCTTCCGGCAAACGGCACGGCTCGGAGGACGACATCCGCGTCGCGCTCGAACCGCTCTTTCTCAAATACGGCGTCGACGTGGTTTTCACGGGACACGAGCATTTTTACGAACGCGTCAAGCCGCAGAAGGGCATTTATTATTTCATCACCGGCGCGGGCGGCGAAGTGCGCAAAAACGGCGTCAAGAAAAATTCCCCGCTGACCGAAAAAGCCTTCGACACCGATTTATCGTTCATGCTGCTCGAAATCGCGGGCGACGAGATGCATTTTCAGGTCATCTCGCGCACCGGCGCGACGGTCGATTCGGGCGTCGTCAAACTCAGCGAAAGCAACGTTCAAACCAAAGCCGCCGCCAATTGAATCGAATTGAATAAAGAAAAAGGCTGCCTTGAACCAAAAGCAGCCTTTATTTTGTTTTCAGCAGCCGTGGCTGATGCCGAACCTGACATTGGCTTCGGCGATTTTTACGCCGCCGCGCCATTTCGTCAGGCGTCCTTTGAGATAAATCGTTTCCTCGTATTCGTCGCCGTTCTTATATTTTAGGGTCATATTTTCCTCGGTAAATTTGCCGTCGAACCGGAAGCTGACGCCGCCTTTCGCCCGCGTCACGACCGAAACGCGCTGACCGTTGATATTGATGCTGGAAAACTTATATTCCTTGATGTATTCATCACCTTCACGCGCGATTTCGATGACGCCGTAAGGTTTGACCTTCACTGGCTTTTCTTGTTTTACGTCGTATATATGGTCGACAATATTCAAATTTGAAAAATCTTCAAAGCCTTTCGGATTTTCGTCGACAATAAAATAATCGCCCGTATTTCCCCAATCTTCGGGCTCCGCTTCTTCTTCCGGCACAGGCTGTTCGATCGCCGCTGCCGGCTCTGACCGAACATCCGTAAACGTCGGCGGCGAAAAAACCGGCGGCTGAGCCGGTTCGGGCGGTTCGATCTCGACGCTGACCGCCGGCGCGAAAGCCGAACGGAGATAACCGCCGATTTCCAGAATTCCGAGACTCGCCCCGAACGCCGACAGCGCGATCGCGGCGCATAAAATGATTTTTTGTAGTTTCATAAAACACCTCTTTTCGAAGATGTTTCAATTATGGGGCGGTATTTTGATCGATTCCAACGTTTTTGCCCCAGCCGCAACTGTGGCAGTCCACAGTTCTTCCGGTGGCGGGCGAACGTATAGTTTTCAGTACGATCTCGATTTTTCGGAGCCATATTATGAAGAGCGTGAAAATTTTAATTACGATCGTTTTCTTAATGACCTCGTGCGGTTTAGACAATCAAGCGGTTCAAAACCAGACGAGCGTTGATTCCGACCGAAGCGCGGTGACGCAAAGCGCGAAAATTTCGGAGACCGCCGAGAAATCAGGCGAAAAGGAAGTCGATTATTACGCACATATCAAGCCCGAACACCGCGAAGTCCTGCGCGAGTGGCTGAAAACGAAAAGCTATCTGCGTCCGGGCGTCGAGGAAATCGACAATTTTATGTTTCACGCGGAAGCTTATCCGTATAAGGCGAACTTCAAGGAAAATTTTCGAGGAAACATGAAATTTCTGCGCGAGACGGTCGGCGAAAACGGCTATCAGTATTACGCGCGCGGCGATATGAATCAGGACGGCCAGGAAGATTTCGCCGTGCTGCTCGTCGACACCCGAAAATCGGTGAAAGACCGTGAACCGGGCGAATTCGCATTGGCGATTTTTAACGCGCCCTTCCGAAAAGGTCCGCGACCGAATTATTTCGAAGCAGATTTAGGCGGGATTACGAACAGTTATATCGTCTTCGACAAAATGACCGAAAAGCATTTGTTCCTGGGAAAACTCGAAAGCGACGCGCTCTGCGCGACGTATTACCCAAAACGTAAAACCTACTATTTTAAGGATTGCATCGATCAATGAAATGAACAAAAATCGCGCGGTTCTTCGCCCTGTTTGAAGATTTTCGGCTCTTTTTTCGGGCAGTTGAGCGTCGCGCGCATGCCCGAAAGCGGGCAGATCATGACCGTGATCTGCGCGATTGGAGTTTTGTCGGTTTTGGTATTGGACGGCGTCGGCGTCGGACTCGGGCGCGTTTGATCGGTCCAAGTGCCGTCGAGCGGCGTGGGCGTCGGTTCGGGTTTGTCGTAATCTTCGGTCGGGCCGTCGTCGATGGGCAGCATTTGTCTGGTCGGAACCGTGCCGGCGACGAACAGCTCGATGCGGCGAAATTCGGGCGGCACGTCCGTCACGTAGATTTCTTTCGGCGCTTCCGGGTCGAGGTCGAGCGTCGGTTTCGCGTTCGCGTTGGCGTTCTTTTTGGCGGCTTGCTGCGCCTGTAAGGAATTCGCATCATCGTCCGTCAATTCGCGAATCAGCTTGCCGTTGCGCGTGTCGATTTCCGCCTTGCGCACGCTCGACGGCATCTGCCAGTCGCCGTTCCATTCCGGGTGCAGAGCGAGCGCCTCGCGCATAAAATCCGCCCAGATCGGCATCGCCGAATCCGAGCCCTTCATGCCGAGATCGTCGTTGTCGTCGAACCCGACGTAAACGACGCAGACCAGCTCGGGCGTGAAACCGGCGAACCAGCCGTCGCGCGAAGTGCCCGTCTTGCCGGCGAAACCGGTCTTTCCCGCCACGTTCTTAAAGCCCCACGCCTGCGCCTCGGCGGCGGTTCCCTTGTTGATGACGTCCTTCATAATGTCGTCCATGATGTAAGCGACGTCCGGGCGCAGAACGTTTTTCCTCTCGGTTTTCGGTTCGACGACCGTTTTGCCGTCGCCGGTCGTCACGCGGCTGATCGCGACGGGCGAAACTTTGTCGCCGAGATTCGGGAAAATCGTGTAGGCGGTCGCCATCTGCAGAGGCGTCGCTTCCGCCGTGCCGAGCGCCATCGACGGGTACGCTTTTTCGACGCGCGGCAGGCCGGCTTTCGCGGCGAGATTCATGACCTTGCCGATATTGAGTTCCATGCCGATGTCGACCGTGATCGTGTTTTTGCTTTTGACGAGCGCGTCGCGCAGCGTCAGCTCTTTATTCGAAAACGTGTCGCCGTAGTTGTTCGGCGCGTATTCCTCGGTGCCGTAGGTGAAAACTTTTTTCTCGTCTTTAAAGATCGAAGAAGCCGTCAAAACGCGCGCCGACGTGTCGTACGCCGTGTTGAGCGCCGCCGCGTAAACGAACGGCTTGAAGACCGAACCGGGCTGGCGCTGCGCCATCGTCGCGCGGTTGAACTGGTTTTCGAGATAATTGCGCCCGCCGACCATCGCGACGATCTCGCCGGTTTTCGGGCGGATCGCGACGAGCGCCGCGTTTAAGTTTCCCTTCGGTTTTTTCGGGAAATATTTATCGAGCTTGTCGAGCCGGGCGGCGACGATCTCGTAGGCTCTTCGCTGCAGATCCGGGTCGATCGTCGTGTAAACGCGCAGATGCTGAATCGCCTCCGGGTCGTTGACGATTTTCGGCAGCTCCTCGACCGCGAACTGCGAAAAATACGGCATGCCCTGCAAATCTTTCGTCGCCGAAATCTGTTTCAGTTCGAGTTTCGTGCGCGCGCCTTCGTCGTGCTGGCTTTGCGAAATTTCGCCCGCTTCGAGCATCGAATCGAGCACCTGATTGCGCCGCTCGGCGACGCGCTCCATGTTTTTATACGGGTTGTAGCGGTTCGGGCTGCGGATGATGCCGGCGAGAAAAGCGGCTTCCGGCAAGGTGAGCTGCGAGACGTCCTTGCCGAAATAAACGTTCGACGCCTCGCCGACGCCGTAGATCGAAATGCCGTTTTGCTGACCGAGATAAATCTGGTTCGCGTACAGCGTGAAAATTTCCTCTTTTGTGAGCCGCGTTTCGAGAATCACCGACATAAAGGCTTCTTTCGCCTTGCGTTCGAGCGTCGGATCGTTCGAGAGCAGCAGGTTTTTGACGAGTTGCTGCGTGATCGACGAGCCGCCCTGATTGGCGAGCGGCGAATTGTCGTCTTCCTTTTCGTAGCGCCGCCAGAGCGCGCGCGCGATGCCGCGGAAATTGACGCCGTAATGCTCGAAAAACGCGCGGTCCTCGGTGACGGTGATCGCTTTGACGAGAGTCTTGGGCAGATCGTTGAACGTCACGACCCTGCGCCGCCCGTTGCCTTCTTCGGCGATCGAGCTCAGCATTTTCGGTTCCAGGCGCGTCTGCTCGACTTCCTTTTTCGCGCTCGCGTCGGTGATTTTCTCGACCGCCTTGCCGTCTTTGCGGAATTTGACGCTTAAAGACGGAAAGACGCGCGCGCCGTCGATCGTGCCGGTCGTGCCGGGCTCGATTTCGATCTGGTTGCCGCTTAACTGGTAACGGCTGCGCGACGCGTCCGCCTGATTGTTTTTTTCGATGTAGCCCGCCGACTTCAAATAAGCGACCAGTTCGTCGGGCGTTAAAGCTTCGCCGTCTCTGAGGATTTTCGGCGCCGAGTAAATGCCGGCGTTCGGCGTGTAAACTTCCCCGCTCAAAAGCCGCCGGTCGATCACGTCGGAATATTCGAACCAGAAATAAACGGTCGTGAGAAACACCGCGAGAAAGACGAGCAGCGCGCCCGACAGCGTGTAGCCGTTAAAAACGGCGCGCAGAACGCGTTTGTAAAGCGGCGCTTTCGGCGCCCGAAACGCCTTGATCGGATGCCGGTCGCGCCAGTATTTCGGCGGCTTGATCGGTTTACGGCTTTTTCCTGAATTTCGGTTTGGCATTTGTCGCGCGATTGTATAAGAATTAGTGGGAAAAATGTCGGTGGCGGTTGCCCGGTTAAATTTTATCGGTTTTTATTAAAAATTGTCTAGCACTTTGATTTTTAAAGATGAATTTGTTTCAGACGCTTTCCAAAATTACGCGCCGCAGGTTGATTAATGCTTCGTTGACGATTTTTGGAATGATCTTTTTCGGCGCCATCTCCTTTCACCTTCTCGAAGGCTGGACGTTGCTTGAAAGTTTTTACATGGCGACGGAAACGGTCACGACGGTCGGGTACGGCGACATTCCGCCGAAAACGTCCGCCGGTCGCGTGTTTGCGATATTTTTCATGCTGCTCGGCGGCGGCACTGTTTTATTTGCCATCACGACGCTCATTCAAGCCGTCATTCAATCGGAAATTATCGAGGCGCTGGACATCCGGCGCAAAACCAAGGAAATGGACAAACTGCAAAATCATTACATCGTCTGCGGCGCGGGACGCGTCGGGCGGCGCATCATCCGCAACCTGCAAAAAGAAAAACTGCCCTTCGTCATCATCGAACGCGACGCGCGCAAAATCGCCGAATTCGAAGAAGAAAATCTGCCGATCCTGCTGGTCGACGCGACGCTCGAAGAAAATCTGATCCAGGCGGGCGTCAAGCGCGCGAAAGGCTTGGCGACCTGTCTTCCCGACGACGCGGCGAACGTCTACGTCGTGCTGACGGCGCGGGGCCTGAACGAAAGCATGCACATCGTCGCCCGCGCGGTCGAGGAACAGGCCGAACCGAAACTCCTTCGCGCCGGCGCGAACCGCGTCGTCGCGCCGACGATCATCGGCAGTCAATCGATGGCGCGCGCGCTCTTAAAGCCGGCGATCGCCGATTTTATGGACTCGATCGTCGCCGAAACGCTCGATCTGGTTTTCGAGGAACTGACCGTCGATTCGCATTCGCCGTACCTCGGCAAACGACTGCGCGAAACCAACATCAGCGAGGAATTGAGCCTGATCGTCATCGCGATCCGCCGCCGGGACGGCGAGCTTTATTTTCATCCGGTCGGCGAAACGAAAATCGCGGACGGCGACATGCTGATCGTCGTCGGCAAAGCCGAATCGGTGCAGAAATTAATCGAAACGAACAAATGATTTTTCCGCCTTTGAACTTTGATTTTTGACCTTCGATGACCGAATATTTTCAAAGGTCCAAGTTCTTGAGTTAAAGGTCTTCTTATGAAAGTTCTCGTTACCGGCGGCAGCGGCTTCCTCGGCACGCACATTCGCGAATATTTCGGCGCCGACGATTTTTCCCGGAAAGCCGGCCGCGACGTTTTGAATCTGCAGGACGCGAGCCTGGTGCAGGATTACGACGTCGTCATCCATCTCGCCGCCGAGCTCGACAAATCGCCCGAAAACGCCGAAAGCGTGTTTCTGACGAACGTCGAGGGCACGATCAATCTGCTGCGCGCGATGCGCAAAAATACCGTTTTCGTCTTCGCTTCGACCAAAGACGTCTACGGGCGTTTCGCCGACAACTACCGGGAATGCCCGGAAAGCTGCCCGATCGTTTACGCCGGACAGGCGCCGCTCGAATGGTCGAAGTATATCGCCGAAAAATACTGCGAGTATTACGCTTACCAGAACGATTTCCGCTCGTGCATCTTTCGCCTCTCGACTGTCTACGCGCCGAACACGCCCGGCAACACGCCGAATTTCGTGACGCATTACGCCGACGCCGTCAATTACGGCGAGGCTTTGCGGCTGCCGGGCGGAGGCGCGCCGCGCCGCGACCTGCTGCACGTCAGGGATTTCGCGCGGGCGTGCGAAGCGTTCGTCGATTCGGCGCTGCGGCACGGCACTTACAATTTGGGCGGCGGCGCGGCGAACGCGGTCACGCTGCGCGAGCTCGTTAAAAAACTTGAAGAAGCCTCGGGCCTGCAGGCGGTCATCGACGAGGAAAACCCGCTGCCCGCGCCGGTGCCGATGAACTACGTCTCGGACTTGATGCTCGTCACGCAGGAGCTCGACTGGAAACCGCAGATCGGGCTCGATGAAGGTTTGAAGAGTTTGTTTTAACGCCGCGGCGAAGAAAAAAAATTAACGGGGATGCACGGCCCGAACGGGTTAAATTTTAATATTCTTTAAATAATCCCCGACCATCCCGTGCATCCCCGTCAATTTAAAGATTCTTTGCGTCTTAGCCTCTTGGCGCCTTTGCGTTAAAATAAATTCTGTGAAAATCCTGGTGCGCGGAACGAATTGGGTCGGCGACGCGGTGATGACGATTCCCGCGCTCCGTGAACTGCGCCGGCTTTTTCCCGACGCCGCGATCACGCTTTACACGCGCGGCTGGGCGGAAGGCATTTTTCGCGACGCCGACTTCATCGACGAGATTCTCACCTTCGAGAAGACGAAATCGAAGATCAAGGACGCGCTCGCGCAGGCGAAGGAACTGAAGCCGCACGGCTTCGATCTCGCCGTCTTGTTTCCGAATTCGTTCGAAACCGCGCTCGTCGCAAAATTGGCGCGCATTCCGCGAAGGTTCGGCTACGCCAAGGAAAGCCGCAGTTTTCTTTTGACCGACGCGGTCGAGATGCCGGCGTGGAAAAACGAGCGCCACGAAGTTTTTTACTATTTGAATCTCGTCGCCGAAATCGAACAGGCATATTTCGCCGGCCGGACGATTTCGGAAATAGAAACGCCGCGCGTCGATCTGAACGTTTCCGAAGAAAGACGCCGGGCAGCGCGGCATTTTTTGGCGGAAAGCGGCGTCGATCCGGCGAAAAAAACGGTCGCGCTCGGGGTCGGCTCGACCAATTCGCGCGCCAAACGCTGGCCCGCCGCGTCCTACGCGCGGCTCAGCGATTTGCTGCAAAACGAACTGAACGCGAACGTCGTGCTCGTCGGCGCGAAAGACGAAATCGGCGTTTCGCTCGAAGTGCTCGCGAAATCCGGGAAAAAACCGATCATGCTGACCGGCAAAACGAAGCTCGCGGAAGCGGTCGCGGTTTTGAGCGAAATCGACCTGCTCGTTTCGAACGACATGGGCCTGGCGCACGTCGCGCCGGCGGTCGGAACGGAAACGCTCGTCATTTTCGGTCCGACGAACGAGAAAACGACGCAGCCCGTCGGCTCGGAAATCGTCCGCCGCGACGTCGAATGCGCGCCGTGCATGCTGCGCGACTGCCCGATCGACCACCGCTGCATGACGCGCATTTCGCCCGCGGAAGTTTTCGAAAGAGCCCGGAATTTACTTGACGCAAAGCCGCGAAGACGCTGAGCCGCAAATAATTTAAATAACAATTCAATCATCCGAATATGTTATCTTTTTACATTGTAAACCTGGCGCCTTTGCGTCTTCGCGACTTTGCGTTTAAAAAATAATCTATGAAACAAAAAGCCGTATTTATCGACCGCGACGGGACTTTGATCGAGGAAGTGAATTTTCTGCACCGCGTCGACGAGCTGCGCTTTTTTCCGTTTACCGACGAAGCCGTCAGACTTTTAAAGAACAACGGCTTTTTGGTCGTGCTCGTGACGAACCAGTCCGGCATCGGGCGCGGGATTTACACGGAAGCCGACATGCACGCCGTGCACGACGCGATTCAGAAGGATTTGACCGCGAAGCTCGACGCGATTTACTTTTGCCCGCACCTGCCCGACGGCGACTGCCGCTGCCGCAAGCCGCGATTGGGAATGATCGAAGCGGCGCGCGCCGACTTTCCGATCGATCTTGAAAAATCCTGGATGATCGGCGATAAAAGCCTCGACGTCGAACTCGGCTTAAACGCCGGCGTGAAGCCGGTTCTGGTCAAAACCGGCTACGGCGCAAAACATCTGCCCCAACTCGAAAGACCGCCGTTCGCCGTCGCCGACAACCTGCTCGAAGCCGTCAAAATCGTGATCGCGAACGAAGTTCGAGACAATTAGCCGCGAACAAACACGCGCATTTCACGAAATAAAATTCAAATCATTTTTCGTGTCCGTTCGTGTTTGTTCGTGGCTGATTTATTATTCCCGAACGGCTTCGACCGCCGGGAAACAGACCGTAAAGGTCGCGCCCTTGTTTTCGCCCTCGCTTTCGACGCTCACGCGCCCGCCGTGCAGTTCGGTGAGCTGCCGCACGATCGCCAGGCCCAATCCCAAACCGCCGCTTTTTTCGACGTTCGCCGCGTCCTGCCGGAAGCGATCGAAAACGAACGGCAGAAAATCCCGGCTGATCCCGGCGCCGTTGTCCTTGACCATGATTTCGACGTGATTGTTCTCGGATTTCAGCGTCACGTCGATTCGCCCGCCCTCGGGCGTGAACTTCACCGCGTTCGTCAAAAGATTCAGCAGGATCTGACGCAGACGGCTCGGGTCGCCCGAAATGTTTTTATCGCGCGCCTCGTCGGTCACGAGCAGGTTGACGGCGATTTCCTTTTCCGCCGCCTTCGGCTTGATCGTTTCGACCGACGTCGAGACGAATTCCTCGGCGCGCACCGTTTCGCGCTCGATGACGAGCTTGCCGGAAACGATGCGCGAGACGTCCATCAAATCCTCGATCAGACGGTTCTGCGTTTCGGCGTTTTTGACGATCGTGTCGATCGCCTTCGAATTGTTCTCGGGCGTGCCCCTGCCGGACTGCAAAATTTTCGCCCAGCCGAGAATCGCGTTGAGCGGCGTGCGCAGTTCGTGCGAGATCGTCGCCATGAATTCGTCGCGCAGGCGAGTCGCGATTTCCGCGTCGCGGCGCGCTTTGCGTTCGTTGAGTTCCGCCTTGACGCGGTCGGTGATGTTGTAGTGCGACACGACGACGCCGCCTTTCGAGCCCCGCAGGGCGTTGACCTGCATCAAAAACCAGCGTTCCTCGGTCGGCGAATGGCACGGGTATTCGATCGTGAAATGCTGCCGTTCGCCTTCGAGAATCGCGCGCAGGCTTTCGGAAATCTGCCGCGAATTCTGATCCGTACCGTCGCTCTCGCAAACGTTCAGGTAATTTTGCCCGATGCCGGACGCGGCGAGCTGTCCGATGGCGGCGTTGGCGGCGGCGAAATGCTCCCAGGCGTTATTGACCATGATGATCCTGCCGTCTTTATCGAGCACGGCGATGTGCGCCGAGAGCGAATCGATCACGGAGCGACTGAAAAGCTCGCTTTCCTGCAGGTTTTCATTGACCTTTTCGAGCTCGACGGTTCTCTCCTCGACGCGCCTTTCGAGGCTCGTTTCGGCGAGTTTGCGTTTTTTGATTTCGTAAAGCACGACGAAATTCGCCAGGCCGAGCGCGCCGATGCCGGCGAGGCTGCTGACGACCATCAGCCAGAAATTGCTGTTGACGGTCGCCGCGACGTTTTCCTCGCGCAGCTTCAAAAGCCGGTTTTCGTCGTCGCGCATTCTTTGAACAATCTGGCGGATTTGATTCATCAGCGCCTCGCCTTCGCCGCGCGACACTTCGTTGACGGCGTTCAGAAGGCCGTCGCGCCGCCTGGTTTCGACGTAAGCCTCGGATTTCGCGATTTTTTCTTCGACGAGCCGGCTCAGCCGGTCGAGATTTTCGGCGTGCGCTTTGTTGTCGTCGGTCAGTTTCCTTAATTCCGCGAGGTTTTTCAAAGCGTTTTGCTTGCCGGCCTTCAAAGGCTCAAGAAAATTGTCCGTGCCGCCGATGACGAATCCGCGCGCGCCCGTTTCGACGTCGATCGTCGAGGTCAGCGTTTCGTCGAGCTCGATTAGGATCAGCTGCGTGCGTTTTTGCCATTCGACCGCTTTTTGCAGCGAGCGCGTGCTCTGGAAAGCAAAAAAGCCGATCGCCGCCAGCGTAATGAAGGCGAGCAGCAGAACCAGGGGCAACCTTTTTTCAAAAGAAAGCGGCATAGCTTGTTTTGATTATAATATATTTTTCCGTGCAAATCGTTTTAGATGGTAATTTTAGCCCGATCAACTGTCCTCGATTATTCGCGCGCGGTCGTTTTCGGGAAAATTCGGCGCGCCGCTTTAATTTTTCCGCGGTTATCGGCCTTCCGGCGCTTCTGTTACTGGAAATTTCAGATCGTTTAATGATACTTTAGCAATGCCGCTGGCAACGCGCTCCCGACGGCTTACCCTTTATAAAATCTATGTTCAATTTAGACGCCAACGGATCGCCGTCCGATACAAAATTGACGCAAAAAATCCAAAGTTTGATCATCGGAAGATTGCTCGTCGTCTTTTTGATCCTCGTCGCCAGCTGGATTTGGAACAGCGGACGGCTGAAGCTTTCGTTCGACGATTTCCCGCGCGGGCTGTTTTTCGTGTTTCTGATTTCGGTCGGTCTGACGATCGCCTATTTCTTTATTCTGCGCCTCAGCCGCAATTACGCGCTGCAGGTGCGCGTCCAGTTTTTTTTCGACGCGCTGCTGATCACCTGGCTCGTTTGGCGGACCGGCGATCTGACGTCGCCGTACATCACGCTTTACATCGTGCTGGTCAGCATCGCGAGCGCCTTTTTGATGGCGCGCGAAACGATTCTGCTGGCCTCGTTCTGCGTGCTGATGTTCGCCGTGCTCTCGCTCGCGGTCGCGATGGGCACGCTCAGTTCGTTCGGCGTCACGCCGTCGAGCGAAAAGATCGTGCAGATCATCGCCTTCAACGGCGGCGCGCTGCTGCTCGTCGGGCTGCTCGCGGCGCGGCTTTCCGACCGTCACGCCTCGGGCGAACAGCTCAAGGAAACGGCGAAAACCCTCGCTTCCCTGCGCCTTTTGCACGAGCGGATCATCGAATCGATCCGCTCGGGGCTCATCACGACCGATCTCGACGGCAACATCTTTACCTTTAACTCCGCCGCTTCGGAAATCACCGGCTACAAATCCGAAGCGATGATCGGCAAGCCGATCGCGGCGCTCTTCATCGACATCGAACAGTCGATGTCGATGACCTTCGAGAGCCTCCAGATCGGCGAGCAGCCGCCGCGTTTCGAAGCCGACCTGATCACGCCGGAAGGCTTCGCCGTGCGCGTCGGCTACGGGATTTCGTCGCTTTTTTCGGAAACGGGCGAAACGACCGGTTTGATCATCACGTTTCAGGACCTGACGGAAATCCGGACGATGGAAGAAAGCGTGCGGCGCAAAGACCGGCTCGCGGCGGTCGGGCGCGTCGCCGCCGGTTTGGCGCACGAAATCCGCAACCCGCTCGGCGCGATGCGCGGCGCGATTCAGGTGCTCGATTCGCAGACGCCGCGCGGCACGGCGCAGGCGAGTTTGATGGAGATCATCCTGCGCGAGTCGGACCGTTTGAATAAAATCATCACGAACTTTCTGACCTACGCGCGCCCGCGCGTCAGCAATTTTTCGGAAATCGACGTGCGCGAAGCGATCGGCGACACGATCATGCTGCTCAAGCACAGCCCGGACGTGAAGGAACAGCATAAGCTCGAAGCGATTCTGCCGCGCGGTCCGGTGCTGCTCGCCGCCGACCCGACGCAGCTCAAACAAATCTTCTGGAATCTGGCGCGCAACGCGCTGCACGCGATGCCGGACGGCGGCACGCTTAAAGTCGAAACCGAAAAAATCGCTTACAACCGCGTGCGCATCGTCTTTTCCGACACCGGCTGCGGCATGTCGCCCGAGCAGGTCGAGAGGCTTTTCGAGCCCTTTTCCGATTCGACGACCGGCGGCACCGGCCTCGGGTTATCGATCGTCTATCAGATCATCCGCGATCACAACGGCACGATCAACGTGCGCAGCCGCGAAAACGAAGGCACGGCCATCACGATCGAATTCCCGACCGAAATCGATAAGCAAAAACAATCCGACGAAGAAGACCTCGAAGGCGAATTCAAATCGTCGCGGCTCGAAAGCTTTCTAAGAGTTAATGAGTAGTCGTCCAATTCTAATCAGGCGGCCTCCCAATTCCAGCCGCGGACGCCGTACGAATCCCCGAAACCCCGGCAAAATGTCATGAACAGTCCAGACAGATCAATATCCGACCGGCCAAAACGTTTCGAATCGTGGTTTATCGCCGCGGCCTGCCTCGGCGTCCTCGCGATGCTGCCGGTCTTTTTCCGCGGCTTTCCGGTCGGCGCCGATTTCGATAATCATTTTCGTTTCGCGCTGCCTTTTTATGAAGAAATCGAGCGGGGAAACTATTTTCCGGGCTGGCTGGCCGAATCGAATTTCGGCTTCGGCGACCCGCGTTTCAGGTTTTACCCGCCGTTTTTGTATTACCTGCTGTGCCTTTTTCGTTTTTTGACCGGCGAATGGTATTACGCCGCGATCATCGTCTTCACGCTGTTTTCCGCCGCCGGCACGGCGGGCGTTTATCTGTGGGCGCGCCGTTCGATGAGCGGCCCGCTCGCCTTTTTCGCGGCCGCGCTTTTCGCCGCCGCGCCGTATCACCTGACGCAGTTTTACCAAGCCTCCCTGTTAGCCGAATTCGTCGCCGCCGCGCTTTTGCCGTACGCCTTTCTGTTCGTCGAAAAATTGACGACCGGCGCCGGTGACGGTTTAAGCACGCGGCTTTTTAACGCCGCCGCGCTCGCCGCCGTTTACTCGTTGATCGTTTCGACGCATCTTCCGACGACCGTCATCGGCTCGTGCGGGCTCGGGGTTTTCGCGCTGCTGACGACCGATCGGAAAAACGATAAAAAGGCGCTTCTGTTCTGCGCCGCGGCGCTCGCGCTCGCGCTCGTCTCATGCTCGTGGTTCTGGGCGAAAATGGTCGGCGAACTGGGTTTCATACAGGCGGGCGAAAAAGTCAGCTCGGCGCACTACGATTACCGCAACAATTTTATTTTTTCGCCCTTTTCGCCGTCCAACTTAAATACCTGGTACGGCAGTTTCGTCGCGCTGCTGACGATCGTTCTGTTCGCGCCGTCCGTCATTATCTGGCGGCGGATTTTCCGCAAAAAATCTTCCGCCGTGCCGGGGAACGAACTTTCTAGGGGCTTCGACGATAAAGTCAACCGCCGTCTGGCGGCGGCTTTTGTGCTGACGCTTTTTTCCCTTTTCATGACGACCGATTTCAGCCGCCCGGTCTGGGCGGTCGTGCCGAAACTCAAAGACGTTCAGTTTCCGTATCGCTGGCTCGTCATCGCCTCGATCATGATTTGTCCGCTCACCGCGTTTTCGCTGCCCGTCTGGCTGGAAAAGTTTAAGCGCAAGGACCTTCGCGCCGTGCACCTGCTCTTGCCGGCGGCGTTTGTCGCGGCGCTCGCGGCGACGACTTACGATCTGGTTTTTAACAGCAAACACATTTCGCGCGCGGAGTTTTCGCGCCGCATCGAAGCGGTGCGCGGCGCGCGCAGCTTCAACGACTGGCTTCCGCGCGGGGCGAAGGAAATAAAAGATTTACAGCCGCTCGACGGGCAGGTCGACGCCGGTTCGCGCCCCGTCTCGATCGCCGAATGGGGTTCGCACAAACGGGTCTTTACGATCGACGCGGGAACCGAACCGACCGCCCGGCTGCGCAGTTATTATTACCCTTTATGGCGGGCGTCGATCGTCAAGGACGAGCAAAGAATCCCGATCGCCACCGAACGCGCCGCCGACGGCACGCTGCTCGTCGCGCTTCCGAACGAGAAAGCGAAAGTCGAGGTTTTATTTGTGGAACCGCGGCGCACGCAGTTTTCCCTGCTGGCGTCCGCGCTCGGCTGGCTGTTGATTCTCCTTTTACTCGTCGGCGGTCGATTAAAGCCGCGGGCCGCGGCGATAAAATAATGGCGGTCGCACGGCTTGTTTATTTTTGAAACCGGTTTAACTAATATTTCCCTTGAACAAAAAGGCGGTTATCTGCCAAAATAGAACAGGCATTTTGCCGATCAATTCGTTCCAAACCCTTCTTAGAACAAATAACCGAATTTTTCAATGTCAAATTTATTAATCGTCGACGACGAACAAAGTTACAGACAGCTTTTAACCCTCGTTTTTGAACACGACGGACATCACATCCGCACCGCCGTCAACGGGCGCGAAGCGCTTTCAATGCTGCAGGACGAACCGGCCGAAGTGATTATTTCGGACGTTAAAATGCCGGACATGGACGGCATCGAGCTGCTCAACGCGGTGCGCGAATTTTCGCCCGACGTCGGTTTCGTTTTGATGACCGCCTTCGCGACGGTCGACACGGCGCGCGAAGCGTTCAAGCTCGGCGCGGACGATTTCATTCAGAAGCCGTTCGACGTCGAGGAATTGAAGGCGATCGTCAAAAAGGCGCTCGAAAAACAGGAACTGATCGCCGAAAACAAGGCATTTAAGAAGGCGCAGCGCGAGCGCGGCAGCATCCGCAACATCATCGGTCATTCGGACAAGATGCAGGCGGTCTACCAGATGATCGAAACGGTCGCCGAAGTGCAGTCGACCGTGCTCGTCACCGGCGAGAGCGGCACCGGTAAAGAACTCGTCGCGCGCGCGATCCACGACCTCAGTCCGCGCGCCGAAAAGCCGTTCATCTCGATCAACTGCGGCGCGTTCACCGAAACGCTGCTCGAAAGCGAGCTGTTCGGTTACGTCAAGGGCTCGTTCACCGGCGCGAACACGAACCGCAAGGGGCTTTTCGAAGCCGCCAACCGCGGCACGATCTTTCTCGACGAGATCGGCGAAATGTCGCCTTCGATGCAGGTCAAGCTGCTTCGCGTTTTGCAGGAAAGAAAAGTGCGTCCCGTCGGCGCGCACGAGGAAATGCCGGTCGACGCGCGCGTGATCGCGGCGACGAACCGCGACTTGAAGAAAATGTCGGAAGAAGGCACGTTTCGCGAAGATTTGTTTTACCGCATCTCGGTCATTCCGATCAGTTTGCCGCCGCTCAGAGAGCGCAAGGAAGACATCGCCGAGCTCGTCAGTCATTTCATCCGAAAATTCTGCGACCAGACCGGCAGAAATCTCTCGATCAGCCCGAACGCGATGCAGTTTCTGGAAAACTACGCGTGGCACGGCAACGTCCGCGAGCTCGAACACACGATCGAACGCGCCGTCGCGCTCGAGCGCACCGAGGAAATTCAGCCCGAACGCCTGCCCGAACACATCACCAACTATAACCCGACGCGCATTCAGAACGAGTTCGATTTTCCGGACGAAGGCATCAACATGACGACGCATCTCGAAAACCTCGAAAAAACTTACGTCATGGAAGCCTTAAAGCGCACGGGCGGCAACCAGACGAAAGCCGCCGACCTTTTGCAGATGCCGGTTCGATCCCTGCGTCACCTGCTCGACAAACACAGCATCCGCACGCTTTCGGCGCAGATGCGCAGCGCGGGCGATTAAATTCGAATTTCGAATTTCGAATTTCAAATTCCGGGAAGCGACGCCCGGAATTTGTTTTTTTAAAGACGATTTACTGCCGGCCGGCGCGCGAAATCGATTTGCAGAACCTTTCGCGTTTTCGCCGCCTGGCTCATGGCCGAACGGCGGTTATTCTTCCGGTCTCGCGGAGCATCGGTCAAAATGACCTAAACCTCGGTAAAGACGGATTTTCCCTGACATTTTTTGTCATGACGGTTTTACCAAAAACTGTTATTTGACCTATTTTTGTAAGCGCCTTCGAGATGTCCGACCTTTGCGGAGAAAAGCCGAACTCCTTATGAACACGAGGTTTTACTCATCGCCGTCAGCGTTAAACATGTTTGGCACGCCGTTTGATTTACTTAGCCGTGACCTGAGAAAGGTAAAAGACTAAAACAAAAACTAGGAGATTGTAAAAACAAATGAAAAATCAAAAAGGTTTCTCGCTTATCGAACTTTTAATCGTTGTCGTGATCATCGGCATCATCGCTGCGATCGCTATCCCCAACCTGCTTGCCGCTCGTCGTTCTGCCAACGAAGGTTCGGCGATTTCGTCGCTCCGCACGATGCACGGCGCGAACGTCACCTTCCAGGCCACCACGGGCGCTGGACAGTTCGCCGACAGCTTGACGGATCTGAACGATGCCGGTTTGATCGACTCGGTTCTGGCGAACGCTGATTCTGCTGGTACACCGAAAAGCGGCTACACCTATACGTACAACGGTCCGGCGTCGGCTGACGAAAATCCGTCGACCTTCGACTGCGCTGCGGCATATGAAGGTTCGGGCTTGACGGCGACCGGCACGCGTTCGTTCCTCGTGTTCGAAGCCGGCGTTCTCTATGCATCGGCTAGCAGCAATACGGCGGCAGCTACGGTTCCCACGGTTGCGGCGACGACCCGTGCGGTCACCGGCGCCACCGCGCTCAACCAGTAATTCCGAATCCTTCGGGATCGATCGAAAGAGAGAAGCAGCGATGTTTCTCTCTTTTTTCTTTTTTCCTGAAAACCGGAAAAACAACAATTTCAAAACGGCGTCAACGCTTCTCTTCCCGCCTCAAGAATCTAATTGCCGACGCGGCGCGCCCGACCGGCCGGCATCGCTTCCCAAAACGCATCTTCCGTCAATCGATCCCGATTGACAAATCCTCCGCCTCTCGCTTACCATTTCATTCGGCGACTCCCAGACTCCGCCCGGTTTAATCATATCGATTTATTTCACCGATCTTCAAAACAATTTACTCCGGGCGCTTCGTTCCGCTTAAATTTCAAAGTCGTGTTAAACTTCTATGGCTATGTCTGAAAACATTCTTTCGGAACAGAAACTTCAGTCAACGAACATTTCATCAAAAGAAAAAAACGGATTATTGCGGCGGATTCTTCCGATCTCGCTGAACACGTTTCGCGAAGCGGTGCGCGACCGCGTTTTGTACAACCTCGTCCTGTTCGTGCTTTTGATCACGGCGAGCGCGATTTTTCTCGGCGAGCTGACCGCCGGGCAGGAAGCGCGCACGATCGTCAATTTCGGGCTCGGCGCGATGCTCTTTTTCGGCGCGTTCATCTCGATCTTCGTCGGCGTCAGCCTGGTCAGCAAGGAAATCGAAAAACGCACCGTCTACGCGATTTTCTCGAAACCGATCGGGCGCGGCGAATTCATCGTCGGAAAATACCTCGGCTTGTGCCTGACGCTGCTCGTCAACGTGCTGATCATGGGCGTCGGCGTTTCGCTCGCGCTGCTCTACGTCGGCGGCGGCAGTCTGGCTTTCTCGATCTGGGGCGCGATTTTGCTGATCTTTCTCGAACTGGCGATTTTGACGGGCGTCGCCATTTTGTTTTCCTCGTTTTCGTCGCCCGCGCTTTCCGCGCTGCTTTCGTTTCTGGTCTTCATCATCGGGCATTTCAGCGCCGCGCTGAACGATCTCGCGAAAGGGCTCGGGTCGACGTTCGCGAAATACGTTTTCGGCGCGATCTATTACATTTTTCCGAATCTTTCGCATTTCAGCTTCATCACCAATACGGCGCACGGCGAGGTGCCGCCCGCATCGATGATCCTCGGCGCGTTCGGTTACACGATCGTTTACGTCTCGATTCTGCTGGTCTTGACGGTTTTGATTTTCAGCCGCCGCAACTTTAAGTAAAATGACACGAAATCCAAAACAGCTCATCGCCGGATTCGCGTTCATGATCGCCGGCTTCATAGCGATTTACGTTTTGAGCAATTTTCTCGAAAGCGCGCGCCCGCCGCTGCCGGAAAATTACGCCGACCAGGATTTAGCCGTCCAGGGCAACAAATTAAAGGGCTTCACGCTCGGGCTCGACGGGTTGATCGCCGATTGGTACTGGATGCAGTCGCTGCAATACATCGGCGGCAAGCTCGTCAACTCCGAAACCGAGCAGATCAATCTCGAAGACCTCAAGCCGCTCAATCCGCGCCTGCTCTACCCTCTGCTCGACAACGCGACGACGCTCGACCCCCATTTTATGACGGTTTACTCTTACGGAGCGGTCGTGCTGCCGGCGATCGATCGGGAACAGGCGATCAAACTAATCGAAAAGGGCATCGCCAATAATCCGGAAGAATGGCAGCTTTACCACAATCTCGGCTACATCTACTGGCGCACCAAAGATTACCGGAAAGCGAGCGAAACGTACGAAAAAGGCGCCGCCGTCAAAAACGCGCCGCCGTTCATGCGGCTGATGGCGGCGCGCATGAAAACGGAAGGCGGAAGCCGGGAAACCGCGCGCGTCATTTACGGGCAGCTCTTCGAACAGGCGCCGGACGATCAGACCAGAGAAATCGCGCGGCTGCGGCTGCTGCAGCTCGATTCGCTCGACGAACGCGAGGCGGTGCGCGCGACGCTTCAGCAATTCAGGGAGAAAAACAACCGCTGCGCCAATAGCTGGAGCGAGATTTTCCCGCTCTTAAAGTCGGTCAAGCTGCCCGGCGGCAAGGATTTCCGCATCGATAAATCGAATAATCTAGTCGACCCGACCGACGCGCCCTACATTCTGGATAAGGCGAACTGCGACATCAATCTGGATAGAGCCAAATCAAAAATTCCACCGGACATCAAATGAACATCATCGAAATCGAAAATTTAACGAAAGACTACGAAATCGGCTTTTGGAAAAAGAAAAAAGTGCGCGCGCTCGATCAGCTGACGCTTTCGGTCGAGGGCGGGCAGATTTTCGGCTTTCTCGGCGGCAACGGCGCGGGCAAAACGACGACCATCAAAATCCTGATGTCGCTGATTTTCCCGACCGACGGGCGCGCCCGCATCCTCGGCGAGGACATTTCGAACGTGCGCATGCATTCGCGCATCGGGTATTGTCCGGAAAATCCGTATTTTTACGATTACCTGAAAGCCACCGAACTGATGAACTATTTCGGCGAGCTGTTCGGCTACGACCACGCGCGCCGGAAACGGAAAACCGAGGAGCTGCTGACGAAGGTCGGGCTCGAAGAAAAGGCATGGAACCGGCAGCTGCGCAAGTTTTCCAAAGGCATGCTGCAACGCGTCGGGCTCGCGCAGGCGCTCATCAACGAGCCGGAAATCGTGTTTCTCGACGAACCGATGTCCGGGCTCGACCCGATCGGGCGGCGCGAAATCCGCGAATTGATCGCCGACCTGCGCGAACGGGGCACGACCGTTTTCATGTCGACGCATATTTTGTCCGACATCGAAGCCTTATGCGATAAAGTCGCGATCCTGCGCAAAGGCAAGCTCGCTGCGACCGGCAAACTCGACGATCTGTTGTCGGAAGCGGGCGAACGGCAATCGTTCGAAATCAATGTTAAGGGCGTGCGGGCGGAGCAAATGCAGCCGGCAATCGCGGGCATCGCCGGCGCGGAGATTTTTTCGAAGGCGAACGGCGCGAACATTCATGTTCTGGAAGAATCGGACATCGAGCGGGTTTTGCGGATCACGCGCGAAGAAGGCGGGCGGCTCGTTTCCGTGCAGCCGGTCAAGCAGTCGCTCGAAGAGCTGTTCGTCAAAGAAACGCTTTAGCAGTGGCCGGTGGCCGGTGGTCAGAATGGTTGAAGGATGACCAGACCGAGGTTTTATTGAAACCAAAATCCGACCACCGACCGCTGACCACCGACCACTATTCCGTCTTGATCGCCGTCACTTTCCAGCGGATATTGGCGCGGTCGTCGTCGGGTTTGAAGCCCTCGATCGTCACGGTGACGTTCATCTGTCCTTTCGGCTCCAATCTTTTTTGTTGATTCGGAACGACGACCGCCGTTTTTTCCTTGACGAGATTGCCGCCGATGTCGACGACGCCGACCTTGACTTCGAGCCCCGTAATCACTTTATCGCTGTTGTTGCGGATTCGCCCGGCGATGCTCATCATGATGCCGCCCGTGCCGACCGGCGAAAACCAGGTCTGGTCTTCGTTCGTTTCCGCGACGATGCGGCGCGTGATCTGGTCGAATTCCGGCGAGCCTTCGCGAACCGCGCCGGACAGCGCCTGTTCGTGCTGTTCCTGCATCGAGGGCTGTAATTTCCAGATCACCAGAATGCCGCCCGCGACCACCAGCACGGCGATTAAAATTGCGGTCAGAAAACTTTTATTCACTTCGTTTTGCCTTTCTCCCTTTAGTCTGTTCGCGCCCAACTTTCGTTAGACAAATGTTTTCTTAAAAAGTTCCAATAGGTTATCATTTTAGACAAGTAAAACGAAAACTCTTGTCCTTAGATGCCGAATTTAGCCGCGAAAGATTTCCCTTTTCCCGAATACGTCGAGGTTGCGCTGCCCGTCCCGCTGCGCCAGACGTTTACGTACCGCCTGCCGTTGGGCCTGCGCGAAAACGTCCGCACCGGCGCGCGGCTGCTCGTGCCGTTCGGCAAACGCCAGCTGACCGGCTACGCCGTCGCGCTTCACCAAAAGCTCTCGGACGACGTCGAAGTCGACGAGAACGCGATTAAAGACGCGCTCGAACTGATCGACGAAGAACCGCTCGTCAACGAGGAAATCCTCAAATTGACGCAGTGGACGGCGGATTATTACGCGTCCGCGTGGGGCGAAGTCCTGAAGGCTTCCCTGCCCGCCGGCATCAACGCGAGCGTCGAGCAGATCGCATCGATTACCTCGAAAGGTCGCGACGAACTGCTTAAAACCGTTTCGGCGAAAACCGTCAAGACGCAGGTTTTGCGTTATCTGACCGACGCCGGCGAAACGCCCGTGCGCGAGCTCGCCGCGAATTTCGGCGTCTCGCCGGTTCAGCGGGCGGTGCGCGAGCTCGCGAAAAACGGCTGGATCACGACGTTTCACCGCACGTTGACCGCGCAGGTCAAACCGAAGCGCCGCAAAGCCGTGCGCCTGCTCGCGCCGGACAACCACCGCGCGCCCGCCAAACCATTGACCGACGCGCAGCAGAAAATCGTCGAAACGCTTTTAAAGTCGGACGGCGAGATGCTTTTCACCGAACTTCTCGAAGCGGCGGACGTCGGCGCGTCGGCGATCAATACGCTCGCCAAATACGGTTACGTCGAGATTTTCGTGCAGGAAGTGCTGCGTGACCCCTTAAAAGACGCGAAGATTCCCGATAATCTTGATCTGACCTTAACCGACGCTCAGCGGACGGTCCTCGACGAGGTCGAAAAGTCCCTGAAGCTAAGTAAATACAAGGCTTTTCTGCTGCACGGCGTGACGGGCAGCGGCAAGACGGAAATTTACATCCGCGCGATGAAACACGCCCTGCGGGACGAAAAATCGAGTCTCATGCTCGTTCCGGAAATCGCTTTGACGCCGGTTTTTTCGCGCCGCCTGCGCGCCGTGTTCGGCGACGAGGTCGCGATCCTGCACTCGAACCTTTCGACCGGCGAGCGCTTCGACGAGTGGCGGCGCATCCGGCGCGGGCAGGCTAGAATAGTCATCGGCACGCGCTCGGCGGTCTTCGCGCCGCTGCGTAATCTCGGGCTTTTGATCGTCGACGAAGAACACGACGGTTCATATCGACAGCACGAGCAGCCGTTCTATAACGGGCGCGACGTCGCGGTCGTGCGCGCGCATTTCGCGGGCGCGACCGTCGTTCTGGGCTCGGCGACGCCGGCGCTCGAAACGTTTCACAACTCGCACGTCGGAAAGTACGAATACCTGCAGCTCGCGAACCGCGTCGGCAACCGCCCGCTAGCGAAAGCCGAAATCATCGACATGCGGCAGGTTTTCAAACAGGCGGGCAAGGACGCGAGCTTTTCGAAGGAATTAACGGAGGCGATCGAGGAAACGCACGCCAAGGGCGAGCAGTCGATAATCCTGCTGAACCGGCGCGGCTTTTCGCAGTTCGTCCTGTGTCGTTCGTGCGGCGAAACGATCCGCTGCCGCAACTGCGACATCACTTTGACTTTTCACAAGCGCGAAAACCGCCTCGTCTGCCATTACTGCAATCACCGCGAAAAGCCGCCGCACTCGTGCCCGCAGTGCAAAAGCCAGTATCTCTATTTTATGGGCGAAGGCACCGAGCAGATCGAGGACATGCTCAAACGCAAATTCTCGCACCTGCGCATCGCGCGCGTCGACCGCGACACGACCGCGCGGCGCAAAGAGATGGAGCAGATTTTGGAGAAGTTCAGCGACGGCGAGATCGACATGCTCGTCGGCACGCAGATGCTCGCGAAAGGTCACGATTTTCATAACGTCACGCTGGTCGGCGTGATTTCGGTCGACGCCGGGCTCGCGCTGCCGGATTTTCGCAGCGCCGAACGCACGTTTCAGCTTTTGACGCAGGTCGCCGGCAGAGCCGGTCGCGGAAGTTTGCACGGACGCGTTTTGATTCAGACTTACTACCCCGAGCATTACGCTCTTCGGCACGCGCAGACGCAGAATTACGAGGCTTTTTACGCGGAAGAAATCGAGTTTCGCCGCCGCCTCGCCTATCCGCCGTTCGTCGCGATGGCGTCGGTTTTAATTAAACACACGAATTACAATTACGCGTTCGACAACGCGCAGACCTTAAAAGAATGTCTGGAAAGAAACAACAAGGAAGGCATGTGCCGGATCCTCGGCGTCGCGCCCGCGCCGCTCGCCCGGCTCAAAAACGAATTCCGCCTGCAAATCCTCATCAAAGCCAAAAACCGCGCCGCCCTGCGCGAAACGCTCGATTTTGCGCTGCACGAAGCGGAGGAAAGGTTCTGCGATCTGCGGATTGTGAACGTCGAAATCGACCCGATAAATCTGCTCTAAAAAAGGGGGAAAGAGGGGGAAAAGCCGATCCGAATTATTCGAATTTGATCTGCGCGTAAATCTCGCTCAGCGAAATTTTGCAGTTCGCCGATTCGATCGTGATGATGTCTTCGCGGTTCCCGTAAATTTTATACGTCCACTGATTCTGCGTTTGTTTGAAATAATGCTCGACGCGCATGTCTTCTTCCTTGATCAAAAGAATTTCGCGCACGCTCTCCATCGCCAGGTAACGGTCGAGTTTTTCCGTCTTGTCGTGGTTGAGCGTCGCGCGCGACATGATTTCGACGATCACGGTCGGGTTCAATAAAATATCTAGCTCTTTGCCTTCGAACTGCGGCTCGCCGTTGACGACCACCACGTCCGGGTAACAATAATTATGCGGCGCGAGTTTGACGCGCATGTCGTTGACGTAAACTTCGCATTTGTGTCCGCGGACGCGGCTGCCGATCGCGATCGTCGTGTTGCTGCCGATCAGATTGTGCCGGCGGCTCGAACCTCCCGAGTTGACGACCTTGCCGTTCGAATATTCCTGCTTGCCCGATTCGCGCCGGTCGAGTTTCAAATAATCCTCGGCGGTGTAAACCTTTTCCGTCTGTGTTACAACTTTTTCACTCATGCTCAAAATACTCCTTAAGTTATATATGATTTTTTTTCAGGTTGGACTCATTGCAAGATGCAATTAAAAATCCGTACGTTGTCATTTTTTTTGGATGCACTAAAAAAAATCGGGGACACATAGATTATAATTGGTTTTAACGAAGATTTAAACAGCTTTGCCTTAGATTTATGAAACTATTCGAATTAGCCGCGCAAACCTTTGCAACCATTGAACAAGGCGATCCGCAAACCGAGATCAGCGCCGCCGCCGGGCTCGACCTCGCCGCGCCGGGCGACGTGACTTTTCTGGCGAATCCGAAATACACGCCGCAGATCCAGGCGACGCGCGCGAGCGCGATCTTCCTGAACGAAACGGCGCCGCTCGACCGGAAGGACATCGCGATCCTGCGCGCCAAAGACCCGTATCTCGCCTACACGCGGGCGCTTCGAATTTTTAATCCCGAACCTTCGGCGTCGCCTTCGATTCACCCGTCGGCGATCATCCACGAAAGCGCCCGCGTCGACGCGGGCGCGGAGATCATGGCGCACGTCGTCGTCGGCGCGCGCTGCGAAATCGCCGCCGGCGTTCGCGTTTACCCGAACGCGACCATTTACGACGGCGTCAGGATCGGCGCCGATTCCGTGATTCATGCGGGCGTCGCGATCAGGGAAAACTGCGAAATCGGCGCGCGCTGCATCGTTCACAACAACACGACGATCGGCTCGGACGGTTTCGGCTACGCCAAGGACGAGCAGAAACGCTGGCTGAAAATCCCGCAAATCGGGCGCGTCGTTTTGGAGGACGACGTCGAAATCGGCGCGAACACGGCGATCGACTGCGCGTCGGTCGGCGAAACGCGCATCCGGCGCGGCGCGAAAATCGACAATCTCGTGCAGATCGGGCATTCGTGCACGATCGAGGAAGACGCGCTCGTCTGCTCGCAGACCGGTTTGGCGGGCAGCTCCGTGATCGGCAAACGCGTCATTTTAGCCGGTCAGGTCGGCATCGCCGGGCATCTGAGAGTCGGCGACGACGTCGTCATCACCGCCAAAAGCGCGACGAGCCACGACGTTCCGGACGGAAAGATCATTTCCGGCATTCCGGCTTTCGACAACCGCGACTGGCTGCGTTCGATCGCCGCCTTCCGCCGCCTCGGCGACATGGCGCGCACCGTCCGCGATCTGGAAAAACAGGTCGCCGAACTGCGCAGAGAAAAAAATCAGGCTTAACGCAAAAGCGCCAAAGATTTTTCAGGCAAAAAACAGGGAGGGACGGGATCGGAAGGGATAAAATTAACTATAAAAATCATCCCTGCCGATCCCGTCCCTCCCTGTTTATTTAAATAAAGTTCTTATTCTTTTTTCTTCATCTCCGCGCCGCCGTTGAACGGCAGGTTTTCGGCGAATTCGATGAAGGCTTCCGCGCCGGCGCCGCTGCCGCCGAGCGCGACGACCTTATTGTCTTTCTGCACGTAGAGCGGCACGGCGCAGGTCGCGCCTTCCGAAAGGGTCGCGCCGTTTTTGACGAAGTTGAAATACATCGGCGTTTCGCCCCCTTTGCAGGATTTATCAAGATCGCTGCGCAGCGCGTCTTTCGCCGCCGCCTCGCTCGCGTAAGCCGTCATCAGATACAGCACCGATTCCGTTCCGCGTTTATACAAACCGACGTAGGTCGTTTCGCTGCCCCAGATGTTTCCCTTTGGAGGATACCGCGTGTCGAGCGTAAAATCTTTGACCTGATCGGGCAGATCGATTTTCGATTCCGCCGGGAACATGTTGCGGTAGCCGACAAAGCCGGCGACGGCGAGCGCCAGGCCGCCGAGCAGCAAAATCCCGAGACAGCCGATGAGTAAACCTTTGCGGCTTTTCTTCGGCGCGACGGCCGGCGTGACAGCAGCCATTTGCGGCTGATTTGCCATCGTCGCCCGCGCCTGGTTAACCGGCGCGCCGACCGCGGGTTGACCGGACGCGTGCCCGCCCGCCTGCGGAAACAACTCGCCTAATCTCTGCCACTGCGCGCCGCCCCGCCGGATCGCGAAATCGTCCGGCGACAACTGCCCGCTCGCGAGCATCTGCAAAACCCGCGCTTCCTCGTAAGGGCCGGTTTGCTGATTGTTTTTACTGATATAAATGGACATCGCTTTTACTCTCCCGTTTCTGAATTCTTATAAACTTTTGAGCAGCGCCGTCGACCGGAACATTGTCAAACAGGCCGAGCGGGAGAAGAAAAGCTGTCGAAGATTCGCCGCCGAAAACTTTTCGACGAACCTGCGTTTTGCCTGCTGTTTTTTAAGTTTGGCGCTTGATCCTTAACACTATAAACCGGAGTCGATTTCCCGTCCACTAAAATTTTGCGCGCTTTCGTCTAAAGGACGGAAACGCGGGGCATTTATTTCGGTTGCGAAGCGGGATTTTCAAAACGCGCGGCGATTTCCGGCGTGCCGGTCGCCGGACGCGAATTCGACGCGCCCGCCGTTTTTCCGTTCGGCCGCGCCGCAAACCTCGTCGAATTCGGAATACCCGAAGCGGCCGCCTTCTTTCATTCAGAAGCCGAAGCGGCCGGAATATTTCATGAAATATTCCGGCCGCTTCAAAAAGCGCAAGTTCGATGAAGCGCGGAAAACGCCGGCGGGCGGCTTATTCCGGCGATCAATTGCAGTTAAGATAAGCGTCGAGCACGTAGCCGAGCATGATGTATTTGCGGTTGCGCCTGACGCCGATCTTCGCCCAGGTCTTGCCGGTGGTTTCGTCGACCGTGTAATGTTCGACCGTGATGACCGTGCCGTTGTTGAGTTTGGCGACGACGCGCCCGTTGGTCGGATAGGCGCGCACGTTGAGCGGCGTGCCGGTCGGGTCGGCGACCGTGCAGACGTCCTGGGCGTTTACTTTAGCGCCGGCGAACGCCAGCGCGGCGAATAAAAATAAAAAGCTGATCGTAATTTTCATAGTAAATTTTTCTCCTTTTTTAAGTTATTTTAGTGTTGTTAATTACTGAATTTCGTACTCCGGCGAGCTTGAAAACAAGTCCGAAATCCGAAATCACAAATCCGAAATCCGTGATCATCCGGTTTCGGAAACGATTCCCTCGCCGGCGCGGGCGGCGGCGCGCCAGAAATCGCGCAGGCTTTCGAAACAATCGAGCGCGTCCTCGAGCAGCTCGTCGAACGGAGCGCCGTCGTAAGCGCGAAGCCGGCGGCGACGGGCGGCGCGGCGCAGTTCGTCGATTTCCAAATCTTCGAGCGCCGCGAGTCCTTTTTTGACGAGCGCCGGCGAGAACAGACGGATTTCCTCGCAGCCGTCGTAATCCTCCCACACGGAAATGTGCAGCGCCTGATACGCGGCGTGGTGATCGGTGCCGGCGAGCAGGATGAGAATTTCATCCCACGCCGAGCCGATGTTCAGATACGGCGGCGCGATTCCCCGGCGAAGGCCGAGGCGTTCGCCCGCCGCCGCGTCGGGCAAACCGCCGAGCAGCCCATCCATCAGCTCGGGATTCGCTTCGAGCCTTTCGATCGTTTCCGCGCCGACGCGGTGAAAACCCGTTAAGACCGTCATAAAATTTCGCGCCCGCTTTTTTTATCAGCGGCGGGTCGCCGTGATCTGCAAATACTCCGATTCGAGCCGCGTCGTGCCGTCGGTCGCGAGATTGTTCTCCGCCCACAGATTTTCGAGATCGCGGCGCAGCGCCGCCTGTCCTTCCGCGTCGAGCGCGGCGAAGGCTTTGTTCGTCGGTCCGTAAAACTCGCGCCAGAACTCGATCGTTTCCGCCACGCCGAACGGGAACGTGAAAAGAATGGTGCGCGGCTCGAAGTTTATCTCCGTAACGCCGTCGCCGAGCCGCATCCGGACCGTATTTTCGTCGCCCCAGAGCAGCGGCGAAGGCATGCCGGCGGGCGGCGGCACGTGTTTGCCGGTCGCTTTGAACATCTGACCGATAAAGCCGCCCGGCGTCCAGTTGCCGAGCGCGATCGCGCCGCCCGGTCGGCAGACGCGGACGAGCTCCGCCGCGACGAGCTCGGGGCGCGGCGCGAACATCGCGCCGAACATGCTCATCACGACGTCGAACTCGCCGTTTCGATACGGCAGGTTTTCGGCGTCGTATTCGTCGAATTTGATTTTCAAGCCCGCGCCGCGCGCGCGTTCCTCCGCCTGCGCGAGCAGGTTCGGCGCGATGTCGACGCCGGTCACCGCCGCGCCCGCGCGCGCCGCCGGGATCGACTGGTTGCCGCTGCCGCACGCGACGTCGAGCACGCGCATGCCGGGCTTTAAGTTCAGCCGTTCGACGAACTCCGCCGCGCCGACCGTGAACGACTCGGCGATCTTTCCGAAATCGCCCGCCGTCCAGGTCGCTTTCAGTTTCGTTTTCAACGCCTCCATTTCGGGCGTCATCTGTGTTTTTGCGGTATCCATATTTTTTTCCTCTCTCGTTTAATTTGTTATTCTCGTTTGATTTGTTATTTTTTCCCTTTTCACGGCCGTTTCGATCGCCGCCCGCCTTCAATAAAAAAGCGTTCGAAACCGGTTTCGGCCGTATCAAAGAGCGGTCGCTTTACGTTTCGACCTTCTGTAAATTCATCTTGTTCTTTTCGCGCACGCCGTAGTAGAAGGTCGGCGCGGCGAGCGTCAGTTTGACCTTCAGCAGCGGCGGCTTCCCGTCGACCGGAATCGGCGGCTCGGCGAAGCTGCCCTTCGCCTGCACGCTCGTCGAGCTCATCGTGATCGCCCCGTCCCTGACCGCGCGGACGCCGAACGAAACGGTAAAGTCCCCGGCGCCCGCCTTCGCCGCTTCGATCAGCAGCGAGGTCGGCGCTTCGCGGGTCGATTTGATATAAAGCACGACGTTTCCGCGCCGGCGAATTTGCTCGAACCGCGACTTGACGGTCGCGGCGTCCGCGCGGCGCAGCGCGGTTTTTCCCGCCGCCGCGCCGTCGATTTCAAAAGAATGCACGTAATAGCGAAGGATTTCGAATTTCTTAGCGCCGCTTGCCTCGCCCTCCTTCCGAACGAAAAGATAAATGTGCGCCGCGTGTTCAATGTTTGGCATAATTTTTCTCCTTAACTCTCTTGCTGCCCGTTAACGGCTGCGCGAATCGTAAACTTCCCCTGTTCGCTCGTTTCTCCCGCCCCGGCTCGCGGCGGAAACAACCTTCCGCCGCCGACGGCGGGCGTTTACGGCGCGGTCGGCAAATCCTCCAGATAGCCCGAAAAGGTGAATTGCACCTGCGTGAACGCACCCGCCGGAGCCGCTGCGTTGAGCCGCGCCTGCGCGCCGATGCCGAACGTGGCGGCGCCGATTTGCGAGTCGGCGAAGACCAGCATCTTTTGATTGAAGGCGCTGATCGAAGTGCCGTCGAAAACGCCCTGATCGGTCATCGGAATCCGGTGAAAGACGATGTCCTCGGAACCCGCGCCGTCGCCGTCGTTGTCCATATGGGTGTAGAAATTCACTTCCAGCTTCAGTCCGTCCGGGACGCGTCCGACGACCGACACGTTTTCGATGACGAGACGTTTGCCGGCGGGAATCGCCAGAAAGCCGGAACTGATTCCGATCCCGGTCGGATTGACCGAGATCCGCGCCTGAAACGCCTTTTTCGCGGGCGCGTTCTCGACCTTGACCGAGAGCGGGTTCGCCGCGTTGTTCGGCAGCCTGACCGTGTTTTGTTCCGGGTCGATGCCGACCGTTTTGACATTGCCGTTCTGCGCGAACGCGGCGGCCGCCAGCAGCACCAGCAGGAACGCGTTAATCGCTAAGGCTCTCGATAAAAAATTAATCGTTTTGGTTTTGTTGTTCATAAAATGTACCTTCAAATAGTCCGACTCGCGGAACGAATCCCGAAAGCGCGCGGCGGAAAAACCTTCGCGCCGCGCGCCCGGCGCCCCCTTCAGACCGCCGGCAAATCCTCCAAATAACCCGAAAACTTGAACTGCGCCTGCGCGGGCTGGCCGACCGCGCCGGTCAGCCGCGCCGAGATTCCGACCGAAAAATGCTCGCCGCCGATCCGCTCGTCGGCGAAGACGACTTCCGACCGATCGGCGGTAAAAATCGCCGAATCCTTGAAGCTCGCCTGTTTTTCGAGCACGAGACGGTGAACGGTCTTTCCGGCGACACCGCCCGTGCCGGTATAAGTCATGTAATCGACTTCGACGCGCTGGCTTTCCGGTCCGCGGACGATCGCCGTCACCTTTTCGATCACGAGGCGCTTGCCGGCGGGAATCTGCATCGCGACGACGCTCACGCCGGATCCGTTCAAATTCACGGCGACGGTTTTGCTGAAAGCCGTCCGCCCGACCAACCCTTCATCTTTTTTGGAAACGCATTTCGTCAACGAAGCTTCCGTTTCGGACGCGCCGCCCTTCGCCTCGGCGGATTTCTTGCATCCCCGGTTGATTTCGTTGTAATTTCCGCCGAAAGCCTTTCCGGCGAGCGCGGTCGCGACGAGCGCCGCGAACAGCGCCGCACCGATCAATCGTTTTTGTATATTCTTCATGTTATTCACCCTCCTCCTGCTTGCCCTGCGCGCGGTAGAAGTAATATTCCGCCGTGTACGGGACGCGTTTTTCTTCGCCGACGATCGTGCCCGGCGCGGTCGGCGCCAAACCGCCGGCGGTCGCGACGCGCTGAATGTACGTCACTTTGCTGAAAACGCCGGGGCCTTCGGTCGAGACCGTTTTCAGCAGCAGCCACGCGATCGCGGACGAATCCGGCGTGCAGCCCGTGCCGGGAACGCGCGCCGCCTGCACCACGCTGCCGCTGTTGCTTTCCCAGCGCGGCCCCTCGTAATGAATGCCGACTTTTCCGTTGTAACCGGCGTCGGCGAAAAGCTTCGCCGACGGCGCGAGCAGCGTCCACGCCGCGCCGTTCCAGCGATAAATCTGGACGCCGATGGCGTAAGCGTGAAACGCGACCTTGTTGCCTTGCGGAACCTCGATGCTGCCGCAATCGGCGGGCAGTTCGGGCTGACGCGAATCGTTGGCCGGAAACGCGAACGCGTTCGAAGCCAGTACCGCCAGCGCGAGCGCGAGCATCGCGGCTTTTTCTTTGATATTTTTCATGTCGATAAAATGCATTGTATTTCTCCTTTATAATTTTTTAATTTAAGTTTTGCCCGGCGGTTGTCCGGTCGGATTTTATAAACCAACGGCTTACTTTGCGCCCGCCGGGCAGCCGAACAGCTGGTCCTCGATAAAGGTCGCGTAGCTCGCGCCGTAAGTTCCGCCGCCGGCGTAATCCTGAATGATGTTGATGTAATACACGCGGCAGTACGGGTGGTCGTTCGGCACGTAACGCACATAGACCATGCCGTGCTTGTATCTGTTTTTCGGAATACCGTACTCGTTTTTGTCGACCAGCCAGTTCGCCTCCTGAATGCCCGCGTAAAAAACCTTATGGTCGGCGAGATCGCTGATTTTCGTCTTCATCAAACTCACCTCCGCCGCGTTGCGCTGCGCGTAAGCGCCGGTGTTCGGCAAAAACAGCGGCAGTTTGTTCGCCGCCGCCGCCGCGAGCCGGTCGAAACCCGCGGCGAGGCAGTTTTTGTAAGCGAGCGCGTTCGCGCCGCTCAGCCATTTTTCCCGCGCGGCGGGCGAGACGGCGTACAATAAATGGTCGTAATTGTTGGCGTTGATGAGCCAGCCGCGCTCGGGCGTGAAGCTTTCGACCTCTTTTTGCCTTTTGCCGATGTCTTCCAGGTGCGACTGCACCCAAATGTTTCCGTCGCAGTTGCCGTCCGCCGCGTTGGTTTTGATTTCCTTCGATCGAACGTCCGTTTGGTCGGCTTGACCGTTCGTCGAATCGGTCTGCGTCTGCACCTGATTCGGTTTTTTGATTTTCGGGAACTTCGGCAGCGTGATCGTGATCTGCGCCGAAGCGGCGTGCGCGCCGAGCGCGACGACGATCAGGAACGCCGTCATTAAAATCGAATTCTTTCTCATAATTTTTCTCCTTTTATTGCTTATAATGATTCCGCGATTTACCATGTCGGTTTCCGGCGCTCGCTGATGCGCGGGCGCAGCAGATTTTGAAAAACGTAATTGGCGACGTTGCGTCCGATCGATTGTCCGGCGACGTTGTCGAAACGATAATGAATGCCGCCGTAAATGCGCGCTTCGGCCTGCTCGTTCGCCATCGCCGTAAACCCGACGTAGCGGCGCGTCGCGCCGCCGGCGCCCTCCCAGGTATGCGAGAACGGGATGTCGTCGCGTCCGAAAAACAGCGCGAGGACGGTCGCCTGCGAAGCGCCGATCGTCGCCATATTGCCCGCGTACGACGGGTAGGGCGGCGTGGCGATGAGCGACGACCAGTTCGCGTCCGGCGCCGTTTCCGGATTGTCGTCCTCGTCGGCGCGGCGGATCGCCGTCACCGGTCGCCATAAGCCGTATTGAAACTTGCTCGCGAACGCCGTCTGCAGCGCGTCGTGCAGCGCTATATTGGTCAGCGCGAAGAGCCGCGCCGTTTCGATCGTCGGGGTTGCCTTTTCGAGCGCGACGGTGCGCGCGACGTTGTTCCAGACGAACAGAAAATTCGTCGGCGTATTGACGTTCGCCCAGAGCTGCGCGACCTTCGTCTGATCGGCGGTGCGCACGGCGCTCGTCGCCGCGCCGAGTTCCTTGACTTCGTTCAGATCGCGCGCGTATTCGGGACTTGTCAGCGCCGGCGGCGGATTCGGCATGAACTGGCTGCTCGAATGCAGCGCGAACGGCACGACCGCCGGGTAATGCGTGAACGTCGCGGCGGAATTGGCGGGCGGCGTCGGCTGCCAGCTGCCGGGCGTGGCCGGCAGATTGAACGGCGGCGGCGCGGCGTTCCAACCGTCGTTCGCGCGCAATTCCAAAATGCGCCGTGCGACGAACTGCCCGACCCGAACGCCCTGCGCGCGGCGGTTCGGTTCGATGCCTTCCAGCGAAGCGAACAGTTCGTCATCGAAAATCGCCGCGCGCGTCGGGTATAACCCGGCGAGCACGTCGCGGGCGGCTTGCGCGGCGGCGGCTTCCTGCGAAGCGTTCGGCGAACCGGGCACGTCAGTCAGATAGGCGCGGTAAGTGCCGTCGATCGAATTCGCGGCGTCGAACATCGCGGCGTGCATGATCGCGTAAGAGCGCACCGGCATTATGGAAGCCGGATGCTGTCCGGGCGTGCTGATTGTTTCGCGCAGCACGCGGTTCCACTGCAGCACGACGTTTTCGCCCGACGGGCTCGCCTCCGTCTGCTGCCCGTCCTGCGCCGACGCGCCGACCAGCGCGGCGAGCGTCAGGGCGATTGTCAGAAAACCTTTGATAAATCCTTTATATTTCATTCTCTCCTCACTTTTTTATTAAACGTATTTATTAATTCCGCGCCTTCCGGCGCCCGTTTGGCGGCGCAAAATCCCTCGATTTTGCGCGAAGTTCTCCCGAGCTCCGCGCGCGGCGGAGCCGAAAATCTTTATTTTTCGGGGGAAGTTAACGGCTCAGCAGGTCGGTCCCGAGCTCCAGAGCATCCGCATCTTGCACATCGTCTGCCCGCCGACGCGAACCGGCGTCATCTTAGTGGCGCCTTTTTCCGGCAGCATTTCCATCACGCCGTCGCCGTACTCGACGAGCTGCGCGACCATAATGCCGACCTGGTCGTGGTCGTCGTCGGCGAGCTTCACGCCGGCGGGCGTCAAGCCGTTCAAACCGCTCGCGTGAATCAATTCATGAACGACGATCGCTTCTTTCTGTTTCGGCGTCGGTTTGCGCACCTTGCCGGGCAGGAAAACGACGGCGAAATCGATGGTCAGCGTTTTCCCGCCGGTGGCGATCGTGCGCGCCTTTCCGTGCAGCCGCTCGGCGTTAAAATTGACGGTGATCGTGTGATCACCCCAAGTGTACGAGTCCGAGCCGTCCGACAGCATGACGACGATGTTCGCCGCTTCCTTTTCCTTGACCGTGACCAGCTTGACGCCGAAGCCGAGATTGTTGAACGACGCGATGCCCGCGTTGACCGCGGCGCTCCAGCCGCCGCCCATGTTGTAAACCTTTAGTTGTTTGGTTTCCCGGATTTCCGGATTCCATTGTGTTGGCATAATTTTTCTCCTTTTCTACTCCTTAAATATCAGTCATCCGCGCGACGCTCACGGTCAGCGTGAACGGCACCGATTTTCCGCCGGTCGAACCGACAAAAATCGAGACGTCGCCGCCTTCCTCGAAATACAGCGTGTAAGCGCCGCCGCGTTCCTCGCGCAGCAGAACCTCCGCGCCGCCCGTTCGCTCGACCTTGACGCCGACTTTCGACGCCGGCGAAAGGTTGAGCGTCATTTTCTGACCGCCCTTCAAACGCAGTTCGTAGTAAACGCCGTATTTTCCCGTGTTGCCGCGCACCGTCGCCGACGATCTGCCCTTCGGAAACTGAATTTTTTTCGCGCTTTGCGCGTCCGCCGCGGCGACGTTCGACAAGAACAGAACCGCGAAAACCAACAATGAACTGATAAGCTTTTTCATAATTCCTCTTTTTTTATACCGGTTTGGGTTTCGCCCGCCGCGCAGCCGTTTCAAGAGCTTTCGCGAGGCTTTGAACGCATTTGCTTGGAGACCGAGAGAAGCGGCTTCAAGACGGGCGAGACCAAAAACTTTTTCAGCAGAAAACCGGCGCGATCTCTTCGATCCGGCTTCTCTGCGCCGGGCTCAATTTGCCGACCGTTTCGAGAAAGCGCGGATGCGTCAAGCCCGAACCGATGTACGTGTAGCGGTTCGCCTGGTGCTGAACCGAGATGAAGACCTCGCGTTCGCCTTCCGTAAGCGTTCTGCCGGTCGCGCGCTCGAAGGCCTCGAGATCGAAAATCGTCTGCTGGCGCGTGCCGTCATCCAAAAAGCCGCCGATCTCCAAAAATTCGTCGACCGCCTTTTCGATTTCCGCCTCGGTCATTCCGTCGGCCAGCGATTCGACCATCAGGGTGTCGAGCTTCGCGTGCTGCGCTTCTTCGAGCCAGTGAAATTTCAGAAGGTTTTTGAATTGCGGGTCCAGCACCTGATCGTCCTTGATGCTGCCGGTGTAATGAATCTGCGACATCCATTCGATCAGCAGGATCGCGAGCGCGACGGCGAGCGGCTGGTGCGCGAGCACGGCGGTCGCGACCGCCGACGGCGGACCGATCGTTTCGCACTTGACCGGAAACGTCTTATGAAACTCCGCCGTGAAGGTCTTAAAGAGCTGGATGTGCTTGGCTTCCTCGCCGGCGAACTGCAGAAACGCGCGCACGCGGTAATCGTCCCGGTCGAGCGACGGGCGCACGTGATCGAGCACGAACGGCAGGATGAATTCCTCGACGAGCCCGAAAATCTGCAGGTACGTATGCCCTTTTATTTGATTGAGAACGAGCTTTTCGTCGGCGTTCAGAAAATCCAGTTCGCGGATGCGCGCGAGCGATTCCGGCATGAACGGTTTCGAAAAATCGAGTCCCTTATCGCCGCCGATGATGTCCTCGATGCGCCAGTTGACTTTCTGCGACGTCACGAGCGTTTCGCGGTAATCGTAGTTGGTTGCGGTTGCGTTATTGTTTGTAATAGCTTCTCCTAACATATTTCTATTTCTCCATTTATCTATAAAATCACTGTTTTTTTTTCGCCCCTCAAAATTCGAACTTTGTAAAAACCGCGTCGATGCGTTCCATTTTCTGCATGCCGCTGCCGTTCGCCTTGACCAGTTCCGGCGCGACGCTCCGGACGCGGACATTGTCCATCGTCATCAGATCGACCACGTTCGGGTTCGTCGTCCGGTTGCCCGAGCGCACAAAGCTGATCTCGATCTGAAGCTTCCGCTTCTTAAGATCTGTAAAAAGCATTTTCTGACCGCTCGACGGAGCCCACACGATCGACATCGGGCTCGGTCTTTTCATCGCCTTAAAAATCGCGCCCATCGTGCCGATTCCTTTCGTGTACATCTCGTCGGACGACAATTCCTGACCTTTTCTGATTCCGAACCGTTCGATTTCGAGCGTGTAATGCGACGTCGGAGTCGGAATATCCGGATCTTTGTCGTAAATCCCGACCACCGCGTATAAACCATAATCTTTTCCTGCCATAGTAATTTTCTCCTTTTAATAATTGCCGTTTTATTGAATTGCGAAACCCGTCAAAGGATTTCCGTAGAATGAATCCGTTTTCCACGCCGCCTGGTCCCATTTTTCGCCCGCGCCCGTAAACTTGACCGGCACGACGAAGCGGTAATAGGGCAGCGGTATCTGGCTCGCGTAAGCCGGGTTGACGAAGCGCCCGTCCGCGCCGACCGTAAAGGCGAACTCGCGAATCGGCGCGCCGTTTTGGTAGACCTTGACCGTGTATTCGCCCGGATTTTTATCGGCGAAGTGCGCGCTCGGGAAATATTCCGGATTGTAGGAACCGTTGCCGTCCATCCGGAAATTGTTGAAGAAGAGCTGGTAGCGCTTCCAGATCTTGTCCGCCTGCTGGTAAGCCGCCGCGAATTCCGAGCTGCGTTCCTCGACGATCGAGACGCCGCTCGTTTCGTCCTTGGTCGACGCGATCTGCTGACCTTTATAAAACACGCGCCCTTCGAGATCGCTTAAATTGAGATCGCCTTTCAGCCAGACGCTCGATTCGATCGGAATCGCGCCGGCGCCGTCGAAGGCGTGGTGAAAACCGATTTGCGCGTACGGCATCAGCCAGTCGTGATCGACGTAGAAAGACATCTTGTTTTTGCTGCGCCCGTCGTTGTCGAGGCTGAACTTGCCGACCTTGAATTTGCCCTTGATGAGCACTTCGTTCGTGTCGAGATTCGTGACTTTGAAACCGTAAACGCCCGTGCCGTTCGTCGATTTGGTATCGAGCAGGCCGTTTTCGAACGGGCTCGCGCTTTCGTAATCGATCGTGCGTTCGGCGTTTCTGCCGGACGATTGGAGTTTTTCGCTGAACCACACCGAACCGTCCGGGTTGTAATATTCGACCCCGTAATTTATTTCCTTTTCGTTGTTGTAAAACAGGCTGAAACGCATTTTCGGAACCCAGCTCGAAAAATTGCTCTGCCCCTTCATTTTCCAGTACTCGTTATGCACGACCGGCGCGATTTGAATCTTGGTTTTCAGAAAAACCGGCACGTTCGTCGGCATCGTGTACGGGTAAATCAATTTGCCGTCCGTCTTGTTCTTAAGACCGTTATTATTGGTCTGGTTATTGTTCCGGTTATTGTTGATATCGTTATTGTCGGTCGTGTTCGTTTCCTTGTTTTTCGTCGGATCTTTGACCGTTTTTTTGATTTTTATATCGGGCAGCTTGATGTTGAACTGCGCCGAAACGCTCGTCACGCAGAGCGCCAGAGCGGCTAAAATTATCGATAAAATGACTAAATTTCTTTTCATGATCGTTACTTCCGTCTCCTTTTTTCCCGCTCCCGCGGCGCCCTTCGCCGAATGAAGCAGCCTGATGCGCCGGCAGTTCAAGTTCACGACTTCGCCCGCGGCGATGCCGGTGACGGCGCCGACCGCGACCGCCTGCAGTTCGAAAACGATCGACCGCACGAGTCTGCCCGCCGAAAAGTCTTCGAGCGTCAACTGTCCCTGAAAGTTCTGCCCGGTCAACGCCGCGGCGACTAAATCCGGCGACGTTTTGTCCTCGCGCTTGACGATCGTCAGATCGCCGTGCCCCGCGACCGCGCCGCCGCGCGCCGACGGCGCCTGCTGGCTGCCCCAGTAAAAACTCGCGACCTCGATCGCGCCCGGGTGCCGCTCGTTTTGCGAATCGCCTTCGATACCGTTTAATTTCAAAAACACTTTCCGCATCTTTTTTCCTCGTTTGAACTTTTGATAAAAATCCCCTCGAAAATTTTTCGGGGATCGAATTTCAGTTTATTTGCGGGCTCCGAATCGTTAATCCGGGCTTCACCCGCCGTTTCTTCCCGAACCGCTTTTTCTTCATCTTCGCCAAATCGAAAAGTTCGGGTAGAATGTATCTGTCGTTCACTTTACAAACAGTCGGAATCGGAAGTCCTGAGAAACAGATGAGAATTAAATTAGTTGTTTCCTAGCTGGCTTATTTTCGGAGATGAGAGAAACATTAGAATTATCCTAGAGAGGTTATGTCTTTTCCTTTCAATCAGATATACGAATTCGGCGACTTCCGGCTCGACGCCCGGGAAAAGACTCTGACGCGCGGCGGCGAGCCGATCCTCATCACGCCGAAGGGATTCGAGCTGTTGACTTTCTTTGTCGAAAACCCCGGTCGGCTGCTCGGCAAGGAAGAAATTCTGGAAACGATCTGGGCGGGCAGTTTCGTCGAGGAAAGCAATCTGACGTTCAACATCCGCCAATTGCGCGTCGTGCTCGGCGACGACGCGCACCAGCCGAAATACATCAAGACCGTCCGCCGCCACGGTTACCGCTTCATCGCCGACGTG
>DATCMK010000013.1:0-64771 GCA_036563455.1 Pyrinomonadaceae bacterium | reverse complement strand
GTGGCATTCAAATCAAGCGCAAAGGAGCGCAAAATTTGTCGAAATTTAGCTTTAGAAATTCGTGCACGAACAAATCGCTGGTAATTAACTGTCATCGCTAGATTTAACTATTCTATATCAGTTCTTATCTAGTCTTGACCCAAAAGTATTTTTAGCCGCGAACGAACACGAATGACACGAATTAAAACAATCAATTTAATTCGTGTTTTTTCGTGTTCGTTCGCGGCTAAAAATCAGCGATTACGCCCGAGCTGCTCGTGCGACGAAACCCATTCGTCGGCGATGACAGCGGTTCCGAGGGACAATTCGCCGCAGAGCACGGTCGCCGCGACGATCTCGGCGAATTTTTTCGCCTTGTCTTTCCCGTAGCAATCGAGCAGCTCGAGGCATTCGCGCTGCGTCGGCAAACCGGTGCCGCCGCCGTAGGTGGCGACGATCAAAGAAGGAATCGTCACCGAAAAATAATAATCGCCGCCGCGCGTGATTTCCGCGTAAACGGCGGCGGCCGACGATTCGGCGACGTTCGCGACGTCCTGCCCGCAGGCGATGAACATCGCCGTGATGCCGTTCGCCGAATGCGCGCCGTTGTTATTGACGCCGGCGATGTAGCCGCCGAGCTGCGAGGCGAGCCGCGCTTCGAAAATCTGCGCGACCGAAACGTGCATTATTTCCATAAGTTTGCCGGCGGGAATCACGGCTTCGGCGATCACTTTTTTGCCGCGCGTATGAAGCGTATTAACATACGAAGTCTTTTTGTCGGTCGCGAGGCTTCCCTCCAGTTGATAACGCTCGATGCCGGGATAAACTTCTTTGATCCAGTCGCAGGCGGCTTTCGTCGCGCGTCCGACCATGTTCTGTCCGGCGGCGTCGCCGGTCGTGTAGTTGAATCTGAGATACAGAAAACGGCTCGCCGGAAATTGCTGGACGTCGCGAAGTCGCCCGGCGCTCGTGGTCGCGTCGGCGCGTTCTTTGATCGCGGCGAAATTATCCTTGATCCACGCGCCGAAATCGCGCGCCGCGCGCGCCGATTCGAAGACGAAGACCGGCGCGCGCTGCATCGCGTCGTCGACCACCGTCACGCGCACGCCGCCCGCTTCGCGCAATAATTTCATGCCGCGATTGTAGGACGCGACCAACGTCCCTTCGGTCGTCGCGAGCGGCACGAAAAACTCGCCCTTCGCGAATTCGCCGTCGACGACGAGCGGTCCCGCCAATCCGATCGGAATTTGCGCGACGCCGATGAAATTTTCGATGTTGCCGGGCAAAACCTGCGGGTCGAACGAAAAGCCGCCGACGTGATTCAACTCGACGTTTCGCTGCTCTTTAACGAACGCGCGCCGCTCGGCGGCGGCTTCCGGAGTGTAATCGTTTTCTTTGCGGCGCGGTATTTTTGCGGTCATAGTTTAATCATTCAGTCATTGATTCATTTGTTCGTTCGAACATTTCAAAAATGAAAATGAATCGATGACTCAATGAACAAATGAACAAATATTAATATTCTGTCCGTTTCAAATCGTCGGACAAACGTTTGCCGTCCGCGTAAATCAAATCGCTTATCAGCCAGCCGCCTTTGCTTTTAACGAGTTCGATCTTTTCGACGCCAGCCAATTCGCCGCCGGCGCTGCAAGCCCTCGGATAATAAAATTTCGCTTCCACCACAGTTTTATTTCGGATTGATTTAGGCGCGCTAAGTTTAAGAACATTTTTGATTTCATTCCCGTTTTTGTAACACTCTTCGATGGGCGCGAACGGAAAACCGTCGCCGAAATGCGGTTTTTCGTCGGGATTGCGCTTTGTAAATTCCTTTTGCCGCCGCACTTCATTTTGCAAAAGCCTGTTCAGTTCAGCCGTAAACCAGCGCTTACGTGCATTGACTTCGATTGCATTGAAGGCGAGCGACCGCGCACGATGAAACTTATAAAACGATCCGACGAACGAAGTCGCGCTTTGCTGTCTTTGCGCGAAAACATTCGCAGAAAGCAAAAATAAAACAATTGAAAGAAATAAAATTTTTGTTTTCATAAATTTAACCGGTTTCTTATTCTTCCCTCGTATGGTAATTTTCGATCCACAGCGGCAACGCCGCGATTATTTGCTCGGCGTATTCCTTCGTGTAAAATCCCGCATTGACGTTCGCTCTCCGATCGAAGTCCCTGTCGATCAAAGCCGCGACTTTCGGGCTGTAAACCAATTCGAGCCGGAAATTTTCGAGCCGTTTGACGTGGATGTCGATTTTAATATAGCGCCCGCTGTTGCGATGATGACCGATGACGGTCACGCTGTCGCACATGCCCCAGTAAACGTCGGCGATGTAAACCTTCGCGCCGCCGCGAAAATGTTTCGTGCCCGGTCTTTCCACGCGTTCTGCGCCGAATGAATTTTCTTTTTTGACGTTCGCCGCCGCGCACCAGAAGGGCTCGATTTCGGTGATCTTTTTCGAATCGCTTTCCAAAGTTTTTTTCACCTTTCCAAATTGTCGCGCATCCAGCTTTGAATCTTCTCGACGTCCCGTTTGACCGTTCGCGACGCGGCGAAGATCACGAGCATCAGCAGCGTGCTCAAGCCGGGGACAATGTGCATCGCCGAACGCAAACCGGCGGCGCGGAACGGCTCGATCGCTTCCTTGCTCAACACCGCGATGCCGGCGGCGAGCGCGGCCTGCTGCGAAAAATAATCGCTGACCTTTCCGACGACGTACGGGCCGAACGACGCGCCGAGAAGATACATCGCCATAAAATAAACCGCCATCGCCGTGCCCCGCGCCGCCGGTTCCGTGACTTCGGCGATCGTCGCGTAAACGATCGAGTAGTAAAAATACATCAAGGTCACGCTCGCGCCCATCAGCACCGCGAATCGCGCGACGCTGCCGGCTTCCGCGCGAAGCGCGAAAAAGAAAAACGGGATCGAAAGCAGGATCGCGAAGGTCAAAATCAAGAGCGCGCCGTCCTCGCGCCGCCGGTTCGCCCAGTCGCCGAGAGCGCCGCCGAGCAGCAGTCCGGGCAAGCTCAGCAAGCCGTAAATGACGGTCGAAACGAAACCGGCGTTTTGAATGTCGAGCCCGTGAAAGCGCATCAGATAAGGCGTGATGAAGGCGGAAAGCGCGTAAAGATTGAAATTGTGCAGCGCGCCCGACAAGATCAGCCAGCCGATCGTCGGCGTCCGCAAAACGTTCCAGAAAGCCGAGCCTTCGCGCGATTTCGCGCCGACGTTGATTTTCTCGACCGCGCCGCGCGCCGGTTCGCGGATCAGCGCGGCGAGCGCGACGCACAACAGCCCCGGCAGCCCGGCGACGAGAAAAGCCCAGCGCCAGCCGTAATTTTTCGCGACCGCGCCCGAAACGGCGAAACTCAAAGCCAATCCGACCGGCAGACCGAGCATGAAGATGGAAGTCGCTTTGGCGCGCTTTTCCGACGGGAAATAATCGCCGATCAGAGAATTCGCCGCCGGCGCGCACGACGCCTCGCCGACGCCGACGCCGAGCCGCAGCGCGAAAATCTGCCAGAAACTCTGCGCGAAGCCGGAAGCGGCGGTGAAAAGGCTCCAGACGAAAACGCCGACCGAAAGAATGGTTTTGCGCTTAAAAACATCAGCCAATTTACCGAGCGGCAGCCCGACGAACGCGTAGATCAAGGTAAAAGCGACATTCAGCGCGCCGAGTTCGGAATCGCCGAGCCCGAATTCCGTGCGGATCGGCTCGCCGACGACGCCGATGATCTGGCGGTCGAAAAAATTCAGCGCGTTGATTAAAAACAAAACCGCGAGCGCGTACCAACCCGCTTGTTTTTGATTCATAGGCTATTTACGGGAAGAAAGATTTAAGATTACGCGATTTTAGAACTTTTGAAAAATTAATAAATTATTTCTCAGACGTTTGTATCGAACACCTTGCCGAAATAATCGGCGATTTCGCTCGTCAATTGCCCGCGCGTTCGTTCTTCGACGCCGGCGAGTTCTTTCGCCAGCCGCTTTTTAAATTCGATCTGCATCTGCCGGGCGATTTGAATGCGCTGCGCCTGCGGCGAACCGGCGCCGTGCATCGATTCGGTCAGGTAGCCGACCGCGTTTCTGCCCAAGGTCATGTTTTCGATGAGGCGCAGGATGCGCACGCGATTTTCGGTCGGCACGTCGGCGCGTCCCTTTAAATATTTTTCCAGGAGGTGCCCGATTTCCTCGCTGCGAAAATCGGCTTCGGACGGCATCGTGACCATCATGCCGCCGGCGAGATCCTGCGCGAGCCGCCCGATCTCGTACGGCATACGCGTCACGTGATGCTTGCAGACGTTGGCGATCATGTCGTCGTTCAGAAATGCGCCCGAGCGGGTCGGTTTCGACTGATAGCTCGACGCGATGCCGGTCGCGTAGATCGTTTCGTTGAGATGCGTCATTTCGACGAGCTTTTCTTTGATATGCGAAACCTTTTCGACGCCGTTGTACTCGGCGATCTGCGCCGCCGCGCCGATCAGGACGTCGCCGACGCCCGCTTTGCAGACGTAACTGCGGCGGTGGTAACACGTAAAGCGTTCGACGAGCATCGACGCGAATTCCGTCTCGCCGTCCATGAAAACGAGCTCGTTCGGGATAAATACGTCGTCGAAAATGACCATCGCCTCCTGCCCGCCGAAAGCGGCGTTGCCGGCGTCGATCGCGCCGCCTTCGAGCGCGCGCGTGTCGCACGATTGACGACCGTAAATATAAGTAATGCCTTCCGCGTCGACCGGAATCGCTCCGACGATCGCGTAATTTCGATCGTTTTCCGTGAGCCGCATCGTCGGCATGACGATCAGCCAGTGCGAGTTGAGGCAGCCGGTCTGGTGCGCTTTCGCGCCCGTAATATAAACGCCTTCCGGCGTGCGGCGCGTAACGTGCACGAATAAATCCGGGTCGGCCTGTTCGTGCGGCGCTAGCGAGCGGTCGCCCTTGACGTCGGTCATCGCGCCGCCGATGACGAGGTTTCGTCTTTGAATTTCCGTGATAAAAGTTTTGAGCCGTCCGTGATAGGCGGTTTCGTATCTTTCGTCGACCTCGAACGTCACCGAATACAGCGCGTTGAGCGCGTCCATGCCGACGCAGCGCTGAAAACAGGTGCCGGTCAACTGTCCGAGCCGCCGCTGCATCTTGTTCTGCAGAACGACGTCGTCGCGGTTCATCGCGATGTTCAGGAAACGATTGACGCGCTCGCCCGTCAGATGCGATGTCGCCGTCGCGAGCTCCGGCTCGCTTTCCGCCAAAGCGTAAGTTTCGGCGACCGCGTTGATGCTCGGTCGAACGATCGGATGATCGACCGGCTCGTCGATCAACTCGCCAAAAAGATAAACTTTCAGGTTTCTTCCGCGTAGAGAGTTAATGTAATCGTCGCTGGTTCTGATCGGCGCCTGCCGGCTGGATTCGATGGCTGTCATAATGGTGGTCGGCGGTCAGCGGTCGGTGATCAGTTTTCTTAATTTTCATTCGTCGTCGCTGCAAGCTAAAATCCCGCTTCGAAGAATCTTTCTGACAACCGACCACTGACGGCTAAATTGGTAAAACCAATTTACTTTTAATAATTTCCGTTTTCGGATCGCGAAAATCTTGACAATTTGGAGATTGTCGATTAACTTTAGTTAAATTCTACCGAACGGTAAGTAAAAAACTAACATAATTTATCATACGAAGCAATCGAATTTAAGCGGGCGCGCCGATTATAATGCGCCGCCGCGCAAAGTTTTCCGCCGAAGCTGACGATGCCGAAAAACGGTTCGCAAAAAAGTCTCGATCGCGCGCAGGAACTCTACCTGCTGGCGGCGCAGCTCTTCGTCGAAAGGGGCGTCGAATCGACTTCGCTCTCCGACATCGCGACCGCCCTGAACATGACGAAAGCCGGGCTTTACTATTATTTCGAAAGCAAGCAGGAGCTTCTCTACCGGATCGTCGAGCTCGGGCTCGACAACGTCAAAGACGAGGTTTTGGACCCGGCGCGCAAAATCGAGGAGCCGGAAGAACGGCTGCGGTTCATCATTTACAATCACGCGCGGCTCGCCGCCGAGGGCAATCACGCCGTGATCATCGTTTCGCACGAGATGAATTCGCTCTCGTTCGCGCAGCGCGAAACGATCGTGAAACGGCGGCGCGAGTATTTCGAGTTCGTGCGCGAAACGCTGGTCGAAATTCGGGCCGACGAAAAGCTCAACGACATCGATCTGACGACCGCGACCTTTACGCTGTTCGGCATGATTTTGTGGCTTTCGCGCTGGTACCGCTCGAACGGTAAGCTTCCGGTCGAGAAGGTTTGCCGCGACGTTTGCGACATGGCTTTAAACGGTTTGCTGCGCGGCTGAATAAAGGCGGTCGCCGCACTTTACAAATTCCGAAGCGCAAAGTTCTTCCGAACTTTTTCCGCCGAACAAGCAGGTTTCCTAATTTATTTGACTGTTGGAGGCAATTCTATGAAGAAAATGAAAACTATTATTTGGATTTGGGCGCTGCTTTGCGTCGGGACGATACCGGCGCTCGCGCAGACATCCGCGACCGCCGAGCTGCGCGGCAACGTCACCGACCCGAACGGCGGCGCGCTCGCCGGCGCGACCGTCACGGCGACGGACAACAACAAGGGCACGACGCGCACGGTGACGACCGACGAACAGGGAAATTACGTGATCCTTTCGCTGCCGCCGAGCACCTATACGGTGAAGGTCACGGCGACCGGATTTGCCTCCAAGACGTTCAACAACGTCCTGCTCGAAGTCGGTCAGCAGCTGGCGCTCGACGCGAGCATGGCGGTCGGCAACGTCGACGCGGTGGTCGACGTTTTGAGCGACGAGCAAGCGCTCGTCGACACGGAAAGAACGCAGCAGTCAACCGTCATCAGCGCGCGGCAATTAAATAATCTGCCGATCAACCGCCGCAATTTCCTCGATTTCGCGCTTCTCACGCCGGGCGTCAACGACGCCGACAACGTCAACGACTCGACCGATTTCCGCGTCGCGCAGACGCCGCAGTCGGGCTTGAGCTTCGGCGGCAACAACGGGCGCGGCAATTCGATCAACGTCGACGGTTCGACCGCCGACACGCCGTCGGGCGGCGCGCGCAACGTCGTCAGCCAGGAGGCCGTGCAGGAATTTCAGGTCGACCGCAACAGCTACAACGCCGAGTACGGCGGCGCGTCGGGCGGGATGGTCAACATCGTCTCGAAAACCGGCACGAACGATTTTCACGGCAGCATCTTCGGCTATTTCCGCGATAAAAGATTCGACGCGCGCAACGCCTTCGACTTCAACCCGGAAGGCAAATCGCCGTACAGCCGCCAGCAGTTCGGCGGCTCGATCGGCGGCAGGATCGTCGAAAACAAAACCTTTTTCTTCGCTTCCGCCGAGGGCTTGCGGCAGAATCAAACGTCGTTCGTGACGCTCAACCAATCGCTCGTTAACGGCCTGCAGATCGCGCCGGGAAACCCGGTCGTCGGCGACCAGAACGCGTTTTTGAATTATCTGGCGTCGCGCCCGGCTTTCGCGCCGCTCGCCGTCGGCGTGCGCGGCGTTTTGACGGTGCCGAGCGCCCGGACGACGAATCTCTACGCCGCGACCAACGGGCAGTTTCCGGCGAGCGAAAACAGCGCGCTCGTTTCCGGTCGGGTCGATCATCGTTTCAGCGACAAGGACAGCGCCTTCGTCCGCCTGAACTACGCGTGGTTCAGCGGCGAAAATCAGGCGACCGGCGCGCTCAACGCCGTTTCGCGCGGGCGCACGGTCGAATCGCCGAGCGGCGGCATCCTGTTTTCGGAAACGCACATTTTCGATCCGAAAACCGTCAACGAGTTTCGCGCGCAGTTTTCGTATTACCAATTGACCGTCACGCCGAACGATCCGTTCGGACCGGAGATCAATATCCTGGGTTACGGCAACTTCGGGCGCGACATCTTTCTGCCGTCCGACAGCATCACGCGTTCGTTCGATCTCGCCGACACGATTTCCTTCGTGCGCGGCACGCACACGATCAAAGCCGGCGCCGTCCTGCAATTTAACCGCATCGGCACGAACTCGGAAACTTACCTGCCCGGCACGTTCCGTTTCGGTGCGCTGCCGTTCTCGTCCGTTTTTTCCGCCGCGCAGCGCAACGCGATCGCCGGCACGACCGCGACCGGCGCGCAGTGTCTCGCCGCGCCGCTCGGCGGGCAGCTCGCCGCGGACGTCGCTTCGAATTTCATCACGCAGGCGCAGGCGCTCGCGTTCAGAAATTCGCTCTGCAACGCCAACAACACGATCAACGCGCTGCAGGCGTACAACATCAACGCGCCGCAGGTCTACCAGCAGGGCTTCGGGCTGCCGGGATTTTACAGCAGCAGCCAGCGCTTTTCGGTCTTCGGTCAGGACACGTGGAAGATTCGCCCGAATCTGACGCTCAATTACGGTCTGCGTTATTTCATTCAGAACGAAGCCGACCCGGTGCCGACCGATAAAAACAATTTCCAGCCGCGCGTCGGTTTCTCGTGGGACGTTTTCAACAACGCGAAAACCGTGCTGCGCGCCGGCGCCGGCATCTTCACCGGGCAGATCGACAACCAGATCACGAACGTCGTCAACACGCTCGCGTCCGGCACCGAAGACTACAACATCAACATCGTCGTCGCGGCGGCGACGCTGCCGAGCACGTACAGCTCGGTCTTTATTTACCAAACGCTGCTCGCGCAGGGCGTGATCGGCAGCCGCCAGATCGTCGCGTCCGATTTGACGCAGTTCGGTCTGAACACCGCGCCGGGCAGACCGCTCGAAGCGCGCATCCGCATCGGCGAAAACTTCCAGAATCCGGAAACCTACCAGGTCAGCGGCGCGATCCAGCAGGACCTCGGCGGCGGCTTCACCGCCGAAGCGAGCTACCTGTTTTCGCGCGGCATTCATATCGTGCGCCCGGTCGACGTCCGCAAATACGCGATTACCGGCATCAGCCCGTTCACGAATCAGCCGGTCCTGAACGCGACCGAGCTCGGGTGCTACACGATTCCGGGCGTGCCGCCCGCGGCTTTTAACTGTTCCGCGACGGGACAGGGCTTGACCGGCAATTTCCTGCCGCGTTTCGCGCTCGACGCCGAATATCAATCGGTCGCGAACAGCTTTTACCACGCCGGAACGCTGCAGGTCACGAAGCGTTTCGCCCGCAATTACAGCATCAACGCCAATTACACGCTTTCGAAAACGATCGACGAGGCGACCGATTTCAACACCGATTACTTGGCGCAGAACCCGCTGAACATTCGCGACGACCGCAGCCTTTCGGCTTTCGACCAGCGGCATCGTCTGGTTTTGAGCGGCGTTTTCATCAGCCCGTTCGAAAACGCGTTTTTGCGCGATTTCGTGTTCTCGCCGATCTTCACGGCCGGCAGCGGTCGCCCGTTCAATCTGCTGATCGGGTTCGACACGAACAACGACAGCCGCCTTTACAACGACCGTCCGGCGGGCGTCGGCAGAAACACGGGGCGCGGCGAGCCTTATTACAGTTTCGACATGCGGCTCGCGCGGCGCTTTTTCGTCAAGGAACAGCGTTTTCTGGAATTGACGTTCGAGGCGTTCAATTTGTTCAACCACGTCAATTTCAACGGCATCAACAACGTCGTCGGCACGTCTTGCGTGAGCGACACTATTCAAGGCTGCATTCCGCTCAATCCGCGCGGACGCCGCGACGTATCGCCGACCGCGCCGCTCGGATTCACGTCCGCCGCGCCCGCCAGACAACTTCAGTTCGGCGCGCGCTTCAACTTTTAATGAGTTGACTGATTCGGCTAAATGAAAAAGACCGCGTTCGGCTTTCACCGAACGCGGTCTTTTTCATTTAATTCATTCGGCTCAGCCAACTTCCGTTCAAACGACCTCGCTTCAAGCCGACTCTCATTATTCGTTTTCCGCGCGAAAAGTCAGAAGCAGATCGCGGTTGCGGTAAAGGTTCAGTTTTCCGGCGGCGATCTCGAAACGGTTCGCGTTTTCCAGCGCGTTTTTGAATTCCCTTTCGACGTTCATGCGCTCGTCCTCGATGCAGGCGCGCATCGTCGAAACGATGTTCGTGACGGCGATCGCGTCGCGCGTCGTCGAGTAATTTCCGCCGAACGCGTTGCAGCCCGTATCGCCGCCCGCGCTCCCCTTAGTTTTGTCGAAGTTGATGAACGGCGCGGTTTCGAGACGCGGCAGGCGGCGGTTTTTGATCGATTCCAGCACCCATTTCCGGTTTTCGAGCCGCGCCGCGGAATCGTCTTCGGGTTCTTTTTTATCCGCGCCCCTGAACTTCAGAACCAGCCGGTTGCGGGCGTAAAGATTCAGATTATTGCCGGTTCTCTCGAACCGCGTGACGCGTTCGAGCGCGCGCGTGAAATCGGCTTCGAGCTTCATCGCGCCCCTTTCGGCGCACGCCATGCGGGTCGTGCCGATGCCGCTGAAGTTTATATTTCTGCCCGACACCGAAACGCCGCCGAACATCCGGTTGCAGCCCGCGTTGCCGTTGACGCGGTCGAGCGACGGCTCGATTTCCAGAAACGCTTTCGAGCCGGAGACGCGCGCGCCGTTCAGTTCCGTCAGTTGCCAGCGCTTGGCGCCCAGATCATTTCGCCGACTTCCCTGCGCGAGCGCGGCGGCGCTCAGCAATCCGACGACGATCAATAAATTCAATCCCGTATTAAAGTATTTCCGTATCATAAATATTTCCCCCTTTCGTAATATTTTATTACTTTTTTTCGTGCCGGCGGTCTGAAATAAGCTCTTTCCGCCGTCGTCATTTGCTGAACGAAGCGCGCCCGAAAGCCTTGCAGCGAAAAGTTTATTTTCACGTAAAGTTTTGTAAACGCTGCCGGTTGCCGCCGGGCGCGCGTTCGTGATCGTTTTCGCGCCGCGAAAATCGAATGTTTGTTTAACAAGCCTCAAAATTTTATGTATAATCGGGAATTGAATTTTACGTTCGCAAATATTGCAACTCATCCGGGCGTTTCAGCCATCTCTTGAATTGACTCGAACGCCGCTTTCCCGATAGTTAGTTTCGATGTGTAGCTTGTCCGACTTGCGCGAGGGCGCAAACCAATCTGAAAAATTCGTTCCCGTGGAGGTAGTATGTCTTTAAAATCCAAAATCAAAAGCGCTTCGCTTGCCTGTTGTCTCGTCCTGTCCATGTTTTCGCTCGTCTTCGCCGATACGATCCGGCTCAAGGACGGAAGCATCATCAAAGGTAAAATCGTCAGTTTCGGCGAAGGAAAGTTCACGATCGTCATCGGCGACGGCGCGCGTCAGCGGCAGATGAATTTTTTCGCCGACGAAATCGATTCGATCGAGTTCGACTCGACTCCTTTGCAGCCGTCGAACAGTAACAAGACGGCGCTGCCGATTTTCAAAAACACTTCTTCGCAGACCGACACGAAACCGACCACGCAGACGACGACGCCGACCACCTCGAAAAACGTGATCGTCACCGACAAGACGACGCTGCCGCCGACGCAGACGACTTCCAACCAATCGAGCACGAGTTCCAATCCGACGACGAGCAATCCGGCGGTCACGAATCCGACTTCCACGAACACGACGGCGACCACGCCCGTGAAAAACGAAACGGTTACCGCCAGCAAACCGATCATGCTCAACGTCCGCGTGCTGGCGGACAACACGGCGAACGGCTGGTCGAATTCCGGCTGGGTCGTCAAAAAGGGACAGAAAATCCGCGTTTCCGCGAAGGGGCAGGTGAGCCTCGGCAACGGGCGTTTCGCGTCGGCGGCGGGCATCAATTCGCTGCCCGACAACGACAAGCTCGTCAAGACCGAAGCGACCGGCGGACTGATCGCCGTCATCGGCGACGACAACAACGATTTCATCTTCCTCGGCGCGGCGCGCGAATTCGTCGCCGCCCGCGACGGCGCGCTGTTTCTCGGCGTGAACGAGGGCAACCTCAACGACAATTCCGGCGCGTTCGACGTAACCATCGAAATTCTGCCGAATTAAATTTATAAATTTCCCGCGAAACGCACGAAAAGACGCGAAAATAAAACCGATTTTTAAAGAATTCAGCGGCTTTCGCGTGTTTCGCGGGCAGATAAAAAAATCTTCCGCGGCGGCTTTTTCAAGCGGCTTGATAAAAACCAACCAAAAGCGCACAATCGGTATCTAAACAATTAAATTTCCGGAAAAAACATTATGAAAGCCGTATTACCGACTCGTTTTTTAATCGCCATCGTTGCCCTGTTTGCCTTCGGCGCCGTCGTTTTCGCGCAGTCGAAAGTGCAGAGAGTCGAAAGACCGACCGGCAACAACAAGAAAAATCAGCGCCCCGTCGAGAAAACCGAAGAGGAACTCAAAAAAGAAGAAGAACAGCGCAAACTTGAAGAAGAAGCCCGCACGGCCGAAAAAGACGACGAGGCGGTCGTCATCAAAACCAACATCGTCAGCGTCGACGCGGTCGTCTACGATAAAAAATCCGGTCAGATCATCACCGGGCTGAAAAAGGAAAACTTCGCGATTTTCGAGGACGGCAAAAAGGTCGATCTGGCGCAGTTCGCGACGCCCGAAGCGCCGATCACCGTTTCGGTCGTCGTCGAATACAGCAAATGGTCGGAGGTTTTCGGGCTGTACGCGAGCCGCGGTTACGAACAGGGCAAGCTCGAAGTCGTGCGCCCGGTCGCTTATTTTCTTTCGCGCTTCATCAAGCCGCCCGACGATTACGCGTCCGTCATCGCCTTCGATATTCGCCCGACGCCGATCACCGATTTCACGAACGACCCGAACCGTCTGCGTCAGACGGTCGATCTGCTTTTGAGAAACAACCCGGCGTTTCGCGAAAACAACCTGTTCGATTCGGTCGCCTTCGCGCTCGTCGGCGGGAAGGGCGATTCGGTCGTGCTCGAAAACTCGAAAGAGGAATACGCGCAGTACGGCGGCATGGTCGACGTGAAAGCCAAGCGCCGCGCGATCATCCTCGTCGCTTCGGGCATCAACACGTTCAGCAAGATCAGCTACGACAACGTGCGCCGCATCATTCAGGAAGCGGGCGTGCCGATTTACATCATCAGCACCGGAAATCTTTTCTACAAGCTTTACGAATCGCGGCTCGGACCGATGGACGGCATCGACGGCACGCCCGGAAGATTAACGTTTCTGCAGGCGCAGAACACGATGAACACGTTCGCCAAAGAATCGGGCGGCGCGCATTTCCCGATCACTTTTGAAGGCGAACTGCCGAACGCGCTCAACTCGATCAACAACCTGATGCGCAGCCAGTACAGCCTCGCTTACGATGCGGGCGAGAAACCGAAAGACGGCAAGAAACACAAAATCGAGGTCAAGGTCGATCTCAACGGCGACGGCGTGTACGAAGAAAAACAGCTCGTCGTTCAGCACCGTCCGTTCTGGGTTTCGGAAAAGGAAGGCGATAAGAAGAAGAAGTAAAATTCAAGATTCAAAATTAAAGATTTAAGATTTAAAAGGCGAGCCGGTTTATGTTAATAAAACCGGCTCGCCTTTTGTTTTGAATTTTGAATCTTGAATCTTAGATCAATCTACGCGCCGTAAATCTTCAATTTAAACTCGTCGTTCGACGTGTAGATTTCCGAGCGTCTGCCGGAAAAGCGGTGCGAATCTCTGAGCAGCATCGGCAGACCGCCCCGCGGAACGTTCGTGCCGTACTCGCGTTTTTCGAAGATCGACGCGATCTGCGGGTTCAGCCGCTGCGTGATGCCGTAGCGGATGGCGCGCGAGGCGGGCGGCGAAAAGCCGTTCGTGCGGCGCGGGTTGATGAATTCGATCGACTGATCGTAAATCGAAATGCGCGTCGGAATGTCGCGGATCGCCAGATCGCGGTGCATCAGAACGTTCGCGACCGCTTCGCGCACGGCGTAGAGCGAGTAGTCGGCGCGCGCCTGCACGGGCGAATTCCCTTGCGCCTTCGCCTTTTTCGGCTTGGTTTTTTCGAGGTCGCAGTAGCGGCTGATAAATTTCAAAACGCCTTCGTAAATCGTCAGCAGGTTGCCGTTCAGCTCGACCGACTCGACGACCTGCGCGTTGCCGTTGTCGCCCGAATAACGCGCCAGACGCACGCGCGCGCGCGGCAAAACTTCGGCGACGCGCTCGTTTTTGCCGAACAAAAGCACGCCGGCGACGGTCGGCAGAAATTCTTCCGCGCCGCCGATCGCGAGCAGCAGATCCTTTTTCAGAAAATCGCCGGTCTGGTAAAAATTCTTGCCCAAAGCGTCCGTGTCGAACGCGTCGGCGAAGCTCCACAAAAGCGCGTCGTCGAAATCGTTTTCCGCGACTTCCGGCAGCGGAATGTTTTCGTAGGCGAGCGGGCGGATCTCGTCGAGCCAGGCGGACAATTCCGTGCGGCTGATCTCGCGTTTCTCGGCGCCGATGCGGATATAAAAGCGTCCGTCGCGCGTGCGGTACGGACGGCGTTTCGGGTCGATGTCGAGCACGACCAGGCGGCGACCGTTGTCGAACGCGATGACGTCGATCAGCGGCACGAGCGGCGGCACGATCTCCTCGCGGCAGATTCTGACCAGTTCTTCCTGCACGAACTCGGAATTGACGACGCCCTCGACGCGCAGTTGATCGGAAACGCCGAAAATGATCGTGCCGCCCGCCGTGTTGGCGAGCGCGACGATGCCCTGCGTGATGCGTTCGGGGTTCGACAGTTTGACCTTGAGTTCGAGGTAAGTGTCTTCGCCGCCGCGGATCAGGCGAAGCAGCTCCGAGCGCGTCGTGATGGGCGCCGGGGTGTTCAGAATATATTCCTGAAAAGAGCGTTCGGTCGGTGATTCAAACCGTTGACTGTTACGAAATTTTCTTCGCGGCATCGAGTTTCGGCGTGTATTTTTTGTCGAGACGGCACACGCTTCTAAAACCGCCCGAATGTTTTCCATCAAGGGAAACATTGCTGGAATTGTCTATCAACTGTTTCTATTGAAACATTTTGCCGCTGAAAAGTAAAAGCATTTGTCGGCGGTCGAAAAACTTTTGCTGGCGCCGAGCCGCCGATTTGAATAATATGAAGCTCATCTTGAAAAAGGCTCGTTTTTGCTCTAAAAACAAGCGGGAGACAAGGATGCCGAAAAGCTCGGTATCTTTTTTGATTTTGATCGCCGTTCTCATTCAGTCTGGCCGCGCTCGATCCGCTTTGCGGGTGAGCGTCATGAAGAATCCACAGAGTTTTTACGACCCGTATTCGGAATTCAAAAAAGGCGTGCCGAAAACGCACGCCGATCGAAATTCGCAGAATCTTCCCGACGCCTTTTTTTTACGGTTCAGTCGCTTCCGGCTGCTGATTTCGACCCCGGATCGCCGAGCGCCGAGCGCCATTTTTGTAAAAGTCCCGAATTCCCTGTAAGATACACTTTGTTTTCAGCAAAAATCTTGAGAGATTCTTCTTAAAAAAGTGGATGCAGAGATAATCACAGCTTACGTCAGCTTAGGTTCAAACCTCGGCGACCGCGCCGGTAATCTTTTACTGGCGGTGCGCGGGCTGATGGAGGCCAGTTTCGTGGTGCATAAACTTTCCGCCGTTTACGAGACCGAGCCGGTCGGCGTCGCGGAAAGCCAGCAGAAGTTTCTGAACATGGTCGCCGAAATTCATCTTTCGGGCATCACGCCGTCGCAGATGATGGCGCGGATGCTGAGGATCGAGTATCTTCTCGGGCGCAAGGACAAATTCCTGAAAAAGCCGCGCACGGTCGATCTCGATTTATTACTGTTCGGCGACGTCGTCACGGAAACCGAATTTCTGACGCTGCCGCACCCGCGCATGACCGACCGCCGCTTCGTGCTCGCGCCGCTCGCGGAAATCGCGCCGCACGTCGTGCATCCGGTTTCCGGCAAGGACATCGCGCGGCTGTTAAACGAAACCGGCGATTTCGCGGTCGTCAAACGCTGGAATCCGAACGGCGAACGCAAGCGCGAAAACGACGACCTGAAGACTTTTTTGAAAACACCCTTTTGATTTTGGATTTTAGATTTTGGATTTTGGATTCGCCGCCGCGTTAGGATTCGCGCGCTTCGTCCAAAAAACTTTCGAGGATGAACAAATAGAAAGAGAAACGAGTTTGTTCGGGCGCGAAACCGATCCGAAATCCGAAATCCGAAATCCCGAATCGAATTATGGCATATTTACAACCCGATAAACCCGAGAAAGTTTATCTGCCCGCGATCAGGGCGGCGAAGGAAAAAGGCGAAAAGCTCGTTTGTCTGACGGCTTACGATTACCCGACGGCGCGCATCGTCGACGAGGCGGGCGTCGACATGATTCTCGTCGGCGACTCGATCGGCAACGTCATTCACGGCTACGGCAACACGATTCCCGTTACTTTGGACGAAATCTGCTCCGCCTCGATCGCCGTCAAACGCGCGACCGAACGCGCGATGGTCGTCGCCGATCTGCCGTACGGAACCTACCACGTCAACGCGGACGAAACGGTGCGCAACGCCCTGAAGCTGATGAAACACGGCGGCGCGGAAGCGATCAAATTAGAAGGCGGGCGCAACCGCGTCGCGCTCGTCAAACGGCTCGTCGACGAGGAAATCCCGGTCGTCGCGCACATCGGCTTAACGCCGCAAAGTGTTTATAAAATGGGCGGTTATCGCGTGCAGGGCAGAACCGCCGACGAAGCGAAACGTCTGATCGAAGACGCGAAAATGCTCGAGGACGCGGGCGCGTTCGCGATCGTTTTGGAGCTCGTGCCGCGCGAGGTCGCCGAAATCATCACCAAAGAACTCGAAATTTCGACGATCGGCATCGGCGCCGGAAGCCGATGCGACATCCAGGTGCTCGTTCTGCACGATCTGATCGGCATGACCTTCGGACGCCTGCCGCGCTTCGTGCGGCAGTACGCCAATTTGCGCGAAACGATGACCGAAGCGATTCAAAACTGGGCGAGCGACGTCAAATCCGGCGCGTACCCGAACGAGAAGGAATCCTATGGGTTGACCGAAGAAACCAAGAAAGAATTGGAAAATATGTAATGTTTTGTTGTATTTCGGTATAATTTCTTTTTCAGATTTTCCGATGAGTCAAACCAAACAAATTTTACTTGCTTTTCTGATTCCGTTAGTTTTGGCGATTGGTTTGTTATTTCTGCGATTTTTAGTGTTTTATGATCCCTATGATCCGTGGATTAGACCTGCGAACGTTGCGCCGCCGCACGAAGAGTATGTTCTGCCCGAACAGCTCGAAATCATTGGCTTGTTGATCGTCGGGTCGTTAATTTTGTCTTTTGTTTTGCCGCCTTTTGTCATGATGCGAATGTATCAAAGCAGAAAATTCCAGCTTAAATCAAAATCAATTACCGAATAAATGGAAATCATCAACCGCAAACAAAGAATGGCGTCTTTGGCGCGCAAACTGCGACGCGAGAATAAAACGATCGGGTTCGTGCCGACGATGGGCGCGCTGCACGAAGGTCACCTTCGTCTGGTCGAAGAAGCGCGGCAGATGTGCGACGTCGTGATCGTTTCGATCTTCGTCAACCCGACGCAGTTCAACGACAAAAAAGACCTCGAAAAATACCCGCGCGATCTGACGGCGGACGCGGCGCTTTTGACCGAATACCGCGTCGATTATATTTTCACGCCCGACGAAGCGGAAATTTATCCGCCCGGTTTTTCGACTTACGTTTACGTCGAGAATTTGACGGAAACCTTGGAAGGCGCGTCGCGTCCCGGGCATTTTCGCGGCGTCGCGACCGTCGTCACGATTCTTTTCAACACGATTCGTCCCGATTTCGCGTTTTTCGGTCAGAAAGACGCGCAGCAGGTCGCGGTGATTCGCCGGCTGACGACCGACCTCGGTTTCGACACGGAAATCGTCGTCGTCCCGATCGTGCGCGAGGAATCGGGCTTGGCGATGTCTTCGCGCAATCGTCTTTTACCCGACGACGAGCGCCGCCGCGCCGCCGTCATTTACCGGGGTTTGCGCGAAGCCAAGATCGCCGCCCGAAACGGCGAACGAAATGCCGCGAACCTCGCGGAAATCGTGCGCAAAACGATCGAAACGGAACCGCTCGCGCAGCTCGATTACGTCGCCGTGGTCGACAACGAAACGCTCGAACCAATCGAAAAGGTCGGCGAGAGTCCCGTTTTGATTGCGGTCGCCGCGCGGTTCGGAAACATTCGCCTGATCGACAACACAATTCTGAACCGAAAGCAGTAAACCGGCATCAAACTTGCATCTAAGTATTAACGAAATGCCCGAGGAAAAAGCATTTCTCCAAAAGTATGAAAAACATTAAATCAATCTTGGCGGTTTTCGCACTGGTGATTTCTTTCTCGTTCGCGGCGATGGCGCAGAACATCACGTTCACGTCGCTCGACGGCGCGAAGGTCGATTTGTCTTCGCAGAAGGGCAAGGTCGTCGTGCTGGCGATCGGCGCGAGCTGGCTGCCGCTCTCGAAAAACCAGGCGGCGGCGATCAACAAACTGTCGAAAAACTACGCCGGCAAAGACGTCGCGTTTTACTTTATCGCGACCGATTCGTCGAACGCGAAATCGAAAAACTTCGCGAGCGACGACGATATTCGCAAATTCACTCAGACGAATAAAATGACGATTTCGATTCTGCGCGATTCGGACGGCGCGACGAGCATCAAGCAGTACAAGATCGACCAGATGCCGGCGTTCGTGATTCTCGACAAAGAAGGAAAATTAGCCGGCACGCCGTTCGGCGGCATCGACCCGGACACCGATATTTCCGGACTTCTGTCGAAAAGAATCGACCAGATTTTGTAAAATTCGGTTCGGCTTAGAACATTTCGCGGCGAGTCGCCTTTCGGCGGCTCGTTATTTTTTTGGAAAAACGGGCTGTTTTGTCGTATAAATCAAACATGAATCGACAATTTGCGAAACGCGGTCTTCTGCCGGTCCTTTTTGTATTGCTCTGCGGTTTTTCCGCCGCGCCGGCGCAGCAGAAGAAGGGAGAAACGGCGCTTAACCTGCCGGTCGCCGACCAGCGGCAGATCATCGAGATTCTACTGCGCGAAAATTTCGAGAACGCGCCGGAAGCCACGATCTATCTTTCGACCGCGAATATTCCCGAGGCGCTCCGGAAAAATTTCGCGCCGCTCGTAAACAAAACCGTCCGCTTCGTCCGTCCGGCGGAAAGCGCCGAATTCTGCGCTTACGAATTCGGCGAGTTTCAAACGATCGACAAATTCGTTTCCGTCAGCTTCGGCAACTGCCGCGAAGGCTTGGCGTTCGACTTTATCAAGGACGGCGGCGCGTGGAAAGCCGTCAGCTCAATCTACGTCCGCGAAATGCTGTATTAGACGATAAACCAGATTGACCGGCAACCCGACCACGTTCCAGTAATCGCCCTCGATGCCCTCGATAAACAGCGCCGCCTGCGCCTGCACGGCATACGCGCCCGCCTTATCGAGCGGCTCGCCCATTTCCGCCAGAAACTCGATTTCTTCAACCGACATTTCCGCGAATTTGACGCGCGTGCGCTGCATGCCGACGATTGATTTCGGATTTCGGATTTCGGATTTCGGATCGGTTTTGACGAGCGCGACGCCGGTTAAGACTTCGTGCCAGTTGCCGGAAAGCATTTTCAGCATGCGTTTGGCGTCCGCCAGATCGACGGGTTTGCCGATGATCTGATGGTCGATCACGACGGTCGTGTCGGCGCCCAAAACGAGCGCGTTTTCGTATTTCGCGGCGATTGCCGCGGCTTTTTCGCGCGCCAATCGCCGCACGTAATCTTCGGGCGACTCACCGGGGAGCTCGGTTTCGTCGATGTCGGCGGAATCCTTCGTAAACGACCAGCCGACCGACGTTAAAATTTCCGCGCGGCGCGGGCTGCCGGAGGCGAGAATCAATTTCGGAAGCGTCAGCATTGAACATTTATCATTTAACATTTAACATTTAATTTCTGTTTAATGATAAATGATTAATGGTAAATGGTAAATGAATGAGTTGTTTCGCGCGCTGCCGGCGCTTCTGAAGGAATTTGACGACAACGAGACCGTCCGCGAGGCGGTCGCGTTCGCCGCGTGGCGCAAAATCGCGGGCGAATCCTTGCGCCAGCACGCGGTGCCGTTCGCACTTTACCAGAAGCGTTTGACGGTCGCGGTCAAAAGCGAGACGTGGCGCAAGCATCTCGAACATCTTTCGGGACAGATGATCTTCAAGTTAAATTCCGCGCTCGGGCAGGCGGTCGTCACCTACATCGAATTCCGCGTCGACGAGGAAGCGGTCGAACGGGAAAATTTCAAAGCGACCGGGCAAAAGTTCTCACCCGAAGAACTCGAAGAAATCGCGCTCGACGAAGTGACGCCGAAAATGCGCCGCGCGGCGGACGCGATCAAGGACGATCAGCTCCGTTATCAATTCCTGCTGGCAGCCGGCAGTTGCCTCGCGCGGAAGAAAAGAATCAAGTAGTGGTCGGTGGTCGGCGGTCAGTTGTCAGAGAAGTCTGGCTTTATTTCTGATCACCGGCCGCTGATTACTGACGACTGACAATATGGACGTTAGACAAGTAGCCAAACTGGCACATCTCGAAATCACCGACGAAGAAGTCGCGGTGTTCGCGCCGCAGATGGAATCGATCGTCGCGTACGTTGAACAATTAAACGAGCTCGATACGGAAAATATCGAACCGATGCTCGGCGGGTTGACTGCCGAAGGCGAGCGCACCGACACGCGCCGCGCCGACGAAGTGCGCGGTTCGCTCGGGCAAAAGCAGGCGCTCAAAGAAGCGCCGTCGGCGGTCGAAGGGCATTTTCAGGTTCCGAAAGTATTATGATATCAGTGATCGGTGGTCGGTGGTCGGTGAGCAGAACAAGGCAGGTTTTTATCTTCTGTCTGCTGGCTTCCGTTTTCTGTCTTCTTTCCGCCTGCGGCAGCGTGCCGAATCTCGAAGCGCCGGAATGCACGGCGGCGCGCGGCGTCGTGAAAGAGTTTTACTCGTATCATTTCGGCAATGAGATGAAGTTTTCGCCCGAGAATTTGAAGCAGCGCGAGAAGTTTTTGACGCCCGAATATTACGAATCGCTGCAGCGCGCGCGGGGCGAAGCGGACGTTTTCACGACCAACAACACCGATTACCCGAAAGCGTTCCGCGTCGGCAAATGCGAAATCGTCGATCCGGCGAAAACGAACGTCCAGGTTTTGCTTTTCTGGAAGGACGACGCGCGCACCGAGCAGCGCGAGATCACGGCGGAAGTCGTCAGGGAAGGCGACAAATGGCTGGTAAATAAAGTTTTGAATTAATTTATGACAATTCGAGAAACGATCGAAAAAACTTTGGACAACGCCGAAAAACTGAACGGCGAACTTAATTCTTTTCTGTCGATCGAGCGCGAATACGCGACGGCGCGCGCTTCGGAAATCGAAAAAGATTCATCGGACGAAAAGCCTCTGCGCGGGCTCGCGATCGCGCTCAAAGACAACATCTGCACGAAGGATCTGCAGACGACCTGCGGCTCGCGCATTCTCAACAATTACAAGGCGCATTACGACGCGACGGCGACGCGTAAATTGACGGACGCCGGCGCGGTGATCGTCGGCAAGACGAACATGGACGAGTTCGCGATGGGCTCGTCGAACGAATCTTCGGCGTTCGGCGCGGTCAAAAATCCCTGGGACACGTCGCGCGTTCCGGGCGGCAGCTCGGGCGGTTCGGCGGTCGCGGTCGCGTCGGGCGTCGTGCGCGCCTCGCTCGGCTCGGAAACCGGCGGCTCCGTCCGGCAGCCGGCGTCGCTGTGCGGCATCGTCGGATTGAAACCGACTTACGGCAGGATTTCGCGCTACGGACTCGTCGCGTTCGCCTCGTCGCTCGATCAGATCGGCGTTTTCGGACAAACTTCGAAGGACGTCGCCGACGTGCTCTCGGTCATCGCCGGACGCGACGCGAACGATTCGACGACCGCCGACGTCGCGGTGCCGGATTACGCGGCGACCTTGGACAACGACATCAAGGGCAAAAAGATCGGCGTGCCGCGCGCGCTGTTCGGCGAGGGCCTGGACGCCGAGATTCGCGGCGCGGTCGAAAATTCGATCGAAAATTACCGAAGCTTGGGCGCGGAAATCGTCGACGTCGAACTGCCGTACGCGAAATACGGCATCGCGGTTTACTACATCATCGCGACCGCCGAAGCGTCGTCGAATCTCGCGCGGTTCGACGGCGTGCGCTACGGTTTTCGGGCCGAAGGCGCGCACGAACTCCGCGAAATGTACCGCAAGACGCGCGAGGAAGGTTTCGGCGCGGAAGTCAAACGCCGCATCATGCTCGGCACTTACGTTTTATCTTCCGGCTATTACGACGCCTATTACGCCAAAGCGCAAAAGGTGCGCGCGCTCGTCAAACGAGATTACGAAAAGGCGTTCGCCGCCGTCGACGCGATCCTGACGCCGACTTCCCCGTCGGTCGCCTTCAAGATCGGCGAAAAATCCGACGACCCGCTCGCGATGTACTTGAGCGATATTTACACGGTTTCGGCGAACCTCGCCGGCATTCCGGGCGTCTCGGTGCCGTGCGGCTTATCGTCGGAAGGGTTGCCGATCGGCACGCAGCTGCTCGGCAATTTCTGGTCGGAAGGCGCGCTGCTGAATTTATCGAACGTTTACGAGAAAGAATTTCCCTTAGGCGCGAAGCCGAAGATTTGCGCCGGCAGTTAAAATGAATGAGATTTCCCTGTCAAACGGTCGGCGGTTTGCGGGGAAACGGTCTTGAACCGGTTCAAAAATGGGATTTATTCTTAAAGACATGGCGGCGGAAAATCATGAACTGTCCGTCAACGCCTGGAACTGGCGTCCGACTTTGGCGATTATTGAAAGTTTCGGAATCCTCGACGCCGAGCGTCTTGAAATGCTGGGCTACAACATCGGAACCGAGGTCGCGAAAGACGAGGCCCGCGCGATCGGAGAAAAAATCCGCGACGAAATTTTGCCGGGACTGAATCCGCAAAGCCGGGTGCTTTACGATTTGACGGTCACGGAAGAAAAGGACGACGGACGATTTTTTCGGGAAAAGGAGGAATTCTGGCAGAATTACAACGCGAGCCGCGAATGGCTGAAAAATTTTTCTGAATTTTGCCGGTCATGCGAGGGCTTTGAGGTTTATTAAAAGCGCGCGTTCCGCTTTTGGCAGACGTCGTTCACAAAACGTTCGTCTTTCGAACCCGCCCTCCGCGTCGCTCGTTCAACGCTCAATTACTCATCAAACCCAAATGCGTGAATTCGTGTTCCTGCGTGATGATCGGCTGACTCTTGCCGGGAAGGATCGTCTGCCAGCGCGTTTTATCGTCGAGGATCAGCTGCGCTTCTTCCGCCGGGACGGGGCGCGAGAAAAGATAGCCCTGCCCGTACTCGCAGCCCAAAATTCTCAATTGATGAAGCTGGTGGATCGATTCGATGCCTTCGGCGACGACCGACAGTTTGAGCGTTTTCGCGAGCGCGATGATCGTGCGGACGATCTCGCCGTTCTCCGAGCCGTCTTCCATCGTGCTGACGAACGAGCGATCGACTTTGAGCAGATCGATCGGAAAACGGTGCAGATAGCTCAATGACGAATAACCGGTGCCGAAATCGTCGATCGACAGCTGCACGCCGAGCTGGCGCAGGCTTTTGAGCATCGCGATCGTGCTTTCGGCGTTTTCCATGATCGCGCTTTCCGTGATTTCCAGTTTCAGACAAGCCGGGTCGACGCCCGTCTCCTTTAGTATCCAGCGAATCTGCTCGACGATGTCGGGCTGCGCGAAATGTTTGCCCGAAAGATTGACGCTCATCATCAGATGCTGGTTGAGCGGCGAGCGTTTTTGCCACTCGGCGAGCTGGCGACAGGATTTCTGCAGCATCCAGAGCGTTAGGGGCACGATGTAATTCGTCTCCTCCGCAACCGGAATGAATTCGTACGGCGGCACGAGCCCGCGTTCGGGATGGTTCCAGCGCATCAGCGCTTCGAAGCCGTTGAGCTGCATCGTTTCGAGATTGATGATCGGCTGGTAATACGCGACCAATTCGTCGTTTTCGACGGCGTGGCGCAGATCGGTTTCGAGCTGCAGCAGATTGACGGCGCGCGCGTGCATCGTCTGGTCGAAAACGACGTAGTTTTTGCTGCGCTCCTTGGCGTAATACATCGCGATGTCGGCGTCGCGCAGGATGTCTTCCGCCTGCGCGTAAGCCGGGTTGCTGATGGCGATGCCGATGCTGACGCTCGTAAAGACCTGCCGACCGTTGATCGTGAACGGCGTCAAAAGCTTGCGGCGCACCGTTTCGGCGAACTGCAGCGCGTCCTCGACGTTCGAAATGCGGTCCAGAATGATGCCGAACTCGTCGCCGCTGAACCGGGCGACCAGATCGCCCGTGCGCAGCGCGCCCGACAGACGCTTGGCGACGTTCACGATCAGCCGGTCGCCCGCCGAATGACCGAGACTGTCGTTGACGGTTTTAAAGCGGTTGAGGTCTAAAAACAAAACGGCGAACTTGCGGTTCGGCATGGCTTGCGCCTGCGCCAAAAGCGTGTTCAGCGATTTCACGAACAAATTGCGGTTCGGCAAATTCGTCAGATTGTCGTGAAAAGCGGCGTGCCGGAAGCGCTCGCGGCTTTCGCGCAGCTCGCGCCCGATCCTTTCCTGTTCGCTGATGTGGTGCCGCAGTTCGACGATGTGTTGTTCGGCCTGCTCGGTGCGCTCGCGTTCCGCTTGCTCGGCTTTCGCGGCGGCGTCCTTGACCTCGTTCATCGAACGCCGGTAGAAGAAGTAGACGACCGCCGAAAAGCCGGCGGTGGCGATGATCAAAAATGGCTCGATGTGCTGGAACGCCTTCGTGAAAAATCCGGCGGAAACGGCGCCGGCGAGATAAATGACGAGCGCGTTGAGACAGTTTTCGTACCAGATCTTCCAGACCGATTTTTTATTATGCGCCGCGCCGAGCACCGAAACGAAAATCGAGTTGACGAAAAACTGCGAAAGCCCCATCACGCACAGCATTTTCGCGAAATCCGTGAGGCTGCCGCGCGCGATCACTTCGGAAGCCGAACCGAAGCAGAATTTCAGCAGATTGACGGTCGCGAAAGTCGTCAGGGCGGCGACCGCGGCGTTCAGAAGCATCGTCCGGCGTTTGACCTTGATGCCCTTCCGATTGAAGATCAGCGACGTGAAAAGCGTTTCGAACGCCGCCAGCACGACCGCCGCCGCCGCGCCGTAGATCAAAATCGCGATAAAAATCAAAGTGTCGGAGATCGTGAAATACAGTTTCGTGCGCGGCAGCTGGACTTGAAACGACGAGCTAAAAAAAATCGTGAACAGCGTGAAAACGACGAAGCCGACGTCCAGCACGCCGATCGGAAATTGAGAAACGGACAGACCGCAGACCGCCAACCCCGAAACCAGCGTCGCCCAGTCCGCAAACTTATTTAATTTCGTCTTATTTGCCACGATTTGTAATTTTCTGAATTACCGGAAAGTTATTTTGGGAACCGGTTAACCGCGTTTTTACGAATGACCGCCGTTTCCGATCGCTTCAGCCGTCTCGAAACGCAAAAATTCTGCCGTTTAGAGGATCAGGGTTGACATCTTCGGAATCAACTTTTTAGTCCGCCGGGGCGCGCGCCCCTGAAAATCGACCGAACGGGGGTGCGTTCTGAAGTTTCGACTCGATTGAATAAAATTTCCGGGCGGCTCGCGCCCCGGCGTCATTGCCGCTTTGCCTCAGCAAACTTCATGCCGTCGCCCTGATTGCTCGGCGCTTTCTATTATTTATTAATAAATCCGGCGGTTCAGCTCGATGGCGCTGGAATTGGCGGCCGCCGGCGGTTCGGTCGGCGGCGGTCAATCTGACCGAAATTTAATCAAACTGAAAAATAAAAAGCAACCGCCGAAATTGAACCGGCAGACCGAGTCGACGAGCGTCTTTATTATTTCGCCAGCCGCAGCCCGGTAAATTCGCGATTTTTGGCGACCCGCGCCGGGGTTTTGTCGGGCGCGATGCTTTGCCAGCGCAGCTTGTCCTCGACTATTTTTTCGGCTTCGTCGAGCGGGACGGGGCGCGAGAAAAGATAACCCTGACCGTATTCGCAATCGAGCGCGCGCAATTGGTGAAGCTGCTGAACCGTTTCGATGCCCTCGGCGACGACGTCGAGCTTGAGGGCTTTCGCGAGCGCGACGACCGTGCGGACGATCTCGCCGTTCTCCGAGCCGTCCTCCATCGACCCGACGAACGAGCGGTCGACTTTGAGCGTATCGATCGGAAAGCGGTGCAGGTAGCTCAATGACGAATAACCGGTGCCGAAATCGTCGATCGACAGCTGCAGCCCGAGCGTTTTCAGACGGCGCAGCGTGGCGATCGCCTTTTCGGGATTGTCCATAACGGCGCTTTCCGTGATTTCGAGCTTCAGGCAATGCGGCGCGATCTGCGTCCGGAGCATGATTTCCTCGATGCGCTCGACGATGTCGCCGTGCGCGAAATGCCTGCCCGACAGGTTGACGCTCAGAAACAACCCGGCGCGCGCCGCGTCCTGCCGTTGGAACCTGACGACCTGGCGGCAGGATTCTTCGAGAATCCAGTACGTGATCGGCACGATCAATCCGGTTTCTTCGGCGATCGGAATGAACTCGCCCGGCGTGATCAGCCCGCGCTGCGGGTGATTCCAGCGGATCAGCGTTTCAAAACCGCTCAGTTCCATCGTCGCCAGCGAGATGATCGGCTGGTAAAAAGCGCACAGCTCGCGCCGCTCGACCGCGTAGCGCAGATCGGTCTCGATCTGGTGCAGCGTGACGGCGCGCGTATGCATCGTCTGGTTGAAAATCTCGTAATTTTTGTTGTGGTCCTTGGCGTAATACATCGCGATGTCGGCGTCGCGCAGCACCTCTTCGGCTTCCATGTAATTGGCGCTGCCGATCGAGATGCCGATGCTGGTATCGATGAAGATTTCCCTGCCGCTGATGCTGAACGGATACGAGAACTTGTGACTGACGAGCTGCGCGAAGCCGACGACGTCCTCGATGTCGCGAACGCCTTTGAGCACGATGCCGAATTCGTCGCCGCCGAAGCGCGCGAGCAAATCGCCGTCGCGGACGGTCTCGCTCAATCTTTTCCCGACGGCTTGAATCAGATTATTGCCGATCGAATGCCCGAGGCTTTCGTTGACGGTCTTGAAGCGGTTGAGGTCCAAAAACAGAACGGCGAAGTTATACTCCGGATTTCGCTTGTGTTTTTCGACCGAAAGCTGCAGCGTTTCGATGAACAAATTGCGGTTCGGCAGATCGGTCAGCGCGTCGTGAAACGCCGCGTGGCGGAATTTTTCCTTGCTCTCGCGCAGGGCTTCGCCGATTCTTTCCTGTTCGGCGATGTGCTGCTGCAATTCGATGATATGCTGTTCGGCTTGCTCGGCGCGCTTGCGCTCGGCGTGTTCGGCTTTCGCGCTCGTCTCTTTGATGTCGTCGACGTAGCGGCGGTACGTCATGTAAACGATCGCGAAAAATCCGACGACGATCGCGAACAGGAAAATGTTGATCGGCTGCAGCGCGCGCACCGCGACGCCCGCCAGGATCGCGCCGGTGAAGTACATCACGAGCGCGTTCAAACAGTACTCGTTCCAGACTTCCCAAATCGTCTTGCTGCTTTTAAAGGCGATAAAAACGGCGACGCAGATCGAATTGACGATGAACTGCGTGAGCGCCATGACCGTAATCATCGCCGCCAGCCGTGTGTTGCTGGCGGTATTGATGACGCTTTCGAGCGCGCCGAACATCTTCTCGCAGACGTTCGCGGTCAGAAACGTCGAAAGCGCGGCGACGGCGACGTTTAAAAAGATGGTTTTGGTTTTGATCGAAATTCCCTGCCGCCGAAAATTGAGCGAGGTGTAAAAGGATTCGAGCGCGGCCAGCAGCACGGCGACGCTGCCGCCGTAAATGAGCAGGGACAAAATAACCAGCGCGTCGGAGATCGTCAGGTGAATCTTCGTGCGCGGCAGCTGAATGCGCAGGTACGAGCTGAAGAAAACCGTCACGACCGAAAGCGTGATCAGCCCGACGTTCAACTTATCGAACGGAAAGACGATGCCCGCCCAGAGAACGACGACGAGCCCGACAGGCAGAATCCCGGCTAAATACAGATTGATATTTCGTTCTTTGTTTTCCACTTCGGATGATCGGGGATGGCAGAAATGATTCGGTGTCGGTTGCGTGAATCAGACTTTCGAGAGTTGGCTTTCGGGAGTCGCGTGAAGCCTCGGCTATTATATGTTAAAGGTCGGCGATTTTCCAAGAGGAATTTTCCGAAGGTCGTTTTTTCCGGCTATTTTTCCGTATTATTTCGCGCCGATTTTAATAATCGAAAGTAATGCCGCCCGGTCACCAGCGGCTGAAAAACTAAACGCGGCGCCTAAAGGGCTGTTTCCGCGTTTAGTTTTTTTGGAGCGTTTTTTTACTCCATCGCCGCCGTATTGTCGCCGTTGACCAGCACGTTGTTTAATTGTGACCGCGTGCCGTCGCTCACGAGCAAGCCGTCGCTCACGAGCAAGCCGTCGGCGATCGGCGAGTTATCGGAGAGCAGCGAACCGTTGGAAAACAGAATGCTCGAAGGGCTGAACGTGGTGCCGTTCGATAAAGTCTGGTAACCGCTCGGGTTCGCGCCGTTGGCGAGAATCACGCTGTCGCTGACCAGCAATCCGTCGCTGACCAGCAATCCGTCGCTGACGAGCAATCCGTCGCTGACCAGCAGCCCGTTGGCGTAGAATCCCTGGTATTTCGTAATCAGCTCGGTTCCGGTCAAAGCGCCGTAATTCGGATAGATTCCGCCCGACCACTGAAACTTCGTGCCGGCGATCGTGGAAGTGTGTTCGGGCATCCCGGCAACCGACAGGAGCGGCGTTCCGAGCGCGGTCGGAGTCGGCAGGTCCTGGCGAATGAGCTTCGCTAGTCTGACCGCGCCTTCGACGTTCAAAGCGCCCGCGCCCTGTTCAAGAGTATTGAAGCCCGCCAGCCGCTGCGCCGTATACTGCAGAATCATCTTGACCATGTTGGGCGTCAGTTTCGGATTGACTTCCAACATCAGCGCGACCGAACCGCTGACGATCGGCGTCGCCATCGACGTGCCGGAAAGATACATCGTCTTGCGCCGGTCGTCCGCTCCGTTGAGGACCGTCAGCGACGGGTTCGCCGTCACGATTTCGCTGTCTTTGGCGCGCGCGCCGATCAGCTGGTTGCCCGGCGCGACCAGATCGGGCTTGATCAAATTGTCGTAATGCTTAACGTTCGCCGCGTCCGTCCAGTAGGAACGCGTCGGACCGCGCGAGCTGTAGGTCGTGATGACGTCGTCGTTTCTCGAATCCGTGCCGAAAGTGTTGCTCGCCCCGACCGTGATGACCGACGGGTCGTTGCCGGGCGCGTGAATCGCGCCATAGATTTTTTGTCCGGTCGCGGTTTTGCCGTTGTTGCCGGCGGCGGCGACGACCGTCATTCCGGCTGCCGTCAATTTTCTCACCGCGCGGCACAGCGGGTCGTTGCGCCACGATTCGATCGCCGGCGAGCCGAGGCTCAGATTCACGACCTTGATGTTGTAGGTCGCGCGGTTCGTATAGAGCCAGTCGATCGCGCGAATCAAATTGGCGGTCGTGCCGGTGCCGTTTTGATTGAGCACGCGGACGTTGACGAGTTTTGCTGCCGGCGCGATGCCGTTGTATTTCCACAGGTAAGCCGCATCGCCGTTGTCGCCGCTCTTGCCGCCGCCGGCTGCCAGCGAGGCGACGTGCGAGCCGTGCCCGTATTCATCCTCCGAAAGCTTGTCGTCGCCGGAGAAATCGATTTTGTAAACGATGCGTTTGTTGCCGGCGTAATCGAGAAACGCGCGGTGATCGTCGCGCATACTCGAATCGACGATCGCGATGCCGACGCCGCTTCCGTCGACCAAATTCGTGGTGGTCGACAAGACGGGCGGCGTCAAAACGGGCAGCAGCGAAGCCGGCGCGGTCATTTGATTTCGCACCAGCGACGCGCCGGTCGTCGTTTCGACGTGCCCGAGCAGCCGGATTTCCCGGTCGAGCGAAAGATGCCTCGCGCCCTGCGTGGCAGCGACCTTTTCGGCGACGCGCGCCGGAAGTTCGAGCACCAGCATATTAACGCTCGCGGCGACGTCGGAAACGACCACACCGTGTTTTTTCAGCGCGGCGCGCAGCTCGCCGTTGTTAACGTCGTCCGATTGCAGAATGACTTTGACGGTCTTGTCCGGCTCGGTCGCCATCAGTTCGCGCAAATCGGGCGAGATTTTATCGCCGACGAACGCATCTTCCGAGTTCGTAGCGTTCAGGTCGATTTTGGCGAAGCGTCTTTTGAGCAGATCGTCCGCGGGGACCTCGGCGTCGTAGCTTTCGAGCGTTCCCGTGCTGACGAACTGAATTTTGCCGTCGCTCAGAAAACCGCGCAGTTTGGCGGCGGCAGCCGCGCCGAACAAAGCGTTGTTTTGGCTGAAGCTCGAAACGTCTTCGACGACGACCAGCGCCCCGCCCTTTATTTTTTCGATCGCGGCGAAAACCGTCTCCAGGCGCGCGCCGACTTCCCGTTCGCTTTCCGCGCCGCTGATGACCTGCGCGAGATCGACTTTTAAGAGACGTTTGCCGCGCAGCGCCGCCGGCACGTTTTCGCTTTCCAGACTGAGCGCCAGATTGTCGAGCACGGCGAAGCGTTTGCTGCCGTATTTATCGACGACGATCGTTCCTCTTTTGTCGCCTTTTCCGGCAGCCAGCCCGCCGGCGACCATTTCGACTTCGCTTTCCAATCCGGCGGTCCAGCGGATTCTGCCTTCGCGTGCCGCCTGTGTGAGGTCTTCGATATAATATGAATTTTCAAAGACGGGCTGCGGCGCGGAAGGCAAAACGTTTTCCGCCGGTTTTGTCTGCCCGTACGTAAGGGGCGTTGCGAGCATCGATGCGATCAAAAATACCGAAATCAAACTCAGGTTGACGGATTTTTTCATTTTTTTTCCTCTTGTCATTTCCTTTTAATTCCCTGTTTGATAAATAAAACTGTCCGCGAACCGCTTGGCAAGTCTCGTTCCAATCATGAAAAATCGACATACTTCAGTACTGACGGGCATTATAATTAATAAAAAAAAAGCGGCGCGCGACCGAAACCGCCCGGTCGGTCAAATTAACCGTCGAACCCGATCATTTTGACCGAACCGAAACCGAGAGCTTTCAACGAAAAGGCGCGGCAGACGCAAAGAAATTATAAAAATCCTTGCGTCTGCCGCGCCTTTTCGTCGCGGCGTTAAAATTTTTACTACTTCGTAATGCCGACCTGCGTCAGCGCGTAAGCGTAATCGAACGCGATTTCGCGGAGCCGGTCGTAGCGGCCGCTTGATCCGCCGTGTCCGGCGCCCATGTTGGTCTTGAGCATCACGATGTTGTCGTCGGTCTTCAGCTCGCGCACCTTCGCGACGAATTTCGCGGCTTCCCAGTACGGCACCTGCGAATCGTTCAAAGAAGCTTCGACGAGCATATTCGGGTATTTCTGCGCTTTCACGTTGTCGTACGGCGAATACTGAATCATGTAATCCCACGCCTGTTTTTCGTTCGGATTGCCCCATTCGACCCATTCTTCGGTCGTGAGCGGGAGCGTGTCGTCGAGCATCGTGTTCATGACGTCGACGAACGGCACCTGCACGATCGCCGCCTTAAAGGTTTCGGGCGACATGTTCATGACGCCGCCCATCAAAAGTCCGCCGGCGCTGCCGCCCTGAATCACGAGCCGGTCGCTCGAAGTGTATTTGTTGGCGACGAGCCATTTCGCCGAATCGATGAAATCGTAAAAGGTGTTGAGTTTCTTGAACATGCGTCCTTCCTGCCGCCATTTTTCGCCGAGCTCCGAACCGCCGCGGATATGCGCGATGGCGTAGATCATGCCGCGGTCGAGCAGCGAAAGGCGCGCCGTCGAAAAATTCGGCGTCATCGAAAAGCCGTAACTGCCGTACGCGTAAAGCAGCATCGGCGCCGAGCCGTCGAGCTTCGTGCCTTTTTTCCAGACGATCGAGAGCGGAACTTTGACGCCGTCGCGCGCCGTCGCCCAGAGACGCTTGGTTTCGTACTGCGCTTTATCGTAACCCGAAGGAATTTCCTGCTGTTTGAGAAGTTCGCTCTTGCCGTTTTTGAAGTTGTATTCGTACGTCGAATTCGGCGTGATCATCGACGAGTAGTTGTAGCGCACGACCGCCGTGTCGTATTCGGGATTGCGGTCCGTGCTCATCGTGTAAACCTCCTCGGGCGTCGGGATGCGGCGCGCGGCGCGCTTGGTCTTCATGTCCATCACGCGCAGGTATTCGAGACCGTTTTCGACTTCCGAGACGACCGCGTAATCCTTAAAGAAATCGATGTCGTCGATTTTGATTGCCGGATTGTGGGGAATAAAATCCGTCCAGCTTTTTTCCGACGGATCACTGAGCGGCGCGCGGACGATCTTGAAGTTTTCCGCGTTCTTGTTCGTCACGATGTAAAATTCGCCGCCGTCGAAATCCGCCGCGTATTCGTGTCCCTCGCGGCGCGGGCTGATGACTTTCCATTCGCCGGTCGGATTATCCGACGGCAGGTAACGGTACTCGCGCGAGGTTTTCGCCTCCGACCCCAAAAGCAGCATCTTTTTATCGCGCGAGCGTCCGACGCCGAGATTGAAAAGCACGTCCTTTTCCTCGAACAGCAGATCGTTCTTATCGGTGCCGATTGTGTGGCGGAAGAACTTGTCCGAGCGCTTCGAAACCGGGTCTTCCTGCACGACGAACAGGTATTTGCCGTCCGTCGACCAGACGCTCGACGTCACGCGTTCGATTTTGTCGGGCAGAATTTTACCCGTCTTTAAATCTTTGATCTGCAAAGTGTATTGACGATAACCGGTCGTGTCGGTCGAAAACGCGAGCAGATTGCCGTCGTCCGATACGTCGAACTCGCCGATCGCGAAATACTTGAAGCCCTGCGCCATCTCGTTCTGGTCGAGCAGCACTTCCGGCTCCTTGCCGTCGCGCGATTTGCTGCGCAGGTAAACCGGATACTGCTTGCCTTCTTCGGTCTTATTGAAGTACCAGTAATCGCCGATCCGGTACGGCACGCTCGCGTCGGTTTGCTTGACGCGCCCGAGCATTTCCTTGTAAAGCGTCTCGACGAACGGCTTGTGCGGATTCATAAAACTTTCCGTGTAAGCGTTTTCGGCTTCGAGGTACTTGATGACTTCGGGGTTCTTCTGGTCGTTGCGGTCGCGCAGCCACGCGTAATTGTCGGTGATTTCGTAGCCGTGAATCTTTAAGACTTTCGGTTCTTTTTTTGCAATAGGCGGTTTCATATCTGTCTGGGCAGCTGTAAATGCACTGCCGATAAGAATTATAATAAATGCCGAACTCAAAACGTTAAACATTTCTCTCATTTTGCCAAGCTCCTTTTCGTTTTTCGGGTTTTAGAATTGATGACACAATTTTATGCCTATTCTAGCAGTTTTAATGCGCTTGCGGTAATCTGGCTGCGGCGGGAGCGCTCCGTAAATCGGCCGCGCGCGAACTTTTTTATACATTTCCGCGTAGAATTTGCACAAAACCGAAAATTCTTTGTTAACACTTTTTCCCGGCGCTTCGTCTTTAATGACGGCAAGAGAGTTAAAAGCCGATTGTGAAATTGATGGACGGCGATTCGTTTTTGTTTCGATAATCTTCACGTTCATAGCTCGACGAAGCGCCGTCCATCAATCTTATTTTGTAAACGCGATGCCCGAAAACGAAATGACAGGCAATATGTTTTTCTTCGCCGGTTCGGCGACCGCCGCGCCGAAAATCAACGCGCAGGCGGAAATCGTCGAGCGCGTCTGCGCGGGCGACGCGGAAGCCTTCGGCGAGCTTTACCGGATGTTCGCGCCGATGGTGCACGGCATCATCCTCGCGCGCGTGCGCCGCGACGAGACGGACGACATCGTGCAGGAGGTTTTTCTGTCGGCTTACAAAAACCTGCACGGTTTGCGCGATCGGTCGGCGGTCGGCGCGTGGCTCGCGATGATCGCGCGCAACCGCGCCGCCGAGTTTTACCGCAGCGCGCGCCCGACCGAAGAATTGTCGGAGGACCTGCGCGAAAAGGAAAACCGGAAATCCGAAGCGCGCGAAATTTTAAGGGCGATCCGTGAGCTGCCCGACGCTTATCGCGAAACGCTCGTTTTGCGGCTCGTCGAGGGCATGACCGGACCGGAAATCGCCGAGCGCACTAATTTAACGCCCGAATCGGTCAGAGTCAATCTGCACCGCGGCATGAAGCTGCTGAAAGAAAAGCTCGGCATTTAGTTTCGAGTCCCGCTTTCGGGCGGAAAACGTCGAACGACGGTTTATTTTGAATGTCGCCGAAACCGCCCGAAGGCGAGGCTGGAAACGGGTAGAAAGTTATGAAAGAAGATTATCTTTGGGACAAAACCGGCGCGGACGCGGAGATCGAGGGCTTGGAAAACGCGCTCAAAGCGTTTCGTTTCGAGGAAACCGCGCCGCCGGCGCTGCCGCAAACGGCGTTCGCGATCGAAAAGGAAAAGCCGCGCGTTTTTTGGCGCTTCGGCTTGGCGTTCGCGGCTTTCGCGTGCCTTCTGACGGTCTTTTCGATCGTCTGGTTTCAACTCGGCGCGCGTCAAACGCCCGGCGATGCGGTCGTCAGCGAAATAAATCCGGCGCTCGACCGCGAGAAGGCGGCGGATGAAACTTTCATCGAAAAAACCACGCCGCCGGCTGAAAAGCCCGTCCGAGCGACGACTTCGGCTGCCCCGAAAATCGTTAAAATCGCTCGAAAAAGCGCGCCCGCCGCGCGTCCGGTCAAAGCGGTGACGCGAAGAACGGTAACGAAGGCGCCGGCGGAAACGCTGACCGCCGAGGAAAAATACGCTTATAACCAGCTGATGCTCGCGCTGTCGATCACCGGCTCGCAGCTGAAAATCGTCAAGGACAAGGTTCAGGGGATCGAGGACAAAAACGCCGCACGCGAGTCGGCAAAATAAAGCAATTGATTCGTTGATTCATTTTCGGGCTGACGATGAATAAATGAATCAATGAGCGAATGAATAATTTTAATCAACCGGAGAAATCACTATGAAATCATACTTCAAACATTTATCGATAATCGCATTCATCGCCGCCGTTTTCGTGCTGTTGCCGTTCGGCGCGAACGCGCAGGAACCGGCGCGGCTCCGTTTCGAGAAACTGAACGGGCTCGAAACGCGCGCGCGCGACGTCGTCGAAGTCAACATCGAAGGCAAGCTGCTCGATCTCGCGCGCCGCGTGATGACGAAATCGAAAGACGCCAACGCGCAAAAAGCTTCGCAGGCGATCAAGGATTTAAAGGGCATTTACGTGCGCGTCTATAATTTCGAAAACGAAAACGAATACAATCCGGCGGACATCGACGAAATCCGCGCGCAATTAAACGCGCCCGGCTGGGAACGGCTCGCCAACGTGCGCAGCCGGAAGAATAACCAGAAAGTCGACGTCTACACGATGTTCACCGGCGACGTGATGAGCGGCGTGGCGGTCGTCGTTTCGGCCTCGAAATCGATCGCGCTCGTCAACGTGATCGGTCCGATCGACATCGATCTGCTCGCCGAGCTCGGCGGCAAACTGAACATTCCGGACATCGACATCGAACGCGAAAAGGAAAACAAATAAACGGGAGGCAGAAAGGCAATGACTACACGAAAATCGATTTTAGTCGCGGCGGCTTTTATATTTCTCGCCTTCTCCCTGACCGCGCCGGCGGCGTACGCGAAGGGCGGTGAATACAAACAGATCGTTCGTCATCTGAAAACTAAATACCGGGCGAAAAAGGTCAAAATCCCGTTCATGTTTCTGGCGCGTTTCGCCGTCAGCGTCGTGCGTCCGGCGGGCGTCAAAAGCTTCAGCGTGACGATCTTCGAAGATTTGAAATTTTCCAAAGAAACGCTCGACGAAGAGATGCAGGCGGCGATGCGCGAAAGCTTCGGCGCCGATTGGAGCCCGATCCTGCGCGTCCGTTCGCGCACCGGCGAACAGGTTTACATGTACATGCGCGACGCCGGCGAAAACGCGGTCAAAATCTCGCTCGTCACGATCGATAAAGAAAACGCCGCCGTCATTCGCGCGACCGTCAATCCGGACAAACTCGCCGAATTTATGGACAATCCGAAAATCTTCGGCATTTCCCTGAGCGACGACGATCGCCGGACAGCAAATGGAAAGGAAAATCCGGAAGTGAAGGACGTTGACGCCGACAAAGACCGGGACGACGATCAGGAAAATTAGTCGACGGTTTCAAAAATGACAAAAAGGGCGGGGTTTAACGAACCACGCCTTTTCAATTCGCCGACGCTTTTTATAATTGCACTGAATAACTTCTCAAAGTGCGGGCTCGACAAAACCTGCCGAACGGATTCTCTGTAATACATCGCCGTCCGCCTAGCGCCTTTGCCTATTTCCTTTTTTACCGGGCTCCGCCGTTCATACCGTTCAAATTACCCGACTCATTCGGTTCGGACGCAAATTCATCGCAAGCGATTTCGCCGTTAACGGTTTTCCGGCTGACCGAAAGAGATTCGGCAGTTTTATTGGAAAAGTCTTGGCGCGCCCGTTCAAACGAGCGTATCATTCTCCATGAATCGGTTAATCGGAGAAAGGATTATGGCAGTGAGAAAAAAACCGGCGCGGCAAATTCTTAAGACGCTAAAAAGCAATCTCGGCCGGATCGCCTTAGGTTTCGGAATCGGGCTGACGGCGATTACGGTCGGCAACTTCGAGGAAGCGCGCGGGCAGGTCCGAACCCATGCCGGTCACCGGATGGGCACGGTCGACTTTCGCGTCGGTTGTTCGCCGCCGGCGCAGGCGAAGTTTAACGAGGCGCTCGCCTTTCTACACCATATGACTTACGCGCAGGCGCAGGAGGCTTTTGAGCAAATCGCGGCGACCGATCCGCGGTGCGCGATGGCGCATTGGGGCGTCGCGATGAGCTTATTTCAGCCGCTCTGGGCGTCGCGTCCCGGACCGGAAACGCTCAGGCGCGGATGGGAAGAGGTGCGCAAAGCTAAATCCCTGCCGTCGAGCGAACGCGAACGGCTTTTCGTCGTGGCGGCGGAAGCGTTTTTTCTCGAACCGGAATCAAACGATTACTGGCTCCGCATCCGGCGCTGGGAACAAGCCGCGGAAAAGGCTTACGCGGCGCTGCCGGACGACGCGGACGCCGCCGCTTTTTATGCCTTGGCCCATCTCACGACGACGCCGTCGAACGTTATTTCCAGAGATCACGCCGACCGCGCCGCCGAAATCCTCCTGCGCGTCTACAAACAAAACCCCGACCATCCGGGCGCGATGCATTATCTGGTGCACGCCAATGATGTTCCGGGGCGCGAAAAGGAATTGCTGGAACTGACCCAAAGATACGAAACGATCGCGCCGCGCAACCCGCACGCGCTGCATATGCCGACGCATATCTACACGCGTCTCGGCGATTGGAACGCGGTCATCAGCGGAAATTCGCGCGCGGCAGAAGCGGCGCTCGAATACCCGGCGGGCGCGAAAGGCGAATATATCTGGGACGAATTCGCGCACGCGATCGAATACATGATTTACGCTTATCTTCAAAAAGGCGCGGACGACGATGCCGCCGCCGAGCTGAAGAGGTTGCGCGGGGCGGTTCGCCTGGAGCCGACTTTCAAGACCGCGTTTCATCTGTCTTCCTCGCAGGCGCGGTTTGCATTGGAACGGCGCGATTGGGAAGCGGCGGCGGCGCTCGTGCCGCGCGAACCGGCCGCACTGAATTGGGACCGTTTCACATGGGCGGAAGCGATCGTGCATTTCGCGCGCGGATTCGGCGCGGCGCGGCGCGGGAAAATCAACGAAGCGCAAGGCTCGATCCGGCGGCTCGAAGAGCTCGAAAAAGCGACCGCCGAAGCGAAGGAGGATCTGTTTGCCCGCAACGTGCGCGTTCTGCGGCTTGAGCTCGGCGCGTGGCTCGCGCATCTGGAACGGCAAAACGTCCGAAGCGTCGCCCTCATGCGCGAGGCAGCGGAGCTCGAAACTTCGACTCCGAAACACGCCGTCACGCCCGCCCCGACGCTGCCCGCGTTCGAGCTGCTGGGCGATCTTTTAACGGAACAAAAAGATTCGGCGAACGCGCTCGCCGCCTACCGCCGTTCGTTGGAGCTTTATCCGCGGCGCTTCAACAGTTTATTGGGCGCCGCCCGCGCCGCGAACGCAGTCGGCGATAAATCTCTGGCAGATAAATTTTACAAGGAACTTCTCTTGCTTGCCGGCGGCGGTCGGCGGTTGGCGGAGATCGAAGAGGCGCGGAAATATTCCGGGCGGCCGTGAAAACATAAACACATAAAAAAGACGAAAAGATGATTTCTTTTCGTCTTTTTTATTGCGCTTTTTAAGCTTACGTTTTAGCGTTCGTCGATCGGCACGTATTTCTGATCGCGGGCGCCGATGTATTCGGCGCGCGGGCGAATCAGCTTGTTGTTGCCGTATTGTTCGAGGATATGTCCGGTCCAGCCCGAGATGCGCGAAACGGCGAAGATCGGCGTGTACTGATCGAGCGGGATGCCCATCAGGTAGTAAGCCGAAGCCGAATAAAAGTCGACGTTCGGGTACATGCCTTTTTTCTCGTTCATCAACTGCTCGATGCGCTGCGACATTTCGAACCATTTCAGGTTGCCGTATTTTTCGCCGAGCTGGCGCGAGAATTTGCGCAGCCACGTCGCGCGCGGGTCCTCGGTTTTGTAAACGGCGTGTCCGATGCCCATGATCTTGCGTTTCGCGGCGAGCGATTCGTCGACCCACGCGTCGACTTTGTCCATGTCGCCGATTTCGAGCAGCATCTTCATGACGTTCGTGTTCGCGCCGCCGTGCAGCGGTCCTGCCAATGCGGCGACGCCGGCGGTCACCGCGCCGTACATGTCGGCGAGCGTTCCGGCGACGACGCGCGTCGTGAAGGTCGACGCGTTCAGCTCATGGTCGGCATGCAGAATCAAAGCGATGTCGAAAATGCGCGTTTCGTCCGCTTCGGCTTTTTCGCCGCGCATCATGTAGAGGAAATTTTCGGCGATCGAGAGCGAGCTGTCCGGCGCGACGACGTCCTTATCGGTGCGGATGCGTTCCCAGGCGGCGACGAGCGTGCCGATCTGTCCGGTCAGCTTGACGGCGGTTTTGACCGCCGCGTCGCGGTCGGTCGCGTGCCCTTCCGCATCGTAAAAGCCGAGCGCGGAAACGGCCGTGCGGAGAACGTCCATCGGGTTCGCGTCTTTCGGAAATGTCTTCATCATGTCGATGATCTCCGACGGGATCGCATAGTTCGCCTGAAACTGCGCTTTTAGGTCTTCGAGTTCGTCCCGCTTGGGAAGCCGCCCGTTCCAGAGCAGAAAGATCACTTCTTCGAAAGTCGAGTGTTCGGCTAAATCGTGAATGTTATAACCCTGATAAATTAAAATTCCTTGTTCGCCGTTAACGTCGCCGATCGCGCTCTGCGCGGCAACCACGCCTCTTAATCCGGCGGTTGCGGCGGTTGATTCTGTTGCTGTACTCATAGTGTCAAATATTCCTTGTATTTATAGGATTCTTTTATAGTTTAAATTTATCAAATGGTCTGACAAGTTACAAGTGAGAAAAAATCTTAGTTTTACAGGGCTTTGACCGTTATTTGCTGTCCGCGGGCGGCGCCGAGAAGATTTTTCGCCGAGCCTTCGAAGACGGCGATTTCGAGAAAGCCCGCGCTGCCCAAAATCAAAAAAGGCTCGTTCGAAGGGCTTTCGGCGAAAAAGCTCCGAAGTTTTTCGATCCGCCTGCCGCCGATTTCGAGCGCGAATTTTTCGGGCAGATCTTCCGTTTTCAAATTCGTGATGAGATTTCCGAAACGGTCGGCGGCGATGATTTCGGCGGCGATTTCCGTCGGGCTGACGCGGCGCGGTTTATTTACTCCGAAACGCACGAAATCCGTGATTTCCGCGCCGAATTCGTCCGGCTTGACGCCTTTCGAAAGGTGCGCGGCGACGGGCGCGAAAACGTCGCGCCCGTGAAAGGTCGAGGAAATTTCACGCGCGAAATATTGTTTGTTGGCGAGCTCGAAAACCCGAAAATTCGTCGTTTCGTCAAAAACGAAGCTCAGCAGGCCGTTGTCCGGCGCGACGAAAAAATACTCGTCGGTTTCGACCAGGACGGCGCGCCGCGCCGAACCGACGCCGGGGTCGACGACGGCGACGAAAATCGTGCCGACGAGAAAATTTCGGTAACAAGCGCGCAGATTAAAGCCGGCGGAGGCGATGTCCTGCGGCTCGATTTCGTGCGTGATGTCGACGAGATGCACGCTTTCGTTGATCGACAAGATCGCGCCCTTCATCGCCCCGACAAAATAATCCCTGGTTCCGAAATCGGTCAGCAGCGCAATGATTACCATAAAAAAAATTATCCGCGAAAACGGGCAAAGACAAAAAGGAGAAAAAACCTTTGCTCGTTTTCGCGGATTTCAATGGCGCGACGCTTATCTTTTTCGCGCCGAATAGTAATTCCAAAAACAAGATCGGGGATTCAAAACTTACTTTAATTTTGAATCCCGAATATTGAACCTCGGATTCAGCGTATTTGCGTTTCGTAGGTCGATTTGATGCGCAGCTGCTGGGCTTTGCTCAAGTTGATGTGTTTGCCGCGTTCGACGACCACCGCGCCGACGCCGAAGCTCGCGCCGACCGCCGCGCCGACCGCCGCGCCGACCGGACCGCCGGCGATCACGCCGATCAGCGCGCCGGCCCCGGTCGAGCCGCCGACTTTCGTGATGTCGCCTTTGACCGAAGATTTGCCTTCGACCGTGCCTTCCGTATCGACGCGCTTCACGTTATCGTTTTTGACCGGCAGGACTTCGGTCAGAATCGCGTTGAAATTGCCCCAGCGTCCTTCGGACAAAACGATGCGGTCGAACGACAAGAGCATTTCCGAACGGCGTTTGATTCTGCCCGGCTTTTGAATTTTCGAAATTTTGCCTTCGACGATCGCGCCGTTCATTTCCATCGGCGAAACGATGCGGGCGGTGAATTTATCGCCTTCTTTATTGCGCTCGGTCGAAAGCTCGTCGATCAGTTCGAGAATCAATTCGGTGTCGGTCGGAATCACGATCGCCGAACTGCTCGTCGGCACGTAGCTGACTTGATTCTGTCTCTCCTGAATCGCGGCGGTCGTTTCCGTTGCCGGAACCGACGTATTTTCCGAAACCGTATTTTCCGAAACCGTATTTTCGGAGACGGAGCTTTCCGGAAGAGTATTTTCCGAAACCGTATTTTCCGGCGCGGTCACTTCCGGCGTTTTCGTTTCGACCGTTTCGGTGACCGGAACGTTCGCGGTCGTGCTGGTATTGACGGCGCCGCGTTTTTTCAGTTCGGTCGGCAAAGTCGCGTCGAACGAGCGTTTTTCGAATCCGGTGTTGTAGCCGACTTCGAAACCTTGCTGGTAGCCGTCGCGGTAATCTTCTAAGAGACCGTAATCTTTGTTGTAAGCGCGGTCGGCTTTCGCGTATTCGTTATGCCGCGCGTAGCTTTTCGCCGCGTTGTCGATCACGTCGCGGTAACCCGCCATGTAACCGTCCGAGTAGCCGGTGCGGTAACCGCGCTGCAGCGCGACTCGCGTGTCCTGGGCGTTGGTGGTTTGTACGGGAAGAGTTAGGAAAGAAATTAAACTCAGGGAAAAAATCAGGGCAAAGCTTGTAAAACTTCTGGTTAGCTTCATTTGACCTCCTATCAAAAAACAAGAAACATTTTATTCTGCTACGATTTATACACTAATAGTTAAGAAATTACAAGAAGATTTTTCAAAATATATCCGGCGGTCCGATTATTTGAAAATGACGCCAAAATCGTCTTTCATCCGATTACGTCATTCGAGGAGAGATCATTGCTGGTCGACGATCGATTGCTTTTTTATTTGGGCGTCAAAAAATTCGCGAAAAAGTATGCTCTTTTGCCATCGATGTTTCTGCGAATTCTTCCTGTTCTAAAAGCAGCGTCTTTAATTTTCGGCGCGATCCCGGCAGCATTCAATAGCAGATCAACCTCGATCGATTCCCGATTTTGCGGATCGCAGCGAACGCCGTTGCGGAATTTCTTCCTTTAGAGATGCACGAACGCTTTATTTTACTGTCTTCGATTTTCGACGCCGGATTTTTTTTGTTTGCGGCTTTTGATTGGAGAACTGAAGTTTTGGTTTTTGGTTTTTGGTAAGTTAAAGCGTTTAGAGCAATTTTTGAATGAATAAATTACAAGAAAGTTTTCCGCAAAGACGCTAAGCCTCATAAAAACAGATACTTTGCGTCTTTGCGCCCTTGCGGAAAACCGTCGTCCCTTTACCTGAAAACGCTTTATTATAAAAATTAAACCAAAAACCAAAACCATCCTTTCAAGCTCTCGTCAACCGATCCCGGCTCAAAGGTATGTTTCGTCGATATAACACCACGCCCAATCCTCGTTTTTTTCGAGCGACTTGATGAGCGGATGCCCGAATTCATGAAAATGCGCCGTCGCGTGTTTGTTTTTCGAGGTGTCGCAGCAGCCCGTATGCCCGCAGGTCAGGCAGATTCGCAAATGAACCCACGAATCGCCGATCCGCAGACAGTCTTCGCAGCCGTCCGCGCTCGGGTAAACGCGGCGCGCCTGATCGAGATGCGCGCAGACCGCCGCGGCGTTCGGCGTTTGGTTTTCGGAAACGAATTCGACCGCTTTTCCCGTATCGACGAATTTATAATCGTTATTCGTCGCGATTTCTCCGGTCGAAGCCTGAACGTTTCGCGCCGCCGCCGCCGCTTTCGCGATTTTTTCCGGCTTGTGGCGAAACAGTTCGGCATGACGGATAAAAGATTCGGTCGAGCCGGACAAGACGAGCTCGTCGCCGGGCTCGATCGCTAAATCCTGCGCGGGGCTTTCCAAATATTTACCGGCTCGATTGAGGCTTTGCAGAAGCAGCCCGTCGTTTTCGAGAACGCGCAAATCCGCGATCGTCTTTCCGGCGAGCGGCGTCGATTCACGAACGACGATCGTCCGCGTATCGAAACAGTCCTCGTCGGCTTTGCAGGCGAAGACCGTTTCGGCGTCCGCCGGTTCGGCTTTCAAAAGCGCCGCGTAACCGTTCTTGCGCGCTAATTCCTCGTAATCGTCGATCTGTTGGGCGGGAATTTGGTAATCGCGCAGAACTTCGCCGAAAACCTGCACGATCGATTCGAGTTCCTCGGCGATCACGACGTCGGCGCCGGCTTCGGTTAGATGCCCGGCGTCGGCGATATAACGCGTGCGGACGACGATGCGCATCGTCGGATTGAGCTGCCGGGCGACCGAAGTCGTGCGGTGCGCCATGCTCACGCCGTCGTCGCCGACGACCAGCATTTTCGATTTCGCGACGCCGACCAGTTCGAGCAGAAACTGTTTGCTGTAATCGCCGCGCACGACCGGCAGGTCGTCGCTTTCCGCTTCGTTCGCGCCCTCGGGGCTTAAAGTCATGATGATAAACGGGATATTCGAGCTTTTCAGCACGCGCGCGAGAAATCGCGCCGCCTGCCCGTAACCGGCGATGATGACGTGATCTTCGAGATCGAACGTATGCGAGCCGACCTGCTCGGCGACTTCCTCATCTTTCGGCAAATCGGCGGCGATCGATTTTTTCGCGATTTTCTTCGACAACCGCTCGCCGATTTTCATCAAAAACGGCGTCGCGATCATCAGCACGACGGTCGCCGCGATAAAGGTCTGCGAACCGGCGGCGCCCCAGCCGAGCGGCGTCAAACCGGCGGTACGCCCGGTGCGCTCGAGGACGAACGAAAATTCGCCGATCTGCGCGAGCGTCAGCGCCGCCGCCGCCGCGGTCGCGGTTTTATAGCCGAGGGCCTTGATGCTGGCGGCGGTCGTTAAAATCTTGACGACGAGCACGACGGCGATCGCGGCGGCGACGAGCGGCATATTCGTCACCAGAAACCGAAGGTCGAGCAGCATGCCGACCGACACGAAAAACGTCGCGCTGAACAAAATCTGCAGCGGCAAAGTTTCGCCGAGCGCGTGCTGGCTGAAACGGCTCTCCGAGACGAGCAACCCGGCGAGGAACGCGCCGAGCGAGAGGCTGACGCCGGCGAGGCTCGTCAGGTAAGCCGTGCCGAAACAGATCGCGATGACCGTCAGCAGGAAAAGTTCGGGCGAACAGGTCGTCGCGACCATTTCCAGCACCTTCGGCATGATGCGCCGCGCGACGAGCAACACGGCGGCGATGATCAGGAAGGCTTTCGTCAGCGCCCAGACGATGCCGAGCGCGCCGCCGCCTTCGCCGCCGAGCATCGGCACGACCATGACCATCACGACGATCGCGAGATCCTGAAAGATAAGCAGCCCGAGCGACGCCTGCCCGGTTTCGGAGTTGGTTTCGCCGGCATCGCCGAGCACCTTCAAAACGATCGCCGTCGAGCTTAAAGCGACCAGAAAGCCCGTAAAAAGCGCGACGCGCCAGTCGACGCCGAACAGCGCCAGCAAGCCCATGACGGCGAGCGTCGAAAGTCCGACCTGCAGGCTTCCGCCGCCGAAAATCAATTTTTGAATGCGCGCGAGCTTTTCGAGAGAAAACTCGATGCCGATCGTAAACAGCAGCAGAATCACGCCGATTTCGGCGGTCGCGTCGACGATCTCCTGATCCCGGATGAGCCCGAGCGCGTTCGGACCGATCAGAATCCCCGCGATCAGAAAGCCGACGATCGGCACCAGCCGAAGGCGAAAACTGATATAAGCGATGAGCGCGCCGGCGACGATCAGAGCGACGATTTCGGTTAAAAATTGCGGCACTTCGCCGGCGAAAAATAGTAAGAAAGACATCGAAGATCACCTAAACCCTTAACAGTGATTTTCGACGCAAAGCCGCGAAGACGCAAAGCCGCAAATAATTTAACCTTAAGAATCGTTGCGTTCTCTGCTTCTTCGCGGCTATGCGTCGAATGAAATTTCTCATTGCAACTCGAGCGGCAAGCGGATCTCGAAACACGTGTCGCCCGGTTTCGTCGCGAAGCGAATGTCGCCGCGATGCTTGCGGACGATGCGCGAAACCGCGTCGAGACCGAGCCCGGTGCCTTCGTTGACGCCCTTGGTCGTGTAAAACGGCTCGAAAATATGCGGCTGTGCTTCCGGCGGGATGCCCGCCCCGTTATCTCTGATTTCAACCAGAATATCCTCCGGCTCGAGCCGCGTTTTGATGCGCAGACGCCCGCCGCTCGCCGGCATCGCGTCGACCGCGTTGTCGATCAGATTCGTCCAGACCTGATTGAGCAGACTTCCGTGCGCGGTGATCGGCGGCAGATCCGCGTCGTATTCGCGCAACACCTCAACATTTTTCTTTTTCAGCTTGTACTTTAAAATCAGCAAAGTGTTGTCGAGCCCCTGATGCAGATCGACTTTCTGCACGGCGGCCTGATCCATGTAGGAATATTCTTTGATCGCGCCGACCAGCTCGGAAATTCGCGTCACGCTCGTTCTTATTTCCTTCACCGATTTCGCCGCCGAAATTTGCAGCGCGACGCGCCGCAGCACGTCCTGCAGGGCGGCGGGCGGTATATTTTCGGAAATGCGTTCGAGCTTTTCGGGCGTCACGCCCGCTTCCGCGAGCACCGGCGCGAGCTGCCAGCTTTCCGCCACCTGATGCGCTTCGAGCCAGCCGGCGACGGCGTCTTCGCGGTCGTTCAGATCGAGCGCGTTCCGAACTTCGGGCGCGTTCTCGTTGATCGCCGCGAGCTCGAAATCGGCCAACCGCTCGCGCTGTTCGCGCGCCAGCTCGTGCCGGCATAGATCGAGGTCGGCGAGCCGCAATTCTTCGAGCATCCGGGCGAGCTCGTCGGACGTGCGGCGCGCGGCGGCGGCCGGATTGTTCAGCTCGTGAGCGAGCCCGGCGGAAAGTTTTCCGAGCGCCATCAATTTATCGCGCCGCTCGTCCATCTGAATCGACTCGCGAGTGCGGTCGAGCATGATCCAGACGAGCCGTTCGGCTAAAGCCGGCAGGCGTTCGATAAGTTCCGGGAAAAGGCGGCTCGGGAAACGCAGAACGCGCGTGCGAACGACCGCGCGCCCGTTGATTTCGATCTCCTTCATCCGCGAGAACGGCAGTTTCCCGCTGATCTCGGTCGCCGGATCGCCGGCTCTCGCGATGTAGACGAAATCGTCGAGATTATGCTCGTCCCAGCGCGCCTGCACCTCGCCTTCGAGATAAATCACCATCCAGTCGGGCGGATCGCCCTTTTGAAAAACGAAATCGCCGGCATCGTATTCGACTTCTTCCGAGTTGTCGATGAACCATTCGAGCTGTTCGGCGGGCAAATCGGAAAAAGCGCTGACGCGGCGCAGAGCCTCGACGCAGTCGGTTACCGAGTGATCGGGGGCGGGCGCGACCGGCATCACGACGTCGGCGGCCGGCACCGGCACGCCGACGCCTTCGATCAATTTATCGGGCATTTCATTCGATTCCATAATATTAAACGACCTTGCTCAAATACTGGTGGACGAAGGAGATCGCGACCGAACCTTCGCCGACGCCCGACGCGACGCGCTTGACGCTGCCTTTTCTGACATCGCCGACGGCGAAGATCCCCGGCACGCTCGTTTCGAGAAGTCCCGGCGCGCGGTCGAGAGTCCAGTTTTTCGGCGGTTTGCCGTCGCGCAGCAAATCGCTGCCCGTCAGGATAAAGCCGCGCTCGTCGCGTTCGACGACGCCGTCGAGCCAGTCGGTCTGCGGCATCGCGCCGATCAGTATGAACAGCGAATTGGCCGGATAAACGTTCGTTTCGCCGCTTTCCGTGCAGTGCACGGCGATGCCTTCGAGCCGGCCGTCGCCGTAGACTTCCGCGATCGAGGAATTGTACTCGATGCGGATGTTCGGGGTCTGCCTGATCTGGTCGATCAGATACTGCGACATCGAGGCGGCGAGCGACGGTCCGCGCACCAGCATCACGACCCGCCGCGCGTAACGCGAGCAATACATCGCCGCCTGCCCGGCGGAGTTCGCGCCGCCGACGATGTAGACGTCCTCGCCCTCGCAGTTTAACGCTTCGGTCATCGCCGCGCCGTAATAAATTCCCGCGCCGGTCAGATCCTCGATGCCCGGCGTATCGAGCTTGCGCCACTGCACGCCGGTCGCGAGCAGCAGAGAATGACAGCCGATCGAACTTTGGTTGGCGAGCCGCACGGTTCGGTAATCGCCGTTGACCTCGATGTGCTCCGCCTCGGCGGCGAGAATCTCGACGCCGAACCGGCGCGCCTGCGCGACCGCGCGCCGGGTCAAATCGCCGCCCGAAAGCCCCGCCGGAAAACCGAGGTAGTTTTCGATCTTCGAGCTCATGCCGGCTTGCCCGCCCGGCGCTTCGCGCTCGATCATCAGCGTGCGCAAGCCCTCAGACGCGCCGTAAACCGCCGCGGCGAGCCCCGCCGGACCGCCGCCGACGATCACCAGGTCGTAGAATTCCTGCGCGGCGCGCGTTTTCAGACCGACCTTTTCGGCGACCTCGACCGGCGTCGGCTGCGTCAGGCGCGCCCCGTCCGGAAAGATCAGCAGCGGCAAACTCGACTTTTCTTCGGCTTTGAGCGATTCGACGAGTTTTTTCACTTCCGGGTCGGTTTCCGAGGTCTCGATGTCGAGCCAGCGATACGGAATCTGATTGCGCGCCAGCAGATCCTTGACCGTGTGCGAAGCCGGCGACCAGCGATTGCCGAGCACGCGAACCCCTTCAAACGGCGGTCGGTAATCGGCGCGCCATTCGTCGAGCAGATCGTCGAGCACCGGGTAGAGATTTTCGTCCGGCGGATCCCACGGTTTGAGCAGGTAATGATTGATTCCCGCGTCGTTGATCGCCGCGATCGCCGCTTCCGTGTCGGCATAGGCGGTCAAAAGCACGCGTTTCGCTTCCGGGTAAAGTTCGATCGCCCGTTCGAGAAATTCGACGCCCGACATTTTCGGCATGCGCTGATCGACCACGAAAAGCGCGACCGGCACGTTTCTGATCTGCAGCTCGCGAATCATCTCGAGCGCCGCGTCGCCCGAATCGGCGCGCAAAACGCGGTAATGCTCGGCGTACCTTCGCCGCAGATCGCGCTCGATCGCGCGCAGCACTTCCGCATCGTCGTCTACTGTAATAATGGCAGGCTTTATCATAAATGTTTATCAATTATACGACCGGGCGAATAAAGTTTAATCCCCAATTTGAGTTATATATTCGGGAATTTTATCATTTTTCGTTCTGATCGTTCATGGCCGGAGCCGCTCTTTACTCTGAAATTCTCTTCGTTCAAAAATTTTAGCCGTTCACGCGCCGCGCCGCAAAACGTCGCGAACGATCGAAATCGGAAAACCGCTTATGATTTTACCGGCATCTAACGGCCGGGAGCTTTAAGCCGATTCCGCCGCGTCTTGAAAATAAATTTCCTCCCGATTCGTCATCATGAGATAACTAAATTCCGTTCTCTGACGTATGCTTAAACGAGGGAGAATTAAAATCTTGCGAGGGCTCTCCGAACAGATCGGAGCCAGCGGCGTTTCACCGAAAAACGCCGGTTTTTAGAAGTCACCTTTTTAACTTAAATCAAATCTATGAAATCGATATTTTTTATCTTGATTTTCGCGTTTTCCTGTCTCGCCATCACGGCGCAGGCGCGAAAGGTCTTTCCGTATCAGTATCAGGTCAGCGATCTGCCGAACGGCTTGCGCGTCGTGACGGTGCCGACCGATTACCCGAATCTCGTTTCGTTCTATCTGGTCGTCGGCGCCGGTTCGCGCAACGAAGTCGAAGAAAAGAAAAGCGGCTACGCGCATTTTTTCGAGCACCTGATGTTCCGTGGCAGCGAGAATTACCCGCCGGGATCGTTCGACGCGATCATGAAAAAAGCCGGCGCGTCGTCGAACGCCTCGACGTGGGACGATAAAACCATCTATCACGAAACGTTCGCCAAAGAGGATTTGGACGAAGTCATGCGGCTCGAAGCCGACCGCTTTCAGCGTTTGAAATTCAGCGAGGAACAATACAAAACCGAAGCCGGCGCGGTGCTCGGCGAATACAACAAAAACTCGGCGTCGCCGTTCTTCAAAATGTACGAGGTGATGCGCGAAACCGCTTTTCGCGACCACACCTACAGCCACACGACGATGGGCTATCTCGAAGACATCAAGGATTACCCGAACCAGTACGCTTACGCGTGGCAGTTCTTTAACCGCTTTTACCGCCCGGAAAACTCGACCGTCATCGTCGTCGGCGACATCAAATCCGACGAAGTTTTGACGATGGTCAAAAAATACTTCGGCGACTGGAAGCGCGGCGATTACAAATACGAGATCAAGCAGGAAAAACCGCAGGACGCGCCGCGCAAAAAACACATCGACTGGACTTCGCCGACCTTGCCGATCGTGCAGGTCGCGTACCGCGCGCCCGCCTTTTCGGAAACCGAAAAAGACAAAGCCGCGCTCGATCTATTGGGCATCATCGCGTTCGGCGAAAACTCCGAACTTTACCAGAAACTCGTCCTGCAGGAACAAAAAGCGGTTTTCGTGACCGCGCAGGCGCCCGACAACATCGACCCGGAACTCTTCACGGCGATCGCGCAGATCAAGGACGCGAAAGACATGGATTACGTGCGGGGCGAGATCTTGAAAACCTACAAGCGCTTCGCGACCGAGCCCGTCCCGCAAAAACAATTGGACGAAACGCGCTCGCGCCTGCGCTACGGCTTTATCCAGTCGATGAACAGCAACGACGCGATCGCCAACGTGCTCGCGCAGTACATCGCGCTGCGCCGTTCGCCCGACACGATCGACAAGGTCTTCGCGCTCTATCAATCGATCACGCCCGAAGACATCCGCAAGTTCGCCGCGAAATACTTCACCGACAACAACCAGACCGTCATCACGCTGGCGACCAAACAAGGAGGCGGCAAATAATGAAAAACGTAAAATTAAAAATTAAAAATTCTCTGCGTCTCGGCGTCTTGGCGGGAATGATTTTCACTCTCATCGTCCCGGCGTTCGCGCAGAAAAATCAAACGAAAACTCCGGTCAAAACTATGAACTCTTCAGCCATCGAGACGGTTTTTCAGCCGGGCAAATCGCCGCTCGTTTCGTTCCGCATACAGTTTCTGACCGGTTCGGTCGACGATCCGGAAGGCAAGGAAGGCTTAGCCGCGCTGACCGCCGCGATGCTCGCGCAGGGCGGCACGCGCGGTTTGACTTACGATCAGATCGTCAAGCAGTTTTACCCGATCGCCGCCGGCTTCGGCGCGCAGACCGACAAGGAAATGACGACCTTCGTCGGGCAGACGCACGTCGACAACCTGCCGAAATATTACGCGATCGTCCGCGAAATGCTGCTCGAACCCGGTTTTCGCGAGGAAGATTTCACGCGCCTCAAACAGGACGCGATCAATTTCCTGAAAGTGAATTTGCGCGAAGGCAACGACGAAGAGCTCGGCAAAGAGCGGCTTTACAATCTCATCTACAAAGGCACCGCTTACGAAAATCATTCGACGGGGCGCGTTTCGTCGCTCGAAAAACTGACTTTGCAGGACGTGAAGGATTTTTACGCGCAGAACTATTCGCAGGGGAATTTGGTCGTCGGGCTGGCGGGCGGTTTCGACGCGAAATTTTCATCGCAGATTTTAACCGATTTCGCGAAACTCCCGAAGGGCGGCAGAAAGATGCGCAAACTCGCCGCGCCGCAGCTCGCCGACGGCATGAAAATCGACATCGTCAAGCGCGAAACGCGCGCGACCGCGATTTCCTTGGGTTTCCCGATCGACGTCAACCGCTCGTTCGGCAAGGATTACGCGGCGCTCGCGCTCGTCGCCTCGTATTTCGGTCAGCACCGCTCGTCGAACAGTTATCTGTACGGCCAGATTCGCGAAAAACGCGGTCTTAATTACGGCGATTACGCGTACATCGAATACTTCCCGCGCGGCATGTACCAGTTCGAGCCCGACCCGAATCTCGGGCGCAAAATGCAGATTTTCCAGATCTGGATTCGCCCGGTCGAACCGCAGAACGCGAATTTCACGCTGCGCGCCGCGCTTTACGAGTACGACAGGCTCGTGAAAAACGGCATCGATCAGAAGACGTTCGACGAAACGCGGAATTTCTTGACCAAGTACGTCAACATCCTGACGCAGACGAAAGACTCGGAGCTCGGCTACGCGCTCGACAGCAAGTTTTACGATATTCCGAATTTCAATCAGTACATGAAGGAAAACCTCGCCAAGCTGACGCTCGCGGACGTGAACAAAGCGATCAAAACCTATCTCGCGTCGAACAAAATGCGCGTCGTGATGGTGACGAAAGACGCCGAAGGACTAAAAAACGAAATCATTGAAAACAAACCCGGCGTAATCACCTACGCCGCGCCGAAACCGAAGGAAATCACGGACGAGGACAAAATCATCGAAACTTTTCCCGTTCCGGTCAAAGCGGCGGACGTTACCGTTACGCCGGTCGAGACGGTTTTTCAATAGTAGGAAAAAAAAGGAGAAAAAAAGCGCCGCGAACCGGAACATTCGCGGCGCTTTTTTAGTAATTCGTCGGTGGACATAAATTGATCAATGAATTTGCCCCGCGACACGAGAAAAGGACTTATCAACTGGCAGAAGCATCGGCTTTTCATGCCGCGCTTTCAGATGACGGTTATTTTGTTTCTTACCGGAATGATCGGTTTTCTCGCCTCGTTTCTGCTTTTACGAGCCGGCGTCGGCGGCATGTGGATTCGCTACCCGCTCGCTATTCTCGGCGCTTACTCGGCTTTTCTGCTGCTGCTTCGCTTATGGCTGGCGATGCATCGTTCGTGGTCGGCGCCGGACGTGCAGGTCGATTTTCCGGTCGGCGACGGTGCGGGCGGCTCGCCGGGCGTCGATTTTTACAGCGGCGGCGATTTCGGCGGCGGCGGCGCGGGCGGAAGCTGGGGCGATCCCGTCTCTCACGATTCGGTTTCTTACTCCGACGGCGGCAGCCCGATTTTGGATAATTTGCCGAGCGTCGATCTCGATCTCGAAGAACTCGGGCTTTTAATCGTCGCGATCGCCGCGCTGATCGGCGGGATCGCGGCTTCGCTGTACGTCGTTTACATTGCGCCCGTTCTGCTGGCGGAAATTCTGGTCGACGGTCTGCTGCTCGGCGGCTTATACCGGCGCGTCGGACGAATCGAGCGCAAACACTGGCTGCAGACTTCGGTTCGCAAAACTTTGGTCCCGGCGATTCTTTGCGCGGTATTTTTCGGCGTCGCGGGCGGCGTTCTTCAACGAATCGCGCCGGAAGCCGAATCGATCGGCGGAGTCTGGAAGACTTTGGTTGATGAAGCTCAGTAACGCCGCCGTTTCGCTTTCAACTCGAAACATTACGAACGAAATACACTCCAAAAAAATTTTCCGCCGCACAAACCAAAACGGTTTTCGGTGAATCTGAGAAATTAGAATTTATTGACAAATTGTCGGATAAAGGTGAAAGGCATGAATCTGAAAACAAAATCAACCGAATTTGCGTTGACGGGGGCGTTTCTTTTAATCCTGCCGATCGTTAATTTCGCACAAACCGCTTCGGGCGAACGAAACGGCTGCGCCGTGACCGATAAAAAACAAAGCGCGCAATTCATCGTTTACGAAGGTTCGCGGGCGGAAAAATACGCGATGCTGCGGCTGCGCAACAATACGAATTGTCCGATCACCGTCGAAACCGACGACGTCGACCCAACGCCGAGGCAAAAGGTCGTGCTTCCGGACGGAAGCTTTAAGTTCGAGGATGTCGAATCGAAAGACGGAGCGATAATTCCCGCGCACTACCTGCTTCGCGATCTGGAGAATCAAACTTTGAAATCCGGTTACGGCTGGGGCGATTCGGTCAGAAGGTATAAAATCCCGGCGGGCCGATCGATACTTTTCGAAGTGCCTTTATCCGAATTGAAAAAAGGCGGGCAGGCGGTCGCCGTTCCTTTCGTTTACGAGTGGGAAGGCGACTTCGTTTTTGCGGGCATGACCGGCGGCGTCCAGCACTGCGTGTATTTCCTGACGGACGATTTACCGACGAAAATCCGGTCGGGCAAATAATATTTTACATGAACAAATGAGCTTACTTTTTCAAAAATCAAAAGGCTGTTCGCAGTGCTGCGAAGGAACGCTCGAAATAAAGGATTCGGTTCAGACCGATGAATCGGAAAACGCTTGCGCGTATTACGAATGCGACCGGTGCGGTTTCCGGGTCAAGGAATATGAAACCGGCAGAACCGAAATTCCCGACGGCGACGAATGGGAACGCCTCTGCGAGTAAATTGTTTTCGATAAGATAGGTTTTTATAAATCACCGCAGTGCGTCCTTTACCGGAACAAGTCGAGTCGCTTTGCCGAACAATTGACGCGCCGCCGCGTCTGATCGCGCATTTGACGCTCGTCCATGATTTCGCGGTTTCGCTCGTTGAAGAAATACAAAGCGTTTTGCCGGAATTATCATTTGACGAGAAAAGCGTATTTTTCGGCGCGGCGACACATGATATCGGGAAAAGCCTTTTTCGATCCGAACTCGTCGCGCCGGGGAGCGGGCACGAATTTGCCGGCGAAAGGCTGCTTTTGGAACACGGCGTCGAAGCGCGTCTGGCTCGATTTGCGCGAACGCATGCGGCGTGGCAAAAGGATGCGAGCCTGACGATCGAGGATTTGCTCGTAACGCTCGCCGATACGGCCTGGAAAGGCAAACGCGTCGCCGATCTCGAAACCCTGATTTCCGACCGCATCGCCGCGGCGACCGAAAAAGAAGTCTGGGACGTTTATATTTTGATCGACGACGCCCTGCAAAAATTGACGGCTGGCGCGGACGAGCGTTTGGCGTGGCAGGCGAAGTTTCCCGTATAATACAAATCAAAACCAGTTACACGCAATTTCCCTAAGACTTATGACACAAAACAAAACGTCTTCAGTTGAAGAAATACGAAAAAACTTCCCCGCTTTGGCGCGCGTTCACAACGGTTTTCCGGTCGCTTATTTCGACGGTCCGGGCGGGACGCAGGTGCCGCGCCGGGTGGTCGAAGCGATGACCGATTATCTTTTCAATCACAACGCGAACGCGCACTGGGCTTTCCCGACGAGCCGGGAGACGGATCAGATTCTGGCGGATTCGCGCCGGGCGCTGGCGGATTTTCTGAACGCCGCGCCCGATGAAATCGCGTTCGGGCAGAACATGACCTCGCTCGCGTTTCATCTCGCTCGCGCTCTCGGTCGCGACCTTACTTCGGACGACGAGATCATCGTCACCGAACTGGACCATCACGCGAACGTCGATACGTGGCGCAGCCTCGAAAAAGAGCGCGGCGTGCGGGTTCGCGTCGTGCCGATGGACATCGAAACCGGGACTTTGGAATTCGCCGCGCTCGAAAATCTTTTGAATTCGAAAACGAAGCTGCTCGCGATCGGCGCGGCGTCCAACGCGATCGGCACGATCACTGACGTCAAACGCGCGTGCGCTTTGGCGAAAGAAAACGGCACTTTGACGTTTGTCGACGCGGTGCATTACGCGGCGCACAATTTAATCGACGTCGCGGACTGGGCGTGCGATTTCCTGTCGTGCTCGGCGTATAAATTTTACGGTCCGCACATCGGAATTCTTTACGGCCGCCGCGAACTGCTTGAAAAAATCGATTTTCCGAAACTGCAGCCCGCGCCGAACGCGGCGCCGGAACGCGCCGAGACGGGCACGCAGAGCCACGAATCGATCGCCGGCGCGGGCGCGGCGATCGATTTTCTGGCGGAGCTTTCGACGGGCGAAACCAGACGCGAAAGACTTCAAAACACTTTTACGGAAATTCACCGCCGCAAACGGGAATTGTTCAAAAATTTGTGGGAAGGCTTATCGTCGATACCCGGCGTCCGCCCGTACGGGCAGCCCGTTCAAGCCGAACGGACGCCGACCGTCGCGTTCACGGTCGAGGGAGTTCCGGCACGCGGCGTCGCGGAAAAACTGGCGGCGCGCGGCGTTTTCGCGTCGCACGGCAATTTTTACGCGCTGACCGTCGTCGACCGGCTCGGGCTCACGGAAAACGGTCTCGTGCGCGCCGGCATCGCGTGTTATACGACCGCGGAAGAAATAGAAAGATTGATCGACGGCGTCCGGTCGGCGGTCGGCGGTCGGCGAGCGACAATCGATTGAAAAATTTTATCTTCCTAACCACTACCGGCCACTGAAAAAGCGGAAGATGAAAATTCATCTTCCGCTTTTCTTTTCCGTTCAAGAGCAACAAGGAACTATGAACTAAAAACTCTTGCGGAAAAGATACGAGGCGCGGATGAAAAACGTGCGGCTGTTGCGTTCGAAACGCGGCTCCAGTTGTCCGGTGATCGGGCTGAAGCCGTTGTAATTGAAGTTGTCGTTGTAGCCGACGTAAAAAGCCGTGCCGGGATTCGGGTTCCAGCCGAACAGAAACTGTCCGCCGACGCTTCGCGAGAGCGTGTCGTAATCGAGTCTTAAACGCGTGTAGGCGAAGCGCGAAAACTGGTAGGTCGAGCGCAGCGAAAAGATGTTCGTGTCGAACGCCGTTTCGCCGTTGTCGTTGCGTTTCAGACGGCTCTTCGTGTAATCGAGCGAGACGCGCAGCGGGTCGGTCGGTTTGTATTCGAACCCGAGATTCGTGTCGAACTGCCAGCCCGATCCCGGATCGAGTCCAGGTTCGCCCGGCGCTTCGGGACGGTCGCCGACCGGATTCGTCTGCCAGTTGCGCAGCGCCACCAGATAATCCAGATAAGCCGGACTGCCGAGGTACGCGCGATACGCCGGGCTGACGCGCAAAAATCTGCCGCCGGCGCCGAAATCGTAATCGAACGCGTTGATGATCGAGCCGACGAAACCGTAGGCGGCGAAACGCTTGCTGAAGTTTTTGTTGAAATTGACGCTGAAATAAGGCTGCGTCGCCGAGCGCGTTTCGTCGCCGAAAAACGCGCCCGCCGCGCCCGCCGCCGGGTTGCGCACGAAGCCGAATTCGTTTTCGTAAATTTTTTCTTTCTGCAAGCCGCTTTCGAACGACACGAACAGGCTGCCCTGCAGCGCGAGATTGCCGCCCGTGCCGACGAAGCCGTTCGTAAAGCGACCTTTGCCGTCCACGCGGTAACGCCCGAACTGCTGCCAGTCGAAGCGGATTATCTTCGCCTTCGGTTTCGATTTGGTGCTGAAACGGTTGAAAAGAAAGACGGTGTGCGTGTCGGTGCGCTGCGTGAAACCGGAATCGGCGCGGTAATCGCCGGTGCGCCCGATCGCTTCGATGAACCAGCCGTGCGTGTCCTTCGTGTAATCGAGATTCCAGTAATAACCGAAACCGTTGCCGGTGCGGTAGTTGGTCGGATTCGCCGGGCGGTCGTCTTTGAAGAAATAATACGGGTCGAAGAAATTTTTCCGCGAATGCGTCCCCAAAACCTGAAACGTCATCGTCGTGCTCGGGCCGAACTTGAATTTGCCGTCGAAACCGCCGACGAAGTTGCGGTTTTTCGGAAAGACGCGCGCCGTCGCGAAAAAGCCGACGTTGTTGTTGGCGCCGAAATCGCGTTTGACGCGCAGCACGCCGAAGAGCGCGTTCTGATCGACGAATTCTTCGATCGAACAGTTCTGCGTCGGATCAGACAGCCGTTTTTCCTGACAGATGGCGAGCTCGGTGCGCTCGTCCTCCGAGTAATTGCCCGGCGCGTTGTCGGACGCGGCCAAAAACCCGAAAGACGTTTTGCCGACCTTTCCGGTCAGTTTCGCCGCGAAATCCGGGTCGACGATCGTGCGCGAATAAAACGGCTGCAGCGGCGAATCGAAAATCTCTTTGCCCTCAAGGAAAAACGGACGTTTTTCCTGAAAGAAAATCGGGAAACGCTGGTTCGCCGTCACCACCGGCGCGTCCGCTTCGATCTCGGCGAAATCGGGATTGATCGCCGCGTCGAGCGTGACGTTCGGCGTGATCGTGTATTTGAGATTGACGCCGATTTCGGTTTTGACCGGGTCGTTGACGAACCTGCCCGGATCGCGCAGCCCGTACGGGTTGAAAACCGGATCGTAACCGCCGAGCGGAGTGAAACCGGCGGTCGGGATCGTGCGTTTGCGGCTGCCGGTTTCGGAGATCGTCACGCTCGGCACGATTTCGAGCGTGCGTTCGGTCTTGATTTCGTCGAGCCCCGTGATTTTGCCGTGTTTGACCAAAAAACCGGAAACGTTGCGGTCGTCCGGCAGCCACTGGTCGAATTCGTCGTTGAAGCGGTCGATGTTGCGCGCGGCGTTAAAGCCCCACATCTTGCCTTTGCCGGCGGTGTAGCGCAGCGATTTAAACGGGATTTTGACTTCGACCGACCAGCCCCAATCTTCGATCACGCCCTTCGATTCCATGACGATGTCGACCGAAAAATCCGCGCCCTGTCCTTCCGTGTAAATTCCGTCCTGCTGAATGCCGAGCGGATTGAAAGCCAAAACGTAGGCGCGGCGCTGATCGTTGTAGGTGTCGAGCCACAGGCGCACGTTGTCTTCGCCGGTCACTTCGTCGCGCTTGGCGACCGTCGCGCGGACTTTGTCCTTTTCGTCCCAGCACTTAAAGGCGACGTAGAGATGTTTTTCGTCGTACATGACCATCACTTCGGTCGGTCTCGACGGCTCGGTGTTGTCGCCCGGGCTCGTTTGGTAAAAATCCTTGAACACCGCCGCCCGTTTCCAGTTTTCCTCGTCGGGTTTGCCGTCGATGACGGGCGCCGCCTCGATTTTCGGAATGCTGATCGGTCTGGCCTTTTCGGGCGGAACGACGACGCCCGATTTTTTGGCGGGGATGGTTTTGGTTTCTTTCGGCTTTTCGGTTTCGCTCGCCTCCGGCGTGAGATTCGCCGCCTGCGCCGGCACGTAAACCGTCAAGAATAAAGCCGTTATAAATGCACACAGGGCTTTCATACTGCACCTCTTTTTATGAAAAAATAATTTTTATGAACGAAAAATAAATTAAGCGGGAATGATATAACTAAAATGATTTTCCTGTGACTGAAACGGGATTACGGTCAAAAGGTTTCAAAAAATGTACAAGTAAAAGAACTTTTTACGATTATTTGGATTTTGAAATTATTTCGATGCGGGAAAATTGTCGCCGGCACCGGAATTCGCGTTTACAATCGGGCGAATTCCGGTGCCGGCGACCTTAGATCAGAGTTTGTGTCGAATATGTCCCGGCATTTCGGCGGTGTTAGAGACTCGCTTTCAAGTCGTTCATGCTGCGGATGAAAACCTGCCCGTCGCCGACCACGAAATTGTAACTCGCCTTGCCGCCGCCGATGCGCCACATCGCCGTGTTTTCGCCGATGTCGACGGTCTTGATTTTCGAGGGCGCGATGCCGTCCAAAGAAACCGATTCGGTGTTGGAGTTGATCGTCGCCGAAATGTCTTCCGGCAAAGTGACGATGATGTTGCCGTCGGCGGTCGTCGCCGTGATTTTTTCGAAAATGCCCTCGAGGCTCATGTCGCCGTCCGAGGTTTTCGAGTCGATCTCGCCCTTAAAGCCGATGACCCGGATTTTTCCGTCGACCGCCGCGACTTTCAGCTTGCCGTCGACATCGCGGATATTGATCGATTCGTCGCCGCCGGTCAGATCGATGTCGCCCGAAACGTTTTCCAAGCGGATTTCCCGATTAGTGAGAATCCGCAGGTTCGACTTTTTTGGGACGTATACCTCCACGCGGACGCGCTCCAGGTCGTTGAAAACGAAGTTGAAATCGCCGCTGCGCGTGACGACGTTGCCGGTGCCCGTAACCTTGATGTTGACGTCCGAATCAGAATGGTTGACGGTGTACGAGAGCGGTTTCACGTTGCGCGCTTTCGAAACGCGGGTGATCGCGTACTGGACTTCCGGCTTGTCCCAGCCGTGGACGGCGACGGCGCAGTTTTTGGCGTCGACGGTGATTTTCGGAGTGCCTTTAACGTCGAACGTCTCGCTTTTTTTCTCGATCACCGGCGCGCCGGGAAAGAAGTTGACGTCCGCCAGTTTACCGAACGATTCCGTCTGCAGCTTGACGCCTTCCTTGATCTGCGCCTGCAGTTTTTCCTGATCGATTTTGACGATCGGCTTCACTCGCTGCAGTTCCCTTTCCGCGCGCCGCAATTCGCGCTGCGCTTCGCGCGTCTGGACGGCGGTCTGCCGCTGCGCGTCTTTGACGCTCTTTTTGATGTCCTTGTTCACTTTGTTGACGTTGACCGCGCCGTCGTCGTCGTTGTCCACATCTTCGTCATCGTCCGGGCTTTTCGCGGGCAGCAGGTTGGTCGCCGGATTGACGCTTTTGCCGTCGGATTTGCGTTTGATGTTGAGCCCGCCGTTGACGCTGTTGAGCTTGATCTGCACTTCGCCGCTGCCGATCTTGCCGTAGAGATCGCGCCCGACGTATTCGCCCTTGCGCACCGGCAGCCCGAAATCGTTCGTGATCGTGCCGTTCAAGGTGTCGGCTTTGACGGTCGCGTTGGCGTCCGACGGAATCGTCAGGTTGACGCGCCCGTTGACGGTGTTGAGGTTGATGCGACTCGACGACTGCAGCTGATCGAAATTCGCTTCGATCGTGCCGTTGACGGTTTCGAGCTCCGCCGTGCCGCGCAGGTTCGTCGCGATCACTTCGCCGTTGACGGTCGAAGCTTTCGTGACGTTGCTGGAATTGGCGATCGTAATCGAACCGTTGACGGTCTGAATGTCGTCGAGAATCGCGTTTCTCGGAACCGTCAGCGTGTATTCGACCGTCAGCTTGCCGTAATTTTTCCAGCCGCCGTTGCCGCCGTTGTTGCTGCGCTTCCAATCGTCGAGGTAATCGGTTTCGACCGAGAAAGATTCGCGGCGCGCGTCGATCTTGATTTCGACTTCCGATAATCTTTCCTTGGCGTCGGCGGTCTTGACGGCTTCGAGCCGGACTTCGTTGCGGTCCCAGGTGTCGATTCTAACCGAGCCGTTGACGTTGTCGACGCGCACCCTGCCGTTCGCGTTCAAGGGGTAAGTCTGCTCGAAACGCTCGGTTTCATCCAGACGGATGACCTTCGTCGTTTCGCTGCTCGCGAAATTGTTCGTGCGCTCGGCGGGAACGGTCGCGTCCGTTGAAAAGACGACGCCTGCCAAAACCAATGATATTAACCAAGACATAATTGCTTTTCTCCTCTCAATCGAGTTTTTTAATGAAATTCCGCTGGAAAGTATTTTTCCGCTTGTTACATGAAAAACACCGTGCATTTTTCATTTGTGACAAGTTTTTTTCACTTTTTTTAACTCCCCGAGGAAACTGTTTTTTTCGCTTCGTTGTGTTAAAATTTCGGGGACGCCAACCGCGCCCGGGAAATGACGAAATAAAAACAATACAACAGTTAGCGGCGGCTCGCCATCTGACGAATTTACATCTCTGGCGAGATTTGATAGTTTTATACGTTTAGTTGCACCTGTAACTCGGAGATAAATGATGAATTTAAAACAAACGCGATTGAATATTTTGCACGCGGCTAAAAACTTAGCCCCGCAAGCCAAAACGGGCGTTTCTCTCCATTGTCATACCGAATATTCCAAGGAAATGCTCGACTTCGTGCCGGTCTACGCGGAAAAACTGCCGATCATTTCATACTTCTGGAAAAAGGAGCGCGACAAATACCTGGCACGCGAAGGCCGGGGACTCGATTTTTCGACCGCCTTCTGGTCGCCGCCGATGACGCCGCACGACGTCTTCCGCATCGAAAAGGAACAGATCAACCGCATCGGTCTCGACGCGATCGTTTCGATTTCCGACCACGACAGCATCGACGGCGCCCTGCAGCTCAACGAACGGCAGGACAACGCGAAAGCCCCGATCTCGCTCGAATGGACCGTGCCGTTCGAGTACGGATTTTTCCATGTCGGAGTGCATAACCTTCCGAAAAATCAGGCGCTCGAACTGACCAAAACGCTCGTCGATTTTTCGTTCAGCGAAAAGCCGTCGAACGAACGTCTGCACGAGCTTTTCGCGATGCTGAACGACATGCCGCAGGTGCTCGTGGTCTTGAATCACCCGCTGTGGGACATCGAAATGGCCGGCAAAGAGCGCCACGAAACCCTGCTTAAAAGCTTTATCAAGGAATACGGACGCTGGATTCACGCGTTCGAAATCAACGGTTTCCGCGCCTGGTCGGAAAACAAAGCGGTGATCGAAATGGCGGAAGCCTTGGGCTTTCCGATCGTCACCGGCGGCGACCGCCACGGCTGCAAACCGAACACGGTCATCAATCTGACGAACTCGAGCACGTTCGAAGAGTTCGTCGAGGAAATCCGCGTCGACAAACGCTCGGAAGTCGTCCTGATGCCGGAATACAAGCAGCCGCTGCATTCGCGCCAGCTGCAGTCGTTCGCGGAGATTCTGAGAAATTACCCGGAATTCGCCGAAGGTCGCCGGCGGTGGTTCGACCGCGTGTTCTTCGACGTCGGCAACGAAAAAGGTTTGACTTCGCTGTCCGGTCACGGCTGGGTGCGCGGCGGCCCGACGTGGCTGCGCGCGGCGATTTGGACGCTCGGCTTCATGGGAAGCCCGAAAATGCGCCCGTTTTTTGCGCTCGCGCGCAAAAAATACGACCGCGTGCCGAAGGACGCGGCGAAAACGGATTTCGAGATTCCGAATCTCGAAGACATCGCGCCGCAGACGCTTTCGTCCGACGCGGTTTAACATATTTGTCGTGGTGATTTTATAATTCAGCCGATATCAAAGGCGGGCTTTGAGAAGTCCGCCGAACTTTTTGTTTTAAGAAAGTGAAAAAAATTCCCCGCGTCGCCTTTTTTCCCGACTCGTTTTTGGAAGTCAACGGCGTTGCGATGACCAGTAAACGTCTGATCGGTTTCGCCAAACGCCGCGGCTATCCGTACCTCTGCATCCACGCCGGCAAAAAGACCGAAAGCAAAGCGGACGGCAGCATCAGATACCTTTCGCTCAAGCGCTCGGCGGTTTCGCTGCCGATGGACGAGGATTTGAAATACGACCCGCTTTTTCAGCGCCACGTGAGCCGCGTGCTGCGCGAGCTCGTCGATTTCAAGCCGGACGTGATTCACATTACGGGTTTGAACGACGTGAGCATCGTCGGCGCGTATCTCGCCTGGAAGCTGCAGATTCCGCTCGTCGGCTCGTGGCATACGAACCTGCACGAATTCGCCGCGCGCCGTTTGACGCGGATGCTGCGCTTTCTGCCGCGGAAAACGCTCGACTCTTTGACCGGCTTCGCCGAGCGAAAAATCATGGACGGCGCGGTGCTTTATTACAAGATGCCGAAAGTGGTGCTGTCGCCGAACCGGGAACTGGTCGAGCTGCTCGGCAAAGGCACGAAACGCGTCTCGCGCCTGATGACGCGCGGCGTCGACACCGAAAAGTTCGCGCCCGAGAAAAGGACGGTTAACGACGCGACGTTTCGCTTCGGCTTCGTCGGGCGGCTGCGCGCGGAGAAAAACGTGCGCCTGATGGCGGACCTCGAAAGAAAGCTGATCGAAAAGGGCAAAACGAATTTCAAATTCCTGATCGTCGGCGAGGGCAACGAGCGCGAATGGCTCGAAAAGAACATGCGGCAAGCCGAGTTTACGGGCTTTCTCGACGGCGAGAAATTGTCCGAGGCTTATGCTAACATGGACGTTTTCCTGTTTCCCTCGGAAACCGACGCCTTCGGCAATGTCGCGCAGGAAGCCAACGCGTCGGGCGTTCCGGCGATCGTGACGAATCAGGGCGGACCGAAATTCATCATCAAGCACGGCGAATCGGGCTTCGTCGCGGAAAACTTCGAGGATTTCGTCAAATATTCGCTCGATCTGATGGACGATCCGGAAAAACTGTCGATCATGCGGCGGAAATCGCGGGCGAGCGCGATGTCGAGCTCGTGGGACGCGGTTTTCGAAGCCGTCTACGACGCCTACCGCGAAGCGCTCGAGCTCGCCGAACTCGGAAAACAGAAAAACGCGCAGGCGGCTTAAGGAATTTATATTTTCCCCCACGTTTTATATGACCAACGAAATTACATTCGAAGAAACGCCGGTCGCGGCGCCGAAGAACACGATCCGCGAAGCCTGGCTGAATCTTCTGCGAAATCCGACGCTGTTTATCCGCTACTGGAATTACAAGGGCGCGATTCTAAGCGGGCTGCTGCGCGCGCCGATTTTTCTGATCACTTATTTGGTCGGTAAGGAAAGCCTGAAGCTGGCGATTGCGGCGGCGCTCGTGCAGTTCGGCTTTCGCTTTCTTTTCGCGGGCGTCGGCGGCGCGCTGATTCAGGGCTTCCGCCACGTCGAACCGGCGTGGAAGGCCTTATTGACGATTCTGATGATCGTTCCGCTGATCAGCCATCTGCTCGAATTCCTGCTGCAGTTTTCTTTCGCCCACCTGACGGGCACCAATAATCATACGGACGAAGCGATCGTCCGCTCGATCTGCGTGTCGATCATCTCGGCGCTCTTTACATTGTTCATTATGCGGCGCAACGTGATGATCGTCGGCGAAGCGGAGAGCAAATCGCTTTTAAGCGACATCGTTCGTCTGCCGCTCTTGATTTTCCAATTCTGCGCGTTCATTCCGATCGAAATCGCCGCGATGGTGCGCCGCGAAGCGTTTCTCTCGGCGGTCCTCAGCGTCGCCGGCTTCGGCGTTTTCTCGCAGATGCTGGTCTGGGCGGTCACGAACAAGCCGTTCTGGACGTGGGGCGGCGGAAAATCGCTTCCCTTTTTGAAATACTGGGGCTTTGACGGCATCGTTCTGCTCGTACTCGCGATCGTCGCGGCGTCCTACGTTTATCGACTGCAAAGAAAACATCTAACACAATCGTGAGTCAGCCCTTGAAATCCGTTCACATAACGAACTATTACCACAAAAACTCGGGCGGCATCAGCACGAGCTTTAACAACCTGCTCGCCGCCGCCGAGCGGCATCGCCGCTACGTGCGCCTGATCGTGCCGGGCGAAACGGAAGCGGTCGAAGACGTCAACGAATTCGCCAAAATCTACTACGTGCCGGCGAAATTTTCGCCGATTTTCGACAAGCGGTATCGTTTGATTCAGCCGTGGCAGTACATTCCGGTCGGAACCCTGATGCGGAAGATTTTGATGGACGAAATGCCCGACATGATCGAGGTGACGGACAAATACACGCTTTCGATGCTCGGCGCGATGGTGCGGATCGGCAAATTCAAACAGCTCAACCGCCCGATGCTCGTCCATTTCAGCGCCGAGCGCATGGACGACAACATCGCTTCGTTCATGACGCGCAGCAAGTTCGGCGAATGGCTCGCCCGGCGCGTGATCGGCAATTACACGCTCGCGATCTTCGACTTTCACATCGCGAATTCGGTTTACACGGCGGAGGAATTTTATAAGGCTTATAAGCGCGCGGAAAACCAAAGCCGCTCGGATTGGTTTTTTAATAAAACATGGCGTTTTTTCAACGCGCCGCGCGTGCCGATCGAGGAAAGGATCTACGTTTGCCCGCGCGGCGTCAATTCGAAACTTTTTCGCGCCGACCGGAAAAACGAACGAATCAAACAAGCGATGCGGAAACGCGCTCAGGTTCCGGAAGACGCCGTCGTGCTGCTTTACGCCGGCCGCGTCTCGCCCGAGAAAAACATCGGCTTATTGGTCGAAATGATGAAGTTCCTCGCGCAGGATTCAAAGCATGATTACCGGCTGCTCGTCGCCGGCGCGGGTCCGCAGGAGGAATTTTTGAAAGAGGAAACCGCCAAAAACTTTCCCGGCAAGATCGTTCAGCTCGGTCATCTCGACAAGGAAACGCTCGCCGATTACTACGCGAACTGCGACGTGTTCGTGCATCCGAACCCGAAAGAGCCGTTCGGCATCGCGCCTTTGGAAGCGATGGCGTCCGGCGCGC
>DATCMK010000005.1:0-174553 GCA_036563455.1 Pyrinomonadaceae bacterium | reverse complement strand
GCCGCGAACGAACACGAAAGGACACGAAAATAACTCTAAAATTCATTTCGTGTCCTTTCGTGTTCGTTCGCGGCCGATTCTTTAAACCGCTTCGGCGGCGGCTTCGTTGACGACCAGGCCTTCTTCGCAGAGCCGCCATTTCAGAACTTCCGCGCCGATTTCCGCCGCCAATGCGTCTTCGACGTCCGCCTGGCGTCCTTCTTCGCAGAAAAACGCGATGCAGCCGCCGCCGCCCGCGCCGCACACTTTCGCCGCGATCGCGCCGTTCGCGTAAGCCTTTTCGATCAGTAAATCCATCTGCGGCGTCGTGATTTTCGGCGACAGGCGTTTGCGGTGCGGGTGCGCGGCTTTCAGCAGTTCGCCGACCGCTTCCCAATCGCTTTGAATCAGCGCTTCGCGAATATGCAGCGACGAATCGCGGATGCCCTCGAAAATATCGTACAGCTCCTTGTCGCCGTCGATATGCCGCTTGGTGATTTCCCAGTTGTTCGTGCCGGAATTGCGCGGCTCGCCCGTGTAGCAGACGACGACGCGTTTTTGCAGCGTCTGCGTGTCGATCTCCAAGCCTTCGCGCTCCATGCCGTCGGGACGAAAATGGATCGTCGAAACGCCGCCGTACTGCGCCGAATAATAATCCTGGTAACCGGTCGGCACTTTGATGACCTGACATTCGACCGCCGCCGCGATCGGAATGAATCTTTCCGGCGCGTAACGGTCGCCGACGAGCCTGTTAAGCGCGCCGATGCAGGCGATGTTGAGCGTCGAAGACCCGGCCAGCCCCGCGCCCGCCGGCGCTTCCGAATTCGTAATCATGTTGAAGCCGGTTTCGGGTTTGAAAAAATAAACGAGCTTCGAAAGCAGTTCGAGCCGCGGTTCGTTCTTGAGCTCGTGAAACTTGTCGAGCGAGGTTTCGAACGAGACGCCGCGGTCGATTGATTCGAGCACGATTTTGTCGTCGCCGCGCGTTTCGATGCGGCAGCGCGCCATTAAATCGACCGCGAAATTGACGGTCGCGGCGCCTTCGTGAAACAGGAAAAGCGGCGGAATGTCGATAGTGCCGCCGGCAAGGTCAACTCTGGTCGGAGCCGATGATTCAATTATCACTAAACTAATTTCCTCTTATTTTTATTTCTTAGATTTTGCAATCGGGTTTTCTAAACACAGAAACGAAATATATTACCGTAAATGACGGGAAATTTAACAGCCGCCGGTTAACTTTTCGCCGCTTTGGTCGATTCTTTTTGTTCGTCCGCTTCCTTTTCGGCGCGATTCGGCGGCGTCGTCAGGTGCAGGCGTTCGCCGATATTATGAAGCTTTTCCTGCGCGACGTCCTCGATGACGTGAATTTTTTCCTCGATTTTGTGAATCGTTTCGGGATTCACTTCCTCGACCTTTTCCGACAGCCAGTAGCGCTCGACGACGTAAAAAATGATGATGCCGAACAATACGACGAAAAACAGCGCGACGCCGGCCTGTTTGAAATTTCCCAGGATGCTCGTGATCGCGCCCGAGAAAAAATAGCCGAGACCGGAGAGAATCAAAACCCACGTTCCGCAGCTGATCGCGTCGAGCATCAAAAAACGCGGGAACGGCATTTTCGCGATGCCGTAAAACAGGCACATCGCCGAACGGATGCCGTAGATATATTTGGAAATGATGATCGCGAAGCCGCCGAATTTTTCGATCAGGCGCTCGACGCGCGGCTGCGTCATCTGGTACATGCGGTAATCTTTCGCCTTTTCGTGAAAAAGCCGTCCGATCCAGTAACCGCAGCTGTCGCCGACCATGCCGCCCAAGGTTCCGGCGAGAAAGACCTTCAGGAAGCTGTAACGCCCAAAGAATTCGCTGTGCGCCATCGCGCCCGACATCAACAGCGTGATGTCGCCTTCCACGGTGCAGAGCGCGAAAACCGCGTAGATGCCGTAATCGGCGATGAGTTGCGCAAGGTGTTCCATAATAAAATCAGAAACCCGATTTATGCTGACAAGAAAAAGAGTAACTTTCCGCAAGCCTTTCCGTCAAAGCGAAATACCGCTGCCGGAGGCGAAACCGGCGGCTTGAACGGCTAAATTTCGCACCGAAAAAAAACATTGACACCCGACTTTTGGATATGCTAAATTCTCTCTATTCAAATTTCACTCCGTTAACGACTCCGTCAAATTCTCCGTCATTTGTCCCGATTAGCCGGATAAAACTTTTGTCTTTTATCAAAATCGAAGCGCGGTTTTTCGTGTTTTTCCAAAAGGATTAATAAAAAAATAGTTAATAGGTAATGACGGTATGTTTGAGGACTTCCACGATTCGAGCTTCAATTCGAAAACCTTCGCGCCGGTTTTGCGCGCATCGGAGCCCGCCGGGACGACCCGACAAACGACCGCCGTTTTAAAGCAGAAAGAGCCGTTGATTTCTATTCGGGATCGACGGCTCTTTCCCGATCGTTTGAAATAAAAAATGTTTTGATTTTGAGTTGGATCAAAAAGAAAAACTCAAATAATGACGGTCATCATTATTTGAGTTCCAATGATTCATCTTTTTGAAAACGGAATGTTTTCGCGATGCTCATTTGTCTGACCCGCATCTTACGTCATTCCGTTTCCAAAAATCAAGTGCAACCCGCGGTCGAAAACTGCGAAGCCGGAGGTCTATCCGAGCGCCGTTCGTCCGACCGATTCACCAATTCGCCGTTTTCGGCAGCAGGAAAATTATGTCAAATAAGAATCGAAAAAATCGTCAAAACTCGTTCGACTCGATGGAACCGGAAGGCGCGGATTCGTCGCACGGTCCAAACAGCGCCGGGACGTTTTTCTTCGGAAAATCAGGGCGAAGCGGCGGGCGTCTGGTCGCGCATCTGAAAAAGCATTTCGGGCTGATTGCGCTGACCGCTTTTTTGGCTTTGGGCGCGCTCGGCGCAGGCCTTAAATATCTGGACGAGGATGCGCGCCGCGTGCTCGCCGAGCGGGCGCACGGAACCGGCAATCCGCAACCGGAATCATTTTTTAATAAAATCAATCCTTTTCTGCCCGCGCCGGCGACGGGGCCCGTCCGGCTTGCCAAAGAATATATTTATGCGGGTTCGCGGATGCTGGCGATCGAAGAAGCCAACGCCGCGCCGGCGCCGCCCGCCGATCTGGCGGTTTGGCGCCCCACGACCGGCGTCTGGTGGATTCTCGGCGGCGCCGGTTCGCAGCAGTTCGCGCAGGCTTTCGGACAAGCAGGCGATGCGGCCGCGCCCGGCGATTACGACGGCGACGGCAAGACCGACCTCTGCATTTTCCGCGCTTCGACCGGCGTTTGGTGGATCGTCAGATCAAGCGACGGCGGTAATTATTCGATTTCATTCGGCACCGGCAGCGACAAAATCGCCCCTGCCGATTATGACGGTGACGGCAAAACCGACATTGCCGTCTACCGTCCTTCTAACGGCACCTGGTACATCCTGCAAAGTTCAAACGGAATCACCGCGCAGGCGCAGTTCGGGCTGCCCTCCGACGCGCCGGCGCCGAAGGATTTCGACGGTGACGGGCGCGCCGACATTGCCGTCTGGCGCGGTTCGGACTCGACATTTTACTCGCTCGACAGCGCCGACTACGAAACGCATATCTACACTTTCAATCAGTTGACGAGCCCGTCGAACGCCGTGCCGGTGCCGGCTGATTACGACGGCGACGGGCGCGCCGATTACGCCGTGCGGCACGGTGCCGACTGGCTGATTCTGGACAGCGCGGGCAATCAGACGCAAATCGTCAATTGGCAGCAGGCGGGCGACGTGGCCGTGCCGAACGACTACGACGGCGACGGCAGAGTCGACGTCGCCGTCTGGCGCAACTCGAACGGCACCTGGTATATCCGCAGAAGCGCCGCCGGCGGCGCGCTTCGCCAAACGGCGTGGGGCATGGCGGGCGATATTCCCGTGCCGGCTTTTTACCGCCGCTGAAATTACTACTCCGAAATTTACAGTGTCAAAAATCTATCGTTTTACTTTCACGGAATCGGATTCCATTTGAGGCAATGTCATGAAAAAAACAAACATCATTATTTCGGCGGTTTGGCTTTTGGTAATTTTGACGGTCGTTTCCGCGCAGCAACAGCACACCGACAACAATGCGGATCAGGTCCTGCGCGGCTCGGGTCGGGTTAACGCCTCGACGCTCGGAATGGAATTGCAGATTCCGCTCGGCGCGTATCCGGGACGCGGAATAAACGTTCCGGTGACTTTGAACTATTCCTCGAAAGTCTGGCGGATGGAATACACCGACACCGAGCCGCTGGTGAACAACAACGACGGCTGCGTTTCGAAATACACGCCCACGTACGCGGAAAATTCCGCCGCCGGATGGACGACGAGCCTCGCCACGCCGTACATCGAGTATACGGGGCATGACAACCTTTATAATTTTGAAGGTTCCGCTTACAGCGGCATCGGATGCGATCCGGTTCACCCGACGAACACGCCCAACTTAGCGATGGTCAGGATTAAAAGAATCACCGTTCATCTGCCGGGCGGCGAAACGCACGAACTGCGCGACCCTTCGGGCAACGCGACGGGAAACTTTCCGGCGAATTTCGACGGCACGTTTTACGCGGCGGACGGCTCGAATCTGAAGTTTGTCCAAAACTCCGCCGGCGGGACATACCGGCTTTTGATGCCGGACGGCTCTTTTTACGATTTTGTCGCCGACCAGTCTTACTTGAATCGCGCCACGATCCGGAAGGCGAGCCGGTTTACGGACCGCCACGGGAATTTCACGCTCTACAACGACGCGAACGGGACTTGGACGGACACGCTCGGACGAACGCTTTCCGCGCCGGTCGGCTTGTCGGCGCCGACCGCTCCGACCGTCAAAAACTACGCTTTGCCGGGAACGGCCGGAAGCTACAAATTTCATTGGAAAATGCTGAAGGGCGGCAGCGCCGAAGAAAGCGGTTTGACGCTTTACGACCAGAATCTGAAATATCCGGGCGACAAGTACGTCTCCGGCAACCGATGGCAGACCCGGGACGCCGGCCTCTGCCTGTTCCGCTCCGTCTATACCAATTATCTCATCACGGTCAGCCGGGTTTTCAATCCGGTCGTTTTGACGAAAATCGAGCTTCCGAACGGACAGAGCTACCGGTTCACGTACGATGTTTACGGTCGCATCGAACGCGTTTATTACCCGACGGGCGGCGAAGAACAGTTCGTTTATTCGGTCGTGCCGCAGCTCTCGCACACCGACGCCGACGATGTGAACGCGCAGACCAATGCCGGCGTGACGAATCGAAAGGTTTATAAAAGCTCCGGGCAGTCGACTTTTTACGAATGGCACTACGGCGCCGAATCGGTGGAGCCGAACGGCTACGCGGTCACGATAACCAATCCGGACACCACTAAAATCAAGCGGTACCTGCACCGCAGCGCGCTCGCCCCGGCCCGTTTCGGATATGATTCGGCGCTGCTGGGGATGGCTTACCGGGAGGATGTTTACTCGAGCGCCAATCAATTGGTTTCGCAGCAACTTACCAACTGGACCGTGTCAGCAGTGAACAACGCCGGCGAGTGGCACCCGCGCGTCACGAGCGAGGAAACGCGCGTTTTCGACGCCTCGAACAACGGCGTTTCGACGACGGCGACCTACGAATACGAAGGCGATTTGAGCCAACCGCAAACGCCGGTCTTGACGAAAAAAACATCGCAGTACGCGTTCGTCCCGGTCGGCGGGTTGCGCCCGCAAACTCCGGTGCGAACAAGCGAATCGACTTATCTCGTTAACGATCCGGAGTATGCGACGGTTCAAAACGCTTACAAAATACAGAACATGGTCGCGTTAATCACCGCCACGGTCGTCAAAGACGGCGCGAACAGGATTGTTTCGAAAAATGAAGTGCGTTATGACGAACCCGCCTACCCGCTGATCTCAGCCGGCGCAACCGGCAATTGGCAGGACCCGAATAGTGTTTACCGCGGGAATGCGACGACCGCGCGAGTTTGGGACAGCACCAAAGGCTCGGTCGCCAATTCGAACGCCTATTTACAGACGCACGCGCAGTTCGATAACTTCGGCAACCGGCGCAAGGCGTGGGACGCGAAAGGCAACGTGACCGAAACCGATTTCGCGTCGCCTGCCGGAGAGGATTATAGATTCGCTTTTCCGACGAAAGTGACGACGGCAATTCCCGACCCGTATCCTTCGCAAAATCCCGACGGACAGGCGCATGGTTCGGATACGCCGTTCGAAACGACTGCGACTTTCGACCCCGTGACGGGCTTGCCGTTAACGACCACCGACGCGAACGGTCTGCAGACGCGCATCGAATACGACCCCGTTACGCTGCGACCGCTTACCACCAAGACCTTTTACCAGAACGAGCCGGTCGGCGGAATGAGCGAAACCGTCTATCATGACGAGCCGAATAATTCCTGGGTCAAAACCCGCACGCAGATCGACGTCGGTAAATGGACCGAAAGCATCTCGTATTTCGACGGGTTGGGACGCGGCTTCAAGGCAGAGGAAATCGGCTCCCAGGGCAGCATTTATGTCGAAAAAGAATTCGACCAGGACGGCAGAGTGAAAAGAGTGACGAATCCGTTTCGGGCGGGCGAAACAAAGCACTGGACGACAAATGTTTACGACGAAGCGAGCCGGATAAAGGAAGTCATCCTGCCCGACGGCGCGCGCGTCAAAACCGATTACGGCGTTCTGGTTTCTGATATTGTCGGGGTGACGAAAACCATCACCGACCAGGCGGGCAAAAAACGCCGCGGCATTACCGACGCGCTCGGCAGAATGACCCGCGTGACCGAAGACCCAGACGGTCAAAATCTTAATACCGATTACGTTTTTGACGCTTTGGGAAATTTGCGAAAAACGATTCAGGGCGAACAAAGTCGTTATTTCTCGTACGACAGCCTCGGACGCCTCCTTCGCGCCAAGCAGCCCGAACAGGACATTAATCCGAACCTCGCTTTACCCGGTCCGGATTCGATTACCGGGCATAATCAGTGGTCGATCGCTTACGAGTACGACGATAACGGCAATATTACGAAAACCACCGACGCCGAAAATGTTTCCGTGCAGGGTTTTTATGACAACTTCAACCGCCTCAAATTTCGCGATTATTCGGACGCAACGCCGGACGTTAATTTCTTTTACGACGGGAGGGGCCTGGATTCGGTTCCCGCTTTCTCGAAAGGCAAAACGACGAAGGTCACGAGCAGCGTTTCAGAAACTCGCTATTTGAACTTCGATAATCTCGGCAGAGTGCTCGCGAGCCGGCAGACCACCGGCGGCCAGGTTTATAATTTCGGCTATCAATATAACCTGACGGCATTGATCGCCGAAACGTATCCCTCGGGCAGAACCGTCAGCTACGAATTCGATCGGGACGGCGACCTCGCGCGCGTCGCCGGGCAAGCCGCGCCCGGCGGCCGCCTCGACAATTGCGCGAAAACATACGCCAATTCGTTTAGCTACAACTCGGCGGGCACGCTTGAATCCGTCCGCCTCGGAAACGGCAAATGGGAAACCGCCAAATACAACGAGCGCCAACAGATCACCCAAATCGGACTCGGCAGCGGAACAATCGACGCGAGCCTCTTAAAGCTCGAATACGGCTACGGCACGAGTCAGCAGAATAACGGCTCGCTGCGCAGTCAAAAGATCAGCTTCAGCGGTTTAAGCCAGTCCTTCGAACAAGCTTACACGTACGATGATCTGAACCGCCTGCTGCAGGTTGAAGAAAAAATCAGTAATTCGACGGCCTGGAAGCAGGCTTTCGCTTACGACCGCTACGGCAATCGACGTTTCGATACTGGCAATACCACGACTCTTCCGACGGCAAACAACATCACGAATCCGCTGATCGACGCCGCGACGAATCGCCTCGCCGCCGGTCAAAACTACCTTTACGACAAAAACGGCAGTCTGACGCAGAACGCCAACGGCTTGAGGTTCCTCTACGACGCCGAACATCATCAGCGCGAAGTCCGAGACGCAAATAATCAAACAATCGCCAGGTATCAATACGACGGCGAAGGGCGCCGCGTAAAAAAAGTATTGATAAGCTCGGGCGAAGAGACTATATTTGTCTACAACGTCGGTGGAAAATTAGCTGCAGAATACGTTGTCAACTCCGTCTCGCCAATGCCGCAGGGTTCCACCAAATATTTAACGGCGGACCATCTCGGCTCGCCGCGCGTTGTGACCAATGAAAACGGCAACGTTATATCGAGAAGCGACTATATGGCATTCGGCGAAGAAACTTCCACGTCGCAGCGAACCGAATCTCTAGGCTACCAGCCGACGAACGGAGTCCGACAAGGCTACACCGGTTACGAACAAGACACGGAATCCGGTTTAGAATTCGCCCAGGCGAGATACTACAACACCGCCTACGGCAGATTCACCTCCAACGACCCGCTAACATCTAGCGCAAACATTAATAATCCGCAAACTTTTAATCGTTATACGTATGCTTTGAATTCACCATATGTATTTACTGATGCATTAGGATTAAAACCTGATTCAAAAATGGTGTTAGATGGCGGATGTGCGAAGAGAAATGGAAGATGCGTTCCAGGCGCATTATCGCCTGTTGACGCTAGTTTATTTGGTAAACAAGGTTCAGAGGACGGAGCAACAATACTAGTTCCAAATACTTTGCTAAAACAATTAGACACAGAGGCTGCGTATTTTTCCAGCCAAGGACGGAGAGCCGGACGAATGCAGCAATCAGCAACTAACCAGGTAATGGCAATGCAAAATCGAATCAATCGCGATATACCAAACCCTATTGGGAATGCGTTTGGATTGGATTTGGGTAGTAGAATGCTTTCGATGGATACAACATCGGACGGATTGATAATAGTTCCAGAAGAAGTAGAATATTCTGCTACGGTTGGTACCGTTATTTCAGGAACTATTAGATCGAAGCTTTCACCTTCCAAAGCAGTGGAAACTTACAATACTGAACGGAAAAAATTGAATGAAGAATATGATACTAAAAAACAAGCGTTTATTACCTTATGGTTAAATGTTGTGGTTCCCGTACAAAAATCATCCTTAGGATTCACGGAGGCAAATCTTACCGAAGAGTTTTTATCGTCTTTTTATGAACGAAAAGTAGGGTCTGCTTTCCGAGGTGGCATATTTAGGGGGAAAAATAGTTTTTAGAGATTTTTTGTTTAATTGCGATTTAATCGGTAAATCAAAGGAGGTTTGAAAACGATGAAGAGAGTTTTTGTTTGTTTCTTGCTATTTTTGTTTATTTGTGCGTCAGGCATGATTTTGTTAAATTTTTCAAAAGGCTCAAACAAATTGTCCCGGTACGAGGACTTTGACGCGCCCGCCATGACAGTTGAAAGGTTTTGGAAGTATTCACTGGAAGGAAATCAAAATGCTCTTAGAGATCTTCTTACCACTATGCCAAGAAGCTTTTCAAATAAGAAATCCAGATGCCGCAGCTCATCAGAAGTTGAGGCGGTGCAAAATGGTAATAACTCGCAAGCTGAAGCTATTTTTGCAACGAATTCTGGTGAATTTGATGATTGGATAAAAACCTCTTTAGAATTTTCTTCTATTATTAAGGACTCCAATTACCAACTTACCGGCAACAGTATTGAATCAATTTTTGAGCGTGAAGCAATTATTAAAGCTCGATATGAAACCGGTGGCATTGATCAACCCTTATATTTTCTACTTTATCAGGAAAATACAAAATGGAAGATATTCGCCATTACGGACGGTTACGCGGTGTTTAATCCGAATTACGCTAATGGTAAATGTGAATGATGGACGTATTAACCCCGGTATTGATCATGAAATAATTTAATGCCGGCAGCGAAATAAGATATTGCGTAAACTAAATCAGAACAATCTCTCACAATTCCAACTTCGTTACAGAATGATCGAACGGCGGACTGAAATTATTTCAGTCCGCCGTTCAAAAATTGTTCGCCGTCACCTTTATGATCATATAAATACCGAAAACACCAACTCTCGACAAATCGAATTCCCGGTTGACACTCGCCGGTCAACTGTCTAAAATCTCGTTAGTTTCTAGCCTTAAAGTTCTGTAAACAGGAAGTTTTTATCATGAGCGATGCGGTTGTTCAAACGGAAAAAGCGGTCGGCGTGGAGGTGACGACTTCCGCCTTTAAGTCGGTTTGTCTGGATGTCGGCGGAAATTTGGTAGGTTCTTATTCCGCGCCGATGGTGCGCGGCGATGACACCGCGCCGCAACTGGTTTCGTTTATCCGGGAACTGCTCGCGAAATACGGCGGTTTCGACCGCGTCGGCATTACGATTCCGGGACTGATCAGCCGCGATTCGCGGCGCGTCGCATTTTCCACTTCGTTTCCCGAGCATCAGAACGCCGATTTGGTGACCGAGCTCGAAAGGGTAACCGACTTAAAAGTTTTGATCGAAAACGACGCGAACGCCGCCGCTTACGGCGAATTCCTGCTCGGAGCGGGGCGCGGCAGCCGCAGCATGTTTTACGTGACCTTAGGCGCGGGCGTCGGCGGGGCGTTCGTTTTTGACGGCAGGATCTGGCACGGCGCGAGCGGTTTCGCGGGCGAATTCGGTTACTTGGCGATCGACGACGAAGGCACGCGGCTCGAAGAGGTTGCTTCCGGAACGAACATCATCCGGCGCACCAGAAGCCGGTTTCAGCAGGACAACACTTCATCCTTACGCGGATTGCCCGATTCCGAACTGACCGTGGCGGACGTCGTGCGCGAAGCCCGTGAAGGCGACGATTTCGCGCACCTTATGCTCGAACGCACCGGGCGCTATATCGGAACCGCGGTCGCAGGCGTCATTAACCTGCTCAACGTCGAAAAAATCGTTGTCGGCGGCGAAGTGATGCAGGCGGACGAGGTGGTTCTACCGGCGATCATCGAAAAAGCCCGGCAATTGTCGTTCAAACCCTCTTTTCAAACGACGCAGATCGTGGCCGGCGAGCTCGGCGACAACGCGACCGCCGCCGGCGCCGCGCTTTTGTCGAAGACCTTATCGTAGCATCCGGAAAACAGCAAAGTTAATCAGCCTTATCAGCAAAACTTATTTAGTGAAAACTTGCACAAATAGGTCCTAAAAACGTATTTTCTATAATTTGAAGTATCTTGAATCACGTATTTGCGGAATTTTCGAGATTTTGCAAAAATCAAGATAAGCAGTTGGTAGCGGTTCTTAAATAGAAGTAAAAATAATTTCGGCTCGTAATCCCTTCTTACAGCACGCGGGGTCGAGGTCGAACTATAACTTTTAGAGTTTCGGACATAACAAGATGGCACAGATATTTCATCGCGGAGCAAATAATATTGCTAAGGCAAGCATTGCCGTCGCAATCGTTTTGGCAGGCGTGGCGGGTTATGCCTACACGCAGATTGCGCGTTCATCGTATCTAACGAACAAGTATTTGGAGCGGCAGCAGCCCGTGCAGTTCAGTCATAAGCATCATACCGGCGACGACGGCATCGACTGCCGTTACTGCCACACGTCGGTCGAAACCTCGTCGTCGGCGGGCATTCCGCCGACGCAGACCTGTATGAACTGCCACAGCCAAATCTGGTCGGACAGCCCGTATCTGGAGCCCGTCCGCGCCAGCTTCCGCGACAATAAGCCGATCGAATGGGAGCGCGTGCACGACCTTCCGGAATACGTTTACTTTAATCACAGCATTCATATCGCGAAGGGCGTCGGCTGCGCGACCTGCCATGGCGACGTTGCCAATATGCCGGCGGTTTATCAGGCGAACACCCTGCAGATGGAATGGTGCATTCAGTGTCACCGCGACCCGGCGCCGAACATTCGTCCGAAATCCGAGATTTACAACACCTCGTGGAGCCATGACGACATTACGACCGAACAGCAGAAGGAAGTCGACGAAAAGATCAAGACGCTGCGCAGCAAGGAAGTGCTGACGAGCTGTTCGATGTGCCACAGATAAGATTTGAGATTTTAAGATTTGGGATTTCGGATTTCGGACTCCTGAATATATTTGAAAAGTAATTTAATTTTTTGAGGAAAAAAATGCCGAGCAAAGACAGTCAAACGAACTTTGCATTATTGCGAGAAAAAATTCTCGGAAAAAGCGGAAAGGAGTATTGGCGGAGCATCGAAGAGTATGTCGATTCGCCGGAGTTTGCGGAATACGTTAAATACGAGCATCCCGAGCAGGCGGATACGTGGGACAGTTCTCTGAGCCGCCGCAATTTCGTCAAGGTGATGGGGGCTTCTTTGGCGCTCGCCGGACTTTCGGGCTGCGTCATACAGCCGTCCGAAAAAATCGTGCCGTACGTCAGCCAGCCGGAAGATATTATTCCGGGCAAACCGTTGTTCTTCGCGACCGCGATGTCGCTCGGCGGCGTCGCGACCGGTCTTTTGGCGAAATCGAACGAAGGCCGCCCGACGAAAATCGAAGGCAATCCGACGCATCCGGGCAGTCTCGGCGCGACGGACGTCCGCGCGCAGGCGAGTCTGCTCAACCTGTACGACCCCGACCGTTCGAAAGAAATTCTTTACCGCAACGAACCGAAAACCTGGCAGTCGTTTATGACGTCTTTGCGCACGAAGGTCGATGAAAATCGCGCCGACGGCGGCGCCGGCATCAGGTTCCTGAGCGAAACCATCACGTCGCCGACGCTGATCGCGCAGTTTCAGCAGATCGCGCGCGAATTGCCGAACGCGAAATGGTACCAGTACGAACCGGTCAACCGCGACAACGCGACCGCCGGCGCGAAACTCGCCTTCGGTTCAGCCGTCAACACGGTTTATAAATTCGATTTGGCCGACCGCGTCCTGACGCTCGACAAGGACATTTTCGCCGACTTCAACGTGCGTTATATGAAGGATTACGCGAAGCAGCGCACCTTCAGCCACGAAAAAGAATCGATCAATCGCCTCTACGCCGTCGAAACGACTCTGAGCCTGACCGGCGCGAAAGCCGATCACCGTCTGGCGGTCAAACCGAGCCAGCTGGTCGAGGTCGCGAAAGCGATCGCGGCGGCGCTCGGCGTTGCCGGCGCCGCTTCGAATTACCGCGACAACGCCGACTGGATCGGGGCGATGGCGCGCGATCTGCAGGCGCACCGCGGGCGTTCGATCGTCGTCGCGGGCGATCACCAGCCGGCGGCGGTGCATGCGCTCGCGCACGCCATGAACCAGGCTCTCGGCAATATCGGCACGACCGTCATTCATACCGACCCGCTCGTCGCGAACGCCGAAGTGACGCAGATCGAACAGCTGCGCTCGCTCGTTCAGGAAATCGACGGCGGGCAGGTTAAGATGCTCGTCATCCTCGGCGGAAATCCGGTTTACAACACGCCCGCCGATTTAAAGCTGAATAAAGAGCGGCTCGAAAAAGTGCCGCTGCGCATACACCTCGGACCGTACGTCGACGAAACGGCGGAGCTTTGTCACTGGCACATCTCCGAAAAACATTATCTCGAAGCGTGGAGCGATGCGCGCGCTTTCGACGGCACGGTTTCGATCGTCCAGCCGATCATCAATCCGCTTTACGACAGCAAGAGCGCGCATGAAGTCGTCCAGCTTTTCTTCGCCGAAAACTACGATAAGAAAGATTACGACATCGTTCGCGAGTTCTGGCAGGCGCAAAACATAAACATGACGGTCGCGCCGACGCCGGCCGCCGCGCCGACCGAAAACCGCGAGGGCGAAACGAACGCCGCGCCGCGCACCGAAGGTCAGACCGAAACCGCGCCGACACCGGCGCCGGCGGCTTCGCCGACGCCCGGCACGCAGACCGGCGGCAATCCGGCGGCGCAGACCGCGGTTTTAACGCCGCCGCGCACCGGACAGGCAACGACCGCGACGACCGCGCGGACTTTCGAAGACAACTGGAAAAAGGTCATTCACGACGGTTTCATTCCGAATACCGCCGCGCGCCCGAAAACCGTTTCGGTCAACGCCGCCTTTTTGACGCAGCCCGTCACGGCGCCGGCAAACAGCGGGAATCTGGAATTTACGATTCTGCCCGACCCGAGCGTTTACGACGGACGTTTCACGAACAACAGCTGGCTGCAGGAACTGCCGAACCCGTTAACTAAGATCACCTGGGAAAACGTCGCGCTCGTCAGTCCGAAAACGGCGCAGCGGCTCGGCTTGAACATTAAAAAAGGCTCGGACGACGATTTCGCCGGCGGGGCGCAGGGCACGAGCTTCTTCAACACGCGCGGCGGCAACCAGTTCTCGGATCTGGTGAAGGTCAAATTCCAGGGCGCCGAAATTTCGAAACCGGTGCCGATTTGGATTCAGCCCGGCCAGCCGGACGACGTCGTGACGCTCTACATGGGGTACGGCCGCACGCGCGCCGGTCAGGTCGGCAACGATCTCGGCTACAACGCTTTTGAAGTGATGCGTTCGGACGCCGTCGGTTACGGCACCGGCGACCTCAGCCCGACGGGCGAATCGGTCAATATCGCTTCGACGCAGATTCACTTCAACATGGAAGGACGCGACATCCTGCGCGTGCGCGACGTCGCCGATCTTGAAAAGTATCAGGAAGAAGATCACCAGCATAACGAATACGACAAGTCGATGTATCCGTATGAAGAGTTCCAGGAGCTCTACAACAAAAATCATCGCTGGGGCATGACGATCGATCTCAACAACTGCGTCGGCTGCAACGCCTGCGTGCTCGCCTGCCAGTCGGAAAACAACATTCCGGTCGTCGGCAAGGAGCAGGTCGAGCGGAGCCGCGAAATGCACTGGCTCAGAATCGATACGTATTTTTCGGGCGACATCGAAAATCCGGTCGGTCCGGCTTTCCAGCCGATGCTCTGCCAGCAGTGCGAACAGGCGCCGTGCGAAGTCGTCTGCCCGGTGCACGCGACCGTCCACAGCGCGGAAGGCTTGAACGACATGGTTTACAACCGCTGCATCGGAACTCGTTATTGCTCGAACAACTGCCCGTACAAAGTGCGCCGGTTTAACTTCCTGCTTTATCAGGATTGGAATACGCCGCAGTACAAGCTGATGCGGAATCCGGAAGTTTCGATCCGCTCGCGCGGCGTCATGGAAAAATGCACGTACTGCACGCAGCGCATTTCGTTCGCGCGCATCGAAGCGCAGAAAGACGGGCGGCGCGTGCAGGACGGCGAAGTGCTGACGGCGTGCCAGGCGGTTTGCCCGACCGACGCGATCGTTTTCGGCGATTTGAACGACAAGGAAAGCATGGTTTCCAAGACGCGCGAAGATCACCGCCGCTACGCCGTGCTGAACGAACTGAACACGCAGCCGCGCACCAATTATCTGGCGGGGTTGAAAAACCAAAACCGGGAAATGCCGGATTATAACGAAAATAACTATAAGCCGATTGACCCCAAAGAAAGAGTAGACGGCTAATTGTGAGTCGCGAGTTGACCGGGACGACTGAGTTAAATAACTTACGGTCGACCCGGTCGAATCGGCCGACTCATTTAACTCGAAAGAGAGAGCTATGCAAGACATCAAGGACATTCAAAGAAAAATTTACCCGCCGATGGTCGAGGGCGATCATTCTTTTGCGACCGTGACCGATAAGATTTCGGACGTCACGCTGAAGAAGAAAACGCCGTTTCATTGGTTCATCGGGTTCGGCATCGCGTTTTTAATCGCGCAGATTTTGATGTTCACGGTTCTGTATCTGGTCACGAAAGGTATCGGAATCTGGGGAAACAATCAGCCGGTCGGGTGGGCGTTCGATATCATCAACTTCGTTTGGTGGATCGGGATCGGGCACGCCGGGACGCTGATTTCGGCGATTCTGCTGTTGCTCAATCAAAAGTGGCGCACGTCGATCAACCGTTTCGCCGAAGCGATGACGCTCTTCGCCGTCGCCTGCGCGGGCATGTTCCCGCTGCTGCATACCGGCCGCCCGTGGCTCGCCTACTGGATGCTGCCCTATCCGAACACGATGGGCATGTGGCCTCAGTTTCGCAGCCCCTTGATGTGGGACGTGTTCGCGGTTTCGACCTACGCGACCGTGTCGGCGCTTTTCTGGTACGTCGGTCTGATTCCCGATTTGGCGACCTTGCGCGACCGCGCGAAAAACCCGTATTTCCGGTTCGTTTACGCGGCGCTGTCGTGGGGCTGGCGCGGGTCGGCGCGGCACTGGCATCGTTACGAGATCGCGTATCTGCTCTTAGCCGGTCTGTCGACGCCGCTCGTGCTTTCGGTGCACTCGATCGTTTCGTTCGACTTCTCGGTGTCGCAGGTTCCGGGCTGGCACGCGACCATCTTTCCGCCGTACTTCGTCGCCGGCGCGATTTTCGCCGGGTTCGCGATGGTTTTGATTCTCTGCATTCCGCTGCGTCACTGGTACCGGATGAAGGATTTCATCACGCATACGCACCTCGTGTACATGGGCAAAGTCATGCTCGCGACCGGTTTGATCGTCTGCTACGGCTACGCGATGGAAGCGTTTTTCGGCTGGTACTCGGGCGCGCAGTACGAAGTGTTCATGATCAAAAACCGCATCTGGAACGGTCCTTACTGGTGGTCTTACTGGCTTTTGATCCTGTGCAACGGAATGTCGATTCAGCTTTTGTGGTTCAAACGCTTCCGCGAGAGCGAGTTCTGGCTGTTCATGATTTCGATCGTCGTCAGCGTCGGCATGTGGCTCGAGCGTTTCGTCATCATCGTGACGAGCTTGCACCGCGACTTTCTGCCGAGTTCGTGGGCGATGTACAGCCCGACGATGTTCGACTGGTCGATGTTTCTCGGCACCGTCGGATTCTTCTTTACGCTGATTTACCTGTTCGTGCGCTTTTTGCCGATCATCTCGATTTTCGAGGTGCGGACGCTTTTGCCGAGCGCCAATGTCCACGGCCATCATCAGGATTTTGAAGAAATGGTCAACGAAGTCGAAATTGAGCATATTGATAAAGGAAAAGTTTCTTAAAGGGTTGTTTGCGGTCGCGGCTTTGTCCGCAGTCCGCCATCGGACATCTCACCCATGTCCGGCGTTCTGCCAGCAGGCGGCGACCGCAAACAACGTGTCAACTGGATTGTTATGGATAAGAAAATTTACGGTTTGATGGCGGAATTCGATACGCCGACCGAATTGGTCGACGCGGCGCGCAGGGTGCGCGACGCCGGCTACAAAAAGACCGATGCTTTTTCACCGTTTCCTCTTCACGAGATCGACGAAGCGCTCGGCATCCGGCGCAGCATCCTGCCTTACCTGGTGTTCGGCGGCGGCGTTGCCGGACTGCTGTCGGGGCTCGGCCTGCAGTGGTTCACGCACGTTTTCGATTATCCGATTATCGTCGGCGGACGCCCGCACTTCGCCTTGCCGGCGTTTATTCCGCCCGCGTACGAATTGACGATTTTGTTCGCGGCGTTCGTCGCGGTTTTCGGGATGCTGTTTCTGAACGGGCTGCCGTCGCCTTATCATCCGGTTTTCAACGTCGAGCGTTTTGCCCTCGCGACGCGCGAAAAGTTTTTCCTGCTGATTGAAGCGAAGGACGAAAAATACGATTACGAGGAAACGAGAAGGTTTATGGAAAGCTTGAATCCGCAGGAGGTTTTCGATGTTGAAGAGTAAGCTGCTGTGGACAGTCATTTTAAGTGTTGTCGCGCTCGCGGCGGGCTGCCGTTACGACATGCAGGACCAGCCGCGTTACAAACCGTATAAGCAGAGCGATTTCTTCCCGGACAAACGGGCTTCGCGCGATCTGCCGAACGGCACGGTTCCGCGCGGACAATTACGCGAAAATAAAGCGCTTTATACCGGCAAAAAGGAAAACGCCGACCCGAACGCGCAGGTGCAGACGACGACCGATGCTTCCGGAAACACGCTGATTTCCAGCTTTCCGAACGACATCGAGGAATTTCCGATTCCCGTCACGCAGGAACTGCTCGACCGCGGCGAAGAACGCTATAAAGTTTACTGCATCGTCTGTCACGGTCCGGTCGGCAACGGCGACGGCATGATCGTGCGCCGCGGTTTTTCCAAACCGCCGACTTACAACGACGACCGTCTCAGAAACGCGCCGGTCGGACATTTTTACGACGTGATCACGAACGGGCAGGGCAGAATGAACAGTTACGCTTCGCAGATTCCGAACGTTTCCGACCGCTGGGCGATCGTCGCGTATATCCGCGCCCTGCAAATCAGTCAGAATCCGAACGCGCAGCCTTTACCAATGACGAATTCTAATACAAACACGGCGCCGCGACCCGCGGCATCGCCGTCGCCGGCAACCAGTCCGGCGGCGAATACGACAACGACGGGAGGTGCGCGGTAATGCTGAACGCATCTGATTATCAAGCTCCGGCAGAACTTAAACGGTGGGGCACTTTAGCGCTCGGCGTGGGCGGCATTTGCGCGATCATCGTTTTGGGCGCCATGTTCTTTCCGCAGGCTCGGGAAACCGCCCTGCGCGCGTGGCTGCTCGGATTTGTATTCGCTTGCGGTCTCGGCGTCGGCGGTCTCGGCATTCTGCATCTGCAGTACCTGACGGGCGGCGCGTGGGGCGTGGTCATCCGCCGCATCGTCGAAGCCTGCTCGCGCACGATTCCGTATTTGGCGGTGCTGTTTATCCCGATCGCGGCTGCGGTGCTGACGCATAATCTATATGAGTGGACGCATCTTCAAGACGATGCGGTGATCGCGCATCGCGGCTGGTATTTGACGGCGGGCGGATTTGTCGTCAGGGCGTTCATCTATTTTCTGCTCTGGTACATCATGCAGCGCTTGCTCAACCAGTGGTCGGCATCGCAGGATCAAGCGGCCGATTACGAAGAATCGGCGAGATGGCTCGGCACGGCGACCGCCTTTTCGGGTCCGTCGCTGGTTATTTTTGTTCTCGTCGTCAGCTTCGCGACGATCGACTGGACGATGACGCTCGACCCGCACTGGTTTTCGACGATCTGGGGCTTTCTTTACGTCGCCGGCTGGGCGCTGAGCTGTTTCTCGTTCTCGGTCGTCATTCTGGCGTATCTTTCGGACAAAGCGCCGCTGAACCGGATCCTCGGCAAACGTCATTTTCACGACATCGGCAAGTTGATGCTCGCGCTCGTGATGGTTTGGGCGTATTTCAATTTCTCGCAGTTTTTGATTATCTGGTCGGGGAACATTCCGGAAGAAACGGTCTGGTTCCTGGCGCGCATGCAAAACGGCTGGGGCTGGATCGGTTTGATCTTGATCCTGTTCCATTTCGCGTTTCCGTACCTGATTTTGCTCTCGCGCGACCTTAAGCGCAACGCCAAATATCTGGCGTTAATGGCGGGCTTCATTCTCTTTATGCGAATCGTCGACGTGTTTTATCACATCGCGCCGAGCCCGTCAGCCGTTCCCGGCGCGCACCAGCCGCATTTCGACGCGACCTGGATTTTGTATCTGCTCGGACCGCTCGCGGTCGGCGGCATCTGGCTGTCGTTCTTCTTTAGCGAACTGGCGAAACGTCCGCTCGTCCCGGTGAAAGACCCGTTTTTGGAGAACGCGATCGAGCACGGAAAAGGACATTGACGATTTGGGATTTGCGATTTTGGATTTTGGATTTGCCGCCGCGTTGACAAACGCATTAGAAGATTAAGCGAATCAACAATCCGAAATCTAAAATCCAAAATAAAAATTATGGGAAGTACAAAGCACGAAAAAAGTTTTGTTGATTACGACAAGCCGTATGAGCAGAATCTCATCGGGATGCGCGGAATCGTTTATTTCGGCGTCGGTTTGTTTCTTTTGATCGTCGTGACTTTCGGTTTGATGTGGGCGCTGCAAAACGTCATGGAAGACGACGCCGCGGCGACCAAGGACAGACAAAGTCCGCTGGCGCTGAGCGAGCAGGAAAAACTTCCGCCCGAACCGCGTTTGCAGGCTGCGCCCGGTTTCGGCGTCGACAGCCAGAACGGTCGCGTCAATCTCGAACTGCGGGCGCCGCAGTCGGAGTACCGCGAGCTGCAAAAACACTGGAACGAGCTTCTAAGAGAAGGACAAAAAGACGAAAAAACCAACACGGTCATCACGTTGCCGATCGATGAAGCCAAGAAAAAGCTGCTCGAAGGCGGCGGCTTGAAAGCCAAAACCGGCATCGACGCGGAAAAGTCCCTCGACGAAACGCGGACGATCGTTTCCTATTCGAGTTCGGGCAGAACCCGCAGCGATAGAAGAAGGTAGTAGAAATGAGAAAAAGTTCGGCAGAATTAGCAGTACAAGGGCTGAAACTTTTTGCGGTCATCATAATTTTATTGACAATCGGAGAAGTTTCGGCGCAGAAAACCGAGCATTACAACTCGCCGCTGTATGCTCCGAAAACTTACGACCCCAATCAGGCGGGAGCCAGCAACGGTTTGCCGCCGGCGTTGGAAAAAGCGGGTATCGAACAGAAACTGAACGAGCAAATCCCGTTCGACGCGGTTTTCAAGGACGAAAACGGCAGCGAGGTTAAACTCGGGGAGTTCTTCGGCAAGCGCCCCGTCATTCTGGCGCTCGTTTATTTCGAGTGCCCGATGTTGTGCAACGAAGTGCTCAACGGGCTGACCGGTTCATTGAAAAGTCTCTCTTTCGATACGGGCAAGGATTTCGACGTCGTCGCGATCAGTTTCGACGCGCGCGAGCACGACAAGCCCGATTTGGCGAAAAGCAAAAAAGAGAGCTATATAAAGCGTTACGGTCGTCCGGGCACGGAAAACGGCTGGCATTTTCTGACCGGCACGCAAAGCGAGATCGACAAGGTCGCGAATGCGGTCGGGTTCAAATATTACTGGGACGAAAAATCGAACCAGTTCGCGCACGCCGGCGGCATCATGATCGCGACGCCCGAAGGCAAGCTGTCGCGTTATCTGTACGGCATCGACTATGCGCCGAAGGACGTTAAATTCGCCGTGATGGAGTCGGCAGAACATAAGATCGGCAATCCCGCCGAACAATTAATGCTCTACTGCTATCACTACGATCCTTCGACGGGGAAATACGGATTGTCGATTTTGAGGGTGATCCGCCTCGCCGGCATCGTCACCCTGATTGGTCTGAGCGCCATGTTTTTCGTTTTCTGGCGGCGCGGAAAAGCCAAAAACGAGATTGAAGTTTAACTAATGATTCAAAATTCAAAATTTGAGATTCAAAATGAACCAAATCTTAAACCTTAAATTTTGAATATGAAATTTTTTTAGATATGCAAAGTAATTCGTGGGTTCCATTATTTCCCGAACAGGCTTCGAGCTTCGCCTGGCAGGTCGATTATCTGTATTTTTACCTGATCCTGGTGAGCGTGGCTTTCTCGATCCCGATCGTGCTGGCGATTTTTTACTTTTTCGTCAGATACCGCGAAAAGGAAAAATACGCCACGCCGGACGAAATTCACGGTTCGATAACGCTTGAGACGGTTTGGTCGATTATCCCGTTTGTCGTTTCGATGACGATCTTCCTCGGCGGCGCGTACATCTATTACAATCAGTACCGCATTCCGGCCGAGAACATGGAAATTTACGTGGTCGGCAAACAGTGGATGTGGAAGTTCCAGCACGGCACGGGGCAGCGCGAGATCAATGAACTGCACGTTCCGGTCGGTCGCAAGATCAAACTGACGATGACGACCGAAGACGTCCTGCACGACGTTTACATCCCGGCGTTCAGAACGAAGGCGGACGTCGTTCCGGGACGCTACACGACGCTCTGGTTCGAGGCGATCAAGCCGGGCAAATATCACCTGTATTGCGCCGAATATTGCGGGCTCAACCATTCGGGCATGGGCGGTTGGGTTTACGTCCTGCCGCAGGACGAATTCGACAACTGGCTCGCGGGCGGCGGTTCCAATCAAACGCCGGTCGAAGCCGGAAAGGAATTATTCAACAACAAACTCGGCTGCGCTTCGTGTCACGCCGCCGGTTCCGGTCAGCGCGGTCCGAATCTGACAGGCGTTTTCGGCACCGATCAGAAACTGACTACCGGACAGAGCGTGCGCGCCGACGAGGAATACATCCGCAACTCGATCCTGAACCCGACGTCGCAGATCGTCGAAGGCTACCAGCCGATCATGCCGACCTTTAAGGGACAGGTCACCGAAGAGCAGCTCGTATCGCTGGTCGCCTACATCAAATCGTTAAGCGGAAATGCCGGAAGCACGAGCACTTCGACGACGAGCGGCGCGAGTACTTCAACAACCGGCTCGTCGAATAGTACAATGACTAATACGGCTGTACCGACCATTCCGAAGGCTGACCGCGGAAACACGAACGCTCCGCTTTCGAGCAATCCGAATTCACCGACTCAGGGCACGGAGCCGACAAGTAGACAACAAAGGTAGTAGAAAGATATGCAAAACGTAGACGCAATAAATTCAGATTACATCGAAGAAAAGCCGAATTATTTAACGAACGGTTTCACTTTGAAGTCGTGGCTTTTAACCAAGGACCATAAGCGCATTGCGATTATGTATCTCATCACCGTCTCCGCGTTTTTTCTGATCGGCGGTCTATACGCGGCGACCATTCGCCTCGAGTTGCTAACGCCTCAAAGCGATTTGCTCGAAACAGGTACCTACAACAAGGTTTTCACGCACCACGGCATCATCATGGTCTTCCTGTTTCTGATACCGGTCATTCCGGCAATTTTGGGGAACTTTTTACTGCCGATCATGATCGGCGCGAAAGACCTCGCGCTGCCGCGCATCAACCTTCTCAGCCTTTATGTCTACTGGGTGGGCGGCGCGCTGATTTTGTACGCGTTGATGCAGGGCGGCGTCGACACGGGCTGGACGTTTTACACGCCGTACTCGACGACGTTTTCGAACACGTACGTCATGGCAGTTGGGCTGGGCGTATTTATCAACGGCTTTTCGTCGATTTTGACGGGCTTGAATTTCATCGTCACGGTGCACACGATGCGCGCGCCCGGCATGACCTGGTTCCGCCTGCCGCTCTTCGTCTGGTCGAATTACGCCACGGCTTTGGTCATGATCCTCGGAACGCCGGTCGTCGCCATCACGATTCTGCTTTTGGCGATCGAGCGCGTCGGGCAGGTCGGCATCTTCGATCCGGCGATCGGCGGCGACCCGATCCTGTTCCAGCATCTTTTCTGGTTCTACTCGCACCCGGCCGTTTACATCATGATTTTGCCGGGAATGGGAATTGTTTCGGAATTGATCTCCAACTTTTCGCGCAAAAAGATTTTCGGTTACGAATTCATCGCATTTTCATCGATCGCGATCGCGGTGTTCGGCTTCCTCGTCTGGGGGCATCACATGTTCGTTTCCGGACAATCGATTTACGCGAGTTTGGTGTTCTCGTTTTTGACGATGGTCGTCGCGATCCCGTCGGCGATTAAAATGTTCAACTGGTCGGCGACGCTTTATAAGGGCTCGATTTCCTACGACACGCCGATGCTTTACGCGATCGGTTTTATGGGGCTGTTTCTGATCGGCGGTCTGACCGGACTGTTCCTCGGTTCGATCGGTTTGACCGTGCATTTAACCGATACGTATTTTATCGTCGCGCACTTTCACTACGTAATGGTCGGCGGACAAGTTTTGGCGTACCTCGGCGGCCTGCACTACTGGTGGCCGAAGATGACCGGCAAAATGTACTCAGAATTCTGGGGTAAAATTTCGGCGATGTTGATTTTCGTCGGGTTCAACCTGACGTTTTTCCCGCAGTTCATTTTGGGCTATATGGGCATGCCTCGTCGTTACGCGTCGTACCCGGAAGAACTGCAGGTGCTCAACATTTTCTCGACCGCCGGCGCGTCGGTTTTGGGTCTCGGACTTGTTATGCCGCTCATTTACCTGACGCATTCGCTCATTTTCGGCAAAAAAGCTTCGTCGAATCCGTGGATGCTGCCCGGGCTCGAATGGCGCATCCCGAGCCCGCCGCCGACCGAGAATTTTGAATCGACGCCGATCGTCACGTGGGAAGCTTACGAGTTCGGCGAGGAGAACGGCTTGGATATGGAAGAAGCGCGCAGAAGGGATTTAGCAACTATTAGCTAGTTGTCAGCGGTCGGTGGTCAGTTGTAAGAATAAATCTGATCTTGTAACTGACCACCGGCCATCGACCACTGAACATTGAAATTTATGGCAACACACGAACACGATTATCATCCGCCCGGTCTTCAACACCAGTTTGAAGACATGAAGCAGCAGGAAGAATCCGTCTCTATCGGGATGTGGGCTTTTCTGGTGCAGGAAATTATGTTTTTCGGCGGGCTCTTTACGGCATATCTGGTCTTTCGCTCACGATTTCCGATGGCGTTTGCGGCGGGCAGTAATCACCTCGACGCCTTCCTCGGCGGTTTAAACACGCTCGTCCTGATCGTCAGCAGTTTGACGATGGCGCTGACGGTTTATTACGCCCAGAAGGGCAAGCGCATGATGCAGGTTTACCTGATTATCGCGACGATGATTTTCGGGATGACCTTTTTGGCGGTCAAGTATTTCGAGTATTCCGACAAATACCATCACGGGCTCGTGCCGTTCGCCGGCTTGAATCAGAAGACGAAGGCGGCGGATCACCCGGAACCGCGCGGAGCGAGCGCCGAAAGACCGCAGAATCAGCCGGAAATCGAAAGCCAGGAAAAAAATTCGCTGCCCGGCACGGACACCGAGCACCAGTATCATAACCCGCGCGGCGAGTTTCAATGGAACGACGACAACGGCAGAAAGATCGTGATGGAAAACCGCGCGCATCTGACGAGATACGAACAAGCCAGCTATTTTACGAACGGCGAATTCGATAATTCGAAATTCACCGACAAGGTGCGGATATTCTTTTTTATTTATTTCGTCATGACGGGCCTGCACGCGCTGCACATGATCGTCGGGCTCGGTTTGATGGCGTGGCTTTTGTGGATGGCGTGGCGCGGAACCTACTCGGCGGATTATTACTCGCCGGTCGAAATTTCGGGGCTGTACTGGCACTTTGTCGACATCGTCTGGATTTTCCTTTTCCCGCTGCTGTACCTGCTGGGAAGACATTTTTTGGCGGGAGGCGGAGGACATTAATTTATGGCTGATAAACATCACGATACCGAGCACACCGAGGCTCACAAGGAACACATCGGATTGCCGGGCTATTTCGCCGTTTTCGGAATTTTGGTCGTCGGCACGATCATCACTTACCTGGTCGCGCTGACCGACCTCGACGGCAAGCTTTTTCCGGGCGCGAACACGCTGCTGGCGCTGCTCATCGCCTTTACGAAAATGACTTTCGTCGTGCTTTATTTCATGCACGTGCGCTGGCAGTCGCGGCTGATTTGGCTGTCGGCGGTCGCCGGGTTTTTCTGGATGGCGATCATGTTCGCCTACACGATGCAGGATTATTTGACGCGGTCGACCGGAATTTTCGGTCACTAGAAAATAAGGCGGAGAGATTCAAATCTCATTTAAAACGCGGTGCGAAGAGCAAAAGAGCCTTCGTCGCCGCGTCTTTTGCTGTTAGGCCGGGCGCTTTTAACGTGTTATTATTTGACGTTTATCCCCGAATTTATTAAATATCTTGTGAAAGTTTTAAGACAACAGAGCCGATATAACGGACATCAGAAACCAGTAATGTTGAAACGAAATTCCGTTTTGTTATCATTTTTATTTTTATTTTTTACATTGTTTCTGGGCGGGTGCGGAATTAAAGAAAAAACCGTTAATGCGAAACTGCTGAAAACGGAAAATGCTACTCAAACGGATTTGGTAAATGAAGTGAATCGTTTCGCGCGTGTCGGTTCGATGCGGGCGAAGATGGATTTGAAGTTTGAGGACAATTCGTTCGCCGAAAGCGGCATCGCGGAAAAATACAAGACCGCCGACGGCGAAATCGTCGTGCAGCGCCCGGCGAACATCCTGCTCAAAGTCCAGGTCCCGATCATCAAGTCGGACGTCGCGCAGATGACTTCGGACGGCACCAAGTTTCGGGTCGCGATTCTGCAGGACGGCGGCGACGGGCGTTATAAAAAATTCGTGACCGGCACCAACAAAGCCGATTATTCGCTGCTGCAGGAACAGGTCAAGAAAACCGATCTTGACAACGGCAAGGTCATCAAGCAAAACGTCAACGCCTTTTCGAATCTGCGCCCGCAGCATTTTACCGAGGCGATGCTCGTGCGTCCCGTCGATACCGAAAACTATGCGTATCTGATGACGACGATCCTGCAGGAGGAAGTCGACGTCGAAGGCCTGAAAAAGAAATCGCCGCTCGCCTGGGTGCTGCGCGGGTATTACCTGTTGGAAGAAATGAAAAAAGAGACGGACGGCAGCCTGAAAATCGCGCGCCGTTTCTGGTTCGACCGGGTGGGCGGGATTCGCCTCGCGCGCCAACAGATTTTTGACGAGCGCGGCGAAATCGATTCGGACATCGTTTACGGGCAGGAAGGAAATCTGGGCAGCAACGGCGAATACAATAATCTGCCGCTGAGGATTCAGGTGACGCGCCCGAAAGAGAAATACAAGATGCGGCTGACGTACCAAACGCCCGAAACGGTTTCTCTCGGCAAAACCTACCCGCTCGCGGCGTTCGAGCTGAAAAACGAATGGGGCTTGGAGGAAGTCGATCTGGACAAAAAACTGGCGGAAGTCAAAAGCCAGAAATCCTTGACCGAAAACTCGAATTCGGCGACCAAAACTCAGTAACCGCCGCTGCCAGTGAAAAGTTAATCGTTAATTGTGATTCAATGAAAAATTGATACAATTAACGATTAATTGTTTTTTGCGATGAGCACAATTTTACAAACGATAGATTTAAGAAAAAGTTATAAGATCGGGAAAATCGAAAACCCGGTTCTTCACGGCGTCGATCTGACGATCGAAAAGGGCGAGTTCGTCGCCATCATGGGACCTTCAGGGTGCGGGAAATCGACGCTTTTGCATCTTTTGGGCGGGCTTTTAAGCCCGACGAGCGGCAGCATCATCATCGACGGCGAAGATCTCGCGAAAGTTTCCGACGCGCAGCGCACCGATATTCGCCGCCGCAAAATCGGTTTCGTTTTTCAAAGATTCAATCTTTTCCCGACGCTCACGGCGGAAGGCAATCTGAAGCTCGCCGAAAAAATTCATACCGGCAACGGCGGCGGCAGCGCCGAAAATCGGCGCGAGGTGCTGCGGCTTTTGAAACTCGAAGATAAAATGCACCATAAACCGCTCGAACTTTCCGGCGGCGAACAGCAGCGCGTCGCGCTCGCGCGCGCGGTCGTCAACAATCCGGCGATCATCTTGGCGGACGAACCGACCGGCAATCTCGACACGGAAAACTCCGAAATCGTTCTGAACATGTTTCGCGAGCTGAACGAAAAGTTCAACCAGACGATCATCATGATCACCCACAACCCGGAAGCGGCGGCGGTCTGCTCGCGAATTATCCGGATGCGCGACGGTTTGGTAGTAAGCGGTGAGCGGTAAGCGGCAAGCGGACGGAGTTTTTCCACTAACCCGCCGCTTACCGCTCACCGCCCACTTTCGACCACTATGTTAAAAGACATCATTCTCTGGAAATACGAACGCGCGAGCTGGCAATGGGATTTATTGTGTTTTTTAATCATCCTGTTTATTTTTTTAACGCCCAAATCGTGGTTCGAACGCAGAGAGAGACTTGCAACCCAAACCTCGCGTTTAATCGTCAAAGCTAAAGATTTTTCGCCCGACCGCGATAAACTGGAAAAATTCGTCCGCGACGAAACCGGCGATCCGCACGCCGAAATCATCAAACTAAGCGAACGGACGGACGCGAACGGCGAAATTATTTACGAAATTGAAATCCGGTGAAGATGAAGAGCAAGGAGTGAAGAGCGAAGAGTTTACGGATTTTTTATTCTTCACTCTTTACTTTACGCTCTCGACTTTTATATTGGAGTAATTTTTTATGAAAAAAATTTTACGATACGGTTTTACCGCGATTGTTTTAACCTTTGTCCTCGGCGCTTTTGCCGCGACCGAAGCGAACGCGCAGATCAACGAGATTTTGAAGCGCATGGACGAGCATTATAAAGCTTTGAAGTCGCTGCAGTCGAACGTCACGCGCGAGGTTTACAACGCGCAGCTCGACGAGACGGACAAAATGGCGGGAACGATCTCGCTGCTGCCCGGAAAGGGACGCAACTTCGCACTGCGCCTCGACTGGACGCAGCCGAAGCCCGAAATCATGACGGTCGTCAACGGGCGCTACATGGCGTACATTCCCGGCATCAAGCGGGCTTACACGGGCAGTTCCGAATCGCAGAAAGCTCAGGAAAAAGGCGGCAACGCGCTTAAAATAATGAGCATGTCGAAAGAGGAGATCAAGGCGAACTACGACGTCGAGTATCTCGGGCAGGAAAATATCAGCGGCGGGATTCCGACGTGGCATCTGAAACTGACGCCGAAAGCGAAATCCAACTACAAATTCGCCGACATCTGGGTCGACGGCAACGGCATGCCGCTGCAGGGCAGGATCACGCAGCTCAACAACGACACCGATTCGGTTCTGCTGAGCAATCTGAAAAAGAACGTTTCGATCAACAATTCGATTTTCGCTTATAAACTGCCGAAAGACACCCAAGTCGTACCGGGTTAATTTGCTATAAAACTAAAGGAGACTGTTCGAGATGAGTAAATTCCCGAGAGCCGGAATGACGGCGATCATTGTGGCTTTTGTTTTCGGCGCGTTCAGCGCGCTTACTGCGCAGGCGCAGGGAACGACCGAAATACTGAAGCGAATGGATCGGTACTACAACGCCCGGCAAACGCTTGAAGCCGACGTCAAGATGGAAAAGCGAAACGCGCAGCTGGATGAAACTGATGTTTATTTAGGCAAAGTTTGGTATGTTCCGGCGAAAGGCAAGCAGCAAATGGCGGTTCGTCTGAATTGGTCGACTCCGACCGAAGAACATCTGCTCGTCATTAACGGCTTATATAAACTTTCGCGTCCGCGTCTGGAAATCGAGTATCGGGGCAAGATCGAAAAGGCGAAAAATAATGCCAGCGTTGCTGGCCCGCTTTCTTTCATGAGCATGTCACGAAGGCAGCTGACCGACAATTATGAGATTGCCGTTCTCGGGAACGAAAATTTGAGCAGCGGCGCGCAAACAATTCGTTTGAAACTGACGCCGAAAAAGACTCAGAAATATAAAGTCGCCGAAATTTGGGTGGACGGCAACGGCAAACCGCTCCAGATGAAGGTCGTCGAAAATAACGGCGACGCGACGACCGTTTTGCTGACAAATGCCAAGGACAATGTTTCAATTCCGCAGACTGCCTGGGTGCTGGAAACGCGGGCGGGCACGAAAATCATTAATAATTAAATTTTTCGACTAAATTGTGAAAAGGCTTCGGCTCATAAAAAGTCGAAGCCTTTTTCACATAATTTGAAAAGAATTGCCGCAGAACTTATAATTACACATTTGACGCGTCCCTGAATTTTAATCCATATGCCGAAAGCAAGCAGTTTCAGCCGTTTTACCCGCGGCGTTAAACATACGGTCAAAGCGTTCGCCTCGACCAAACATCCCGTTCTCGTGCACATCGTCCCGATGCGGCGCTGCAATCTGTCGTGCGCGTACTGCAACGAGTACGACAAAACGTCGGACCCGGTGCCGATCGCGGAAATGCTCAAGCGCATCGACAAACTCGCGGAGTTCGGCACCTCGGTCGTCACGATCTCGGGCGGCGAGCCGATGATGCATCCGGAAATTTACGAGATCATCGCGCGCATCCGCCATCACGGCATGATCGCCGGTCTGATCTCGAACGGCTATTATTTCCAGCCCGAAAAGATTAAAAAATTAAACGAAGCCGGCTTGGATTACCTGCAAATCTCGATCGACAACGTCAACCCGGACGAAGTTTCGAAAAAGAGTCTGAAAGTGCTCGACGGCAAGCTCAAAAACTTAGCCGAACACGCACGCTTTAAGGTCAACATCAATTCGGTCGTCGGCGGCGGCGTCAAAAATCCAGACGAAGCGCTGATTATCGCGAACCGCGCGCGCGAGCTCGGATTTTCCTCGACGGTCGGCGTGATTCACGACGAGATGGGCTTGAACAAAGGTTTGACCGCGCGCGAAAAGGAAGTTTATTACGAGATCAAACAGAAAGGCGCCCGCAGTTACGCGCGCTGGAACTGGTTTCAGGACAATCTCGTCGAAGGAAAGGAATACAAGTGGCGGTGCCGCGCCGGCGCGCGTTATTTGTACGTCTGCGAGGACGGGCTCGTCCATTGGTGTTCGCAGCAGCGCGGCACGCCCGGAATCTCGCTGCACGAGTACACGCGCGAGGACATGGAACGCGAGTACATCACCGAAAAATGGTGCGCCGACACCTGCACGATTCAGTGCGTGCACCAGGTCGGGCATCTCGACGCGTGGCGCGACCCGCAAATCTCGACGAGCGATTACAACAACCGGAAAGGCGGCCATGGTTTGAAAAAAGACACGGTCGCGCAGGTTTTGAACGCCGAATAATCCATCTTCAATCCGTAAAAAGAGTCCGTTCGCAGAAAAAGCGAACGGACTCTTTTTCGTGAATCGCGAATAATTTTCCCGGCAAGATAAAATTTTTTGAGCCGTTTTTCGCCGGTCTGTCGCATTTTATTCAGATAGCAGTTTGTATCGTCGGACCTCACTTTAATTTTAAGAGCGCGGACAGCCGGAATTTTCGAAACTCGAAATTCCGGCTGTCCGTCATTTGTCCGGCAGACCATATTTTTACCGAAAATAAGTGCAAAGCTTTCGTCGCGAAATAGTTCCCTAAGGAGAACATAAATGAGAAAACATAAAAATCAACGTCGGCGGTCGGTTTTACTGCCGCTCACTTCCGCCTTTTAAGGATTTTATTGATTTGTAGACTCCTTTCGTTTTCGCCGGTCTCCGGCGGACGGCGTCGAAAATCAAGAGTTTGAAGCTTTCTTCTCGTACCAATCTTCGTGCCGCGCCCAGCCCATGCATCGCAGGCACGAAGTCCATTTCCATTGATGCGCGCAGCCGGGACAGCGTCCGCGCGTTTCGAACGTGTTCCAGTTCGTGTAACAGCCGCCGTAAAAGAATTCCGGCGCGTCGCAGTCGGCGCACCACCAGCGGCTCGAAGCGTTCGGCGACCAGCCGCAGTGCGGGCAGCGAATCCGTTCCGACCCGGTTTCGTCTTCCGCGAGCCCCAGTCTTTTGAGAATTTCTTCGGTTTCCGGAGTTTTCTTGTAAGCCATAAATTACAGGAAAATGTTAGAGCAATTTTCTGAGAAAAGCCAACGATTTTCCGCATCCGCGAACGGCGGAAACGAACGCCCGAACGCCGCCTTCTTATCTTCCGCCGGTTTCGGTTTTCGGTCGTGCCGCATCTTCAATTTTTTCATTCTCCGGCAAATTGCTCTAAAATCAAATAATCGGAGCGAAACAAACACGACGAATATAAAAATATGAGCGAAGAAAAATTATTCATCCCTCTGCTGCTCGGCACGCCGCGGCAGGGACGGCAAAGCTACACGGTCGCGAAATGGCTTTTCGGAAAGATGCGGGAACGCACGGACGAGATCGAAACGCGGTTTTTCGACGTCCGCGACTTTAAATTGCCGCAGGACGATTACGGCATGGAAATCAAGGAAGATTTTCCCGAATGGCGCGACGCGATGACGCGCGCCGACGGGCTCGTGATCGTGACGCCCGAATACAATCACGGTTATCCGGGCGTCTTGAAATCCGTGCTCGATTTGCTCCTGCCCGAATACATTCACAAAGCGGTCGCCTTCGCCGCCGTCTCGGCGCAGGTCTGGGGCGGCGTGCGCGTCATCGAACAGCTCGTGCAGACGTCGCGCGAACTGGGCTTTGCCGTAACGTTCACCGATTTGAATTTTCCGCGCGTTCACACTTTGTTCGACGAAGAAGGGAATCTAATCGACGAAAAAGCCTACGAAAACAGAGTCAAAGCCTTTCTCGACGAACTCGTCTGGATGAGCCGCACGCTGCGCTGGGGACGCCGCAATCTGCCGTCGAAATATCATTGAATCGGGAAACGGGTTTTGGGTTTCGGTTTTTCGTCAAGTAAAGTCTTTCAAGTAAAACGAGCCCGAAACCCAATTTATCAAGCCGGAACTTTGCCGCCCCGTTTTGCCGGCGCGTTGAAATCGTAAGTTTCTCCGTGCGCCAGGTAAACCATTTTTTCCCGCAAGCCGGCAGCCTCCGCCGCGCGTTTGAAATCTTCGAGCGGCGACTTAAAAACGTCGTAATCGTTGTAGTGGATCGGGATCGCCGTGTCGGGATCGATCAGTTTGACGGCTTCGACGCCCTGTTCGGCGTCCATCGTCACGACGATGCCGAGAATCTGCGTACCGCCGAGATGAAAGAGCCCGATGTCGATGTCGGGAAATCTTTTCGGAATTTCCTCGAGATCGTCGTGCATCAGCGTGTCGCCCGAAATATAAATGCGCAGGACGCGTTCGCCGTCGCGCTCGAAATCGAGAATGCTGCCCATCACCGGCGGCAGCGCGAAATCGACGATTCCGGGTCCGTGCTGCCCGGGCATCGACGTGATGCGCAGGTGCGCCGCGCCTTTTACGAATTCGGCCGACTCCCACGTGTCGAGCGCGACCGGCGCGGTGAAGCCCTTGTCTTTAAGCTCGCCGGCGGCGTGTTCGGTCGTCACGATCGGCAGTTCTTTCGCCAACCGTTCCTCAGCGATGCGGTCGAAATGATCGCCGTGGTAATGCGACAGAACGCATAAATCGAGCGGCGGCAGCTCGTCGATGTCGAGCGCCGGTTCGGTCAGGCGTTCGCTCGTCAAACCGTAGCCGAGATGCACATGGTCGCCCGCGTGCAGAAAATTCGGGTCGGTCAGAATCGTGAAGCCGGCGAAACGCAAAATCACGGTCGCCGTCCCGACGAAAAATATCGAACCGCGTTCGAAATCCGCGGCGTTTTCCCCGGAATCCGAAATTTCAAAACGATTGTCCATAGATTTTTTTCTCCCGTTAATTGATTTATTGATTAGCGTAAACTATTTTGTCGCGATACAGAAATTTATAGAGCGCGGCGGCGTAGCCGGGGTTTGAATTTTTCAGCAGCGAATACTGTTTGAGCGCCGCGCCGCGGTCGTTGCGGGCGAGCTCGACAAGCGCGAGATTGAAGCGCGCCGGCTCGAAGCGCGGATTGACTTCAATCGCGCGGTTAAAACAATCAGCCGCCTGTCTGTATTTCTTTTTTTCGAACAAAAGCATCCCGAGCGCGTTATGCGTCAGCGCTTCGTTCGGAAACAGTTCCGTGTTTTCCCGCAAAACGGCGAGCGCCTTTTCGAACTGTTTCGCCTTCAGTAAAGCGATGCCGTAATTCGCCCTGACTCTGATGCCGCGGGCGTTCATCTCGAGCAGCGCTTCATAGCACGGGACGGCCTCGGTGAACTTTTTCGAGGCGAGATAAAGCTGGCACATTTCGGTGCGGGCGGCGACGCTCGTCGCGTCGAGCGCGACTGCTTTTTGAATCGTCGTCAGGGCGTCGGAATAACGCCCTAAATTGTCGTAGACGATGCCCAAATTGTAAAATGCGTTGAAAAAATCGGCTCTGAGAGCGGTCGCCTTTTCCAACGCCGAAACGGCTTCGTCGTAATTTTTCAAAAGCGCATAAGCCGCGCCGAGGTTGTTATAAAGAACGGCGTCGCCGGGCGCCGAAAGCAGATCGCGTTTTAAGGCGTCGATTTTCGCGGAGATGTTTTTTTTCGGGTCGGCAGACTCGTCCTCCTTAAAGTTTTTCTTAACGGAAACGGCGGAAATCGCGTTCGAAGATAAGCTTGTTGTGAGCTGGGCGGCGGCGGACGCCGCGTTCAGGAGCAGAAAAATGACGATCGAAACCGGCAGAGACCCGGGCTGATTCTGATAAAGCATAAAACCTCCTTGTTCACGGCGCCGCCGGTAGACCGGTCAAAACTCTGCGGCGGCGGCGCTGTTTTTATCCTTGCACTTTGCCGGGACGGAGTATGTATGCTGGTGGACATTTTGGGAATGGTTTTCGGGAAAAAATACGGCAAAAACAGTGTGAAAAGCGGGGCGAAAATTCTTGCCGACCGTTCATTCCGCCGCGTTTCTCCGCGATCTTTCAAAATTCTCGGCGGTCGCGGCGGATTTTTTCGCCCGACGGAGCGAATTGCCGGTCGGCGATATTTGATTTCGGGTTTTCGTGATCGATTCGATTGCGCGGCGCTCGACGCGGAGGAGTCGCCGATGAGGTTAAAGGAGAAGCGCCGAAGCCCCGATAAACGACCCGCGCTTCGACGGTCGCCTGCACGACCGGCGCGCGGGGTTGATTTAAAGCGAAGCCGGAATGCCGGAAAAGTTGTAAGTTTAACGCCGCGGAACGTTTTCGCCGATCGTCCAAACGACGATCGAACTCGAAAGCCCCAAGCCGGAAAGGCGTCCCGCCATCATGACGATCGTTTCGCCCTTTTCGACGACTTTCGCTTCGAGCAGGGTTTTTTCGCCGTCTTTGAGCATCGCCTCGGTCGTCGCGCCTGCCTCGTGAACGAGCGGTTCGACGCCCCAGATCAATGAAAGCTGGTTGTAAACTTCGGCCGTGTTGGTCAGTGCGAAAGTCGAAAGCCCCGAGCGGATCGAAGAAAGCCGGCGCGCCATCAAGCCCGATTCGGTGAAAACGGCGACCTTGTCGGTTTTGATTTCGCGCGCGCAGATCGCGGCGGCTTTGCAAAGAGCTTGCGAAGTTCTGCCGGTCGGCGCTTCGGCGAATTTCACCGGGCGCTTTAATTTCGTCGTCTGGACGGTTTCGGCGGTCGTGATGATGCTTTCCATCGTCGCGACCGCTTCGACCGGATACTTTCCGGAAGCGGTTTCCGCCGACAGCATCACGGCGTCGGTTCCGTCCCAGACCGCGTTCGCGACGTCCGACGCTTCGGCCCGCGTCGGGCGCGGGCTATCGACCATCGATTGGAGCATCTGCGTCGCGGTGATCACGAATTTATCGTGCTGAACGGCTTGTTCGATGATGCGCTTCTGATAAACCGGCACCAATTCGGCGCTCGTTTCGACGCCGAGGTCGCCGCGCGCGACCATCACGCCGTCGGTTTCCTGGATGATTTCGTCCAAGTTTTCGATCGCCTCCGCCTTTTCGATTTTCGCGACGAGCAGCGGGCGTCCCCATTTGCGCGTGTTGAGCTTTTTGATCAGTTCGCGCACCTCGCGGCAGTCTTTGCCCTGACGGACGAACGAAAGCGCGATGTAATCGACGTCCTGCGTCATCGCCCATTCCAAATCCCGGCGGTCTTTTTCCGTCAGGGACGGAATCGGCAGCTTCGTGTTCGGCAGATTGATGCCCTTGCGTTCGGAAAGAATCGCGCCGTTGACGACCTCGGTGACGACGTCCGTCTTCGTGACTTTTTTGACCTTCAGCTCGATCGCGCCGTCGTCGAGCAGAATCTTGTCGCCCTTTTTGACGAGCTTCGGGATTTCCTTGAAATTCGTGGAAACCTCCTTCGCGCTTCCCTGAATGTCGCGCGACGTCAGGATGAATTCCGCGCCCGCTTCGAGCGTCACGGGCGTCGCGTTCTGCAGCAGCCCGGTGCGGATTTTCGGACCCGAAAGATCGACCAGCACCGACAGCGGGCGCGCCAGTTTTTTCGCCGCCGCGCGCGCGATCGTGATGCGTTCGGCGTGCTCGTCGTAATTGCCGTGCGACATGTTGATGCGCACGGCGTTAAGTCCGGCTTTGATCATTTTTTCGATGATTTCCGGCGTGCTCGAAGACGGTCCGAGAGTGGCTAAAGTTTTTGCTCTTCCCATATTAATAGTGGTCAGTGGTCAGTGGTCGGTGGTCAGTAAAAGAGTAAAACTGACCACCGACCACTGACCACTGACTGCTGTTTTTTTATGTTACGTCTGCGAGCGGGATTTTCTCAAATCCACAACTTCGATTTCTTTGAGCGCGGTTCTGCCTTCGCGCGGCAGCGCGTTGTCCGCGTAAATCTTCCATTTGAGCGACGAATCGGCGGCGCGAAATTCGTCGAACTCGGCGTTGAGCGGAATCTTCCAGCTCATCGACATGCTTCTCAGCAACGGAAAATTCGATTTAAATTGCTCGTCGGCGTATTCCTGATTGAGATTCGTCAAACGGTGCCGGTAAAATCTTCCGCCGTCCTTGACGTTCATTTTGTTTTCGATTTTTTCGAGAATCGGCACCGGCGCGTCGAGAAACACCGCGACGTACTGCGCGAACGCCGAACCGTTGTTGCGCGCCTGCACGACGAGATTGCGCGCGTCGTCGGTAATCTGAATGAGAAAACTGAGCGCGATGTTCGGCGTCTGCTCGCGGAAGATGACGTCGCGGATTTCGTAATCCTCCATCGGCACGGCTTGAAAATTAAAGCGTTTGTAATAACGATGATCCGACGCCTGGTGCGCCGTATTGCTCTGCGGAATCTCGATGACGAACGCCACATCGTTCTCGCCCGAGCTCAAATTGATCGAATGAATGACGATGCCGTCGATGCGCGGGCGGATCGCCTGGATGATCTGTTCGACCCATTCGCGCGGAAACGAGCGGCGGTCGACGGGCGTTATTTTTTCCGGCAGATGACGGCGTTCCGGCTCGGCGTATTCCGCGATGCCGTAAATCAGAATGCCGCCCGCCGAATTCGCCATCGCCGAGACGTCCTTCGTGATCTCCTTCTTTTTCGTTTCGTTGCGGTCGAGCGCCTCCGCCGCTTTGTATTCGAGCGTTAAAGATTCTTCGATTCCGCTGGAGATGAAATTCTGCAGACGGCTCTCCGTCCAGTTTCGCGCCATATTATTTAAAATACTGAAATAATTGAAATTTGATAATGAGTAATTGGCAAAGATTACGCATTCAGCGTTTTTTCGTCGTTTTAACAGTTGATGTCAAGATTTTTTGGAGCTCCTCACAGTCAGCCAAAAGCGATGAGAATTGCTTTTCGTTCAAATACTCGCTGTCGCGCAGAAGTCGCCGCCGGTAATTCGTTTTGAACGCGTGTTTGTTGGCGATCGAAAGCTGATGAAGAAAATCGGGACGGTTTTCGCCCTGCTGCGCTTCTTCGATCTGCGAGCCGATCGAAGTTCCGGCAACCAGAATTTGTTTCGAAAGCACGTATTCACGCTTTTCATCGTTCAAATAACGACACAGTCCGACGACTCGCAAAGCGAATTGATAAGGCTTTTCGAGCAGGACGTTCTCCTTCATAATTTGCTCCCGGTTTATTAATTTTCAAATATCAATTATCCATTATTTCAGTAACCGAAAGCCTTGATTATTCTTAAAAGTCTTAAATTAATCCCGAGCGTTTGCTTTGACGACGACCGTGCCGGCGATAAAATCATGCAGCGCGCGGCGTTTAATGTCGAAAAGAAAGCACAGAACATCGACGAGCGACCAAAGCATCACCAACGCGGCGATCGGCGCGGTCGCCGCTTTGACGTTTTCCGCTTCCGGATCCGCGCCGAAAAACGCGATGCCGAGATAAACCAGTCCGAAATTTATCAGCAGCTGCGGCGACTCGCGCACAACGGCCTGTTTGAGCGTCAGCAGCTTTTCGTCGGCGCTCAGGACTTTGACGCCGAGCGCCATCTTGCCGAGCGTCTGCCCGCCGGCGGCGTGCATCGCGATGCGGTAAACCGGCGCGACGAGCGCGGAGAGCGGGAGCCAGAAGTAGAAAAACAGCCGCGGAAATTCGGCCTGGCGAAACCAATCGTCGAGGATCGCGAGCGGCAGCAGAATGAAACTGTCGACGAGGTACGCGACGATCCGCGAAAAAAAGGTCTGGTATTTCTCCATAAAACTTTTATACGTCGGTCCGGACGACGATCGTTCCGGCGATGAAATCGTGCAGCGCGCGCCGTTTTTCGTTGACCAGACAAACGATGATATCGGCGACCTGAAAAACGCCGACGGCGCCGGAAATAAGCACGCTGATGACCTGCGTCGACCGATCGAGTTCGAGTTCGCGGTTTAATAAAGTCACCGCGAACAGCGCCGGAATGAGCTGCGGCAGACTCCGCACGACGGCCTGCCCGAAATTGATCGGAGCTTCCGAATCGTCGACGACTTTGACGCTCACGATTTTTTTTCCGACCGTCTGCCCGTAACGCGCATGGAGCAGGATGAAATAAGCGACGTACAATAAGTTGACGGACGCGCTCATGACGAACGCGAGCGCCCGGTTGCCGCTCGTCAAAACCGCGCCGAACGAAAGCATCACGTTGACGATTCCGAGCAGAATGGAATCGATTATCAATGCGAGAAAGCGCCGCCCCAAAGTTTCGTATTTTTCCATAAATCACCCGCCGAGTTCTCTGAGCTTCCGCAAATAATTTACCACCGTTGCGACGAATGTGGAATGCGACCACGTCAGAGGCGACACGGAAGCGTGCTCGCCCGTTAAAGGATCGACCTGTTCCGCCAGCACGCCGGACGGCAAAGCGCGTTTGCAAGTCCACTCCAGAATTTCGAGCGCGCCCTTTAAATCTTCCTTTTTCTTCGCGACCGCGATCCGGTAATCCGCGAGCCAGAGCGTGCAGATGAACCACGCGTTGCTCGGCGCATCGCCCGAAAAGCGCATGTACGAATCGTTTTCGAAACGCATCACGCCGCCGATTTCGGTCGGAATCCACAGGTTTTTTTCGATCGCGCGCATCGTCGTCCTGACCATCGCGTCGTCCGCCGGAAACGCGCCGAGATAAAACGCGCCGAACAGCGACGCGTCGATCGTCGTGTCGGCTTCGTAATGTTCGTCGCCGTGAAACTGCAGAGCGCGGATGAACCTGCCCAATTTCCGGCTGTAAAGATGCCCGCGCATCGCTTCGGTGATTTCGGCCGCCGCGCGTTCGTAAGTTTCGGCGCGTTCGGTTTCGGCGAAAAGCCGGGCGAAATTCGCCGCCGCGCGCAGTCCGCCGACGACCGACGCGCAGGTAAAAGTGTGAATGCCGCGGCGGTCTTCCCACAGATTCCAGCTCGGCGCCGGCAAGCCGGTTTCTTCGTGCCGGAATTCGACCATGAAATCGGCGCATTTCGTGACCAGTTTGCGGTAGAGAAGATGCGCGAACTCGATGTCGCGGTATTTGTCGTAATGCTGCCACAAAGCCCAGACGACGAGCGCCGTTTCGTCTTCCTGAATCGGCACCTGCGGCTTTCCGGCGTACTTGTCCCACGCCGTGTGCCAGCCCGAGGCGATTGTGCCGTCGGCGTTGTATTTCTGCAGAAAATAGCCTTTTTCGTGGACGATCTCGCCGCAGAACTGAAAGAATTTGCGCGGCAGATGACGGTAGCCGGCGACGTCGAGCGCGTTGGCGACGAACGCGCCGTCGCGCGTCCAAAGATAGCTGTAATGATCGGTCGCGCGGATCGTCACGTCCGAATCGTTCGCCGCGAGGATCGCGCCGTCGCGGTCGATCTGCGTTTGCACGACGAGCAGGGAACGTTTGTAAAGCTCGACGATTTCCGGCGCGAGCTCCATGAAATCCGTCTCGTTTTTATTGACCCACGCGCGCCAGTAGTTTTCCGTGTAATCGAGCAGCCGGTGCGGACGCTCTTCGAGGACGTGGTGATTCAATCGTTTGACTTCTTCGTGCGACGTGCCCGCGCAGATCCAGTAAAAAAACTCGAACGTGTCCTGACCTTCGAGCTCGAAGCTTAATTGAATCGTCGAATCGACCGAGCCCTCGGTTTTCGCGCCGCCCGCGAGCGCGCCGTCCTCGGCGTCGCGCCACGTGCCTTCCTGATCGCGAAAAGCCTTGCGTCCGGTCGAGAAATTATCGAACTGCGGCTCGGTGTTGACGAGAAAAAAGCGGTGTTTTTTGTAATGAATGAGCGCTAAAGATTCGGGATCGAAAAACGCCGTGTCGCCGACCTTGTTTTCGTAAATTCGGAAATCGTGATGCAGAAAAACGCGAATCTCGCGTTTTTTGTCCAAAAGATTCGAAACCCGCACGCGCCGCAGAAAAATATTTTCGTGGCTCGCGACCGTGTCGTTCGACGTGATCTGCAAGCCCATTTCCTCGTTCGTCAATTTGACGTCCGTGACGAGCGTTTCGCGCACGTATTTCAGCTCGCGCCGCCAGCCGTCCTCGAAAATCCACGAAAAATCGCCGTCCGCCCAGACGCCGAAGCGAAACGGAAACCCTTCCGTGTGATTCTCCTGCCCGACGTGCGGAAAATAAACGTCGCGGATTTGGTATTTATCGTCGAATGTTACGAGCAGTGAGCCGTTTCCGACCGGAATATCCCTCATATGATTTTGGATTTTGGATTTCGGATTTTGGATCTGCGCTCTTCCGTCGTTGTCTCCGTCCAAAAATTGATGTCAATTTTATCTTCTATATCTGTAATAACGAAATCCGCGCCCTTTTCGAAAGATTTCCAACCATTCTGTAAAGCGTAATCAATAATCTGACGAACAGCCCACGGCGTTAAAACTCCCGGAGTTATCATTGATAATTTGTCTTTATAAAACTCGTCATCTTTTACCAATTCTTTGAAGTAAAGCCATAGATTTTTATATTTAAGGTCGCATACGAGACGTGAATGAGCTTTTTCATCGGTCATCACGGTCAAGCGCAGAGAATCATCCGTGATTTTGTACAGCCAATAGAACACGTTCTCGTTGACCGTAATTTTGCGTTTATTTCTCTTATTTACAGACATTTTATTTCCTCTTCGGAAAATCGACGTAATCGCCGTCGCGCACGGCGACTGAATTTTCGTGAATTTCCTTCGCTTCCTCCAGAAAATCCCGAACGTTTTGATAACGCTGCGAAAAATGCGTCAAAACCAGCAGCCCGGCGTTCGATTCGTTGGCGATGCGCGCCGCCTGCTGCGCCGTCAGGTGGCCGTGCGCGATCGCTTCCTCGGTTTCGGTTTTCAGGTAGGTCGATTCGCAGACCAGAACGTCCGCGTCTTTCGCGAGGCGGAACGCGTTGAGACACAGCCGCGTGTCCATCACGAACGCGAACGATTGCCCGCGTTTTTCCGCGCTGAAATCCTTAACGTAAACGGTCTTGCCGCCGATCTCGAGTTTGCCTTCAGCCTTGAATTTTCCGACCTCGCGCCCGCGAATCCCGAGTTTTTCCAGTCTTTCGGGCAAGAGCGTCACCGAATCGTCTTCCCGGATGCGGTAACCCCACGATTCGGCGGAATGTTCGAGCCGGTAAGATTCGATCGCGTAATCGCGCCCGCGAAAAACGACGCCCTCTTCCGAGACGGGCACGCGTTCGACGCGCGCCGCGTTGTAATAAATCGAGGCGTTCGTTAAATTATCGAGGAATTTCTCGCCGCTCGCCGGGTAAAAAATCTGCACCGTGTGCGGCACGCGGTCGAGCGAAAGGCGCTGCAGAACGCCCGCCAAGCCCAGACAATGGTCGCCGTGAAAATGCGTGATGAAAATTTTCGTGAGCTGCGTCGCCGAAACGTCCGCGAAAATCATCTGCCGCTGCGTGCCCTCGCCGGGATCGAACAGAAAGCCCTCCGCGTCCCAGCGCAGAAAATAGCCGTTGTGATTGCGGTCTTTCGTCGGCACCTGGCTCGCCGTTCCGAGCGCGATGAATCTTCTTCCGGACATAAATTTCTATTCTCCCTCGGCGGCTTCTAAATCAGGCGGCACAGCAAAAAAGCGGTCAGCGCAAGCATAAATAACGCGAGCATAAAGATCGCCGCCAGAGCGAACGGACCGGAAACGACCAGCCCGCGCCCGGGCAGAATTATACTAAACTCGCGATCAAACTCGCGGCTGCGCCACGCGGTAAAGCCCGCAACTAAAACGATCAGCAGGAAAACGGCGACGAGCGCTGCAAAGACCGCGAGAACCAGCAGGAAATACTTCATGCCTTCGAGTATGACCGTTCGATCAGCATTTTCGCCTTTTTTACCGTGTCTTTTTCACTCTTAAAAGCCAGCATGTCGATCGCCTCGTCGATCGGAACCCAGCGCGCTTCGTCGATTTCGTGATCGTGATCTTCAACGTCGCCCGCGAGGTATTCGAGCAGGTAGAAATGCACGAACTTGTGATAACGCACGCGCTCGCCCTTTTGAGCGGCGAAATACCAGTATTCGACCGTTTCGATTTTTTGGACGAGCGCGCAGTCGATGCCGGCTTCTTCGCGCACTTCGCGCAGCGCCGCCTGCTCTTCGGTTTCGCCCGGGTCGATCAAGCCTTTCGGCAGCTGCCAGCGGCGACTCGGTCTGACCGCGACGATCGCGACTTCCAATTTTCCGCGGTCGCCGCGAAACGCGACGCCGCCCGCCGAGATTTGTTCGAGCGTCGTGATTTTCGGCTTTTCCATTTAACTTTTCGGATTGACGGCCTGTTCGACCGCCGCGTCCAAATCCCTTTTGATCTCGTCGCTGAAACCGGTGATTTTCCGCACCAGTTTGCCGCTGCGGTCGAAGACGGCGGTTTGCGGAATTTCCGTCGTTTTGCCGAAAATGAAGCGCGTCAGTTCGTCTTCCGGCACGGCGAGCGGGTAATCGATCTTCAGCTTTTGGGCGAACGCCGGCACCTTCTCGCGGTCTTCGTCGTCGCCGACGTGCATGCCGACGATTTCCAAGTTTTCCTTGCCGTATTTCGCCTGCAGCGCTTTGAGATGCGGAATTTCCGCGATGCACGGCGGGCAGTTCGTCGCCCAGAAATCGAGAATCACGGCTTTGCCCTGAAAATTGCCGAGCTTGCTGACGTCGGTTTCCGCGTTGGTTTCGAGATCGATCGTCGCCCAGGTCATCTCGCCGAGCGGCTTGGTCGGCGCGAGCGGCTGATTCGTGAGCGGCACGTCGTTGACCGAAACCGGACGATTCGAAATCGAAACCGGCGCGGCGGCGGGTTTACAGCCGACCGTCAGTAGAATATAAAAAGTAAAAAGCGAAAAAAACAGAATTTTCATAACTTTTAGCTTAATTTTACACAAAGAAATCCAAACAGGGTAGACGCGCCAAACCGTCTGCGCGCCTTTGCGCCTCCGGCGCTGTTTGTTGAAAATTAAACCGTGAGTTTCTATCCCGACGAAATCGACCGGCTTTTTTCCGCGCCCGAACGCGGCGGCGGCGCGGCGCGCGCGAACGCGGTCGGCACGGGCGCGAGTTTGCGGTGCGGCTCGTTCGTCAGGTTTTATCTGGAAATCGACGCGCCGGCCAAAGAAATCCGCGACGCGAAATACAAAACAAACGGCTGCGGCTTCGCGATCGCGGCGGCGGAAGTTCTGACGAAAACGGTCGCCGGGCGAAAGTTGACCGACCTGCACGGGCTCGATCGCGCCGACCTCGTCGCCGGCATCGAAACCGAACTCGGGCGATTTCCGGCGGGCCGCGCGCACTGCGCGGCGATCTGCGCGGACGCCCTCGCGGCGGCGCTTCAGGATTTCCGCGCGCGTCTGATCGAAGAATTCGCCGGCGAAAAGGCGCTCGTCTGCACCTGCTTCGGCGTGTCGGAAGAAACCGTGCAGACGCTTCTCGCCGAAAACCGCGCGTCGAGCGTCGAGGAGATCGGCGCGCTCACGCATGCCGGCACCGGCTGCGGCTCGTGCCGGTTTCTGATTCAGGAGTTGATCGACGTCCACGAGCTCGAAAGCTAAAATGTTTTAGGGATAAACTTTATCTGTGCTATAATTCCTGAAAACTTAAACCGCTGTGATGGCAGCGGAAATTTTAATCAGGGAGCAAAAAGGATTTTAATCTAAAATCCAAAATCTAAAATCCAAAATCTAATAATGGACGACCCAGCTAGTTTATTACTTCTGTTCTTTGCCGAGCCGGCCGGCGACGCGACCAGCGAAAACTCACTATCGATAATTTTACTCAAAATCTTTTCCGTGATCGTCCTGGTGTTCATCAACGGCTTTTTCGTCGCGGCGGAATTCGCTTTCGTCGCCGTCAGAAAATCGCGCATCGAAACGCTCGCGGCGGAAGGCAAAGCGGCGGCGCAGCGGCTGCTCAACATCTTAAATAATCTAAACCCGTATCTTTCGGCGTCGCAGCTCGGCATCACGCTCGCGTCTCTCGGACTCGGCGCGCTCGGCGAGCCGGTCGTCGAAGCGGTTTTGGGCGGCTTTTTAAGTCAGTATCTGTCGGAAGGCGCGCGGCACATCGTTTCGTACGCGATCGCCTTCGCGATCGTCACGTCGCTGCACATCGTTTTGGGCGAACAGGCGCCGAAACTTTTCGGTCTCGCGATGGCGGAAAAGGTCGCGATGCTGACGGCTTTGCCGATGATCATTTTTTACAAGACTTTCAAGCTTCCGATTCACGCGCTCGATTGGGCGAGCGCGAAGACCGTGAATCTCTTCGGGCTCAACGCTTCGAGCGAGCACGCTTCGATTTACACGGAAGAAGAAATCCGCCAGCTCATCAAGGTTTCCGAAGAAAGCGGTCACCTCAACGAAGAAGAACGCACGCTGATCAACCGCGTGTTCGAGTTTTCCGACACGACCGTCAGAGAAGCGATGATCCCGCGCACCGAGATCGTCGCGATTCCGGCGAACTCGACGCTCGAAGAAATCGCGAAGGCGTTTCGGGAGTACGGTTATTCGCGGCTGCCGGTCTACGGCGATTCGCTCGACGACATGCGCGGCGTGCTGCACGGCAAGGACATCATGCAGTACCTGCTCGTTCAGCCGCGGATGTTCAAGCTCGAACGCGTTTTGAAAAAACCGTATTACGTCGTCGACACGGCGCATCTCGAAGACGTTCTGAGGCAGATGCAGAAGGAAAAATTCCACTTCGGCTTCGTCGTCGACGAGCACGGCGGCGTCGAGGGCATTATCACCCTCGAAGACCTCCTGGAAGAAATCGTCGGCGACATTTCCGACGAGCACGACGAGGAAGTCAACGAGCAGATCAACGAGCTTCCGGACGGCAGCTTCATTCTCGACGGCGGTCTCGCCGTGCGCGATCTCAATAAACGCTGCGACCTGCACCTGCCGGTTTCGGACGCGTACACGACGATCGCCGGATTTTTGATGGCGGAAGCCGGACAAATCCTGACCGAGGGCGACGTCGTGCCGTTCAACGGACACATTTTCAAGATCGAACGCGTCGAAAAACGCCGCATTTTGAGAGTGCGGATGGAAAGAAACGACCAGACGCCGGCGGTCACCGAGCCGCAGTAGCATTTTCGGCGCGCGCCGGACGGTTCGAACAGTCGCGGAAAACTTCGCGGCTGTTTTTGTTTTTCCGCCGCTTTCACGCTAAATTTAAAGCTCAGGTTTTTCATATTCTTTACTGGAGTTTTTTATTACGAAATGAGTTTAATCGAAGAAGTTTGGGCGCGCGAGATTCTCGATTCGCGCGGCAATCCGACCGTCGAGGCGGAAGTGATTTTAGAAGACGGCACGACCGGCCGGGCGGCGGTGCCGTCGGGCGCGTCGACCGGCGAAAACGAAGCGGTCGAGCTGCGCGACGGCGACGCGGCGCGTTATCTCGGCAAGGGGGTTTTGCAGGCGGTCGAAAACGTCAACGAGAAAATCGCCTACGAACTCGAAGGCCTCGACGCGCTCGATCAGACGCTCGTCGACCAGACGCTGATCGATCTCGACGGCACCGAGAATAAATCCAACCTCGGCGCGAACGCGCTGCTCGCGGTTTCGATGGCGACGGCGCGCGCCGCGGCGGCGTTTCAGGAAATGCCGCTTTACCGCTACATCGGCGGCACGAACGCGCGCACACTGCCCGTGCCGATGATGAACATCATCAACGGCGGCGCGCACGCCGACAACAACGTCGATTTTCAGGAATTCATGGTGATGCCGGTCGGCGCGGAAAGTTTTTCGGAAGCGCTGCGCGCCGGCGCGGAGATTTTTCATAACCTGAAAAGCGTGCTGAAGGGCCGCGGCTACGCCACGAGCGTCGGCGACGAGGGCGGTTTCGCGCCGAACCTGAAATCGAACGAAGAGGCGATCGAAACGATCCTCGAAGCGATCGACAAAGCCGGCTACCGGGCGGGCGAAAACATCATGATCGCGCTCGATCCGGCGGCGAGCGAATTTTACAAAGACGGCAAATACATTTTCAAAAAGAGCGACAAACGCGAGCTTTCCTCGGACGAAATGATCGCCTACTGGACCGAATGGACGGAAAAATATCCGATCATCTCGATCGAAGACGGTCTGGCGGAAAGTGATTGGGAAGGCTGGACGAAGATCACCCGGAACATCGGAAAGAAAATCCAGCTCGTCGGCGACGATCTGTTCGTCACGAACACGCGCTTTCTGCAGAAGGGCATCGACACCGGCGCGGCGAACGCGATTTTGATCAAGGTCAATCAGATCGGCACTTTGACCGAGACTCTCGACGCGATCGAGCTCGCGAAAACCAACAACATGACCGCCGTTATTTCGCATCGCTCGGGCGAAACGGAAGACAGTTTCATCGCCGATCTGGCGGTCGCGACGAACGCCGGACAGATCAAAACCGGCTCGCTTTCCCGCTCGGACCGCATCGCGAAATACAACCAGCTTCTCAGAATCGAGGAAGATCTCGACGCGTCGGCGCGCTATCTCGGACGCCGCGCGTTTTACCAGATCAAACAGGGCTAAAATGTCTCTACCCGAAATCAAAAGGGAAATTCTGCCGGGCGGCGACGTGCGTCTTTCGTCCGGCAGCGCCGTTTTTCTGTATCACCGACCGCGCCCGGGCGCGTTGCACGTGACGATTTCCGGTTACGATGCCGGGCAGTTCGGCACGGCGACGCTCGACGAGATTCTGACGGCGATCGCGCGCGAAGGCGTACTCGAATTATTCGTCGACGCGCGCGAAGCGACCGGCACGGCGACGGGCGTCAGCGAAGACTGGACGCGATTTTTTTCGGCGAACCGCGAAAAGCTTTCCAAAGTTCACGTGCTCGTCGGCGATTCGCGCGTTCTGCAATTGACGGTCGCGATCGCGCAGCACCTGTCGCGCACCGGAAATTTGATTCAGATTTACGACGACGCGGTCGTTTTCAACGGAAAATTAAACAGGCTATGAGAATTCTGATCATCGGCGGAACGAAGTTTCTGGGACGGCATCTGATCGATGCCGCCTTGAAAAACAACCATGAAGTGACGCTTTTCAACCGCGGCAGAAAATATTTGGACGACGCGCTCGAAGCGGTCGAGCAGATTCACGGCGACCGGAACGCGGATTTGGAAAAGCTTGCCGGGCGAAATTGGGACGTCTGCATCGACACCTGCGGTTATCTGCCGCAGTCGGTAAAAGCGTCCGCAGAATTTTTGCGCGAGGCGGTCGATCAGTATATCTTCGTGTCGAGCATTTCGGCTTATAAGGATTTCGCCGAGGCAGACTTCGACGAAACCGCGCCGCTCGCCGAACTGACCGCCGAACAGCGCGAAAGGCTCGCGCGAATCGACCCGCGCGGCGAATTGACCGGGCCCGTGCTGGGCGACATGTACGGCGCGCTGAAGGCTTTGTGCGAACGGGCGGCGGAAAACGCGATGCCCGGACGCACATTGATCGTCCGCCCCGGTCTGATCGTCGGCGAATACGACTGGACGGATCGCTTCACGTACTGGGTCGTGCGCGCGGCGCGCGGCGGCGAAGTGCTCGCGCCGGGGAACCCGGAACGCTCCGTGCAGTTTATCGACGCGCGCGACCTGGCTGGCTGGATGATCGAGATGGCGGAGAAAAACCGAACCGGAGTTTTCAACGCGAACGGCAAGCCGTTCGCGTTGACGTTCGGAAAGCTTCTCGAAGAAATCAAAACCGCGACCGGCAGCGACGCGCGTTTCACGTGGGCGACGGAAGAATTTTTAAGGGCGGAAAACGTCGAGCCGTGGGGCGACATGCCGCTTTATCTTTATGAATCGGATGAAAGTTGGCGGGGCTTTCTGGCGGCGAACGTCGATCGGGCGCTTGAAAACGGGTTGAGCTTCAGCCCTTTGCGCGACACGATTCTTTCGACTCTGAACTGGCGCAAAACGATTCCCGACGAGCTGAAAGCCGGAATTTCCGCCGAACGCGAAAAGGGGTTGCTCGAAAAATGGCGCGAACAATAATCGCCTGCCGCGCGTAAGATTCCGCATGAAAAAAATCGTCATCATCGGTTCCGGCGGCGCGGGAAAATCGACGCTCGCCCAGCGTTTGGGCGAAGCGACCGGCATCGAAGTCATCCATCTCGACAAAATGCACTGGCTGCCCGGTTGGACATCGCCGCCGAAAGACGAATGGCGGAGAACCGTCGAACGACTGCTCGAAAAGGACGAATACGTGATGGACGGAAACTTCAACGGCACGATGGAAATGCGCATGCAGGCCGCCGACACGGTGATTTATCTCGATTTTCCGCGCACGGTTTGCTTTTTCCGCGCGCTCAAACGCATCTTCAAGTATTACAACAAAACGCGTCCCGACATGGGCGAGGGCTGCAATGAGCGGTTTGATCTCGAATTCCTGCGCTGGGTCTGGAACTTCCCCGAGGAAACGAAGCCGAAAATCGAGGAGCGGTTAAAAAAAATCGGCGCGGATAAAAAAATCATCCGCCTGCGCTCGCCGAAAGAAGCCGAAAATTTTCTTCGGAATTTGAAAAACTTCGGGTAGAATCTTTCGTGTTATGTTTTTAATCATCGGGACGAAATTTTTTACGTGGGGCGGCGCGCAGACGCCCGATATGATTCGCTGTTCGCAATGCGGCACGGTCGCGCAGTTCACCGAAAAAACCGGCATGCGATTTCTCACCTTGTTTTTCCTCGTGCCGACGATTCCGCTGTCGGGCAAAAAGAAACTGATCGAATGCCCGAACTGCAAGGCGCGTTTTCAGACCGACTAAAATGATCGTTTCGCTATTTTCCGCTGCCCGCACGCCCGAGCAGCCACCAGCCGCAACTTAAAGACAGCGACGAATAAAGTAACGTCCACGCCGCGAAGTCGAGAACCGTTTGACTCGGTTCGTCGAAAAGCCAAAACAGAAAAAGCATTACCGGAAAAGCCAGCGCCGAGCCGCCGGTGGCGAAAATCGCGCTCGCGAGAAGCGCCGCCGGAAGCCGCCGTAAACTTTTCGTAAGGACGCACATCGCCGCCGCCGTGACCGGCGGAAAAACCCACCACATCAGAAACGCCAGACTGTAGCGCCCAAGCAGCCGCGCGCCGTAATCGCCCGTTGCCAAACGCAAAAGCGGAACCGATAAACTGACGAGCGCGAACGACAAAAGCGATCTCGTGAGCGTCAAACCGAGCTTTTCCCGAAAATCGATTTTATGGGAAGAGACCAGAAAACCCACCGCCAGACCGAAAGCAAGCGTCAAACCCGACGCGACGTACCAGCCGAAACGCGCCTGCCGCGCGCTGTACGGGACAAAGAAAAACTCTTCGAGCGCGGGAGAACAAACCAGCCAGTTAAAAAACGCGCCCGCCAGAAAACCGCTCGCCAGAAAAGTGACGGCGACCTGAAAGGCGTTGTCGGTAAAAAGATGCGGCATCCTGAGCGAAAAGTTTTTCATTTCTTTTCCTATATTATCAGGTTTATTTTCAGCGCAAACGCCCAACTTCGGTTCGAACCGAAATTCGGTTTTGTTACAGCGACTCGTTTATACTTTAATTTCGATTCGACCGTCAATGAAAAGCCGCTCGGCGAAAATTTCGGTTCGACCATTTCGTTAAATTCGCCGATCGGTTAAATTAATTTTACGGAAACTTTGTTTTTCCGCCGAAAATATTTATGGAATGGCACAAAGGCGAATTTACGATCAGCACGGACCGCGATCGTCTGCAAGCGGACGCGATTCATAAGTTTTTGTCAGAAGAGTCCTACTGGGCGCAAAACCGGACGAAGGAGAAAACCGTCACGGCGATAAAAAATTCCTTGCCTTTTGGGGTCTATAAAGGCGAAAATCAGATAGGCTTTGCGCGCGTCGTCACCGACTACGCGACGTTTGCTTACCTCGGCGACGTTTATATCCTGGAAGAATTTCGCGGACAGGGATTGAGCAAATGGCTGATGGAAACGATTGTCGATCACCCCGATCTGCAGGGTTTCCGGCGCTGGATTCTGGCGACGCGCGACGCGCACACGCTTTACGAAAAATACGGATTTACCCCCTTAAAGCATCCCGCAAGATGGATGGAAAAGGCGGCGCCCGATGCGTATTGAAGACATACATTTATCGAATCTGCATCTCGAAAAAAATATGAACAACGGAAAACGTCGCCCGCTGGCGCTCGTCATTCTCGACGGCTGGGGGCATTCACCGCGTAAGGAAGGCAACGCGATCGCCTTGGCGCACACGCCCTTTTACGACGAGATCTGCGAAAAATACCCGCGCACGCTGCTCGCGGCGTCGGGCTTGCGCGTCGGTTTGAAGCCGGACGCGCCGGGCAGTTCCGAGGTCGGGCATCTCAATCTCGGCGCGGGGCGCATCGTTCAGACCGACGTTTCGCGCATCGCCGAAGCGGTCAGAACGGGCAGATTTTTCGAGAACGCGGCGCTCAAAAACGCCTTTGCAAAAGCGCGCGCCAACGCTTCGGCGGTGCATCTGATCGGGCTGCTTTCGGACGCCGAAATCCATTCGTCGCCCGAAAACCTGTTCGCGCTGCTCAGGATGGCGAAAGCGGAAGGCGTCGGCGACGTTTTCGTGCACGGCATTCTGGACGGTCGCGACGTCGCGCCGCGCACGGCGGACGTTTACGCCGAAGCGATCGAAATCAAGATGGCGGACATCGGCGTCGGGCGCCTCGCGACGCTCGTCGGCCGGTATTACGCGATGGACCGCGATGCCAACTGGGAACGGACGGCGCGCGTTTACACGATGCTCGTGCACGCCGAAGGCGAGCGCGCGTTCGACGCGGTTTCGGCGATCCGCAGCTCTTTTCTGCGCGGCATCACCGACGAATTCGTCCAACCGATCGTGCTCGAAAAAGACGAAGGCGAGCCGGTCGCGACCGTTAAGAACGGCGACGTCGTGATCTTTTTCAATCATCGGGGCGACCGCCTGCGCCAGCTCGTCAAATCGCTCTCGGTGCGGGACGAAACCGACATCGCTTCTTTGAGCAAGCCGCAGATCGAAACCGTCTGCCTGACCGAGTACGACCGCGAATTCGGGCTGCCGGTCGCGTTTCGTCAGGAAGGCGAGGAAAAGGCGCTCGCGCAGGTTTTCGCGGAAAACGGCGTGCTCAACTGCCGCGTCGCCGAGGCGGAAAAATACGCGCACGTGACTTATTTTTTTAACGGCGCCGTCGACGGCGAGCATCCGTGCGAGCAGCGCGTGATCGTGCCCAGCTTGAAAAAAATGTCGCTCGAAGTCTCGCCCGAAATGAGCTGCTTCAAGGTCACGGACAAATTCCTGCGCGCGCTCGAAGCGAACGAAAACGACGTTTTCGTCGTCAATCTCGCCGCCGCCGACATGGTCGCGCACAGCGGAAACTTAGAAAAAACCATCGAATCGGTGCAGTTTATGGACACGTGCCTCGGCGGCATCGTCGAAAAAATCGAGGAGACCGGCGCGGTCGCGATCATCACGTCCGACCACGGCAACTGCGAGGAAATGGCGGATCTGTTGACGGGCGAGCCGAACGTCGGGCACACGCTCAATCCGGTCCCGTTTCATCTCGTCGACGTCAACGCGGCGGACGTCAGGCTGCGCGGAGGCGGCGCGCTCGAAGACGTCGCGCCGACGATCCTCGGAATCCTCGGCCTGGAAAAGCCCGCCGAAATGACGGGCAGGGATTTACGGGAAATCTATTGAACAAAAAATTCAAAAATCAAAAGGCCGATCGAAAATCGGGATTCGGGTATTAAATTCAGGATTCATCGTCCGAAATTTGAAATCCGGGCGGCGGTGTTTCTAATATTAAGCTTGAATCTTAAACCTTAGATCTTGAATTTTGAATTTTGATCCGCAAAACATTCTGGTGATTCATTTCGGGCAGATGGGCGACGTGATTCTCGCGCTGCCGGCGCTGCGCGCGATTCGCGGAAAATTTCCGGCGGCGCGCCTGACGATTCTCGTCGGCAAATCGAGCGCGATGATCGCGCGGCTCGCCGGCGTGTTCGATGACGAGATCGTCGTCGACCGCGTCGCACTGCGCGACGGCAATAAGCTGCGCTCGGTCGATAAAATTCGCCGGCTGGTCGGGGAAGTGCGGCGGCGAAAATTCGATTTCATCATCGATCTGCACAGCCTTTCGGAAACGAATCTGCTCGGCTTTCTCTCGGGGGCGGGCGCGCGCCTTTACGCGAACCGCGAAAACCGCTCGCTCGATTTTCTGGGGAAATTTCCCGCCAAACCGCCGGCGGAAGATAAAGCGAAGCACATTACGGACCGTTATCTGGAAGTTTTAAAGCCGCTCGGCATCGACGCCGCGCCGCGCTTCGCCGAACTCGAACCGGACGCGGCGGACGTCGCGTTCATCAATGATTCGCTCGCCGAACGAAACGCGAAATCCGAAAGATTGATCGGGCTTTTTCCCGGCGCGGGGCATCCGAGCCGCCGCTGGAGCCTCGAAAATTTCGCCGCGCTCGCCCGCCGCCTGAACGAAGCGGAAAATCCGCCGCAAACGATCGTTTTTCTCGGACCGGAAGAACGGGATTGGCGCGCGGCGGTCGAAGAGCTTTTTCCCGCCGGAACCGTCATTTTCGATAAATTGTCGGTTCCGCAGCTGCTCGCCGCCGCGTCGCTTTTGCGCGTTTTGGTGAGCAACGACACGGGCGTCGTGCACGTCGGCGCGATCGCCGGCGCGGCGCTCGTGCTGGTGATGGACGAACGCGCGCCCACCACGTATCTGCCGTTGACCGAACGAATCCGCGTCGTGCGCAGCGGCACGATCGAGGAAATCGGCGTCGATGAAGTTTTCGCCGCGACCCGCAGTTTTCTGGACTGAAGACGCGGTTTAATCTAATCTGCCGGTTATGAAGAATTATTTTTGTTCGCCCGCGAAAAACGCGAAAATGCGCGAAAATAAGAATGAATCGATAAAATATTTCGCGTCCCTTCGCGTGTTTCGCGGGCAAAAATTCCTACTGACGGCAGCCTTGTCGTTTACTTTGAGTCTGACGTCGTGCTTTAACCAGCCGCCCGCGACCGAAACGAATCAAAACGCCGCCGTGCCGGAAACGCCGGTCACGCCTTCAAACATCGACCTCGGCAAACCGCTTGAAGTCTCCGCCAAACCGGAAGACGCCGCGCTCGCCCGCAAAATCGACGAAACGATCGAAAAAAGCGAGTTTCGCGACGCGCGTTGGGGCGTTTTCGTCGTTTCGCTGAAAGACGGGCGCGTCCTCGCGGCGCGCGACGCGCGGAAGCTTTTCACGCCCGCTTCGACGCTGAAAATTCTGACGTCAACGGTCGCGCTCGATCGTCTCGGCGCGGATTTCCGCTGGCGGACGCGCGTTTTCGCGCGAGAAAAAATAGAGAACGGGGCCTTGAGCGGCGATTTGATTCTTTACGGCGAGGGCGCGCCGGATCTGAGCGACGAGGGCCTACAAAATCTCGTCGCTCAGCTGAAAGCGAAAGGCCTGCAAAAAGTAAAAGGCGACGTCGTCGGCGACGAAAGCTATTTTACGGGCGACGCGGTCGGCGACGGCTGGGCTTGGAACGAGCTGCAGTGGTATTACGGCGCGGCGGCGAGCGCGCTTTCGGTCAATCGGAATTTCGTCAATGTCAGCCTCGAAAACGGCGCGCCGAAGGCGGAGCCCGCAACCGCCGACGTCGAACTTTCGGGCGCGGTCGCCCGGCTTCAGAACGGCGACGCGGAGTCGATCGGGTTAAAACGCGAACTCGGCAGCAACCGGGTTTACGTCTGGGGCGAGGGCACCAACCTGGACGCCCGCGTGGCGGTCGAAAACCCGGCGCTCTGGTCGGCGAAGATCCTGCGCGCCGCGCTCGTCCAAAGCGGCATCGCGGTCGACGGCGCCGCGAAGTCGACGGACTGGAAAGCCGCGAACAAATTCGACCCGGAAAGCTCCGCGCCGCTCGGAAGCGTCGAAAGCCAGACCTTAGGCGAAATCGTCCGGCGCATGAACAAGGATTCGGTCAATCTTTACGCCGAACTGATCCTGCGCACGCTCGGCAGAAAATTCGGCGCGGAGATTCCGGACGAGAATCCGAACGCGCGGAAAACGCGCGGCACGGATGCGGCGGGCGCGGCCGTCATCAAAAAATGGCTCGCCGAGCATTCCGCCGCCGGCCTGCAGGAAACCGAGTCGATCAAGGACGGTTCCGGTCTTTCGCGGCTCAATTTCGTGACGCCCGAAACGATCGGGCGCGCGCTGATCGCGGCGAATCAGATCGAAGCGGCGGAAGCTTTCAGAAATTCGCTGCCCGTCGCCGGCAGAGACGGAACCTTGCGCGGGCGGCTCGCCAGCGCCGGCGGAAAAATTTCCGCCAAGACCGGCTCGATCATGTTCGTCAACGCGCTCGCCGGCTACGCGCGCCGGCGCGACGAAACGCTCGCTTTCGTGATTCTTTGCAACAACGAAACGCGCAAGGCGGACAGCAGCGTTTTGATCGATGCGATCGCGGCGAGTTTAATCGATTAGCCGCGAACAAGCACGAAAGAACACGAAAATGATTTTTAGATTTTATTCGTGTGATTTCGTGCTTGTTCGCGGCTGATCTACCTGAAAAAAACTCCGAAAAAGAAAAACATCCAGAGGAAAACGATCATGAAGATCGGCAGCACCATCGCGAGCAGACAGCCGACGTTCGCCCACGATTCCGGGTTGTAAGGCACCGGACAATGCGGGCAAAATTCCTTGTTTGCCAGAAACGGGCGCTTGCAGCGGGCGCAGATCTTTAACCTCACATTTCTAGGATAAAGCCGAAAAGTGAAAAAGTGAAAAGGAAAAACGCCCTCGTTTTTCGGGACCGATTTTTTCGCTTTTCGGCTTTTTGTCTTTTCGGCTTTTTCACTATAATTGAAAGTCTGTTTACAAATCTCAGAAAATAATTTTACTTACAAATATGGTTGAAGAATTTGCTTTCGACAATACGGAAGAACGTCGAAGAACGCGCCAAAACGGGAACGGCGTCGGCTGGATCGAAGTCATCGTCGGTTCGATGTTTTCAGGAAAAAGCGAGGAATTGATCCGCCGCCTCCGCCGCGCGCAGATCGCGCGCCAAAAAGTTCAGGTTTTCAAACCGAAGATCGACGACCGTTATTCGATCGAACAAATCGCCTCGCATTCGGGCATGACGCACGTTTCGAAACCGGTGATGACCGCGGCCGAGCTGATGGCGCAGATCGAACCGGACACGCAGGTCGTCGGCATCGACGAGGGGCAGTTTTTCGACATGGAAATCGTCGAAGCCGTCAACGAATTAGCCCGCGGCGGCAAACGCGTGATCGTCGCCGGGCTCGATCAGGATTATATGGGACGTCCGTTCGAGCCGATGCCGCAGCTGCTCTCGGTCGCCGAATTCATCACGAAAACGCACGCGATCTGCGTCAAATGCGGCAACACGGCGAATTATTCGCAGCGCACCAGCGAATCGACCGAACGCGTCGAAGTCGGCGCGTCGGACAAATACGAAGCGCGCTGCCGCAAATGCTTCGTGCCGCATTCGGACAGGCCGACGGTTGTATAATTCCCAAATTGCGATATGATGTAGTCCTGCCAAAAATACGTTCTCCTATTTTCTGTAACCGTCCGGCTGGGTTAGAGCCGGAAAGGAGTTTTAAATCATGAAAGATAACGTTCAAATCATTCAGGATTGCTACGACAACTTCGGAGAGGGCAATATTGCGGGAATACTCGCTAAATGCACGGAAAAAGTTGACTGGACGATACCGGAAATCGAAAACGCGACCTTCGGCGGAAACCGGCAAGGTCGCGACGAAGTGAGCGAATTTTTCTCGCGGATGGACGCCGAAGAAGAAGTTTTAACCTTCGAACCGAAAGAATTTATCGCGCAGGGCGACCGCGTCGTGGCGCTCGGCAAATACGCCGCGCAGGTTCGCGAAACCGGGCGCATTTACGAAACTGATTGGGTGCACGTTTTTACCGTCAAAGACGGCAAAATTACGAGCTTCCAGGAATTTTTCGATAACGCGGCGGCTTCGCGCGCTTTCCAAAAAGCGGCAACCGCCTGAAGATTTCGGATTCGGGATTTCGGATCGGGGATTTTTAATTCAATCCCAAACCCGAAATCCCGAATCCGAAATCTAGTTACCCCGCCGACGCGCGGCGCAGGCGATCCATCAGCGCTGATCCAATACCTTTTTCTTCGACGGTTTCGCAGTAAATCGTTTCGATTCCGGCATGATCGCACTCGCGGAAAAACGCGAAAACCTCGTGCGCGTATTCTTCGACCGAGCGGCAGGTTTTTTTTAACGCGAATCGCGGCGGCGGCTCGGTAAGACCGATGAACGCGCTCGAATCCGAAATCCGAAATCCGAAATCCGAAATCAAAACGACGCGCGCCCGCGGCGAATAATGCCGGTGTTTCATGCCCGGGCTTCTCACGGCTTCGTTTTCTGCGGGGCGATAAATTTCGGTTTCGGGGACGACGCTTTGCAGCTGCTCAAGCGAAACCGCGCCGGAACGCAGAAGGAGGGGCGCGTTTGAGGTGCAGTCGACGACCGTCGATTCCAAACCGATTTCCGTCGCCGCGCCCTGCAGGATGCAGTCGATGCGTCCGTTCAGGTCTTCCAACACCGCCCGCCAGCCGGTCGGCGAAGGCTTTCCGGAAAGATTCGCCGACGGCGCGACGACCGGAAAATTGCATTTACTCAAAAAATCGCGCGCCAGTTCGTTTTTCGGCATCCGCACGCCGATCGTGTCGAGATTCGCGGTGGCGATCGGCGGAACTTCGTCGGCTTTCGGCAAAACGAGCGTCAGCGGCGCGGGGAAAAACGCGTCGATGAATTTCCGCGCGCTCGGCGTGATTTCTTTCACTAAGAGCTCGATTTGTTCGAGACGCCCGACGTGCGCGATTAAGGGATTATCGGCGGGACGCATTTTCGCTTCGAAAATCCGCGCGACCGCCCGTTCATCGAACACGTTCGCGCCGAGCCCGTAAACCGTCTCGGTCGGAAAGGCGACGAGCAGCCCGCGGCGAATAAAGCCGGCGGCGGTCGCGGGAGATTTTGTCAGAAAGGTCTGCATATTTGCGATTTAAGATGAGGGACAAAAGATAATCTTAAATCGCAAATCCGAAATCGCAAATCCGAAATCGCTTTAGCCCTCGGCTTCGCGCGAGATCGCCGCTTCGCCGCCGATTTTCGCCGCCATTCGGGCTAAAACCAGTATGACGACGACGGCGAGCAGCGTCGCGATGATCGCGTACGTGAAAAGCGCGCCGAGCCCTTCGTTTTCGCCCCAGACTTCTTTTATCAGAGCTTTGATCGCGTCGTTCCAAGCGAGCGCCGCAACCAGCCCCAAAGCCGCCGAAGCGAGTGTAATACAACTCTGAATCACCATTTTTGCAGTTTCTCTAGCCATAATTTTTCTCCTGAGTCTTTAATTTTTAAGGGGTTAATACGAACATTTTGCGCAAAAGCCCGATAAAGTCAAATAAACTTTAACTTCGCGCCGCGTTTCGCGTAAAATTTAAGCAATGACACTGGAAGAAAAAATCAAGTCCTTACCCGTGAGCGCGGGCGTCTACATTCACAAAAACGCGGACGGCAAGATCATCTACGTCGGCAAGGCGAAGAATCTGAAAAATCGCGTGCGCTCGTATTTTCAGGCGAGCCGCAACATGGACGCGAAAACGCGCGAGCTCGTCAAACGCATCGCCGATTTCGAGTTTATCGTCGTCGACAACGAGGTCGAAGCGCTGGTTTTGGAGTCGAATCTGATCAAGCTCCACAAGCCGCGCTACAACATCATGCTCAAGGACGACAAGCAATACCCGCACATCAAGGTCACGAAAGAGCCGTTTCCGAAGGCGGTCATCACGCGCAAGATCGTCAAGGACGGCGCGAATTATTACGGGCCGCTGCTGCCGGCGAGCCTCGCGCGCAAAACGCTCGATCTGATCAACCGCGCGTTTCAGCTCCGCACCTGCGACATCGAAATCGACGGGAAACTGCCGCGCCCGTGTCTCGAATTTCACTTAAAACGCTGTCTCGCGCCGTGCGTCAAAGAGCTTTGCCGTCCCGAAGAATACGCCGAAGCCGTGCGCGACGTCAAACTGCTGCTCGAAGGCAAAAACAAACAGCTCGCCGACGAATTAGAGCAGCGCATGTGGCAGTTCGCCGAAAAACAAAATTACGAATTAGCCGCGAAATACCGCGATCTGCGCGGCACGGTTTTAGCTTTGGGCGAACAGCAGAAGATGGCGGTTTCGCCCGACCGCGACGTCGACATCATCGGCTATTACCGCGAAAATCAAAGATTGGCGCTGCAGCTCTTCACGATGCGCGAGGGCAAAATCGTGGGCAGACGCGAATTTTTCTGGGAAGACCTCGACGCCGACGCGTTCGACGCTTCGGAATTCCTCGGCGACGTGCTCGCGCAGTATTATTCGACCGATTACGTGCCGCGCGAAATTCACGTCCCCGCCGATTTCGCCGACCGCGAAGTTTTGGAAAAGGCCCTCAGCGAACGGCGCGGGCGGCGCGTGAGAATTTTCGACCCGAAACGGGGGCAGAAGGCGGAAATGATCGCTTTGGTCGAAAACAACGCGAAGATCGCGTTCGAGCAGCGTTTTCGCGTGCTCAAGCCCGACACGCAGAAAGTGCTCGAAGAACTGCAGGAAATTCTCGAACTGCCGCATTTTCCGGAACGCATCGAATCGTTCGACATTTCGAACATTCAGGGCGCGGAAAACGTCGCCGGCATCGTCGTCTTCGAAAACGGCAAGCCGAACCGCGCCGAATACCGCCGCCTGATCATCAAAACGGTCGAGGGCGCGAACGATTTCGCGTCGATGAACGAAGCCGTTTTCCGGCGTTATAAAAGATTATTGAACGAAGAAAAACCGCTGCCGCAATTGATCTTCATCGACGGCGGCAAAGGGCAATTGTCGGCCGCCGCCGCCGCCATGCAGAGCCTCGATCTCGAAGCGATCACTTTGGTCGGACTGGTCAAGCCGCCGAAGCATCACAACCAGATTTCGCACCTTCTGCGCTTCGGCTACGAAGATAACCCGATCAAGTTCGAGGCGGGCTTGCCGGTTTTTCGCCTCGTCCAGCAGATCCGCGACGAGACGCACCGGACGGCGGTCGAATACCACCGCAAGCGCCGCGAGATGCGGGATTTTACGTCGGAACTGACAGCGATCGAAGGCGTCGGCGAGAAACGCAAAATGAAGCTTTTGAGAAATTTCGGCTCGATCGAGCGCATCGCCAAAGCGAGCATCGCGGACATGGCGCCGTTCGTCGGCGAAAAAACCGCGCGGCTCGTCGCCGAGCATTTCGAGCGGCAACGGAATCTGGCAAATCAATAAGGATTTTTAATTTTATAGCGCCGGCGTAATTCGGCGAATGCTTGAAGCAAAATTTTTACGGTTCGTCGCAGTAATTTTTTTTCGTGGTTTTGAACAGTTTTTTGAAGTGTTCTTCCGGCCGGCCTTTCTCGTCCGGGCGCCTGATCTCGGCGTTGACGCAGTTCCACCAGCCGAAGGTCAGGATTTCCATCCGCGCGTATTTGAAGCGGTCGGCGGACGCCGTTCGCGATTCGAATTCCTTGCGGACGTTTTCGGGCGAGGCGTTTTTGGCGCGCGATTCCTCGTTGACTTCGCGCCAGAGTTTCAAAAGGTCGTCGCCGCCCGCCGTTAAAGGCGGCGCGAATCGCTGCACGCACCGGTCGGCAAAATTGACTTCGCCGAGCGCCGACGGATTTTCATTAGCCTTGACGGAAGCGCGCGCCAGCAAATAATCGCGTTCGAGCGCCGCGAGCTTTGCCGCTTTATATTCTTTCCAATACGGCACGTTGACGATTTCCAGATTCTTTAGGGCAACCGCTTTCTCTTTATATTCCGCATCGAGCGAGGCGGCGGTGCGCAGGTTTGCGATGTCTTCGAGTTTGAACGCCGTCGCCTCGAAAGTCTCCATCGCGTAATCGCCGCCCGCCTTCCAAAGCGCGTAGGTGTTCTTCAGCTGCCGTTCCGTATAAATCCTTCCGTCGTATGTGCTTTCGTAAACGCACGTCCAGTCTTCCCAGGTGAATTTTTTCAATTGCGCCAAGGCAGCGTTCGCTGCCAGCAGGAATACCAAAATCACGGTGAGTTTTTTCATGAATTTATGACCGATGACAGATAAAACTTTTGCAATTTTAGCGATTTGCTCTTCGAAACTCACGAAAGCAAGCCCTTGCCTTTGAGAAAGCGGATGAATTTATACATCGCCTGCCCGCTTTCGGTCATGATTTCGCCCGTGCCGTCGCACGCTTTGCAGACGGATTGCGGGGCGGCGGGGCTTTCCGCGACGCGTCCGGTTCCGGCGCAGCGCCGACATTTTTGCACGAGATCTTCGTATCGGATGTTCATTTTTCGAAAATTTTTAAGCTGCCGAAAGCTGGTTTACCGCGGAATAAACCTGCGGCTAAAATTTGTAGAAACAGAAAACAACTACCGGATTTTGACGAAAACGATCGCCAGTTCGCCGTTGTCGTCGAGCAGCTCGGCGTCGACGAGCGGGCTTGCGAGCAGCTGATTCTGGTAGACGATCGGGACGATGACGAGCGCTTGCGCGGCGTTTTCGCGCCGCATTTCCTCGATCACCTGCGATACGCCGTAAAGCCGTTTTTGTTTTCCGTCCGAATCGCGCACGAGTCTGCCCGAGCCGTAAAACTCCGCCGAATGCGAGATCGTGTGCAGCGTCAGGACTTTTTCCGTCCGGTAGCCTTTGGCGTGCGCCGTGTCGATCAGATGCTTGACCGTTTCCTCGTGCAGAAAATCGCCGATGAAAAACTGCGCGAGCAGCGCCGCGCCGACGATCACCAGAACGGCGAGCGTTTTGACGAACGTCGCCCGCGCGTTCGATTTGGCCGCGAAGCGCCGAACCGAGAGCGCCGCGAGGATCAGCGCCGCCGGCACCGCCGGCAGAATGTAGCCGGGCAGCTTCGAACCGGAAAGCGAGAAGAACGCGAGCGGCACGAGCAGCCACGCGAGGGCGAAAGTCGTGAGTCGCGAATTTTGAGTCGTGATTTCCTGATTTTGCGTTTTTGCGTCTTTGCGGGAAATTAAATTTTTAATTAAATTCCAGAGCGTCGCGAAAAAAAACGGCAGCCACGGCAGCGTCATCAGCGGCAAGACCCAGAAGAAAAAGTAAAACGGCTGCGGATGCTGGTATTTGTTCGACGTGTAGCGCTGAAAATGATGCTGGACGAAAAACTCGTCGATGAACTTCCAGCCGTTCGCCCGGTACATCGGCAGGTACCACGCGCAGGCGACGGCCGAACTTAAAATCGTGCCCCAAAAAAGGCTGAAAATAAACGCTTTCGGCGGAAACCTTCGCGACAAAAGGTAATAAAACGCGACGATCGCGTACGGAAAAACGATTCCGACCAAGCCCTTCGCGAGCACCGCGACGCCGACGAAAAAGTAAAAGGAAACGAGCGCCGATATTCCGGTAAAACTTTGCGCCTTCGCGTCTTTGCGGCGCTGCGTTAAATCGAACACGAAAAACGAAACGAGTGCCGCCGTAACCGGGAAAGTCAGGATGATATCGAAACTCGCGCCGCGCGAAAAAACGATCAAGCCGAACGACGACGCGGCGACGAGCGCCAGCCAATTACCTAGATTTTGGACTTTAAATTCTGGATTCTCGATCTTTTCCGTCTTCTTGCCTAAAACCCAAAGACTCGCAATCGTGCCGAGCCCGAACAGCGCGGAGCCGAAACGGGCGGCGAATTCGGAAACGCCGAAGAGATGATACGAAAAAATCTGCAGCCAGTAGAGCAGCGCCGGTTTTTCGAACCAGTCGAAGCCGCCGAGGCGCGGCGTCACCCAATCGCCGCGCGCGAACATCTCGCGCGCGACCTCCGCGTAACGCGGCTCGTCCGGTCCGACGAGCGGAATCGTCAAGCCGGTCAGATAGGCGGCGACGACGATCAGCGCAAAAAGAAGCCAGAAAAGTTCGGCTTTTGGTTTTTGGTCTTCGGTTTTTGTAATTTCAGACATCTTTGGTGACAATGAAAGTATTGCTGAAAATCGGTTTGTATTCAAATTATGGAAGTTAGCGAAGAACCAAAAACCAAAAACCAAAAGCCGAAAACCGCCGTCGTCGGCGTCGGCTCGCTCGGACAGCATCACGCCCGAAATTACGCGGAATTAGCGCGTGAAGGCGTCGGCGAATTCGTCGGCGTCTGCGACGTGAACGAGGAAAACGCGCGCGCCGTCGCCGATAAAAACGGCTGCGCGCGCTACACCGATTGGCGCGAGCTGCTCGATCAAACCGACGCCGTTTCGATCGTCACGCCGACCGAAACGCACGCGGAGATCGCCTGCGCGTTTTTGGAAAAGGGCGTGCACGTTCTGGTCGAAAAACCGATCGCGCGCACGTTGGAAGAAACCGACCGGATGATCGCGGCGGCGCAAACGACGGGCGCAAAACTGATGGTCGGGCATCTCGAACGCTTCAACCCGGCGATGGTCGCGCTGCGCCCGCACGTTAACAATCCGCTTTATTTCGAGATTCACCGCGTCTCGCCGTTTCCGAACCGCAGCCTGGACGTCGACGTCGTCCTGGACGTGATGATCCATGATCTGGACGCGATTCAGTGGCTCGTCGGCGAGAACGTCAATGTGTCGGAAATCCGCGCCGTCGGCATTCCGGTCATTTCCGACAAGGTCGACGCGGCGAACGCCCGCATCGAGTTCGAAAACGGCGCGGTCGCCAACATCACGGCGTCGCGCATCGGCACGGAAAAGATCAGAAAAACGCGCTTTTACCAAACGAATTCCTACGTCGTGCTCGATTACGCGACGAAATTCGCGTCGCTGACGAGCTTAGCGCCGAACGCCGCGCATCCGCTGCTCGGCATCTCGATCGACCGTCTCGAAGTTGGGGACGTCGAGCCGTTGCGCGCCGAAATTCTCGCTTTTCTCGGCTGCATCGAACGGGACGACGCGCCGCCGGTCAACGCGCACGACGGACGCCGCGCGCTGTCGCTGGCGCTCGGCGTTTTGGACAAAATAGAACGGCATCGAAATCGGCTGAACGTTTGAACCGGTTTCGCCCGGAAACAAAGATCAGCCACGAAGAAACACGAAAGAAACACGAATTCTTAAAAATTTTTCGTGTTTCTTTCGTGTTTTTTCGTGGCTGATCTAAAAAATCTATGCGAATCAAAAGCTCGATAAATTAGAATTAAGCCTTCGCCTCGTCGGATTTCGCGGCGAAGCTTTTTAACATCGCCTGCGCCCTTTCCACGCGTTCTTTTCCGTCCGGCATGTCGAGAATGACTTTTTCGAGATTCTTAAAGGCTTTCGGGTTGCCGATCTTTTCCCGAAATTCTTCGAGAAAAGGCTGGATTTTCGCGTAAATGATGATGTGTTCGCCCGCCGTGTCGGCAAACATTTCGGCGTCGATCGCGCCGTGGCTGACGAGCGCCGCCGCCATGTCCCAGTACGACGTGACCATGCGCAAAAGCGGTCCGACCTCGGGGTTCCTCATCGTTTGCAGATATTCGTCGGCGCTTTGCGGGTTGAATGAAAAAATCCAGTTTCGCGCTTCGCGCATTTTCGCTTCGCGGCGCAGATCGTAAAGTTTCAGGATCAAATCCGCCGATTCTACTTTGTTCATATTTTTTCCTCTGTTGGTTAATTGTTTTTTGGAATACTGTCTTGTCAGTCTATAAATATAATCAAAGATAAACGTAAAATCGAGTTTCCCGATACCGTTATTTACGCATTAAACTTGAGCTGCCATGAACGATCGGATTTCCGGGTTTTTACAATCAAGAATCGACGCGGGCGATTTTCCGTCCGCCGTTTACACGGTCGCGGAAAAGGGCGCGATCGTTTTTCGGGACGCATTGGGAAATGCGGTCGTCGAGCCGGAACGGATCGCGGCGCGCATCGACACGATTTACGATCTGGCGAGCCTGACGAAAGTTTTGGTGACCGGTTTGCTTTGCGCGAAACTGATAGAGAAGAAAGAATTGGAATTAGGCAGAACAATTGATTTTTATTTTCCGGAGTTCGATGTCTATGTCGGTCAAAATAACGGCTGGGATACTTCAATCGGCGAGCTTCTGACACATATTTCCGACTTTCCCGCCTGGAAGCCGTTTTATTTGTTATGTGAAAAGCGTTCGGAAATCTCAGCTGAAATTATCCGTATGCCGCTCGGTTTCAACCAACCGATCGTCACCTATAGCGATTTGAATTTTATATTCCTAATGTTTTTGATCGAGAAACTTTGCGGGAAGCGAATCGACCAAATTGCGAAGGAAGAGATTTTCGAACCGTTAAATTTGCAGGATACCTTTTATAATCCGCCGAAGGGTTTGCGAAAAAGAATCGCCGCGAGCGAAAAAGGAAACGCCTACGAAAAACAAACCTGTATCGAACAGCGTTATGATGTTTCCAAATATAATTGGCGCGATTATCAAATCTGGGGCGAAGTGCACGACGGCAATTGTTATTTCATGGACGGCGTTTCCGGGCACGCCGGGCTTTTTTCGACCGCCGAAGAAACTTTCAAGATCGCGCAGCAGTTTTTGGCGAATCAGACAATAATTCTCAAACCCGAAACTTGTCGATTGTTCCGCACGAATTTCACCGAAGGCTTCAACGAAGCGCGTTCGCTCGCGTTTCAGCTCGCCGCGACGCCCGAATCGACGGCGTCGCGGGCGCTCGCGCCGGACAGTTTCGGGCATCTCGGGTTTACCGGCACGAGCCTTTGGATCGAGCCGGAATCGGAACGCGTTTTTATTCTTCTCACGAACCGCACGCACGCGCACGAACTGCCGTTCGTCAACATCAACTCGGTGCGCCGCCGCTTCCACGAAATCGCGCAAAATGAATTAAATTCAAAACGCTAAAGGTTTTACAAAACTTTACACGAGAAACTGTCACAATCGCCGCCTTTTAAAAATTTCAAGACATCTAAAATCAACCGTGCGCAATCAAAATTGAGCATTTTTCGTTCGAAAAGCGAGAAAAATCTGCTGGGGAGTTGTGAAGCGATGAAAAAAATTGCGTTGATTTTAGCCTGTCTCGGTTTGTTTGGTGGTTCAATTACGGCGCAGACGACGCCGAACAGCACGCGTCCGCGCACGACGACCGGCGCGACGCCTTCGCCGACTCCGCCTGTGCTGCAGGGCGATACGACGATTCCGCAGACGCAGAAACGCCCGCCGGTTTTGCAGGGCGGAAGAACGCTCCCGCAGACTTCGCCGACGCCGCCCGCGACGGCGACCGAGGACGCCGTCGAATCGGACGACGACGTGATCAAGGTCGAAACGAACCTCGTGACGATGCCGGTTTCCGTGCTCGATCGCGACGGGCGTTTTATCGCGGGCTTGCAGCAGAAGGATTTCCAGATCTTCGAAAACGGCGTTCAGCAGAAGGTCGAATATTTTCAGTCCGTCGAGCAACCCTTTACCGTCATTTTGCTGATCGACGTGAGCCCTTCGACGCAGTTTCAGATCACCGAGATTCAGGACGCGGCGATCGCGTTCGTCAATCAGCTGCGGCGCGACGATAAAGTGCAGGTCATTTCGTTCGACGAGCGCGTGCGCGTTTTAAGCCCGATCACGAGCGACCGCCGCGTTTTGCGCAACGCGATTTTGCAGACCGAATTCGGCGACGGCACGAGCCTCTACGAAGCGGTCGATTACGTCATCAACCGCCAATTGCAGCAGATTCAGGGACGCAAAGCGGTCGTCGTGTTCACCGACGGCGTCGACACGACTTCGCGCCGCGCGAACTACCAGACTTCGATCCGCGAGGCGGAAGAAGCCGAAGCGCTGATCTACCCGATTCGTTACGATACGCAGAGCGACATGAACGGCGGCTGGGGCGGCGGCGGCGGCGGCGGCGGTTACCCGTACCCGCGGCGGCGGCGCGGCAGCTGGGACGATATTCTCGGCGACATTTTGGGCGGCGGCAATGTGCGGATCGGGCGCGGCGGCAGGGGCGGCGCGGCGGGGTCGAGTTCGTCCGAATACGAAACCGGCAAGCGTTACCTCGAAGAACTGGCGCGCAACTCCGGCGGGCGCGCGTTCGAGGCGCGCAACGATCTGAACGCGGCTTTTTCGGGCATCGCTGAGGAATTGCGCCGGCAGTATTCGATCGGTTATTACCCGGAAAACGTCGGGAAAGTCGGCGACCGCAAACAAATCCGCGTGCGCGTCATGCGTCCGAACCTGGTCGTGCGGGCGAAGACGAGCTACATCGTCGGCGCCGGCAGCAGCAATCAGGCGGGAAAGTAAGAATTAAAAAGTGAAAATTAAAAAGAGCATTTCCGGTTATTCTTTTCATTGCCGGAAATGCTCTTGATTTTTATCCTCCGCCTTTTAATTTTTACTTTTACGCGGCGGCATCTTTTCTTAAACCTCGCGGCATCATAGAATTTAACTTCGAGGTGCAAAAATGAAAAAAATCCCCATTTTGTTCTGCTGCCTGGCTTTGGTCGGTCTGAGCTGGATGCCGGGCTTCGCTCAATCGCAGAAAGTGACGGCGAATTCGGGCGACGGTGTGAAAAAAGCCAATCAACGCCCGGTCGAAAGCCCGACGCCGTCCGGCACGACCGCCGAGCCGGACGGCGACGCCGAAACCGACGACTCGGAGGTGATCAAAGTCGCGACAGGCGTCGTCTCGATTCCGGTCAAGGTTTTAGACCGCAACGGCAGATTCATCGGCGGTTTGACGCAGGGGCAATTCAAGGTTTTCGAAGACGGCATCGAACAGCCGATCGAATATTTCTCCAACGAGCAGGAGCCGTTCACGGTCGCGCTCGTGCTCGACATGAGCTATTCGGCGAAATTCAAGGCCGAGGAAATCCAGGCGGCGGCGCTCGCGTTTATCAACCAGCTGCGCGCGAACGATCGCGTCATGATCGTTTCTTTCGATCAGGAAATCTACGTGCACTGCGAGCCGACGAGCGACCGTCGGGCTTTGCAGGCGGCGATCGGAAAGACGAAAATCTCTTACGGCACGAGCGTGTACGACGCGATGGACCTCGTCATCAATCAGAAGCTCCGGAACTACGCGGGGCGCAAAGCGATCGTGCTTTTTTCGGACGGCGTCGACACGACGAGCAGAAACGGTCTCGAAATGCAGAATCTCTCGGACGCGCTCGAATCGGACGCGCTGATTTACCCGATTCAATACGACACTTTCAACGAAGTGCAGGCGATGAAAAACAAGCCGGTCGTCGAGCAGCCGAAAATCAAAAGCCCGCTGCCGTCGAAAGATAAAAATCCGCTGCCGTTTCCGTTTCCGGGCGGCAAAGACAGCCCCGTCGGCAGCGTCGGCATCGCCGACAGCCGCGGCACGACCGCCGAGGAATACGAAAAGGCCGATCTGTATCTGAACGAGCTCGCCGGCCGCACGGGCGGCAGACTCTACAAGGCGAGCACGATCACGAGCCTTTCGAACGCCTTTTCGCGCATCGCCAGCGAGCTGCGCGAGTATTACAGCATCGGTTACACGCCGAAAGACGAAGCCGCCGCCGGTCAAAAGCACAAAATAAAAGTTAAAGTCGAGCGCGACGGCGTGGTCGTGAAAACCCGCGACAGCTACGTCGTCGGCGAAAAACAGGAAAACAGTAAGAATTAGCGCGAATTTCGGCTAAACTAAGAACAGAATAAGATTTGGTTTTGGGCTTTTGGATTTTGGTTTTGTTCTGATTTTGATGCAAAACGGTTTTGATTACAAAAACAAAAGGGCTTCGCTCGAATTCGAGCGAAGCCCTTTTCGGCTCTTTGTGAGGTCGAAGGAAATTCTTACGGCACGAAGGCGTTCGGCGCCGGCTTGTCGCCGGTCATGCCGTAGTTGGTTACCATGATGCCGGCGCTCGATCGCTGCACATACCAGGTTCCGCCCGCCGGACGAAAAACGGCGGTGTCGGCGCGTCCGTCGCCGTCGTAATCGCCCGGCGCCGGCAGATCGGTCGCCGCGCCGAACGGCACCGAATAATAAGAACTGTCTTCCGACCGCAAAATAAACCATTCGCCCGTCGAAGGTCGCCAGACCGCCGCGTCCGCCTTGCCGTCGCCGGTGTAATCGCCCTGCACGGGCTTGTCGGTCGCGACGCCGAATCGAAAGGCGTACGAGCTCGCGTCGCGGCTGCGCAGAATCCACCATTCGCCGACCGCCGGGCGGTAAACGGCGATGTCGGTTTTGCCGTCGCCGTCGTAATCCGCCGCGGCCGGCACGTCGCCGGCTTGCCCCCAGCCGACCGCGTTCTGCGCGCCGGTCAGACTCGACAGAAACCACCAAACGCCGGTCGCCGGGCGAAACACCGCGGCATCGGCTTTCCCGTCGCCGTCGTAATCGCCGACCGCCGGAACGTCGCCCGCCGCGCCGAACCGGAAGGTGATAAACGAAGCGTCCTCCGAGCGGAGAATGTACCATTCGCCGGTCGCGGGGCGGAAAACGGCGGCGTCGGTCTTTCCGTCGCCCGTGTAATCGCCCGGCGCCGCTATGTCCGTGCCCAGTCCGAACTGCCGGGAAACGTCCGCGCCGTCGTTGCTGTTGTGAATGTACCAAACGCCGTTCGAGGGGCGGAAAACGGCGACGTCCGTTTTATTGTCGCCGTCGAAATCGAATTTCGCGCGCGCCGCGCGAATCGACGCGGACGAGAGCGCGCCGAGCGCGGCGTCGATTCGGATCGCCGGTTTCGCGATCGAGTTGCGCGAATCGGTGATGGATTGTCCGGTCGATGTCAGCGCGTTTATCATTTCGCCGACCGACGCGTTCGGTTTTTTCTGCTTGAGGACGGCGAAAGCCGCCGCGACGTGCGGCGTCGCCATCGAAGTGCCGCCGTAAATCGCGTAGCCGTTATTCGGAACGGACGAAGTGATGTATTTGCCGGGCGCGAGCAGCGTTAAAAGCGGCGAGCTGTTCGAAAAACTCGAAACCTGGTTCGCGGTCGTGCCGTAGCTGCCGTCGTCGATCGAGCCGACGCTAACGGCGCTCGAAATGCACGCCGGCGAGCTGATCGACGACGTGTAGCCGTCGTTGCCGGAAGCGACGACCGTCGCGATGCCGAGCGAGCGCAGGTTGTCGATCGCCGCTTTCATCGAAGGCGACTGCGCGTCGCAGCTCGCGGCGTACTGCCCGCCGCCGAGACTCATGTTGACCGCCGCGATGCCCAGCGAGCCGCTCAGGACCCGGACGCGTTCGAGCGCCCGCAGCTGATCCGATGTGTACGACAAAGCGCACGGCGCGGGATCGTCGCCGCAGTCCGCCGCGTCGTTGACGCTCGAAAAAACCTGCATCGAAATGATCGAAGCGTCTTTCGCGACGCCGCTGAAATTCGAGCCGCGTCCGGCGACGATGCCCGCGACGTGCGTGCCGTGCGCGCAGCCCGCGATCGTCGAGGCGCAGTTGACGCCCGAACCGTCGGCGATCGAATTGACGCCGTTCGGACAAAGATTCGTCGCATTGCCGGCGGCGTAATTGGTCGAATAACAGGCTTCGGAAACGACTTTGCCGCTCAGGAAGGAGTGATTTTTATCGACGCCGGTGTCGAGAACCGCGACCGCCTGCCCGCTGCCGGAAAAACCCATGCTCCACGCGGCTTGCGCGCCGGTCAGCTGCGTGCTTTCCTTGAGCGACGGCGCGGCGAGTTGGTCTTCCTCGATGCTTTCGATCTGCGCGTCCGCCTGAAGCTGCTGCAGCGCCGGGGCGTCCGTCTCGAGGGCGACGAACGGGATAAAATCGAATTTTTCGACTTTTTGGAGGCGCCGCGCGGCGTGGCGGGCGAGAAAATCGTCCTGTTCGGTTTTGATTTTCCGGCGCTGCGTGCCGCGCGAGTTTTCGCTTAAAAGCCCCTCGGTTTGAAAATCGCCCTTCAAGCCGACGATCACGCGCGCCGCGCCTTTGCGGCCCGCTTTTTCGATCAAATCAGCGAATTTCTGCTGTTTTTTCGCTTCTCTCGACGGCTCATTTTCGGGCAGTTGCTGCGCGCCGGAGTTTTCGATCAAAAGGCCCGAAAACAAAGCGACCGCGGCGAAGGCGACGACCAACGACAAAATTTTTTTCATCAAATTCTCTAAAAACACGCAGCCCGCTCTGAAAAGGGCACGTGCGGGTAAACACGGCTGCCTTGAACAGCTCTTAAAATAAGTTGAAATTATCGGTTTAAGGGGTTACGGCAAGCTTAGATGCAGGTTTTTATAAAATGGTTAACCGGAATTTGAGGCTCGAAACAAAAATGCGGAAGCCCGGACTAAATAAAAGGTTCGGGCTTTTATTCCGAAATCGTTTTCGACGCGAAAACAAAGATGCTCACGCCGGTCGATGCGTGAGCGAATCCAAAATCCGAAATCTAAAATCCAAAATCGCTAGACCACCGTTCCGTCGAGAATCGTCGCGTTTTTCGGCACGATGATGATGCCCTCGCGGATGTAGTAACAGCCGTTTTCGCCGTCGGCGGTTTCGATGTTGTTCTGGTTGACGAGCTGCACGTTGCTGCCGATGCGCGTGTTTTTATCGATGATCGCGCGGCGGATGACGGTGTTCTGCCCGATGCCGACGTGCGGCAACTGACGATCGACGTTGTTCTGGATTTCCTCGATCGACTCGAAAAAGTCCGAGCCCATGATGATCGAATTTTCGATGCGCGCGCCCTTGTCGATGCGCGAGCGCAGACCGATGATCGAATTGCGCGCGTAGACGCCGTTCAGGATGCAGCCCTCGGAGATCATCGAATTGTCGACGTCGCAATTATGCACCTTCGACGGCGGCAGATAGCGCGAGCGCGTGTAGATCGGCGCTTCGGTGTTGAAAAAGTTGAACTTCGGCAGCGGCGACGCGAGATCGAGGTTCGCGTCGTAAAACGCGCGGATCGTCCCGATGTCTTCCCAATAATTTTTAAAGAGATGCGCCTGCACGTTGTATTTTTCGATCGCCGACGGGATGATCTCCTTGCCGAAATCGACGTGCTTTTCGTCCGCTTTTAAGAATTCGATCAGACGCTGGTAGTTGAACACGTAAATGCCCATCGAAGCGAGAAACGGGCGGCGCCGGCTTTCTTCTTCGGTGAGACCGAATTTGGTCGTGTCGACGCGCATCGATTCGAGCGCTTCGCCTTTCGGTTTTTCCTTAAATTCGACGATTCGCCCCGCGTCGTCGGCTTTTAACAGCCCGAAACCTTCCGCTTCGTCCGGGCGGCACGGAACGACCGAAACCGTGATGTCGGCTTTCGTTTCGAAATGCCTCTGCAGGAATTTCCGGTAATCCATGCGATAAAGATGATCGCCCGATAAAATCAAGACCGTGTTGATGCGCCAGTCGCGGATGTGCGGAATCATCTGCCGCACCGCGTCCGCCGTGCCCTGAAACCATTCCGGGCTGTCGATGCGCTGTTCGGCGGCGAGCACTTCGACGAAACCGGTCGAAAACGACGAAAACCGGTAAGTGCGCGCGATGTGGCGGTTCAGCGACGCCGAATTGAACTGCGTCAAAACGAAAATCTGTGTGATGCCGGAGTTGATGCAGTTCGAGACGGGCACGTCGATCAGACGGTATTTCCCGCCCAAGGGCACCGCCGGTTTCGCGCGCTCCTTCGTCAAAGGAAAAAGACGCGTGCCCGCGCCGCCGCCGAGGATCACCGCCACCACGTTATCGTATTGAGACATAGAATTTTGGAATATGTAATTCACTGCCGATTCGGTTTATAAAACTATAACTTGCAATTTCTACAATAACTTTCCGGCAGGCGAAGTTCAAGCACTTTTTTCTTCGCTTTGACATTTTCCGTCAAAGCGTGATAACTTGCCTTTCACTCTTTGGTAAGAATTTCAGCAATCTTCCATAAGGGTCGTTCTTTTTCAGACTAAAACGCTTTTTGCTTAAAGGGGAAGCCGGGTGAAAATCCCGCACGGTCGCGCCACAGTGAAGGCGATTTCGGGTTTTAGATTTTAGATTTTGGATTGGTCTGTCGCGGTAATTGATTTGTTGCTTTTCGAGTCGATCGGTAATAAGTAGATACCTTGACAACGATGGCGTTTCTCAACGCGAAGCAAATCCAAAATCCAAAATCCAAAATCCAAAATCGACCTGAGTCTGGAAACCTTTCGAAAGTTTTTTAGCCGAAATCGTCTCGCGTCAGGACGGTTGGCTGATTGGGAAAGTTTTTGTTTTTTTCTTTTAATTATAAAAAAGTCCTGTTTAGCTCGCGTCTGACGTTTTAAAGAGCCGAACGGGATTTTTTTATGTCTGACAAACCATCTGAAACCGGAAAATTAAACTCGGCACCGCGGGGGCTTCGCAGGAAGGTTTTTGTTTCGCTCCTGCTTTTGCTGTGCGCGCTCGCGCTCGCGGCGTGCAGGGACGGCGGATACAATCGGCCGGCGGAGCCGGCGCAGAATCAAACGCGCGACCTCGCGGACGATCTCGGGCGCAAGATCAAAATCCCCGAGCGCGTCGAACGCGTCGTGTCATTGGCGCCGAGCCTGACCGAAAACATCTTCGCCGTCGGCGCGGGCGACCGCCTCGTCGGCGTCACCGAGTTCTGCAACTACCCGGAGGAAGCGGCGCGGATCCAAAAGGTCGGCGACACCTTAAATCCGAACATCGAAACGATCATCGCCTTAAAACCGCAGATCGTGTTCGTTTCGACCGCCTCGCAGCTCGAAGCGTTCATGAAAACGCTCGAAGCGCAGGGCATCACGGTTTTCGTGACGAATCCGAAGGATTTAAACGGCGTGCTCGCGAATTTGCAGCAGCTCGGCGAAATTTTCGGCACGCGGGAAAGAACCGGCGTCCTGCTCAACGAGCTGATGGGGCGCATCCTCGCCGTCGACGAGCAGACGCGCGACCGGGCGAAAGCGAAAACCTTCGTGCAGATTTCGAAAGAGCCGCTTTTTACGATCGGCAAAGAATCGTTTCTGACCGAAATCATCGACCGCGCCGGCGGCGTGTCCGTCACGAAGGACGTTCCTACGGCCTACCCGAAGATCAGCAAAGAAACCGCGCTCGCGTTCGACCCGGACGTCATCATCCTGTCGGAAAGCCCCGATAATCTCGAACCGAACGACGTTTTCAAAAAATCGCCGGCGGTGAAAAACAAAAGGGTTTTCAAGATCAACGCCGACCTTCTCTCGCGCCCGAGCCCGCGCGTCGTCGACGGGCTCGAACAGATCGCGGAGGCTTTGAAGCAGTGAAAGGCCGAAGTCTAAAGCCCGAAGTCAAAAGTCTTGCTTTCGGCGGCGGGCTCTTGATTTTACTTCTGCTGGCGCTTTTGCTCGCAACCTATCTCGGCAGCGAGAGGCTTTCGTTTTTCGCGCTGACCGATTCGCAGGCGGCGATTCTTTACGACATTCGCCTGCCGCGCGTGCTTTTGGGCGCGTGCGTCGGCGCGAGCCTCGCGGTCGCCGGCGCGAGTCTGCAGTCGCTGCTGCGCAATCCGCTCGCCGAACCTTATCTTTTGGGCGTTTCGAACGGCGCGGCTTTGGGAACGATGCTCGCCTTCGTGTTTTTCGCGCAGTTCGAGTTCGCGCGCCCGCTGTTCGCTTTCGCCGGCGCGGGGCTCGCGACGTTTGCGGTTTACCGGATGGCCGATTCGCGCGCCGGCATGAACGTCGAAAGATTGGTTTTGTCGGGCGTCATCGTGACGACTTTTCTGTCGTCGATCATCGTTTTGCTGACGAGCCTGCTCGACGCGGCGAAGCTCCGCTCGTTTACGTTTTGGCTGCTCGGCGATTTATCGCAGGCGACGCGCGGCGGGTTTTACCTGACGTTCGCGGTCGTCGTCGCGGGCACGGCGATTTTGAGCTCGCAGGCGCGGGCGCTGAACCTGATGATGATCGGCGAGCGCGACGCGTTCGATTTCGGCGTCGAAGTCTCGCGCGTTCGGTGGATCGTGTTCGCGCTCGCGAGCGTGCTCGTCGGCAGCTCCGTCGCCGCGAGCGGCTCGGTCGGCTACGTCGGTCTGATCGTGCCGCATCTGATTCGGCTCACGGTCGGCAGCGACAATCGTCTGGTGATTCCGTTTTCGGCGCTCGCGGGCGCGATTTTCGTCGTGCTCGCCGACACGGTCGCGCGCACCGCGATCGCGCCGCGCGAGCTGCCGGTCGGCGCGATCACCGCGCTGATCGGCGCGCCGCTGTTTATTTATCTGCTTCGCAGAAATTAGTGGCCGGCTGTCGGTGGCCGGTGATCGGATTTTTCTGATTTTAACCGACCACCGGCCACCGACCACCGATCGCTGAAAAATGCTGGAAGTTCAAAACATTTCGATCGGTTACGGCGACCGCGCGGTGGTCGAGGGCGTTTCGCTCGCGCTGCGGCCGGGCGGGATCATCGCCCTTCTAGGCGCGAACGGGGCCGGGAAAACGACGCTTTTGAAATCGTTGAACGGCGGTTTGCCGCTCGCGAAGGGCGCGATTCTTCTGGACGGCAAAGATTTGAAAAATTATTCGCGCCGCGAGATCGCCGCGCGAATCGCGGTCATCGCGCAGGAGACGGAAACGAAATTTCCCGTGTCGGTCTTGGAATTCGTGCTCGCCGGCAGATTCGCGCAAGGCGCGGCGTTCGGCTGGGAAACCGCCGATGATTTACAGATCGCGCGCGAATCTTTACGCGAGAGTGATCTGGCGAACTTCGAGGCGCGGCAGATGAACGAACTGTCGGGCGGCGAACGCCAGCGCGTCGTGCTGGCGCGCGCGCTCGCGACCGAAGCGCGCATCCTGCTGCTCGACGAGCCGACCGCGAATCTCGATCTCGCGCACCAGGCGCTGCTGTTTCGCCTGATCAAAGAAAGATGCGCGCGCGCGCGCGCCGGCGCGATCGTCATCACGCACGATCTCAATCTCGCCGCCGAGTTCGCCGCCGAGATGATCCTGCTCCGAAACGGCACAATCGCGGCGCAGGGCGCGCCTTCAGAGGTTTTAACCGCCGACAATCTCGAAAAGGTTTTCGGCGTCAAAGTTTTACTGGACGAAAATCCGGTCAGCGGTCGTTTGAGAGTAACGACGATTTATTAAGCGGTGGTCGGTGATCAGTATTTTGTCTTTTCTGACCACCGGCCACCGACCACCGACCACTGAAAAAGAGGCAAACGTCGCGAGGGAAGTCCGGTGCGAATCCGGCACTGCCCACGCAACTGTCATTTCGATTTCGGACTTGGAATTTCGATTCCTCGATTAATCGAATCAGTCAGAAAATCTCGCCCGTTTGTCGAGGCAAGCAACCCAATTTCCGCGCTGGGCGGAAAAGGAGAAATATGAAGATTATAAAAATTTTAAGTTTAATTTGTTTTTTGTGCGTCGGCGCGTCGGCGCAGGCGGGGGCGACGCTCGAAGGAAGAATCACGCTTTTCGGAGTAGCCGTCAAAAACACGCAGGTCATGCTTGTTCAATCCGCGAATAAAGATGCGGTGATTACCACGCAGACCGATGACGACGGTAACTACCGTTTCGAAAACGTTCCTTTCGGCAGGTATACTCTGACGACTTCGGCCGTCACGCTCGACGTGCTGGCGGTCGGTCCGGTAAATGTAGAAGTGAAAAAAACACAAACAAAGATCGTTAATCTGGAGTTGGCGGCTCGCGACCAGAATTTGGGCAACGTTTCGATATCGGCCGGCGCGGAACAAACGATCGAACAGGTTTCGAAAACCGTCGATACGATCGACGGGCAGGAAATGCGCGACCGGGCGGATTTTTCGCTCGTCGAATCCTTGAAAACGATACCGGGTTTTAGAGTTCAGCAACTCGGCGGTTTCGGGCGCACCGCGTCGATCAAAACGCGCGGTTTGAGGAATCAGGACACGGCGGTTTTGATCGACGGCATCCGTTTTCGCGACGCTTCGTCGATCACCGGCGACGCGTCGGCGTTTTTGTCGGATTTCACATTGACGAGCGTCAGTAAAATCGAAGTCCTGCGCGGGTCCGGCTCGTCGCTTTACGGCACGAACGCGATCGGCGGGACGGTCGATTTTCAGACGCCGAAACCGGAAAGCGGTCTGCACGGGCAACTCGGCGGCGCGTGGGGCGGTTACGGATTGGGGCGCGTTCGCGGCAATCTCTCGAACGGCTGGGACAAATTCGGTTTTAATTTGGGCGTTTCGCGCACGGTTTACACGAAAGGCATCGACGGCGAGGACGACGCCAACAACACGAATTTTCAATCGCGCGTCGAATATAATCCGTTCGAAAAAACGAACATCTCGGCGCGCTTTTTCGCGTCCGACGCGTTCGTGCGGCTCAATTCGAACCCCGACACGGTGTTCGGCGCGCTGCCCGCTTCGAACGCGGGCGTCATCGACGCCGTTCCTTTGGCGCGCGATCTGATGAAACGTCTCGAAAGCGGCGAAAACGTTTCGATTCCCGCCGGCGTCAATCTGCTTCCCGATTTCAACGATCCGGACGCGTTTCAAAAATCGCGATTTTTTAACGGGCAGATCGTTTTGACGCAGGTTGTCAGCGACCGGCTCGTTTTTCAAGGGTTTTACTCGGGTTTGAAAACGTCGCGGCGAAGCGATAACGGAACTTTGGGCAGCGGCTTTCAAAGCGCGTCGCGCTCGGATTTCGACGGCGCGATCCAGACCGCCAACGCGCATTTCAACTGGACGCCGAACAGGTTCAACCAGGTGACGGTCGGCTACGAGTTCGAGCACGAAAAATACGGCAACGACGGCTTTACGCCCGACGGCGCGGGCGATTTTTTCACGCGCGCCTACCAGTCGAGCAACACGCTCTACGCGCAGGATCTGATCAGCCTTCTGGACGGCAATTTGCAGATCGCCGGCGGTTTCCGCGCGCAGTTTTTCAGTTTGAAGGACGCGAAATTCAGTCTCAATAATGCGCCCTACGGCGATTTGACGCTCGAAAACCCGCCCGCCGCCTACACGTTCGACGGCGCCGCGTCGTACTTTTTCGAACGGACGGGAACCAAACTGCGCGCGCACGTCGGCAACGGCTACCGCGTGCCGTCGCTGTACGAGCGCTTCGGCACGTTTTACAGCAGCTTCGGCACGGCTCGGTTCGTCGCGCTCGGCGACCCGCGTTTGAAACCGGAAAAAACGATCGCGTTTGATTTCGGCGTCGAACAAAACCTTTTCAAAAACAAGGCGCGGCTGAGCGCGACGTATTTTTACACGAAGCTGATCGACACGATCGGCTACGGCAACGTCGTCTCGTCCGTCGGCGACACGCCCCGAGATTTCGGCGGTTATCTGAACACGAAGGGCGGCATCGCGCGCGGCGCGGAATTCAGCGCGAAGACGCGCCCCACCGAATCGACGGATGTTTTCGCGTCCTACACGTTCACGAACTCCGACCAGCGCGAGCCGCAGGTGACGGGCAATCCGACGATTCAAACGCTCGGCATTCCCGTCCATCAGTTCACGCTCGTCGCGACGCAGCGCTTTAAAAGAGCGTGGGTCAATTTCGATTTTCTCGCGACGAGCGATTACCTCGCGCCGATCTTCGATTCGAACAATTTCACGTTTCAGACCTACGTTTACCGCTTCAAGGGCAATCGCAAAGCCGATCTGACCGCCGGCTATACGATCCCGTTCCGCGGCGAAAAACTGAATTTGCGGCTTTTCGGAACGATCGAAAATCTCTTCGATTACGATTACTTCGAAAACGGTTTCCGCACTTTCGGCAGAACCGGCAGACTCGGTTTAAGCTTCGGTTTCTAAAAGACGCGCCCGCGAATAAGCGCGAAAAGGCGCTAAAAAATTAAATCTCAAAGATTTTCGCGCTTATTCGCGTTTATTCGCGGGCAAATAAATTTTCCGCCCGGCGCACCAAAATGCTATAATCTGAAAAAAAAACGTAAAAGGGGTTTTAGTATGATGATAAAGAAATTTGCGGTCGTCGGGTTAAGTTTATTGACGGCGGTTTCGGCGTTCGCGCAATCGAAAACCGTCACGAATAACGATTTGGAAAAGTTTCGCCAGCAGCGGCTCGAAGCCGAACGGCAGTTAAAGGACAAATACGCCGAAATGGGCACGACCGAAGAAGAGGTCGAGCGCGAAATAAGGCGGCGGCGCGCGGCGATGGAACAATATTCCGACCAGCTGCTGATCGCGCGCGTCGCGGCGGAGAACATCGCGGCGGCGCAGCAAAACGCCCGCCGGCAATACGAGGCTTTCGACGCGCCGGCGGGCGGCGGTTATTACTACGGCTACGCGCCGTATTTCGGTTACGCGCCGTATTTTTACGGGAACCGTTCGTCGCTGTCGTACCTGCGCAACCTGCCGCCGAACGCCCGCACCGTTCAGGAATACGCCATTCAGTCGCCGACTTACAATCCCGGCTTTAACCTGCCCGCGCGGCGTTTTCCGGGCGGCCTGCGCGGCGGCAAATTCATCGGTCGTCCGCGCCCGGGCATTCGTTTCGGCGCTCGTTTCGGTTTCGGCAAATTCGGCTTTTAAACGGTCGGCATGTCGTCAGCCGAGCATTTGATCCGGCGCGACCGATCGACCCGACAACGAAAAAAGAGGCGGAAATGATTTCCGCCTCTTTTTTCGTTGAAAAATTTTGAGCCGTTTATTAAAAAGTTGTCGCATATAGGTTTGAAAGAAACATTCATTTCAAATTCTGTAACAGCGAGGAAAATTTAATGGGAATCTTGGGACTCTTGTTTCGCGGCGCGCGCGAAGCCGTGCAGGAGCAATCGGCGAAAAGAAATCTGGAAAAAAAACTTGGGCGGAAGGTTTCGACCGAGGAACTTTATTCGTTGGGCTCGCATCTCGACGCCGCGGCGCCGAACGCGCCGCAGATGCCTTTGATTTCGACGCCGCGCGAATCGACCGTGCCGTTCGGCGACGCCAAGCCGCCGATGAAAACGATGACGAAATTGATTATCGCCGCCGTTTTCGTGCTGGTTTTCGGCGTTTTCGGCGTGGCGGCGTATGTCGCGACCATGTCGCAAAGCCAGTTTAACCGGCTGAACCCTTTTACCCCGAAACCCGCGCCCGACGATTTTCCGGCAGCCGTCGGCAAATTTTCGCGCTCTTCCGACCCCGAATACATCAATTCCGGCTATGGCGCTTTAAAGGAATATTTTTACAGTTACTACAAAGCGCCGGACGCGCCCAGCTTAAATCTGACTATCTCGCGCTTCAAAACCCCCGAAGAAGCGAAAGCGGCGTTCGAAGAGAAAATAAAACAGATCAAAGCCGAGAAAGGCTACCAATTTGTCGAGGACGCCCCCGCGCGGTTCGCCGCCGTCTGGCTCAAAACCGGATCGAGCCTCGTGCTGTGGACGGAAGGCTCGAAAATAAAATACCTGTCGGGGGCGCCGCAAAAACCGCTCTACGAATTTGAAGGGCTTTTGAGAAACGCCGCGCCGGCGGAAGTCGCCGACGTCAAAGTCGAAAGCTCCGATTCGCCCGCCGCCGTTGACGGCGGGACATCGGTCACGGTGCTGCAGCTGCTCGACGATTACAAAAAAGACGAAGCCGCGGCGGATAAAAAATACAAAGGCAAGACGATCGCCGTCACCGGCACGGTCGAAGTCTCGGAAAAGGACAAAAAAGGCAGCTGGCTGATCGGATTCCTGCATCCCGGCTCGACGCTGCCGAAAGACGGCATGGTCGTCTGCAGCTTCGACAAATCGCAGGAAGCGAGCGTTTCGAAGGTCAAAAAAGGCGACGCCGTGCGCCTGCGCGGCAGGGTCGTGATGAGCCTCGTCGGCAACGTCGTGCTCGAAAACTGCGCGAAGCTGTAAAGCGCGGCGAAAGCTTCTTTCGTTCTCCGAAATGCGCCGGCCGTTTTCGCGCGTCTTCCGCAATTTTGTCTAAAACTTTGAATTTATAGAGCACGCGGATTATGATTAAATCATTGATCCGCGTTTATTATTTTACTGAATAAAAAATTATGAAAGAAGGTTGGGAAGCAATTATCGGAATGGAAATTCACGCGCAACTGGCGACCGAGACGAAGATTTTCTGCTCGTGCGCGGCTGAGTTCGGCGGCGAACCGAACGCGCATACGTGCCCGGTCTGTCTCGGGCTGCCGGGCGCGCTGCCGGTTTTAAACGAAAAGGTCGTCGAATACGGCGCGAAGGCGGCGCTCGCGCTCGGTTTGAACATCAACGAGACTTCCGTTTTCGCGCGCAAGAATTACTTTTATCCGGATTTGCCGAAAGGCTATCAGATCTCGCAGTACGACAGGCCGTTTTCCTCGAACGGCGAGCTGACGATCATGACGAGCGAGCGCGACGAATCGGGGCGCGCGTTTGACTGGAAACCGATGACGATCCGCATCGAGCGCATGCATCTCGAAGAAGACGCCGGCAAGAACGTGCACGAAGGACTGCCGGAAACCGACAAATATTCCTATATCGATCTGAACCGCGCCGGCACGCCTTTGGGCGAGATCGTGACCGCGCCCGATTTCCGCTCCTCGTGGCAGGCGTACGATTACGTCAACCACGTGCGGCGCGTGCTGCAGTGGGTCGGCGCGTCGGACGCCGACATGGAAAAGGGAAACTTGCGCTGCGAGGCGAACGTGTCGGTGCGCCGGGTCGGCGAGGAAAAGTTTCGCAACAAGGTCGAGCTGAAAAACTTAAACTCGGTGCGCTTCATGCAGAAGGCGATCGAATACGAAATCGAACGCCAGATCGCGGCGCACGAAGCGGGCGAGCCGGTCGCGCAGGAAACGCGTCTCTGGGACGAAAAAAACAACCGCACGCGCGTCATGCGCTCGAAAGAAGACGCGCACGACTACCGCTATTTTCCCGAACCGGACTTGCAGCCGCTCGCGGTTTCCGCGGAGTTTATCGCCGCGATGAAGGCGCAGATGCCGGAGCTGCCCGACCAGATGCGCGAGCGGTTCACGCGCGATTACAATCTTTCGTTCGAGGACGCTTCGCAGATCGTCTCGGAAAAGGCGCTCGCCGAGTTTTACGAACGGGCGGCGAACGCTTCCGGCAATCCGCGCACGACCGCCAATTTCCTTTTGTCGGAACTGCTGCGCGAGCTCAACAATTCGGGCGTAGCGGCGGGCGATTCGCCCGTCTCGGCGGAAAATCTCGCCGAACTGATCAAAACTTTGGACGCCGGAAAGATCAACAACAATCAGGCGAAAGAGGTGCTGGTCGAAATGTTCGGTTCCGGCAAAGACGCCGCAACGGTTATCAGCGAAAAGGGCTTCGAGCAGATTTCCGATACCGGGCAAATCGAAAAAATCGTTGACGAAATCATCGAAAAGAACGAAAATCAGGTCAACGCTTACCGCGCCGGCAACGAAAAGCTCTTCGGCTTTTTTGTCGGGCAGGTCATGAAGGCTTCGCAGGGCAAAGCAAATCCGAAGATCGTCAACGAAATTTTAAAAAACAAACTTTAGTCTGAATAAACCGTGCGGTTAGAGTAGATTCAGGCGCTTTATTTACGGACATTCTCAATAAATCTTATGAATTGTTCAGCGTTACCGAATTACTCTAAATGTCTGCTTTTATTCGGGCTTTTTATGGCGGCATCGATTGCGGGCGCGCAGGTTCCGCCTTCGGTAAGTCCCGAAGAGAGTCAGCGAATTAAAGAAATGGAAGACTATAGACGAAGGGAAAAGCAGGACAATCGGGAAACAAATTTGCGCAGGCTCTGGAACCACTCGTCTGTGGTCTCCAATTCTCGATCCCGCAGCATAAACATCACCAAGGAGGTCAAGGAAGTCAGAAAACGATTGATCGTCGACGAGCAGGTGCTCGCGCTTTATTCCGCATTGTTGAAGTCGCCGGACGCGGGCGTCTTTAAACTCGTGCCGAGGAAGGACTGCGCGAAGGCCGAGAAAAGGAAACAGTGCGACAGGGAAAATAAGGGCGTCGCGTTTTTGTACGCCGATTCCTATTCGTTTCACTCGCGCCGGTACGCCGATTTGATGAGCGCGACGTTCTCGCTTTTTGAAAGCGGGCTTTCGGCTGAAAGCAACGAAGTGCAGACCATCATCGTCAATCTGGGCGACGTCGCGCTCGAAAATCTCACTCAGGACTCGGACGGAATGAAGTTTCTGCGGGATTTCGAGCCGGAAACGAAAGTCGCCGAAATCAGAAAACAGTTCAACAAAATTCTCGACGGCGTCGTCGACGGAAAATACAGGTACGCGAAATCGTCGCCGTTGAAGCTGAACGACACCTACGCCGTGCGCGCGATCGCTTACGAGGGCAATAAAATGGTGCGCTCGAAACAAGGTTCGGATTTGATCGCCGTGATGAAGCTCGTCCGGTTCGAGGAAAACGGCACGGCGACGTTCGTCTGGAAACAACTGGCGAGTAAAAGCGCGCCGCAGTTGGTTTATGAAAATTAGCTGAACCTGAATCGTCGGCGCGATTCTCGATTGGGGCTGTGAAGCGTATGAAAAGGCTGTTACTCTTCATATTATTGGTTTTGACCGGAGCGTCGAACGCGCCCGCGCAGATCATGCGCGGCGAATCTTACATCGAGCGGCGGCTGCTGTTTTTAAAGCGAAACGTCGATCCGCTGTACCGCAAGCCGACGCGGAAGGAGCTCGAAGCCGTCGCGCCGAGCCGCGAATTGTTCGTCAAATACGCCGAATTTTTGCGGCAGCCGGGCACGGGGCTGACGAAATTGATCGACGATAAAGGCTGCGCCGAAAACACGAAAGTCGTCGTCGCGACGGAAAATTGCCTGAAGTACACGATGCCCGGCGCGGGCAGCTCCTATTCTTTCCGGACGGAGAGCTACCGCATTTCGCGTCTGGCCGACATCACCTTCACCGACGGCAGCTTTCAGGCGGCGGGCGTTTTGCTGCACGGCATTTTCGTCAATCTCGGCGACGTGCCGCTCGAAAACGTCACGTTCCAGACCAAAGGTTTGAAATACCTGACGGATTTTCAGCCCGAACCGGATTACAAAAAAGGCGGCGTCATCGATTCGCAGCTCGTGAACGGCGTGCGGCGCGACGGCTTTTTGTACCGGCGCGGGCTTTACATCGTCGAAAACACGACTTTCGCGCTGCGGTCGGTCGCCTACGGCGGAAAGTACTTCCGCGCCGTGAACCGCGTGACTTATAATGAATTCGATTACGATAAGCGTCGCGACGTGATCGTCGTTTTCCGCATCGTCGAACGTGACGAAGCCGGCGACGTGACGATTTTGTGGAAGGAAATTCAAAGGAAAGATTCACCGTCGATCAAACGGCAAAAAAGGCGCGAGACCGAGCCGGAAACGAATTGAAAGGGCGGCGGAGCGGGGGAAAAAATCAAGCACGGGGAAAGCCGGTTTCGCGATAAAATTTTAACGCGCATGAAGTGGATTCGGGTGATCGCAGCATTAATCGTTTGGCTCGCGCCCGAGTGCGCCCTCGCGCAGCTCCAGCGCCCGAGTCTGACGGGCGTGCCGCGCGCCGGCAATTTTTTCGTGCGCACGAAACGCACGCGCGAGCAGAAAAAACGGCTCCAGCCGAACGCCGCCGATTCAGCCGAATACGCCGCGTTTCTCGCCCGGCCGCGCACCGGGATTTTCCGGCTGATGCCCGACATCGGCTGCGCGGAAAACGTCAACATCATCCGCGCCGACGCCGCCTGTCTGGATTACATTCCCGAAAGCTCGGCTTACTCGTTCCGCGAAAAGGAACACACGATCGAGCCGCTTTCCGACCTCCGCCTGCGCAACGGCTATCTGATCAGCGACGGCATACTCGCGCAGGGCATTCTCGTCGCGCTCGGCGAAATCGAGCTCGACGAAATCGCCGCGACCGGCGCCGGGCTGGATTTTCTCTTAAACTACGCGCCGCCCGCGCAGGGCGCGGAAGCGCAGAAACAATACCTGCAGACGCTGCGCGGCGTGAAAATCGGCGGTTACGAGTATAAAAAAGCATTGCCGATCGTCGAGAATATGACTTACGCGCTGCGCGTCGTCGCTTATAAAGGCAGCGTTTACCGCAGTTTTCGCGGCTACCGGTTCGACGTTTTGTTCGGCGATAAAAGAATCGACCTGACGGTCGCTTTCCGCGTCGTCCGCCGAGAGCCGGACGGGTCGGCGACGCTGCTCTGGAAAGAGATCGAACGCCGCGAAGCGCCCCGGTTGGTGTTTACGAGACGAAAAGAAAAGTAAATTCGGATTTTTAACGCGAAGCCGCAAAAGCGCGAAGCTTTTCGAGAACTCGTGATTAGGATTCAGCTGCGAGTTTCTGATTTAAAAATCTTTGCGCCCTTGCGCCCTCGCGACTCGGCGTTGTAATTTTCTTTTATATGAAAGATAAAATTGCCGTCGTGACCGGCGGAACGAAGGGGATCGGTTACGCGATCGCGGAAAAATTGCTGGAATCGGGCGCGCGGGTTTTCATCTGCGCGCGCAACAAGCCGGAACTCAAACACGCGCTCGGGCAGCTCGCCGCCTCCGGCAGGGTCGAGGGCGAAGTCTGCGACGTCCGCAGTGAAGATCAGGTCAGGATGATGCTCGAAGAAGCCAAGCGCGTTTTCGGCGGGCTCGACATTCTCGTCAACAACGCCGGCATCGGCATCATCGGCAAAACCGTCGAGGAAATGTCGGGCGACGAATTCCGCCAGACGCTCGAAACGAACCTGTTCGGCGTCTTTTACGCATGTCATTACGCCGTGCCGATGATGAAAGAACGCGGCGGCGGCTACATCATCAACATTTCTTCCCTGGCGGGACAGAACGCGCACCCGCGCATGGCGGCGTACAACGCTTCGAAATTCGGTCTGAACGGCTTTTCGGAAGCCTTATTGCAGGAAGTCCGGCAGGACAACATCAAGCTCAGCTACATCTGCCCGGGGTCGGTCAACACGTTTTTCGGCGGCGACGCGCCGAGCAGGGAAAACGACTGGCAGCTGCAGCCGGAAGACATCGCCGAGGTCGTCCTCGACCTGCTCGCCAAACACGACCGCGCGCTGCCGAGCAAGATCGAAATCCGCCCGAGCAAACCGCCGAAAAAATAGCTTTTAAGACGAAACTAAAAGCGCGCCGCCGAGAAAAATCGATTTTTCTCGGCGGCGCGCTTGGTTTTCTCATTACGCGGGCTGCGGCAGTTTCGTCAGATAACCGATCGTCTCGATCAAAACCGCGTCGTCGAACGGTTTCGTCATGTATTCCGAAACGCCGAGCTCGAACGCGCGCTGCCGGTGTTTTTCGCTCGCCCGCGAGGTGATCATAATCACGGGCAGCTCGCGCAGGCGCGCGTGATCGCGGATCGAGGCGAGCAGCTCGTAACCGTCCATGCGCGGCATTTCGACGTCGGTCAGCACGATGTCGGGCAGCTGCGGCATTTCCTGCAGCGCCTCAAGCGCTTCGAGTCCGTCTTTCGCGACGGCGAATTCCCAGCCGGCGTTTTTTATCAGTTTCGAAGTGAGATGGCGCACGCTCGGGCTGTCGTCGACGATCAGGACTTTGCGGAGCGCGGATTCGTGAGTCGTCAGCGGCGGATTCGGCATTTCAGAGAGAGGCGATTCGCTTTCGACGAGCGCGGGGTTTTGAGGTTTGGGTTTCGGATTTTGGGCGTGATCGTTAAGGAGATACAGCAAGTCGAGCACCGGCACGACGCTGCCGTCGCCGAGGATCGTCGCGCCGAGCAGATTCGGATAATTCCGGAGCGGCGCCGCGAGCGGCTTGATGACGATTTCCTCGGCGCGCACGATTTCGTCGATTGTCAAAACGCACGGCGTTTCGGACGATTCGAGCACGAGCAGCGGAATGAGCTCTTTTTTGGAGCGCTCGGCGGCGGGCAGTCCTAAAAGCGCGCCGAGATCGGCGAGCGTGTAATTCAGGCCGTCGATCTCGAGCGTCGGTCGAGCGGGCAGCGCGGCGAAGTCCGCCGCCGTAATTTCGCTGACCTTTTTGACGAGCTTGAGCGGAAAGGCGAACGTCCGCCCGCTCGTTTTGACGAGCAGCCCGCGCGTGATGGCGAGCGCCATCGGCATCCGGATCGTAAAGGTCGCGCCCCTTTGCGGCTCGGACGCGATCGAGATCGTGCCCTGCCCGCGCAGGATCGTGGTTTTGATGATGTTCATGCCGACGCCGCGCCCGGCGGTCTGGCTGACCGCTTCGGCGGTCGTTAGGCCCGGCAGAAAACCGAGCGAAAAGGCTTCCTCGTCGCTCATCCGATTGGCTTCCGTCTGCGAGATGAAGCCGTTGCGCACCGCTTTTTCGCGTAGCGCCGCCGCCGAGATGCCGCGCCCGTCGTCGGTCACGGTCAGGATGATGTGCGTGCCCTCGCTGTGCAGGCGCAGCACGATTTTGCCCTTTTCGGGCTTTCCGAGCAGCCGGCGCGTGTCGGGCGCTTCGATGCCGTGCGCGACGGCGTTGCGCAACAGGTGCAGCAGCGGCTCGACGAGAAGGTCGAGAATCTGCGTGTCGACTTCCGTCTGGTCGCCCTCGATGACGAGATCGACGTGTTTCATTTCCTGCTCGCAGGTGACGCGCACCGTGCGCTGCAGGCGCGACGCCAGCGAACCGAACCGCACCATGCGCAGGCGCAGCAGTTTGTCGTGCATTTCCTCGATCAGCTGGCTCTGCGTGCCGAAGAGCGCTTCGAGACTGCTGCGCAGGTGGTCGAGTTCGGCGTTGACCGAAGAAGCATCGCCCGCCGTTTCCAGCAGCTCGCGCGTCGTCTGGTGAAAATCGGTGTAACGGTCGAATTCCAGAGAATCGAAGGATTTCGGATTTGGGATCGCGGATTGCGGATTTGAATGCCCATTATTGAGAGGATTGCCGAGCAAACGAGTGTCACGGCTCATCGTTGAATCCGAAATCCGAAATCCCAAATCCGAATTCGGCAGCTGGTTTGCTTCGAAATCGGTTTCGAGTTTGCCCGTCGCCCGCAGAAGGCGCGAAGTGATGTACTGCAGCTCGCTCGCCTGCCGCTCGAATTCCGCCAGCCGCTGTTCGAAGACCGAGCGGCTGATGACGAGGTCGCCGACCAGCCGCACGAGCTCGTCGAGCTTTTCGAGCGACACGCGGACGACCGATTTGTGCATCACGGCGACCGGCTGGCTGCCGCCTTCCGGAGACGTTTCCGGAACGGCTTCCGATTTGACGAGCGTCGGGATTTTGACCGGTTCCGTTTCGAAACTGCCGTCTTCGAGCGCTTTTTGAGTCTCGTCGAAGTCGCGGTAAAGCAGCGCGGTTTTCTGCGCCGCCGAAGCGGAATCGTCGCCGCTCGCGAGCGCGCTCAGACAGTCGGTCGCCGTCGCTAAAAGCTCGAAAATCCGGCGGTTGCCGGCGACTTCTTTTTCCGACAAATAATCGAGCAGGTCTTCGACGCGGTGCGCGAGCCGCGACAGCGGTTTTATGCCGACGATGCCGGCGGAACCTTTCAAAGTGTGCGCGCTGCGGCGAATTTCGAGCAGCGCTTCGCGGTCGTTCGGCGCGGATTTCAGGACTTCGAGCTGCGCGTTGATGTTGCGCAGAAGATCGTCGGCTTCTTCGCGGAAGATTTCGAGCATTTCCTCGTCGATTTCAAAATTCGCCGGCTCGTCTTCCGCGCCCGGCGGCTTCGGGCGCTCGGCGCTTTCCGCCGGAACCTCAAGCAGATCGGATCCCTTTTTTCCCGCCGAATCGAAACCGAGCTCGGTGAATGACTGGTCGATGAAACCGTCGAAGCTCAGCGAAAAGTCGTCGGTGCTGAAATGCAGCTTGGCGAGCAGCGCCTCGATCTGCGCGATGCGGTCCAGCAGATTGCGGGTCGGCGCGTCGGCGAGCGGCTCCGTTCGGCCGGCGAGACTGCGCAGTTCACGTTCGAGCCTTTCAGCCGCTCCGGCGATGCTTTCGAGCCCGACCGAGGCGGCGGCGTCCTTGATCGCGTTCGCGTAAAGCAGCGAAGTTTCGAGCTCGCCGCCGCGGTTGCCTTCGCGCGAACAAATCAGAATGCCGCTGCGCACCAGCGGCAGGTAAACTTCCGCTTCGCCGATAAAATTTTGCACGTCTTTATTTTCCATATTTTTTGAACAAAGCGCCGGCGGAGAACGGCGGCGAGTTTTTTGAAAAGCCGAGTCGCTTTATTTCAGCTTGTAAAACGGCATCCGCGGGTGAATTTTCCTTTCATAAATGAAGCCGAGAACGATTCCGACCAGCAGCGAGTAAACCAGAACGCCCGCCAGCAGTCCGAGCAGCGCGCCGCCCGCAAAAGCGTGTCCGCCGGCTCCGGAATTGCGGTCCAGAATTCCGCCGAGACCGAGCCACGGCGCATACGGAGCGGCCAGCAAAAGCCGGGTCGATTTCTCGACATAACCGCATAAAACCAGCAGCAGGACCTGCAGCGCCAAACCCGCCGGTGAAAATAAAAGAACGTAGCGAATTTTCATGATGCTTTGCGGCGCGCGCGGCGTTTAGCGGCATTAATTCAAAAACAGATTGGAGTCCGCCGGCGCCTGGCGGCGCGCGCGGCCGCTTTCTTCGGGCAGCTTGAACGGCGCGACCGAGCCGCGCAGCTCGTCCGACAGCTCGACCAGCATTTTGACCGATTCGGCGGCGCGTTTCGCGCCCGTCTGAACGAGTTCGGTGACTTTCGAGATATTGCCCATCGCCTTGGAAATATCGTCCGAGCTTTCGGCCTGCCGTTTGGCGGATTCGGAAATGGACTGGATTAATTCCGCGAGCCTGGTCGAAACGAGCTCGATTTCGATCAGCGTCTGCCCGGCTTTGTCGGCGAGGGTCGAACCGATCACGACCTCGTGAATCGTTTCCTCCATCGACGCGACGACGTCTTTGGTTTCCGTCTGAATCGTCTGCGTGAGCGCGCCGATTTGCTGCGTCAGACGGTTTGAGCGTTCGGCGAGCCGCTCGACCTCTTCGGCGACGAACGCGAAGCCCTTGCCCGCTTCGCCGGCGGCGGACGCCTGCAGGCTCGCGTTTAAGGCGAGCAGGCTCGTGCGGTCGGAAAGATCGTCGATCAGCGCGACGATCTGCGAGATTTCCTGCGAGCGCTCGCCGAGCTTTTTGATGCGTTTGGCGGTTTCCTGTACCTGTTTGCGAATCGAGATCATCGCGTTGATGTTGTCCTGCACGGCTTTCGTGCCGTAGCGCGCGTTGTTCAGCGAATCGGCGGCGACCTGCGCGCTGAGGGCGGCGTTTTCCGAGACTTCCTGAATCTGCAAGGCCATGCTCGCGATCGCGCCGGTCGTGCGCGAAACCTGCGACGCCTGCGCTTCGCTGCCGCGTTCCAGTTGTTCGGTCGTGTCGTTGATCGCGCTCGCCGACGCCGAAACCTGAAACGTGACGTCTTTGACCTGTCTGATCAAAGAGCGCAGCTCGGTCGTCATATAATTGAACGAGCGCGCGATCGCGCCGGTCATTTCCGCCGAGACTTCCGCCTGCACGGTCAGATCGCCGGCGGCGACTTCCGACACCTCGTCGAGCAGTTTTTTGATCGACTTTTCGAGCCGTTCGCGCTCGTCCTGCGTCTGGATCGAGGCGCGCAGCTTTTCGATCATATTTTTCAGCGAATTGCCCAGAGCGTCCGAATCCGAGCGGGGATCGACGTCCGCCGCGAGATCGGCTTTCGCGATGCGGTCGGCGATCGATGCTTTCTCTCTGAGATATTCGGAGATTTCCTTGAGCGCGAAAATCAGCTCGTCCTCGTCTTCCGGGTAATCGTCGAGCACTTCGCCGTTCGAGAGCAGATGCGCGACGTGCGCGGCGGCGTCGGTCCGGCGCTCGAGCTTGAAGTTCGAAAAATTGGTGACGGCGAGCGCGAATACGGCGGTCACGGCGGCGAAAACGGTCGTCGCCGCGCCGGCGAGCCGGTTTTCCGTCAAGCCGAAATACGCCGCGCCGACGAGCACCGCGCTCAAAACGAGCAAAATGACGGCGAGCAGCGAGGCGAGTTTGCCCAATAAGCCGAAAAGTACGTTTTTTTGCATATACGAGTTGACTGAAGTTGACTGGAAGTTGACTGGAAGTTTAACGAGTTCGCCGGAGTTGAATTTTTATAACTCAGTCGACCCGGTCAACTTTCAGTCAACTCAGCCAACTCTTCATAACCGCCCGCATAACCGGTCTTAACCCGAAAACCGGCGGCCGGCAGTTTGTAGTCGTCGACCGCGAGCTGCAGGCTGGCGAGCGCGGCGCCGAGCGCGGCGACTGATTTTTCCGATTGTTTGAGCGCTTCGACCGACATCTCGGTTTCGGCGATCGAGCCGATAAAAACCTGGAAGGCTTTTTCCGATTCGAGCGCGCGCTGGTTCGAATCGGCGTTCAGCTGATCCTGCAGGTTCAATATCTGCGCGATGTGTTTTTCGAGCTCGCTCAGGGAACTGCCGGTTTCGACCGCGAATTTCGATAAATCGGCGGCTTCCTGCACGGTCGATTTGAGCGCGCGTTCGACTTCGCCGATGTCGGAAGTCAGCGCCTTGTTGAGCGTCGCGATTTGTTTGTTCGCGTTTTCGGCGCGCGTCGCGAGGCGTTTGATCTCCTCGGCGACGACCGTAAACCCGCGCGCGCCGTCGCCGAAATCGCCGGCCTGGATCGACGCGTTGAGCGCGACCGTGCCGGTGCGGTGCGCGAGATCGCCGACGGCGCGCGCGATTTTGCCGATTTCCTGCGCGTGTTCGTTGAGACGCCCGAGCCGGCTGACGGCTTCCTGCAGCTGTTTGCGGAGCTTTCCGGCGGAGCGGACGTTTTCCTGCGCCGTGACGGTGCCCTGGCGCGCCCTTTCGATCGAGCGGTTGGCGGACTCGACGGCGACCGCAAAAGTGCCGGAAATTTTCTGCACGCTGTTCGGAATGTCTTTGAGCGTGAACGCGGCTTGATTCATTTCCTGAATTTTCGCTTCCGATTGCTGGATGACCGACTGCAGCGTGCGCCGCACGTCGCCGGCGGCGCTCTGCGTGGCCGTCGAATCGTCGCGCACCTGCGCGACCAGTTCGCTCAAATGATTGACGAGAAACTTCAGCGTCTCGGAAATCTCCTTCGTTTCCTTGAAATCGGCGGCGATTTCGGCGTCGAGATGATACTGGCGGACGCGCCCGATCTCGTCGGAAATCTGCGCGACCGAGTTTTGCAGGTTTTCGAGCTTCGCGCGCGCGTCGATCGAATCGCTGACCTTGGCGAGCAGTTTTTGAAAGGCGCCGAGCATCCGGTCGCTGTTTTGCAGCGGCGCGAGCGCGAGGTCGGTATTGCCGGCGGAAACTTCGTCCATCAAAGCGACGAGCCGCTGCATCTGCTGGCTCTGCCGGTGAATCGTTTCCAGCAGCTCGTCGGTTTCGATCGACCCGGAAGTTTTCGGCAGGCTGGTCGAAGCGCTGCGTTCGAGGCTTTTGGCGAGCAGCGAAACTTTCTCGATCGGGCTGACGACCTCATTCGAGAGCCACCAGCCGAACACCATGACCGTGAAGGCGAGAAACAGAAACGGCACGAAGACTGCGTAAAAAGTGTCGTTGACGACGAACGAGACGATCAGGTAAGAAATCAAGCCGAACGTGCAGATAAAAAAAGCGAGCGCGCTCGTCGCCAGCCAGATCTTGCTTTTGAGCGAATTGAGCAGGGAGTTAGGGGTATAACGAGCCATATTTTTCTCCGAAATGCGGCGGTCAAAGTCCGTCGGGCGCGGCGGCGCGCCGCTAAACGAGCGAGGCGAACAACTTGTCGGTGTCGAGCAGCTTGACGCGCGCCGTTTTGTAGACGGCGCGCCCGAAAAAGCGCGCGTCGTCCGACGGTTCGACGTCCTTTTCGTGAAAGGCGACGATCTCGCTCAGCCGGTCGACCGGAAAAGCGATTGGCGAGGCGGAATTCGCCGTCTTCAGGACGATCAGTTTGCTTTTCGAAGAATCGGCGGCGCCGCCCGTTTTCCGGCAGATTTTCGAAAGATTGAGCACCGACACGATCGCGCCGCGCAGGTTCGCGATGCCGTGCAGCCAGGCGGGCGAATTCGGCAGCGGCGTGTAATCGAGCGGGCGCACGATTTCCGCGATTCGCGCGGCGCGCACGGCGAAAAGTTCGTCGTCTAAAAAAAAGACGACGAACTTTTCGCCGTCAGTGATTCGGGAAGATAGATCGGCGGGCGGTGAAGCGGGCAGGGCATTCGGATTCGGCGCGGGGAAATCGTCAATCAACGGGTCGGAAAAGGGGGGTGTCTCGTTCATCGTCAGATTCAAGATTCAAGATTCAAGATTCAGGATTCAAGATTCATGATTCGACCCGTGCGAGTCTTAAATCATGAATCTTGAATTCCCGAATCTTGAATCCGTTAGTTCAAATAAGCCTCGACCGTCTTCATCAGAGTTTCGGGACCGAACGGCTTCGTGATGTAGCCGCTCGTGCCCGCCATCCGGCCCCGAACTTTATCGAAAAAACCGTCCTTGCCGGAAATCATCACGACCGGCACGTCCTTCGTCGATTCGTTGTTGCGAATCAGCTTGCAGACCTGGTAGCCGTCCATGCGCGGCATCGTGATGTCGAGCAGTACGAGATCGGGGACGAGCTCGTTGATTTTTTCGAGCGCGTCGACGCCGTCGACCGCGCAGACGACTTCGTGACCGCATTTTTCGAGCTTGCCGGAAATCAGTTTGCGCACCGTCGGGCTGTCGTCGACGACGAGGATTTTGCGGTTTTTCGCCATCGCGTCGTGCGCCGACTGCTGCTCCTCGATTTCGGAAAGGCGGATCGCGAGCGCGTTGACCTGCGCGTCGAGAAGCACGTTGCTCGGATTCATCCGGACGGCTTCCTGCAGGGAAAAGAATCCCTGGCGGTAATTTTTGAGATTGATCTGCCCGACGCCGAGATTCGTCATCTGTTCGGCGTTGAGCCCGTAGGCTTCGTTTTCGCGGGCGAGGCTTTCGACCGCTTGGCTAAGCGCTTCGTGCGCGGCGGGCTGCGCGGCGAGCAGCATTTCCAAATCGGAGAGCGTCAGCACGGTCTGGCACGCGACGCACGCGAAGGCTTGTTTTTCATTGACCGCATCGCAGAACGGGCAGAGCACCGTATCCGGTTTCGGCGCGGGCTTTTCTTCGGTCGACGCCGGCGCGCTTGCGGCCGCGTTCATCGAAATCTGTTCGGACGGCTGCCAGGCGACCTGCTCTTCGAAAGCCTCGGGGGCGGTTTCGGCGACGGCTACTTCGGCGATCGTCATTTCCGCCGGCTGGCTCTCCGCCGAGAAAGCGGCGGGCGGCATTTCGAAAACGTTTTCCGCCGGCAATTCCGGCGCGTAATCGATGAAAACGCTCGGCGCGGCCTCGCGCCATTCGCCGTTTTGCGGCGGCTCGAAGGCTTCGACGGTTTCGCCCGGCGCGGCGGGGGCGGCGTTCGGCAAGAAATCTTCTTCGTCGTAATTCGCCTGCTGCGTTTTATGGATGTCCTCTTCAATTTCGTCGAGGTTTTTGAAATACTCTTCCGCTTCCTTATTTTCCTTCGAGTAGGAAAACGCCCAGTTCATTTCGGCTTCTTCGGCTTCGAGCGCCGTCCTTAAATCCGCCGGCGAAGCGGAAACTTCCCGTTCGGCGTCGGCGGTTTCGACCGCTTCGAACCGGACTTCTTCGGCATAGAATTCTTCGTAAGCCGCCACTTCGTCGACCGCCGCTTCATCGGTCGCCGCGACGAATTGATTTTGTTCCGGCGCGTCGAAATTCGCGGTATCCGCCGCGGCGGGAATCGAATCGAGCGACAATTCCTGCGTCGGCGCGTCGGCGGGCATCGGTTCTTCGGTTTCGATTCGTTCGGCGACCGCCGCTTCCGGCTCGACTTCGAAATAAATCGCCGCCGGCGCTTCTTCTTCGGCCGCAACCGCCGCGGCTTCGGCGGCTTCGAGGGCGAGCTCGCCGCTCGTTCCGAACCGGTCGTCGGCGACGAATTCCGCGCCGCCGAAAAATTCGACGGCCGCGCTGGCGGCAGCGTCTGCCGCCGCAAATTCGGCGGCTTCGGTCGGCGCTTCTTCGCGCGCCGCTTCCGCGCCGCGCGGCGCATCCGGCGCGGCGCGGCGTTTACCCGCGAGCGTGCGCCACGAAGCGAGGCTCGCGCGCGCCAATTCGTTTTCGGGATTTATGACGCGCAGTTTCAAGAAACACTCGGCGCGTTCTTCGAACGAGGCGGCGAGATGCGCTTTGAGAACCCACGCGTCTTCCATTTCCGCGTCGTGCGCGAAGACTTCTTCGAGCCGGCGCTGCGCGTCCGCGTGTCTGCCCTCGAAGGCGTCCTCGAGCGCCGTTTCAAACAGCCGCTCGGTTTTCTGCGCCCGAATCGCTTCGAGCGAGAAAAGCGCGGTCGCGTTCGCCGGGTTGACGCTCAGGACGCGCTCGAAATACGCCGTCTTTTCGTCTTCCGAATCGGCGATCGACGCCATCCAGAGCCACGCCATTTCGTTTTCGGATTCATGTCCGATCGCCTGTTCGAAACACTGCCGCGCGAAATCCGTGCGGTTCTCGCCCGCCGCGTCGATGCCGCGCTGGACGAGCGTTTTCGCGAGCAGCGAATTCGTCGCTTTGTGCCATTCGAGCGCGCGCTCGTTCTGCGGGTTGACGCGCAGCACGTGGTTGAGAAAAACGAGCAGCTCTTCCGGGTATTCGCTGATCGAAGCGAGCCAGAGCCACGCGTTTTCGTTGTCGGCGTCCGTCTCGGTCACGCGCAGCAGCAAATTCCGCGCTTCGGCGCGTTTGCCTTCCTGCGCGGCGCGCACGCCTTCGCGCAGCATTCTTTCGGCTTCGGAAGGCGCGTTCTGAATGACGACCTCGTTTTCAACAAGCGGAAGGGCGGAACTATTCGGTTCAAATTCTAATCTCATATTATTTTTAGGGCACTTAAATTGAAATTCGGGGATTTTTACGAGAAATTTTGGACAGATCGAGCGCAAAATAGCCTAAATCCGAAATAGCTCTCAAAGCAAAGTAGATGCCAACCCGCCGCGATTTTACACGGCTCGAGTTAAGTTGAGTTTTTTTAATAATTAGCGCCGGCGAGACCGGTTTCAAAAACCGCTTATCGGGCCCGAAAAACGCGTAAAGTGACAATTATTGGCACCGGTTCGCTGACAAAAAGTGTTTTGATTTCGGGTTTTAGATTTCGGATTTCGGATCTGCCGGCGCGCTCATGCGAGCGGGGTTTGCTAGGATGTTTGAAGGCGATGAAGCTATGGAAATAACAGACAAATCCGAAATCCGGAATCCGGAATCCGAAATCGTCATCGTCGGCGGCGGCGTCGCCGGACTTTCGACCGCGCTCTGGTGCGAGGAGCTCGGCCTTTCCGCCGTGCTTTTCGAGCAGCGGGCGGAGTTCGGCGGGCAGCTCCTGTGGGTGCACAACGAGATCAAAAACTACCTCGGCGTCGAAGCCGCGAACGGGCGGGCGCTGCGCGACGCTTTTCTCGAACAGACCGCGGCGCGGCGCTTCGAACGCCGTCTCGCCGCGCGCGTCCGGCGGGTCGATTTAAGCCGGAAGGAAATCGTCCTCGACGACGGCACGCGCGTTTTCGCCCGCGCCGTCGTGATCGCGACCGGCATCCGGCGGCGGGCGCTGAACGTGGCGGGCGAGGAGGAATTTCGCGGGCGCGGGATCCTCGAATCGGGCAAAGCGGAAGCGGAAAGCGTCGCCGGCAAAAAAGTTCTGATCGTCGGCGGCGGCGACGCGGCGTTCGAGAACGCGCTGATCTTGGCCGCACACGCCGAAAGCGTCGCGCTCGTCCACCGCCGAAAGAGTTTTCGCGCGCGCGAGGAATTCGTCGAACAAGTCCGAAATCACCCGAAAGTCACGATTTTGACCGACTCCGCGGTCGCGGAAATCGCGGGCGGCGCGCGGGTCGAACGCGTCGGCGTCAAAAATCTCGCGACCGGCGAAACGCGGACTCTCCCGATCGACGCCGTGCTGATCCGCGCCGGCGTCGAGCCGAACACGGAGATTTTTCGCGGGCAGCTGCGCCTCGACCGCGGCGGTTACATAGAAGTCGGCCGCGACTGCGAAACGAGCGTCGCGGGCGTTTTCGCGGTCGGCGACGTGGCGAGCCCGACCGCGCCGACGATCGCGACCGCCGCCGGCATGGGCGCGACCGCCGCGAAAGCGATTCTGTCCTGGTTCGACGAATGATCGCCGCGATCATCGAAAGCTGGTTCGATTTATAAATTTTTGAATTTTTTCCTCTTTTTCCGATTTATTAGAAAGTAAAAAAAACGAAATTCGTCCGAAATCGCGCCGTTTTACCGCGCTTTCAAATGCGCTCCGCCAATGGAACGCAAAATGCCTTGTTCAATTTTTATAAAGCTTATGCCGGCTATTATTCAGTTTTTATAAAGCTTTAACCCGCTATCATTACTTAAACAAACATTAGGAGGGCTATGAAATTTAAGCTTGCAAAAACAAAAAATGCTCTAAACCTGAGCTTATTGATTTTATTTCTGGTTTTGACCGGAAGTATTCAAGCTCAGACCGGAACGTCGTCCGTTAACGGCACTGTCCTTGATGCCCAAGGACAAATCGTGAACGGCGCCACGGTAATCCTTATCAATGAAGAAAAAGGTTTCCGTCGGACGGCGGTCACCGGCGAAAACGGGGCCTTTAACTTTCCTAGTATTCCGCCCGACACTTATCGTATCGAGGTGGAAGCGACGGGATTCAAAAAATTAGTCCAAACCAACGTCAGCGCGCTGGTCGATAAGCCGACAGAAGCGACGCTTTCTCTCGAAGCGGGAAACATAAACGAAGTGGTTAATGTTACGGGCGGCGAGCTCGCTTCGATCGTCAACACTCAGGACGCGAGCCTCGGCAATAATTTCGTCGCCAAACAAATCGTAGAATTGCCGCTGGAAGGCCGGGAAGTGGCGCGACTGTTAAGTTTGCAGCCGGGCGTGACGCAGACCGGCGAGGTGACGGGAGCGCGCAGCGACCAGGCGAACATCACGCTCGACGGCGTCGACGTCAACGACCAGCAGCTCGGCACGGCGTTCGAGCCGGTTCTGCGCGTGACGCCCGATTCAGTCGAGGAGTTTCGCGTGACGACGACGAACGCGGACGCGGTCAGGGGACGATCTTCCGGCGCGCAGATCGCGCTTTCGACTAAAAGCGGAACGAACGAATTTCGCGGCGCTTTGTATGAATATCACCGCAACACGGTGACGACCGCGAACGACTTTTTCAATAACTTAAACGGCGTCGAGAGACCGAAATTGATTCGCAATTTATTCGGCGGAAGACTCGGTGGTCCGATTGTCAAAGACCGATTCTTCTTTTTTTATAACTATGAAGCGCTGCGCGAGTCGCGCGAAGAGCCGGTGACGACCACTGTTCCGTTAGCCAGCCTCGGACAGGGCATCGTAAAGTTCCTCGACGACAGCGGGAACCTGGTGGCTCTGTCGGCGGCGGACGTCAACGCGCTGACGCTCGAAGACGATGACGGCAATCCGGTACCAGTCGTTAATGTCAATCCGGCGGCGTTAAGCGTTCTGGCAGCCGCCGCGGCGCGTTATCCGGCGAATGATTTTTCGATCGGCGACGGACTCAATACCGCTGGTTTCCGTTTTAACGCCCGCGTCCCGCAGGCGCAAAATACGCACACCGCGAGACTCGATTGGAAAGTGACGACCGACGAATCGCAAAGCGTTACGTTCCGCGCCATTTTCCAGGACGATTTCCAGGTCGGCGCATCGGCTTTTCCCGATACGCTCGGCGTTCGAAGAACGAATCGCCCGTTCGGAATCGTGGCTTCGCACACTTGGGTTATAAACAACAACCTGATCAATAACTTCAGATACGGGTTTACGCGGCAGAAATTTTCCGATACCGGCGATGCGGAAAACGACACGCTTTCGTTCCGGGCGGTTTTCTCGCCCTTCAATTTCAATTACCCGTTTTCGCGTCGAACCGACACCCAAAACTTTATTAACGATGTCAACTGGGTGAAAGGCAATCACAATCTGCAATTCGGCGGAAACGTCCGCGTCATTCGAAATTTCCGTGAGTCTTTCGCGGGCACGTACGACAATGCGGTCATTAACCGTTCGTATTTCGGCGGCTCAGGTGCTATCTTAAGCGATGCCATCGAACAGTCGACGGGCGTTTTCATCAATCCGGGAAATATTTTATCGACGCAGGACGCATTAGCGGCTGTTTTGGGCAGGTACTCCCAATACACGTACAATACGAACTTCACTATTGACGGAAGCCCGCTGGCCCCCGGCGAAGCGATCGTTCGAAGATTTGCGACCGAAGAGTACGACGTTTATGTGCAGGACATTTGGCGCGCGCGAAAAAATCTAACGTTGACGCTCGGATTGCGTTACGGTCTTAGCCGCCCGGTTTATGAAACGCAGGGGTATCAGGCCGCGCCGAGCATCTCGTTGCAGGAATATTTAGATCGTCGTATCGCGGCATCGAACCGGGGCGAGAATTATATCGAGCCGCTGGTCGTCGATCTCGCTGGGCCGGCGAACGGTAAGGGCAACTACTACCCGTGGGACAAAAATAACTTCCAGCCGAACGTTTCGGTAGCCTGGTCTCCGAACTTTAAGGACGGCTGGCTGAAAACGATCTTCGGCGGCGACAGCGCTTCGGTATTTCGCGGCGGCTTCCGCATCACCAACGATTACTTCGGGCAGGCGTTAGCCGTCAACTTCGACGCCAACAACACGCTCGGATTTTTGTCTCAGCTCAACGTTTCACCGAATACGTACAATATCACGGACAATCCGGGACCGCTTTTCACCGGATTCAATCAAACGGTTCGCAGCCTGCCGCTGCCGCCGGGCGCTTCTTTGCCGACGCAGCTGACGTTCCCGCAGCAGCAGCCGCTCGACGGACAGCGCCGCATCGAGGGCTCGTTGGATACTAATCTCGTTTCGCCGATTAACTATCAGTGGAACGTCACGTACGGCAGATCGCTGCCCGGCGGTCTGTATGTAGAAGCTTCTTATATCGGCAGATTGGCTCGCAATCTTTTGGCATCGCGCGACATTATGACGCCGAACAATATCAAGGACCCGCAATCCGGACAGACATGGTACGAAGCGGCAGGCATTCTGGAGGCTTATCGTCGTAGCCGCACGCCGGTTTCGCAGATTCCAAACCAGCCGTTCTTCGAAAACATGTTCCCGGCGGGAGCGATCGACGCTTTGCTGTTCGGCGCCGGTTTGAGCAATACGCGGGCTGCCTACGGATTTATGGCGACGACGTCGTCCACCCCGGGCTGCGCGGGCGCGCCGCTGTTTGGTTGTTATGGGTCGGGCAATGACTGGACGTATCTGCAAGACGTACTGGATACCTATATGCCAGACTACGGCGGTCGGGCGCTTTTCTACCAGCCGCAATACGGTGCGTTGTCGGCTTACGGCACGATCGCCAGCTCGGACTATCATGGCGGAACGGTCAGCGTCAGACAGCGCTTCAAAGGTTTGACTTGGGATTTCAATTATACTTTATCCAAGTCGATCGACGACGCGTCGGGCGTTCAATCGTCGGGCGTTTTCGGACAAGCGTTCATCCTCAACGCTTTACGACCCGAAGACAACCGCGCGGTTTCGGACTTCGACGTTCGCCATATCGTCAATTTCAACAGCGTTTTCGAACTGCCCTTCGGCAGGGGCAGGACGTATTTCAACGGCATACCGAAAATCGCTGACGCAGTTTTGGGCGGCTGGTCGCTGACCAGTGTTTTTCGCTATAATTCCGGCAGACCGGTTTCCGGCGTTTCAGCCAATTTCGTTGACGTTGCCGGATGGCCGACGAATTGGAATTCGAGAAGTTTCGTCGTTCGTCTGACGGATATTCAATCCTCTCCGACCGCCAACGGTCGAGACGGAGTGCCGAATCTGTTCAGCGACGCCGTTGCCGCTTACAAAAGCTTCCGCGTAGCGGGACCGGGCGAAACGGGCGACCGAAACGTCATTCGTTTTCCGAGTTATATCGTCTTGGATTTGGGATTGTCCAAAGCCTTCAAAATGCCTTGGGAAAACCATCGTCTCCAACTGCGAGTCGAAGCTTTCAACGTCACCAATACGCAACGGTTCGGTCCGGCGAACGACGCTATTGACTTGACGTTCGGGCTCGATCCGTACCGGAGCACGCCGCAGACTTCTTTTGGAAAATTCACGGCGATTCAAGGCGAGCCGCGCATTTTGCAGTTCGCGATTCGTTACGATTTCTAATCAAAAGCACTGATCGGAAAAGCAAAAGCCGGAGCGGCATGCCGCTCCGGCTTTTGCTTTTATCCTCGAAAATGTTCCTTCGATAAACTCTATAAGGCCGCGAAAGAATCATTGCCGGTCGTTTGCACGAGGTGCCGCGTGTCGTTGACGGCGAGGACGCGGACGTTGTTGCGCCCGCGGATTTCGAAGCGGTTGATGCCGCAGTTCGAGGTGACGAGCCACGGCGTTTGTTTCGTGTAGCGGTTGATCGCGCCCAAAAGATGCAGCGTCAGAAAGCAGATCGCGCCGGTGTGCGAGAAAATGACGATTCTTTCGCCCTGGTGAACGCGCAGGATTTCGCGCAGCTCGCCGGTGGCGCGGCGCAAAAGGTGACGGTAGCTTTCGCCCTTCGTGATGACGTGGTGGATGTTGCGGTTGACGAGCGCGTAATAGTCTTTCGGAAAAGATTCTTTCGATTCGTCGAACGTCAGGCCTTCCAGCACGCCGACGTGGCGCTCCCGGAAGGCGGGCGTCTGGACGATCGGCAGATCGAGCATCTCGGCGAGCGGCCGGGCGGTCTGCACGGCGCGCAAAAGGTCGCTCGTGTAGATCGCGTCGATTTTTTCGCGCGCGAGCGTCTGCGCCGTGACGCGCGCCTGTTCGTGACCGAGCTCCGAGAGCGGCGTCGGGCCGTGTCCGCCGAAACGCCCTTCGGCATTTCCGGCGGATTGTCCGTGTCTGACAAGAAAAAGTTTGGTAACCGGCATTGTGGATTTTGGATTCCGGATTTTAGATTTCGGATTGAAAGTTTATCAATCTAATCTTTCATCGTCAAAAATCACGAAAATAAAGCTCGGACTGAATCCAAAATCCAAAACCTAAAATCGTCAGGCTGTCGCGACTTCCGCCTTGAGCTTTTCGGTTTGGTAATGCGTCGTCAGCCCGTTGATGAACTCGTCGAGCGCGCCTTCCATGACCAGATTGAGCTGGTAGACGGTCAAGCCGATGCGGTGATCGGTGACGCGGTTTTCCTTGAAATTGTAAGTGCGGATTTTTTCCGAACGATCGCCCGAACCGACCTGCGATTTGCGTTCCGCCGACTGCGCGTCGTGCTGTTTCTGCTCCTCGATTTCCTGCAGGCGGGCGCGCAGCACGCGCATCGCTTTTTCGCGGTTCTTGATCTGCGATTTTTCGTCCTGCATCGAGACGACGACGCCGGTCGGCATGTGCGTGATTCTGACGGCGGAGTAGGTCGTGTTGACCGACTGTCCGCCGGGGCCGGACGAGCAGAACGTGTCGATGCGCAGATCGTTCTGATTGATCTGCACGTCGACGTCTTCGGCTTCCGGCAGAACGGCGACCGTGATCGCCGACGTGTGCACGCGCCCGGCGGTTTCGGTCGCGGGCACGCGCTGCACGCGGTGCACGCCCGACTCGTACCGCATTTTCGAATAGACCCGGTCGCCTTCGATGACGACCGACGCTTCCTTGATGCCGCCGACGCCGGTTTCCGACGCTTCGAGCACTTCGAAGCGCCAGCCCTGCCGTTCGGCGTAGCGCGAATACATCCTGAGAACTTCGGCCGCGAAGAGCGTCGCTTCGTCGCCGCCCGTGCCGGCGCGGATCTCGACGATCACGTTTTTCTCGTCGTTCGGGTCTTTCGGCAGCAAAAGGACTTTCAATTCATCCTCCGCGCGCGGCAGTTTTTCCTCGATTTCCGAAATTTCCGTCTGCGCCATCTGGCGCATTTCGTCGTCGTCCGCCATTTCGAGCAGTTCCTTGGCGCCGGCCAAATCCTCGGTCATTTTTTTAACTTCGCGGTATTTCGTGACGATTTCTTCCAAAGAACGGTGCTGCTTCATCGTTTTGGCGTACGTCTTCATGTCCGACATGATTTCGGGCGACGAAATCTGCGCGGTCAAATCTTCGTAATTCTTTTCGATCTGTGCAAGTTTTTCCAACATAAAATTAAAAGTTTCGAGCCCGTCTTCAAACGACACGCTCCGGTTTAGGTTTCAAGTTTCGGTTATTAAACGATTAAAACGCCAAAAGGCGGGACTCGAAACGCTAACCGACCGCGGCTGAAGCCTGATAGTTGGCGGCTTCCGAAGGCTCCAGTTTTAAGGATTCTTTCAACGAAACGATCGCGACTTCCAGTTGGTCGTCGTCCGGTTCCTGCGTCGTGATGTTCTGCAGCCAGAGTCCGGGCAGCGTCATGAATTTGAAGATCGCGCCCGATTCTTTTTTCGCCGCGTAACGGATGACTTCGTAGGAAAGCCCGGCGACGAGCGGCATCAGCGCGATGCGCACGACGAGATTGAGCCACATCGCTTCGAAATTGATGACCGAGAAAAGCACGATCGCGACGAGCATCACGACCATCAGGAACGACGTGCCGCAGCGCGGATGCTGGCGCCGCATCGGGCGCGCGTTTTCGACCGTCAGTTCCGCGCCCTTTTCCCACGCGAAAACGGTTTTGTGTTCCGCGCCGTGATACTGGAAAACGCGGTGAATGTCTTTGAGTTTCGACATCGTGAAAATCATCACCACGAAAAACGCCATGCGGATCAAACCGTCGATCAAATTAAACCCGACCCAGCTGCCGAAACTGTCCAGTTTGATTTTCCAAACGTACGCCATCGCGCTTTGCCAAACGGAAGCGTCCGCCGCGATTTCCGGCGACGCCGCCCAGCCGAGCGCGATAAAAAGAACGTTCGTCAGCACGAGCGGCGCGACGACGAACAGCAGCACGTTGAAGGCGAGCGCGAAGACGATCGAGCCGACCGCGCCGGCGGCCTGCGCCTTTTCTTTTTTGGCGGGCTTTTCGGGCATCACGATTTTGACCGGCGCTTTACCGAAATTTTCGTCCGAAGTCCCGTCGACCAGCGCCGCTTCGGTTTGCAGCTGCTTCGCCTTGACCTTTTCCGCTTCTTCCGCTTCCATGTCCTCGTGCGCGACCGACGCCGAAAAATTCAGCGCCTTGACGCCCAAAGCCATCGATTGAATCAGCGTCGCGCCGCCGCGGATGACCGGCAAATTTAACCATTTATGCCGGTCGCTCCATTTCGGCAGACTTTCGGCGGTCGTCACGATCTCGCCGCTTTTTTTGCGGCAGGCGATCGCGTAAGCCGACGGCGTGCGCATCATGACGCCTTCCATGACGGCTTGACCGCCGACGATCAGATCGCGCTCCATCGCCGTCAGAACCTGCAGAAAACTGATTTTACGTTTGTTTCGGGTTTGTTTCATAATCGTTTAATGGACGGCTTTTTCGCGTTTCGGGTTGCTCGACCGTTCGCCGCCTTCGTCTTTCTTTATAAAACTGAAATGACCGTCACTTTCCAAACAAGCGCGTTTGACGTCGCTGACGTTTTCGATGCCCTGCTGGCGCATCTGGCTCGTCAGCTCGTCATAGGTGATCATCTCGCTCTTCATATTTTGCCGTAAGAGCCTGCCGTCCTCGATGACCGTCAATGCCTTCGGCGCCAGAATCTGTTCGAAAAACCTCGATTTGTAACCGAGCAGATCGAGAACGTAATCCCAGAAGACGATCGTTCCGATCAGCAAAACGGCTTCCGTGACTGATTTCGATTCGCCCGCCATGCCGTTCTGCGCGGCGTCGGCGATGACGACGATGACGAGCAGGTCGGCGATGCCGACGGCGCCCGCCTGACGGCGAAAAATGCGCAGCAGCGCGAACATCACCAGGAACAAAATCGTGCCGCGAATAAAAATTTCGAGCAGCGATTCGGTCGGCACGAACACCGCGCGCCAATCGACTTTCAGTAATTTGTCAAAAAAATCGTTCATTTCAGCCCTTTATCCGGCGGAACAAAAAGACAAACGCCGCGCTTTTTTTCTCTGATCTCGTTTCTCTTGAAATATTCTACACCAAGAGTCAACGGCGCTTGAGACAAAAGCGTCGGCGTTTTCGGTTTTTATTGAGCTATAACTGGCTGATCGTCAATTTATTTCGCTCCGCGGGCATAGCGCTTGTTAAAGCGGTCGACACGTCCGGCGGTGTCCACGAGTTTCTGTTTGCCGGTGAAAAACGGGTGGCATTCCGAGCAGATTTCGATGTGCAGATCGTCCTTCATCGTCGAGCGGGTCTTGAAATTATTGCCGCACGCGCAGACGACCGAGATTTCGTTGTAGTTTGGATGTACTTCAGGTTTCATTTTTTCAATGGTCTCCTATCTTGATTTAATTAAAATGGCGTTCAAAAACGCAAACTGTAATAATAAGCGTGTGTAAGATGAAACGTCAAGCCGAAAGGTTGGCCGAGCGTTTTGGGCCGCCTCTCCCGGGCGGCGGCTCGATGATTCGGATTGGCTTCGTTCCTTTAATTGAGACCTTAAACCGTAGGAAAAAGCCGCCCGAAGGCGGACTCAAAACCGCGCGTTTTTCCCTTCAAATAAAGCGTATTCGCGCGCTTTGGCCTGAAAAGCTTCGGCTTCGAAATCACCGAATTCGCCGAACAAAATTTTCTCGACGATCACGGTATCTTTCTTAAACGCGCGTTTCCAGACGCCTGCGATTTTGCCGCCCGCAACGATGATCGGCTTGAAAATGCCGTTGCCGGTGATCGCTTCGGACGCGCGCCCGGCGTCGAGCGCGGCGCTGCGGTCTTTGTAAGCGACCATAAACTCGTCGAACGCGGGCAAAAGGTAAAGCGCACCGGCCGGCGCGGCCGGCATCGAAAAATCTTTCGGCAGATAATACGTTTGCCCGTCGATTTCCGCGCTCGTTATATCAGGCTCGTTCATTTCCAAACCTCTGCGCGCGTCCGATGTCGGCAGACCCGACCACCAGACGAAATCCTTGAGCGTCGCGGGCGCGTGGCTCGTGAAATAACGGCGCGTGAGCTCGGCGATCGATTCCTCGCGCGAAAACTGTTTGCTTTGCGGCGCGCGTTCGTCGAGCAGCGCGTAGGTCTGGTCTTTGCCGCGCCTGACGCCGCTGCAGACGACGCCTTCGATCTCGGCGGCGAACATCAGGTAACTCGCGCGGTAATTGTCCGAATCGATGCCCGATTTTTTGAGCTCCGCCATGATTTCCGCGCGCGTTAGATGTCTGCCGCCCGCGAGCGTTTCGGCGATCAAATCGTTGGCGCGCCAGCACGTCGCGGCGTCGAGCCCGAACGCGCGCATCGTGCCGGCGGACGTCGAACGAAGCTGCGGCGCGCTCAGCGCGATCATCCAGCGCAAATCGTCCGCCGCCACGAAATGCCACGTCGGGCGCAATATGTGCGTTCTGATGATGCGCGCGTCGGCGACCGCCGTTTCGATTTCGGCTTCGGCCGCGCCCCCAAGCCTGACGCCGATCGCCCATTTCGCCATCGGGTAATCCTGCGCCTGAACCGCGCCGAGCCAGCTGACGATTTCCTCGGGTTTTGTAAAATCGGTCGCCGCGATTTGCTGACTGAAAAGCCTGGCGCCGGCGATGTCGGATTTGTTCATAAATTTTCTTATTCAGCAGTTTGCCATTGCGACAAATCTTCGACCGGGCGCGGCAATCTACCTTCGAGCCATTTCATTAAAGTTCCGGGTCGAAAATCCGGGTCTTTCGTTTCGATAACCCAGGAGAGAAATTCTTCCGGACCGCCGTTCATATAAGGCGGCGGCGAAACCGGGTAAAAGACGGCGGGAAGCCGTTCGTCGACCGATAAGTAATTAACGACATGCGCGATTTCCTGCACGACCTGCCACGCCAGCGGATCATCGATGTCGATGCTGAATTTGATCCACCACAAACCGTTTTCATCCGCGCCCTTTCCGACCGGGGGCTGAATAGCCGGAATTTTTTCGAGATACTCGATCAAAGTTTCGAACGCTCTGTCATCCATTTGATTTTATTAAGTTTTCCAATCTTTGTTCCCTGATGCCGTAAAAATCTTTGATCGCTTTGATTTCTTCGTCGTATTTTTCGGCGTCCGGCTTATTCTTCTGCCGGGTGCCGACGATCATGTTGTTTTTCGGCGTGTGCTCGGTCCCGACGAACTCGAAAAGCTTCGTTTGGTAGCCCGATTTTTCGAGCAGCAGCGCGCGCAGTCCGTCGGTGATCGATTCGGCTTCGCGCTCCATCATGACGCCGTGTTTTAAGACGTTTTTGAACATCGCGGGCGGCGTCATCTGCGGGCGCAGTTCCTGATGACAGCACGGCGCGACGACGATCAGATCGGCGTCGGCGCGAATGCCTTTGAAGATCGCGTCGTCGGTCGCCGTGTTGCAGGCGTGCAGCGCGATCAGAATATCGACGTCGCCGACCTCGAAATCGCCGATCCGGCCGTCGACGAATTTGAGATTTTCGAATTCCGAGGCGCGCGCGATGTCGTTGCATAAGCCGACCAGTTCGGATTTCGTGTCGACGCCCGTCACGCGCACGTCGAGCCCGCGAATGTTTTTGAAGTAATCGTAGGTCGCGAACGTCAGATAGCCTTTGCCCGAACCCATGTCGACGATCGTCAATTCCTTTCTGTCCTTTAAATTCGATTTGTCGAAAAAAGTCGCCAAAGTTTCGACGAATTTGTTGATCTGTTTCCATTTGTCCTGCTGCTTGTCGCGGATCTCGCCGCGGTCGGTCGTGATGCCGAGCGCGCGCAGGTAAAAGCTTTCGGCGTTGACGAAGCGTTTTTTCTCGCGGTCGTGCTCCGGCGCCGGTTTCGATTTAAAGGTCGGTTTCGCGACGTTCAGCCGCGATTTGCCCCTGCGCCCGATGTCGAGCTGGAAGTCGTTTTCGGTCGTGAACAGATGACCGCTGAAAAATTCCGCGCCGAGCAGTTTTTCGACGATCTTCACCGATTCCTCGTAATCGTGATTTTTCGCCGTGTCGCGCGTGTCGTACCGGTAGAGGAAGAAAAGCCGTTTGCCTTTGCGCGTTTCGATCAGCCGCAGCATCAGCTTTTGCAGATGCTCGTCCGCGCCTTTATAATTGCCTAAAGACATTTTGACGAAGGTTTCTTCCCGCAGCGCGCGCGCGAATTCGGCGATGAATTTTTCGACGTTTTCGGTTGACATAAAAATAGATTTTAACGCAAAGTCGCAAAGTCGCTAAGGCGCAGGGAAAATTATAATTAAAAAAGCTTTGCGGCTTTGCGGCTTGGCCGTTATGCGTTAAAAATAAGAGAAAAATGAAAACGATCAATCAGGCAGATTTTACGCATTCTTTATTCGCTTTGCTCAAAGAAACCTTTGAAGGCACGAACACGGCTTTCGGGACGATGTATCTCGATCAGGGCACGGGCTTTTTCGACACGATCGATAAGGTCGACGCCGAAAAGGCTTCGCGCTCGGTTCGCGAAGGCGCGACGACGATCGCCGCGCACTGCGAGCACGTTCGGTTTTACCTCGAATTTTTGAGCAATTACATGAGCGAGAAATTCACGATGGTCGACTGGAAGGACAGCTGGAAAGTGAAAACCGTTTCGGACGCCGAATGGACGGCTCTGCGCGGGCAATTGCAGAAAACGTATCAGCAGGTGACCGACACTTTCAACGAGGTCGAAACCTGGAACGACTTTAAAATCTCCGGCGCGCTCGGCATCCTGGCGCACACCGCTTACCATTTGAGCGCGATCCGGCAGATTTTAAAGCTTATTTAATCACTGGGTCGTTTATTCATTTATTCATTTCTGTAATGAAAATGAGTAAGTGAATCAATGACTGGATGAATCGATAAAATTATGGACGCAGTCAGACAAATCGAACAGGATTATTTCGTAAAATCGCTCGCCTATCTTCTGCGCGAGACTTTCGAAGGTTCGCCCGAAGGGCAGGGCAGCGCGTATCTCGACCGCGGGATCGGCATATTCTCGACGCTCGACGCGCTTTCCGCCGAACAGGTTTCGCGCTCCGTCAACGGCACGACGATCGCCGCGCAGACCGAGCACGCGAAGTTTTATCTCGACCGTTTGTGCGAATTCATCAACGGCAGATCCGAGAAGGTCAATTGGGAAGACAGCTGGCTGATCGAGGACGTTTCCGCCGAAGAATGGACGGCGCTGCGCGCGACCGTGCGCAAGTCGTACGAGAACGCCCTGCGCTGTTTCGCCGAAACGGCGGACTGGTCGGAAGACAACGTCGGGATGGCGATGGGCATGCTCGCGCACACGGCGTATCACCTGGGCGCGATCCGCCAGCTCGCCAAATCGGTCGGCGCGGTAGAATAAACCGGCGAAGATTTTTAATCAGCCACGAACAAACACGAAAAGACATGAAATAAACTTCAACTTGATTTTTCGTGAAATGCGCGTGTCGGTTCGCGGCTCGTTTCTATTTTTTGAACGCCGAAATCAGCTTCGTCGGTTCGTAATAGGTTTCGATTGCGATTTTTTCGAAACCGGCGCTCTCCAGCCAGTCGCGGTAAGTCGTAAACGCGCGCTCGACGTCCGGCGCGTTCCAGCAGATGTCTTCGAGGCAAAACAAAACCGAGATGTCGGGCGCGAGACGGTCTTCGTCTAAAATCCAGCCGCTCACGAGGCACGCGCCGCCCGGCGGCAGGCGGTCGTAGAGGCGTTTGAATAACTGTTTATTCGTTTCCGCGTCGAACACGGCGAGCAGGTTGGCGAGCAGCGCGACGTCGAAATTTTCCGGCAGATCGTCCTTCAGAATGTCTCCCGGAACGCATTCGATGCGCGCTTCGAGATTTTTCTCGTGAATCTTTTCCGCCGCCTTTTCGACGTTTTCCGGCAAATCGAAAACGATCGCGCGAAGGTGCGGCAGTTTTTCGCACAGCGCGATGCTCATCGCGCCGGTTCCGCCGCCCAAGTCAAGGACGCGCGTGAACCGCGAAAAATCGAAACTCGCGGCGAGCGCGCGCCCGTGCAGCAGCGCGAGATTGTGCTGCTCGTCCATCGCGTCCGCGCCCTGATCTTCCGACTCGGGATTATCTTCGGCGCTTTCGCCGTATTCCCAATTTCGCAGGTGTTCGGTCAGCTTCGACCATTGCGGATACGAGCGGTTTTGATAACGCTTCATCTGCCCGCCGAGATAATTTTTACCGTTTCGCGTCAGAAATTTTTCCGACAAATCGGAGTTCGCGAACCGCGCGCCGTTTTTGCGCACGAGCCCGAGCGCCGCGCAGGCGTTCAAAAACCTTTCCGTCGCGAGCGGATGAATTTTCAGTTTTTTCGCCAGCTCGTCCGCCGTCATCTGCTTTTCGTTTAGAAGATCCGGAATTTCGAGTTCGGCGAACGCGAACAGCGTCTGCGATTTCTGATAACCGACGGCGATTTCGAGCAGCGCGGCGGGCGAATCGATTTTGGGCGCGGCGGCAACTTTTTTCATAAAACAACTGAATTAAAATAATGCAAAAATAAAATCGAAAGCATTTTCGAGCAATCTTTATGCCGACCGGCTTTCGGATTTCGGAAGAAGGATTTTGCCCGCGAATTATCGCGAAAAGGCGCGAATAAAAGCAAAAAATAAATTAATCAACGTATTTTCGCGGGCAAAAAAACGATTTGAGAACAATTTTTGCTTGCGAAAAAACGGATGAAAAAGGAATTGGTGAAATTAACCGAAAAAGGTCTCTACTGCGCGGCGGGGGATTTTTATATCGATCCGTGGAAACCGGTCAAAAAAGCGGTTTTGACGCACGCGCACGCCGATCACACGTATCGCGGCAATCAAAAATACCTCGTGCCGGCGGAAGGCGAAAGATTGTCGCGCATCCGGCTCGGCGACGGCGCGAGCATCGCGTCGCGCCCGTACGGCGAGGAAACGTCGATCAACGGCGTGAAGGTTTCGTTTCACCCGGCGGGGCACGTTTTGGGCTCCTCGCAGGTGCGCGTCGAACATAAGGGGGAAATCTGGGTGATTTCCGGCGATTACAAATTGATGCCGGACGCGACGTGCGCGCCGTTCGAGCCGGTGAAATGTCATCATTTCATCACCGAGGCGACGTTCGGGCTGCCGATCTACCGCTGGCAGCCGACCGAAATCATCTTCGAGCAGATCAACGACTGGTGGCGCGCGAATCAGGACAAGGGCAAGGTGTCGGTGATTTTCGCGTATTCGCTGGGCAAATCGCAAAGAATCATGAACGGCATCGACCGTTCGATCGGGCGAATTTTCACGCACGGCGCGGTCGAACGCTTAACAGAGGCGTACCGCGAATCGGGCGTCGATCTGCCGGAAACGACCTACGTCGGCGCGGTCGAAAACAAAAAGGATTTCGCGGGCGCGCTGGTCGTCGCGCCGCCGTCGGCGCACGGCACGCCGTGGCTCAAAAGATTCGGGCTGCATTCGACCGGCTTCGCTTCCGGCTGGATGATGGTGCGCGGCGCGCGCCGGCAAAAAGCGGTCGACCGCGGCTTCGTTCTGTCGGATCATGCCGACTGGACCGAACTGCAGACCGCCATTAAATCGGCGGAAGCCGAAACGGTTTACGTGACGCACGGCTTCGTGCCGGAACTCGTCCGCTGGCTCAACGAGAACAATCAGCACGCCGTGCCGCTCAAGACGAATTACGGCGATGAAGAAGAAAAAGAAATCAGCCACGAACAAACACGAACGGACGCGAAATAAATATTAAAAATTTTCGTGAAATTTCGTGTCTGTTCGTGGCTAAATTTTTATGAAGTTATTTACCGAACTTTACAACGCGCTCGACCAGACGAACAAGACCAACGAGAAGGTCGACGCGCTGAAAAATTATTTCGCCGAAGCCGCAAAGTCCGACGCGGCGTGGGCGCTCTATTTTCTTTCGGGCAGAAAGCCGCGCCAGATCGTGCCGTCTAAAAAATTGAGAGAATGGGCGCTCGAGCTTTCGGGCATTCCCGAATGGCTCTTCGACGAATCGCGCGACACGGTCGGCGACGGTGCGGAGACGATCGCGCTGCTTTTGCCGAACAACAACGAAACCGACGAGACGCCGCTGCACGTTCTGGTCGAAGAGCAGCTCCTGCCGCTGCGCGGCGCGGCGGAAGAGGTGCAGAAAACGGCGGTCATCGACGCCTGGTCGCGGATGAATTATTCGCAGCGCCTGATTTACAACAAGCTGATTTCGGGCTCGTTTCGCGTCGGCGTCTCGCAGCTTTTGGTCGTGCGCGCGCTCGCGCAGTTATCGGAAATCCCGACCGACATCATCGCGCACCGTTTGATGGGCGAGTGGTCGCCTTCCGCGCAGTTCTTCGCGCAGCTCATCGATCCGGAACTCGAAGCGGACGAAACGCCGATCGCGCGCCCGTTTCCGTTTCATCTCGCGCACCAGATCGATTTCGAACTGGAGACTCTCGGCGACGTTTCCGAATGGCAGGCGGAATGGAAATGGGACGGCATCCGCGCGCAGGTCATCAAACGCGCCGGGCAGGTCTTTATCTGGTCGCGCGGCGAGGACCTGATGACCGAGCGCTTTCCCGAGATCGCGGGCGCGGCGCAATATCTGCCGGACGGAACCGTGCTCGACGGCGAAATTCTGCCGTGGTCGGGCGAAAACGTGCTGCCGTTTACCGAACTGCAAAAACGCATCGGGCGCAAAAATCTGACCGCGAAGATCCTGGCGGAAGTTCCCGTCATTTTGCAGACTTACGACCTGCTCGAATACGAAGGGCGCGACATTCGTTCGTTCGAAATCCGCACCAGGCGCGAATTTCTCGAAACGGTCGTCGAAAATCTGCCCGCCGAAGCTCAGGAAATTTTCCGCCCGACCGAGCTCGTCGAAGCCGCCGACTGGCGCGATCTCGCCGAAAAACGCGAGGAGAGCCGCAACCTCGGCGTCGAAGGCTTCATGCTGAAAAGGAAAGATTCGCCGTACCGCACCGGGCGCCATCGCGGCGATTGGTGGAAATGGAAGATCGAGCCGATGACGATCGACGCCGTGCTGCTCTACGCGCAGAAAGGCACGGGCAAACGCAGCGGGCTTTACACCGATTATACGTTCGCCGTCTGGAACGATTCGGGCGAGCTCGTGCCGTTCGCGAAGGCTTATTCGGGACTCACGGACGCCGAAATCCGCCGCGTCGACAATTTCGTGCGGCGCAACACGAAGGAAACGTTCGGTCCGGTCAGAAGCGTCGTGCCGAAACTGGTTTTCGAGCTGGCGTTCGAAAACATCCAGAAATCGACGCGCCACAAATCGGGCGTCGCGGTGCGTTTTCCGCGAATCCTGCGCTGGCGCGAGGACAAAAAAATCGAGGACGCCGATTCTTTGAAAACGATCCACGATCTTTTGGACGGAAACGGCGGCGGAACGCCGTCATCCTGACGGCAAACGCCGCGCGGGCGGCGTTACGCATGTTTCAGTTATGAAGAAATCGAAGGAAATATTCGCGCTTTCGCGCTCAGAGCCGTCGGGATGACGACGTTCCGTGCGATGAAAAATAAACCCGAAAATAGATTCTCGCTTCGTCCTCAACGGCTTTACCCGCATTTCAAGCTGACCGGCGAGCGGTTTCCGCGCCTGCTCGCGACGCGGCGGATCGCGGACGACGGCGCGGAGTATTTCGGCGCTTTTCTGCCCGAAACGGGCGTGCGGTTTCTGATCGATTTTTTGAATAAGATTTTTCGCCTCAGAACCTGCGAGATCGACGTCGACGGTTCGTTCGACGTGCCGTGCACGCAGTTTTACCGGCAGCGCTGCGTCGCGCCGTGCGTCGCGAATCTCTGCGGCGAACGCGAATACGCCGCGCGCGTCGAGCTCGTGAGACTGTTTTTGCAGAGGAAAACGAGCGCGCTCGAAGCCGATTATTTACAGAAAATCGAACGGGCGGCGGAAGCTTTCGAGTTCGAGCGCGCCGCCGCGCTGCGCGACGAATGGCTGGAAATCGAAAAGGTTTTGGCGGCGAAAGACTGGAATTTCTGGTTAACGGACGCGGTCGACACGTTCTCAATCGATGAGAGCGAAAACGAGTTTTTCGTATATCTCGTGACGATGCGCGGGCGCAAAACGCTCGGGAAACGCACGTTCGTTTTCGAAAAAACCGGCAAAAGGGAAGAACTTTTACCGTCGATTTTGCCGGAATTTTACCGGTTCCACGCGCCGAAGGAAATCCGCGTTTCCGAGGATTTCGAGGAGCGATTCGCGCTTTCCGATAAACTCGGCAAGAAATTCGGTCGCAAAATAAAAATCGTCGTCGCGAGCGAAAACGAGCCGAAAGTGATGACGGACCGCGCGCTCGGGCGCGCGCGCTACGAGCACGAGTTCCGGCGTATCCGCCGCGAACAAAGCACGGCGGAGATTCAAGACGCGCTGCGGGAAATTTTCGGATTGAGCCGAAGTCCCGACCGCATCGAGGGCTTCGACGTCGCGCATATTTCCGGCAGCGATTTCGCGGCGGCGAAATCGGTCTGGGAAAACGGACGGTTTACCGGCAAAGAATATTCTTTCCGGCTCGCGGACGAGGATTCGGAACTCGAAACGCTGCGGAAATTCATCGAGTTTCGTTTCGCAAACGGCGGCGCCGAAAATACTCCGGCGCTCGTTTTGATCGACGGCGGACGCGCGCATCTCAAAGCCGCGCTCGCCGCCGTAAAAAATATCGAAAACAGAACGTTCACGATCGTTTCCGCCGTCAAACCGCGCGGGCAGCACGGCGAAATCGCGCATTTTCTGACCGAAACCGGCGCGCGCATCGACTTCGACGGCGAGGCGGCGGCGCATCGACTTTTGCAGACGCTGCGCGACGAAGCGCATAATCTCTCGAACGAGATTCACCGCCAGCGCCGCGAAATGTCGCATTTTTACGAGCTCGCCGCCGTTTTGCCGTCATTGGCGGAAAACGAACGCCGCGCGCTTCTGAAGCGCGCCGGCTCGATCAAAAACATCCTCGATCTAAGCGAAAACGAATTAAAAAACTTCGTGACGCCGAAAAAAATCAACGCCGTCCGGCTCGATCTGCAGCATTTCCGCGGCGGCAGCGCGGCGAAAATCGAACCGCTGATCGTGCCGCTGCGCTACACGGACGAAAACGGCGACGCCGCCGATCTGCGTCCGCTCGCGAGTTACCGCGCGAAATGATTTGCGCCCGCGAAAGGACGCGAAATACGCGAAAAGCATTTAAAGTTTTATTCGTGTTCTTTCGTGGGCTTTGCACGAAAACCGGCTCTGCCCGCGAATTTTAGCTGATCTTCGCTGATAATTTTATTTCATTCGCCAGCGGTTCGCGTTTATTCGCGGGCAAAGTTAAAAAATCCGCTTCCTGAGCCGAGTTTTTGTGCCAAGCCTTCTTTCGTGTTTGTTCGCGGCTAATTTCTGCCTTCGTTTCGATTTGGGTTAAAATGAAGATCAATTTGGATTTCTAATTTAAAAAATTTATGCAAAATTTGTTTCATCTGGCTTTTCCGGTGAGGGATTTGGAAGAATCGCGAAGGTTTTACGGCGGGGTTTTGGGCTGCGAAGAAGGCAGAAGCTCCGACGCCTGGATCGATTTCAATCTTTTCGGGCATCAGATCGTCGCGCATCTCGCGCCCGAAGAAGCGATCGGCGTGCGGCACCGCAACGACGTCGACGCCGATCACGTGCCGGTGCCGCATTTCGGCATCGTGCTCGAACCGGCGGAATTCGAGAAATTCGCCGCGCGTCTGAAATTGAAGGGCGTCGAGTTCGTCATCGAACCGAAAACGCGCTTCAAGGGCGAAGTCGGCGAGCAGTCGACGATGTTCTTTCTCGACCCGTCGGGCAACGCGCTCGAATTCAAATCGTTCGCCGATTTTTCGCAGGTCTTTGCCAAATAAATTAGCCGCGAACAAACGCGCGAAACACGCGAAAAATGTTTAAATTTTCTTTCGTGTCCTTTCGCGTTTGTTCGCGGCTAAATAAAAATCATGAAGTTCGCAGTTATATTGTTTACATTGGTTTTTAGCGCGGCGGTTTCGGTTTTCGGGCAGAAGCCAGCGCGCGCGGTCGCCGTCACGATCGACGATCTGCCGGTCGTTTCGACGCGCCGCGATTTAAAGAACCGGCGGGAAATCACGCGCAAGCTGCTCGCGCACATCCAAGCGGCGAAAGTGCCGGCGATCGGATTCGTCAACGAAAACAAGCTGTACGACGGCGAAAAACGCGACGAAAATCAAATCGATTTACTGCGCCGATGGCTCGATGCGAATCTCGAACTCGGCAATCACACGTTTTCGCACATGAGCCTGCACGACAACAGCCTGGAAAAATACGAAGCCGATATTTTGAAAGGCGAGCTCGTCACGAAGGAATTGCTGCGGGCGAAAGGCTTAAAGCCGCGCTATTTCCGGCACCCGTATCTGTGGACCGGTTTGAGTTCGGAGACGAAAAGCGGGCTCGGCAAATTCCTGACCGAGCACGGCTACGCGATCGCGCCGGTCACGATCGACAATTCCGACTGGATTTTCGCGCGCGCTTACGACAACGCGTTCGACAAGGGCGACAAAAAATTAATGAAGGAAATCGGCGCGGCTTACATTTCTTACATGGAATCGAAAACCGATTACTGGGAACGCCAGTCGGTCAGGCTCTTCGGGCGCGAAATCCGGCAGATTCTGCTCCTTCACGCGAATTTCATCAATTCCGATTATTTCGACGACCTCGCGCGGATGTACAAAAAGCGCGGCTACAAATTCGTCACGCTCGACGACGCCCTGAAAGACGAAGCGTATCGCCTGCCCGACAATTTCGTGCGCCGCAACGGCATTTCGTGGCTTCACCGTTGGGCGATCGACAAAGGCAAAGGTAACGTTTTGCCGGACGAGCCGAAAACGCCGGATTTCGTTTTGAAGGCCGCGGGCGTCGATTCGGAATAAGAATTTGAGCCACGAACAAACACGAAATTTCACGAAATATTTTTATTTTTTTTGCGTTCTTTCGTGGTTGTTCGTGGCTCAAAAATAAGAATGAAATCTGAAATCGTTATCATCGGCGGCGGCGTGGTCGGCGCGAGCGTCGCGTATCATTTGACCGAGCGCGGCGCGCGGGACGTTTTGATTCTGGAACGCGCTGCCGCGCAGGGCACCGGCTCGACCGGCAAGGCGACCGGCGGCGTGCGCGCGCAGTTCGAAACCGCGATCAACATCGAAATGTCGCTTTACTCGCTCGGCTTTTTCCGGGATTGGGATTTCGACTGCGGTTACGAGCCGCGCGGTTACCTGTTTTTCGCGACGGACGAACGGCAGCTCGATTATTTGAAGCGCAACGTCGAAACGCAAAAAGCGCTCGGCGTGCGGGGCATCGAGATCGTCGACGCGCGAACGATCGAAAAAATCTGCCCGATCCTCAGCTGCGCGGACATCGCCGGCGGCAGCTTCGGGCAAAACGACGGTTTTATCAATCCGCTCGCGGTGATGCGCGGATTTACGGCGCGCGCCCTCGACAAAGGCGCGCGAATCGAGTTCGGAACGAACGCCGCCGCGATCGAAACCGCGGGCGGACGCGTGACGGCGGTCGCGACCGACAAAGGCAGGATCGAATGCGAAAAAGCGGTCGTCTGCGCCGGCGCGTGGGCGCGCGACCTCGCCGCGACCGCCGGCGTCGATTTGCCGGTCGAGCCGCAAAAGCGCCAGATCGTCTGGGCGAGGGCGAAGGAAAAACTGCCGGAAAATATGCCGATGGTGATCGATCTCGGCAGCGGCTTCCATTTTCGACCGGCGCGCGATTTCGTCGATCCAGCGGCGAACGCCGATAATCGGGAAGTGCTTTTCGCCTATCCCGATCCGGACGAAAAAGCGTCGTTCGGCACCGATTTCGACGAATCGTTTATCGGTAAAGTTTACGAACGCGCCCGCAAACGCGCGCCGTTTTTGTATGAAACCGAACCGGTTTTAGCGAAATGCCGCGCCGGGCTTTACGAGAACACGCCCGATCATCACGCGATTCTGGGCGGCTGCGCGGTCGGCGGCTTGTATTTCGCCGGCGGTTTTTCCGGTCACGGCGTGATGCATTCGCCGGCGACCGGGCGCGCGCTCGCCGAAATCATGCTCGACGGCGAAGCGAAATTCCTCGACGTATCGTGCCTGCGCCTCGAACGCTTCGCGGCGGGCGCGCTGCTTCACGAAACGGCGTTCATCTGACGGCTTCGCGGTCGAAACGAAAAAAGCGCGCTCGACGAAAATCGAGCGCGCTTTTTTTCGTTATTTTAATTTATGAAATTCTTAACGGTTCGTCGTTCCGCCCGGACTCGTGCGGGTCGTCGCGCCGTTCGTCGTGCCGCCGGTATTGCCGGTTCTGCCGGTGTTGCCGGTCGTGCCCGTATTGGTCGAACGCGTGTTCGCGCCGGTCATATTGCCGGTCGTGCCCGTATTGCCTGTAGTCGTTCCCGTGTTACCCGTGGTCGTCCCCGTGTTGCCGGTCGTCGTGCCGGTGTTGGTCGTGCCGCCGCCGATCGTGCCGGTGTTGCTGGTGCCGCCGCTGTTCATCATGCTGTTGCTCGTCGTATTCGCGTTGCGCGTCGTGTTGGCGTTGGCGTTGCCGGTGTCGGACGAACAGCTCGCGCCGGCGACGGCAAGCGTTAAAATTGCTGATAATGTTAATGTTCTTCTCATTGAAAATTCTCCTATTTCTCCGGAGCGGTTGTATTTTTGTATACTGACTGCAACCTTTCTCCTTTCAATCTTGTATTCTATTGGGAAACCGTCAAAGGTTATGTTTGGTAGGTTACAGTTGGCGTAATTTCAGGGCGGAGTCAATGAAAACAATACTGGCTATTGCGGGCAGCCTGCGCGCCCGGTCGACGAATCTTTCGATCATCAGACAAATCGAGGCACTCTATGCGGACCGCGTAAATGTAACGCTTTACGAGGATTTAGCGCGATTGCCGCATTTTAATCCGGACCTCGAAAAAGGCGCGCCGATCGCGGAAGTCGAGGATTTCCGGCGGCGCGTCCGAGCGGCGGACGGCGTTTTGATCTGCACGCCGGAATACGTCTTCAGCATTCCGGGCGCTTTAAAGAACGCGCTCGAATGGACGGTCGGAACGAATGATTTCGCCGAAAAACCCGTGGCGCTGATCACGGCTTCGAGCGCCGGCGAGAAAACGCACGAATCGCTTTTCCTCGTTTTGAAAACGATCGGCGCGAATTTGACGGAAACGACGGCGCTGCTCGTCTCCGGCGCGCGAACGAAAATAAATTCCGCCGGCGAAATTTCAGACGCGGCAACCCTCGAAGCGATAAATCTGTTGATCGAAGCTTTTTTGCAAACAATTGACGAATGAAGAATTTGTTAAGTTATGGCAAACATAGAAATTGAATCTATCGGAAAATTAGAGCCGCATCCTGAAAATCCTGAAGAATGGTTGATTAGCGAGCCTGTGCCAATAAAGTTTTTCGACGGAAAAATGTTGAAATTTTCTTTTGACGAAAATTCTTTCGATGATGAGGATTTTTTATCTGCTGCAAATCAGGCAATAAAGAATTTTTTGGCGAAAAATACTGATGATAAATTAAATCTTTCAACTCCTGTTTACAAAGAGTATCGAATTATACAGGATTGGTACGATGCTTTGCCGGACGGCGCGAAGCCGTTGGAAATAAATAATAAAAGTGGGATTTGGAATTTAGTATATCCCACCGAAATCAATGTTTGTTCGGGCGGCAATGAAGACAAAAATATTTACTTGCTTATATATTCCGAATGTGAATGGGAACCGGAACACGGGCTGCAGCTTGTTTTCAAAAATGGTTTGGAGTTGACCAGAGTTAGCGGAATTGATTGCAGCCCGATAGAATGATTTTAGAAAGTGATTTATGAAAACAGCTTTGATCCACCATCCGATTTATCAGAAACACGACACCGGTTTCGGTCATCCCGAGACGCCGCGCCGGTACGAAGCCGTCATGAACGGGCTGCGCAGAGACGCCGAATTCTGGCGATCATTGCTCGAAATCACGCCGGAGCCGGCGTCGAAAGGCACGATTCAGGCGGCGCATACGAAAGAACATTTCCGGCGCGTCGAGGGCGCGTTCGAAAACGGCTTGGAAATGCTCGACGCCGACACGGCGATTTCGATGAAGTCTTTCGAAGCGGCGCTCTACGGCGCGGGCGGCGTCTGCCGCGGCGTCGACGCGGTCATGGCGGGCGAGGCGCAAAACGCGTTCGTCGCCGTGCGCCCGCCCGGACATCACGCGACGGCCGAAAGCGCGATGGGGTTTTGTCTTTTCAACAACGTCGCGGTCGCCGCGCGATACGCGCAGAATCGCTACAAGGAAATCGAACGCGTCGCGATCATCGACTGGGACGTGCATCACGGCAACGGCACGCAGGGCATTTTCTTCGACGACCCTTCGGTTTTTTTCTTCTCGATGCACCAGTATCCGTGGTATCCGGGAACCGGCAGCCGGGGCGAAACCGGCTTCGGGCGCGGGCGCGGCTACACGATGAACGTTCCGGTCAAGGCGCACACGAAGGCGGGCGATCAAAAGAGAATGTTCGAAGCGGCGATCGCCGACATCGGCGCGCGTTTTCAGCCGGATTTGGTCTTGATTTCCGCCGGGTTCGACGCGCATCTGACCGACCCGCTCGGGCAGCTGCGGCTCGAAGACGAAGATTATATTTCGATGACGCGCACGCTCAGGGAGTGGGCTGATGAAACCTGCGGCGGGCGCGTCGTTTCGGCGCTCGAAGGCGGTTACAACCTCGACACGCTCGGCGGAACGGTCGCGAATCACGTGCGCGCCTTGAGCGAGGATTGAGTTACTCTTCGGCGATAAAAAGCAGATTGTGTTCGAGGTCGGTGAACTGGACGAGCTGCGAGGCGAAGTTGAACGAATGGCGTTTCGAGCCGACCGTCACGACGTATAAATTGATAATCGGCAGGTCGTTGAATCTAAAGTAACCGAAATCGTTCGCGATTCGCGTCTGCGTTTCGAAAGTCGTGAGGTTCATGACCGTCACGCTCGCGCGCCGCACGCCCGTGCCGTTCGCCGTGACGATTCTGCCCGTGATCGAACCCGTCACGCTCGACTGCGCGCGCGCCGCGCCGGCGGCGACGGACGCCAGAAAGATAAAAGACAAAACAAAGGTTTTTAGTTTCAAGGATTTTTCTCCGATTATTTTAATCCAGTTATTTTAATTCGTTCGTCTATAAAGTCAAAAAACAAAACGATTTCCAAAATCTAAGTTTTGGTGTTGAACCGGGTTATATAAATTTTAGGGTTTGTGCTACACTCATCAAAAAAAGGAGATAAATGAAATGCCGGATATCGAAATTCCGTGTGTTCAATGCAAAGAAGTTTTTCTTTTTACGGAAAAAGAACAGGAAATTTTTTACCAACGCAACATGATGGCGCCGCAGCGGTGCCCGAAATGCCGCTCGAAAAAAACCGTCGCGGGCGACAACGCGCCGACCAAATTCGAAATCGTCTGCGACCATTGCGGCAAGCACGATCAAGTGCCGTTTCAGCCGAAAGTCGGTCGCGCCGTGCTGTGCCGCGAATGCTACAACGCCAATAAGTCGCGCTTACGCTTCGCGTAACTCAGTGGTCGGTGGACAGTGGTCAGGTTTTTCTGATTTTAACTGATCACCGACTACTGACCACCGACCACTTATGTCTTTCGAAACCGTCAACTACGAATTACAGGAAAACGTCGCCGTCGTCACTTTCAATCGCCCCGAAGCCTTGAATGCGCTGTCGCTCGCACTGACGCGCGATTTATTTTCCGCCGCCCGCCGGGCGATCGAGGATAAAGCGCGCGCCGTAGTTTTGACCGGCGCGGGACGCGCTTTCTGCTCGGGCGGCGATCTGCGCGAGATGCGGCAGATGTGGGAAAAGGAAGGAAGGATCGAGGCGTTTCTCGAAGAGCCCTTAAAAGCGCTGCACGACGTCGTTCTGCTGATCCGCGAAACGCCGATCCCGTTCGTCGCGGCGGTGCAGGGCGTGTGCGCCGGCGCGGGCACGAATTTCGCGCTCGCCTGCGACATCGTGCTGGCGGCGGAAAACGCGTCGTTCAACGAAGCGTTCGTGAGGATCGGTCTCTCGCCCGACTGCGGCGGCTCGTTTTTCCTGCCGCGCGCGGTCGGCGAAAAACTCGCGGCGGAAATTTTTATGACCGGCGACACGCTCTCCGCCGCGCGCGCCGCCGAAATCGGCATGATCAACCGCGTCGTCCCGGCGGAAAGCTTGACGGAAGAAGCTCTGAAAACGGCGCGCAAACTCGCGCTCGCGCCGACCGCTTCGATCGGACGCATCAAGCAAATGCTCAACGCCTCGTTTTCGAACGATCTCGCCGCGCAGCTCGATCTCGAACACCGCCTGCAAATCGAATCCGGCAAGGGCAACGATTTTAAGGAAGGCGTCGAGGCGTTTTTCGGAAAACGCGCCCCCAATTTTACAGGTTCATAAAAATAAAAGCGGCCTCCCAATGTGAGCTGTCGTTTTATTTTAAGAGTCCCAAAAACGACCCTTTTTGAGACGCTTTTTCGCAGTTGTAAATTAATTGAAAGCGGTCGTCCTTCAATAAAGAACGTAAATTTGAAATCGTATTATTCGAGGCTGGCTGAATTTTCATCCTGACAAGAAAACTCGCTTCCTTTTCCGGCTTACTGGGCGTAATTGCCAGCCGCCAGCCGCGTTTTTCGCGTTCGCCTTTATCGACGCTTCCCGGTCTTCCGGGTGCCGTTAAAATATTTTCTTCGATTTTCGTTACAAAATCTTTGGGTTTGGTGATTTCCGCCAGCAGACTCGTGCCGCCGGGTTCGAAATTAAAGATGTTTTTCCCGTCCTGCGCGATCTTCGTGTCGGCGTGAAGGTATGAAGTGATCGTTTGCGCCCGTTCGAGTCTGACCGTGTCGCTGACGACGAAACCGTCCGGCGCGCTGAATTCGAACCTCCTCGTGAATTCCTGCACGCCGACCTCGGGTTCGTAAGCCGCCGTTAAATCGGCGATCAGCGATACTTTCTGCGCGTTCATTTTAACGTCGCGAAGTCTGATTCTATTCAGTCTTTCATAAGAAACGCCGGCGAAAGCGTCGTGTCCCTTTCCTTCTTTCGCCTGCCCTCTGCCGTCGAAAACGAGCGTGTTGTGGTGTTCGGTCAGAGGAACGCCGGCGTAGCCCGAATCGCCCGTCAAATATTTGCCGTTCGCCCAGATAATGAACGATCCGGCATCAGGGTGCGCGTGCCCGGAAGAAAGCCGCCAGTCGGGAAACTTTTGCAGTTTTTCGGTCGCCGCGTGGCCTTCGGGCGGTCCGGCTTTGAAGGCAAACGCCGTCGCGTCGTCCGTCCACGACGAGCGCCAGTAGACGACTTCGTGATCGGCAAAGTAATGCCATTTTTCCTGATTATCGATCGGAACGGATTTGAGCGAATCGCTGTACCAGATGAACGTCCAGAATTCCTCGGCGTTGACCTGTCCTTTGCTTTTCAGCCAATCGGCGACGCCCTGCGCTTCGCCGTTGCCGTAGCGCGTGGCGAGATTATAGAGAATATTGTAGTTCGTGCGGAACTTGCCGTTGATTCTTTCCCGTTCGTAATCGTCGCCTTTGCGCGAGCGTGTGACGTTGCCGGCATAGATATCGCCGAAGTCGAAATTGAATTCGCCGCCCGGCAGCGTCGCGTGCGCGACGTATTTGTGGGCGAGGCGAAAGCCGGGCGTCGTCAGATAAAGATTTTCGCCGGTCGACGCCAGATGCGCGTCCATGTAATGAACGAGCCACGGCGTCGAGAAAATCCAGTACTCCATGCCTTCATAAAAATAACCGTCCTCGGAGTAAGTCGCCAGCACGCGGTCGAAGATCGCGCGCGACAGCGCGGCCCAGTCCCGCGCTTCGTCGACTTCGCCCATCAAGGCGTAAGCCGCGACGGCAAGACCGGAAATCGGAATAAACGTATGGTTCTGGCTGTAAGCATAGGATTTGCCGTTTTTCGGCTTGAAGAAGTCGTACAGCAAACGGGCTTGTTTGATGAGCTTCTCGCGGTACTTCGTCCGCTCGTCGGCGGTCAAATCGTGGTACAAAAGATCGTAGCCCCAACCCATTCCGTAAAGCAGATGCCCGGCAGCCAGATCGACGTTCGGTTTGTTGTAGGAATAACCCCAGACGTTATAGGTCACCGCCGCGTCCATATATTTTTTGGCGGCGTCCAGGTATTTTTTATCGCCCGTGATTTTGTAAACGAAGGCGGCTTCAGCGATTCCGATTCCGACTTCATTTTGCACGCGCCGCGCCTCCGCCGGCGGCGCGGGCGGTTCGACCGTCAGCGCCCGTACACGCGCTAGCGCCGCGTTCCAGAGCTCGGGCTGCGCTTTTGTTTTCGCCTTCAGCGCGTCGATCTCGCTTTGCGTCAGAAAAACGCGCGGGTGAACGTTTTCGAGCTCCTTTTTCAAACTCGCCGGTCTGGTCCTCGTCAACTCGACGAGCGGGTGCTCGCCTTTGAGCTTCTGATTTGCTTCGCGCTCGGCTTCGAGTTCCTGTTTATCCTGCGCGGGCGCGCTTATGCAAAACGAGAAAAGGATCAATAAATATAGGATCGTTAATTTTTTCGACATAATTTCTTTTTGATTTTATTTTTTCTGTGTTGCGGCGGCTTCAAAACCGAAAAGCCCGTATTAACCAGTCAAAAAATAACGTATGTTTCTCTGAAGTTTTGATTAATCCATCAACATGCCGCCGTTGATTTCGATCGTTTCGCCGCAAAGGTAGGAGGCCGCGTCGGAGGCTAGAAACGCGATGACCTGTGCGACTTCTCTGCTTGTCCCGACTCTCCCCATCGGGATGAGGTTGTTGGCGAAATTCGCCATCGCTTCCGGCGTCGAGAAGGTTTCGTGAAAAGGCGTGTCGATTACCCCGGGCGAAACCCCGTTGACGCGGATGCCCCGATTGGCGAATTCTTTGGCGAGCCCCTTGTTCATGGTGAGCATCGCGCCCTTTGCGGCGGCATAATGGATCGAGCCGAGCGCGCCGCCGTTGCGTCCGGCGATCGAAGTGACGTTGACGATCACGCCGGCTCCTTTTTCGAGCATTTTCGGAATGACGCGCTGGGCGGCGAAAAACGCCGATTTGACGTTGAGCGCGAAAACCTCGTCCCAGCGCGCTTCGGTCAAATCCGCCGTTTTCAGTCTTTCGACCAACGACCCGGCGTTGTTCACCAAAATGTCGATCGTGCCCAATCGGTCTTCGACTTCCGCGATCATCCGCTCGATTTCCGAATTTATCGTGACGTCCGCCCGAATCGCGATCGCCCGTGAACGGCCGCCGATTTCGCTCGCCGCCCCGCTCGGCGCGGCGAGCGCGTGGTTCGATGAAATCGAAGCGAGGGTTGCTTCGGCGCCCGCCCGATTCCTTAAATAACTGACCGCGACGCGCGCGCCGCATTCGCCGAAAAATTCGGCGGTCGCCCGCCCGATGCCCGAAGACGCGCCCGTGACGAGGACGACTTTGCCCGTAAAATCAAAAAAGTTTGTCATAAGTCTCCTGTGTTTTTTTAGTTTTAAAACATTATTGTCGCTGGTCGTCGCGCAGTGCCATTCAGTTTCCGGCTTGACGCGCGGCGGTTCGTACAACTCGCGTTCGTTATTTCGAAATTCTTTTTTCGGGCGGCATATCACGGGTTTTCGGTAAAATTTTCGACCTTTTCGATTCTCCCCGCCAGAATGAACAGCAGGACCGTGCCGAGCGGCGCGAGCAGTCCCGCGGCGATCAGAATCGGTGCGTAGGAAAAATTGTCCACGACCCAACCGGTCGTGAAAATAAAGATCATCGAACCGAGGCCGGCGCCCGTGCCGCCCAGTCCGGCGACCGAGCCGACCGCCGATTTCGGGAAAAAGTCGCTCGGCAGCGTCTGAACATTGTTTATCCAGACCTGAAAACCGAATAAAACGACGCCGATCAGCGCGAGCGCCGTCATCGAATCGGGCGTAAACGCCGCCAGGATGCCCGCCGGCATCAAACACGCCGCGAACGCGATGACCGCTTTTCGGGCGCCGTTGACCGTCCATCCGCGGCTGATCAGAAAACCCGAAAGCCAGCCCCCGAAAAGGCTGCCGGCGTCCGCCGCGACGTACGGCACCCAGGCGAAAAGCCCGATCTGTTTTAAGTCGAAGCCGTGTACCTGATTCAGGAAAAGCGGCAGCCACGTGATATAAAGCCACCACACCGGATCGACCAAAAAACGCGACAGCACGATTCCCCATGTTTGTCGGTAAGTCAAAAGGTCGAACCATCCGACCGGTTTCTCTGCCGGGGCGATGCTCGGTCGCTCCGCGCGGATTACCGCTTCCGGCAGGGAAATCGTCTGTTTTGCCGGATCGTCGGCGCGAATAATCGCGTATTCGTCTTTGGTCAGCCATTTATGCTTTTCCGGCGAGTCGTAGATCAGCCACCAAAAAAACAGCCAGATAAAACCGAGCGCGCCCGTCACGAGGAAGGTTTCGTACCAGTGTCCGAAATAAGCCGTCAGTCCGACGATGATCGGCGGCGCGACGATCGATCCGAGCGCCGCGCCGCTGTTGAAAATCGCCATGCCGAGCGCGCGCTGACGCGCCGGGAACCATTCGGCGACGGTCTTCGCCGCCCCGGGCCAGTTTCCCGCCTCGCCGAGTCCGAGGATGAACCGGAAGAAACTCAGGCTGCGCAGACCGACCGCGAAAGCGTGAGCCATCGCGGCGGCCGACCAAACGACGATCGAAACGACGAATCCTTTTTTAATGCCGATCCGGTCGTAAAGTTTGCCGGAAAAGCTTTGGCTGATCGTGTAGGCGAGCAGGAACCAAGTCGCGATGCCGCCGAACTGGGTGTTCGTCAGTCCCAGATCCCGGACGATCTCCGGCGCGAGCACGGAAATCGTCAGCCGGTCGATATAATTGATCAGCGTGGCGAAAAAGATCAACGCGATGATCAGCCAGCGCAAACCGTGAAGCTTGAAACCGTCGCTTTCGGTAAAGTCAATGCCGCTCGTGTTTTTCGTGTTGCTTTCGATTTCCATCATAAAAAAGTTAAAGCCTTTTACGGGTTCAATGAAGCCGACATGCATTTATTCGGTTTCGACCGGACTTTCTGCTGTTTCCGAGTGGACGCGCCTTCGTGTTTGAAGAACGTCCGTTGCGGTTCGCCGCAACCGGCAGCCTTCGCCTTCCGCTTTCGCGGGCCGCGGGCTAAACGGGAGCGGTAAGATACAACCGCGAATTTTGACCCTTTAACTCCGGGCGCGGGCTGTCCGAACGATTCCGCGCCGCGTCGAAGCCGGGAAGAGCGGTTTGATTTCGAGCGGGCGAAATCGGCGACAACACATCCCGAACGATTCGCTGCGGAAGTAAAAAAAATCAACGCCGCCGAAAATTCAATGTTAAATATGTTAGCGATAACAGAACGATCCACGGTAAAAACCACAATTTTGCATTTCCGAAACGATTCAAACGGTCGAATTTCTGATAATCAATTCGCAATTGAGGACGTGTTCGCGTCGTTGCTCGACGCTGTCGTTCTCGATCCTTTCGAGCAGCATTTCCGCCGCGAGTTTGCCCTGCAGACGCATCGGCTGCCGCACGGTCGTTAAGCTCGGAGCCGTATGGACAGCCAGCGGGATATCGTCAAACCCGACGATGGCGATGTCTTCGGGGATCTTTAAACCGGCTTCCTTGATCGCCGTCATGGCGCCTATGGCGGTAAAGTCGTTGCGAGCGAAAATCGCCGTCGGGCGTTCCGGCAACGACAGCAGACGTTTCATTCCCTCGTAACCGATCCGCTCGGTCGAATACCCGGGAACCTCGGAAATCGCCTCGCGCGGCCCGGTCACGAGCCGCTCGTCGACCGTGATTTTGTATTGTTCGAGCGCCTTCAGGTAACCCTGCAGCCTTTTCAGGCTCGACCCGCCGCCGAGCGTCGCGCCGATAAAACCGATCCGCCGGTGTCCCAAATCAATCAGATGACGCGTCGCTTCGAAGCCGCCGTTGAGGTTGTCGGTCGAAACGAAATCGACGTCCGCGTGATGAAAATCACGCCCGATGACGACGACCGGCACGTTGCTTTCCACAATTTCCCTTAAGTATTCGTCGCCGCCTTTATTCGAGCGCGTCGCGACGATCAAGCCGTCGACGCTGTGATTGACCAGCGCGCCTAACGCCGCGATATCTTCTTTCGCGCTGTGCTCGCTGATGCAGATGAACAGAGAAAAGCCCCGCGCCGACAGCGTCTCGCGAACCGCGTTCGCGAGTTCGGTCGAGTAGGGATTGGAAATATCGCCCAGGACCAGCCCGACCGTTTCCGTGCAGCGGCGCTTCAAATTTCGCGCCGAACCGTTGCGCCGGTAATTTAAATCTTTGATGGCCTGCAGAACTTTTTCCCGCGTTTGTTCGCTGACGTAACCGTTTTCGTTGACGACGCGCGAGACGGTCATCGGCGCGACGCCCACGCTCGCCGCGATATCGCTTAATGTGGCAGGCCTTTTCTTTGGCATATGTATTCGCAGAAGGTTGTAAAAATATGATTTGACAAAATAATTAAGTTAACGTTAACATGTTATCACATAGTCTATCGAGACACAATCACCGTATTCAATAAAATTTATTCCGGCCGATTTTGAACGGAAAAAGAGCTGTTCAAAATTTAAGATTTAGTATCTGTAAAGGAGAAAAAGAGATGAAACGCTCCAAGGAAGTTTTGGCTTTGAGAGATGCTGTTTGCCGAAAATTGAGGGTCGCGGTTTTTGCCGCGATCACGTTTCTGGTCGCGCTCCCCGTGGTTTCCGTGGCTCAAATCACGACCGCCACGATCGTCGGCACCATTTCGGATCCGAGCGGGCAGGCGGTGCCTTCGGCGAGCGTGACGGCGCGCAACACCGAAACGGGGCTGACGCGAACGGTGAGTTCCGACGAGGAGGGCAATTACCGGATCGAGTTCCTTCCGGTCGGCAACTACGTGGTGGAGGTGACGGCGGGCTCCGGCTTCAAAAAGGCGATCCGCGAGGGCCTCGTCCTGCGCGTCACCGACATCGCCCGCACGGACGTCAGTCTCGAGATCGGCTCCGTCAATGAAGAAGTGACCGTCACGACGGCTCCGCCCGAGGTCAACACCGCTTCGGCGGAACTCGGGCGCACGATCCAGTCCCAGGAGATCGAAAATCTTCCGCTGGTCGAGCGTAATGCATACGCGTTGCTCGATCTGACCCCGGGAGTTCAGTCGAACAACACCGGCGTCGCGACCGCGTCGGCCTCTACCAGTAACCTCAGTTTGGGATTTCCCGAGCAGCGGACGCTCATTAACGGCGGCACCGACGGCGGCACCGGCTCGGTCAATTACTATCTCGACGGCGGCACGAACATGACGAATCTTCGCAACACCGGAAACGTCGCGCCGAGCCCGGACGCGATTCAGGAATTCCGCATCCAGACCAACAGCTACAATGCAGAGTACGGTCGGTTCGCCAGCGGCATCGTCAACGTCCTGACCAAATCCGGCACGAACAAGTTCCGCGGATCGTTGTACGAATTCGTCCGCAACGACAAGTTCAACGCCAACGAATGGGGTTCGGTGCTAGAAAAGGCTCCGTACCGGCGCAATCAGTTCGGCGGCACGATCGGCGGCCCGATCAAGACCGACCGGACGTTTTTCTTTTTTTCCTACTCCGGGCTGCGTCAGACGACGAGCACTTTCCTAGCGGGCGCGATCGTGCCGACGGCCGCCGAGCGCGCCGGCGATTTCAGGGCGTCGAGCGGCGCCGTGCCGAGAGATCCGGCGACCGGCACGACGCTCGCGAACGCCGCGACCTTTTCCTGCAGCGGCGTCGTGGGCGTGATCTGTGCGAACCGGATCGACCCGGTCGCGAGAAAGATCGTCGACACCTTTATCCCGCTTCCCAACGTGGTGATCCCGGGACGAGGCTTGATCGGGTGGCAGGGCAATGTCGCGAATCCCTTTGATACCAACGAATACCTCGGCAAGGTCGACCACCAGATTAACCAGGCGCACCGCTTGACGTTTTCGTATTATACGACCGCCGGCAAAACCACCGTGTTTCCCGGGTCCGGCAACGTCGCTTGGGCGACGCAGGATTATAAGTGGCGGCAGCATAACGTAAACCTCAGCGACGTCTGGGTCATCGGACCGAACAAGGTCAATCAGGTCTGGCTGACCTACACCAGAAATTTCGGCGGACGGCTTAATGTGCCGGACACCTCGCTGAGGGACCTCGGTTCGTCGTTTTTCCCGCAGGGCGAACCGTCGCTGCCGCAAATAACAGTGACGGGGTATTTCACGTTGTCGAACGCGATCGGCGGTCCGACTGCCGGGACCAATCTTTACTCGATGCGCGACGTTTTCAGCTGGACGATCGGGCGCCACTCGCTCAAACTTGGCGGCGAAGTGACGCTCAATAAAGACATCCAGCAAACGCTGCTCAATAACTACGGCGTTTTTACTTTCAACAACACCTCCACCGGAAACGGTTTCGCGGATTTCCTGCTCGGCATTCCGAGCGCGGTCACCCAGGACGCGCCCGTCACCGGCTACACCAATACCTGGTACGGGGCGCTCTTCCTGCAGGACGATTTTCGCGTCAACTCGCGCGTGACGCTGAATCTCGGGATGCGATGGGATGTTCAGACGCCGCCCACCGATCCGCAAAACCGGGTCGTCAATTATGTGCCGGGACAAAAATCGACGGTCAATTCGCTCGCGCCGATCGGGGCTTTGTTCTACGGCGATCCGGGCGTCGAACGGGGCGGCATTCCGGTCAGCTACAGCCACTTTTCTCCGCGGTTCGGATTCGCCTGGGACCCGTTCGGCGACGGCAAAACGGCGGTGCGCGCCGCGGCCGGCATATTCTACGGCAGCATCTCGGGCAACGAGTGGAATACGATGACGAATTTCCAGCCGTTCTCGACCCGTTTGACCTTTACGAACATCAATCGCCGGGCGAACGCCGTGACGCTTCAGCCGCTCGGCGCGTCGCTCAGCAATCCGTACAACAATTTCCCGGGCGGGAATCCCTTTCCGTACAACGGCGGGTTTACCACCGGCGGCGGGCTGTTCGCCGTCTCGCCGGACTTTAAATGGCCGCGGACTTTCCAAACCAACGTTTCGATTCAGCGCCAGCTGTTAAAAGGATTAACGGTCGGCGCCGCCTACGTCGGCACGCTGAGCGGAAATTTGCCGTTCGGGCGCGACGTCAACTACCCCGTGCTGACGCCGACCGCCACGACCGGCAACGTCCTGTCTCGCCGCCCGAATCCGCTGTTCGGCGCCGTCACCGTTCTGGACTCGGATCAGGAAGCCTCCTACCACGCCATGCAGCTGACCGGCGCGTACCGGCTCGGCAGCCGGATAACATTTAACGGGTTTTACACGCTCAGCAAAACGCTCAGCACCGTCCAGCTTCATAACAACACGACGCAGGGGCTCGCGCAGAATTACAGCAAGCTTTACTTGGAGAAAGGGCGGGCCGACACCGATCAGCGTCACGTCTTCGCCATGAGCATGAATTTCCGTCCCGACTTTTACAAAGGCGACAATAAAATCCTGAAGGGAATCGTCAACGGCTGGAGCGTGTCTCCGATCGTCAGGATCCGCAGCGGACGTCCCTTTACGGTGACGAACGGAAACGTCGACGCCAACCTGGACGGAACCACGAACGACCGCGCCCAGGTCATCGGCGATCCGCATCTCGATAATCCGACGGCGGACCGGTGGTTCAACATCGATGCCTTTAGGCGAAATCTCGCGGTGACGGGCGTGGCGACCGAAGGCAACTCGCCGCGAAACTTTCTGACGGGTCCCGGTTACCGGGCGGTCGATCTGGCGCTCTCGCGCGATCTTCGGTTCGGCGAGCGCTTCAAGGTGCAGCTTCGCGGCGAGGGAACGAACATTTTCAACAACGTCAATTACGATCTGCCGAACGCGTCGGCGCCCGCCAACATAGCGTCGCCCGGCAACTTTGGGCGCATCACCAGCGCCGGGCCGATGCGCCGGCTGCAGTTCGGCATCCGTCTGACCTTTTAACGGGCGACTCGGGAGGAACCGGACCTCCGTTTAAGCAGGTCCGGTTCTCCAGAAAAATTGCGTTCGTTTGAACAAAAACTTTAATCTGCATTCAATTCTAAAACAAATAGGCAATCATTTTATGAACAATGAAGGAACGCAAACGCACGCGCTCGTGACCGATTGGACCAAGGTCGAGGTCGAGCACCCCGCTCCCGGAATCAAACGACAAATGGTCGTCGGACAGAACGTGATGATGGTTCGGTTTACCTTCGAGCCGTTTCTCGTGACGCCCGAGCACACCCACCCTCACGAACAGATGACTCTGATACTGAAGGGCAAGGTCAAATTTTTCGTCAATGGCGAGGAACGGATCGCCTCGTCCGGCGAGGTCCTTCATTTTCCGCCGCACCACCGGCACGGCGCAACGATGATGGACGAGGAAGTCGAATTGATCGACATCTTCTCGCCGATTCGCGAGGACTTTTTGTAATGCTCATTATTCGCGAGAATTCACGCTTACCGCCAGGGAGAACTCTCGATTTTTCCCTCCGACCGGCAGCTCGACGCTGGCGCGCTTCTTTCAAGGGACGCGCCACCCTGCAGAAAATCAACCCCGCCACCGGGCTCGTCGTCGGATCGTGGGGCAACTACACCTTTACGGTCGACGCCCGCGACGGCGATCTGCTCAGTCCGCGTCAAACGGACGGCTACGCCGTCACGATCCTCGACGGAAGCGGGGCGATCTGGCGGCGCGTCGGCACGAATCTGTCGCTGATTCCTGTGGGCGGCGGAAACGTACATGTCAAAGGTCGATAAATAAGGCTCGGCTTTCAAAGCGAAATGGTGGTCTCGGTTGCAAGCCGCCCTTTCGCTTTTCTAAAGCATTATTCTAACAGTCGTTACCCATTCGTCGGGCGCTTGCTTAGGTGCATAGAAAGGTCAAAAGCACGGGCCGAAAACAATCAAAAGTACGGGCGGTGAAGTTACTCCAATGGTTCATTATTACAGATCGAGGTTTTCCTCAAAACTCCATTTTTAATAGCTGGTTTTTCATTTGCAAGTGATGGAACCAAAGGTTTTGTGGTCTGATATTCGCCATTATGTTACCTAAGTTTTGCCTAAAATACATTTTTACGAAATCTTTAACTTATTGATCTGAAATTAGTTGCATCAAACTCCAATTTTATGGCATTGCTCGTTTTCCGGAGGGAAAAACAATGAAAACGAGCAACTTTAAATCAAACTCTCGAACCAGGAAAGTAACTTCAAACCGAACGACCGAATTGTTTACCACGCGAGCGACGCTTTGCGCGATCGGCATCAAACTGCGCGAGCTGAAGATTTTCGAGACGATCGGCGATCATGTCCGAGTGCCTCAGAAAAACGTCAGACACACGCCGCTCGAGAAACTCACCGACGCCTTTATCGCTTTGCTGGCGGGCGCGTCCGGGCTGTGCGAGATCAACACGCGCGTGCGCGCCGACCGCGCTTTGCAAAAAGCCTTCGGACGAGCTTCGTGCGCCGAGCAGTCAACCGTGCAGGAAACGCTTTCGGCTTGCACGAGAGAAAACGTGAGGCAGATGCGCGATGCTCTGAACGCGATCCTCAAAAAGTGCGGTCGGACCTATTCGCATCCGTACGAAAAGAAATTGCAGCTCCTGGACGCCGATATGTCGGGTCTGCCCAGCGGACCGAAAGCCGAACTGGCGGCCAGAGGTTATTTCCCGAAACGATACGAATGCCACGGGCGGCAGCTCGCGCGCGTGACCTCGGCGTTATATCACGAAGTCGTCACGGACGTGGTTTGCCCGGGCAACGTGCAGCTGCGCGAAACGCTTTGCCCGCTCGTCGAACTGACTGAAGAGGCTCGTGAACTGAACGCCGAAAACCGCCGCCGGACGGTGTGGCGCGTCGATGCCGGCGTCGGCAGTCTGCGCCGGGTCAATTGGCTGCTCGGGCGCGGCTATCAGATCCATCTGAAGGACTGTTCGTCGAAACGCGCCGAAGCCTTTGCGCAAAAGGTGCGGGAGTGGCATCGCGACCCGGACAATCCGGAACGCGAGTTCGGGTGGGCGACGGGCGAAAAGCTCGACAATCTACGAAATGTCCGCCGGCTGATCCTGCGGGCGCCGCATAAAAAAGGCGGCGTTTACTACGCCGCGCGGCTTTCGACGCTGACGGCGCGGCAGGTTTTCGATTTATTGGAAATGCCGGCGCACGGGCTGTCGGATCCGGGCGCGGTGCTGCACGCGTACGTTAAATTGTATGACGGGCGCGGCGGCGCGGTAGAGATCGAATTCAAGCAGGATAAACAGGGCTTCGGTCTCACTAAGCGAAACAAGAAAAGCTATTTCGCGCAACAGATCGTGCAGATGCTCGGGACGCTGGCGCACAATGTGCTGCGATGGGCGATCGCGTGGCTCTCGAAAAGCGCGCCGAAACTCAATCGATACGGATCGATGCGAATCGTCAGGGACGTCTTTGCCGCCGCCGGCAGGATCGAAATCAACGCCGGAGAAACGATTCAAAGAATCGTCATTAACCGTGCTGTGCCGTTGGCACGTGCGTTGGTCAAAAGTCTCAGACTGCTGCTCAAACCATTCAAGATCAAAGTTATTTTGGGCGAAACTTAGGTATGTATTACATACTAAGTATTATGTAGGGAGAGCGGTTATTAAACCTCCAATCTTTGTAACGGTCGCTAGATACTGCAAGCGTCCAAAAGCTCACTTTTTTATTTTTGGACAGTAATTTTTACCAAGTAACATAACACTTCTTAGTGAGTGTAGGAAAACTGTAGTTTTCCTACACACTATTTTATTAACTTTAATATTTATGGGTTGGTAAAGTCCTAAATTACTTCGACGCCTTAAAATTTCCGTTCCTGCATCAGTTCAGGAAAAGGCTTCGACGCCCGTCCATCGCTCACTGATTTGTTACCGATCTGAAATCGTTAACGATAACGGTCGTGAAAGAGTCCGCCTCACTGATCAGAATTTTTGATTCGCGATTCTAAAAATTATATGCCGCGCTAAAGTTAATGTGATTGGAACTTCGTTCGCCGCTCAGTAAATATAAGGTTTGCAGCCGTCGAAACTCCGTGCCGATTTGTAATTGCGGCGATAAACGGTAAATGGCGTCGAAGGCGAAGGCGAAATTCTGACGCCTGAAATCACGCGGCGTGCGGCTGGTTAAATCGGCATCTGCCGGGTCGTCAATGCCGACCGAGCCATAAAGCGAAAGTCGATTCTGCAGAACGTCGGGCGTAAACGCGAGCTGCGTCCAACCGCCTCTCGTTCCGACGGCGCGGACGCCGGCAGAAACCAGATTTCCGTTTTGCCGGTAAGCGAAATCGTTGTTGTAGCTCTGAAAAACGCCGGCTTGAAAACCGCCCAAATTGCGTCCGAAAAACGTCTCGCCCGATAGATTTAATCTTTCGGCGAGCGGGAAATTCCAGTCCAAAGCGACGCCGAAGGATTCGATGTTGTTTTCGACGATCGGGCTCGCGCCGGTAATAACGCGCGAGCGTCCGTAATGCGCCGAAAACCCGACGCTGCCCGTTTTTTTCGTGCCGAAGAAATTCGGCTCCGTAAAAGCAAGACGACTCTGGAAAAACGGAAGTCGCGAGCTGGCACCGCTGGTCGGCTGCAAAAAGAAAGCGGCATTAGTCGAAAAGTCGCCGGTTTGCGGCGCGAGAATCGCGCCCGCCAAAGCGAAGTTTTTACTTAATTTTCTCTCGATTTTGATTTGCGGCAGGCGGGCCCAGTTGTTTCCGGCCGCGGCCATTTGCGGAATCGCGGCTGCCGCCAGAGATGCCGGATTGACGGGCGCGAAGACCATCCAGTCCTGCCCGACAGTCAGTGATGTTTTTCCCAATCGAGCCGCGCGTTCGCCAGTCGCAAGCGCACGACTCCGAAATTTTCGCCGATGCCGACCGAAGGAAAGCCGCCGAAAAAGTCCGCTTCCAAAACTGCTTTCAGATTTGCGTCACCGATTTTCAATCCTTCGAGCCGAAAGCCGAGACGGCTTTGCCGGACGCTCGCGCTCGTATTGCCGTTGCCGGTCGGCGCAGCGAAAAGCGGAACGTCCGCGTTGTTCGTTCCGGCGCCGTTTGAAAAAGCATTGAAATATATCGTGCCGTACGGAATCAGGCGCGTCGAACCGAGTTCCACGCCCGTCGATTTCGTTTGTTTCGCCGCTTCGCCGTTTCGATCCGCCTTTTTCTCGGGCTTCGTTTCGGTTTTTGTTTCCGTTTTCGATTCGATTCCGGTGATTGTCGACCCGATAGCAGTCGATTCCGTCGCGGGATCATTAGCCGCGAGCGCATTCTTTAAATTTGCGAGTTCTTCGGCTAGTCGCTTCATTTCCGTTTCCATCTGCGTGATGCGTTGCTGCAAACCTCCGGCTGTGGCGGGCGAGGGTTGGGCTTGCTGCGCCGAAACGGAAATGAAGCAAGCCAGAAAAATTACGATTAAAAAAACATTCGACTTCATAAAACCCTTTCTTAAGCCCGGGCGTTTAATGTTTCAGTCAGACCTCTATCGGCGCGGCGCAAAAACATAAAATAGTTGACGGCAAGACAAATCGCCGCGAAAGCCGCGAGCAGAACAAAGCCGATCGTATAACTGCCGGTCGCGTCTTTGACGAGTCCGAGCTCGATCGGCGGGAAGAATCCGCCCAGGCCGCCGAATGCTCCGACAAGGCCCGTCACCGTTCCGGTTTCTTTCGGAAAATACTGCGGAACTAATTTGAAGACCGCGCCGTTGCCCAAACCGAGAGCCGCCGCGCAGCCGAGCGCGCCGACGGTGAAAAGCGTCATCGTCGAAAAGCTCAAAAGCAGAGACAGGGCGGCGATGGCAAAAAATACAAGCATCAAAACTTTTGCGCCGCCTATTTTGTCGGCTAGAATTCCGCCGACTGGTCGCATCAAGGTGGCCAGCACGACGAATCCGGCGGTTCTCGCCCCGGCGTCGGTCGCCGAAAGACTGAAAATTTCGCGCAGAAAAGTCGGCATATACAGCGCGAGCGCGACGAATCCGCCGAAAGTGAGAAAATAAAAAAGCGACAAAATCCAAGCCGCTTTAGAGCGCTTCAGAATGCTTAAATTTTCCGTTAAAGTCTTCGGTTTAGCGGCATTCGGGACAATAGCGTCTTCCGCGAGGAAATAAAACACGACGCCCCATATCAGAGTCGCCGCGGCGAAGATGAAAAACACCGTTCGCCAATCGCCGAACCAGAGGGCCAAAACCGGCGCGAAAAAGACGGCGATTGATTGGCCGATGTTACCCGCGCCGTAAACGCCGAGCGCCATGCCCTGTTTTTCCGGCGAAAACCATTTCGACGTGAAACCGACGCCGACGGGAAAGGTCGTGCCGGCGATGCCGAGAAAAAGCGCGAAAATTAAAAGCTGCGTGTAGCCGGTCGAAAATCCGACGGCGATCGCCGGCAGCGCGGAAAAGACGAGCAAAGCCGAAAAGACGTTACGCCCGCCGAATCGGTCGGCGAGCATTCCGGAGAAGAGCCTGCCGATCGAACCGAGCAAAACCGGAATCGCGATTAAAATGCTTTTTTCCGTCGCCGAAAGCTTGTAAATTTCCGTAAAACGCGGCGCGAGCGCGGCGATCAATCCCCAAACCGCAAACGAAACGGCAAAAGCCGTCGTCGAAAAAAACAACGCGCGGGCCGCACCGGGTTTGAATGTATTATTGCTCATAAAAATTCCTCCGAATTTTCAAAGTAGATACGATTTGCAAGGGTCGTGCCGGGAACTGAATAATTTGTAAATGCCTGAGACGGCGGTGAAATCGGGCAATTCAATTTAATATTTTCGATTCGCACTGAAGATCGAAAAGAAAAACGCGAAATTTTCCGCAGTTGAAGCGTGAAATTTCGCGTTTTTTAAAAGCTTAAATCATCAAAAATCTGCCGGTTTTTTCTCGCCGCATTTTTTACACTCGAGCTCGGCGCCGATTTTGCCCTCGCGTCCCGCTTCGGTCAAAACCCATTCGCGCGAAACGAGCGGCGGTTTGTGCCGAACGTGCTGAAAATGACCGCAGTCGAGCGCCGCGCGCCAATCGCCTTCGTCGTCTTTATCGAAACCGGTGATTTTTCGCTTCATTTTTATTTCCGCCGCGCGGATTTTCGCGGCTGAAATCTATTTTTTCTTATCCGCCTATTCTGCATTCATCTGCGGTCAATCCTTTTCGTTCTCGCGGATGTATCCGGTGCTCGTGCGGCGGCGCGAGGCCGGTTTCCACCACAGGAAAATCGAGAGCGCGATCAGCCAGCAGACGCCCGACGAGACAATGAGCGGCAGAAGCTGTTTGAATTCGCGCGCCAGCGCCGCTTCGACCGCCGCCGACAAAATCCAGAGCTGAGCCAGATTTATCATTACCAGCAAAACAAGGCGCGCTTGCCAGACAGCCGTACGCCCGCGCTCCATCGGGCGTCTTCCGCCATGATAATCGGCCGGTTTATAAACGCCGCGCGTATCGCCCGCAAGGTAACGCGCCTGCGCGTCTTCCAGGGTGTTGAATCTCGGATTTTTCTCGTTAAATTCCATGTTCGTTTTCTCCGCCGCTCGGAATTCTGCCGACCGCCCAAACCTCGTCGCCGCGAACTTCGATCTTTATTTTATCGAGCGGGCGCGGCGGCGGGCCGTATAAAACATTGCCCGTCCGCGCGTCGAAGCCGCCTTCGTGACACGGGCATTCGAGCCGATTGTGTTCTTTCGAATAGTAAACCGGGCACGACAAATGCGTGCATTTCTGACCGTAAGCGTAGTAATTGCCGTCGCGGGCGCGAATCAAGATCGCGGTTTCCTCTTCGTTCGGATAACGAAAATTCAAAGCGGTTCCCGGCTGCATCGTGCCGGCGCCTTCGATCATCATCGGCGAGTAGGTCGGCTCGAATTGAGCGTCGTAGACGGATTTTCCGGCAAAACCGAGCGCGCCCAAAAACAGCGCGCTCGAAGTCAAAAACAAAAAATTGCAAAACTCGCGGCGCGTCACCTGTCCCTCTTCGTCGCGCTCATAGGGGAACTCCTTTTGATGCGACGCGGTCGCCTCGCGCACATCGCGCTCGTCGGAGAGGACTTTGTCGATTGCTTCTGATAAATTGCTTGAGCTCATATTAATTTTCGCTTCTCGAATTAGAATTCGTTGCTTCTGTCCGATTCCTCGACCTGCATGTCGATCCACGACTCGCCGGTTTCCCGCTGCCGTTCGGTCAAACCGATTCTGCCTTCGAAAACGCCGCAGCCGTCGATTTTTACTTCCGATTCGTCGGTCGGCAGCATTAGATAAACCTTCGTTTCGACGTGCTGATTGCCAAAAACGTGCGCGTTGACCGGTTTTGTGCGGCGCAGCGGAACGATCTGCTCGTATTTCCCGAACGAAATCGCGCCGGTCGGACAAACCGAGGCGCACATCGGTTTTAAGCCTTCCGAAGTGCGGTCGTAACACATGTCGCATTTCATTTGCAGGTGCATGGCTGAGTTGTATTTCGGCACGCCGAACGGGCAGGCGTTGACGCAGTTGCGGCAATCGAGACAGCGCGGCTTGAGCGCCGACATCACGACGCCGTCCTCGTTCATTTTTATGGCGTCCGCCGGGCAGACGAGCGCGCAGGTCGGCTCGGTGCAGTGCATGCAGACGGTCGGCATCGTCGCGGTCGTCTCCGAACGGTCGATGTAGTCCACAAAGATCATCGAGTAACCTTTGTGCGTCGAACATTCGCGGCACGCGGCGACGCACGAGCGACAGCCGATGCAGCGCTGCGGATCTATAAACATCGTCTCTTCCATTGAAAATTGGCCTCCCGTATTCGTTTTATTTTCCTTTCTGCGCTTCGCTGAGACTCGCGCCTCTGCGCCCTTTTCCTAAAATCGGCAATTCCCGCGCATGAATCTTCTCGATCCGCGCGGCGCACGCTTTGTACTCGGGAATTTTCGACGTCGGGTCGAGCGCCGGATTCGTTAGCTGATTTGCCGCCAGCTGCTCGCCCCAGTGATACGGAATAAAAATCGTGTCCGGTCGAATCGTCCGCACGATCAAAGCCGGAAAAACGCCCTCGCCTCGCCGCGAAACGACTTTCACTCGCTCGCCGTCGTTGATTTTCAGCTGCATCGCTGTCTGGGGATGAATCTCGACATACGGTTCCGGGCATTGCTGCACGAGAAAACCGATGCGGCGCGTTTGATTGCCTGAAAGATATTGATAAACGACACGCCCGGTCGTCAGTGCCAGCGGAAATTCGCCGTCGGGAACCTCGTTCGGCGGCTTGAATTCGATCGCGTGAAACTTCGCTTTTTTGTCCGGGTGATAAAATTGCTTGTCTTCGAACAGGCGCGGCGTCCCCGTATGTTCTTCGGCCGGGCAGGGCCACATCACTCCGTACTGACGCTCAATCTTTTCGTAACTGATACCGTAATAATCGGCCTTTCCGCCTTTCGAAGCAACGCGCAGTTCGTCGAAAATCTCGCGCGGGTTGTTGAAATCGAAATATTTCTCGCGTCCCAAGCGGCGGGCTAGCTGGTTTATAATCCACCATTCCGGCTTCGCTTCACCCGGCGGATCGACTGCTTTGTTGATTTTCACGACGCGCGCTTCCGAATTAGCCGTAACGCCTTCGTCTTCCGCCCAGGTTGTGCTCGGCAAAACTACGTCGGCGTAACGCGAGGCTTCGGACATAAAGAAATCGACGTTGACGTAGAACTCCAAACCCTCGAGCGACTGCCGGATGCGATTCGTGTCCGGCAAGCTCACCATACCGTTGTTGCACAGCGAAAACAAAGCTTTGATTTCGCCTTCGCGCATTTTTTGGAACATTTCGACGACCGAAACTCCGGCTTCGGGCAGTTCTTCTTCGGGCAGACCCCAGATCTCGCAAACGTGCTTGCGGTGCGCGGGGTCGAGCATCGAGCGCTGCCCCGGCAGCTGGTCGGCTTTTTGTCCGTGTTCGCGCCCGCCCTGCCCGTTACCTTGTCCGGTGATCGTGCCGTAACCTTTGCCGGGCTCGCCGATCTTGCCCGTGGCGAGAACAATGTTTATGTAAGAAAGCACGTTGTTGACGCCGTTCGTGTGATGCTCGATGCCGCGCGCGTGCATGATCATTCCCGTGCGCGCGCGTCCGTATAAAAGTCCGGCTTGGACGATTTTTTCAGCCGGGACGCCGGAAATCTGCGAACAGACATCGGGCGTGTATTTTTCGATCACGGCGCGCGTTTCTTCCCAATCGTTAGTCGAATTATTGATAAAATCCCGGTCGATCAGATTTTCGCGGGCGATGACGTGCAGCATTCCGTTGGCGACAGCGACGTCCGTGCCGGGTTTTAACTGCAAATGAAGATCGCCCTGCCTGGCGGTCGGCGTCTCGCGCGGGTCGATGACGATCCAGCGTCCGCCGTTGTCGCGCTGCTGCCACAAAAATTTGTTCAAAACCGGAAAAGTTTCCGCGCAGTTCGCGCCCGCCAAAATTAAAACTTCCGCCAGCGGAATGTCCGCCCAAGGATTGGCGGCACGGTCGATGCCGAACGCTTTATTGTTTCCGGCAGCGGCGGAAACCATACAAAGCCTGCCGTTGTAATCAATGTATTTCGTTCCCAGACCGGCGCGGGCGAATTTGCCCATCATATAAGTTTTTTCCGTCGTCAGAGACGATCCGGAATAAATCCCGATCGCGTTTTTGCCGTATCTCGCCTGGATTTCCTTGAATTTAGTCGCGATCAAATCAAGCGCTTCGTCCCACTTCGCTTCCTGAAACTCGCCGTTGCGTTTGATTAAAGGATGAAGCAGGCGGTCGGGGTGATGATTTTGCAGGTAAGCTGTGACGCCTTTCGGGCAGAGACGACCTTCGTTGACGGGGAAATCGTAGCGGGGTTCGAAGCCGACGACCTTGTTTTTCTCAACTAGCAGATTCATTCCGCACTGCACGGCGCAATACGGGCAATGCGTCGGCACGACTTTGTCGATCACACGGTCGGCCTGCCAGCCGCCCTCGGGCGCGTCGTGCAGATGCGGACCGAATCGCTCGATGATTTTTTCTAAGTTTTCAACCTTTGACATAAAAATTATTTTTGTCTGCTTTCGGAGGTTTCTGAAACATTCGAAATTCCGGTCGGGTGACCGTCGCCGCCGTCGCGCGCGCCGTAGAAAACCGGCTCTTTCTTTTGCGGCAGATTCGCGTACGCCAAGCCGCGCATAATACGTTTACAACGCGGGCAGTAATCCTGCAGCGTATGCCCGTTTTCGAGGCGGTAATCAAACCCCAAATCGTCGACGACTTTTTTCAAATCATCGATCCACATCTGCCCGACGAATTCGGTTTTGCAGCGCGGACAAATCGCCTGCGGCATCTCCTCCGAACGCCGCTGATAAAGTTCGACGCCGACGGAAGCCGGGCGCTGGACGATGTGAAAAAGCTTTCCGAACGGCAGATAAAACAAAGTCATAATCACCGTCGCCTGATGAACGAGCGCGACGAACGAATACATGTAGCCTTCGAACCAGAGGCTCGAAGCGGTCAGCATCAAACCCGTCACGGAAATCGCGATCAGCATCATATGCGGCACGAAATCGAGCAGAAAAGTCTGATAGGCGATCGCGCCGCGGTCTTTTAATCGTCGCTGGATCGCGATCGCGCAACCGGCGATGACCATAACCGCCGAGAAATCCAACCCGTGAAATACTATCCAAGCGAAGAGGTCGCGTCCCTGCATGAGCTGGGTCGGAATGCCGAATAAATAAGCTCGATATCCCAGATCGCCTTCGAGTTCGAAATGAACCCAGCCGAAGACGAGCGGAAACGTGATCGCGGCGGCGATGACGCAGCCCCACATAATAAAAGCGTGCGTCAGCCAGCGAAGAAAGCCGCGCCTGAAAATGAAATTCTGCGCGAGCAGGTTTTTGCCGACGGTTTCCGCCGCCGCTCCCGTGTTTCTCAATAGTTTTTTGCGCTGAAAAAAGAGTTGCAGGCCGCGCTGAAAGTAGGTCCGCGTCGCCGGTCGCTGCAGCCAGAGCGCGTAGCGGAAAACGATCGCGCCGAAAGCGACGACGCTCGCCACCGTATAGCCGAAAAGCGCCGAGTCGAAATGTTCGAGATTGCGCGAGCCGACAATAACGAGCAGCGTCAACAGAGCCGAAGCGACGACGCCGAGCAGGGTCGGATGAATGTAACTGATTTTCCAGCGTTCCGGCTGATTAAAAGCAATTGCCATAGAGATTTAGCGCCTCCTGAATTGCCGTTGGAAGAATGTTTAAGACAATTTCTATACTAAAAATTATCGAAAGATAATGCAAACCTCACAAAATTAATGACTTTCCGTTACGGTTACTGCGCCCTAAATACGCGAAAAGCAAGGGTGTAATGCAGCCGATATTGACGCAAATAAATAATTTTTTCTGTATTATGGCTTACGAATCATAAAACGAGCGTCCGGCAAATTCCTAAAATTCTATCTCGTTATGCGCCCACCGCTATAGCAAACAATTTGCTGCCAACCGGCTGACGAGCTGCGGCTTGCGCGCCCGAACGATAAAAATAAATGTACCAATCGTCCGCTCTGCGTTCTTCAGCCCAGCTCGTTAGATTAAAACGACGGGCAAACAAATCGCGAAGCGGAATCGGGTCGAACGGATGCCGCACGAGCAGAATGTTATCCTCTTTTTTCAGCACAGAAACAAGGCCGCGGACGATTTTCGGCATCGGGTCTTGCTTCAACTCGGCTTCCGGCGTGACGTCAACGAAAAGAACGCGGCGGTCAGTATCCGAAACGCCATTCAGCTCCCCAGGCTTATCAATCGAATTTTCATTTTTGTGCTGAAAATCCTTTGATTGAAGCAGCCGCAATTCGGCTGAAATTTTTTCTTCCCGTTCGCCCGCCGCAAGATTTAATAAATAAAGCGCTTCGCTCAAAGGTACGCGGGCAATTCGCGCAGCTTGCGCGACGCTTACGCGGCCGCTCATCGCGCGGCGCAGTTTCGGGTAGCGCAGGCGCTCGAATTCCGGCGCAAGCCACGTGAACGCGTTGAGCATTTTTTCGTTGAAATCCAAGACTTCCTTAACTGTCATTTCGGGTGTAATTTTCATAAGTTACTCCATTCGTATTTTGCATTGGTGCAAAGCTCGTGCCCCGGAGTTATAAAAGTTTAGAATTGCGGAAAGTAAAAGGCGAAACAGTTTTGAGCAGAAGATCGCAATTGATTTTGAATAAGAAAAAAATTTAAACTGCGGAAAAACTCGCGGCTCAACGCGGAAGTTTTCGCAGTTTAAGTTCTTTGGGATTAAGTTAAAGGCTGAAAGACCGACTGCAATTCAGCTTATATTCGCCTCTTTCAAGATGATGCGGGAAAGTCTCGGCATCGTCCTCGCCCCTTCGCGGTTCGAGACAGGCAAAATCCTTTTCAATCGAAAGCCGTAAAGCTTTATTCTCTCCGATTACCTGCTCGGCTTAGATGCCGACCTGCGCCGTCTGCGTCCATTGTTCAGCTTGCGATTTCGGCACAAAAACAGTGATGCGGTTGTCTTCAAATCTCGCCTGAACGCTTTCGAAATTGCTCGTTGTTTCAAGCCCGTAAACAAAATGCCGTTCTTTTTCTATCCGAATTCTATTGATTCTTAGACTCGTCCGGTTTCGGCTAGACGAACTACTTCGCCACGCGTCAGGCGAAGGCGGACGGTATTGTTTTTTAAGCGTAATTTCATAATCTTTGAATCTTATCAAAAACGATCCCGAAAAATGTGGCGCGTGGTTTGCATTTCTTCTTCAGCGGAGGTCTTATCATAATGGAAAATTTTACAAGCAAAACCATTCGCGAAATCGCCGTCGAATATCCGGCGACGACCCGCATTTTTGAAGAATTCAAAATCGATTACTGCTGCGGCGGAAATCGAAAATTCGCTGATGCCTGCCAATCTGCCGGCGTTCCGTCGCATGCGGTCAGCCAAAAGCTCACAGAAATCTTCGACACGCCGAATTTTCAATCGGACGTGCCGGAAACAAAAACCGTGTCTGAATTAATCGATTATATTTTGGAAAAACACCACGCTTTCACGAAAAACGAAATCACGCGTCTTTCGCCTCTGATGGAAAAAGTCTGCCGCAAACACGGCGACCGGCATTTTGAGCTGTCGGCGCTCGAAAAACAATTTCAACTTCTCTGCGAAGATTTGCTGCCGCATATGAGAAAAGAGGAAAACGTTCTTTTTCCATTTATTAAACATCTGGAAATGTTGGAGGCGAACAATCTTTCAAGCCCGCGCCCGCCTTTCGGCACAGTCAAAAATCCCGTCAGCGTGATGCTCCGCGAGCACGACGACGCGGGCGATATTTTGCGAAAAATGCGCGAAGTTACCGCTAATTATGCTGTGCCGGAAAACTCCTGCCCGAGCTTTCGAGCGCTTTATTTCGGGCTCGAAGAATTGGAAAAAGATCTACACCGGCATATTCATCTCGAAAACAATGTGCTTTTTCCGAAAGCCGTCGAGCTCGAACAGAAAGTACTTTTCGGTTATTGATCCATCAAAATTTCAGATTCTGTTTATATTAATAAATTAGATTCATCTCAAGCCGCCCGCGCCCGGCGGCTTTTTCTTCATAATTTCTGAATTAAATGACACTCCCTTAATTATCAAAGAGAGCCGCGAAAAATTTCGCGGCGAGATCATTTTTTCGCGAAAAATTTCGCGGCTCTCTTTGATCAAACCTAATAAATACGCGCTTTTCGCATTGGCATAAAGTTTGCGAAATATCATGGCGGCGATTCCTAAACATTACACGGAATCAAATTTTCAAACTTATCGGAGAAAAAAATGATTACTAAAATTTACGCTTTGATTTGGGCAATCGGCATACTGGCGGCGTTGACCTTGTTTTTAACGGGAAACTTTACACCGACGGTCAACATCCTCTTTGGATTTTTGTCGTTCGGGACGATTTTTCTGGGAATGCTTATGGTGCTTCCTTTAACTGAGGTGCCGCACGGAGCGAAAAAGAATCAATAAATTTAATGTCTTTTCTCTAAAATTTCGGCGAGCGTCGTGAGCAGCCTTTCAGCCGTGTAAGGCTTCGAGAGAAAATGACTGACCTTTAAGGATTCGATTTCCGCCATCTGTTCGGGCGAATACAATCCGCTGGCGGCGATGATTTTCAAATCGGGCGCGAGTCGTCTGAGGGCGCGGATCGTCGCCGCGCCGTTCATGAACGGCATCGCCATATCGGTCAAAACGAGCGCGATTTTTCCCGCATTCTGCGCGTAGAGCGCGAGCGCTTCCGTGCCGTCCGCTGCCGCAAGAGTTTTGTAACCGAATTTTTCGAGCGTCGCGGTTGTGATCTGGCGAATGTTTTCTTCGTCGTCCACTACCAGAACGAGCTCGCCGCGGCCGGTCGGATAGGGCAAAGGCTTTTTACTTTCCAACGCCTGAAACGCGCCGCTCGTCGCCGGAAGGTAAATCGTAAACTGCGTGCCTTTGCCCGGTTCGCTGTAAACGTTCATGAAACCGCCGTGGCTTTTGACGATCGTCAGTGCCGTCGAAAGACCCAGCCCCGTGCCTTTGCCGATTTCTTTGGTCGTGAAAAACGGGTCGAAAATGCGTTCCTGAACATCGGACGGCATTCCGGTTCCGTTGTCTTTCACGTTAACGAGAACGTATTTGCCTGGTTTTGCCTCGATGTTCATGCGGGCGTAATTTTCGTCGAACTCGGCATTGCTCGCCGTAATTAAAAGATTGCCGCCCGCCGGCATCGCGTCGCGGGCGTTGATCGAAAGGTTCATCAAAACCTGGTGAATCTGCGTAGGGTCGGCGGAAATGACGAAAAGTTCCGGCGCGAGGTCGTAGCTGAGGGCGATGGATTTCGGCAAAGTTTCGCGTAGAACTTTAATTAAGTCCTTGATAATGTGTTTGATCTGGACGGAAACGCGTTCGCCCTCGACGCCGCGCGCGAACGATAACACCTGCTTGACCATGTCGGCGCCGCGTTCGGCATTTTCTCTGACGAGCGAGAGCCAACGCGACGTTTCTTCGTCTTCGGCATCGATCTGCAACATATCGACCGCCATTAAAATCGGCGACAGAACGTTGTTCAAATCGTGCGCGATGCCGCCGGCGAGCGTTCCGATAGATTCCATTCGCTGCGAGCGCAGCAGTTGCGCTTCGGTTCGCTTCTGCTCGGTGATGTCGGTGTTGAGGATCAAGTAATAATCCGGTCGGTTTTGCTCGTTTCTGATTAAAGTCCAGCGGCTTTCGACGACGAGCGGCATACCGGTGCGCGCGATGTGGGGCGTTTCGTTGTGCCATTCGTCCGCGCTTTGCAGCGCCGCTTCGGCTTTTTCGATCTGGTCGCGGTCGCCGCCGCAGACGACCTCGGAAAACTCACGACCCAAAACTTCGTCTTCGCGCCAGCCGTAGATTTTTTCCGCGCCTTTGTTCCAATACAATATTCGGTAAGTTAAATCGCAGACCAGAATCGCGTCGTGCGCTTTGTCGAGCAAGGACGCCTGCCGGCGGATTCTTTCTTCGGCGAGTTTTCGCTCGGTGACGTCGTAGCGAATAGCGACGTATTGATAAGGCTTTTCGCGCTCGTCCAGAAACGGCACTATCGTCGTATCCACCCAGTAAAACTCGCCGGTTTTCGCGCGGTTGCGAATCTCGCCGCGCCAGACCTTGCCGTATGCGATCGTCGTCCACAATTCGCGGATGAATTCTTTCGGGTGATAATTGGAGTTGATGATGCGGTGATCTTGCCCGAGCAGCTCTTCGCGGCTGTATTTTGAAATTTCGCAGAACTTGTCGTTGACGTAAGTGATCACGCCGCGCTGGTCGGTGATGGCGACGATCGCCGCTTCGTCGAGCGCGTATTTGATATCGGAAAGCTCTTTGAGCGTTTTTTCGAGTTCCTTTTCCACGCTCGCGCCGGATTTTCCGCTCGCCGTAAACTCGACTTGTTCGTTTTCGCGTCTCACTGTCTTCATTCGTCTTTCTTTAAACGGTACCGCAGCTGATCGCGCGAAATATGCAGCAACAGCGCGGCGCGCGTCAAATTTCCGCCGGTTCTTTCCATTGCCTGTCTGGCTAGTTCGAGTTCGACCGTTTCCAGGGGAATGCCTTCGGCGGGCAGCACGAAAGACGAGGACTTCGCGCTCCGGTTCCCAGAAGCGCTTTTCCCAACTAAATCGGCGGGCAAATGCTCGGTCGTTACAAATTCGCCGTCTTCCAAAATCGAAGCGCGTTCGATCACGTTGCGCAACTCACGAACGTTTCCCGACCAATCGTAATTTTTGAAAATCCGTGCCGTTTCGGGCGACAGTCCGCGCAGGTTCTTTTCGCGGCGCTTTCCGTTCGATTTTTCGATGTAGTACTGCGAGAGCAGCAAAACGTCGTCCTCACGATCGCGCAGCGGCGGAATATCGATTTGAATGACCGACAAACGATAATACAAATCGAGCCGGAATTTCTGATCTTCGGATTCACGCTTCAAATCGCGGTTCGACGCGGCGACGACGCGCACGTCGAGCGGAATATCCTTTAAACCGCCGACGCGGCGAAAAGCGTTTTCTTCCAAAACGCGAAGCAGTTTCGCTTGCAGGGCAAGCTCCATCTCGCCGATTTCGTCCAGAAAGATCGTCCCGCCCTGCGCCTGCTCCAACAAGCCCTCTTTCCGTTGTTTCGCGTCGGTAAACGCTCCTTTTTCGTAACCGAACAGTTCCGATTCGATTAAATTCGCCGGTAGCGCCGCGCAGTTTATCGCCAGATAAGCGGCGTCCGCCCGGTCGGAAGCGTAATGAATCGCGCGTGCGAAAAGATCTTTGCCCGTTCCGGTTTCGCCTTGCAAAAGGACGCTTCCGACGTCCGATTCCGCTACTCGGCGCGCCAATTCTTTGGATTTTCGCATGGCGGCGGATTCACCGATGATTTGCTCGAAAGCGAATCGGTCGGCGCGCTCGCGTCTAGCCTGCCGGACTTCGCGGCGTAGCGCACGTGTTTCGAGCGCGTTGCGCAGAGTAACGCGTATTTCTTCGAGTCGAACCGGCTTGCCGATAAAATCGTGTGCGCCGCCGCGCAGTGCAGCGACCGTATTTTTCACATCGACGTTTCCCGTGATCATGATGGCGATCGTGTCGGGCTGCTCGGCTTTGAGTTCCGTCAGCAAATCCAGCCCCGATCCGTCCGGCAAATCAATGTCGAGCAGCGCGACGCTCGGTTCTTCCTCATGAAAAAGCCGCCTCGCTTCAGCCAAATTCGCGGCTTGCACTGATTGGTAATTCCACGCGCGCAAAGCTTCGGCGAGCGCGAACCGAATCGAATAATCATCGTCCACGATCAAAATTTTTTGCTTTATAGTTTTCAAAATCCACCGTATTCCTGAAAAATTTCCATAAAAATCTGATTATAACCGCAAACTAAACAGATACTAAAATTTTCTGCTTGGCAGAAAAAGGTTTGCGTCGACTTTAAAAATTTATTCAATTCAAGATTATAATTTATTGAAGATTTTTGGATATCTAAAAGAGTTTCAGAAAGCATGCTTTCTGAAACAGAATATCGTTACAAGCTATCGTATCGGAGCAAGATTGGTGGGGACTGATAATCGCCATTATGTTATTACAGACCTCCTGAGACTTTTATTAAATTCAGTCCTTTGGCAGGCAATCGAAACATAACTTTTTATCCCGTTACAAACCGACTCGTTTGACCAATTCATCGAAGCGCGGGTCATCGCGCAGGGAATCGAGCGACGGTTCGACTTTCAGCATCACCATCTGCATCTGATGTTTTTCAAAGGCTTTATTCAGGTATTCGAATGCCTCATTCTTTTTCCCCAACAACGCGCACTGCCTTGCGATCGCGAAAAGATTGCTTCCGGGGGCTTTTTCATCTAATTTGGAAAATTCAAGTAATTTTCGCCTGACTGCTCGCCAACCGGCGGTTTCGTAATCTTTTCGATAAATTTCAATCCGTTTGGTCATTCGTTTTTGGAATTTTAGAAACGCTTCGTAAGCATGCGCTTCGTCGCCCTTCATTTCGTAGGAAAGAAAAAGATACCCCCAAGTCGGTTCAAAATTCTCGTCCAATTCGACAACCCGTTTTAATTGCACGATCGCCTCGTCGTAACGGCGGGCATAGAACAAAATTCGTCCCCGATCTCTTTGTAAGGGAAGCGAATTAGGGTTAATCTCCAGCGCGGTTTCTATTTCCGCGATCGCTTCATCGAAATGTCCGGAGTAAGCTAACGATTCGGCATAAAACCAATGCGCCGAATCGTTATTCGGCTCCAATTCAATAGCCCGCAACAGATCCTTTTTGCCTTCGACGAGATTCCATTCATCGTTGACTTTTAACTTTCCGGAAACGGCGTGGGCTTCCGCCAAATTGTCGTCGATTTCAAGCGCTTTTTTGAGCGCTTCCTTTGCCTTTTCATTTTCGACGCGCGGCAAACCGGCGCCGGAAATGCCTAAGTTAACATAAGCGCGCGCCATTGCCGCATACGCCCGCGCGAAATTCGGGTCGAGCTGAATGGCCCGTTCAAAATATTCGACCGCCTTTAATGAATCGGTCGGATATTGCCGCGCCGTCAAATTTTTACCCTGCAAATAAAGGCGGTATGCTTCTTCGTTAATCGTTCCGCGTTCAGACGAGGGGCTTGCTAAGGTAATCGAGAACCGTGCCGATAATTTGTTTCCTAACTCATAAGCGATCGCATCCTGCATCTTAAAAAGGTCGCCCGCCGCGTTTTCGCTTTTAAAGGTTTCTTCCACGAGTTCGGTTGTCACGTTAATGAGCCGGGCAGTAACGCGAATCTTCCCGTTAACCAACTGGTAGTTAGAAGCCAGCACGTAATCGACCCGCTGTTCGCGTCCGGCGGCGAGAGGATCCTGTTTGAGATCCGTATATTGGCGGGTCGCGTTTAACGGACGCACAAACAGGTCTTTGGAAGAACTCAGCCGGTAAATCAAAGTTTCGGCAATCCCGATTTCGTAAAGATCATCGCGGCTGGCGGCATTAACGGGGTTAATGGGCAGCACGGCAATAGATGTTTTGTCGCCGCCGACCCTGCTTTTGGCTGAAAAATAATAATAGAATCCGAGTGCGATTGCCGTGATCATCGATGCCGTGCAGGCGAGCGCGACAATCAATCTCTTTCTGCCGACCCGATTGACTGCTTCGGTTTTTTCCGCTGCTGTCTTGTCGTCCTCCAAGTTTTTCGGCGGAGAACCGGCTTGCGAGCCGGATTCAGGAGCGGCGGGCGCGGACTCGATTTCAGGTTCCGGCAACGCGTTCTGCTTGATCTTGCCGTTAAAGCGGTAGCCGCGCCGCCGCAAGGTTTCGATCATCGGCAAGCCGTCCGCCGTTTCGCCCAAAATCTTTCGCAGGATATAGATGTTTTGGTTGAGATTCGATTCTTCGACAGAAGCATTTGCCCAGAGCCTTTCCATCAGATTTTCCTTGCTGACGATTTCGCCGTTTCTTTCCACCAGCGCGAGCAGGGTCTCGACCTGCTTCGGAGTCAGAGAAATGGCTTCGCCGTTGCGGTAAAGCATCAAATGCGCCGCCGTCAGACAAAATTCTTCAAACTCGTAAACTTCAGAATCAGAGCGTTTAACCTCTTTGAAGTTATTTTGAAGTAAATTTGATTCTAAATCCGAAGACATCTCTGAAAACTCCAAACTATCATGCAAGAACTACTGAAAACTTTAGGAAGGCATTTCGTTGTTTTATCTGTTTGTCTGCATCTTACGCCAAACGAACAAAAAAAGATATTTTTTTCAAACATTAAAATTTTGTTGTTTCAGAAAACAAAAAAGGAGAAACTGCGATGAAAAAATCAAATAAACTTATCGGCGCGCTCGCGTTGATTTCAATGATGACGTTGATCTATCTCCCGGCGGAAGCCAAATTCAAGGCGCGCCCAAGAACGGCTAAAGCGCAGGAGACCGGCACGAGCGACGCGGTCGTGCGCGAATGGAACCAGATCGCTTTCACGACGATCGGCGCGCAGCCGCCGTTTCCGGGCTCTCGCTTTATGGCGACCGTGCAGGTCGCGGTGTTCGAAGCGGTTAACGCGACCACCGGCAAGTACGAACCCTATCTCGGTACGATCGGCGCTTCTCCGGGAGCTTCGCCCGAAGCCGCCGCGGTGTCGGCGGCGCACGGCGTGCTGATCGCCTATTTCTCGGGGCAAGCCGCGAATCTGAACCAGCGGCGCGATGCCTCGCTTGCCATGATACCGGACGGACCGGCAAAGACCGACGGCATCGCCGTCGGCATGGCAGCCGCGGCGGCGATGCTCGCCAACCGTACGAATGACGGCTCCGCTCCGCCCCTGACCTTTACCCCGACAACGCTCGATCCTTATCAGTGGCAGCTCACGCCGGGCTGCGCGGCGGGGGTCTTCAGGCATTGGCAGAACGTCCGCCCCTTCGCGATCGAGAGCGCTTCGCAGTTTCGCGCCGACCCGCCGCCGGCGCTCGACAGCGGAGTATATGCGCAGGACTTTAACGAAGTGCAGACCGTCGGTGACGTCAACAGCACCGAGCGCCCGGCGGATCGGACAGCTGTCGCGCGGCTCTATGCCTTCGCCGTGCCGCCTACCCTTTGGAATTCCGCGCTGCTGCAGATCTCGAGCACGCGCGGCGACGAAATAACCGATACCGCTCGGACAATGGCGCTGATGAATATGGCGGTCAGCGACGCCGCCGTCTCCGTTTTCGACAGCAAGTATTTCTATAAAACTTGGCGTCCCGTGACCGCGATAACGCGAGGCGACGAAGACGCGAACAAATGGACGACCGCCGGATCGTTCACTCCGCTGATTTCCACGCCGTGTTTTCCCGGTTATCCATCGGCACACGGATCGCTGAGCGGGGCGGCGCTCAAAGTTCTCGAAAGAGCTTACGGCAGGTTCAACCATTCGATCACCGTTCAGCACCCGTTAGCTCCCGGCATCGAGATCAACTATACGGATCTTAGAGCGATGATGGTCGATATTTCGGACGCGCGCGTCTACGGCGGCATTCATTTTCGTTTTGATCAGGACGCCGGACGGCGACAGGGCGAGGCTGTCGCCAAGTTCGTCTACAGCAACATGCTCCGAAAGGCGGGTGGCGAGTAACGAGAAATCGGGAACGAATTGGCAAGCATAACACCTTCATTCACGACATCACGCAGAAACTTTACGATTTACCCGCCGATTATTGGGACACGTTTCCGAAGCGCGTCATGGACGTCAGCGCCGACGACGTGCAAAATATTGCGAAGAAGTACCTCGATACGGGGCATTTGCAAATCGTTGCCGTCGGAGACGCTTCGAAAGTTCGCGCGCCGTTATCGAAATACGGCACGATCGAAGTTTACGACGTTGAAGGAAAAGTTGTTCAAAATCCGTAAAATCATCGTTAAATAAACGCTTCCCGACGGAATTTATTATGAAAAGGTTATGGAACTGAAAAGCCATAGCCTTTCGATTTTCTGATGTCACGTGGTCCTTTAATCGCCATTATGTTATTTGAGTAATTATGATAAGCATTTATAAATTCTTGTCATAAAAACAAAGCCGCTATTCGCGCTCCGGTTCAATGAGTTGTTGGGTTGCGCCTCACTTTAAGGTTATGCGCTTAGCATAACCGGCGTTATGCCGTGCGACACAATCTTTATCGCTAATCCAGTATTCTTCTTCCTCACTGAATATATCCCGTTCAAGACACCCGACCACCGTTTCAAGATAACCCTCAAAATCAGGGTAAAGTACGTCCCGGTCAAAATCATCATGCCGGAATTCCAGCAGCTGTCCTTTGTGACCGGTAAATGTCCCTTCAAGGTCGAGACAAAGATTATTTCCCGCCCCATCATCCAAAACGGCACCTTTGTATGGATTTATTAAGAAGCGGTTTTAATTAACGTCCATCATTTCGAATCGTTCGACGGCTGGATTTCGTCCGGCTCGATCTCGCGCCGCGCTCGGTCGTTTTCGAACATTTCCTTTTGCGCGCGTTTCGCCACGTCCGGCGAATGTTCGGCGGCGAATTCCTTCGAGCGGCGACTGTTCCATTGAAAGAAGACCAGCACGAGGATGACGACGGAAAGCGCGCCGCCGAAATAGGCGGTTTCGACCGGTTGGTCCTATTTTACGAATTCCTGCATGAATCTGACGGCGAGTATCACGATCACGACGCTGACGACTTTGGCTTCCAAGTCGCTCAAACTTTCCACGCCGAGCGCGGTCGTCAAATTCAGCGTCGCGATAAAGAACGAATAAAGCCCGACTCCGATAATGTAAAAAACCACCGCCCGGAGCATCACTCCGATGATCGAAAGCGATTGCACGATTTGCTCGGTCAGCCGGCTTGCCCGGTCGAGGCGAATTCAGCCCAAGTCTGATAAATCGATTTCGCCGCGCCGATCGTGCCCAGCAGAAACAGCGAAAGCGAAACCGCCATCACGGCGACGACGGCGACCAACACGACGTAGCGCGAATGCCCGATGAAATTCCCCAAATTTTCAATGAATGTCGACTGTTTCATTTTTCACAGAAGCCCCCGCTCTGATCGTTCGCGGCCGACGTTTTCAATAGCGTCCGGCCGGAAGCGCGACGCCGTCGTTAAAATTTTTAGTGTTCGCCGCGATTTATTACTAACCCGTCCCCTTGTCCCTGATTAAATCGCTTTTCGCGTTCTGGTGACGCGGAACCGGTTGATTGTCCGTATTGGCGGCGTTGGACGCGCCCACGACGTCCCGGTTGTCCGGGTCGCCTTCGGTTTCGTCGCCGCGCCGCATCATCTGCGACATTTCGGTCGTGGCGTCGTAGGATGACGCTTCGCCCAATTCCTCCGCCGTGAAGCCGTCGCGTTCGACCGATTCGGGGGCGCGGTCTTCGTCGGCGTCCTGTTTTTGTTTATTTACTTCCTTTCTCATTTTTATTTTTCTCCAATCTATTCGAATTTAACTTAGGATTAGAAAATCCTAATCGCAAGCAACGGCTATGCCGGCGGCGATACGGATGCGGTGTGCCCGCTGATCTCCCGAGCTCCGGCCGCTCAGCATTTTTTCAATCCGGGGCTGCAACTTTCAATGCGCCTCCGGCGACTATCGATTCGTCGTAACGCTCGAGCAAATCAGCCGAATTAAACTAAAATCATTTGATTACGATAAAACTTTACATTGAAACGCATACGGACGGGAGTCTGTCTGATGTTAGACATAATGGAAAATAAACAACATTTCATGCGCAGCGATGTTTATTCTGACATTGAATCGACACGTATCAGTGGCTGTAGCGGTTTTACAATCAGCGGCATGTCGCGTCGAACGCTCATGCTCATAATATCGGGGACCCGTAATTCTATGAAACCCATTCGTGAGAAGAAGTCGAGTTTATAGGACGCATGCGCGAAAAGTTGACGAGCGCAGGCTCAAGAGCGAATTTACAGCTGCGTTCAGGTATACTGGTTGCTAACTAGATTGAAAATCGGAAAACCAGTGTCTTTTCGGAATGAAGTTACTGGCTTAAACCGAAAATTGAAAATTTCATTCGGTGAGATGTCGGTTAAATGTCGCTACGATACGCGCATTGAAATTTTCGAATTTAAGTGATTTTAACGTCAAGATATCGCCGTCTGCGGATGGGGATTTTTAGGAACATCGACCGAACAAATAAGAGGGAAATGATATGGAAGCAGCACAAACACATTATAATCCGCTCAAGCAACTCGCGGAGTATGGGCAATCGCCGTGGCTCGATTACATTCGCCGCGATCTTTTTACGACCGGCGAGCTGCAGCGTCTGATCGAGGAAGACGGGTTGAAAGGCATGACCTCGAATCCGGCGATTTTCGAAAAAGCGATCGGCAGCGAGCATTACAAGGAATCGATCGCCGCGCTCGCGCTCGAAGAAGGTCTAAGCGCAATTTCCTTGTACGAGAAGCTCGCCGTCGAGGACATTCAAACAGCGGCGGACGCGCTGCGCGGCGTTTACGACGCGACCGGCGGGCGCGACGGCTACGTCTCGCTCGAGGTTTCGCCGGCGCTCGCTCACGAAGGCGAGGGAACGGTCGAGGAGGCGCGGCGTTTATGGAAAATGGTCGACCGTCCGAATTTGATGGTCAAAGTGCCCGCGACCGACGTCGGTTACGATGCGATCAGGCGGCTGATATCCGAAGGCATCAATATCAACGTGACGCTGCTTTTCTCGCAAAACGCGTATCGAAAAGTCGCCGAGGCGTACGTCGCCGGACTCGAAAAACGAGTAGCAGGCGGACGTGAAATCGGCAACGTCGCTTCGGTCGCCAGCTTTTTCGTTTCTCGAATCGACACGCTCGTCGATTCGGAAATCGACGAAAAGTTGAAAACGGCGCCCGGTGGCGAGGAAAAATCGCTGCTCGAAAGCCTGCGCGGCAAGACGGCGATCGCCAACGCGAAAATGGCTTATCGAGCATACGAAGAAATCTTCAGCGGCGAACGCTGGGAGAAATTAGCCGGTCAAGGCGCCCAAACGCAAAGAATTTTATGGGCTTCGACGGGCACGAAAAACTCGCAATACAGCGACGTGCTTTACATCGAGGAATTGATCGGCAAAGACACGGTCAATACGATTCCGCCCGCGACGTGGGACTCTTTCCGCGACCACGGCAAAGTGCGCGAAAGCTTAACGGAAAACCGGGAAGAAGCGGAACGCACTTTGAAGAACCTGGAAAAAGCGGGAATATCGCTCGGCGCGGCGACCGATAAATTGCTGGTCGACGCGGTGCGCCTGTTCGTCGAGCCGTTCGATAAAATGATCGCCGCGGTCGAAAAGGCCATCGGCGAGAAAAAGAACGGTTAGGGGCGGAACTTTATAATTTCAAACGATTTGAAATTCGCGCCGGAAAAAATAATTCGTCGCCGGTCGTCGGTCGGAGAACGTCATTCGCTCTTAGATCTCAGCAAGAGCGAATGACGTTTTTTTCAGGACTCTTTGAGGAATTCGTGCACGAATTGCAGCGCCATCGCGCCTTCGCCGACGGCGGAAGCGACTCGTTTGACCGAACCGCTGCGGACGTCGCCGGCCGCGAAAATTCCCGGGCGGCTGCTTTCCAGATAAAAAGGCGTTCGCTGCAGCGTCCAGTGCGGAGAAGTCGAAACGCCGGCGCCGGTTTTAATAAAGCCCTGTTCGTCGATTTCGATTTCGGGCGGCAGCCAGGAAGTGCGCGGAGTCGCGCCGATGAAAGAAAAAATGCCCGACATCCTGATTTTACGGGCGTCGCCGGTTTTGTTGTTTTTAAGCTCGACCGCCTCGAGATGATTTTCTCCGAACATCGCCGAAATTTCGGTATTCGGCAAAACTTCGATATTTTCGGTCTGTCCTATTCGCTCGACGAGGTAATTCGACATCGTTTCGCTTAAATCGTCGTTACGGATCAGCATAAAGACTTTTCTCGCATTTGCCGATAAAAAAATGGCGGCTTGACCGGCTGAATTGCCGCCGCCGACGACGGCGATGCGGTCGCCGCCGCAGGTCTGCGATTCCATTACGGTCGCTGCGTAGTAGACGCCGGCAGCGTCGAATCGTTCGCGCCCTTCGACTTCTAGTTTTCGGTAGTCGGCGCCGGTCGCGACGATTATCGCTTTCGCCCTCACCCGTTCGCCGTTTTCCAAATGCAGAACCGAAAGTTTATCGTCGAAAACGAGTTTCGTGACCTTGGACGGGATGGACAACTGCGCGCCGAATTTTTCGGCTTGAATCGTCGCGCGTTCGGCGAGCTCGCCGCCGGAAAGCCCCGTCGGGAATCCGAGATAATTTTCGATTTTGGAGCTCGTCGCCGCCTGCCCGCCGGCGGCGATTTTTTCAAGGACGATCGTTTTTAAGCCTTCCGAAGCGCCGTAAACCGCCGCAGCTAATCCCGCCGGACCGCCGCCGACGATTGCCAAATCATAGACTTCGTTTCGGGACAATTCCTGCTTGATGCCGACGCGTTCGGCGAGTTCCTCGTTCGAGGGATTATGCAAAAACCAATCGTACCCGTAGCCGACGACCGGCGTGTCCGTCTCGTTCAAATTAAGCGATCTGAGCAATGCGCCGACTTCCGGATCGGTCTCGAAGTCGAAAAACGTATAAAGGACGCGGTTTTTCGATAAAAAATTCCGGATTCGAAAAGCGTCCGGCGAAAGGCGCGAACCGATGACGCGTATGCCCGTAAAATGCTCGTTATCGTCCAATGCCTGCGCGCGCGTGATAAAGGTCTGCAGTATCAAATCGCTGAGATTCGGTCGTTCGCTGATAATCTGTCGTAAATCGGCTTCGCAAACCTCGAAAACTTCGGTCCTTCCTTTGGCGACGGCGTCGACGTTCGAGGTTCTGCCCGTCAAGTTGGCAATGTCGCCGGTAAACTCGCCGGGTTCGTGCACCAGAATCGTCCGCGGCTCACTGCCCGAGCGGTCGATTACCTCGATCGCGCCGGACCTCACGACGTGAAACATAAAGCCCGTTTCGCCCGCGCGCAGCAGAACGTCGCCGTCGTTATACGTCTTACATTCCGCGAATTCCGCGATCGCCGCGAACTGTTCGTCGTCGAGTTTGGGAAAAGCGTGCGGAATTTCCTTCTTTAAATCGAAAGTCGCCATAATTACCTCCCTCACTTAGTTTAAAAACTCACCGAGAATGAAAGGAGATGTTATTTAAACTTTAATTTCATGCCTAAAATCGCGAAAGCCAGCACGAGCGTGACGCCGTTCGTCACCAGTATCGCGGTGTCCTTTTTGATAAAACCGTAGACCAGCCAGAGTGCGACGCCGGCACACAAGGCGAGGAACATTTTCAGCGAAACGTCTTCGGCCGATCTGGTTTTCCAGATTTTCAATGCTTGCGGAATAAAAGAAACGGTCGTCAGACCGCCCGCCAGCAAACCGAGAGCGACTGTTAAATCCACTTATCTGACCAACCTCCCTGAAACACGTTTTTATAACTGCGCCATTTCATCGATTTAATTTCCAGCGGCTTTCGCCCGGCGTTTCGTGAGCACATACTGATCTTAATGTTCCAATAAATCGGCGACATCACGATAGATTTCCACGGCGCCCGCCCAACGTAGTTCCGCTTCCGTAATAACGCCGCTCAAGTAAGCCGATGGCATGCATTCCCGCCCGTGAAACCGCGATTAAGTCACAAGGCGCGTCGCCGATGACCAGACGCTGCGCGGTACCGAAATACTTTGTTCCTGCAAAGAATCTGTCGGGACAGTGATTTCTTGAACAGCAATTTACCTACAGCATGAACGTTATAGTTTTTTAAGACCGATTTCTGTTCGCTTGCCGACCTAAAAACAACAAATTCTAAAACGTGAATTACGTTCCGCCGCGCGAATAATCTTCAAAAAGAAGATCACCGGCAATATCGATTTTGGAGCCATTCTAGTGGGTTGGCACGTGACTGTTATGGAGTCTCAAAGAGTATACTTTTTGAGATTAGACTTTTTACAATTTGACCAGTTTATAGAGGTTTTTGTCACGGCTGCTAATCGCCATTATGTTACTGGCTCGCCCTATTTTATTAATGGGGCAAATACCGGTCGCCGCCGTTTCCACTCGATTCGACGCGTCGAATAGACGGAACAGTCTGACGACAGCGTCGAGCAGATCCGCGTCGATCTCTAGAGCGTCGGCGACGTGAGTTTCGCGCGCACTTTCGCTCGAGAACCGTCAGCAGCCGGATGATCAAAAACATCGTCGAAAAAACGAAACCGAATAAAGCCAAAAACGCGAACGGAGCTAAATGCTGATGAGCCGACTTTCAAATCTCCCCTGTCGGGGCGCGGGCGTAAGTTTATCTTTTGCCCCTGTTCTTATACCGATCCGTTGCGGATCGCTTGTTTCAATTCCGCCGGGCATTCCGGGTCGAGCGTGATGTCGGGCGCGAGCGTCGGGTAAAGAACCCAGAAATACTTGTTGAGCCACGAGATCGTGTAGCCGGTTTTGGAAATCGAAGACGTCGCCTCCTCGCCGATCTCCGGATCGACGCGACCGTCGGTGGCGATGCTGTTGCCGTTGCGCCGCAATTCGAGCTGGAACTGCTGGATGGCGCTCGCCGTGCGCGGTCCGTAAAGCCCGTCGATCTTCAGCCCGGCGATCGAGACGTGCGGATCGCCCCACGTGTTTCCGCCGAGCTGCGGATTGCAATTGTGCCCCTGCTCGTAAACGCGCTTGAGCAGGTATTGAACGAGCATGACGTCGTCGCGTTTATTCGGTTCGCAAGCGGTCTTCTCGATTACTCCTACCGCGTGCGGCACCGGAACGGTTCCGTTTTTCATTAAAACCGGCTCAAATTTCCATTTTTCCTGGATAGATTTGCGCGCCCCGACGCTCATTGTCACATTGTAAAGAAACGGGTAATATCTGCCCTGAACGAGTTTTCTGTAAGCCATTTTATTGTCTCCTTTTGATAACTTTTTTGTCTAGTCAAAACTTATTTCCCCGCCGGCGGATCCGGCTGCGGGTCGAAGGTCTTTACGACGCCCGGCAGCGTGTAAATCGACCGCCCGTTTTCGGTGACCTGCAAAGTCGAAGAAACGGCGCGGCGGGCGGAATCGGGCGTTTCGGTTTCACGCTCCCGAAAAAAGAACACCGAAATGCTGACGGAGGCATCCGAAGCGCGCGACGGCGTGAAATTAAAAAACAGCGCTTCGCCCGCTTCGAGCCGTTCCTCGCGAACGACCCGCTGCAAAAAGCGCGGTTTCACGAATTCCGAAAAATTCGTTTCGTAAACGTCGGCGACGACCAGCACGCGAACGCAGGGAATGATTTCGGTTTCGTTGAGCGGTCGGCGGTTGACGACCGAAACGGCCGCCGTTTGTCCGGACGCGATGCGGTGCATGCCGAAATCGGTCGACTGAACGGCGCCGCTTTGCCCCGAAGCGCTGAGTGAAAACAGCGCGGTCATGACCACCGACGCGAATCGAACGATACATGTGTTTTTCAATTTCATATTTACTCCTTTTTCCGGAATTTCCGTTAAAAATCCCGTTTTAAAACAAATCTCCCTTTAAATTTTTCGTGGAAAATTCAAGCGATCGGCAGCAGACGAGCAGCGCGCCTTCAGTTGTTTCGAGAAAATGAAGCTCGCCCGCCTCGACGCGCCGGAAAATATTGCGCGACGTGGAATGCGACAAAATCGCCGCCGCTTCGGGCGGAAGCATCAACACGCGCGCCCTGCAGAATTCGCAAAACGCCGTCCGTTTGCGCCGCGTGCGGATAACCGTGATTTCGTGTTCTTCCATTTTGATTTCTATCCGTTTCGTGTTTTTCATTTCAAAATCCTTTTCCGCGGCGTCTAATGTCTGCTAAAATCGAAGCCGAATTTTGGATACGCCGTCCTTCGAAGTTTTCAAAATCGCTTTGTAAGGCGATGATCGCCCGGAGACTTCCAAAAAGTCTTAAAAAGCGTTCCAAAATTTTCCAAAATTTTCCAAAAAGTGCTTATGAACGGCGCGCTGCAAAACAATATCTCGTTTGGCGAGTTCGAGTTAGATCCGTCGCGGCGTAAACTCTGCCGCGGCGGCGAGCCGGTCGCGATCAACGCCAAAACCTTCGATCTGCTCGTTTTTTTTATCGAAAAAAAAGGGCGAATCGTCACCAAAGAAGAGGTTCTGGAAGCGGTCTGGAAGGGGCAATTCGTCGAGGAAGCAAATCTGTCGGTGCAGATTTCCGCGCTCAGAAAGGCTTTGGGAGAAAGCAAGACGAACCCGCGATTTCTGTTGACGATTCCCGGCACCGGCTATAAATTCATCGCCGACTTCACTAAAGAAAACGAGGGAATCGTAGCGGAAGACGAAAATGAAGAAATCATAATCGAAAGCCGTAAGTCCGTGCGATTCGCGGCGCGCGAAGAAACGGTCGCGATCGCGCCGTCGCAAACGAAGCCGCCGACCGCCGCAAAATCGGTCAGCCGTAAAACGATTATCGCGTTAGCGGCGCTCGTTTTGCTGGCTTTCTCGGCGTTAGCCGCTTACAGATTTTTCAGCCCGGAGGAAGCGGCGCCGCAAATTAAAACGATCGCCGTTCTGCCCTTTAAGCCGCTGCTCATGGAAAACCGCAACGAATCGCTGGAGATGGGCATGGCGGACACTTTAATCGCCAAACTGAGCAATTTTCGGGACCTCAGCGTGCGCCCGGTGAGCGCCGTTCGAAAATACGCCTCGTTGGAGCAGGACGCCGTCGCCGCCGGGCGCGAGCAAAGGGTCGATGCCGTGCTCGACGGGCAGATTCAGCAGGCGGGAGAAAAAATCAGGGTGACCGTCCGCCTGATCAGAGTCGCAGACGCTTCCCCGGTTTGGACCGCGCAGTTCGACGAAAAGATGACCGACATTTTCGCCGTGCAGGATTCCATTTCCGAGCGCGTGGCGGGCGTTCTGGCGCTGAAGCTTTCCGGCGAGGAGAAAAAACGGCTCAATAAACGCTACACGGAAAACGCTGAAGCCTACCGGTCTTATTTGCTCGGTCGGTTTCACTTTGCGAAAAGAACGCGCGAATCGATGGCGAAATCGATCGAGTATTTCGAGCGGGCGATCGAAAAAGATCCGAATTACGCGTTGGCTTACGCCGGATTGGCCGGCGCTTACAGCACGATGGGCTGGAATGATTTTCTGGCGCCGCACGACGCTTATCCGAAAGCGAAAGCCGCGGTCGGCAGAGCGCTGCAACTCGACGAAGCGCTGGCGGAAGCGCACGCCGTCGCGGGAAACATCAAAAGAGGTTACGATTGGAATTTGGCGGAAGCCGAAAAGTCGTACCGCCGCGCGCTGGAACTCGATCCGAACAATCCGACGACGCATCACTGGTACGGGCTTAACATGGCGTTCGCCGGGCGGCATGAAGAAGCCGTTGCGTTGCTGAGGCGGGCGCGCGATCTCGATCCGCTTTCGTTGATTATCAATAAATCGCTGGGCGACGTTCTCTCGTTCGCTCGGCGTTGCGACGAAGGCATCGAGCAGTTTCAGAGAGTTTTGGAACTCGATCCGAATTTCCCGAATGCCTACCGTGAGATGGGCACCTGTTATTACTTCAAAAATATGCCCGACCGCGCGATCGAAGAATGGTTCAAGGGATTGAATCTGGCGGGAACGGAATCCGCGAAGATCGAAAAACTGCAAAAGGCCTACAAAAATTCGGGAATGAAAGGCTTTTGGCTGGAAATGGCCGAACAAACTAAACGTCCGAACGATGCGTACATTTCTTCCTACGACGTTGCGGTTTGCTACGCCGCGGCCAGCGATAAGCAACGGGCAATCGAGTGGCTGGAAAGGGCTTACAAGGAACACTCCTCCGGCATGGTCGCGATCAAAGCGGAACTCTGGTTCGACTCGCTTGCCGCGGAACCGCAATTTGTCGAACTGACGCGCCGCGTCGGATTGCCGTTGTGAAGTTTGATTTAAGGCGATTCAAATAGCGTTTATGGAAGAGCAAAAAAACCGTTTATACGAGTTCGGTGAATTTTGCCTCGACACGAATGCGCGCCGACTGACGCGCCGTGGCGAAACTCTTTCGTTGAATTCGAAAACCTTCGATTTGCTGTTTTTTCTAGCAAAAAACAGCAATCGCACCGTCACGAAAACCGAGATTTTAGAAGCCGTCTGGGAAGGTCAGTTCGTCGAAGAAGCCAATCTCTCGGTGCAGATCTCCGCTTTGAGAAAAGTCTTGGGCGAGAAAAGGGAAGCGCCGCGTTTTCTCGTCACCGTGCCGGGAAAGGGCTATAAATTCGTCCTTTCGAGCGAGGACTCCGAAGACGAGGAAATCGTTATCGAGAAGCACAAAATCGCGCGGGTTGCCATCGACAAAAACATCGACGAGCCGCCCGCCGACGCCCCCCTGCGTCCGGCTTCGGGCGAGCGGGGCGAGCGCCGCGCGCTTTTCGCCGGCGTCGGCTTGGCGCTCTTATTTTTGCTCGGATTGTTTGGTTACCGGTATTTTAACGACGCGCCGAAAAACGAGATCAAATCGCTCGCCGTGCTGCCGTTCATCGACCAGACCGGCGCGCCCGATGCTGAATATTTAAGCGACGGTTTGGCGGAAAGCGTCATTTACTCGCTTTCGAACGGTTCGGATTTACGCGTGATGTCGCGGAATTCGTCTTTTCGTTTGAAGGGAAAGCAGCAAGACGCGCCAAGCGCCGGCAGGGAACTGAACGTCGAGGCGGTTCTGATCGGTCGAATCGCCCAGTTCGGCGACCATTTGACGGTCGGCGTGGAGCTCGTCTCGACTCGCGACAATTCCGTTATCTGGGGCGAACAGTTCACGAGAAAAAAATCTGATCTCGAAAAACTGCAAACCGACATCGCGCATTCGATTTCGCGCAAGCTCCGGCTCCGGCTCTCCGGCGAAGTTTCTAGGCAGCCGAAGACCGCCGGGCGTGAAAATCCGGAAGTTTACCAAGATTACCTGCTCGGTCGTTACCATTTGAACAAATTCTCCGACGACGGCTTTCGAAAGGGGCGCGAATACTTCGAGCGGGCGATCGAAAAAGACCCGGGTTACGCGCCGGCGTACGCCGCATTGGCGGAAAGTTATAACCGGCTGTGCGGTTATAACGCGATTCCGTCGCGCGAGTGTTTTCCGAAAGCCAGACAGACGGCGCAGAAGGCTCTGGAACTGGACGGCGAGCTCGCCGAAGCGCACGCCACGCTCGGCTCGATCAAACATTTTTACGACTGGGATTTCGCCGGCGCGGAAAAAGATTTCAAGCGCGCCATCGAAATAAATCCCAGCAATGCCGAAGCCCATCAGATGTACAGCTACTATTTGACCAGCATGGGACGCTTTGAAGAGTCCCTCGCGGAAATGCGGCGGGCGTACGAGCTTGATCCGCTTTCACTCGAAAAAATCAACGGAATCGGCGAGGTTTTCTACTTTCAGCGCCGATACGACCCGGCGCTGGAGGAATTTAGAAAGGCTTTACGAATGGACGTAAATTCGGGGTTGACGCATTGGGAGATCGGACGCGCGCTGTCGGACAAAGGCGATTTTGAAGAGGCGATTGCCGCGATTCAAAAATCGCTCGCGCTGGTGGGAAAGGACTCGTCGGACGAACTTCTGGAATTGGCACGCGCCTACGCCAATTCGGGGAAAAGCAGCGAAGCGCGCAAAATAATCGACCAGGCGAAACGTTTGTCAGACGGGGAAATGCATTTTTCCCCGGCGGTCATTGCCTCGGTTTACGGCGCCCTCGGCGAAAAGGATCGGGCGTTCGCTTTGCTTGAACAAGGTTATGCCGAGCGTGATTATTTGCTCGTGATGCTCAAAGTCGATCCGATGTTCGATTCGCTGCGCAGCGATCCGAGATTCGGCGACTTGGTGCGCCGCGTCGGTCTGCCGAATTAAAGCCCACATGCGACTGCGGGTAGGTCTGTGTTCGGTCAAACATGCTTCAAACGAATCGTGTCGGCGTCGATGCGGGCGGCTGATCGATTCGGCGCAGGAAAGGCAGATTCAGAAAGCCGACCGAAGGGGCAGAGGAACGGCGAGACGTGTCGAAGCTGCGGACGTAAACCCGATTCAAATGAGTCGATAAGATCGAAAAAAAGCGGGTATTTCTTCGCCCCAAAATTCAATGCCGGCGCGCAGCGGACATTCTCTGGCTGTAATATGTGTCACGACGTCTTTATTTGAAACCCGAAGACCATTAACTTTTGATGTCTTAGAAAGTATCGTTTTCAAGACGCTTTGTGAAAAAAAATGTACAAAAACAGCGAGTGAATTGTGTTAAAAAAGTTGTTGATAAATTTTTCCATCCTATGCTTGTGCAGCTTCGCAGTTTCGTTTTATTTGTTCAGTTTCGACGTGCGAACGAGATTTTTCAACCGTCCTTTAATGGGATTGCTGATAGTTTTTCTGGCTTATTGCGCGCCGCTGCTTGCGGCGTTTTTTCTTTCGGACAAAAGCCAGTACACATTGAAAGTTTCGTCTTTGCTCGGAACTGCGATTTGCGGCTCGTTCATTTTCTCGGCGTATATTTTCTGCCACGCCGTTATCAGTGATTGGTTGAAACACGCCGAGACGGAAGTTTGGCTTTATTTCGTGCCGACAGTTTTCGTTTTCGCGTCCGTTTCGACTGTGTTTTTTCTCACGGCGTTTGCGCTCTCGACCCTTATAAAATTGATTGTCGGGTCTAAGCGAAATAAAATCAGATAGCTTAACAATTCCGGATTTTCTATACTTTCTGTCGTCTCATAATCCGGCGGTTATGAGACATTCGAAAAAGTGGTAAATTTAGGTATCTCGAAAACGACCCTTTTCGAGACTGATTTTACCCCGCTCAATTTCCAACATAATTAAACGGACCCTGATTTAATGTCGAAGCCTCGTTTTTAGTTACCTGTTTCTGCGTGCGTTAGCGTACATACATAAATTCATTTCCCCGTAATCTATATAAAGAATAAAAATTAGGGAGAGACAGGCAGAGTGTAATGAGCAAAACCATTCTCATCGTCGAAAATTACGAGGTCATTCGCGAGCCTTTAAAGTGATGGCTCCAACAGAACGGTTGCCTAGTTGGCGAAGCGGAGGACGGAAAAGCGGCGGTCAGGTACGTAAAAATGCGACCCGACTTGGTGTTGATGGATGTCGGTTTGCCGGATAAGAACGGCATAGCCTACACCGAACAAATCAAAACTCTGGACGGCGGAAAACAGATGCCGACAATGCTGATTATAGATTCCAAAGATGGCTTGCAAAATCAAGCCCCGCGACCCGGATGCGATTGTATCGTCGGCAAACCCGCGGAGTATCGACCAATTTTAAGAGTTACGTCGGACTTGTTGGAAACCTGATTTCTTCAAACGGTTTCGAGCGATCATTCAGGCGGCGAAAATTTATGGATTATCGAATTAGCAAAATCGAACAATTGGCGCAGGAAAAAGTAAACGAACTCGGTCGGGATTACTTAATAGAATCGAGAACGGCTGAACGGCTGAACGATATTCTGGTTTGTTTTTATTTATCGCAAGCCAGCAAAAATCAGCGCGGCGTCGAACTTCAAACGGAAAAGCTGGAAAACGTGCTTCATAATTGTCCGAAAAGAAAGGCGCCGGAGTTGGCGGCGGAGCCTTAAGCCGGTGTTAATTCCCTCAAATCAAACAAAAGGCTGCTTCGTAAACGCGGCGTCCGCCCGGCGATGCGTGACGAAAACGCGATCGAGAACGTAAATATTTTGAACGAGGACGGCGTTTATCAAATCAGGCAGCCGTCCTTATGAGATTCCGAAGGCGGCGGATAACGCCGAGCCTTAAAACTGATTCGCAGAGGGCGGCCGTTAATCGCGCCTCATCGAAATCCCGCGTTGAACTTGTTTCATTTCTTACAAAAATCGCGCAACGCCGCCAAATATCGACCGCGGAAGACTTCAACCCCATAAATTCGCCGCGCCGTTTTTCCGAAACCCTCGAGTAGCTCCAGGAAAACGGAAACTTGGTGTAAAGAAAAGTCTGATGAACCGACGTTCGGGCTCTCCTTTTTCTGCGCTCACAAAACGTAAACGGAAACGCGGCCAAAACTTGTTCGATTACCGATTAACGCTCTGTTCCCGAACTTTAGACGCCACATAAAACCTAACAGAAGAAATTATCTATTATGTGCGGCAGCGCGCATACAGGGCTCGGTAAGGTTCATACAATTCAATTCATAGTCGATCAGTTATTTAGAATAACTTCGTTTATTTTCATGAATGATCCTCTTAGCCCCCCGCAAAGCGGAGCGAGAAGAACTCGTTCCGCTTTCTGTTCAGTAAAATGACTTATTACCGTTTCCCGTAAATTAGAATAGAATTTGTGTCAAAAACGCTCCTTTGGAGGCGGCTTTCAAACATCCATCAAGGGTAAATGAATATTCAAGGTTTTCAATGTTCAACGGGCGGCGAATTCTAAGGATTTATGGCAGGTTAAAGTGGACGAGTCGCTTTAAAGCGAAACAAACTCTTAATCCGTAAAAAGCCAAACAATTTCAAGATTTTTTGGGTTTCAAAACATGCTGATCTGGACGATTTGCTTTCGGCTTATGGCGCCGCCTGTCGGAGCATCGGCGATCGGACGAGGTTATTTGTTCTTTACTCATGAAATCGTTACGGCTTACGATTTAATCGAATCGCTGATTTCTTTAGCCGCCATCATCGGTTTATACGGCTTTGCTTATCAAACGCCAATTATCACGCCGACATTTTGGAAAGTCATTTGGGTTCTTTTGATGATGACTTGGTTTTTGAGATTTTTCGGGGCAAAGAATGTTGAGATGATTGAAAAAGTCGTCTCGGCAAAAGGCGCGGCAATTTTTTCAATATTCTCTACGTTAGCCGTGCCGACCTTCGTCGGTTTGTGTATTTACAGTTTTCGTTCAGAAACATTGTTGAGTAAATAAACCGCCGCACCACGCGCATTTTGCCTGCGTGTGATTATTTGAGGTTTTCGTTTCGACCATCATTCTCCGGCAGCCTTGAGTTTTTTCGAATTCTTCGATTTTCGCTGTGACCGTGCCACAGATATTTCGAGTAATTCGTAAAAATCGGATTTTCGGGAAGACCGCAATCGTCGTCTTCCGCTTCCTTATGATCGAAGGCGGGAACCGATATACCGCTTAAATTCGTGTCGGTTAAATCGGATAGATGTTTCATATATACTTCCTTTTACATCAAGCCGGCGGAAAATGTCGATTTAGAGGACTTATCGTTAAAACTTTGAATCGCTTCCGATTCATTGTCGTAAACATCGAAAACCGTCAGGAGCTTCGTCATCGTCATCAGTTCGTGAGCTCTGTCCGATAAATTAAAGAGCTTCAGCTCTCCGCCGGCTCTGTGCAGCGTCGTGTAGGCGCTGACCAGCTCGCCCAATCCGCTCGAATCGATATGCGCGACATTCGCCATATTCAGGAGAACTGCTTTGGCTCCTTTTTCGACCAAAAGCCGCAGCGCTTCGTGAAGTTCGGCGGAGCCGTCGCCGAGCCGGATGTTGCCTGCCAAATCTAAGATGGTAATAAGATCGCTGCGCCGTTCCGTAATATTGAGATTTTTCATAATGATTTCCTTGTTATTTCGAAGATTATTTGTGTTTTTTTCTTCGCCCTTCATGCAACGATAGAAAATTTTTAGAAGGTTTTCCCACTTTGATTGAAGCCGTCACCGGAGGCTTCGAAAATCGAGGTCACCGGTTCGGCGTCAATCACTTCGGATAATGTTTTCAACGTCTCCGAGTATCCTGTCCGTTGATAAGCTTCCGCGTCTTCTCGGGTTTCCCAGCGGGTATCTTCGATCGCCGTCATCCAAAACGTGTCGATCGAGGTCACGCCGTCGCAAAAGCCTTTTTGCAGGCGCAGCGCAGGCATTATCTTGTCTTTGATTTGTTGGGAAAGTTCAATGTATGAATTGGGTTTAAGTTGAATTTTGGCGCGATGCGTATACATTTGTCGGATCCTCCGTCCATAAGCTGTTAATTTCAGGTGGTCCGGGAAATTCCGAAGAATCTGAGCAGAAAGTTGGCTTAAATTTCTACCCTTTCAGTATGCGCCTCTATTTACTATAAGTCGAATGCGAAATGCATTTCATATACGAAATATATGTTCTATGCACATTATTAATAAAGATTTGTTTAATATAATCGGTCAGATAAAAGAATAATAGTTTTTTATTCGGGCGCGGCTCACCCCTCCGACCGTCAAAAAGACTGAAAGTGAGAGCCGGTGCTTATCCGGTCAGGCCGACCTCGGCACGGGCGTCTCGACTATATTTCGACTCGTGAGGGGAAATAAAAACCGACACGACCGGGAAAAATCAACGGGGCGAAATAAAAGGGCGAAATGACCAGGCGATTAACGGCATCGTTCATACGATCGATACCGTCTTAGTTCCGGCTAATCCCGTCGAAATGGCTTAATTGTTGTTTTGGATCGAGAAAAGCCCGCGGTTTTGACCCGCAGCCTTTTTTCTTTGAACCTACCGTTAAAACTTCGAACCTACCGTTAAAACTTCGCTTACCGCCGGTCGGATCAAAATATTTATTTAACCGGAAAACTTTTCTCTTCGGTTTTGATGACGGCGTAACATCGACAGGCTTTAGTTTCCAACCCTTCGCGGTTTGTGATCGTGATGTTGCCGCGGCTATAACTAATCAATTCCTGTTGCTGCAGAATGACTGCGGATTTATTGACGGCTTCTCGCCGCACGCCCAGCATATTCGATAAAAACTCCTGCGTAAGATAAATTTCGTTAGTATCCATCCGATCGAAAGTCATCATCAGCCAGCGGGCGAGTCGATCTTCGGCCGGATGAAAACGGTAACAAACGGCCGACTGCGAAATCTGCGCGAACAACGACTGAGTGAAGCGTTTTAGCAGCCGCGACAGCATTTCGCTCTTTCGGCATTCCGCCAGAAAAGCCGCCGTTTTCATTCTCAAGGCAAAGCCATGTCCCTGAACAACCGCGCGGCTGCTGGAAGTTTTCACGCCGAGAAAAGCGGCGATGCCGATCATTCCTTCGCGCCCGACGATTCCGACCTCGAGCATCGCCTCGTCCTGGGCGGCGGCAAGCAGTGAAACGATTCCGCTGTTGGGAAAATATACGTATGCGATGGCGTCGCCCGGGTCGTAAAGGCTTTCGCCGTAAGTTAAAGGGGTTTGCTCCAGATCGGGCAGCAAACGGCGGTATTCTCCAGCCGGTAAAGCGGCGAGCAAACGATTGTAAATCGGATCGTCCGATCCGGTTGTTTCAGTCATTTAAAGAACAGAATAAGACAATAAAAAACCTTCGTCGGTGCGCCGTCACGCATACGACAAAATTTATAGATTGAAGAATTAATGATTAGCGGTTCTATCAGCTGTTTTTTGAAATATATTTGCCGAGCAGCCGGTCGTATTCTTCTTTAACGACCTTGTAACATTCGCAGGTTATGGATTCGAGCCCTTTGCGGTCGAATATCGTGATGGTGCCGCGGACGTATTTAATTAATTCTTCTCGCTGGAGATTCCCGGCGGCGATCGAAACGCCTTCGCGCCGCACTCCGAGCATATTGGCGATGAGGTCGTGCGTCATAATCAATTTATTCGTTTGCAGCAGGTCGTGAGTGTTGAGCAGCCAGCGGCATAGGCGCTGCTCGACCGAATGCAGGCGGTTGCAGGCGGCGGTTTGCGAAATCTGCGTCATCAAATATTGCGTGTAGCGGAGGAGAATATCATGAAATTCGCCGCTCTTTTGGAACTCGTCGAGCAACGCTTTCGACCGCAGTCTAAAGGCATTGCCGGCGCTTTGCACGACCGCGCGGTTCGGCGTCGTGCTGCCGCCCATGAAAAGCGCGATACCGACCAGCCCGTCGTTGCCCGCCATCCCGATTTCGGCAGTCGAGCCGTTTTCCATAATATACAGCAGCGAAATAATCGCGGTCGTCGGGAAATAGATGTATTCCAGTTGCTCGCCCGATTCGTAGATGACCTTGCCGAGGGCGAGCGAAACCGGCTCCAGATCGGTTTTCAGCCGATCGAATTCGTCGCCGGGCAAAGCGGCGAGCAAGTGATTCATTCGCGGATCGTCCGTGTGTTTGGCAGCTCGCATAATACGTTCTCAGCTTTCGATAAAATCTTATCGATCATAAGGTCTGAAAAAAGATTAACACAAACTGAAAACGTTATGTGAGTTATCGCTCAGATGGGTAAAACGGGCTATATAACCGATGACGCACATACGAGCGTTTTTCAATCTGTTAAGTTTGATTAACGCCTCAGTTACTGAATAGAAATCGGGAATTAAAGTTAATTTTATAAACTCGACGAATTTGTGTCGAATTTTGTATTCGGCGGCGAGGCGAACGAACAAGGGAAGTTATTATGAAATCAAATACATTAAAAAAAACGATCACGATCTTTGCATTGGCTTTCGTTTTTATCCTCGGAGCGGGCGGATTTGCCGGCGCTCAGACCGACAGGCGGGCGCAGCGCAAACAGGAAAGAATCGAAAAACAGCAGCGGAAGGTTTGGGAGCGGCAGGCGAAGCTCGAGGATCGCAGCATCAGGCTCAGTCAACAACGCGAACAGGTTCGCCTCCGAAATATGCGTAACCGGGCAGCGAACGTCGCCAACGATCGCTACCGTATAAACCGCCACGGCGCTTATTCCCGGACGGATGAGCGCGGCGTCGAATTGCTTAAACAGGCTGTCAATACGGGCTATCAGCAAGGCTATCGCGCCGGACGGAATTATTGCAACAGGCGCCGTTCGAGCAGTTACAATAATTCTACGGTTTACCGCCGGGAAACTATGGCTACCAGAGTTATGTTGATGCGAGACAATACCAATACTACTTCCAGCAAGGCTTCGAACGCGGTTACGGCGACGGATTTAACAGTCGCTATGAAAACGGAAGAAACGAGAACGGCGCAATAAATGTCCTCGGCAGTATCTTGGAAAATATTCTGACTTTCGAAAGATATTAAAATCCACGGCGGTTATAATGCTCCGACTCGTTAGATTGGCAACTGCCGGATGCCGCTCTCCGATAAGTCTTTAAATGTGCGCAAACGCACGGACGAAGTATTGCCCATCCGGTAGATTTATATTTATAAGTCGAATGTCATTAAAGGTGGAGCCCCTCCAAGCTCCGGTTCGACACTCGATTGAACCGTTTGCCGACTGCTTTTGACGAAAGACTAATCTGACGGTGACGACTCCCTTTGGAGCTCACGTTTTATTATAGCGAAAGTTATTAAGAAGGATGGCTCATTCCCCCGAAAGCAGCTATCCTTTATTTTTTCCCAAGTCGATCTCGATTAGCTGATGACCGTTTTCGTCTTCAAACGTCATACCGTCGAGCGAAAATCCTCCGGATAGAATTTGCGCGACGTTTTCCGCGTCCCTCGCCGCGATTTTCGTCTGCCGGTCGAGCTTTTCGCGACTCAATTCATCAAAAAACTGTTTTCGTTGGTTGATATGCATTCGCCGGGCATTTTATTCTTCCTTAAAAAGCGGTGCGCCGCTAGGATCCAACTCCTCAGTTTTCGATGCCGGCTGTCCGTAATGCTTGTGCAGTCTGGTTTCGTATTCGCGCGAAATCTCCGTGACCTTATCAAAATCAGGACTATTCTCGATTTGCGCGCTGGTCAGATCGACGCTGACTTTTCGCTGCGCCCAGTTGATTTGACCGAGCCACTGCGTCGCGATTAAAACGTGTTTCCCCGACCAGAAGTTGTGCGTATCAACGCCGAGATAACAAACCGACCAATCATCCGTCTCCACATAGAAATCTTCCAGTTCACCGAACTTGCCGTCCTGTCCCTCAATATCGTAAGACGTCATTTCCTGCATACTTCGCAGGTGAACGTCAGGCGCCGGGAGCATGTCGGTTGGCGGCGTCACGGCGGCTTTCACGGTCGCCGCCGCGTTGTTCGCCGAGGAAAGTTGCGCGGCAGTTAAATCCGGGCGTTTCTCCCAGTAATAGCGGTTGCCGTAATAATCCGAAACCAGCTTTTCCATCTGCCGCGAAACCGGCTGGTGTTTATCGATTCCGGGGCTTTGTCTTACCTGCTCGACCGTTAATGTGACGTGAATGCTTCGTTTCTCGCGGTCGAGATGAGTGATCGCCAATGGAGAAATTAAATTCTTTTTGTCCGTTAACCAACTGCCGGTATTAGCCACCAGAAAGCGCACGGCTAAACTCGTATCTTCAAAATAGAATTCCTCGACACTGCCGACTTCGCCGTCGGCGGCAAAAATAGTAAAGCCTTTCAGATCATTAACGCTTTGTAACATATACTTTGCTCCTCTGTTTCGTATTCGATTCTGCCTTTACCGTTCGGAAACGATCGTCAAACAAGGCGTTCGGGTAAAAGCAGGTTTTTTTAAATTTAGAAGATTAAAGCGGTTTTGTCGGTGTGTTGCCGCTCATATAGACGATTTGAATGAGCGACGGGGCTGCACGAGCTGAACTCCTAAGAAATATTTATATGCGCTTCAACGCACTGATAAATGTTTCTCAAACCGTTAGATTTAAAGATAAGCCTGCGCCAATTGAATGAAAGTTGAGTGCCTTACCAAATTGCATTCAGATAGCACGCTCGTGTTAATCATTCGGGAGGCAAAGGTTTTTTTGACCCGCGCCGCAAATTAGTTATTGAGGAAAATCTTATGATAGAAGAAAAATCAAAAACGGAAAAAGGACTTTTGCATATATTAATCGGCGTCGGCGTCGGCGGAATATTAGCCTTTCTTTTCGCGCCGAAAACAAGAAACCGTTTGCGCGGCGACACCGACGCTGCGACGCGTAAGAGCCTGGATAAGACTGAAGAAACTAAAGCCGAATTAAGCGAAAAGAGGCAGACATTTTTCCATGACACGAAAATCAAGGCGAACGAATTCTACGAATCGGCAAAACAGAAAATTGATTCAGCCGCCGCGTCGATCACCGAAAAAAACGGCGAGACAAATAACGCCGCCGGAGATAACGGCGTTCGTATTGCCGCTCGTGCCGGTAACGGTAAAAATAAATCCGACCGCCGGTGAGAGTGAAAGATGAATATCCGGCTTTCACTGATTTATTGCGATTCGGTACGGTTAGGAAGATTTTATGAGGATTTTAATTTCGACGGACGGCTCGGAGTTCAGCAAAGCGGCGATCGATGCGTGCCGTAAAATCGTCTTCGATCCCGAAAAGACGAGTTTTAGAATCGTTTCGGCGGTCGCCGCTCCGTTGATGCCCGCCGATCCGTTTGTCGGCGTTTCGGCAAATTATTATGACCGGATCGAGCAAGTCGGATACGCGCTGGCAAAACAAATCCTCGATGAATCTGCTGACCGTTTGCGGGCTTTGTTTCCGGCTGCGTCGCTTGATTTAACAACCGAAGTAATGGACGGCTCGCCAGTCCGCGTAATCGTCGAAGAAGCGGAAAGATGGAACGCGGATTTGATCGTCGTCGGTTCGCACGGGTACGGTTTCTGGAACCGGGCATTGCTCGGTTCGGTTTCGGGTTCAATACTGCATTACGCGCCCTGTTCGGTTCTCGTCATGCGGGCAAAGCGCAACGCGATCGAAGCGGCTTGAAGAATCTTCGTTAAAATTATCGAAAATGGATGTTGTTTCAGTAATTAATGGAAGAAGAATTTTTGACGGCTTCTCAAATCGAGAATCTTAATTTTTGGTTTCACGTTCCGCCGATTCGCTTTTTCCCCGCCCGTTTTCATTTTTATGCTTTCGTACCTCTTTGACTTGCTCCAGTGACATTCCGCCGTAACGACTGCGCCACTTGTAAAAACGGCTCTCGCCGATTCCGTGCGAGCGGCATAAGTCTCTAATGGTCGTTTCTTTGCGCGCCGCTTCCTGCAAGAGGGCGACGATTTGTTTGGCGGTAAAATTCCGTCCTTCGGCGGCAGGAAGAATTTTCCCGCTTAACCTGTCGGATTCGGCGTTGACCCGCGCGGCGTTTTCCGCGGAATCTTTCGAGTTTTTAGCGTTTATTTGCTGATTAACTTCTGTCCATTGATTTCCGGCATCGATCGCTTCTCCCAAAGTTTGGTCGCTGCGGACTTGAATCGACCTTCGTTCGCCGGTTTCGGTGTTTTCGACGTCATGCTCGTGCCCGCTGTCTAAAAACGGGGTCGCCGCCCCGTAACGGCTTCCTTTATAACCTTTGTCCTTCCACTGCTTCTTTTTCATGGTCTTTCTTTTATCAAGCGGTTTTGAAGAAATCAATTTTTAGGCAATGCGTTCTTAAGAATAGCGCTCGTTTTATTTTGCCGAGCCTTGCGCCAGGTTTTGAGGCCCTCGCGCGTCAGGCCGAGAATCGTTTTGCGGTTTTGAAAGAGCAGTTTAAGCCAGGCGCTTTTGCTCATCTGCGGAAAATAAATGCCGCGGAAAAACAGCCGCGCGACCAGATGACTGATGCGCACTTCGATCGGCGCGTCCTTGATCGATTCGATCGCTTGCCAGTTTCTCTCCGGGCTGTACGAGCGCGCCCAC
>DATCMK010000002.1:0-239175 GCA_036563455.1 Pyrinomonadaceae bacterium | reverse complement strand
GTTCAGCTCGGTCATCTCGACAAGGAAACGCTCGCCGATTACTACGCGAACTGCGACGTGTTCGTGCATCCGAACCCGAAAGAGCCGTTCGGCATCGCGCCTTTGGAAGCGATGGCGTCCGGCGCGCCGACCGTCGCGCCGAATTCCGGCGGGCTGCTTTTTTACGCGACGCCGGAAAACGCCTGGCTCGTCGAGCCGACGCCGCAAAACTTCGCCGCCGCCGTCCGGGAAATCGTCGAAAACCCCGCCGGCCGCCGCCGCAAGGTCGAAAAAGCGCTCGAAACGGCGCGCCGCAACACGCGCGCCGGGGCGTCCGACAATTTGCTCGCCGCATACGATCAATTATACGAGGATTTTCAAAACCGAAACGATCTTTACACCGATCGGAGCGCCGCGAAAAACTATGACTTTAAACCGCTCCTGCGTTAGCGCGGCGGGAAACGGTCGACGAAGTAAACCGGAGGGCTTTCGACGATCTCGAAAAGGCTGGACGGACTTCAATTTCATGTTGTACCCTGTACAGGTTCATTCGTCAAAACGTCGAAAGCCGCCCTTTCCGGGAGTTCGCCGCCGAAGCGAACGATCAAACACTAAACAAAAGAGGTTGAAAATGAGATCAAAAATTCTGAACGCGTTATTTATTTTAACGATCGGCGCGCTGCCCGCCTTCGCCGGCGAAGGCGCCGTTTCCGGCATTTGGAAAATCAGCGGCAGCGTTTACAACACGCCGGTCGAGATGACCTGCACGATCAATCAGGACGACAAAAAACTGTCGGGTTCCTGCAAAGCCGATCAGCTCGGCGAAAAGAGCATCACCGGCGAAGTCAGCGACAGGAAGGTGCAGTGGAAACTCGATACCGATTACAACGGGATGCAGCTGACATTGGTTTTTAACGGGACTTTGGACGATAAAGCGTCGAACATTACCGGGAAAATCGACGTTCAGCCGATGAACATCGAAGGCGATTTTTCGGCGAAGAAAGAAGAGTCGAAAAAAGAAGAGCCGAAAAAGGACGAACTCAAAAAAGAAGAACCGAAAAAAGACGGTCAAAAACCGGGAAGATAACGATTTTCGTCGGGCCTGAAGCGTTCGTCGGGCAAAGTTTTCCCGAGTATTTTTCGCTCGCGCGGTCGGCCCATACTACTTCAAAATCTAAAGAAACCGATGATTAAAGTTTTATTAAAGATAAAAGCTTCGGCGGCGACCGGCGCGCGCCCGTTTTTGGCGGCGACCGCGTTTCTCGCCCTGATCGGCGCGCCGATTTTCGTCGGCGCCCAGCCGAAAAGAAAAACCGCGCGGGTCGAAGCCCGGACGCCGCGGGCGGATTCATTCGACGGGCGGGCGCGCCGCCGCGCCGCCGCGCTGCTCGCCGCAATGACGCTCGACGAGAAGATCGGGCAGATGAACCAGCTTTTCTTTTTCAGCCAGTTTCAAAAGGAAGATTCGATGGCGGAAGCGATTCGCAAAGGTCAGATCGGGTCGCTGCTGTTCGTTTCCGACCCGGCGGCAATCAACCGCCTGCAGAAAATCGCCGTCACCGAATCGCGGCTGAAAATCCCGCTCATCTTCGGCTTCGACGTCATCCACGGTTTCCACACGATTTTCCCCGTGCCGCTCGGACTCGCGGCTTCGTGGGACCCGAAGTTGGTCGAGGGCGCGCAAGCGGTCGCCGCCCGTGAGGCGCGGGCGGTCGGCATCAACTGGACGTTCGCGCCGATGGTCGACATTGCGCGCGATCCGCGTTGGGGACGCATCGTCGAAGGCGCGGGCGAAGATCCTTTCCTGGGTTCGGCGATGGCGGCGGCGCAGGTGCGCGGTTTTCAGGGCGAGCGCATCGGCGCGCCGGAACGGCTGCTCGCCTGCGTCAAACACTTTGCCGGGTACGGCGCGGCGGAAGGCGGGCGCGATTACGACGCGGCGAACATTTCCGACGCGCAGCTGCGGAACGTCTATCTGCCGCCGTTCAAAGCGGCGATCGACGCCGGCGTCGGCAGCGTGATGGCGGCTTACATGGATTTGAACGACGTTCCGGCGACCGGCAACCGCTGGCTGTTGCGCGACGTTCTGCGCGAGGAATGGAAATTCACGGGCTTCGTCGTCAGCGACGCCAATTCGGTGAACGACCTGCTGCCGCACGGTTTCGCGCGCGATCCGCAGGACGCCGCCGTGAAAGCCCTGACCGCCGGCGTCAACATGGAGATGAGCATTTTCGCCCAAACCTATCTCAAGCATTTAGCCGGCGCGGTCAAGCAGAAACAAGTTTCCGAAAGGGAAATCGACGAGATGGTGCGGCCGTTGCTCGAAGCGAAAATCAAGCTCGGTTTGTTCGAGAATCCGTACGTCGACGAGACGAAAGTCAAACCGATTTTCGACGACCCGGCGCACCGGCGAGCGGCGCGAAACGCGGCGTCGCGTTCGGCGGTGCTTTTGAAAAATGAAAACGAACTGCTGCCTTTAAGCAAAACGGCCTACAAAAAAATCGCACTTCTCGGCCCGCTCGCCGATTCCCGGCAAAATACGCTCGGCTCATGGAGTTTCGTGATGGACATCGACGAAACCTCGACGATCTTAAACGGTCTGAAAGCCAAGCTCGGCGCGGCGACGCAAATCGAGTTCGCGCCCGGCGTTCAGATCCGCCGCGATTCGCCGTCGCCCTTCGAGATGTTGTTGAAGGAAAAACATCCTTCGCCGTGGACTGAAACGCAGGCCGCCGACGAATTTCAGAAAGCGGTCGCGGCGGCTCGAAACTCGGACGTCGCGGTGATGGTGCTCGGCGAAAATCAGGACATGAGCGGCGAATACGCGTCGCGGTCGACGATCGATCTGCCGGGGCGTCAGCTCGAACTGCTGCAGGCGGTCGCGGCGACCGGCAAACCGATCGTGCTGGTTTTGATGAACGGGAGACCGCTCGATATTACGCGGGCGGCGCAAAACGTGGCGTCGATTTTGGAAGTCTGGTATCCGGGCGGCGAGGGCGGCAACGCCGTTGCCGATTTGTTGTTCGGCGACGCCGTTCCGGGCGGCAAACTGCCGTTCTCGTGGGTCAAAAACGCCGGGCAGATTCCGTTCTACTACTCGCACAATCTGACGCAGAATCCGAAGGAGCAGGAGAAAAGATACTGGAACGAAAAGGTCGATCCGCTTTATCCGTTCGGCTACGGTTTAAGCTACACGACTTTCGCTTTTTCCGATCTCAAGGTAAATCGGCCGGAGATCAAAATCGGAAACTCGGTCGAAGTGACGGTCGCCGTCAAAAACACGGGCGCCCGCGCCGGCGACGAGGTCGTTCAGCTTTACGTTCATCAGCAGGCGGGCGGCGCTTCGCGCCCAGTCAGAGAATTGAAGGGCTTCGAACGCGTCGCGCTTTCGCCCGGAGAAACGAAAACCGTCCGTTTCCGGCTCGGACCGGACGAACTGAAATACTGGAACGCGGCGGCGAAAAGCTGGATTCAGGACGCGGAGACCTTTGATGTTTGGGTCGGGGGTGATTCACGAGCCGCGCTTCACTCGTCGTTTAGAGTCACGAAGTAGAACTTTGATTTTGACCGGATCGTTTGATTTTATTGAAGACGGGCGGCAATTCGGTTTTCGCGCGGCTTCATCAAATTTCTTTTTGCCGGTTCAGTAAAAACGCTGGAAACGGCGGCGCGGCGCGAAAAACAAGCGCGCCCGCTAATCATCGCTGATTTTAGCCGATTTACGGCAGTAACCAGATAAAAGCGAGACGACTTTCGGAATAAGCGAAAGGCGAAAGGGAACAGGCGGAAAAAACCTTCGCTTTTCATTCTTCATTTATCACTTATTTCGAAGTTGTTGGTATCTCATTAATCTGAAATCTGCTCTATTTTTATTTTATTCGCGATTATTCGCGGTAATTCGCGTGCAAAGTTTGTAAATATTTTCAAAACCCGAGTCTTTGTGTAAAGCCGTCAACGGTTATATCGCGCCGCCGCGCAAAAAAAAGATGTCTTCAGTTATGAAGACATCTTTCCATGTTTTTAATCGGATTTGCGGATTGAATTTAGAAATCGAACCGCGCGCCGAATTGAATGATCCGCGGAGCGGAAGGATTGGTAACGGTATTGGTTTGCGTGACGCGCCCGAAGCTGTTGCTGTCGACGTTGAGATCCGTGCCGAACGCCGGAAGCTGGTGGTTCAGGACGTTAAACGCCTCCATTCTCAGCTGCAGCTTCATTCTTTCGGTGAACCGGATGTTCTTGATCAGGCTGGCGTCCCAATTCCAGTAGGGCAGCCCGTTGATGAAGTTTCGCGGCAGGTTTCCGACCTGTCCGGCTCCGTTGAAGAAGAAGACCTGATTCGGGAACGGCGCCGTTCCGATCGGGCTCGCGCCGCGAACGCTGGTTAATTGAAATCCCGCCGGCAGCGGCTGGTACAAATCGAATCCGGTTATGACCTGGTTCGTCGACGGGTTGCTGATCGTCGCGAAAAGGTATTTCGGATCGATGAAGTAAATCCCGTTCGGCGTGTCGAATTTTCCGGTGATGTCCTTGATTTGATCTCCGGTCAGCGTCGAAGTCGCCGACTGGTCCGCGGAGAAGAAGGCGAGGTTCGCCGTTCCGCGCGGGTCGATAATTCCGATCGGCGGACCGGAACTGGCGGTGATGATCGTGCCGAACTGGAAACCGCCGAAAATCTTATCGACCCAGCCGCCCTGATTGAGGAATCGTTTTCCTTTGCCGAACGGCAGCTCGTAAATGAAATTCGCGTTAAAGACGTGCGTCCGGTCAAAATCCGACCGCGCGAACTGGAGATTCGGGTTGTTCTGATCCTGCAGGGAACTTTCACGGTTCTGACCGTCGTCGGGCGTGTCGGTCAGGGTTTTCGAGAAACTGTAATTAGCCTGGAAGTAAAACCCGTCGCTGAAACGGCGGCGGACCTCGATCTGCAGCGCGTTATAGTGATTGCGGCTCGAATTGGTTAAGATTTCCGTGAAAAGGATGTTCGGGTTCGGCTGGAACACGACGTTTCCGCGTAAGCCGCTGGTGATGGCGTTCTGAGCGAAAGACGCGACGCGGTTCTGTTCCAAAAACGGGATGAACGTCGTGCTGGTCGGCACGACCGCCAGTTGACTGAGAACGGGCAGCGCGACCGTTCCGGGCGCGCCGGTAAAACCGTAACTGCGCGGGAAATAATCCGGATTCGGCGTGGTCTGGGTCGGCGCGGTGTTAAGGCGCGTCGTGCACGCGGAAGTCGTGCCGCCGCCCGCCACGCAGGTCGCGATGCGGCGGGCGCGTTCGGCGTCGTTCGCCGCCAAATTGCCCTGCGCGCGAATGAAATCCTGCGTGAAGCCGTTGTTGACCAGATCGGCCTGATTGAAATCCTGCGTGGTAATAAAATTATCGCCCCGCGTGCCGACGTATCTGACTTCGAGCACGGTCTTGAATCCGATGTTTCGCTGAATGCCGATGTTGTATTCATACATCATCGGGACTTCGATGTTCGGATCGACGCCGAAAATGCGGCTTTGCCGGTTCGCTTCGGCGTTCGCCTGCGCGAAGCTCCGCGGCTGAAGCGTGAAGGTCGGCAGGGTCGAAAGCGGCGGCACCGCTCCGAAATTACCGCGCGGCGTCAGCGCCGCCTGCAGGTTGTTCTGCGTCACGACGACGCCGCCCAGGCCGGGATTCGCGCCCGTCAAGGTGCTGACCGATTTCACGTATTCGTCGTTGACGTAATTGAGGCGAAATCCTCCGCGAATGACGGTTCCGACGCCAAGCAATTTCGCGAAAAATCCGTTTTCCAATTGCGGCGAGTAGGCGAAACTGATGTTCGGCGCGAAGTTGTTGCGATCCGGTTTGCTGAAATCGCCCTCTTTTCCGGCGTTCGTGCCGACGACCGCCAAGCCGCCGTTCGGGTCGCGAAGGCTGCCGACCAAATCGTCGTTTTTGACGATCGGTTCCAGATAAAGCTGCTCTTTGTTGTTGAGCGGCGTGTAGTATTCGTAACGGAGGCCGAGATTGAGCGTGAAATCGGGGCGCAGGCGCCACTGATCCGAAACGTAAGCCGACCAGATTTTATAGTTCAGATGCTGCAGTGCCGAGCCGAAAGTATATCCTTCCTGCGGGCTCAAGAGGTTCGCCGTGCGCGTCGCGTTGCCGATGATGCCGCCCAAAAAATAACGCAGTTCGTTGGCCCGCGCGAGTTCGGTCGCGTTGATGCAGGTCGTCGTGCCGCAGATTTGCGTCGCCGTCAAAGGCGGCGTATTGGGATTGGCGGTCGTCGAAATGGTGTAATTCGGTAGCGTGCTGCGGGAATCGAAAAGCTCGATCCCGAACAGTTCGAGCGCCGCGCCGAAACGGAACGAATGATTGCCGGTCGTGTAAACGGCGTTGTCCTGGAAATTTTTATACTGCGTATTGCGTCCGTTGGTTTCGTAAAAGCCCAGCGGAGTGGTGTTTGTGCCGAGGGCGAGGAAAAAGTCCGTCGGGTTGTTCGTTCCCCTAAAAGGCACCTGCGCGTAGTTGAAGCCGCCGCGGAATTCGTTCGAAAAATTGTTCGTCGGCGCCCAGGTGTAGGCGGCGGTGAAGAAGTTCGTCGGTCCGCCCGAAGTGACGAAGGGCTCGGTCGCGAATCCGGCGGGCAGATCAGTGCGTCCCGAAATGCTGTTGTTACGTTTGTAGACGGCGCTCAGCGTGTTGCGATCGTCGAAATTCAAATCAAAGCGCCCGGTGTAGGCGTTTCGGTCCTGCGGCGAGCTGCGCAGAATGCGGCAGGTTTTTTGGTAATTGATGCCGATCAGCGTGCTGGTCGGGCAGTCATCGGGCAAATTGTTCAGAATGCGCGATTGAATGACCGGATCGACCGTCAGCACTCCGCCCTGTTCGGGAGTCAGCGGGCTTGCGAACTGAGCGCCGGTCAAAACGTTGACGGTCGTCGATTGTCCGCCGTTTGAGAACGTGAAATTGCCGTTCCGCGCCTGCGGAAGCAAAAGCGTGATGTTGCGCGCGACGCCCGAGTAATCGGACGGCGCCGTGACGGTCGCCTGCTGGCGGAGGCGGAATCCCTCGTAATTGAAAAAGAAAAAGGCTTTATCCTTTAAAAAGAACGAACCGCCTTCGCCGAAATGCGGAAGCGGGAGCGGGCCGCTGAAGCTGCCGCCGAACTGATTGCGGTTCAAAAAGGGCCTCGGCAGCGCCGACGAGTTTCCGAAAAACGTGTTCGCCCCGAATTTCGAGTTGCGGTTGAAGGCGTATAAGCTGCCGTGATATTCCGAGCCGCCGCGCGGCGTGACCAATCTGATCTGACTCGAACCGCCGCCCAGTTCGACGCCCGAATTCTGCGTCGTCAAAGTGAATTCGCTGACGTTGTCGACCGACGGCGAATCTCCGAAAGCGCTGTTGCCGAGCGGTCCGGTGCGAATGTAATTGTCCTGAATGTTCAGACCGTCGCGGGTGATGGTCGTCGAGGACGCGCGCTGACCGTTGATCGAATTGGTCGTAACGCTCGAACCGGCTTGCAGGTAAGCGAGCGCCAGCGGGTTGCGCCCGTTCAGCGGCAGGTCTTTTATTTGCCGTTCGCTGACCGTCGTGCTGAGTTCGGCGTTCGAGGCGTTGATCGATTCGGCTCCGGCAGTGACGGTCACTTCTTCGGAAACCTGTCCGACTTCGAGCTGCGCTCTTAACGGATATTCGCGTCCGGCGTCGATTTTGAGGTCGTTCGCCGTGAATTTCTTATAGCCCGAGGCGGTGATATTTACGGTGTAGGTGCCGAATTCCAATTGAGAAACCTCAAAAGTGCCGTCTTCGGAGGAAGTTATGGTGCGTTCTTTCCCGGTTTGATTGTCTCTGACGACGATCGTCGCGCCCGGAATTAAACCGCCGTCCGGCGACGACACCGTTCCGACGATCCTTCCGGTCGTGGTTTGGGCAAAGCCGGCGGTGGTGTAAATGCCAAGCATTATCATCAAATAAATTTTTTTCACTTTTTTTGCTCCCTAAATGATTACTGAAATTGTTGCGTGATTTGATCCGGCTTACTGCGCGCGCCGAATAAATGTCCGGTAATCGTTGAAGCAACGGGCATGCCCTCTGCCGGGAGGCTCCGGTTTCGGCTGTGCGGCGTAGGGTTTTATTGGGGATGGCGAGTGATGACGTGAGGCGGCGGAAATGTTATTTTATCCGAACGATCTTAAAAAATAAGATATTTTCGAGATAAGTTTGAACGGGCGGGCGGAAGATTTTAGTCGATCCGGACGGGTTTTTAAATCCTCGCGCAAGACTCTTGCCCGGACGGGCGACGCGAATGCGGCGGTTCGGGAAGATTGAGTCCGGACGAGCGGTGAATTCCACGCCGCCGAGAAGCCCGAATTCGCCGCCGTTTTGCGGCGAATTCGGGCTTCAGTTCGTTAGTAATAAACTTAACGCCATCAGGCGCGGATTTGACACGGGTTTCGTCTTTACAGGTCAGACAGAGCCACTCGGTTAAACAACGCGCGCCGATGGCGTTTAAAGACGGCGGCCCGTCCTCAAGTTCAGGGAAAACGTTAAAAACATTATTGTTAAAACATTTGAGACGCTCCCGTTAAATCGTTTTTATCGCCGGTTCGGCAAAATGAGCTTTTAGCCCTTTGCCGAAACCGGCTCGAAATGTTCCGATTGCTCTACTGCTGCGAAATTACCGCCGAATTTACGCCCTCGGTCAGGTTAAACGATTCGTTGTTGACCTTAATGATGAATTTCATCGCGCCGGCCGACGCGCCGGCGGCGCTTTGGTAAACGAGGCGACTGCCCTGATAAAGCCGCACCGTTCCGCCGACGCGCTCGAATCTGAAGGTCTGCGACGCGTCGAACGTCCAATCCGTTTTGTACGCGCCGTTCAGGAAAACCGCGTCGCCGGTCGTCGCGAAACTGTTCGTGCCGTCGAAAAGCGCGACCGATTTCTGGCTGTTCGGCACGCCGTTGAATTTCCACGAGAAGCCGCCGTCGCCGGCGATCGCGCCGACCGTCGACGCGACGCCGTAGTAAGCGCCGCTCGAACTTCGTTCGAGACGGTTGCCGGCGACGTTGAATCCCTGCACGTTCTCGAAAAGCGCCGTCCCGGTCGGCGTCGGATAAGGATTCGGCGTCGGAGCGGGCGGCGTCGGAGTCGATGTCGTCCCGCCGCCGCTCGACGTCGTCCATAAACCGGTCACGGCCGGGGATACGGCGGCGTTAAGTGCGGTCATATTGGCGCCGATGTTCGCTCCGTCGGTCGCGGCTCGCTCGTACGGCGAGCCGCCCGGCAGCGTGAAAATGCCGTTGGCATAATCGGTGAAAAGCGATTCGTAAAGGGTCGGGAAAAAATTTCCGGACGGGTATGCGCCGGGCGCGTTCGCCCCGGCGAAAACGTTCGCCCTCACGTCGTGATTGACGTAGCCGTAGTCGAGCGCGGCGGTTCCGGCGCCGGTGTTCGCCAGAACGCTTCCGTAAAGCGAATTGTAAACCAGATTGTTGAGCATTTTGAACCCGCGTCCCTGATAATCCGCCTGTCCCTGAACGCCGCTGCGCTCGATGTAAAAACCCTGCATTTTAGCGCCGCGCGCGATGAAGGTGTTGTGATTGAGTTCGAAGTAGTCCGGCGTCAAAATCAGATTCCCGCGCCCGTCTCGCTCCTCGAACAGGTTGTTGTAAAAACGAATGTGATTGGCGATCGGCGGATGCGGCGCGATCCACGACTGAATGCCCGTCACGTTAAATCCGCCTCTCGTGTTAAGGACCTTGTTGTTGCGGAAATCGAGATTAGCGACTTCCGCGCGCCGGTTGGATTCCGTGTCCTGAGCCGCGGATTTTATGAGGATCGCGTCGCCGGTCTGGGCGTCCGTGTAGTTGTTTTCGAAGATGTTGCCGACGCAGATCGTGTTTTTGCCGTGTTTCAGTTCCCACTGATTTTTCACCGCATAACCCAGAGACTCGCCGTTCGGGCCGACCCATTCGCGGCTCTTCCAGGAATGGTTCCCGCGGAACACGAGCCCGTCCAAGATCTCGGTGTCGTAATTTTGAGTCGTGCCGCCGACCAGAAAATTGATGCTCGCCGCTTCGAGGCGGTTGTTGACGATAGCGATCGGTCCGTTTCCGCTCCATTGCCCGATGGCTTTCGATTCAACATTCGGGATTTTGATATCGTAAATCGAGCTGTTGAGCAGAGAAATGTTTTCGCCGTTGGGGCGGAAACCGCGAACCGTATCCGAACCGTTGCCGTCTAAAATCAGACGGTCGAAAATGATGTGCGACGCTTTCCGCTCGGCGGCGTCGGTATCGATCGAGATGATGTCGTTTTTGTATGCGCCGGTTCTATAAATATTTAAACCGATGAAGCGAAAATAATTCGCGTCGGGCGTGACGATCAGCGCGGCGTTGTAGCCGCTTACCGCCGCCGCGCGGGCGTGGAGGCGAAAGAGCTTTGCCCGGTCTTCCCGCCCGACCCGCTTCAATGCCGGCAAATTCGACAGATCGGCGACGCGGACCGTTACGTAAGCGCCGAAAGATTTGCGGCGCGCCGGCACGATTATCGGATCGTTCGCCTCGAATCCCGCCGGCACCACGATTTCGCTCTCCGCGGGGTTCAAAGCGGCGGCGTCGATCGCCGCCTGTAGGTTGAGACGGTTCGTTTCGGGATTGCCCGAATCGGCGAGGATTTGACTCGACGCGCTGCCGACCGGCAACACATTCACCCGGACGGTGTCGGTCGAGATTTCGCCGCTCGCGTTTTTGACCGACAGCGACGCGGTGTAAACGCCCGGAGTCATGTAAACGTGCGGCGTTTTGATGATGTTCTCGCTGTCGTAGCCGTCGCCCGTCGACCAGCGAACCGACCAGGTGCCGTTATATTGCGATTCGGTTATGTATTCCTGCGAAGCCGAGCCGTCGAGGCGCAGCGCTTCGCCGGCAAATACCGTCATGTCGCTGCCCGCGTTCGCGACCGGCGCGGCGCTCGCCGAAATTGCCAGGAAAACCCAAAGTAAAAGCGTCGCCGAAATCGAGCCCCCGATTTTTCTGTTAGAAACGTTTGAATTTATTGAAAAAGCCATGATTTTTTTTGATTCCTTTCAAGCGCGCGAGTAACCGGCGACACATGGGCAGAACTCTCGCCGGACTCGATCACCCGCCGATCGGTTACGAAGCGCTTCGCGCATTCGACCGCTCGCCGCTTGAGCGTGAAAATTTGTTTTACTGTTTTATTTAGTTATTAATCAGTCGCCGCGAACAAATAAAAAAACTGAGCAATAATTCCGGGGGGGAACCATTAGATGGGGATATCGAAACAATTTTTTGTCGGGTCGAACTTGTAAAAAGGTTATACATTTCGGCGCGGTCGTGTCAACCGCAGAAAATCCAAAATTTTGTATTTTTTGAAAGGCGGAATCGTCCGGCTTGAATAAATAATTTATAAAGCCGATTCAGTCAGGTTTCTAATAAATCTGAAAGTAGTAAGCGAAAGGCTCGAACATTCGGCAGCCGCCACGGCCTTAAATGTAAACTCTCACGTTTGGCCGACCATGCGGGAAGAATCAACCGGGCATTTGGAGAGTTTAATGTTCAGTTTCCCCGAATCGCTTTTGTTTGTTCTGAATAAAGAGTCCCAAAAGCCGCCTCATTGTTAAATCCCGAAAACCGGCTTCGCGCAAATATTCAAAAGTGATTGCATAAATCAGCGGTTTTATTCGTTTCGGCCGAAAGCTCCGCACGAAAAGACCGTTCGTTTTTGCCGCTCTTTTTACTACACCAACGTGTGGCGATTATCGGTCGGCTTTCCTCTATCTTAAATGACTGCAAGGACGGAATAATCCTTGAAATACATTAAATGGAAAAATATGAGCGAATCGAAAGCAATAATTTGTCGAACGGATTCGACCGGCGGAGCGCCGGAGAAAAATAACGAGGGTTTTTTTTGGTTTATGAAGAAACTGAATTTATATGTTCTGGTAATCGTTTTCATCGCGGCGTCGCATTCCGCGCTTCTTGCGCAAACGAAATCCGCGGCGCGCGAAGGCGAACCGGATTTTCGGCTTCCCGATGAAGCGAAACCGTTTGTCGAAGCGGAAATGAAAGCGAGCGCTTACGCGAAAGCCGACCTGAACGGCGACGGAACGCTCGACTACATACTCGTTTTGGAACAATCTATCTCAGAAGACACCGAAATGAACTCCCGCCCGGCTTTGATCATCGTCCGCGATCCGAAAGGCAAACTGAGTCTGGCCGCGCGCAACCGATTCGTGATCGCCTGCCGCGGCTGCATCGGCGGAATGAGCGACCCGTTCGAGAGTTTGACGGTCAAACCGGGCGGCTTCTCGATTACCAACAAAGGAGGTTTCCGCGACCGCTGGATCGGAAGATACGACTTCGAATTTTCGCCGCGCGACAAAACCTGGCTGCTCGCGCAGGTCCGCGAAGCGAACTACGAATCGGCCGACCCGAAACCGGTCTGGCGGAAAACCTATACGCCGAAACATTTCGGGAAAATCCGTTTCGACGATTTCAACCCCGAAGATTTTCCGGGAACCGGGACCGCGGCGCAAAATGAAACGCGGGCGGTCGACATTTATACGCTCGAATACCCGGACAATGATTATGCCGCCGAGCCGAACATCGTTCGAGCCGTACGCCGCGTCGACGCCAAAGCGCCGCTTGCGGGCGCGATCAAAGCGTTGCTCGCGGCGATGGCCGAGAACAAGGGATCGAGCGGCTTCAACAATTATCTCGACAAACTCGAATTCGTTTCCGCCCGCATAAAAAACGGGACGGCGCGGCTCGATTTCAACTACGAGCAGGACACGGAATTCGGTTGGCTGACGGAGTCGCCGCCGTCTTTTCCGGTAATCGTTAAAAAAACGGCGACGCAGTTTCCGCAAGTGGAGCGGGTTTTGATGTGCATCAACGGCTATGATCTGCGCGCCGACGACGAGGGATTCGCCGCGCTCGACTGCGACGAACAATGGAGGAAGAAATAAAAAATGAAACGACTGATTTTACCGATCGCCGTTTTTACGATCATCGCGGCCGCCGTTTTTCCGGCGACGGCGCAGCCGAAAAAAAGACCGCCGCGAAAAACGCGCGAGGCGCTGATTTTTCTGCTCAAAGGCTCGCCGGTCGAAAGCGACGTCGTGCCGGTTTTGGTTCCGGTCACGCGCCGAGTCGCCGCGAACGCGCCGCTCGCCGGGGCAATGAAAAGTTTGCTCGAAGGCGCGCTCGAGTCGGACGAGCCCGACATTCACGGCTTTATTTTCGGCCTGAAATTCATTTCCGCGCAAATCAAAAACCGAACGGCGCGAATAGATTTCGAATACGACCGGGCGGACTTGGAAGAAGGCGAGGAATTTAGCTGGGGCGCGACGATGCGCTCGTTCTTTCCCGACGGCGTCGAGCGCACGGCGCTTCAGTTCGACGGCGTCGACCGCGTAGTCGTTTGCGTCGAGGGATTGGAAAGCTACGACAGCCCGGACGATTTTTATCACCGGAAATGCCCGACGAAATGGTGGACGAAATGAAAAGGCGAAAACTTATTTTATCGATCTTAGCTTTTCTATTGTGCGCCGCGCCGGCGTCCGCGCAGACGCATCTGAGCGACCCGAGTCTGACGACGGCGAAAAAAACGCGCGTCGTGAGAATTTATTTGTACCGGCAGGCGAACGAAAACCGCCCGGAAATACCCGGCCGGCTCGTCGCCGTCCGGCGCCGAATCTTCGATTACGAACCGCTCTACGGAGCGATGCAGGCGCTGGTTACGGGCGCGGTCGAGGGAGACAGCAAATACGGCAAAGACGTGGTCGTCAGTCCCTTTTACGATGTGGATTTGATTTCGGCGCGCGTTAAAAATCAGACGGCGGAAATCAGTTTCACGCACCGACTCGATCAGGAGGAAGCGCCGCGCCGGTGGGAAGAAGATTTACTTTATTCGCATTTCACCGAAGCGGTCACGCGGACGGCGCGCGAGTTTAAGGGAGTCAAGAACGTTTCGATCTGCGTCAACGGCATCAAGGATTACACGAACCTCAACCGCGCGACGCAGACGAAATGCCCGTTCGAACCGTCCCCCGCGCCGCCGCCGCGCCCGGTCGAGCCGGGCGAGATGTGGAAGATCGAAATCGAACTGAACAAAACGGACGCGCCGACGACGGTCGACGGCACCCGGCGGCTGACCGTGCCGGTCAAACGGCTCGTCAGAGCCGCCGACTATATAAACGAGACGTACAAGCTTCTGATCGCGGGCGAAACCGCCGCCGAACGCGAAATAGGTTACAGCACTTCGACCTTCGGCGCGCGATTCGTGTCGCTGCGCGTGAAAGGCGCTAAGGCGATTGTTCATTTCACGATGCCGCCGGGCGCGAAATTTCCCGCCGGCGACAAAGACGCGCCGAGCGCGCTGCGTTCCGCCGCCTACAGCGCGGTTTTTCAGTTTTTCGTATTCGACAAAATCGAAGTCTGCCTCGACGGAGTGAGCAATTTCGTCGAGGTGGCGGAGAAAGGCGCGCCGCCGCGGCCGTGCGAAGAATCCGAGTGAAATTAAAAATATGAAAACGAACCGAGAAAGAATTTTGATGTTGATTTTAACCGTCTGTTTGTCGGCGACCGCATTTCGGGGGCAGCCGGCAAGCGTCGAAAAAATCAGTCCGAACGTGACGCGGATTTCCGCCGTAACGGACGTTAAATTTTCGCCGTCGGGAAAGTTGACGGTTATTCAAACGGACGCGGGATTTTACTATTTTCCGACCGCGCGACTCGACGAAGTGATCGCCGGTTTCGATGATTTGAGCGGTTCGATGTGGGTCGAAGGCGAGGTGAAAGATTTTTTGCCCGTGTCCGAAAAAATCGTCTTCGCGCCCCGACGCGGACTTTACGGGCTCGACGCGCGGACGGGCGAAACGCAGCCGATTTTTCAGATGACCGCCAAAGACGAGGAAGAAGGCAATTATCTGGGCGACGGTGAAATAATCGCCGTGTCGGAAAATTTAATCCTCTCCGGCGACGGCGATTGGGATATGGGATTGAAGAAGGGCAATATACTGCGCTTCGACGTCGGGCGGGGAAACGTCGAACGCGCGGCGCAAATTCCCGGCATGAGATACGGCTGGCTTTCGCCGAACCGCCGGTACGTCGTGTACGACCACGCCGGAGAATCGGTCGTTCAGGCCGATTTATACGACATCGAACGAAACGTGAATTACCCGGTTTCGAAGCGGTTCGATTTCAAACGCCATTTTCCGAAACACAAAGAAGCGCTCGTCCGGCCGCTCGGCTGGTTCGGCGCGGACAAATTTGCAGCCATCGTTGACGAAAACCGATCCGCGGAATTCGAAACGAAAAATTCGGGCGATGCGGTCGATACTGCGGCGTGGCTGGTTCTGTTCGACGCCGCGCGGGGAAAAATCGTTTGGAAGCGGCAGCTGAATGGAATAGAACCGCCGGTTCATTTGGAACAGTTGAGCCCGACAAAGGCGTTTTTCGACGGCGACAACGCCGGGCGTTACGAAGTTTCGCTCATCGACGGCGCTTTGACCGAACTTCCGCGTGTCGAAGGCACCGGCTTCAGCTTCAGCCCCGACAAAAACAGAATGGCGTATTTCGACGAGCGGCGCGTTTTCGTTTCTTCTCCGAACGGCGCGGACAAAAAACTGGCGATCGAAATGCCGGAAAAGAGCGTCAACAGAGGCGTGATCGATAAAAGCACGAGCTGGATAAATTGGTCGCCGGACGGCGAGCGGCTGCTGGTTTTCGACGACGCTCAGTTGTGGCTCGTCCGGCTCTAAAGCTGAAATTCATTAAAAAACGAGCGGGCGGCAATTTGTTTGACAAACGTCGCCGGCTCGTTTTTTTGTCTCGACAAAAGTAACGGCATAAGCGTGCGGCGGCGACCGGGTTTTCACGTTTATTTTCGGGGTTAAGTCAGGCGGCGCGTAAAACGCCATAGTGAGAAAAAAAACGGCGGAAAATTCAAAAAGCCGTCTTTGATTGTTTTCTTTCAATTTGTAATTAAGATAAAAAATCGTTCCGGCTGAAGCTCGAAAGGCTCAATGAAAAAGCCGTTTTTCCGGCGTTTCACCAAAAAGGGAATCGGGGCATAGTTGGAAAGGGAGAATCACTGAAAAATGATTTTTCAGTTAAGAACAGTTTCCGAATCCTCTCAGCCTACATAACTAAGAAAGATGTTAAAATTTGGATTATAACGGAAGCTGATAGGTCGGTTACGACGGATTTGCTTTCTTCAGAATACTAATTTTTTAACCTGTGATTATTTGAAAACGGCGCCACATTGATAGGCATTGAAATTGAAAGTATCCTAAATAGAAAAAGACGGTTTTAGCAACCGTCTTTCTTCAATGCTGATGGTGGCTTGGGACAGAATCGAACTGCCGACACGCGGATTTTCAGTCCGCTGCTCTACCAACTGAGCTACCAAGCCGTTTCGCGTCCGGTTTTTTTACCAGCACGAATTTGTTAGTGTAAATAAACCGAATTTTGATGTCAAATCGCGAGCGCAAAATCCTAAAAATATCGGGAAACAAAGGTAATAATTAAAAAATGTATTGACAATAACGCTTATAAGACTATAATCACATTTTAGTAGCCGCGTTGCCCATGTTGGCTGCTGATACCTTCCGAATTCCGTTTGATACCTGCCCGTGCCGGTTTGAACGCCGTCGCCGCCCTCCGGAGGCGCAACCTTCAAACCGGCACAGCTATTTTAAATTCTAAGCACTTAATTTTTGAGGATTTATTGTCGATGAAAAACTTTTTGTTGGTGGGTTTTATTTTTCTGACGGCTCTCGCTCCGGCCTGTTCGACGGCGCCGGTCGCTAACTCCAACTCGGCGAACATCAATTCACCCAATCAAGCGAATATTCCCCCGGAATTTCAAGCCAAGCCGATCACGCCGAGCGGCAATGCGACGCCGGGCATTCCCGACCCGAGCACGGTCAATATAAACAGCGTTCCGAAAGGCGCGACGCCGACGCCCGGCATTCCGGACCCGAAAACTATCGGTAAAACGCCGATGCCGAAAGGCGCGACGCCGACGCCCGGTATTCCTTCACCCGAAGAATTGAAAAGGCAAATGAACCGGACGATCAGTAATGCGAATATTACGCTCAAACAGGTGCCGAGAAACGAAAAGGAATTGGAACAAACGGTGAACGACACGATCAAAAACGTCCGTAAAAAACCTTAAGCCGAAAACGAAGACAAAATAAAAGGCATCTGCATCGCCAGCAAACCGGAGATGCAGATGCCTTTAAGTTTTTTTACGAAAGCAGCTTAAGCAGCCGCTTCTTCCGCCGCGATCATGCCGAGCTTGACCTTCACGTCGTGCTCGATGCGGTCGTACATTTCGGTGTTTTCCTTGAGCATGTTTTTGACGTTTTCGCGTCCCTGCCCGAGGCGTTCGCCCGAATACGAGAACCACGCGCCCGATTTTTCGACGACGTTGTTGTTCACCGCCAGATCGAGCAGATCGCCTTCGCGCGAAATGCCTTCGCCGTACATGATGTCGAATTCACATTCGTGAAACGGCGGCGCGACCTTGTTTTTCACGATTTTGACCTTCGTGCGGTTGCCGACCATTTTGTCGCCTTCTTTAATCGAGCCGATGCGGCGAATGTCGATTCTGACCGACGCGTAAAATTTCAGCGCCTTACCGCCCGTCGTCGTTTCCGGCGAACCGAAAAAGACGCCGATCTTATCGCGCAGCTGGTTGATGAAAATAAAGCAGGTGTTCGTGCTCGAAATCGTGCTCGTCAGTTTTCTCAAAGCCTGCGACATCAAACGGGCCTGCAGACCCATGTGCGAATCGCCCATTTCGCCGTCGATTTCCGCGCGCGGCACGAGCGCCGCGACGGAATCGACCACGATCACGTCGATCGACGCCGAGCGCACGAGCGTTTCGGCGATGTCGAGCGCCTGCTCACCCGAATCGGGCTGCGAAATAAGCAGATCGTCGATGTTGACGCCCAATTTTTCGGCATAGACCGGGTCGAGGGCGTGCTCGGCGTCGATGTACGCGGCGACGCCGCCCATTTTCTGCGCCTGCGCGACGACCTGCAGCGCGAGCGTCGTTTTGCCCGAGCTTTCCGGTCCGTAAACCTCAATGATTCTGCCGCGCGGAAAACCGCCGACGCCGATCGCCGCGTCCAAACTGATACAATTCGTCGAGATCGCGCCGATGTCTTCCTTCGGCGCTTCGCCGAGTTTCATGATCGAGCCTTTTCCGAATTTCTTTTCAATATTTGCCAAAGCCGACTCGATTGCTTTGCCTTTTGCGTCTGTTACCATTGCTACCGCCTCTTTTGCCATATGTTTCTCCTATTTCGTGTGTCTCTTTTCACAACTCAAAAAAGAGTGTAACACAAAAAGGAGCGTTTGTGAAATGCTGTTTCATGAATGAAACAAGAATTTTTCCTAAAATTTCCGGGAATTGGATTTTAAATTACGGAGAAATCAATAGTTAGAAATAATAGTTGGTGTCGTGAAAAAAAGCAATTGATTTTTCCGAAAACTTTAACTCCTCAATAAACCATCCGCCCGCTGTGCAAATGTTTATTTTAGATGCGCGCACGGCTCTTTGGTTTTGTCTTTGAATTTTGTGTTTTCGCCTGCCGGCGGAAGCGGCGGGTTTAACGAAAAGTCGTCTCGCGCCGCTCAAATTTTTCGGTAAACTTCCGTGCCGTTTTTTATCTCGACCGCGATTTTGCGTTCGCCTTCGGCGTAATCGAGATGCGCGATCGCTTCGGAAATCGCCAAATAACGATGAACGTCCTGCGCGATCGCGTTGGGAAAAAGCGTTTGCGCGACCTCGAACGCCGTCGCGCCCGTTTTCGTGACGAGCGAAATGACATGGCGCTGGCGTTCGTCGATCGCGCGCACGTAGCGGTTGAAGATTTCCTCGAAATCCTGAATCGGCTCGCCGTGCCCGCCGTAAAGCAGCGTCGGCGAGTAACTGCGAATCTTGGCGAGGCTGACGAGGTATTCCGCCAGCGATTTAAAGCGTTTTTCCTTGTCGAACGGATCGGGCGCGAGCGTCGGGTTCGGCGTGATGCGCTTTAAGACGCAGTCGCCGCAGATGATCGTGCGGTTCGCCTCGCGCACGAACGAGCACGAACCGGGCGTGTGTCCGGGCGTGTGCAGGACTTTCAGAAAACCGCTTTCGAATTCCAAGTCCTGCTCGTCGCGAAGCGCCGTAAATTCGCCGTCCGCGAGCGCGTCCGTCAGCAGCGAAATGTCGGCGTAAAGCGACTGCATATCATGAAAAACCGCATCGGGAACGCCGGCGCGCGTCATTAATTTGCGGTGTTCGTCGCGCGCGAGCCGTCCGAAAAGATGTCCGGTTTCCCATCCGTGCACGAAGATTTCGGCGTTTTGCGCCGCGTCGCGCACCTGCTTCGCCAAGCCGCAGTGATCCTCGTGCGCGTGCGTCAGCACGATGCGGCGGATGTCTCTAAAGTCGATTCCTTCGCGCCGCAGTTTGCTTCGCAGCGCGTCAGCGGCTTCCTTTGTTTTCGGTCCGACATCGATCAGCGTGAGCGGGTCTTCCTTGATGAGGTAAACATTGACGTCGCCGACGTAAAACGGCGTCGGCACGGAAAGCGGAACAATCTTCATATTTTGGATTTTAGATTTTGGATTTTGGATTCCGCAAATTGAGCGGGTTAAATTTTATCCAAAAGGCTATAATCAATTCGAGGCGGAAAGATGAATTTTCAAACCGAAATCCGGAACCCGAAATCCCAAATCGTCGTGGTCGGCGCCGGTCCGGCGGGCGCGAGCATCGCGATCCGCCTGGCAAAAAGCGGTTTCGAAGTCGCGCTCGTCGAGCGCGAAAAGTTTCCGCGCGCCAAGCTTTGCGGCGAATTCATTTCGCCCGAATGTCTGCCGCATTTCCGGGAATTGGGCGTTTTGGACGAAATGCTCGCGGCGGGCGGCGAACGCGTCCGCGAGACGGTGTTTTTCGCGCCGAACGGACGCAGCGTGGCGGTGCCGAGCGCGTGGTTCGGCAGCGCGCTCGGCGCGCTCGGTTTGAGCCGCGCGGAGATGGATTTTCGGCTGCTCGAAAGGGCGAGAAAATCGGGCGTTCGGGTTTTGGAAGAAACGCAGGTCACCGGAGTTTTATTAGAAAACGAAGAAGCGCGCGGCGTCAAAGTCAAAACGAAGACCGGCGAAACGCGCGAAATCGCGGCAGATTTGACGATCGACGCGACCGGACGCGCGAACGTGTTGGGAAAACTGGTCGAGAAAAGTAGAAGAAGAGAAGAGGGAAACGGCGGACGAAGCAACGCTTTTTCAATCCGAAATCAGAAATCAGAAATCCGAAATCGATTGGTCGGTTTCAAAGCGCATCTCAAAAACGCGCGTTTAGAGCGCGGGCGCTGCGAAATTTATTTCTTTCGCGGCGGTTACGGCGGTTTGAGTTACGTCGAAAACGACCTCGCGAACCACTGCTTTCTCGTCCGCGCGGAGGCGGTCAAAAAATACATTGGTCAGACCAATTTGCTCGTCGAGGAAGTGATTTACGAAAACAAACGCGCGCGCGCGGCGATGGCGAACGCCGCCGTCGTCACCGATTGGCTGGCGGTTTCGGTCGAAGGCTTCGGCTTGAAAAAACTCAACCCCACCGGGAATCTGTTCGCCGTCGGCGACGCGGCGGCGTTTATCGACCCCTTTACCGGCAGCGGCATGCTGATGGCGCTCGAAAGCGCCGAACTGCTCGCCGCGGCGATCGCCGAAAATCGCTTTTCGCCCGCGCGCGCGGCGGCGGATTATAATCTCAACTTTCAGCGAAAGTTTCAGAAAAGACTTCGTTTGTGTGCGCTCATGCGGCGCGCGGCGTTCGTGCCAAACCTCGCCGAAACAATAATTTCCGTGCTCAGCTTGAGCCGCACGGCGCGCGCGCTGGTGGCGCGCGCGACGAGGCGCTCGGACGTTATAAAAAAAAGTAATGTGAAATTATGAAAAGTCAGCCTTAATGCTTGCCTTTCAACGGTATTTAGGATAAAAATTTCAAAGCATATCTGAAACTGATAAAAAAATCTGTCGGTTAAATATTCAAGAATCAATCAGCGATAACAAACGCGTCGGGAGTTTCATAGTGAAAGACGAAATACTGAATTTGCCCGCGCTCGCCATTGGTCTCGCCCGGCAGAAACAGAGAAGTATTTGTAAGGAGAAATTAAATTTTATGAAATCGAATCCTTCAGGGATTTCAGCCCTCGCCGGACGTTTTTTAATGCTGGCGATCGCGGTGTTTTTCAGCACGAGCGCGATTTTCGGCCAAGCGCAGGTCAGCACCGCGGATCTCAACGGCACGGTGGTCGACCCGAACGGCGCGGTCGTCGCCGGCGCGAGCGTGACGGCGCGCAATCCGGCAACCGGTTTCTCGCGCACCGTTCAGGCGAACGACGGCGGTGAATTTTCGTTCATCCAGCTGCAGCCGGGCGATTACGAGATCACGGTCGAAGCCGCGAGCTTCAAGAAAACCGTGATTTCGCCCGTCAGATTGACGGTCGGGCAAGCCGCCCAGCTCGAAGCGCGACTCGAACTCGGCACGCAGGACGTGGTCGTCAACGTGCCCGGCGATTCGGTCGAGCTGATCGAAACGACGCGCACGTCGGTCGCCAACACGATCGATCAGGAAAGAATCGAAAATCTGCCGATCAACGAACGCAGCGCGACCGGCTTCGCGCTCACGCTCTCGACCGTCGGACGCGACAACGGTCGCCCGATCGGACCGGCGCCGACTTCCGGCTTGAACATCGGCGGGCAGCGCGGGCGTTCGACGCAGGTCAACGTCGACGGCGCAGACTTTACGGACAACTCGGTCAACGCGGCGCGTTCGACCGTCAGCCAGGAAGCCGTTCAGGAATACCAGATCAACACGAATTCCTACACGGCGGAATTCGGGCGCGCGACCGGCGGCGTCGTCAACGTCGTCACGAAACGCGGCACGAACCAGTGGACCGGCAACGTCTTCGGCTTTATCCGCGACAAGAGCATTCAGGCGCGCAACCCGTTCGCGCCGATCGAAAAGCCGGATTTCCGCCGCACGCAGTGGGGCGCGACCTTAGGCGGTCCGATCATCAAGGACAAAACGTTTTTCTTCGCCGCGTTCGAACGCCGCAAGCGCGACGAATCGGGCTTTTTTACGAGTAACGTGGTCGGCGAAGGCGCGAACGCCTTAACGAGTTCGGTGACGCTCGGCGCGCCGATTCTGCCGTTCACGCAGACCTTTTCGCGTTTGACGGCGGGGCAGGCGCAGTACGCGCAGTCGCTCCTCGCCAGCGGCAACCCGCTGCTCGTCAACTTGGGCGTTCAGTATCTCTACCTCGCTTCGAGCGGCGGCAGTACGGCTCTGACCGGCACGAACCCGCTGATCAGCGCCGGCGGCGCGATCACGCCGGGCACGGTCGTCGGGCAAAGATTCTTTCTCACCGGCGCGCCGGTTCCGGTCGGCACGACGAACGGCAACGGCGAGCCGATCGCGTTTCGTCCGCTGCTCGATCTCGACCGAATTTTCCCGGTCACCGAAAGAACGAATTACTTTTCGATCCGCGGCGATCACAACATCAACGCGAATAATCAACTGACGGCGCGCTTCGGCTACAATCCGAGCGAGCTGACCGGCATTCAGGTCGAATCGCAGAACCAATCTCTGGGACAGAACGATTTTTCGCGCACCGGCATTACGGAGATCAAGGACACTTCGTTCACGATCGGCTTGAACTCGACTTTGAGCGGCACGACCGCGAACGAGTTTCGCTTCAGCTACGGCAAACGCGACACGGTTTTCCGTTCGCAGAACGGCGACGCGGTCGCCTTTAACATTTCCGGCACGGCGTTTATCGGGCGCGAGCTCTTCTCGCCGGTCGACCGCACGGAAAACCGCTACCAGATTCTCGACAACTTCAACTGGGTCGTCGGCGATCACACTCTAAAATTCGGGGGCGATTTCAACTGGATCAAAATTCCTTCCGCCGTGTTCGAGCTGAACTTCGCCGGTTTGTTCAATTTCGGCGATACGGCGGCTTCGAACCTGCTTTGCGGTTCGTTGACCGGCGCGAATTTGACCGCGTGCCAGGCGGCGACCGCGAGCGCGCCGTCGTTGACTCCGACTCAATCCTACGGGCTCGGTTTTCCGTCCATATACATTCAGGGCTTCGGCGACCCGGTCAGCAAAATCAAAAACAATCCGATCGCGTTTTACGGTCAGGATTCATGGAAAGTCACGCCGCGCCTGACCATCAATTACGGCATCCGCTACGACGTCGAGCTGACGCAGACGATCGCGCCGGTCGCTTTCAAAGACCCTCTTTCCGGCATCAGCCTTTCCGAAGCCGACATTCTCGCCGCGCAGGACGCGATCGGCGTGCAGCAGGGCTTCCCGCGCGACACCAATAACTGGGCGCCGCGATTCGGCTTCGCCTGGGACATTTTCGGCAACGGCAAAACGGTCGGACGCGGCTCGATCGGACTTTATTACGATCATCCGCTGCTCGCGGTCGCCTTCAACTCGGACATCGCCGACGCCGCGCAGCAGCAGCAGGCAGTTCTGACGGCGGGCAGCCCGGCATTTTCCAGCACGGCGAGCCAGACGATCGTCGTGAACGGCGTTCCGACCGCGACGACTTTTACCTCGCCCGTTTTATTGAACGCGGCGCAAGTCTTCCAGGGCACGGTCTGCTCGGCGGCGACGACCAACCCGCTCTGCCCGGCGGGCTTCAATACGCCGGGCGTTGCGGCGACCGGGCAATACCAGTTCGGCAGACAGCGCTTTAACGATCAGACTTTCCCCGGCTTCGGCGCGGTGCTGCCGTTTACGCTGCCGGTCGCGAAAGATTTCGAATACGCCTCGGCGACGCAGGCAAATCTCGCGATCGAACATCAATTGACGAAAAACATGTCGCTGTCGGTTTCGTACCTTTTCGTCGGCGCGCGTCATCTGCCGCACCCGACCGACTTAAACGCACCGGACACGGCGCTGCAGATCGAAAACTTCCGCCGCTTCGCGAATCGTCTGCCGAACAGCCCGACCGAAGCCGTCGCCGGCATTTCGATTCCCTCGGGCATCGGCACGGCGGTCATCAACGGCACGCCGACGCAGGTTCCGATCACGCCCGGCACGGCGTTCGTGAACGCCTTCAACAACCCTTGCGTCGTCGTCATTCCGGGAATGGTCGCCCAGTGCGGCGGCGGTCGCGTCGTGACGCCGGCGATCGCCAACTTCTTCCGTCCGAACGCGCCGAACTACTTCCTCGCGCAGGCGCTTTCCGGCGGCGCGGTGACGAAAACCGTGCTCGATTCGCAGCTCGGCGGAAGCCTCAGAACGCCGGGCGTCGTTTCGCCGTTCGGTTCGGTGAACGCGCAGGTTTCCGACGGCAACTCGACCTACAACGCGATGAACGTCGAGCTGAAACGCCGCTTCGCCAATAACTTTACGTTTTTGGCGAGCTACACGTGGGCGCACTCGATCGACGATTCGTCGGATCTGCAGACGTTGCTGGTCGCGCAGAACGTTCGACGCTTCGATCTCGAAAAAGCCGATTCGCTGTTCGACCAGCGTCACCGTTTCGTCTTCAGCGGCGTGCTCACCTCGCCCGACGCGTGGAGAAGAGGCAGCGCTTGGCAGAAATTCTTCGCGGATTTCACCGTCGCGCCGATCATCGAATTGTCGTCCGGTCGACCGTTCAACATCATCACGAACGTCGACGCGAACAACGACCAGTCGACTTCGACCGACCGCCCGAACGTGCTCGAAGACGGCACGCTCTGCGTGCCCGGCGAATCGATCAACGGCACCGTCTGCGGCTCGCGCTTCGTGCAGGACGAAAACGGCAGGCTGATTTTCGCCTACGGCAGTTTGGGACGCAACATGGGCAGAACGCATTCGTTCGCGTCGGTCGATCTGCGCATCGCGCGCGCGATTCGTTTCGGCGAACGCCTGCGTCTCGAACTGATCGCCGAAGGCTTCAACCTTTTCAATCGCTTCAACGAAGGCTCGGCGTCGCCGAACTACCAGGACGTGAACGGATGGGGACAGCGCGACGGCGGCGGCCGTTACTTCAGCCGCCCGACCGCCGCGTACGATCCGCGTCAATTCCAGTTCGGAGCGAGATTGAGCTTCTAGCTCGACGCTTCCTTTAACAACCGCAAGGCCGCCGCTGTTCGAACGACAGCGGCGGCCTTTTTTTTCAACCGACGCCGCCTTCGAAAATTTGCCCGTGCCGCTTCCAAACAAAAAAAACTTGAATTTTTTCCCCGGTCAAAATAAACTCTTTTCGTTTTCCGATAAGTTAGAGCAGCTCTCAGGTAGAGGAATGAAGTGTTTCCGCCAGGACGCAGAGTTTTTGTTTTCTTATGCGGCTTTGCGTCCTGGCGGAAACATTTCTAGTAAGTTAATCACTTAAGAATTGCTCTCGATACGAAATTAGAATCATAAGGAGAAATCGAATGGCTGGTTCGAAACAGTGCATCATCGACGTCGATCTGGCGACGATCGTCAGCGCCGCCGCCGACGGAAAGTTCATCCGGATGCAGGCGTGGGGCGACGAGGTCGAGGTTTTAAATTACGACGACATCGAAAACGGAACCGCGCGGCACGTCGAGGTGCGCGTCTTCAAGTTCGTCAAGCAGGATGAAGGCTACAAACCGGTCGCGGCTTCCGGATTCATCGTTTCGAAATCCGTGAAACCCGCCGACGTCGTGCGCCCGAAAGAAGCGGACGACGTCCTCAAATGCAATTTCGTCGACGTTCAGCAGGGCGACGGCTCGGTGATCGAAACGCCGAAGGGCAAAGTGATGCTGGTCGACGGCGGCGACAACGTGATGTTCGCGCGCTACCTCGCTTCGCGCTTTCGCGGCACGACCGAAGAAAAACCGCGGGACGTCGAGTGCGTCCTCGTCACGCACGGCGACGCCGACCATTTTCAGGGACTCACCGAAATTTCGAAATCCGAAAAGCTGTCCCGTTCGTGGCAGCGCTTATTCATCGATCCGAAACGCGTCTACCACAACGGACTGGTGAAACGCCCCGGAAAAATCGGCGCTCGGAAACGCAGGGAAACCGAAATGCTCGGCGCGACCGAAACGGTTAAAGACCCGGCCACCAATAAAAACATCACGCTCCTCACCGAACTCGAAAGCGATCTGCTCGAAGTCGCCGACGAAAAAATGAACGAGCCGTTCCGCGCCTGGAAAAGCGCGCTGAAAGCCTACAACGTGCGGCGGACGAAAACGGGCGCGGCGGCGATCGAATTCCGCCGTCTGGAAAAGGGCGATTCGGACGCGTTCGATTTTCTGGCGGAAGAAAACATCAAAATCGAAGTTTTGGCGCCGATTCCGGTCGAAACCGCGACGGTCAAAGGCTTGAAGTTTCTCGGCGAGCCGCCGAAAGGTCCGCGCATCGGTCAGGAATCGCTGCAGCTCGACGGCGGCGAATTCAAGGGGAAATCCGCTTCGCACACGATCAACGGGCATTCGATCGTTTTTCGTCTGACTTACGGGCGGTTCAATTTTCTCTTCACCGGCGATCTGAACGACGAAGCGGCGCGCGTTTTGACGCGCGCGCATAACAGCGGCGAGCTGAACCTGCAAGCCGAAGTCTTCAAAGTGCCGCATCACGGCTCGGCTGACTTTTCCGGCGCGCTGCTGCAGGCGGTCAGCCCGGTCATTTCGATCATCTCGTCGGGCGACGAATCGGCGCGCAAGGAATACATTCACCCGCGCGCGACGCTCGTCGGCGCGCTCGGGAAATATTCGCGCGTCGAAGAACCGCTCATCTTCGTCACCGAGATGGTCGCGTTTTTCGAAGTCGTCGGAAAGGTGCGCCCCGAATTTCATTCGTTGGACGAAAACGACGTCTGCGAAATCGGCGCGGACGGGCTCGCCGTCGTCAACAAAAAAGCCGCGAAAGCCTTTTTCGCCTTCAGCCGGACGGAATACGGCATCGTCAAAATCCGCACGAACGGCAGGCGCCTGCTGGTTTACACGAACAGCGGTCAGAGCGACCTCAAGGAAGCTTACGCCTACGAGGTCGACGAAAGCGGCAAAGTCCGGCCTTCGCCGGTCAGAAAGGTTTGAACTTAAGACGTTCGTTCAATTTGAACTTAAGACGTTCGTTCAAATTGAACCGCGGCGGGCTTTACCGCGGGATCGCGGCCGTCGCCGGGGCGGTCCTCGGCTTCTGTCAATCGCGCGGTTTCTGTGGCAGAATTTATGTGTGGTCTCGCTGTCCGATAAAATCAAGCAAACGGCTCTCGAAATCGGTTTTCACAAAGTCGGCATCGTGCGCGCCGCGCCGCTTAAGGAAGAAGAAAACCGTCTGCGCCGGTGGCTCGCCGAAAACTTTCACGGCGCGATGCAATGGCTCGAACGCGAGCCGGAAAAGCGCGCCGACCCGACGATTCTTTTTCCGCCCGCCCGTTCGATCGTCGTCGTCGCGCTCAATTATTTCACGCCGCACGAGCACGAAGAAAACGCGGCGAAAGGGAAAGTCTCGCGCTACGCGTGGGGCGACGATTACCACGACGTTTTGAAGGATAAGCTGCGCGCGCTGCTCGCGTTCATCGAAACGCTGGACGCTTCCGCCGAAGGCAAAATCTGCGTCGACACCGCGCCGATCATGGACAAGGTCTGGGCGCAGCGCGCGGGCTTGGGCTGGATCGGCAAGCATTCGAATCTGATCACGAAAGAATACGGCTCGTGGGTTTTCCTCGGCGAAATTCTGCTGAATCTGGAACTCGAATACGACGCGGAACCGGTCGCCGATCACTGCGGAACGTGCCGCAAATGCCTCGACGCGTGCCCGACGAACGCGATCGTCGCGCCGTACGTCGTCGATTCCCGAAAATGTCTGTCGTATGCTACAATCGAACTTCGTGCCCCGGAATTCCCCGAAGAAATTGTCAAAGACTTAAACGGATGGCTTTACGGCTGTGATATTTGTCAGGACGTCTGTCCCTGGAACCGCTTCGAAAAGCCGACCGAAGAACCTCGATTCGAACCGCGCGCCGGAAACGTCAGCGCGGATTTGGACGAAATCCTGAGTCTTTCGCCCGAACGATACGCCGAAAAATTTCGCCGGAGCGCGATGAAACGAACCAAACTTTCAGGACTGCGGCGCAACGCGCAGGCCCTGAAAAAAAGCAGTAAAAAATAACGGAGAGAAAAATGTTTTTAAGATTTACCAAATTTTCGCGTCCCGTCCACGGATTCGCCATCGCTCTTTTAATGCTTTCCGCGCTGTTTACCGCCGAAAACGCCGCCGCGCAGCGCAGTAAATCAAAATCCGCGCCGACCGCGAAGAAGGCGGCGACCGACAAAAAAACGCCGGCGAAAACCAAAGCGACGCCGGATTCGAAATCAAAGTCGAGCAAGAACGAAAAAAACAAAAAGGAAACCGCCTCGAAAAACAAATCGAACGACCGCCGGAACGAAAAAAACGACCGCACGGCGAAAAACGACCGCAATTCGAAAAACGATCGCAGCAAAAATTCGCGCGAAGACAACCGGAAAACCTCGAAGCAGAAGCTCGCGGCGAATAACAGGATTCCGTCCCGGAACGAACGAAATTCGAGGAACGAGCGAACCGCGAAAAACGACCGCAGCGCCAGAAACGACCGCGACGACCGAAGCGACCGAAACAAAAATTCTTCCGTTAAAAATTCAAGAGCGCTCGCCGCGGAGAAAAGCCGCCGCCTGACCGCGTCGAAAAACACGCGTTCGGCCGAAAAAACGAACTCGCGCCGCACCTTAAGTTCGAAAGCGAAGCGCGCCGAGGACGACGAAACCGAAGAACCGCCGGCGGAAAAAACCGTCGCGCCGATTGTCGCGAACAACGCGCAGTCGGAAATCATCGTCGCGTCTTTCTCCGTGCCGGTCAGAAGTCAGGCTTCGCAGTCCGCGCCGCTGCTTTCGAACGTGCGGCTCGGCAGCGTCCTGCGCGTCGCCGAGAAAAAACCGGAATGGTACAAAGTGCAGTATTTCGCGGACGGCAGAAACACGACCGGCTGGGTGCCCGCGAACGCCGTCAACGATCTGAACGCGTCGGGCCGAAGCGAGATTTACCGCCAGATCGTTGAGCGCAACTACAAACCGCAGATGGATTTCGAAGCGGCGTCGGAATTTTACGAATTCACGTCGAAACTCGGCAACGATCTCGACGGCTCGGACAAGGCGGCGGAAATCGAACTCAAACGCCTGCTCGCGCTGCGTTCGGCGCTGCGGACGATACCGGCCGACCGCCGCGAAACCGCGCCGTACAGAGACTTTCTGAAAGCGCAGGAAAAGGAAATCGTCTACAACGAGCCGGCGGGCGAATGGCTCGTCGTTTCGAACGAATTCTGGAGTCTGCACAATAAATACAAGAAAACGAACGCCTCGGAGATGATCGCCTGGGAAGCGGCGAACAATCCGCTGCCGGGCGAATGCGAAGGCTACGTCAACTGCTACCTGTTCGACATGCGGATGCGTTTCGGCGAGTATTTGAACCTGCATCCGAACGGCGCGCGCGCCGGCGAGGCGTTGAAAAACATCACCGATTACCTCGCGCCGCTCGCCGCGGACGCCGCGCAGAAGACGACTTATAACGGTCCGACCGACGTCACCGACCGCGCCGAGTTCAACAACCTGATCGCCGAGCTGCGCACGATCGTCGCGCGCCTGCCGTTCGTCGAAAAGGAAAAAACGCTCCAGCAGTTGCGCACGATCGCCGAAGCATATAGATAGTGGTCGGCGGACGGTGGTCAGAAAAAACAAACCGACCGCCGACCACCGTCCACTGACAAATCCTTCCCAAAACATTAAAATCTAAATATGCTTATTGATTCTTACGGCAGACAGATCAGGGATTTGCGCGTCAGCTTGACCGACCGCTGTAATTTTCGCTGTTTTTACTGTCTGCCGGACGGCGAACCGCCTCTGGCGCGCAAGGACACGATTCTCACGTTCGAGGAAATCGTGGTCGTTTGCGAGATTTTCGTTTCCCTCGGCATCGAAAAAATCCGTCTCACCGGCGGCGAACCGCTGCTTAGAAAAGACGTCGAAAGCCTCGTCGAAAAAATCGCGCGGCTCAAAACAGAGGGCCGCGCGTCCCGAGTCCCGAGTCCGGAGCCGTTACAAATTACGGATTACGAATTACCGACCGAAAACCGCGGCATTTCGAGCCTGAAATCGGCGATCGAAAAATTAAATGCGAAATCCGAAATCCGCGATCCGAAATTAAAGGATTTGGCTTTAACGACCAACGGCTTTTCGCTCGCGCGCCGCGCCGCCGCGCTTAAAAAAGCCGGGCTCGACCGCGTGACAGTCTCGCTCGATTCGTTAAAGCCGGAAAACTTCAAAAAAATCACCGGCGTCGATAAACTGGCGGAAGTTTTGGAGGCGATCGACGCGGCGAAAAGCGCCGGGCTCGATCCGGTGCGCGTGAACGCCGTCGTCGTGCGCGGATGGAACGACGACGAGCTCGTCGAGCTCGCCCGTTTCGCGCGCGAAAACGCGGTTTCGATGCGGTTTATCGAATACATGCCGCTCGACTCAAAGCGCGAATGGGATAAAAATCTGATCGTTCCGGGCAGGGAAATTTACCGGAAAATAAACGAAGCGTTTCCGCTCGCCTTAAAAGAAACGTCGCGCGGCAGCGAAACGGCCTGGAAATACGCTTTCGCCGACGGCGCGGCGGGCGAGATCGGCATCATCGCGCCGGTCACGGAAATGTTCTGCGGCGCGTGCTCGCGCGTCCGCCTGACGGCCGACGGGCAAATCCGCACCTGTCTTTTTTCGACCAAAGAGTATAACCTGCGCGACCGGCTGCGCGGCGGCGCGAGCCGCGCGGAGATCGCGGAATTCATTCGCGAAGTCGTTTACCAAAAAGAACCCCGTCATTACATAAACGACGCTTCATTCGCCCCGGCGTCGCGTTCGATGAGTTTTATCGGTGGTTAATTTACTGTTCATCGACGGTTTGCCGCTGGATTTTTTCAATCCGCGGAGCCTGATCTGTTTTATCGCCGTGCTGCAGGGCGCGGTCTTCGCCGCGCTGCTCGTCTTTCGTTTTTTCAAACGTCGAAAACGCGCGGACCTTGTTCTCGCGGCGCTGCTCGCGACGCTTTGCCTGAGCCTCGTGACGCCGCTGATCGGATTCGCGAACGTTTACGACCGCAATCAGTGGCTGACTTATTTTCCGTTCACGATTTCTTACAGCTGCGGCGTTTTGATCTGGTTTTACGTGCGGTGCCTGACCAATTCGAAACGCGGATTCACGGCGCGCGACTGGCTTTTTTTCGTTCCGTCCGCCGTTTACGTCGCGTTTCGGCTTTTTCTGTTCGCGCAGGGTCTCGAATTCAAAAACTGGTTCGATAAAAATTATTACGCGCCGTTCGTCGGCGCGTTCGTCTTTCTCACGGAACTGGCCTGGAACGGCGCGTTCCTTTATTTCGCGATCCGTCATTACCGGAAATACCGCGCCTGGACGGACGAAAATTTTTCCGACACGGAAAAGATCAAGTTCGACTGGCTGCGAAATTTTCTCTATCTTTTCGCGCTCGTTTTCGCCGGCGGCGCGATTTTCGATTTCACGAACAGCTTTCTTTTCAAGCTCTCCTATATTCAATATTTTTATTTCGAGCTCGTGCTCGCGTTCGTGACGTATTACCTGGCGATCGCCGGTTACCTGCGCTCGCAGTCGATCGATCTCGATTTCACGCCGAAACGTGAAGAAAACGAAACGAAACGCGCGCTCGTGCCGGAAAAAGAACTCGGGCGCCTCAAAACGAAACTGCAAAATTTGATGGAAACGGAAAAGCCGTACTTAAATCCGCAACTCACCCTAAATGATCTGTCGAAAGGCTTGGGCGTCAATTCGGCCGTTTTGTCGTACGCGATAAATAACGGATTCGCGAAGAACTTCAACGATTTCGTCAACGAATTTCGCATCCGCGCGGTCAGGGAAAAGCTGGCAAACGGCGAAGCCGAAAACCTCACGCTGCTCGCCGTCGCCTTCGAGTGCGGCTTCAATTCGAAAGCGACCTTCAACCGCGCCTTCAAAAAGTTCACCGACACCTCGCCGAAACGGTACCTGAACGCGACCGGCGGCGAATGACGTTTATAGCGATTGCGACTGTCTTTTGATTCGCGCGAAAACTCGGGTTCTGAAAATACCTTTAAAATTTGCCCGCGAATTATCGCGAATTATCGCGAACAAAATAAAATAATCAGCGCGGATTCGCGAAGATCGGCGGGCAGACCTTGTTTTTATGCGAAGCCGCGCCGCCGCATTATCGCGGAACGAAAACGCCCGCACCGTCGTAGGTTGTGTCGGCGCGCGGGTTTCGCGCGGCGGGAAACCGCCGTCGACCGCCGTTTAAAGACTTCGAATTTATCGGTGATTTATGACAGCTGCAAAAAAAATTCGCGCTTTATTTTCTCTTTTCATGTTTCTGACGAGCGTCTTCGCCGTCGGCGAGACGCACGCGCAGACCGCGGCGAGCGACGGCGAACGGGACGAAGAAATTCGCAAATTGATGGTCGAAAACAAAATTCCGGCCCTCGGGCTCGGCGTGATCCGCGACGGAAAATTAACGAAAGCGAAAGTCTTCGGCGAGCTCAAAAAGGGCGTCGCCGCGCCGCCCGACGCGATCTTCAACGTCGCTTCGCTGACGAAACCGGTCGTCGCGCTCGTCGCGCTGAAACTGGCGAGCGCCGGAAAACTGAAGCTCGACGAACCGCTCGACAAATACTGGATCGATCCCGACCTGAAAGACGATCCGCGGCACAAAAAATTGACCGCGCGCATCGTTTTGTCGCACCAGACCGGTTTTGCGAACTGGCGCTGGCTGAACGCTTCGAAAAAACTCGAATTCGCGTTCGAGCCGGGAACGAAATACCAATATTCGGGCGAGGGCTTTGAATATCTGCGAAAAGCGCTCGAAAACAAATTCGGCAAAACGCTCGACAAGCTGGCGGAAGAGCTGGTTTTCGAGCCGCTCGAAATGCGCGACACGCGATTTTTCTGGGACGCGAAAATGACGGAGGCGAGATTCGCGGTCGGCGTCGACGCGCGGGGCGGCGTTTACAGAATCCCTAAAAACACGCGCCCGAACGCGGCGGACGATCTGCTGACGACCGTCGGCGATTACGGCAAGTTTCTGATTTCGGTGCTGAACGGCGGCGGGCTTTCGAAAGAGATTTACGCCGAGATGATCGGGCGGCAGGTCGTGACTAAAGAAAATAAACATTTCGGCCTCGGCTGGGAAGTTTACGACCTGGGGAACGGCGAATTCGCGCTCTCGCACGGCGGCAGCGACGAGGGCGTGAAAACGCTCGTTTTTCTGCTGCCGAAATCCAAACGCGGCTTGATAATTTTCACGAACAGCGACAACGGCATCTCGGTCTATCTGAAATTGATCGACGACTATCTCGGAGACGCCGGCAAAAGAATCATCGACATCGAGATGAAAGAAAGGTAAAAAAGCGGCTCAAATCGTTGCAAAATCGCTTCAAATCGTAATTTGAGGCGATTTTTAATTGTTCAAAGATTTATTCTCGACCGCGGGTTTTACAAAAAACATCAGCGAGGAATGAACGATGAACAAATTAATATCAAAGGCTTTTCTGATCGTCGCGATGACGCCGATTACGGCCTTTTCGCAGACGGAAGCGAAGACGTTTTTTCGGGCGATCGCCGGCAATTGGGAAGGAACGCTCGAATATCAGGATTACGCGGAAAATAAACGCGTCAAACTGAAAACTTATCTGACCGTGACGCCGGCGGCGGACGGCGGATCGGCGGAATTTCAGACCGTCTACGACGATTTCGGCAGGATCGTCAAAAACCGGCAGGTTTATAAAATCGATCCGGCTTCAAAAATCTATCGCGCCGGCGATTCGGAATACAAAATCGACTCGATCGAAACCGGAAAGATCGTGCTTTCGGGCAGCGGGCAGGACGGCGAACGCGTCGAGCCGATTCGGCAGACGATCGCTTTCGACGCCGATAATTTGAGCTTTCTGAAGGAAACGCGAAATCCCTGGCAATTTCGCAATCAGACGATTCTCCGGCGCGCGAGCGAAAACGTGCTGGCGAAAAAGACTTTCGCCTCCGCGCGGCTGCAGGCGGATTTCGCGGTTTTCAAAAAAGCCGTCAAAGCGATGCACCCGGGAATTTACCGGTACCAGTCCGAGGAATCGCTCGAAAAAACGTTCGCGCGTTACGAAGCTCGTCTGAAAGGCGACTTACCGGAAGCCGATTTCTTCAGGCTGCTGGCGGAAGTCGCGAACCGGTTTTACTGCGGGCACACTTACTTGAATCCGTACAATCAAAAGCCCTTGCTGCGCGAACGCCTCGCGGGCGGGAAAACTTACCTGCCGTTTTATTTTCGCATCATCGACGGCCGGATCGTCGTCACCGAAAACGCTTCCGCGGTGAATCTCGCGCGCGGCAGCGAGATTCTGAAGATCAACGGCGTGCCGGCGAGGAAGATCATCGAAACGCTGCTCGGCGCAACGCACGCCGACGGCACGAACACTCGCGCGCACCGTCTCAAATCGCTCGAACTCGACCGTTTCGAAGCCGAGCGTTACGCGCTTTTCGACTGGTATTTTCCGCTCTATTTCCCGCTCGCCGGCGAGAATTACGCGATCGAAGCCGTCGATTTCGCGACCGGAAAGAAAACGCGTTTCGTTGCGGCGGCGATGACGAAGGAGGCGCGCACGACGGAAATCGAACGGCGTTACGGCAAAGCGCCGACGTACGACGACGGCTGGCGATTCGAGCTTTGGAACGATTCACCGGCGACGGCTTATCTGAAGATCGAAAATTCGATCACCTGGCGCTTGAAAAAAATCGATTTCAAAAAGTTCATCGCCGACGCTTTCGCCGCGATGCGCGCCCGCGGCGTCGAAAACCTCATTCTCGATTTGCGCGGCAACGGCGGCGGCGACGCCGCGATCGGCTTTGAACTGGCAAGATTTCTGGCAAAAGAAAATCTGCCGCCTTATCTGGCGAGCCGCCGGCTCGTGAGGAACGTCGCGCCGCAGAACGATTTAATCAATTACCTCGACACGTACAGCGACGAGCTGAAAAACATTTTAAGGACCGGCGTCGCGCCGAATCTTTACAAAACGGCGGAAAACGGCTATTTCGAGATTCTGCCGAACGAAAGCGTGACGAATTACCCGGAAGTTAAGCCGCACGAGAACAATTTTACGGGCAAAACCTACATCGTTTCCGACGCCGGCAACGCGTCCGCCGCGTTTCAGTTTATCGATTACGCGCAGAAAAACCGGCTCGGCACGATCGTCGGCCAACCGACCGGCGGCAGTAAGCAGGGCATCAACGGCGGCAATTATTATTTTCTGCACCTGCCGAACTCACAGATCGAGATCGACATTCCGGTTTATTTTCAGTCGCCTTTAACGCCGCAGAAAGACGAGCCGGTCGTGCCCGACGTCTTTGTCAAACGCGCGGCGCGCGACGTCGGCGACGGTTTCGATCGCGAGCTCGCGGTGATCAAGGAATTGATTCGAAAATAGAATCATTTTCTATCGATCAAAAGCGTCTCGATTCGGTTGTTTGCCATCGCGCTTCGTTGTTGGTTAGACTTTGTATTGATGAACTTTAAAGAAATCGCGGAAAACCTTTCACACGCCGGCTACGAGTTTTACCGGCGCGGCTGGGTGATGGGCACGGCGGGGAATTTCAGCGCGAAATTGTCGGATTCTCCGTTGCGGCTCTGCATCACGGCGAGCGGCAACGACAAGGGCGCGCTCGACGAAACGCATTTTCTCGAGATCGACGACAACTCGGACGTGCTGCAGGGCTTCGGCCGCCCGTCCGCCGAAACGATGATTCACCTGACGATTTACCGAATGCGGCAGAACGTCGGGTCGATTTTGCACACGCATTCGGTCTGGGGCACGATCCTTTCGGACGTGCATTTCGAAAACGGCGCGGTCGAGATCGAAGGCTACGAGATGCTCAAAGGTTTATCGGGCGTCAAAACGCATGAACATAAGGAAATCGTGCCGATCGTCGAAAACTCGCAGGACTACATCGCGCTTTCGCACGTCATCGACAACGTTTTGCGCGAAAACCCGAAATGCCACGGCATTTATCTGCGGCGTCACGGGCTTTATACGTGGGGCAAGGACGTCGCGGAGGCGCGCCGGCAGATCGAGATTTTCGAGTTTTTGTTCGAGGTGCTGGGCAGGAGTTTAAGATTTTAAGATGGCGGAAGAAGCTTGGCTCGGCGGAAAATTGGAAGGCTACGCGCTCGTCTTGATGCCGGCGGCGCACGCTTTAACGCAGGCGATTGTCGACTTGAAAAGCGCGGCGAGCGATTTACCGGCGGAAGAATTGACGGCGCGACCGAACGGCGCGGCGTCGGTCGCGTTTCATCTCCGGCATATCGCGGGCAGCTGCGACCGGCTGCTGACTTACGCGCGCGGCGGAGAATTAACGGACGAACAGTTCGAATTTTTGAAAAACGAAACTTCGGACGACTTTGATCAAAGCGCCGAAGAACTGGTCGCGCGCGCCGTTGCGGCGATCGAAAACACGCTCTGGTTCTGCAAGATGCTGTCGCCCGAAAAATTGTTCGAGGAGCGTTTCGTCGGACGCAAAAAACTGCCGACGAACGTTTTCGGCTTGCTTTTTCATATCGCCGAGCACACGGCGCGCCACGTCGGACAGGCGACGACGACCGCCCGCATCGTGCGAAAATGAGGTTTTAATTATGGCAGTTGTGACGATTCCCGATAAAAATCTGACTTTGACCGACGCCGGAGAAATCAAAAATCATCTCGCGTCGATCGGCATCGATTACGAGCGCTGGGACGCGGACGAAATGCGCGTTTCGCCCGACGCTTCCGCCGAAGAAATCCTCGCCGCTTACGGCGCGGAAATCGAAGAATTGAAGCGCACGGGCGGTTACGTGACGGCGGACGTCATCAACATCGTGCCGACGGTCGAGAACCTCGAAACGATGCTCGATCGTTTCCGCCCCGAACACTGGCACGACGAGGACGAAGTGCGCTTCATCGTCAAGGGCTGCGGGATTTTCCACATCGCGCCGGAAAACGGCGGCGCCGTCGTGGCGGTGAAAATGACCGCCGGCGATCTGATCCGCGTGCCGCGCGGAACGCGCCATTGGTTCGACCTCGACGAAACGCGCACGGTGCGCGCGATCCGTCTTTTTCAGGACGCCGCCGGCTGGACGCCGCATTACACCGAAAGCGGGCGCGAGAAAAATTATTAGGAATCATCCAGGAACAAACACGAAACTTCACGAAATAAATCTTAAGTTTTTCGTGTCCTTTTGTGTTCGTTCGCGGCTAATTTAAAGATGAAGGCCATTCTTCTCGACATCGAAGGCACGACGACGCCGATCGATTTTGTGCATAAAACGCTTTTCCCGTACGCGAAGGCGAAAATCGGCGAATTCGTCGAAACCCATTTTGACGATCTGCAACCGGAAATCGCCGCGCTCGAAACGGAACACGAAAAAGATTTCGCCGCGAAAGCTTACGAACGCGATTTTCGCGCGGACGAGCCCGGTTCGGTCGCCGATTATTTGAAATTCCTGATCGAGGTCGACCGCAAATCGACGCCGCTCAAATCGATTCAGGGCGAAATCTGGCGGGCGGGCTACGAAGCCGGCGCGCTGCGATCGGAGATGTTCGCGGACGTGCCGCCGGCGTTCGAGCGCTGGCGGAAACAGGGCAAAACGATCGCGATTTTCTCGTCGGGCAGCGTTTTGGCGCAGAAACTGATCTTCAAATATTCGAGCGCCGGCGATCTGAGCGGTTTTATCGCGGATTATTTCGACACGACGACCGGCGCCAAAAGAGAAGCGGAAAGTTACGAGCGGATCGCCGAAAAACTGGGCTTCCGCGGCGGCGAGATCCTGTTCGTGTCCGACGTCCTCGCCGAATTAGACGCGGCGCGCGACGCTCGCTTGCAGACCGCGCTCGCGATCCGCGAAGGCAACGGGCAAATCGCCGGGGATTTTACGCATCGAAGCGTCAACAGTTTTAATGAATTAACGTTCTGAGTTCCGCCTTGCGGCGGCTTTTTCTTTCGGTTCGGGTCGCTTCTTTTTCGGGCGGCTCGCCGCCTGGAAGCGAAACTCAAAACTTTGATCTATTGAGGGACAATTTATGAGCAACAATAATTTAGAAACAGCGACGCTCGCCGCCGGATGTTTTTGGTGCGTCGAAGCGGTGTTTGACGATTTGAAGGGCGTCGAGGACGTCGTTTCCGGTTATTCGGGCGGTCACAAAGAAAATCCGACGTATCAGGAAGTCTGTTCGGAAACGACCGGGCACGCCGAAGTCGTGCAGATCAAATTCGATCCGTCGGTGATTTCCTACGCCGACATCCTGCGCGTCTTTTTCGCCGTGCACGACCCGACGACGTTAAACCGACAGGGCAACGACGTCGGCACGTCGTACCGCTCGGCGGTTTTTTATCATTCGGACGAGCAGAAACGCGCCGCCGAAGAGGTCATCAAGGAAGTCACGGAAGCCGGAATTTACGACGACCCGATCGTCACCGAAGTGAAGGCGTTCGATAAATTCTACCCGGCGGAAGGTTACCATCAGGAATATTTCGCCAACAATCCGAATCAGCCGTACTGCGCGGCGGTCGTCGCGCCGAAGGTCGCGAAATTCAGAAAGCAGTTCGTCAGCCGTCTGAAAAAGTAAGAATTTTTAACGAAAAGACGCAGAGCCGCAAAGATTTTTATGATTTCTTTGCGGCTCTGCGTCTTTTCGTTCGTGCGTTAAATTATTTTTCTTCCGGAACTTCTTTCGTATTGCCGCGTTCGAGTTTGGCGAAGCGGGAAGTCGCGAGCCACGACGGCATCGCGGCGGCGTTGGCGAGGCGCAAGCCCATGATGCCCATCACGTCGGCGACGGTTTTCGCGCCGTCCCAGTACCATGTTTTCTGGATGACGTCCGTCGGCTGATGATAGTCGGCTTTCTCCCATTCCTCGGCGCGTTTCATCGTCTCGTCCATGCTTTCGAGCCCGCCCATCAGCATCAGCGCCGGCACGCCGCGCTCGACGAACGAGTAATGGTCGGAGCGATAAAAATATTTTTCCTCCGGTTTCGGGTCGGGTTTGATCTTGATGCCGAGCGCGGCGGTGACGTCTTCGAGCATCGCGCCCATCGTCGAGTGTTCCGCGCCGTAGCCGACGAACGATTTGACCGGCCCGTAAACTTCCGTGCCGATGCCGTCGAGATTCAGATTGCCGGCGACCTTTTTAATGTCCCAGGTCGGATTTTTCGCCCAGTATTTCGAGCCGAAAAGCCCGTATTCTTCGCCCGTCACGGCGAGGAAGATCAGGGAGCGTTTCGGTTTCGCGGGCGATTTCGCGAAGGCTTCGGCGACCGCGAGCATCTCGGCGGTGCCGAGCGCGTTGTCCGCCGCGCCGTGGTAGATTTTGCCGTTCTCGACGCCGTACGCGTCGTAATGCGCCGAAAAAAGGACGGCTTCCTCCTTCAATTTCGGATCGGAGCCTTCGATGTAGCCGACGACGTTGCTCGAAGCGCCCTTCGTGGTTTTGTATTTCGCGACGATATTCGCCGGTTGATTGAGCGCCAAGGATTTGAAGGTCGTCTGCTCGGACTGCGCGAGCGCGTCTTTCAATTTGACGGCGGATTTCGCGAAAAGTTTTTCCGCGCCGGATCGGCCCGCGACGATGATCGGCGGAATCAACTGCCGCGTCTCTTCTTCGCCGCCGAGCGAGATTTGCCGGCGGCTCAAGTAATCGATGATCACTTCGGGCGCGTCCGACGCTTTTTCCCGCCCGTGCCCGATGTAAATCATTCCGGCGACGCCGCTGCGCACGAGATTGATGAAAACCGCCATCTTGGCGTTCGCTTTCTCCCAATCGGCTGCCGTCACGTTCGCCGGCGGACCGTCGATCACGACCGCGATCTTGTCGCGCAGGTCGACGCCCGCCAAATCGTTATGCCCGAACGAATTCGAAAGTCCGTAGCCGACGAAAACGAGCGCGGCGTTCGCCGGCGCGACGTTCGTCGAATACGGCAGAACCGTGTAATCGGCGCCGAGCTTTAAGTTTTCCTCGCCGGCTTTAAAGACGGTTTCGGGCGTGAAAGCCGTTTCGCGGAAATCGATTTTCTGAAGGTACGAGCCCTGATCGCCGAGCGGCTTCAAGCCGAGCGCCTTGAAACGGTCGGCGATCCAGTTCGCGGCCTTGTCGCCGCCGCGCTGCATCGTGCCGCGTCCTTCCATTTCCGGCGCGGCGAGCGCCGCCGTGTAATCTTTGATCGTCTGCAGGTTGATGCGCGCCGCGAATTCCTTTTCGTTCGCCGCGAGCGCCGCTTTCGCCGGCGCGACCGTCTGGGCGAAAATCTGCCCGAAAATCAAAAGGCTGACGAGCAGCGACGCTGAAAAGCGCCGCTTTTCGAGCACGGATTTTCCCGTTGTTTTTTTCATAGATTTAAAATTCCTCATGTGATTCGAGTATCGTTTCGAATAGATTCAACCGATGATTAAACGGTTGTCAGCCGAAAAAGTTTTCGCCGGATGAGATGAGCCATGAACAAACACGAAAAGATACGAAATTTTTTTATTTTCGTGTCTTTTCGTGTTTGCTCGTGTCTGAATTTTTCTATGAGAGCCCTAAAATACGACGTCCGGCGGGTATTGCGGGATCGGCTCGGGCGGCACCGGAAACGGATCGTTCGGACTCGGATCGGGAATCGGGTCGGTCACCGGGTACGGGTCGGGCTCGACCGGCGGCACGTCGGGAATTTCCGGCGCGTTCGGCGGTTCGGGCTCGGTAAACGGATTGTCCGGTTCCTGCAGTTTCAGTTCATTGAATTCGTTCATGTTTTTTCTCCTTTTTTGATTCGGGACCTTTGGCGGTTTGATCATCGAATCATTTGTTTCATTCATTCATTTTCGATCGCTCAGTGAACAAATGAATCAATGATTGAATTTATTCCATCCCGCATTAAATTCCTTCCGGATAAGTTTCGGGCGCGTCCTCGTGCGTCCAGCTCGCGACCTTGTCGAGCGGCTCGATCGCGCGCGTCCGGTCGAAATGAACGACGCCGTCGAACTGGCGCGCGAGATCGCAGTAAAAATAATGGCTGACGCGTTCGGTTTCGGGACGATAAATGACGCCGATCGCGCGTTCCAAAAGCTCGCCGCGAAAAGCGCCGCGCGTTTCCTCGTCGCGCAGATTCAAAAAGAAATTCGGGACGCCGATCTGATGAAAAAGCCGTTCGTAGGAATTGTTCAACCCCTCGCGCACGCGTTTGAGCCGCGCCGGTTCGTCCCAGTTGTCGGTCGCCGTGACCGTGCCGGTAAAAGTCGTGAAACCGAGGTTGACCGTCTCTTCCGGAAACTGCTCTCGGACGAGCTGCCCGACGTTCCATTCGCCGCGCTGCCGCATGTCGGTCGCGCGCGCGTCGCCGAGGTGCGAGTTGTGCGCCCAGACGACGATTTTCGCGGGCTGGTTCTGCGTTTCGAGATGCGCGGCGAGCGCCGCCAAAGTTTCCGCCATGTGCCGGTCGCGCAGGTTCCACGAGGAAACGCGCCCGCGAAACATCTCGCGGTAATACTCTTCGGCGTTGGCGACGAGCCGCGCGTTCTGCTCGGCGAAAAAATACTCGTCGCGCGCGACGAAGCCGTCGCGGTTCATGTAATTGAACGCCTTTTTCTGCAAATCCAGCAGTTGATTGACCGCTTCCGTTTCGCACGATTTCGAAACGTCGAAGCTCGCCGCGTAGCCGTAATGCTGCGCGTCCTCGCCGTAATGATCGAAGCACCCGTAACGGTAACGCGCGCGCTTCGCCGCTTCCTGGTCGACCTTTTCGAGGTACTTTAAAACCGCTTCCATCGAAGAATGCAGGCTGTACAGATCGATGCCGTAAAAGCCGATCTTTTCGTCGATGCCGCGCGGGTCGTTATAATCGCGCAGCCACTTGACGAATTCCCGCACTTCCGTGTTGCGCCACATCCAGAGCGGGAAGCGCTCGAACGCGCGCAGCGATTCTTCCGCCGTGCGGTCGCCGCCCTCGCCGCGCACGAACCGGTTGACGCGGTAGGCGTCCGGGAAATCGGCTTCGACCGCGATTGCCGCGAAACCCTTTTCCGCGATCAGACGCTTCGTGATCGCGGCGCGGTATTGGTAAAACTCGTGCGTGCCGTGCGACGCTTCGCCGATCAAAACGAACCGCGCTTCGCCGACGAGCGCCATTATTTCGTCGACCGTTTTGAAATCTTCGATCGGAATTGCCTTTTTACGAATCAAATCCAACTTTCCAGCCATTTCGGTTTGTTTCTTTTTCGTATCTGCGACGACCGGGACGATCAGCGCCGCCGTTCCGAAGATTTTGATGAAAGCGATTAGCGGGCACGTTTATTTTTTGCACTAAGCCCTTCCAAATCCGCAAATTAATCTTCGTCGATTTCGACTCCGTGTTTTTCGGCGGCGCGTTTGATACGCCCTTTTATCGTTTCGACTTCGCCGTCATCGTATTTTGCGGCGTTGTCTTTGTGATTTATGTAACTCCACGCCGCGCGGACGTGTTCCGGCGTATCGATCGGGTATTTATTGTTCGTCGGATCGGCGAACTCGACGTCGCCGTATTTTTCCTCGCCGCTTTCGGGATTCACATCTTCGCGTTCGTCGATTTTCGCTTTCTTTGTCGCCATAACTCTCCTTATTTCTAAATTGCCCGGGATTTCGGATTTCAGATCCGTCGGAAGCGAAACTTAAAAGCTCACAAACAGATAAATCCGAAACACGAAATCCCGAATCCGAAATTTAAACGCCTCCGGTCGCGCGGCCGAAGTCGCCCGCCGTCATCACGTCGTCGCTGTCCGGCTTGCCTCCTTCAGCGGTTGAGCCTTGCGCGATTGCGCCCTGAGCGGTTGCGCCCTCGCCGGTTCCCCAGTTCCCGCGCACGACGTAAGCGTTGCGGTTGAGCCGCACTTCGCCGCCCGAAGCGGACGCGACCCACGCCAGCGGAATGAAATGATGCTTGGCGTCGGTCGAATCCCGGCGCGTCAGCTTGATCTGATTGCCCTGGACGTGATCGACGGTTCCGACGTGCTGCCCGTCGGCGCTCAAAACTTCGGCGTGTTCGGCGATTTGCGACGCGTCGACGGTCGAAACGGCGAAAGAGCGGCGCGGTTCGTGGTGCTCGTCCGAATATTTCTTGCGCGAGCCGAGCCACGCGGCGATGCCTAAACCGGCGCCGACGGCGAGCGCGCCGGTGATGAACGGGTGCATCTTCGATTCGTGATAAGCGCTGTATTCCATCGTAAAGCGTTCCGGTTTGCCGCGCTCGCGCAAATTGGAATTCGGGTCGTAAAGACCGTCGCGCCGATTCCGTTTGGCGGGCTCGCCCGAGTTTTGCGACGAATCGATCGTCATTTCGTTCAATTTTTCGCCGATGCGCGGCATGAATTTCGTCATCGTCGAATGCAGCTTCGCCGTTTCGCCGACGAAAAACTCCGGCATCGGATTTTCCGCGCAGTAGAGAATCGCTTCGGCGACGAGTTCCGGCGCGTAAACCGGCGACGGCAGATCGGGCTCGTACGGCAGGTAGTTTTTCGCGTTCTGCGGAAACGGCGTGTTGATCGCCGTCGGCTTGACGAGACTCACGGAAATCGGAAAGCCGTCGGCTTCGAGCTCCATGCGCAGCGCTTCGGTGAAGGCTTTGACGGCGTGTTTCGAAGCCGAATACATGCCCTGAATCGGCACGACCGCGTCGGAAACTTCGCTGCCGACGTTGACCAGCGCGCCGCCGCGTTCTCTTAAGTGTTCGACGGCGATTTTCGATCCGTTGACGACGCCCCAGACGTTCGTTTCGAAAAGCCGCCGCAGATCCTCGGTCGGGACTTCCATGATGCGCCCGTAGATCGAGCCGCCCGCGTTGTTGACCCACGTGTCGAAACCGCCGAATTCGGCGCGCGCGCGGTTCGCCGCTTCGCGCAGCTCGTATTCCGCCGCGACGTCCGCCGCGTGGTAGATCGCGCGTCCGCCCTGCGAGTTGATTTCGTCGGCGAGCTCGCGCAGCGCGTCCTCGTTGCGCGCGACGAGCACGAGTTTCGCGCCCATCTCCGCCGCCATGCGCGCCGTCGTCAAACCGATGCCGCTCGTCGCTCCCGTGATTACTATCGTCTGTTCGCTGATTTTCTTTAATTTCATAATTCCTGCTCACTCCTTTTCAATAAAAATTACCGAGATTCGCGGAGCGTTCTAAAAAAAACGCCGTTTCGCGCGCCCTGGCGGGAGACTTTTCATTTGCCGCCAACCTGCGCGAGACGCTCGGTTGAATCAAATTTTTTCTGAACCCGATTCATTTTCAAACGCTCCGGGGCGTTCTGTTTTTCCGATTATTTTTCGATCGTATTGTCGAACGCCGCGACGCCCGCCTCGGCGACTTCGATGTCCTGCGGAACCGTGCCGCCCGAAACGCCGATCGCGCCGACGATTCGAGCGCCGCGCTGCAGCGGAATGCCGCCGCCGAAAATGATCGTTTTGCCCTGATTGCTGACGTGAATGCCGTAACACATCTCGCCCGGCTGCGAGATTTTGCCCAGATCCTCGCTCGACATATCGAAGTTGCGCGCCGTCAGCGCCTTGCTCTGCGCGATGTCGATGCTGCCCTGCCAGGCGCCGTCCATGCGCGCGAACGCCGTCAGGTTGCCGCCCTCGTCGACGACCGCGATGTTCATCATGACGCCGATGTCCTCGGCCTTGGCGCGCGCCGCCGTAATGACGCGCAGCGCTTCTTCGAGCGTTATTCCGTTCGCCGCCGGAACGGGTTTTTCCTTCCCAAAAAGTGCCATCTTTTTCTTATCTCCCTTAATCTCTGTCTGAATTCAAAAAATCGTCGATCGCTCGCCGCCTGCGGGCGACCTTCAAAGTGAAGCGTCGCCGCCGCAAAATTTCCCCCGGCGGCGGCAACGGATCGGATTAAATCGATTTTCAAATGCTTTTTTCGACCGCCGCAGTGCCGGGTTATTTCAGCTTGCCCGCGATGCCGTTGATCATGTCGAGATGCGATTTCATCAGCGGCAGCGATTTGGCGGCGAAAGCCTTGATGTCGGCGTCCGAGTTGTCGTCGTTGTCGTCCATCAGATCGACCGCCGCTTCGTGGTCGTCGACCTGTCCTTCGGCGTAGGCTTTATCGAATTCCGCCCCGCTCAGGCCGTTCAGCTTCTCCATCATCGATTTATGAGCCGAATCGAGCTCGGTCGGCAGCGTGAGGCCTTTTTTCGCGGCGAGCGCCTTCAGTTCGTCGTTCGATTTCGTATGGTCGGCGACCATCATCTGCGCGAATTTTTTAACGTCCGGGCTGGTCGCTTTCTGTGCGGCGAGCTTGCCGAGTTCGACTTCCGCCATGCCGCTCTGCGCCGCTTTGATCCAGAAATTGTCCTGCACGATCGCCGAGTTGCTGCTGTTCGAATTGACGGTCGAGCCGGTCGTGTTCGAACCCATCGCGTTGCCGGTCGTCGAATTTTCGAGCCGGTTGTTCATCACGGGCTGATTCCGGTTCGGCGACGTGGCATCGCTGCTTTCGTGGTCGGCGGGACTGCAGCCGAACAGGGAAATCGCCAAAAACCCGATAAAAAAGCTGAATGTAAGTCGTCTTCTCATAAGTATCTCCACATAAAAAGCGGACAGAATCTGCCCGCCGCAAGTTTTATTTCTCCCTTTTATCTTCGATTAACGTTGCTGTTTGAATTAGTGTTCGAATTGCCGCGATTCGAGTTGGTATTACGGTTCGAATTGCCGCGGTTCGAGTTCATGTTCATGTTGCCGCCGTTCGAATTCATGTTCATGTTGCCGCTATTTGAATTCATGTTCATACTGCCGCCGTTCGAATTGCCGCCGCCCGAATTATCGTTCGAACCGTTGCCTTTCATGCCCTTCACCGAACCGTTGATCGTCTGCGCCATCTGCAGATGTCCCTGCAGCGCCGGCAGCATTTTGGCGGCGAACGCTTTCGTGTCGGCATCCGCGCCGCGCTCGGATTCTCGCGAAAAGAGCTTGACCGCGTCCTGGTGGTCTTTAACCATCTGTTTCATATAGGCTTTATCAAAATCCGTGCCAGACATGCCGTTAAGTTTGTTCGCCGCGCTCTGGTGTTTCGCATCGGGCTGCGTCGGCAAAGTCACGTTTTTGCTCGCCGCCAGCGACGACAATTCGGCGTTCGCCGCCGTGTGGTCGGTGACCATCTGCTGCGCGTAATTTCTGACCTGTTCGTTCTGCGATTTCTGCAGCGCGATGTTGCTCAGCATCACTTCCGCCATGCTGCTCTGCGCCGCCTTGGCCATGAAACTGTCTTGAATTGATGCTTGCGCGATGACTCCATTCAATACAAATAACGCGACCGCCAAAACCGTTGTAAGTGCAAATATTTTCCTCATTTTTCCTTTCTCCTTGTTTGTCGATTACCCTTATAAACTATGAAAACTTTCCATCCCGACGCGATTTTGTCAGCTGTCTGACAATCCGTTTAAGGGACGGAAAGTTCTTCCGAAAAACTGTATTCGTTAACAGAAGAGCAAAACAGGTGCCAGAGAAATCGCGCGCCGAACTGCGACCGGCAAACTGTTTTTAACGGGCGGGACGTTATACAATACTCGAAAAATATTTCGAGTCGTCAGAATAAAACCATGAATATCAAAAACATCCTGTTCGTTCTTGTCCTGATCGGTCTGTCGGCGTTGGCCGCGTTCGCGCAGCCGGCGCCGTTCGTCAAAGTCAAAAATCACCAATTCGTGATCGGCGAAAAGCCTTATTATTTTATCGGCACGAATTACTGGTACGGCACGCTTTTGGGGCTGGAAAAGGACAAAAAGCGCGGCGTCGAACGCCTGCGCAAAGAACTCGATTTTCTCAAAGCGCAGGGCGTCACGAATCTGCGCCTCATGGCGGGCGCGGAGGGCGCGGGGCTCATCAACGGCGTCACGCGCGTCGGTCCGCCGCTCCAGCCCGTGCAGGGAAAATTCAACGCGGAAGTGCTGGACGGGCTCGACCTCGTGCTTTACGAGATGGGCAAACGGAATCTCAAAGCGATCGTCTTTCTCAGCAACAACTGGGAGTGGAGCGGCGGTTTTCAGCAGTATCTGATCTGGAACAACCTCGTGCCGAAAGAGCAGGAAACGCGGAAACTCACCTGGGACGAGCAACGCGACATCGTCAGCAAATTTTACACGTGCGCGCCGTGCAAAGCCGCGTACGACGAACAGATGAATCTCGTCCTGAACCGCACGAACAAGTTTTCGAAGAAGCGTTACGCGGACGATCCGACGATCATGGCGTGGGAATTAGCCAACGAGCCGCGCCCGATGCGCGCGGCGGCGAACGAGGATTACAAAAGATGGATCGCCGAGACGGCGGCGCGGATCAAATCGAAGGACAAAAATCACCTCGTCGTGATCGGTCACGAAGGCTCGATCGGCACGGAAAGCATGGAGCTTTTCGAGCGGATTCACGCCGACCCGAACGTCGATTACCTGACGATTCACATCTGGGCGAAAAACTGGGGCTGGTTTAAGGAAGATAAAGTCGCGGAAGGCTTTCCGAACGTGCTCGAAAAAATGAACGCCTATGTGAACGAACATCTGGCGGTCGCCCAAAAACTGGGCAAACCGCTCGTCATCGAAGAATTCGGCTTGCCGCGCGACGCCCAATCGTTCGACATCGCCTCGTCAACGTCCCTGCGCGACGAGTACTACGATAAGGTGCTCGCCTTCGTCGCCGACGGCCGGCGCGCGAAAGGACACATCGCCGGCGCGAATTTCTGGGCGTTCGGCGGCACGGCGCGACCCGTCAAAGGACAGATTTTCTGGAAAGCGGGCGACGAGTACATGGGCGACCCGCCGATGGAAGAACAGGGTTTGAATACTGTCTTCGACAGCGACCGATCGACGTGGACGGTAATCAACAAGCATGCTAAGTCGCTGCGGTGAGTAATTGATTTGGTTTTGGGTTTCAGGTTTTGGGTTTTTGTTGATTTTTTCTAATTTGTCGATATTTTGATTTCCGAATCAATAATCGTCGAGTAAAAACCCAAAGCCCAAAGCCCAAAGCATTATTCCACGCCCAAAACTTCGATGATGAAAATGAGCGTCGCGTTTGGCGGGATGACGCCGCCCGCTCCGCTCGCGCCGTAGCCGATTTCCGGCGGAATGATGAGCGTCGCGTGATCGCCGACGCTTAACTGCTGCAGGCCTTCGTCCCAGCCTTTGATGACCATTCCGGCGCCGACCGGAAACGAAAACGGTTCGTTGCGCGCGCGCGAGCTGTCGAACAGCGCGCCGTTCGTCAAAAGCCCGGTGTAGTTGACGACGACCGTTTGTCCTTTTTCGACCGCCGCGCCGTCGCCCTTTTTCGTCACGATATAGGTCAATCCCGATTCGGTCGTGACCGCCTGATTGATATTTGCCATTTTTTTATCTTGCCTTTGATGCGGCGCGTTTGGCAAATCGCGCGAAATTGATCCGCGAAATCGAATTCATTTCGGCCTTTTCGAGAATTTCAACGCGTCGTCGGCGCAAAGCCTCGCCCGGGCAGGCATGCCTTGGGCGGGATCACGCCGCATCTCGAAAGTCCGACGCGCGTTTGTCGGTGGTCAGTAAAAGATTTCGGTAAATTTAAGGGCTCGGTTTTCACCCGGCAATCCGACCACCGGTCATCGGTCCCTGCCTCGCTGTTTATTTGACGCCGATGACTTCGATCAGGAAGATGAGCGTCGCGTCGGGCGGGATGACGCCGCCCGCGCCGCGCGCGCCGTAGCCGATCGATGCCGGAATGATGAGCGTCGCGTGATCGCCGACGCGCAGGCGCTGCAAGCCTTCGTCCCAGCCTTTAATGACGCGTCCCGCGCCGACCTGAAACGAAAACGTGTCGCCGCGGTCGAGCGAGCTGTCAAACTTCGTGCCGTTCGTCAAAAGCCCGGTGTAATTGACGACGACGTTATCGCCGGCTTTGATCGGCGCGCCGTCGCCGCGTTTGGTGACGATGTAGGTCAGGCCCGAAGCGGTCGTCACGGCTTGTTGGCCGACTGCCGTTTTAACGGTCGCCTGGCGGACGGGCGTTTTCTTCGTCGCCGCGCCGCGCGTCGTTTTGCGGACGACTCGTTTTTTGGTTTGCGCGAAAGCCGCGCCCGCGCCGACGGCGACAATTAAAAAGAGGGCAAAGATCGATTTTTTCATAAATGTCAGAATTTTTATAAACGAATGGATTTTTTTAGTTTGCCCGCGAATCGACGCGAATTTTCGCGAATTAAAACCACGCCGTAAGCACTAAATAATTCGCGTCGATTCGCGGGCAGAAAATATCACCGGCTGTTTACAGCTTATTTTTTCAGCTCCTCGTCGATCAGCGCGCGTAGATCGTTTTCGTTGAGGCGCGCGAGCTTTCTGCCGTTGACGAAAACGGTCGGCGTCTGGCGGACGCCGAGGGTCTGCCCGTCTTTGAGATCGCGGTCGAGCTTCGCCTTGTAGCGGTTTTGCTGCACGGCGCCGTTGATTTTCGCTAAATCCAAACCGAGCTCCATCGCGTAATTTTCGAACAGCGCGTCGACGTCGGGCTGCGGCGCGCTCGCCGCGCCGTGACCGTGTTTGGTGCCCCATTCGGGCTGTTTCTGGAAAAGCAGTTCCTGCATCTGCCAGTATTTGCCTTGTTCGCCGGCGGCTTCGGTCAAAGCCGCGGCGCGCAGCGAATTCGGGTGCAGCGGCATGTAGCGCACGACGAGGCGCACCTTGCCGTCGTACTGCGAGAGCGTCTTTTTGACGATCGGCGCGAACATCGCGCACGACTCGCATTCCGGATCTAAAAATTCGACGATCGTGACGGGCGCGTCCGCCGCGCCGAGCGCGGGGCTGTCGGGCCGCACGAGCGTTTCGAGAAAGGCGGCTGATAAATTGCTGCCGTTCGTGGCGCCGCCGCCAACGGGCGCTTTCTGCACCGATTTCCGGTAATAACTCGCGCCGACGAGCGCGCCGACGATCACGACGAGCGCGATCGCGCCCAAAATTTTAACTTCTTTTTTCATAAAACAACCTGATTTGATTTTAGAGATCGGAAACATTGAATCATCGGCTCATCGGCTCATCGGTTCATTGGTTCATTTTTATTTCGGAAATGATTCAATGAACCGATGACGCGCCGACTCAATCCTTCAATTCATTTCGCCTACTCGATTTATAAAACAACAAACAAACCGTGACGCCGATGAATCCGATCAGCGACAGCAGCGGGATCGTGATGAATCCGAGCCATTCGATCTGCCGCGAAGTGCACGAAATGCCCTGCGTGCACGGCGTGATGCTTTCCGGAATGACGCCGTAATAAAGCAGGTTGTGGTAGACCGCGATTCCCAGACCGGCGAGCGCGAGCGGCAGCGCGTAATTTTTGACGCGCCGGTCGTTCGTCAGAATCCCGACGCCGAGAATCAAAACGAGCGGGTACATCGCGATTCTTTGATACCAGCACAAGACGCACGGCGGCAGCTCCATCACCTCGCTGAAAAACAGGCTTCCGACCGTCGCCACGAGCGAAATCGCCCACGCCGCGTAGAGCGGCGCTTCAAAAGGCGCCGCCTCCCGTAAAGTTTCGATTCGTTCCGACTGTTTCATTTCTTCCAGTGTAATTTTACACGGCGCGAATATTTTGCACAAAACGGGACGAAAAAAGCCGGTTTTCACCGGCCGCGCGTTTTTTGAAACAATTTGCCGCCGAAATGAGTTTATAAGCTGACGAACCTTTCTTCCCGGTCGGCGAAACGAACTCAAAACACGGAACCGAAAAATCATGAGCGATCTTAAAATTTTGTTAAAGACGTTGTCGCTAAAATGTCTGTTCGCGATTATCCTCCTCGCGCCGCCGGTTTCGGCGCAGGCGGGCGATTTGGAAAATTTGTTCAAGCAGCGGCAGTATTTCGAGCTGCGCGACGCGCTCGCGAAGCGGCGCAACGACCCGGCGCCGGAGCTTTTGTTTTACCGCGGCGCGATCGCCAACCGTTTCAACAAAATCGAACAATCGGTCGCGCTCCTGCGGCGGTACATCGTAAAAAGCGGAAAGGCGGCGCCGCATCTCGCCGACGCCCACGAGATTTTAGCCGACAATTACACGAAAGAATTCGAATACGGAAAGGCGGCCGACGCGTACAAATTCCTGCTCGACAACTTCCGCACGTCGCTCGACGCGGAAAAAATCGAGGATTTTGAAAACGTGCTCGGTTTGTGGAGCGCGCTGCGCGCCGCGCCGCGCCAGACCGTCTCGCAAAACGGCGCTTCGACCGTCCAGGGCACGCGCGACGTCGCCAAACTTTTGAACGTGCCGGTCGAGATCGGCGGCGCGAAGATGGATTTCGTCTTCGACACGGGCGCGAACCTTTCGACGATGACCGCCTCGACCGCCGCCAAATTCGGCTTGAAAATCATCGAAGCGGACGTTTCGGTCGGCTCGTCGACCGACATCAAGGTCAAATCGCGGCTCGCCGTCGCGCCGTCGATGAAAATCGGCGCGGCGACGGTTCATAACGCCGTTTTTCTGGTTTTCGACGACAAGGCGCTCTATTTTCCGAAGGCGAACTACCAGATTCACGGCATCGTCGGTCTGCCGGTGATGCTCTCGCTCGGCAGGATTTCGATCGCCAGGAACGATCGGGTTACGCTCGGCGGAAACGCCGGCAAGGTCGAGGAGGAAAACATGTGTTTCGACGGCTTCATGCCGCTCGTCGCCGGCGTTTATGAAAACCGGCGCTACATTTTCGCGTTCGACACCGGCGCCGTCACGACGGATTTTTACGCGCCGTTTTTCAAGGCGCACGAGGCGGCGATTGCGAAATCGGCGGCGCTCGAAAAAACGAACGTCGGCGGCGCGGGCGGCGTCAGGGAAATCGCCGCTTACAAACTGAAAAACGTCGAGCTCCTGATCGGCGGAAAACGCGCGCGGCTTGATGCGGCGGACGTTTTAACCGAAACGACCAACGAGGACAGCCGATATTTTTACGGCAACCTCGGGCAGGATTTGATCAAGCAGTTCGCGCGCATGACCTTCGATTTCCGCACGATGCGGCTCGAATTTGAGTAGTCAATCGGGATTAAAAAGAAGCACTTCGAGTTTTTCGAGCGGAGCAAAAGCGTTTTCAATTAAAAGCTTTACATCGTTCCAGTCCAAACCGCCCAAACCGCAGCCAAGCGCCGGGACGGCGATCGATTCGATTTCGTGTTTTTCGACCGCTTCGACCAGACTCGGCAGCCCGCTTTCGATATATTCGAGACGGCTCTGTTCGCGCCAATGATTTTTCGTCGGAAAATTGACGATGAAGCGCGGACTATCATCTGAAGTCAACGAATAAACCTGAACTTTTCCGATTCGCAAATCGCCTTTCTGACAAGCGCGTTTGTAATCTTCAAAATACTCTTCCGAAAATTTTCGCCGAAATTGCAAAGCTATCCCTTTTCCCATCACGCCGACACAGTTGACGGCATTGACAAACGCCTCCGCGTCGGCTTCTAACAAATTTCCGGAGATTTCTTTTATCATGGCCTTTATAAATCCGCTCTCTCTGCCAACTCCGCCCAGCGTTCCAGTTTGGTTTCTAATTGTTCGTTTAATTTTTGCTGTTCGTTGACGAGCTCGTTTAGTTTGTAGGCGTCGGTCGCGAATCGGGCTAATTCGTCGTCGATTTCCGCTAATCTTTTTTCGGTTTCGGGAATTTTGGTTTCGAGTTCTTCGAGCTCGCGTTTTTCCTTGAACGAGAGTTTCTGGGATTTCGGTTTTTCGGGCGCGGCGGGCGCGGCGGGCTTTTCCGCTTTCGATGCCGCGCGGGCGTCCGGTTTTTCCGCTTCTTCGCGTTCGATGATTTCCAAATACGCCGAATAATCGCCGGGGTACTCGCGGATCGCGCCGTTTTCTTCGAATTTGAAGATCGTGTCGATCGTGCGGTCGAGAAAATAACGGTCGTGGCTGACGACGACGAGCGCGCCGGCGAAATCGTCGAGATATTCTTCGAGCGCGATGAGCGTCGGGATGTCGAGATCGTTCGTCGGTTCGTCCAATAATAAAACGTTCGGCTGCGTCATCAGGATTTTTAGGAGGTAAAGCCGCCGCCGTTCGCCGCCCGAGAGATTGCCGATGAAAGAATACTGCGCTGACGGCGCAAACATGAACTTTTCGAGCATCTGCGACGCGGTGATCTGGTCGCCGGCGGCGGTCGTCACGTATTCCGCCGCTTCTTTGATGTAGTCGATAACGCGCTGCTGCTCGTTGAGCGCGCGGCTTTCCTGATCGTAATAACCGATGTGGACGGTCTCGCCGATCTCGATCACACCGGCGTCCGGCGAGACGCGCCGCGTGATCATTTCGAGCAGCGTCGTTTTTCCCGAGCCGTTCGCGCCGATGACGCCGAGCCGGTCGTCGCGTTTGAGCGTGTAGGAAAAATCGTCGATCAGTTTTCTGGCGCCGTAGGCTTTCGAGACGCCGTCGATTTCGATGATCTTCGTGCCCAGACGCCTTGCGCCGATCGCGATGTCCATTTCCGCCTTCGCTTTTTCTTTCGGCTGATTGATCAATTCGTAAGCCGCTTCGACGCGGTGTTTCGACTTGCGCGTGCGCGCCTTCGCGCCGCGCCGGAGCCAGGCGAGCTCTTTTTTGATGAGCTGTTCGCGTTTATGACCTTCGGTCGCGCGCGCGGCTTCCTGTTCCTCCTTTTTTTCGAGGTAATACGCGTAATTGCCGCCGAAAGACTGCACGCGTCCGCGGTCGATCTCGAAAATCCGGTTCGTGACGCGGTCGAGAAAATAACGGTCGTGCGTGACGAGCAGGAGCGCGCCGGTATAGCGCCGGAGATAATCTTCGAGAAATTCGATCGTGTCGGCGTCGAGATGGTTCGTCGGCTCGTCCAAAATCAAAATGTCCGGTTTGACGATCAGTTCGTGCGCGAGCGCGACGCGCTTTCTTTGCCCGCCGGAAAGCGTTTTCATCGGCAGGGAAGTGTCCGTGATGCCGAGCCTGGTGAGGATCGTTTTCGCGTTCGTCTCGATTTCCCAGCCGTTCGAGCTTTCGAGTTCGTGCTGAAGCTGCGAGATTGTTTCGAGCAGCTTCCGGTCCGCGCCGTCCGTTTCGAGCGCGCGGCACGCCGTTTCGTAATCGCGGATCAGCTTCATCACGCCCGAGCTCGCCGCGAAGATCGTTTCGAGCACGGTCTTTTCATCGTCGAACGGCGGATTCTGCGATAAAAAGGCGAGCGTTTTGCCGCTCGTGCGCGTGACTTTGCCGGTGTCGGGCGGCTCCAGTCCGGCGACGACTTTGAGAAAGGTCGTTTTGCCGGAACCGTTCGCGCCGATGATGCCGATTTTGTCGGCGTCCTCGAAACCGAGCTGGACGTTTTCGAAAAGCGGCTTGATGCCGAAGTTTTTCGAGACGTTTTCAAGCGAAAGGATATTCATAAAAAAGATTTTAACCAAATCTCAGCGACTTTGCGTCTTTGCGGGAGATTAATAGTTTCCCGCAAAGACGCAAAGTCGCTAAGTCAAAAAAACGAGATTTTAATACTCTTTAATTATTTTACGAAACGACAGCGCGTCTTCGAGCATATATCTATTGTTGAAAAAAACGTACGAAGTTTCGTCGGCGGGCAAAAGCCCGGCGAGTTCGCCGAGCTCGTCCTCCTCGTACTGATAACGAAAGCCGGTGCGACCGTGCAGACGGTAGTAGCATCTTTCGGGCGTGACGGTCTGAACGGCGAACGGATCGACGGCGTGGCATAAATCCAATCGAACGCAAATGTCCTTAACGATTTTCGGATTCCAGTCGCCGCGCGGCTCCCACGCGAAAATCAGGTTTTCGCGCTCGATCGTTCCGAAAAACTTTTCGAGATTTTCGATGTTCTCCTGATTCTGCCGGAAGCTCGCCGGGCATTGAAAAAGCACGGTGCGCGCCCGGAGAGCGCGCGCGCACGCCAGAGTCGTTTCCCAGCCTTCGCGGACGATCGGCGTCGGTTTGAAATAACCGGCTTCGGCGCGCTCGGTTTCGGTCAGAGTTTTCTTCAGACGTTTGTAAGTCGGGCTCTTCGCTTCGTGCGTGATGAGCTGCCACGCCTTGAGCGCGAATTCGAAGTTTTCGGGCACCTCGGCGCGCCATTTTTCGAGCGTTTTGATCTGCGGCGGCTGGTAAAAGGTGTGCTGCACCTCGACCGCCGCGAGCATCGCGGCGTATTCCGTTTTGTTGGCGCGAAAACCGCAGGTGCCGATTTTAACGTTCGTTTTCATAATATTTTCGCCCGCGGTCGCGATCTTAACGCGACGGCGGATTTTGTTTGGGCGGGAATTTCGCGGGTTTATTTCGGTAATATCATTTGAGAATCCGCGAAATTCCGGTTTTAATCCGCGTTCATCGGCGTCGCGTTTGCTTCTAAAGCATCGAAAACGCGCTCGATCGCCGCGCGCATCCGCCTGGTGTGCGTGCCTTCCCAATAGATTTTGCCGCAGTTCGGACAAAAACGAAAAATTTCGTTCGCTTTTATCACCGCTTCCGGCGCTTTTTCGGCGATCTCCCGCTCCTGCGCTTCGCGCAGCGGCGCGTTGCAGACCAGACAGCGCGTGAAGAACTCCGGCGGCTTCTGCATATTAAAGCGCCGCACGACTTCCGCGAACTGCGCGAGCGGCTCGTCGGTCGAAAGCAAAATCAGGTTGTCGGCGCGAAATTCCCGCAGCAGGCGCTTGTCGAGCGTCAGAACGAAACGCCTTTCGAGAATCGCGCGGCGCACCAGATCGGCGTCCCCGATCGCGTCCTCCCAGACCGTGTCGAGCCCGACGGCGCGCAGCCAGCGCACGAGGCGGGCGACGTTGACGTCGGCGAAAAAGCTCGCTTCCGCCGCTTCCGGCAGGTTCAGGCGGTGCTCGAATCCGACGCGCGCGCCGCACGCGCACGAGATCGTCCGCCCGAACCGAAACAGCGTCGCGTCGTACTGCCGCCCGCATTGTGCGCAGATCACCGCCATCTTTTATCAAGTTTATATTTTTTGAAGAAATCTGCGAAAGCTGGTAAAAAGAAATCAGCGGCGGCGCGCGGTCCGGGCGGTTTTCGCGCGCCGCCCGAGCGGAGATGCGCGGCCTCTCGGCGGATTTTCGGAAAGCGACGGTAATTGATCATTTTCCGAAACGGCTTTCGCCCGCCGAGGCACAATCCTTGACGCGAGGGAAATCATTATGAAGACGCAACTGAAAGAAATGTTAATCGTCGTATTGGCGGCGGGCGTTCTGTTCGCGGGCGCCTCGTGCGCGGCGGGCGGTCGCGGGCCATCGAAGAACGGCGGAAAAATCGCCGTCGAGGGCACGGTGACGGCAGTCGAAAAAGGCAAGGACGGCTACACGGCGAAAATCAAAACGCTCGACGGCAAAATTTACGCGGCGGTCGTCAGCGCGGTCGATCTAGCCGGCACGGGAAAATACCGGCAGTTGAAAGCCGGCGATTCCGTGCGGGTCGAAGGCGAAGACGCGCTCGGCGACGGCGGCACGATCAAAGTGACCGATCTGACCGTCGTGTCGGGCAACTGACGTCCCGCACAAAAACGCGCTTTCGGCGCGGAACGGCGAAGCGCGAAACGAATCTCTCGGCCGCCGCGTTCCGCGCTTCGCGCTCCCGTTCGCCGGTTTCGGGCAAGCCGTTTTACCCGGCTCGGCTTTCGAATAGTTTGACCAGATCGACGTAGATCTGCGGCGCGGTGAGCAGATCCTGCACCGAATCGACGCGCGGCGCCTGCGCGCGTTTCGCGGCTTTGTTTTTCGCGGCGCCGCGGCGGTCGGCGAGCTGGTCGAAAATGCGCGGCGTCGCCTTGAGCAGCGAGGAGACTTTCTTTTTCTCGAACTTGAACGTCACCGACGCCTGCATCGCCTTGAACGAATTGAACAAATCGTAAAAGAGCGCTTTGCCGAACTGGTAGCCGCCGATCTCGAACGTCGTGTCGGCGTCGGCGCCGGTCACTGCCGGCGCCGGAATCGGGTCGACGTTATCGCGGGCAAAACCGAGCGTCATCGTGATGTCGTTCGTCGGGTTGCTCCCTTCGTAGTTCACCGACCCGTAAAGACTGACGTCTTTGAGAAAGCCGTCGAACGTTGACGGCGCGTTCGTTTTGCCGGCGGTTTTCGCCATCTCGTCGGAAACCTTTCGGGCGACGGTCGAATTGACGGCGAACGCGAAGAGCGCGGGCTTCGCCGTGTCGAGCATCGCCGCGGCCTTTTGATTTTTATAGGAAGCGTCCTGCCGCAGCACCGCCGTGACCGATTTTTCGAGTCCGATGATTATCCGGTTCTGGTCGAGAAAACCGACGGCGATGTTCGGCGCGGCGGTTTGCTTTTCCGAAGTTTCGCTCGCGACGGTGATCGCTTCCGCCGGTTTTTCGGTCGTTTCGGACCCGTTTTTAATTTCTCCGGGCGGTTCCTGCCGTCCGGGCACCGGCGGCGGGTTGAGCTTGGAAACGTCGATCAGAACGAGCCTTTTGCCGTTCACGGTCCGTTCGCGGCGGGCCTGCTTCATCGACTCGTAAAAGCCCTTCGCGGTTTGGCCGGCGGTCGTCTCGACGATCGGCATCTCCGGCGTTTCCGGTTCCTCGCCCGCGGCTGATTCGAAGGTTTCCTCCCAGCCGGCGTTGAGCGGAACGTAGCGCTCGCCGAGCGCATTGAGCGCCGCCGTGCGCTTGATTTTCGTGGCGGGCAAACTGCCGAGTTCGTCGGCGAGCCGGTCGAGCTCTTCGCTGATCGAAACCGACCAATCGGGCGCGTCGGGCGCTTCGAGCGCGCGGTCCGCCTCGATTCTTTCGAATATCCTTTCGATCTTTTCGGCGGCGGCGAATTTCTTTTTGTACGCCGGGTAGATCGCTTCCGATTCTTTTTTGATGGCGGCCAATTTCGCCGCGCGCTGCGGGTCGTCGGCGGCGAGCGCGTTCCAGCGATTGAGCAGCCTGATCGTTTCGGCGCGGTAGTTTTTCGCGTCGGTGTCGGCTTTGAAGGCGCGGATGTATTTATTGAGCGTCGCGGCGAAATTCCGGTTGCGGTCCTTAAAGGCTTTGAGCGCCGCGGGCGCGACGCTCGTTTTCGGCAGCGCGTCGACGCTCGCGTCGAGCGCCTGCGTTTTCTTTAACGCGTCTTCAAGGTTCTTCACGCTCGCCGCGATTTTTTCCGGCGTCGCGCGCGTGAATTTACGGTCGCGGAAACGGCGGAATTCCTCGACGTAAACGCGCGTCGGCGCTTTTTCCTCGTTAAACGCGAAAATGTTTTCCATGCGCCGGCTCCAGACGTCGAGCAGATCGACGTTCGGCAGGTTCGTGCGGACGATCGCCGCGAAATCGAAACCGTCGAAAGAGTCTTTCGTACCGCCCGGCGGCAGTTTTATCCCGACCGCGATCTGTTTGACCTCGTACGGGCTGAAACCGATCTGATTCTCGACGGTTTTCATGACGCTTTTCAGATGTTCGATTTTCTCGGCGTCGTTCTGGAGAACGTTCGCCGCCGCGACGTTGAGCGTGCGGTCGAAATCCATCGCGAGCACGATGTCCGATTCCGGCAGAACCGAGGCGAGTTCGATCATTTCCGCGTTTTCGGCAGCCGCCGGTCGCGGCGCGAAAATCGTTCCCTGCGAGAGAACGAACGAAATCGCCGCCAAAGCGATGACAAATTTTTTCAGCATATTGTTCCTTTTTAAGCGCGTGAAATTGTGCGTAACCGGTAAACTTATAACACAGTCCGGCGGTTTTGGACAGCCCGCGGTCGCGCCGCCCGCCGCGCCGCCTCCCGAGTCGCGTTTTGGCCCGCCTATTTGATACACTCGTTCTCAGGCAATTTCAGGAGAGCTATACGAATAGCTGAGATTCGTCTGTGACGGGCGTTATCCTTTGAACCTGCTACGGCTAACACCGACGAAGGGAGAAATCAAATGACAGAAAATTTAAGAGAAAAAACGAGCGACGAGGTCGTGCTGCCGGCGTCGCGCAAAATCTACGTCGAAACGAACGGTTCGACCGTCAATCAAAACAAACACAACCTGCGCGTCCCGTTCCGCGAAATCGCGCTGACGCCGTCGAAGGATTTCGACGGGAATCTGGAGGAAAATCCGCCGGTCAGGGTCTACGACACGAGCGGCGTCTGGACCGATCCGGAAATAAAATGCGACGTTCGCGAAGGCTTGCCGCAGCTGCGGCGCGAATGGATCCTTGAGCGCGGCGACGTTGAAGAATACGCCGGGCGCGAAGTTCTGCCGCAGGACAACGGCTATTTGACGAAGGGCGCGGAAGATGTCGCGCGCGTCAGGACCAGCGGCAAACTCGAGGAATTTCCGGGCTTGAAACGCGCGCCGCTGCGCGCCAGAAGCGGAAGTTGCGTGACGCAGATGCATTACGCTAAACGCGGCATCGTGACGCCGGAGATGGAATACGTCGCGATCCGCGAAAATCTCGGACGGCAGATCGCGTTCGAAGCGCTCGCCGCCGGTTTGGAGAGCGACCGCTCGTCGCTCTATCACCAGCATAAAGGCGAATCGTTCGGCGCTTCGTTGCCGAAATTCGTGACGCCGGAATTCGTCCGCGAAGAAGTCGCCAGAGGGCGCGCGATCATCCCGGCGAACGTCAATCACCCGGAATCGGAGCCGATGGCGATCGGGCGCAATTTTCTGGTCAAGATCAACGCCAACATCGGCAATTCGGCGATCGCCTCGTCGATCGAAGAAGAAGTCGAAAAAATGCGCTGGGCGACCCTTTGGGGCGCGGACACGGTGATGGATCTTTCGACCGGCAAGAACATTCACGCGACCAGAGAATGGATCTTGAGGAATTCGCCCGTCCCGATCGGCACGGTGCCGATTTACCAGGCGCTCGAAAAAGTCGGCGGCAAAGCGGAAGAGCTGACGTGGGAAATCTACCGCGACACGCTTTTAGAACAAGCCGAGCAGGGCGTCGATTATTTCACGATTCACGCCGGCGTGCGTCTGCCGTACATTCCGCTGACGGCGCGGCGGACGACCGGCATCGTTTCGCGCGGCGGCTCGATCATGGCGAAATGGTGCCTCGCGCATCACGAGGAAAGTTTTCTTTATACGAGGTTTCGGGAAATCTGCGAGATCATGCGCGCGTACGACGTCTCGTTCTCTCTGGGCGACGGGCTTCGCCCCGGCTCGATCGCCGACGCGAACGACCGGGCGCAGTTCGCCGAGCTCGAAACTCTCGGAGAATTAACCAAAATCGCGTGGGAAATGGACTGCCAGACGATGATCGAAGGGCCCGGTCACGTGCCGATGCATCTCATTAAAGAGAACATGGACAAACAGTTAGAGATCTGCGGCGAAGCGCCGTTTTACACATTGGGGCCTTTGACGACCGACATCGCGCCCGGTTACGACCACATCACTTCCGGCATCGGCGCGGCGATGATCGGCTGGTTCGGCACGGCGATGCTCTGTTACGTGACACCGAAGGAACACCTCGGCTTGCCGAACAAACAGGACGTCAAAGAAGGCGTCATCACCTACAAACTGGCGGCGCACGCGGCCGACTTAGCGAAGGGTCATCCGGGCGCGCAGCACCGCGACAACGCGCTCTCGAAGGCCAGGTTCGAGTTTCGCTGGGAAGACCAGTTCAACCTCGGGCTCGACCCGGAAAAGGCGAAGGAATTTCACGACGAAACGCTGCCGGCGGAAGGCGCGAAGCTCGCGCATTTCTGCTCGATGTGCGGACCGCATTTCTGCTCGATGAAGATCACGCAGGACGTGCGCGAGTTCGCGGCGCGGCAGGGCGTCGAGGAAGAAAAGGCGCTGGCGGTCGGGATGGCGGAAAAGGCGAAAGAGTTTTTGTCGACCGGCGCGGAAATTTACCACGGCAACAAACCCGAAGGCGCCGGCGAGCATCATTAAAACAGAAAGACGGACGAGTCAAAACTATGAAAAACCTGAAAAAGCATCTTCTCGGTCTATTCCCGCTGGCGATGCTTTTTCTTTTTCACGCCGCCCAAGCCCAGCCGACCTGTTTCGCGAATTTCAATCCCGCGGAAGCCTGTCAGCGCAATATTCAGGAAAAGGAGCTGATTTTTTTAGGGCGCGTCGTGGCGCTCGAAGGCAAATCGCCCGGTTATTTTATCGAGCCGCTGAAGATCGTCGTCGAGGTCGAAACCGCCGTCAAGGGCACGCCGCCGCGCCGGGTCGAGCTTTTTCTGAAGACGAAATGCGCCGGAGAGATAGTCGAAGACGAACGGTACATCTTCACCGCCGACCGCGCGATCGAAGAGGGCGTCCCGAAGCTTTATTCGGAAAGCTGGAGCGCCCCGCTCGGCGAAGAATATTCGGCGGATGAGATAGCGAGGATTCTGGACGAGATCCGCGCGCTCGTGAATAAGATCAAGCAGCCGCGCCTGGCGGGGCGGGTCATTCAACAGAATTGGAGCCCGGAAGGACGCTACCTGATGCGGGCGAACGCTTTGAATCGCAAGCTCGGTTACGAAGCGGCTTACGCGCGCCCGCTGGAGGGCGTCGTCGTGACCGCCCGGCGGCGCGACGACGGGCGCGAAGTTAAAGTCGCCACCGACGCGGACGGCAAATATGCCTTCGACGAATTGCCGCCCGGAAAATACGAGGTTTTTACGAATCTGCCGTCGGAGTTCGACGTCCACGCCGAGGGGCTTTTTCGAATTTCCGAGAACGACAAGGAATCGGTCGAAATCGGCGACTGGATTTGCAGCCGAAAAGTCAACTTCAACGCGCAGCTGCAGGGCGAAGTGCGGCTCAGAATCGGCAACGTGCCGCGCGGTTGGGAAAGGATCGATTTGCATTTGCTGCGAGTGGTGCAGCAGGACGGCAGAACCGAATTCGTGGAAACCGCCTCGGGCTCTCCGGCGGAAAAAACATTTTCCGCCGACAAATCGACCTACAGTTTCGAGCACGCGTTCAAAAATCTCCCGGTCGGTCCGTACGCCGTCACGTTCCGGATCGTCGGCGACCCGTCGAAACCGGAAAGGATCTTTTATTTCCCGGGAACTTCCGAGCGCGAAAAAGCCGACGTGATCGAGGTCGAAGCGGGAAAAACGAGAAATCTAGAACTCGATTTTTACGGTCTCGAAGAACCAGGCATGATCTCGCCGCAAGCTTTTTTTTATTTCGATGCGCTGCGGCCGGGTTTCGACCGCGAAGGTCCGGCCGAGCGCGGAAAATAATAAAAGAGAATCAATCAATTAGAACGAAAAGGCTGCGCCCCGGCGGCCTTTTCGTTTGAGTTTAGTTTGCCCGGCGGACGCCCGCTTCCGGCGCGTCGCGAAACGCTTCCTCGTTTTCGGACTTTCGTTTGCCCGTAAACGGGATCAGCATCGGCACCGCGCGGCGGTACGCTTCGTAGGATTCGCCGTGTTCGCGGACGAGGTCGCGTTCCTCGAACCGGATCGCGAGCAGGATGTAGGCGGTCGTCGCGACCGCGAACAAAAGATGCGCGAACGTCATCACGGGCGTCATCCAGAACGCGAAAAACCAGCCGACGTAAAGCGGGTGCCGCACGACGCGGTACAGCGCGGGCGTGCCGAATTTCAGGGGCTCGTAATCTTTCCCCAAAAGGTAAAACCAGACCTGCCGCAGCCCGAACAGATCGAAGTGATTGATGAGAAAAGTCGCCGCCAGCACGAGCAGCCACCCGAACGCGAAACCGGCGCGCAAAAGAAAAACGCCCGCCGGATCTTCGACCGACCAGACGACGCCGCCGAGCGGGCGCCACTGCCAGAAAAGCAGGATCAGGGCGAGGCTCGAAAACAAAACGTAAGTCGAACGTTCGATCGGTCGCGGCACGAGCCGCGTCCACCAATCCTTAAACCACTTGCGCGCCATGATGCTGTGCTGCGCGGCGAAGAGCGTCAAAAGCGCGGCGTCGATCAAAAGATTCCGCGCGAAACTGCCGCGCGCCGCGCCGTCCAATGTCGTCGGCACGCCGAAATTGCCGATAAAACCGATCGCGTAAAGAAATGTTCCGAAGAAAATCAGGTAACTTAAAATTCCGTAGGCAAAAAATAAAATGCGCTTGAACATGTGAATCGTCTCCTTTTGGCTTTTAAAGATCATGCGCCTTTTCGGAAGCGCGCGTCGATGGGTGTTTCGTCCCGTTTTTGCTATACTTCCGATTATTTCCATAGGACTTTTGCCCTATTTGCCCGCGCGGAGAGATTTTCGGTCATGAAAAACATCACCCGGCGAATTCGTTACGTGCAGACCCGCGACGGCGTGCGGCTCGCCTGGGCTGAAGCCGGCGAAGGGAAACTGCTGATCAAGGCGGCGAACTGGATGACGCATCTCGAATACGATTGGGAAAGTCCGGTCTGGCGGCACTGGATGCGTTTTTTCAGCGAAAGCTTTCGTTTCGTGCGGCACGACGAGCGCGGGTGCGGGATGACCGACTGGCAGGTCGGCGATCTGTCTTTCGAGCGCTGGGTCGAAGATTTGGAAACGGTCGTCGAAGCCGCCGCGCCGGACGCGCCGTTCGCGCTGCTCGGCATCTCGCAGGGCGCCGCCGTCTGCATCGCCTACGCCGCCCGTTACCCCGAACGCGTGTCGCATCTCATCCTTTACGGCGGCTACGCGCGCGGCGCGTTCCATCGCGACGATCCGGGCAAGGAAAGCATGTACCGCGCGATGATCGAGCTCGTGCGGCACGGCTGGGGCTCGGACAATCCGACGTTTCGGCAGGTTTTTACGTCGCGCTTCGTGCCCGGCGCGAGCGACGAACAGCTCGACTGGTTCAACGAGCTTTGCGCCAAGACGACCAGCGGCGAAGTCGCGGCGAAACTTCTCGAAGCGCGCGCGAAGGTCGATGCCGTGTCGCTGCTCGGACAGGTTCGCACGCCGACGCTCGTGCTGCACTCGCGCGCGGACGACGTCGTTCCGCTCGTCGAAGGCCACATTCTCGCCGCCGGCATTCCGGACGCCGAATTCGTCGAACTCGACTCGAAAAATCACGTGCTGCTCGACGGCGAACCGGCGTGGGCGAGGTTCTGCGACGAAGTCCTGAGATTCACCGGCGTGAAGGGCGCGGCGCACGCGGAAGACCCGGCGTTCGCCGCGCTGACGGCGCGCGAGCGCGAAGTGCTGTCATTGCTCGCGGAAGGTTTCGGCAACGCGCAGATCGCTTCAAGGCTCGCGATCAGCGAAAAAACGGTGCGCAATCACATTTCCAATCTCTTCGACAAGCTCGGCGTCTGGACGCGCGCGCAGGCGATCGTCTTCGCGCGCGACCGCGGCTTCGGCGGCTGAACGGCGAAACGCGCCGTTCGTTCGACCGCGCGGCGCGTTTTCGCGCCCGACTTTTTTCGACCGCGCGGGTGATCATAATTCTCTTCGAAAAACGCGTTAAAGACGGCTTTTATTCAAACTGGCGGAAAAGAGCATCTCGCGAGCTCGCGTCAAATTCCGTCAATCTTTTCATGAAAAAATATATGAACGATTTTCGACGCGCAAATAGCGCATTTTTAATTTTAATAATCCTTTTGTGGCTTTCGGCCGGTTATATTTCGGCGGCGGCGCAGACGCCCGCCGCGACGGCGACGCCGGTTGAAATCAAGCTCGATCCGGCGAAATTCGATCTTTATGTCGGACAATACGAGGACGCGGGCAGACCAGGCACGATTTTTTCCTTTTTTCGCGAGGGCGAAAAATTCTACCTACAGGTGACCGATCAGGACCGAATCGAAATCTTCCCGTCCGCCGAAAACCGGTTTTTCGCGAAGACGGGCGGCGCCGTGGACGCCGAGTTCGTGCGCGACGCGAACGGACGCGTGACGGGCATGCTCTGGCGGAAGAACGGCAACGAGTACCCGGCGAAGAAGATCGGCGAGCAGCCCGCGCCGGACACGCGCGTGCCGTTCACGCGCACCGAGGCGATGATCCCGATGCGCGACGGCACGAAGCTTTTCACGGTCATCTTCGCGCCGGAAAATCAAACCGAGCCGCTGCCGGTTCTGATGAACCGCACGCCGTACGGCGTCAGGGGTTGGACGTCGAACGCCGTCAACGGCGCGCACCGCGAGCTCGTCCGGGACGGCTACATCTTCGTGTTTCAGGACATTCGCGGGCGCGGCGATTCCGAGGGCGTTTTCGAGATGATGCGCCCTTTGCGCGACAAGCGCGATTCGAAATCGACGGACGAATCGACCGACACGTACGACACGATCGAGTACCTCGTCAAAAACGTGCCGAAAAACAACAATCGCGTCGGCATCTACGGCGTTTCCTACGACGGCTGGCTGGCGGCGGTCGCGCTCGTCGACCCGCATCCGGCGCTCAAAGCCTCGTCGCCGCAGGCGCCGGTCACCGACCTTTGGATGGGCGACGATTTTTTTCATCACGGCGCGTTCCGGCAGACTTACGCGCACGAATGGGCGGTGCCGCTCGAATCGGCGAAATCCGGCGGACGCGTCAGCTTCGACAAGCCCGACATGTACGATTGGTATTTCGATCTCAAAAAACTGCCGGCGCTCGCCGCCGATTTGAGCGCGAGATCGCATTCGTGGAAGGCTTTTCTCGAGCATCCCGAATACGACGAATACTGGCAGAAACGCGCCGCGCAGCTTTATCTGAAGGAAACGAGCGTACCGACGATGGTCGTCGGCGGCTGGTGGGATCAGGAAGACCTGTTCGGACCGCTCGCGACCTACCGCGCGCTCGAAAAGACCGACCGCGACGACCAGGTCTTCCTCGTCATGGGACCGTGGAATCACGGCGGCTGGGGCGGGCGCGGGCGGCGTCTCGGCGCGATCGATTTCGGTTCCGACACCGGCGTTTATTACCGCGCCGAGATTCAGGCGCCGTTTTTCGCGTATCATTTGAAAGGCAAGGGCGCGCTGAAGCTCGCCGAAGCGACCGTTTTTCAGTCCGGCTCGAACAGATGGATGAGTTACGATTCGTGGGCGCCGGCGCGGCCGCGGCAGCAACGCAATTTGTATTTTCAGGCGGACGGAAAGCTTTCGTTCGAGAAACCCGCCGCTAAAACGGAGGCTTTCGACGCTTACGTGTCCGACCCGCTGAGCCCGGTGCCGTATCGCAAGCGGCCGGTCCTGGCGACCTACACGCGCGGCTCGTCGTGGTTTACGTGGCTCGTCGACGATCAGAGCTTTCTCGCCGACCGCGCCGACGTGCTGAAATGGCAGTCGGACGTTTTGACCGAAGACCTGACGATCACGGGCGACATCTCCGCGCGGCTTTTCGCCGCGACGAGCGGCTCGGACAGCGACTGGGTGGTGAAACTGATCGACGTGTACCCGGCTGATTATCCGGCGGACGAGAAGATGAAAAATTATCAGCTGATGGTCGCGAGCGAGATTTTTCGCGGTCGCTACCGCCGCAGCTTCGAAAAACCGGCGGCGATCGAACCGAACGAGGTCGGCGAATACACGATCGACATGCGCGGCAACGATTACCGCTTCAAAAAAGGACACCGCATCATGGTGCAGGTCCAGAGCACGTGGTTTCCGCTCTACGACCGCAACCCGCAGAAGTTCGTCGAAAACATCTTCCGCGCCAAAGAGACGGATTTTCAAAAAGCCGAACAGCGCGTTTACCGCTCGGCGAAATACGCGTCGCACATCAGCGTCTCGGTCGCCGGACGCTGAACGGCGATTGCCGGACTGCCAAATCGATTTTTTGCCGAAGCGAAAAGGCTGATCGAAAGGTTTCGGACGCTTACTCGGGAAGGACCCTTTCACCGGGCGGCGGTCAATTCCGACGCGCTTATTTCGACGCTTTCTGCGGCAGTGAAACCGTTTTCGGGTCGACCGTGATCTCGCGCAGCCTTTTTTCGACGTTCGGCTCGACCGATTGCTGATAACGCCCGCCGAGATGTTTCGCGAAAAACCTTTCGGCGGCGGCGATCATCGCCATTTGATTGACGGGACGCTGAAAGCCGTGTCCCTCGTCGGGCGCGACGAGGTATTCGACCGGCAGATTTTTGTCGCGCAGCGCGACGACGATCTGGTCGCTCTCGATCTTGTTGACGCGCGGGTCATTGGCGCCGTGCACGATCATCAGCGGCGTTCTGATGCGCGCGACCGCATTGAGCGGCGATTGCCGGCGGAGCCGGGCGCGTCCTTCTTCGGTTTCCAAATCGCCGACGCGAACCTTGTCGACGATGCGCGCGCTTTCCCAGTAAGCCGGAATTATTTCGAGCGTCGTGATGAGGTTCGACGGCGCGACGATCGCGACCGCCGCCGCGTAAACGTCGGGCGTGAACGCGACGCCGGCTAAGGTCGCGTAACCGCCGTAACTGCCGCCCATGATGCCGACCCGCTTTTCGTCGACGATGCCTTCGGCGACGAGGTGTTTGACGCCCCACGTCAAATCGTCCTGCATTTTGTCGCCCCACTGCAGATTTCCGGCGTCGACGAATCGTTTGCCGAAGCCAGTCGAGCCGCGAAAATTCGGCTGCAGCACCGCGTACCCGCGGTTCGCCCAAAACTGCGCGTAAGCGTTGTATTCCCACCAATTCCGCGTTTGCGGTCCGCCGTGCGGGTTGACGATGAGCGGCAGATTTTTCGCCGCGACGCCTTTCGGGAGCGTGAGATACGCCGGAATTTGCAAGCCGTCGGAAGACCGGTAGCGGATGACGCGCATCTCCGCTAAGTGCTCGCGCGGCAGGCGTTCGCGCGTCCGATACTGCAGCGCGAGCTTTTTGCTGCGCCGGTCGAAAAGATAAACTTCGCCCGGTTCCGTGTCCGAATAAACCGACGCCAGCCAGATTCGTTCGTCTTTCGTGCGCGACGAGAATTCGACGATTTTCCCGCCGAAACGTTTTTGCAGCATCGCGTAATCGGCGGCGAAGGCGGCGTCCTTGTAATCGTACCGCGCTTTATCGTCGTCGTAATAAGTCGCGATTATTTCGCCGGTCAGCTCCGAGAAAACCGCGCCGCCGAAGTCGACGCGCTTCTGCGGATCGCTTTCGACCGTTTCGACTTTGCCGGTTTCGAGGTCGAGCAGCACGAGCTTCGACAAGTCGGCGTCCGCGCCCTTGCTGCTGATGATGTAGACGCGGCGATTGTCCTTGTGAAACCGCACCGGCGTGCAGGTTTCGAACACGCTGCACGAAAAAACCGGCGTGAATTTGTCGCCCGCGTCGAGCCGCAGAATCTCGGTGTCGCCCCGGACGGTCGAGCGGCGCGCGAGCCGCAGCCGGTCGGCGTTATCGAAATGCCAGCCGACGAAGCGGTCGGTGTTTTGGCGCAGCAGCGTGCGTTCGCCGGTGGAGATTTTGATCCGGTAAAGATCGTGCCATTTCGGGTCGCGGTCGTTGAGCCCGACGTAAATCGCGTCGGGCTCGTTCAGGGGCAAACGGTAGATCGTCGTTTGAACGTTTTTCGCGTTCGTCAGATTGCGCGGCTCCGGAACTTGCGCCGCTCCGCCGCGCGGTTTCGCCTCGACGGCGACGGCGTAAACGTTGAAGTTCTCATCGCCGCCGACGTCTTTGCTGAACAGGATAAAGCGCGAATCGCGGCTCCAGAAAAAGCTGGCGATCGGGCGGGCCGTTTCGTTCGTCAGCGCGCGGGCGCTGGTGAACGGCTCGTCGGCGCCTTTCACCCAAACGTTCATCGTGTCGTTAAAAGGCTTGCGGAAAGCGATGAATTTCCCGTCGGGCGAAATGCGCGCGCCGAGGATTTCAGGATTGCCGAAAAAGATTTCGCGGTCGATGAGCGGCGGCGGATTATTTTGCGCCGCGACCGGAAATCCGGCGCCGAAAAACGCGGCGGATAAAAATATGAAAATCGAAAGACGGACGCGTTCGCGCATAAAGTTTTGACCTCTCTTTCCTTAAATACTTAAAAAAAAGCAGCGGACGGGATTTATCGAATTGATTTTACTCTGCTCGGGCGGCGTCGGCTGCAGTAATTCAAACTTAGCACGTGCGATTACTCAGAATATTGCGCAAAACAAACATTTTTGTTTGTTCTTAACGCGACCGCATCAATTTGCGGTAGGCGGCGGGCGTCGTGTTCGTGAGGCGTTTAAAGGTTTTGGAGAAATGACTCTGATCGGGAAAGCCGGTATTGAGCGCGATGTCGGCGATCGGGGCGTCGGTCGAGGCGAGCTCCCGTTTCGCTTCCTCGATTCGCAGCCGGCGAATATAATCGGCGATCGTGATGTCGTAGCGGCGGCGAAAAACCCGCGCGAGATGGATCGGATGCACGCCGGCGGCGTTTGCGATTTCGGCGATGCCGGGATTCTGTAGATACTCGGCGTGGATGAAATCGCGCGCGCCGGACAGCCACGACGGAACGGATGCCGGCGAGTCGGGCTCATTTCCGCGGCGCGCGAGCTCGACGGCGATTTCGAGTATTAAGGCTTCGATCGCCAAAGCGGACGCCGCGTCTGCCGACTCGAATTCGCGCGCCAGTTTCGTGATCAGCGCCGGCAGCGCGCCGCCGCGAAATTCCGATGAATCGCCGAGCCGCACCTGGTAATGGTTGACGCGTTCCAGCCAAACGGGCTGCAGATCGACGCTCAGACAGACGATGCCCCGGCCGTGATAATCCTCCGAATGCTCTTCGCGGGCGGGGCGAAAAATCGTCGAGAAGGCGCCGCATTCGCGCTTTCTGCCGGCGTAAACCTCGGAGAACTTTCCGCGCAGCACCAATACCAGACGCGCGTTTTCGTGACTGTGCGCGAGGCTCCGGCTGCCCTGCGCGTAAGCCGTTTTCTGAAGCTCTAAATGCGGAATCTGACGGTTCCCGAGGATTTTAAAGTCAGGTTTTTTCATGCGGCATTTTTGAGAGAATACACTCGTCCGTCGGCTTTGACAAGAATTTCGATTTCTCGCCGGAGCGGCGCGCCGCTCCGGCGGTATATACACCGATCACTTGTTGGTTTTTGTTTTCCCGTTCGTCGAAGTTTTTGCGTCCGGCGCCGGAAAGCCGCGTTTTTTCATGAGCGCGCTGACCTCGGGGTCGCGACCGCGAAACTGGCGGTAAGCTTCGCCCGGATCCATCGTGTTGCCGATCGAAAAGATGTTTTTGACGAGCTTTTGCGAAACGGTTTTATCGTACGCGCCTTTGCCCTCGGTGAACGCGCCGAACGCGTCCGCCGTGATGACGTCCGACCACAGGTAGCTGTAATAGCCGGCCGAATAACCGTCCGACGAAAAGACGTGCCCGAACTGCGGCGTGCGGTGGCGCATGACGATCTCCTTCGGCATGCCGAGCTGCGCCAGAGTTTCGCGCTCGAACTTGTCGGCGTCGATCTTCTGCGAGCCCGCCAAATGCAGCTTCATGTCGACGAGCGCGCTCGCGAGGTATTCGACCGTCGCGAAACCCTGATTGAACGTCGCCGCGGCGTTGATTTTATCGACCAGCGCCTGCGGGATCGGCTTGCCGGTTTCGTAATGCAAAGCGAATTTTTGCAGCACTTCCGGCGTCGAGAGCCAGTGTTCGAGCAGCTGCGAAGGGAATTCGACGTAATCGCGCGCGACGTTCGTGCCCGAGAGCGACGGGTACGTGACGTTCGACGAGAGTCCGTGCAGCGCGTGCCCGAATTCGTGGAAAAGCGTCGTCGCGTCGTCCCACGAGATCAGAACCGGCTCGCCCGGCTTGCCCTTGACGAAATTCGAATTGTTCGAAACGATCGTCGTCACGTCCTGGCCGTTCATGCGCTGCTGGTCGCGGTACGCGTTCATCCACGCGCCCGAGCGCTTGCCCTCGCGGGCGTACGGGTCGAAATACCAGAGCCCGACGTGTCTGCCGCTCGTTTTGTCGGTCACTTCCCAGACCTTCACATCCGGGTGATAAACCGGCACGTTTTCAACGGGCTTAAAGTTGAAATTGAAAAGCTCGCCCGCGACCCAGAACATGCCTTCGCGCAGTTTTTCGAGCTGCAGGTAAGGCTTGATCTCGTTCTGGTCGAGGTCGTATTTCGCCTTGCGCACTTTTTCCATGTAATAGCGGTAATCCCACGGCTCGATCGTAACGCGCGCGTTTTCCTTATCGGCGAGCGCCTGCATGTCGGCGACTTCTTCGCGCACGCGCGCGACCGCCGGCGTCCAGACGGCTTCCATCAGCTGCATCGCGCGTTCCGGCGTTTTCGCCATCGCGTTTTCGAGCCGCCAGTGCGCGTGCGTCGGAAAGCCTAAAAGTTTGGCGCGTTCGGCGCGAAGCTGAAGAATTTCCGTGATGATCCGGTTGTTGTCGTTCTTGTCGCCGTTGTCGCCGCGGCTCGTGAACATTTTCCAGACCTTTTCGCGCAGATCGCGCCGGTCGGAATAAGTCAGAAACGGGTCGACCGACGAACGCGTGTTGGCGATCACCCACGTTCCTTTTTTGCCTTTCGATTCGGCCGTCTGCGCCGCCGCGTCGACGATCGAAGCGGGCAGGCCGGCCAGATCGTCCCTCGATTTCAGCTCGAGAAAAATCTCGGTTTCGTCCGCCAAAAGGTTTTGGCTGAAACGCGTGTAAAGCCCGGCTAAAGTCTGGTTGATTTCCGAAAGGCGGGCTTTTTGCGCCGCGCCGAGCCGCGCGCCGGCCCGGACGAAGTTCGTGTAATAACGCCACGCGAGGCGCTGCTGCTCGGGCGTCAATTTCGCTTTTTCCGGCGAATCGTAAACCGCCTCGATGCGCTTAAAGAGCGCTTCGTTCTGCGTGATTTTGTCGTTGAACGCGGCGAGTTTGACGTTCATTTCTTTCGCGACCGCGTTGTATTCGGGCGAACTCATGTTGCTCGCCCAGATGTAGTAAACCGTCGAGACGCGCTCCAATGCGCTGCCGGTCTGCTCCAGCGCCGCGATCGTGTTCTCGAAGGTCGGCGCGGCTGACTGCTCGGCGATCTTTTCGATTTCCGCGAGATTTTCCGTCATCGCCGTTTCGAGCGCCGGTTTGAACTGAGCGATTTTTACTCGGTCGAAAGGCGGCACTCCGCCGTACGGACCGGTCCATTCGGCGACGAGCGGGTTTTTCTCGTCGCGCGCCGCCCCGGGCGGGTTTTCATTCGCGGCGCGAACATTCGTTTCTAAATTCATAAAGTTATAACTCAATGTCAAAGCTGCCGCTAAGGCGTAAGCCGAGAGGCGGCGCAATTTAAAATTATGCATCAATAAGCTCCTTTTGCTAATCGAATTCTTCCGATAATTTTTTCTTCAAGCGAAACTCCAATTATAGATGAACAAAGAAAGCTTGTCAGATGCACGCAGAAAGCGCGCCGCAAAAACAAAGGCGTCGGCTGATGTTCGCGAGTCGGACGCGAATAAAAACGATTTGCGAACATCCGCGTCCGACTCGCGGGCGCTTTTGAAAAATCGCGACGGGCGGCGGCTTTTTTCGGGAATCGGAAAATCCGAATTTCGGTTTGACGCGTTAAATCGGGTATCATTAAAGGCGCATGAAAATCGCGGTCATCAATACCGGTTCGAACGACGCGTTGCCGCCCGAGGCGCGCCTCTTTCTGCCGAAACTGCTCGCCGGTCTCGCTGAGCTCGGCAATGAGATTCATCTTTTCGAACGCGGCGCGCCCGCGGCGGGAAACGATCCCCCCTTCAGCCTTCACCGGTTGACGACGGGCGATGCGGCGGCGGCGCAGCAAATCAACGGATTAAACGCGGACGTTTGCCTGATCTGGGACGCGGAAGAAACGGGCTGGAATTTGCTTCCGCGGCTCGCGCCCGCGACGGCAACGCTGGCCGTCGGGCACGCCGATTCGGAGATTTATTACGCGCCAGTCCGGCATTACCGCCCGTTTCTGACGCGCGTCATCGGCACGACGCCCGAAACCTGCGTCGGCTTCGTCATCAGCTGCGTGCTCGACAAAGAACGCGTCGAATGGATTTCCTACGACGAAGGCGAAACCGACGAAGTCAAAAACAAGAGCGAACTCATAGCAACATATCTCGCCTGCTTCGAAAAAGCCGCCGCCGACGCGCACGCCGCGCCCCGGGAAAGCCTGCCGGATTTTCCGCCGCTCAGAACCACGCGCCCGTCTTCGCAGTCGTGGCTCGGAAAATTAAAGGCGAGGATATTAAATTGAATTTCCGGCGCCGTCGGCGCAGTCATTCTCCGTGCTAAACTGTTTTGTGTAAACATTCGGCAAGTGAAAAATTCTCTTGTGGGGAAGTTAACGTCTGCGAAGGGCTTACAAATAATATATCGGTGATCGGAAGTGTATTTGAATGAAAGTTTTTAATCTTGCGCTCTGGGATTTGTTCAGCCGCTTTGCCAATTACTTTGTCACATTTTTTATCAGCATTTTTCTGGCGCGGATTCTCAATCCTTCGGAGTACGGCGTTTTCGGCATCGTTTTATCCGTCATCGCGTTTTCCTCGATATTTCTTGATTTCGGATTCCGGTCGGCGCTGATCCAGGCGGAAGAAATTTCTCAAAAACAGCTTTCGACCGTGTTTTTCATAAATCTGCTGCTGGGAGGTCTGCTGACGACAACGCTGGTTTTTTCGTCGTCGTATATCGAAAGATTTTACGAAATAGAACATCTGGCGCTCTATCTTTCGGGCATCTCTTTGATATTTATCTTAAACGGGCTGTTGATCGTGCCTTCCGCGCTCCTCCAGCGTGAGCTGAGAATAAGACAAACTTCAACGATTAATCTGGCGGCGGCGGCGCTTTCGGGCGTCGTCGCGGTCGTCCTCGCGCTTTATGATTTTAAGGTCTGGAGTCTGATCGTCTCGCAGCTTTCGGGCGTTGTTTTTATTTTAACCGGATATTTTATCGTTTTGCGCTGGCGTCCCTCGTTTGAACTTAGTTTGGATTCGGTCAAGCCGCTCTGGAGTTTCGGTTCGAAGATGTTTTATTCCGGAATGCTGGACGGATTTTTCACGCGCCTGGACGTTTTTATCATCGCGAAACTGTTCGACGTCGTGACGCTCGGTTTTTACAACCGCGCGCAGTCGCTCGATCAAATGGTGCGGATGTTTTCCGCCAGCACGATCGTTTCGGTGATGTTTCCGGTTTTTTCCAAACACCAGTCGGACGTTCCGAAACTCATCGATTATTACGAGCGCGCTCTGCACCTGATTTCGTTCGCCGCCTTTGCCGTGATCGGCTCGCTCATGCTGACGGCGACGGATATCGTGGTCATTATGTTCACCGAGAAATGGCTGCCCGTCGCCAATTACTTCCGCTTCATGGTGTTTATCGGTTTTATTTACCCGCTCAGCGCCTTGATGGTCAACCTGATCAGCGCGCGGGGAAATTCGAAGGGCTTTCTCAAACTTGAAATATACAAAAAAATTCTGTTGGTGCCCGCTTATCTTACTTTTTTTGCCGGCGGGATCTATACCTTTCTCGCCGCGCTCGGCGTCGTTTATATAATTTCTCTCGGGCTGAATATGTATTATGTCAAAAAGGAGATTTCCGTTCCGCTCGGCGCGCAAATTTTCGCCGTGAGCAAGTATCTATCGTTTGCCGGCGTGGCGTTTACGGGCGCGTTTTTGCTGACAAACTCGCTGGTAAATAAATTTTATCTTCATATTTTTGTTTCGTGCGCGGTTTTTCAGATAATATACCTGTTTATCAATTTTATTTTTTACACTCCGGGATTTACGGAAGTTGCGGACAGAGTAAGATTTTTCATAAATGATAAACGTAACTCAGACATTTCTGCCGCCTCTTGAAGAATACGCGGCGTATTTAAAGCAAATTTGGTCTTCCAAATGGCTCACGAACCGCGGGGAACTGATCCAAGAGCTGGAATCGAAACTAAAGGATCATCTTGAAATCGACAATCTTTTAATCGTAAATAACGGGACGATCGCGCTGCAACTCGCCATCAAAGCTTTGGAACTTAAAGGCGAAATCATCACGACGCCTTTTTCCTATGTGGCGACGGTCAGCAGCATCGTCTGGGAAAATTGCGCGCCCGTGTTCGTCGATATCGATCGAGATTATCTAACGATCGACGAAACGCATATCGAAGCCGCTGTCACGGAAAAAACTTCGGCGATTCTTGCCACGCACGTCTACGGCAATCCGTGCAACGTCGAAGCCATTCAGGCGATCGCCGACAAATACCGCCTAAAAGTCATCTACGACGCGGCGCACTGCTTCGGCGTCAAGTACAAAGCCGAATCGCTTTTAAAGCGCGGCGACGTTTCGACTCTAAGCTTTCACGCGACGAAGCTCTTTCACACCGGCGAAGGCGGCGGAATCGTCTGCCGCCACCCGGAACTCGTGCATAAGATCTTTTATCATCATAATTTCGGGCACCGCGGGCAGGATGAGTTTTACGGGCTCGGCGTCAATGGCAAAATTTCGGAACTGAGCGCGGCAATGGGGTTGGCAGTTTTGCCTTACGTGGACAAAATGATCGCCCGGCGAAAGCATCTGTCCGAACTGTACGGTGCGGAACTTGCCGGCGTGAATATTCGAGTAATCAAACTACGCGCGGATACCGACTGGAATTATTCGTATTATCCGGTGATTTTCTCGGACGAAGCGGCGCTGCTCGAAACAAAGAACGCGCTCAATGCGCAGGAGATTTTCCCGCGCCGCTATTTTTACCCGTCGTTGAACAAACTGCCTTATCTGCGGTACCAGCCGCAAACGGTCGCCGAAGACGTCAGCAAAAAAGTATTGTGTCTGCCATTATACTGCGAACTCGCCGATGCGGACGTAAAAAACATTTGCCGGATTATCAAGGATTTAAATTAATATGCTGATCGCCGGGGCGAAGGGGTTCGCTAAAGAATTGCTTGAGATCATTCTTCAGATAAACGAGCGCGAAGATTTGATTTTTTATGACGACGTCAGTCGGGATTTGCCGGCTCTTCTTTTTGATAGATATCCGGTCGTGATGAATGAGAAAGCGGCGTCTTCGTACTTTAAGGAATCCGACGCGCGGTTTGCGCTCGGCATCGGCGATCCAGCGTTGAGACGCAAATTCTTTGAAAAATTCGTCGCACTCGGCGGTGCTCCCGCAACGATCATTTCGCCGTTTGCAAAGGTCGGTCGCTACGCTAACGAAATCGGCGCAGGCACCAGCGTTTTAACGGATGCCGTTATCGAATCGAATAATAAAATCGGGAAATGCTGTCTGCTGCATGTCGGCAGTTTGATCAGTCACGATGTCGTCATCGGCGATTTCTGCGAAATTTCGCCTCGTGCAAATCTGCTCGGCAATGTTAAAATCGGAACTTTGAGCCGGATCGGAACGGGCAGCACGATTTTGCCCGGCGTGAAAATCGGGAGCGGCGTCACGGTCGGCGCCGGCGCGGTCGTGACCAAAGACGTGCCGGACGCGACCATTGTTGCCGGCGTTCCGGCCAAACCCCTTGCAAAGTGATTTTTTTATGAAAGACAATCTCCTAGTCAGCGTATGCATGATCACATACAATCACGAGCAATTCATCGCCGAAGCGATCGAAAGCATTGTCATGCAGAAAACGAATTTTGATTTCGAACTCATCATCGGTGAGGATTGTTCGACCGACAAAACGCGCGAAATCTGCCTCGCGTACGAAAGGAAGTTTCCGGGAAGAGTTCGCCTGCTGGCGCGCGAAAAAAATCTCGGCGTGATGCCGAATTTCGCCGACACGCTGCAAAACTGCCAAGCGAAATATATTGCTCTGTGCGAAGGCGACGATTACTGAACCGATCAGTATAAACTGCAGAAGCAGGTCGACATGCTTGAAGCCGAGCCGGACGTGAAAATCTGTTTTCACGAAGCGCTCGTCGCAAATTACATTAAGAACGAAAAAGACCAATTTCTGACCCGCGAAATCGTGCCCGAATCGCGCGAGTACTTCGACATCAACGATTTGTTCCGCTATGAATGGTTTATGGCGACCGCCAGCGTTGTGTTCAGAAATTCCGAAGACCTCGTGCTGCCGCCCTTTTTTCTGAATGTGCCGAGCGGCGATATTTGCCTCTATTATCTGATTTTAGAACGGGGCGGAAAAATCAAGATGTTAAAAGACGTGATGTCGGTTTACAGAAGATACCGCGCGAGTTTTTCAAACAGTCTTAAATTTCAGTTCGAGCATAAAAGCAAAGTCGAAATGTACGAAGCGCTCAATAAATTTTATCATTATAAGTTTGACGAAGGATTTAAGGAAAGAATCTCCGCCCAGTACAAAATTTTGGCAGATTGTTTTTATAACACCGGGGAAATGCAGAAGGCGCGCAAATATTTGGTTAAGGCATGGCAGTCAAACTTTCCGGCAATCGAAAAAGACTCTTTGACGCTTTACCTTAAAACCTTCGCGCGACAGTTTACCCGACAACATTAAATGAAAACCAAACTGAAAATATTCGTTAGCAAAGCACCGTTATATTTTCTTAAATGGGAGCTGCCCTATTTTGAAAAGGAGTTCAAACTAGTCGACGAACCGGGCGAAGACACGGTCAGCCTCGCTTTCGGACCCGACGTGTTGGAAGAATGCGCCAGCTCTCCAGCGCTGAAAAGAGCCGCTTTTTTGTTTCCGTTCTATAACTACAACCCGTATCATGACTTGAGTTACCGCGAAAAGGTGCTGGCTTTGATCGAAAACTTTTACGACGCGGTTTTCGTTAATCCGGGTCCAATAAACCAGGCGCTTTCGACATGCGGCAAGCTTTTCAGCCATCCGTTCAGCGTGGATGTCGATAAAATCCGCAAAATGAAAAGGGTTCGAAAAACCGTCGGCAGTTTGATTCACGTCTCAGCCGATTCGCCGCAAAAGGATTGGGAAAGAAGTCAGAAAGTGATGCAACTGACCGGACTGCCGTATGAAATTTTCCCGCCGCGCCGACAGCCTGATCAAAAGGTGACCTTCAAAGAAAGAGTGCTCTGGCGGTATAACAAGTATATCGTCAAAGCGCTGAAGCCCGCCGAAGCCTTGAGGAAAACGCTCGGATACGCGGACCATCTGACGACCATCAAAAAGTACGTCGAGTATGACGGTTTTGTGCACATCGCCGCGAAAAAACCGGATAAACTCCATTTAGACGGAAAGTATACGGCTGCGCTGCTCGAAGCCGGGGTCACCGGCGCGATTATTTTCTGGCACGATACTTTCGGGCTCGGAAACGATTTTGAAACTATTTTTGCGCTTTCCAAGGAGCCCCAAACCGCAGCGCGGGAAATTCTGGAAATAAAAGATCGAATCGTTGCCGAAAAACACAGCGCTCGGACTTCTGAAGAAATCAGCGAGAGGTGCCACCCGCAGAAAATAGTCAGGTTTCGAAGGCGCGTGATTGAAAGTATTTTATAATTTGCCGGAAGTTTTGCAAAAAAATAAGCGCGGCTGTTGTGGAAGAACCGGTAAAGCGAATTAAAGCGGATTTTTACGGCAGCCGCTGTTTTTTTCCGGATGCCGCAGACGGCGCGTTCCGTTCGTCCAAAAAGATCGATGAAACTTGTGCGGCGTTTTGTTATTGCGCCCACCGGCAATTATCTGTCAGCTTTTGTAAAAGTTGTACAAAGGTGTGAGAATTCCCGCAGGCGACGAAAATTTTAAGACTCCGGTAATATCAAAAGATGATTTTTCGCTCATTAAACTTCAAAGCATCCTTAAAGCTCAATCTGTTTTCCAATCTTTTCGGTAGCTTATGGACAGCGGCTCTCGGGATTTTATTCGTTCCGATTTATCTCAGATATGTCGGCATCGAGTCCTACGGCATTATCGGTTTTTTTACGAGCCTGCAAACTTTTTTCTATATTCTCGATTTCGGACTTTCGCCGACGTTTAATCGCGAGGTCGCGCAGTTTTCCGCATTAAATTCGGCCGAAGCGGGAAAAAAGATCGTGACTCTTACAAAAACCCTACAGCGCGTTAACTGGCTTATATCAGTAGCGTTGACGGTAATTCTCCTGTTGCTTTCTCCGCTGCTCGCCAGTTATTGGATCCGCCCTGAAACGCTTTCGGTGACGACCGTTACGCAGTGTTTGATTATTATGAGCATCGCTTTCGGGCTGCAATTCCCGATGAGCCTTTACAGCGGCGGTCTGCTTGGACTGCAGCAACAGGTGACGCTTAATATCATCACAATCATTTTCGGCACTTTGCGCAGTTTCGGGGCTTTTTTGATGTTGGCTTACATTTCCCCAACCATCCAAGCTTTTCTGATCTGGCAGGCGGTCATCGCGCTTTTGCAGACCTGTGCGACGGCAACAGCTTTCTACAAAAAACTTCCATATCGCGACCCCGACTCGAAATTCGAGTTCGGTCTGTTGAAACGGATTTGGAGATTCGCGGCGGGTAATACTGGCATCAGCGTCGTCGGGCTGATTTTGGCGCAGTCGGATAAGATTATTTTGAGCAAATTAATTTCGCTCGAGGAGTTCGGCTATTACTCTTTGACAACGACGGTTGCTTCGTTGATTCTAATGATGCTGGCCAGCTCCGTGCAAAAAGTTTCGTATCCCCAGTTTTCCGCGCTGACTGCAGCGGGCGACGAGGCGAATCTGATTTATGCTTACCATAAAAATTCGCAGCTTGTTTCGGTTTTAACGATCCCGACCACGCTGGTTTTCGTTTTTTTTTCCAAAGAGATTCTTTTTCTCTGGACGAGAAATGAAACTATCGCTGAAAAAGCTTGGATTTTAATGACGCTCTACAGCATCGGAATGGGAATCAACTGTCTGATGTGGATACCGAACGGCATGCAGCTTGCTCACGGCTGGACGAAGCTGACGTTTATGAAGGATTTAGTAGGCGTGTTTATTTTTATTCCGCTGCTTATTTTTCTGGTTCTTCACTACGGCGCGGTCGGCGGCGCTACCGGCTGGATAATACTAAACTCCGTCGGATTTGTAGCTTATACATATTTTATGCATCGCCGCATTCTTCGCAATGAGCTGGCGAACTGGTATATTTGGGATATTGGGTCTCCCTTTGTTTCGGTTCTGGCAGTGGTCACGGCGGCAAAACTAATCGCCGGCGAGAATCATTCATTAGGCAGCGCTTTTATTCTTCTGGCGATCGTTTCGATCTGTGCGTTTACCGCTGCCGGGCTGTCTTCTTACATGGTGAGGGACTTCATTTTCGGTTACGTTAACAAGTTTTTTGTTTTAACGCGGCGCACCAGTTAAATTTAGCGGCAGAATTATTGACGCTGCGCTTTGCAGGTCAAGATTAGTTTATTTTGAAAAGGGTGTTATAAAAAAACATTTACCTGAAGTTTATTACAAGATGCTTTTATCGATCATAATCTGTACACGCAATCGAGCCACCGAGGTTGTCGATTGTTTGCCGGAAGTCGCGCGACAGGCGCGCGAGTTCGCCGATGTCGAAGTTATCGTCGTGGATAACGGCTCAACGGATAACACTCGCGAAGTCGTTGAGAATGCTGTTAGGACTCATAATTACCCATTTCGCTATATTTTCGAGCCGGTCGCCGGTTTATGCCAGGCGCGCAATCGCGGACGGGCGGAAGCAAAGGGAAGAATTCTGACTTATATCGACGACGACGAGCGGGCGGCACCGAACTGGATCGGCAGAATCAGAGAGCATTTTCTTGAAAACAAAAGCGATTGTCTGGGAGGCAAGGTCGGCGTTCGGCTCGGCGGCGATCCGCCGTTTCCGTTCGATGTCGAGATGCGCCGCTTTTTCTGCGCGACGGAGTTCGGGGAAAAAGAAAGATTTCTGACATTTCCGGAGCATCCTTTTGGCGGCAATATGTCCTTTAAGACAGAAGTCTTCGACAGCATCGGCGGATTCGACACGAATCTGAAGCTCTACGGCGACGAAACGAATTTTTTCAACCGCGCCAGCGCCGAAGGATTCACGATGTTTTATAGGCCCGATGTTGAGGTTAGTCAGGTCATTCCCGCGAAACGTCTGACGAAGGAAGAACTTAGCCATAAATCGTACATTTGGGGAAAGGGCGCGGCGACGAACTGGCTTTTATCCTCACAGTCCGGCGGGCAGAAGCGCCTGACTAAAATCGCCGAATTTTTCTTGCGCACAATATATATGCAAATCAGATTGCGAACCAGTCCGAGTTTCGGCAAATTTTATACGCTTTGGTATAATCGCGGTTATCTCGCCAAATTATTAAAGGGGTTAGACGAGTCTTAAAATAATGCCTGACGAAGAAAATAATATTTTGATCAGCGTGGTTATTCCGACACATAACCGCGCTGATGCCTTGGAACTGACGCTCGCACATCTTTCCGGACAAGACTTTTCCGGTAAGTGGGAAGCGATTGTCGTTAACAATAACTGTACCGACAACACAGACGAGGTGGTTAAATCCTTCAAGGAAAAGTTCCCGGTTCCGCTACACTTGATTCATGAATCCGTGCCGGGTCCGGCGGCGGCACGAAATGCTGGCGCGCGTAAAGCCGAAGGAGAAGTTATCGTTTTTATTGATAACGATATATTGGTCAGAGGTGATTTCATCGAACGTCATTATAATCGCATTCAGGAGAATCCGGGGTGTTGGTTCGTCGGTCAGGTTATCAATTTACCCGAGCAGGAGTCGACGGTTTTCGGTCGCTACCGCAAACATCTTTTCCCCGAGGTTCCGGCTGACAATGGGCTGAAGAAAATCGAAGGGATAACGGGGCAGACGACTTCGATGCGGCGCGAAGATTTCGATAAACTCGGCGGCTTTGACGAAAACTTTCATGTCGCTAGCGGCGAAGACCATGAGTTGGCTTTGCGCGCGCAGGAAAGCGGAACGATTATTTATTTCGACCCCGGCATCATTGTTTTGCATAACGATTGGGCGGGTTCTTCGATTCGCGACTTTTGCAGAAGGCAGCGTCTATACACGCAAACCGAGCCTTTTTTCTGGAAGAAATACGGCGAGAAGACACCCCGGATTGAAATGGTGCGAAAGAATTTGCCGCCCGCTCTGAAACGGGACGGAGTAAAGCTGTTTTTGTGGAAAAAAACGAAGGGCGTTTTAGCCAGCGACGCCGGGCAGTCATCTATCATCAAATTATGCGAGCTTTCTGAAAAAATGCTTCCCGCGCCCAAAATTCTATGGAAGCTCTACCGTTTAGCGATTGCCGGGGCGATTTATAAGGGATTTCAGGAAGGATTGGCAATCTACTCGATCAACGATAAGTAAGGAGTGGATGCATCAGAAATTTATCATGACTCAGCCACTTGTGAGCGTTGTCATCCCCAATTATAATTACGGGCGTTTTCTGTCGAAAACAATCGAGAGCGTTTTGGCGCAGACGTACGGGAATATAGAAATTATTGTGGTAGATGACGGCTCGACTGACAATTCCAAGGAATTATTGCGCGCTTTCGCCGCGCAAATAAAGGTAATCAGGCAAAAAAATCAGAAGGTTTCAAGAGCTAGAAACAACGGTGCAACGGAAAGCCGCGGTGAATTGATTGCCTTTTTGGACGCCGACGATGTCTGGTTGCCGGAAAAAATCGAAAAACAGATCAAATTATTCCGAAAAGATCCGGAGATCGGGTTAGTTCACTGCGGAGTTGTCGATATAGACATCGACGGAAATCCGCTCGCCGAGCATCTCGACGGAATGGAGGGCTGGGTCGCGCACGATATGATCCGCTACCGGCGAAGCGTAATACTAGGCGGCGGCAGCGGTGTCGTCGTCAGGCGCGATTTATTCGAAAAGGTCGGCGGATTTGACGAGCGGCTGCGGGTTGGTGAAGATTGGGAGTTTTATTTTCAGGTCGCACGATTCGGCAAGGTCGGATTTGTCAATGAAGTCCTAATGAAATACCGCATTCACACGAACAACAGCTTTGCCAATAATCCCGAAAGCGTCAAGCGAATGGATGAGGATATGATGATCGCCTACGAAAAGATATTTTCCGAACCGGACGACGAACTGCGGAAAATCAAAAATGAATGTTACGGCAGAATCCACACGGTCATCGCCGGTTCTTATTTTCGCATCGGCGACTACCGGCAATTTATGCATCACGCTCTAAAAGCATTAAATTACTCGCCGGCTACCATCACTCAATTTGCCGGTTTTCCCCTGCGTTTGATTAAACGGCGACTCGCTTCGATGAGTGCCTCCGAGCAGAAAAAAACTGCATGAAGAAAAAACTTTGTTACGTGATCTCCGATATTGACACGAGTCATCTGATCGAAGCGACGGCGCATTTTACGGATCGGGAAAAATTCGACGTCAGCTTTGTGTTCCTCGGCGCAAAGCTTCCGGCGCTGTATGGCGATTTTAAGGACTCCGCCTTTCAGGTCGAATTCATCGAATGCCGCGGAAAAGCCGATTACCCGCGCGTTATCCGAAAATTGATAAAACACTTTAAGGCTTTTCAAGCCGATATCGTCCATACGCACCTTTTTAACGCGACGATGACCGGAATAATCGCCGCCCGTCTCGCCGGTGTCAGGCAGCGCATCCACACGCGGCATCATTCGGTCGAAACGCATCTTTATCATCCGCACGCCGTTTATTACGATAAAATCATCAATTTTTTGTCGACTCATATCGTTGCGATCACCGATATGGTCGCGGAAATTCTGATCGAGCGCGAAAAAGTCGATCCGCGAAAAGTAACGGTCGTTCGGCACGGTTTCGACTGGAACTATTTTGACGAAGCCCTCGCTTCCGAAAGCGATTTGAGGGCTGAGTACGGTTTAACGGAGAATAGTCCGGTCGTCGGCGTCATCAGCCGTTATATCCATTGGAAGGGACTGCAGTACATTATTCCGGCATTTAAGGATTTGCTGAAAGACTACCCGCAAGCCAAACTCGTCCTGGCAAATGCAAAGGGACCTTATAAAGCCGAAATTGAAGAGCTTTTGAAAACGCTCGCCCCGGAAAATTATTTAACTATCGAGTTCGAAAGACGAATTTTCGAGCTCTATAAAACCTTCGATGTTTTTGTTCATGCGCCGATAGGTCGTGAATACGAGGCTTTCGGGCAGGTTTATATCGAGCCGCTCGCGATGCGCGTCCCATCGGTTTTTACTTTGTCGGGCGTTGCCGAAGATTTTATCGAAGATAAAGTAAACGCGCTCGTCGTTCCTTTTTGTGATTCGGCGACGATTACCCGCAGCGTTAAAGAAATTTTGAACGATAATGAACTGCGTAAAACTTTAATCGAAAACGGACAAAATTCAGTTAAGGAAAATTTTCACGCCCGACGGATGGCAAAGGGATTGGAGAAAGTCCATTTAACAGGTTAAAATTAACGGAATGATTCTTCGTAAAATCGTAAAAACTGCTTTGTGGAGCGGTTTAAGGGGCAAAACGCGGCTAACGATGTTTCTGGCGCATAATTTTTCGTCCCTGCAAGCATTGCCTATCAAGCTGCCTCATGGAGAAACCCTGTTCGCCGATCTCCGACTGGTTTCAACCCATGATTTGGTTCTGGGGAAGATCGTCGAAAAAAACGAGCAGTCTCTAATGCAAAAAATCGTCAAACCAGGGATGTTCGTTATTGATATCGGCGCGCACGTCGGAGTTCATACCGTTTGGTTGTCAAAATTGGTCGGAGAAGAAGGCCAGGTGTGGGCTTTTGAACCGCAGCCCGATTGTCTCCCTTCTCTTACAAAAACCGTCGATAATCTACCAAACACAAAGCTTTTTCCGGTTGCCCTCTCTGATAAAAATGGGGTGGTTGAATTTTATGTCGCCAAAGAACAATCAATGTCCGGACTATCGAACTGGACGTCAGAAGGAACAAAAATCGAGTGTCAGACGAGAAAATTAGATGATTTTCTTAGTGATGAAGAAAAAGTTCCCGATTTTATTAAATGCGACATAGAAGGAGCAGAGGTGTTGTGCTTTAAGGGCGCTATCAAGCTTTTGAGTAAAGAAAATGCACCGATACTGCTTTTTGAAGAAAACGAATCGGCGTTCGGATTAGGATTTCAGGTGAATGAGGCGATAAATTTCTTAAAGGAATTAAAAGCACCCGAATACTCATTTTTTGAACTGGAAAATAACGCTCGATTGTCGAGAATAGAAACCTCTCGTAAGCCGCATGCCAACATACTGGCTGTTCCGAAAACGAGAATCAATCAGGTCAATCAGTAAACTAAATTTCTAAAAGCTGATGAAAGTAAGCAGTTTATACATTTGTCCGTGGAGTCTCGGCGATCCTCTTTGCCAATCGCAAAGCCTTTCGTATATAAATTGTTTAACTGATGCAGGATATAGCTTTGCTTTAATAACTTTGGAAATTGAAAAGTTTTCGAAAACCGAAGAATCGAACCGCCAGATGCGAAAAGAGTTGGCGGAAAGGAATATTTACTGGTATCCGGTTAGATGGCAGACGGGCAATTCGATCCTCGACAAGATTTCGAGTATTCTGCCGGCGCTTTTAACGGGCGCGAAGATCTGTTATCGTCATCGACCGCGCCTGATCCATTCGCGTTCGAGCCTGACGACGTTTTTGTCGGTACCGCTCGCGAAAATATTTCGGATTCCGTTTCTATACGACGCCGATTCGATTCTTTCGGAAGAGTATCTCGATACGAAACATCTTTCGTCCGAAAGCAAAGGCTTTAAGTTGTTGGCGAAAAGTGAAGCAAAGGCGCGCGCGAGCGCCGTTCAAATAATTGTTCTAACCGAAAAGCTGAAACAGGATTACCAGCAAAAATTCAGCGTAAAAACACCGATCGAAGTGATTCCGTGCTGTGTCGATACGGAAAATTTTAAGTTTGACGAAAAACTCAGAGTGAGCCGACGGCGCAGCTTGGGATTGGCTGACGAGACGCTCTTTACCTATGTCGGAAAATACGGTTCTTGGTATCTGGTTGACGAAACAATAGATTTTTTCGGAGCGGCTTTAAAAACGAACCCAGAAGCCAAATTGCTGATCGTCACGCAGGACACAGAAGAGACATTTCACCGCATTCTTGCGGAAAAGCGCATTCCGCAAAGTTCGTATTTTATCCGTCGCGCCGCGCACTGTGAAGTTGCCGGTTGGCTTTCCGCGGCAGACGCGGGATTGGCGTTTATCAAACCTCTGCCGAGCAAGCGCGGAAGCTCGCCCGTCAAGACTTCGGAATATCTGGCGTGCGGTTTGCCGGTCGTTTCGAATTCGGGCGTCGGCGATTTGGAGGCAGTCGTCGAAACGACGAATTCCGGCGTCATTTTGCGGGAATTTAACGCCGAAAGTTACCGCGAAGCTTTTGAAAAACTCACCGCGCTGTTGCAAAATGAAAACTTGCGCGAAAATTGCCGGAAAGCCGCCCGCGCTCATTTCGACCTCGAAAAAGTCGGCGGCGCGCGTTACCGCCGCTTGTACCGTGAGCTTCTGTCTCCTAAATAAATGAAGATTTTAGAGCTTTGCACATATCCGCTCGAATCGATTACCACGCGCTGCCGTTTGATGCAGCACTTCGAACCGCTGCGCGGGCGCGGCATTGAATTGAAGGTTAGCCCGTTTTTCGATTCGGCTTAGTTCAAGCAGTTTCACGGCGGCGAATTTTTGTCTAAAGCCGGGGTAGGTTGCCGCCTCTCGGGTGGTGCGGATTGTGGTAACTGATTTTATTGGTGATTTCAGCCGGCTCGCGACGAATGAAAATGTGGGCGTCGTTTTGCCATCGCTCGATTCAAAAGGCTATGATTATGCAGTGGAAAACTTGACGCGGCTGGGCGGCGAGGATAAAAAAAGCCTTGCCGAACGCTGCCGGAAGACGGCGGAGTCGAATTTTTCGATCAAGACCGTCGGAGCCGCGCGCTACCGCGAAATTTATCAAAGATTACTCAATGAATGATCGAAGCGCTATTTAATAATTTTTTAACATATTTTTAACACATAAAGAGTAAGGGATTAATTGATGAATATTTTAATAACCGGCGGCGCCGGTTTTATCGGCACTCATTTGCGAAAGAAGTTAACCGCGGAAAATCACTCGGTCAGAATTCTCGACAATTTGCTTCCGCAGGTTCACGGCGAAAATCCGGCGCTGGATTTTTCGGGGTGCGAGTTTATCGAAGGCGACGTGCGCGACGCGGAAACGGCGGCGAAAGCGGTCGCTGGGATGGACGTCGTTTACCATCTGGCGGCGGAAACCGGCGTCGGGCAATCTCAATACGAAATCGAAAGGTACGTTTCGACGAACACGCACGGAACGGCGGTCGTGCTGCAGGCGGCGAACAGCGCGAGCGTCCGGCAGGTGATCATCAGTTCCTCGCGGGCGGTTTACGGCGAGGGCGTTCATATTTGCGGCGGGTGCGCTAAAAACTTCGTTCCGGATTCGAGAAAACAGGAAGATCTGGACGCGGGCCGCTGGGAGGTTTACTGCCCCGACTGCGGACAAGAAGCCGCCGCGCAGCCGATGCGCGAGAACGATCCGTCCAAACCGATTTCCGTTTACGGGCTGACCAAGCTTCAGCAGGAACAGCTCGCCGAGCAGGTGCGCCGCGCGTATCGGCTGCCGATCACGAACCTCCGTTTTTTCAACGTTTACGGCCCCGGGCAATCCCTGACGAATCCGTACGTCGGCGTGCTCGGCACTTTCTTTCGTCAGATCAGCGCCGGCAGGGGAATCGACGTTTACGAGGACGGGCAGATGCGGCGCGATTTCGTCTATATCGACGATATCGTCGAGGCGCTGCGGCTTTCGCTGGCGAACGAAAAAACTTTCGATCGAACGATCAACGTCGGCAACGGCGAATCGGTCACGCTGCAGCAAGCGGGAGAAGAGGTTTTCCGCGCGCTCGGCGTCGAGCCGCGAATGAATTTTTCGGGAAAATACCGGCTCGGCGACATTCATCACGCGGTCGGCGATACGCGCTATATCGAGTCCGTGCTCGGTTATCTGCCGCCGACGAAGTTCGCCGACGGGTTGCGCGAATTCGTGCGCTGGGCGCAGACGAAAAATTACGCGGACGCTGCGAATATCGATTCGATCGCGGAAAAACAGCTCGCCGAAAGAAATTTGTTAAGACGGGCGGGAAGATGAGCCGGGGGACGACTGTGTCAAAGGAAAAAAGGATCGCCGCGCTCGTTCCGAACGTGCTCGGCTTCTCGCCGGGGCAGCGGGTCAGAATCGAATTTTGGGAGAATTTTCTCAAGGACGCGGGCTGGAAGATCGAATATTTTCAGTTCGAAGACGAATCGCTGCACGAGGTTTTGTATCAGCAGGGACGGTCTTTAACGAAGCTGACGAGGCTGCTCGGCTGTTACGGGAAGCACTTCAGCCAGGCGTTGTCGAAATTCGCGAGCGATATAATCTTCATTTACCGCGAAGCGTCGTTAATCGGACCGGCTTTATCGGAGCGGCTCATCGCGCGGCAGAAGATCCCGATCGTTTACGACATCGACGATCCGGTTTTTCTGCCTTATAAAAGCCCGGTCAACGGCTGGGCGAGCCTGCTTAAGTTTCCGAAGAAAACTCACAAGCTCTTTCAATTGAGTACGCAGATCATCGCGATCAACAATCTGATCGGCGATTACGCGGCGAACTTTAATGAGCACGTGACGATCATTCCGAACTGCGTCGACGCCGAAAAATACAAGCCGGTCGAAAGCGAGAAAAAAGCCGGTCAAAAAGAAGTGAAAATGGTCTGGATCGGCAGCCACAGCACCATGCAGAATTTGGTCGAAATCGCCGCGCCGATCAAAAAGCTGCAGGCTGAAAACGCCTGCCCGCTGCTAATCATCGGCGCGGGAAACTCCAATCTCGACGGCGTCGATGTCGAGATGCGGCAATGGTCTTCGGAAACCGAAGTCGGCGATTTGCAGGAGGGCGACATCGGTCTGCTGCCGGTCAACGATCTCGAATGGAACAACTGGAAGTTTTTCTATAAAACGATTCAGTATATGGCGGTCGGGCTCCCGGTCGTCGCCCGTAAAATCGGCTCTAACGAAGAAGTCATCGAAAACGGCGTCAACGGTTTCGTGGTCGAGTCCGAACGCGAATGGTTCGACAAAATATCGCTGCTCATCAAAAACCCGGAGATGCGAAGAAAAATGGGCGAAAACGCGCGGAAGACGGTTTTGGAAAAGTATTCGGTAACGTCTCAGATGCCGCGGATGGTGGAAATTTTCGAAAAGGTTTTAAGACAATCACAAAATAAAAATTAGTAAAAAGATTTCTTTTGCGGGTTGATAGACATATCGCATTAATTCAATAATAAAGTTTATGTATATTTTGGGCTTAACCACGTTGGGCGATTCCGCCGCGACCTTGATAAAGGACGGCGAGATCGTCGCGGCGATCGAGGAAGAAAGGTTTTCGCGAAAAAAACATCACAGCGGTTTTCCTTACAAAGCGATCGAGTTTTGTCTCGATTACGCGGGCATCACTTTGAAAGACGTCGAGCACGTCGGGCATTACTGGAAGCCGTGGATTCTGCGTCACAAGGCGATGCAGGCTCTGAAGGCGGCGCTCATCTCGCCGGCGATGTTCAAGGCGCGCGCCGACCGCGGCGTCGCGCAGGTTTCCGACAGCTACCTCGGCATGTTCAAGCATCCGCAACGGCTGCGCGATCACTTCGGACCGTCGGATTTTAAGTTTCACTACCTCGAACATCACCAGACCCACGCCGCTTCCGCCTTTTTCGTTTCGCCGTTCGAATCGGCTGCCGTCCTCACGTGGGACGGCACCGGCGAGGACACGACGACGCTTTTCTCGCACGGGAAGGGCAACAAACTCGAAGTCCTGAAGCGCATCAAGTTGCCGCACAGCCTCGGACAGTTTTACTCGGCGGTGACGAATTATATCGGGTTCGACATGTTCACCGGCGACGAGTGGAAAGTGATGGGCCTGGCGGCGTACGGCAAGCCGAAGTTTTACGATTTTTTCAGCCAGAAAGTGCTGACGAAAAACGGCAGCGGCGATTTTCACTTTAATATCAAGGTGCTCGACCACCATCTGGCGAAGCATTACGAATTCCCGGACGCGATCGTCAAAGAACTCGGTCCCGGCCGCAAGAAGGGCGAAGAGCTGACCGAGCATCACTGGGACATCGCTTCGAGCGCGCAGAAGGTTCTCGAAGACACGGCGATTTACCTCGTCAAGCAGATCAAAGAGATGACCGGCGAGGAAAACCTCTGCATGGCGGGCGGCGTCGCCTTTAATTCCGTCATGAACGGGCGCATTTTCCACGAAACTCCGTTTAAGAATTTCTTCGTCCAGCCGGCGGCGGGCGACGCGGGCTGCTCTTTGGGCGCGGCGTATTACGTCTGGCACCAGATTTTGGGCAAACCGCGCCGGTACGTGATGAACAATTCGTACTGGGGACCGAAATTCACGAACGAGGAATGCCGGAAAGCTTTGAACGCGGCGCAGCTTAAATACGAAACTTTGCCCGACGAAGTGCTGCTGCCGCGCCTCGCGAAAATGATTTCGGAAGGCGCGATCATCGGCTGGTTCAACGGGCGCAGCGAATGGGGGCCGCGCGCTTTGGGCGCGAGAAGCTTCTTAGCCGACCCGCGCCGCGCCGACATGCGCGAGATTTTGAACCATAAAGTCAAACTGCGCGAATGGTTCCGCCCGCTCGCGCCGTCGATGCTCGAAGAATACGGGCGCGAAATTTTCGGCGTCGAGCATCACGACCCGTTCATGATCACCGTCATTCAGGTTTCCGAGGAATGGAAAAAGAAGATTCCGGCGGTCGTCCACGTCGACGGCACGGCGCGCCCGCAGATGGTCAACAAGGAAGTGAACCCGCGGTACTGGAACCTGATCAACGAATTCCGTAAATTGACCGGCATTCCGCTGCTGCTCAATACTTCTTTCAATATTCAGGAGCCGATCGTCTGCACGCCGGAAAACGCGATCAATACTTTCCACAACGCGAATTTCGACGCGCTCGTGCTGGAAAACAATCTGGTCTTGAGAGAGCCGTAAGCTTTAAGCAATGGACAAGATAATTGCGATTTTTACCTTCCTCACAGCCCTCGCGGTGATGCTGCTGGCGTTTCCGGACGGCATCGTTGCCGTCCTGGTGACGGCAATCGTTTCGGTGCCGGTCATTATTTTGATCCGGCAGAACACCGATGAGAGTCATTTTTTGATCCAGCTTTTTTTAGTCGCGCTGATCTTGAGAATGGCGTTCGGCGTCTTCATTCACCTTTACGATTTGCGCTTATTTTTCGGAGGGGACGCCAACACCTACGACTCCCTCGGGAAAACAATACTGGATATTTGGTTCGGCGTCATTCCAGGTAATGATCCATGGAGCTTGCGAGCCATGAGCACCGGCACCCCTGGCTGGGGGATGAATTACTTGACGGCGATCATTTATTTATTTACCGGGCGCAATATTTTAGCCGCCCAGTCTTTTTGCGCCGTGATCGGCGCAGCAACGGCGCCGATGGTTTACATCTGCGCTCACAAGATTTTCCACAACCGACAGGTCGGTAAAATCGCCGCGTTGATGGTCGCGCTGTTCCCGGCGTTCATCATTTGGTCGGGGCAGCTGCTCAAGGACGGGCTGATCATTTTCCTGCTCGTGCTGGCGATGACGATGGTTTTGCAGCTTCAGGAGCGGTTCAATTATTTCGCGGTCATCTTTTTGGTTTTCGCGCTGTTCGGAATCCTGAGCCTGCGCTTTTACATCTTTTATATGGTCGCGATTTCCGTCGCCGGAAGCTTCATCGTCGGGCAGAGCGGTTCGGCGACCTCGATCGCCAGAAACTTCGTGCTGTTGATCGTCGTGGGGATCGCGCTGACGTATCTCGGAGTTTTGAGGACGGCGAGCGAGAATTTCGATAAATGGGGCAATCTCGACGCCGTCCAGCGCAGCCGCGCGGATTTGGCGCGTTCGGGCGCGTCCGGTTTCGGCGGCGACGTCGACGTTTCGACGACCGAGGGCGCGATCGCCGCGATCCCGATCGGTTTCACGTACCTGATGCTCGCGCCCTTCCCGTGGCAGTTGACGAATTTGCGGCAAGCCATCACGATTCCCGAAATGATCGTCTGGTGGAGCTCGGTTCCGCTGCTGCTGATGGGATTGGCTTACACGATCAAAAACCGGCTGCGAAACGCGATCGCGATTTTGATTTTTACGCTGATGCTGACGATCGCCTATTCGATTTTTCAGGGCAACGTCGGCACGGCGTACCGGCAGCGCACGCAGATTCAGGTCTTTCTGTTTATTTTCATCGCCGTCGGCTGGACGCTGCGAAAAGAAAAAAGGGAAAACCAAAAACTGGTCAATGCGGCGCAGCGCGAGCGATTGGAAGGCTTTCTCAGGGAACAGCGAAAAATCTGATAAAAAAATGTGCGGAATCACCGGATTTGTAAACTCGAATTCTCGCCCCGCGAGCCGTGAGATTCTGGAGCGGATGAACAAATGCATCGTTCATCGCGGTCCGGACGAAGACGGCTTTTTCGTTCACGAATCGACGGCGCTGGCGATGCGGCGGCTCGCGATCATCGATCTGTCGGGCGGGCAGCAGCCGATTTACAACCGCGACAAAACGGCGGCGATCGTTTTCAACGGCGAAATCTATAATTTTCAGGAGCTCCGGCGCGATTTGGAAGCGCGCGGGCACGAGTTTTACACGAACTGCGATACGGAAGTGATCGTTCACCTGTACGACGAGTACGGCGCGGACTGCGTTTCGCACCTGCGCGGAATGTTCGCCTTCGCGATTTGGGACAAGCGCGATCGTTCGCTTTTCCTCGCGCGCGACCGCGTCGGCAAAAAGCCGCTCCTCTATTCGCATCGGCCGGACGGCTCGCTCGTTTTCGGCTCGGAGTTCACCGCGCTGCTCGCGCATCCCTCGCTCACGCGCGAGGTCGATTACGCGGCGATCGACGCTTATCTGTCTTATTTGTGCGTGCCGGCGCCGCAGACCGCTTTCCGGCAGATTCGCAAGCTCGAACCGGGACACTGGATGCGCTGGCGAGACGGGCGCATCGAAACCGCGCGCTACTGGCAGCCGGATTTTTCGAAAAAAATAAAAATTTCCGAAGCGGAAGCGATCGAAGAAACGACGCGGATTTTGCGCGAATCGACGAAACTGCGCCTGATTTCCGAAGTTCCGCTGGGCGCGTTTCTTTCGGGCGGCGTCGATTCGTCGGTCGTCGTCGCGCTGATGGCGCAGGAGAGCGCGCGGCCGGTCAAGACTTTTTCGATCGGTTTCGAAGAACAGGATTACAGCGAATTAAAATACGCGAAGCGCGTCGCCGATCATCTCGGCGCGGAGTACAACGAGTTTATCGTGCGTCCGAACGCGCTCGAAGTTCTGCCCACTTTGGTCGAGCATTACGGCGAGCCGTACGCCGACGCGTCGGCGATCCCGACCTATTACGTTTCGCGCGAAACGCGCCGGCACGTGACGGTCGCGCTCAACGGCGACGGCGGCGACGAAAGTTTCGTCGGCTACGAGCGCCACGTCGCGATGAAGCTCGCCGAAACCTATCACCGCCTGCCGCGGCTGCTGCGCAAGTATTTGATCGAGCCGTCCGTGACCGCGATTCCGTCGCCGACCAATTTTCGCAACCGCTTCGTTCGTTTTCAAAGGTTTCTGCGCGCCGCGTCGATGCCGAAAGCCGAGCGTTATGCAACGTGGCTGAGCGCCTTCGACGGCGCCGCGAAAAAAGAGCTTTACAGCCGGGATTTCGCCGACCGCACGGCGGGCTCGGAACCGGCCGACGCGCTCGTCAAATACTTTGCGAGCGCCAACGGCAAAGGCATCGTCGACGCGGCGCTTTCAGCCGATTTGATGCATTACCTGCCGAACGATCTGCTCGTCAAGGTCGACATCGCTTCGATGGCGAATTCATTGGAAGCGCGCTCGCCGTTTCTCGATCACAAAGTCATCGAATTCGCCGCCAGTCTGCCGGAACACGTCAAGCAGCAGGGCAGGGACACGAAATCGCTTTTGAAAAAGGTCGCCGCGCGTCTCGTCCCTCCGGACGTCGTCTACCGTCCGAAGATGGGCTTCGGCGTGCCGCTCAAATACTGGCTCGCCAACGATCTGCATGATTTTACGCGCGATGTTTTGTTGTCGGAAAAGGCAGGCAGCCGCGGTTTGTTCGACGCCGGAACGGTCGAGCGGCTGCTCGACGAACAAAAAAACGACCGGCAGGACAACGCGTGGAAAATCTGGACGCTTTTAATGCTCGAACTTTGGTTTCAAAGATTTATTGATTATAATTCGGTTGGACATGAATAAGGAAGATTCTCCGACAATTAGTAAAACGAACGGCTGTTTGTCTGTGGTCATGCCGGCGTATAACGAGTCGGCGACTATTTCTCGAATCGTCAAACAGGTTCTGCAAATCCCTTACCTGCTCGAACTGATTATCGTCGACGACTGCTCGACCGACGACACGCCGCAGATCGCGCAGAGCCTCGCCGCCCGGGACGAGCGCGTCAAGTACGTGCGCCAAACGAGAAACGGCGGCAAAACCGAAGCCTTAAAGACCGGTTTCGCATTGACGAAAGGCGAGATCGTGATCGTGCAGGACGCCGACCTCGAATACGATCCGGCGGAAATCGCCGACGTCGTCGCGCCGATCGTCGAAGGGCACGCCGACGTCGTTTACGGTTCGCGTTTTATGGTCAAGCGCGCCGCGCGCGTGATTTATTTTTACCATTACCTGGCGAATAAAGGGATCACGTTCCTCTCGAATATGTTCACGAATCTGAATATGTCGGACGTCGAAACCTGTTACAAAGCGTTTCGCGGCGAGATCATCCGCAATATGACGATCACGTCGAGCGGCTTCGGGTTCGAAATCGAGGTCACGGCGAAAATCGCGAAGCTCAAATGCCCGGTCTACGAAGTTCCGATCAGCTATTACGGCAGAACTTACGAAGAAGGCAAAAAAATCGGCTTCAAAGACGGCCTGGCGGCTTTGTGGTACATCCTGAAATTCAACGCGTTCACCGAGCTTGCGAAATCATTCCAAACGATTCCCGAACCACTCAAACCGATGAAAAAAAACGCCTTGTTAAATACTAATGAGTAAAAAAATAAGTTACGTCGGCAAAGACCTCGAAGCGATGTCTTTTGCCGTTAACTATCATCGCTGGATCCTGAGGGAATTTCGACCCTTCTGGGGCAGAAAAGCGGTTGAGGTCGGCGCCGGAACCGGCTCTTTTTCAAAGCTGCTGCTCGAAGAAAATTTCGAAACCCTCTCGCTGGTCGAGCCTTCGGAAATGTTCGACCAGCTGAAACGGAACATTTCGGCGATCGATTCGGCGACCGATATAAATTTTCACCAGTCGGTATTTGCCCACGTTTATCAGCGGCTGGCGTCCGAGCACCGGCCCGATTCGATCATTTACGTGAACGTTCTGGAACACATCGAAGACGACGCCGCCGAGCTTTCGATGATTTATAAAACCCTGCCGAAAGGCGGCAGGTGTTTTATCCTGGTTCCCGCCCTGCAAAAGCTTTACGGCGAATTCGACCGTAAAATCGGACATTTCCGGCGTTACGCGAAAATCGAGATCGGCAAAAAATGCCAGGTTGCCGGCTTCCGGCTCGTGAAACTGAAATATCTCGATTTCGCCGGGATTTTTCCGTGGTTCGTGAAATATAAAATGCTGAAATCCGATTCGCTCGAAGGCGGCGCGGTCGCGCTGTACGACAAAATCGCCGTTCCCTTTATCAGCCGGGTCGAAAGGCATCTTCCGATGCCGCTCGGGAAAAATATTCTAGTGGTTGCCGAAAAATAAATTTGTCTTTAACATAAGTTTTTCCTTAATAAAAATAAACTTAATAACATTAATTATGAAAGGTGTGGTTTTGGCGGGCGGACTCGGTTCGAGGCTTTATCCGCTGACGAAAATTACGAACAAACACTTGCTGCCGGTTTACGATAAGCCGATGATTTATTACCCGATCCAGACGCTCATCAACGCCGGCATCGACGACATCATGATCGTCACCGGCGGCAATTACGCCGGGCATTTCCTGCAGCTTTTAGGCAACGGCAAGGACTTCGGCCTGAAGCATCTGAATTACACGTACCAGCAGGGCGAGGGCGGCATCGCCGACGCGCTTTCTTTGGTCGAGCATTTCGCCAAGGGCGAACCGGTCTGCGTCGTCCTCGGCGACAACATCATCGAGGGCAACATTCGCAAGGCGGCGGACGATTACCGTCAGCAAGGGAAGGGGGCGAAGATCCTGCTCAAAAAAGTCCACGATCCGCAGCGCTTCGGCGTGCCGGAAATCGACGGCGAACGCGTCGTGCGAATCGAGGAAAAGCCGAAAAATCCGAAATCCGATTACGCCGTGATCGGGATTTACTTTTTCGACAACACGGTTTTCGACGTCATCAAAACGTTAAAGCCCTCGGATCGCGGCGAGCTGGAAATCACGGACGTCAACAACCATTTCATTGACGAGGGCACGATGACCTGGGGCGAGCTCGAAGGTTGGTGGACCGACGCCGGAACGTTCGAAAGCCTGCTGCACGCGACGAACCTGGTCGCGAAAACCGGCGCGAACAATCTGGAATTGAGCGCCGCAAGCTAAAAAAATCAGCCGCGAACAAACACGAACGGACACGAAATAAAATATCAGTAAATTTTCGTGGAATGCGCGTGTTTGTTCGCGGCCAAAAAAAATTATTGATCGTAAAGCCCGAGCCCCAGACCGAATTTCGCGGCGGCGCGGCGCAGCGCCATCGACTCGGAATTCGAGGTCGAATCGCCGTAACTGTCGAGCGTTTCGTCTTCCTGCCCGGTCGCTTCGCGGTAAACGACGCCTTCGAGGGAGGGAATCGAAAGCCGGACGGTCAGGATGACTTTGCCGGCGATCGAATCGATACGGCGCACTTCATAACACCAGCCCGGCGCGTAGTGGTCGAGATATTTGACCGCGTCGTGCCACGCGAGATACGTGATTTCCTTGCCGCCCTGGCGCCGTTTGCGAAGGTGTTTCTGCGCGATCGGTTTTTGCAAATCTTTGACAATGTCGCGAATCGATCGCATTTCGACGCGCGTTTCGTCGTTTTGATTATTTTCGATTTCCGCGGTTGCTTGAGTTGCCATAGTCTTTCTCCGAATATTTTAGAATTTGTTTCATCTGTGAAACAAGATAGCAAAGATTTCGCTTCAAATCAACTCTCGAATCATTTCGCCCCGCCGACCGATCAATCTCGGAAAATCGAAATACGCGCGCATCACTTCTCGGCGATGCGCGTTGCGTGATAGGCGATGATCTGCCAGCGGGCGCGTTTCAGATAAACCCGCGTGAAGCGATAGCGCCCGCTCAAATCCCGCTCTTTATAACGGCTTTTCACGCTCGCCCGCCCGGTGACGATCGCCGTCGTGCCGAAAATATTGACCTTGATTTCGTCCGTTTCGATCGACTCGTTGACGAGTTTTTCGTCAAAATTCGTCATCATCTCTTTGCCGACGATCTCGCCGAACGGGTTGATGTAGGTCAGCTCGGCGGCGAGAATCCGTTCGACGAAACCGGCGTCGCGCCGCAGAATCGCGGCGATCAGATCTTTTTCGAGCTGCCGAATTTCCTTTTCCGCGTTTTCCATACAATTCGAAAATTACCGGGGATAGCCGGGATTTACAGGAATAACTAAAAACCCGCAATCCAAATTCACGAATCCGAAATCAAACCGTCACGGCTTCGCGGTACTCGCCCCAGACTTTGCGCAGGCGATGCGAGATCTCGCCGACCGTCACGTGATTTTCGACGCAATCTAAGATTCTCGGCAAAAGATTTTCGGTTCCGGCGGCGGCTTCGGCTAATTTCGATAGTGCGTTTTCGGCTTTTTCGGCGTCGCGGCGCGCGCGAACGGCGCGCAGCCGTTCGATCTGGTCGCGCTCGATGCGCTCGTCGACTTTCAGGATCGGAATCGTTTCGTCCTCTTCGATCCGAAATTTGTTGACGCCGACGACGATCGCCGCTTCGCGCTCGACCGCCTTCTGATATTCGTAAGCGGCTTCCTGAATTTCGCGCTGCGGGTAGCCGTTTTCGATCGCCTTCAGCATGCCGCCCTGCGCGTCGATCTTTTCGATGTAGGCGAGCGCTTTCGCTTCCAGTCGATTCGTCATTTCCTCGATCGCGTAAGAGCCGGCGAGCGCGTCGACAAGGTCGGCGACGCCCGACTCAAACGCGATGACCTGCTGCGTCCTGAGCGCGATGCGCGCCGCCGTTTCGGTCGGCAAGGACAACGCTTCGTCCATCGAATTCGTGTGGAGGCTTTGCGTGCCGCCGAGCACCGCCGCCAAAGCCTGAATCGTCGTGCGCACGACGTTGACTTCCGGTTGTTGCGCCGTCAGGGTCGAGCCGGCGGTCTGCGTGTGAAAGCGCAACATCATCGATTTGGCATCTTTCGCGCCGAACCGCTCGCGCATCAGTTTCGCCCAAAGCCGGCGCGCGGCGCGGAATTTCGCGACTTCTTCGAGCAAATTGTTGTGCGCGTTGAAAAAGAACGAAAGGCGCGGCGCGAACTCATCGACTTCCAGACCGACGCTTAAAGCCGCTTCGACATAGGCGATGCCGTCCGCCAAGGTAAAAGCGATTTCCTGGGCGGCGGTCGAGCCGGCTTCGCGGATGTGGTAACCGGAAATCGAAATCGTGTTCCAGTTCGGCACTTCCCGCGAGCAGAAAGAAAAAATGTCGGTGATCAATCTCAAAGACGGTTTCGGCGGGTAAATATACGTGCCGCGCGCGATGTATTCCTTCAAAATGTCGTTCTGGATCGTGCCGTTCACGCGGTCGAACGCGACGTTCTGCTTTTTCGCGACCGCGAGGTAAAGGCAGAGCAAAGTGGAAGCCGTCGCGTTGATCGTCATCGAGGTCGAAACCTCGCCGAGCGGAATGCCGTCGAGCAGCGTGAGCATATCGTCGAGCGAGTCGATCGCGACGCCGACCTTGCCGACTTCGCCCGCCGCGAGCGCGTCGTCCGAATCGAGCCCGATCTGCGTCGGCAGATCGAACGCCACGCTCAAGCCGGTCGTGCCCTGCGACAAAAGGTATTTATACCGCCGGTTCGATTCCTCGGCGGTCGCGAAACCCGCGTACTGGCGCATCGTCCAGAACCGGCCGCGGTACATATTCGCGCGCACGCCGCGCGTGTAGGGAAACCGCCCGGGCGCGCCGAGATCGTTGTCGTAATCGAAATGCGAATTGGAAGGATTGTAGTCGTTCGGCAGCTCGATGCCCGAAGAAGTCTCAAATTTGTCGCGTCTGTCAGCCATAATCTGCCGATAGCTTAACACAATTCGATTTCGGATTTTAGGTTTTGGATTTTGGATTGGTTAATAATGAAATTTATTCATTATTTCCCGATTCGATTCATTAACGAAAATCATCTCGACCGCAGTAATGCCTAATAACCGCGGCTGCAAATCCGAACGAAAATCATTGAAGGCGAGGCAAAAAAGCCTTTCGCCGAGCGAAAAGGAAAGGTCGTCGAGTGTTTGATTTCCGTGTTTCGAGCAGGCGTGAGCGACGGGCTCTTTTTTCGTTTAAATTTTGAAATATAAAACTTGAAAGTTTTACCCCGCTCGCGTAGCATTTCAAATAACAAATGAATCTCGACCAGAATGCAAAAGATGCGGTGCAGAGCCTGAGCGATGCGATAAATTCGGCGGTGGAAAAATCGCTCGCGGTGCGCGACGCCATTGAAAGCCTGCGCGAGTTGGGGTTTGAACCGGTTTTGACTCTCAAACTCGAAATCGGTCTGCAGGAAATGGGCGCCGCCGAAGACTTCGCCGACGACCTCGAGCTCAATCTGACCGACGAAGACGTCCGCACTTTGCAGAGAATGAAAATCCGATTCTAGTGGTCGGCGGTCGGTAATCGGCGGTCAGAATCGACTTGCCGTACACCGACCGCCGGCCACCGACCACTGACCACTTGAATTACTACAACTACTTTACCGAAATCGAAGAGACTTTTATCCGCCGGCGCGGAAAAAACCTGCTGCTGTCGCCGCTCGACTGGGCGCTGATCGAATCGTGGCAGGAGCGCGAAGTGCCGCTGCACATCGTGCTGCGCGGCATCGAGCGCGTCTTCGATACGATCGACAAGCAGCCCGCCCGCAAACGCTCCGTAAAAAGCCTTTTTTACTGCAAAGAAGAAATCGAGGCGCAGTTCGCCGAATGGCTCGAAACGCAGGTCGGCAAAAACGGCGCGGAGCTTGAACCGCAAACCGCGCTTTCCGAAAACGGCGCGAACGGGGCGGCCCACGGCGAATTATTCGCGCCGGACGCGATCGCCGGGCATCTCGAAAGCGTGTCGGCGGAGCTGGCGCGCGCCGCCGGGAAAACTCAAAACGCCGAGCTGCGCGAAACCTTAACGCGCGTTTTGGGCCGTCTCGCGGAGCTCGCGGAAAAATTCGAAACGGCGGAAAAACTCGAAGAATCGCTCGAAAAGCTCGACGCTCTTTTGGACGAGAGCCTGCTCAAACAGGCGGAGGCGTCGCCGCTCAAAGCCGAAACCGAAAAAAATCTCGCCTCGTACCGCGGCAAAATGGACGCCGAGGTTTACCGGCGGACGTTCGATCTGATGATTCTCAAAAGCTTACGCGAACAGGCGGAAATTCCGCGCCTCAGTTTGTTTTATTTATAAACTGTGGTACAAAAGTGCAAACCCGGATAAGCTTGGAAAAAAAGGAGAAAAAATATGGAGTATCAATCGGGCGCGGTCAGTCCCGTCGAAAGTATCAGTGAAGGATGGAACATCATCAAGGATAATTACTGGATGTATGTTTTGATGGTGCTCGTGGCGGGCGTCGTTTTGATCGTCGCGTCGCTGATTTTAGGCACGATCACGAACATGATTTCCGGCGCCATCGCCGGCGCTCTCGGCGCGGCAACGACGAACGCCGGCGACGCCGCGCGCGTCTCGGCGGCGATTCTGCCGCAGGTCATCGCCCAGTTCGTCAGCATCTTTACGAATATCATCGTCGTGACGCTTTCGGGCGTTTTGTTCTGCGGGATTTACAAATCGATGGCGCGCGTCGCGAGCGGCGGCAAAGCCGATTTCGGCGATCTGTTCGGCGGATTCGAACACCTGCCGGCGTGTCTGGTTTACGCGGTGATCATCTCGCTGGTTCAGTTCGCGATCGGCATCGCGACGCTGCTCGGATTCGCGGCGTTCGGGTTTTCCGCGCTCGGCATGGGACTGGCCGGAATAATGAAAGACGGGCAGCTCGACATGACCGTTTTGAGCGGGCTGTTTATGGTCATTCTGGCGTACGTCCTCATCTCGATCGTCATCGGTCTCGTCATCGGAGCGCTGACGACCTTTGTTTTTCCGCTGATCGCCGACCGCAATCTGTCGGGCGTGCAGGCGCTCGGATTAAGCGTCAAAAGCGGGCTCGCGAACATCGTCGGGTTAATTTTGCTGCTGATTTTATGCGGCTTGATGATTTTCGCAGGCGCGCTGCCGTGCGGGCTCGGACTGCCGTTCATCGCGCCGATCTACATCGCCGCGCTGTTTGCCGCTTACCGGCGGGTTTTCGGCGTCGCCGGCGGCGGTAATCAGAACTACAATCCGCCGCCGCCGCCGAATTTCGCTAATCAGCCGCGGTATTAAGATTCAACCGAACCACCGGCGCGGGCATCGATCGCCCGCGCTTTATTTTTTTTGAAGTGAAGCATCCGAACAAATCACCAAAGAGCGACAAGACCTTGGACGTGAGGATCGAGAAGATCGTGCCGAACGGCTACGGTCTCGGCTTCGCCGACGGGCTCACCGTCTTCGTCTCGCTCGCCGCCGCCGGCGACCGTTTGCGCGTGAAAATCAATCAGCGGAAGGGCAAAACCGCGTTCGCCGAAATCGTCGAGGTGCTGGAGCCTTCGCCCGCGCGCGTCACGCCGCCGTGCATTTATTTCGGGCGCTGCGGCGGCTGCGATTTTCAGCAGATGGATTACCGGGCGCAGCTCGAAGCGAAAAAAAATATCGTGCGCGATTGTCTCGCGCGCATCGGAAAGATCGATTTCGCGGGCGAGATCGACGCGATCGGCAGCCCGCGCCCGTTCGGTTATCGTTCGCGCGCGCAGTGGCACCTCGACACGCGCCGCCGCCGCATCGGTTATTTCCGCCGCAACTCGCACGACGTGATCGACGTCGCGCATTGCCCGATCATCACGGACGAGCTGCAAAAAACTTTAACGAATCTGCGCGCCGAGGTCGAATGGGAAAGTTTCTGGGCGGAGCGCGTCGAGGTCGAAGCGGCGAACGCCGGCGAAGAGGTTTCGATCTATTCGGCGGAGCTCGTCGAGCCGACGCGCGAGATCAGCTTTCAGCTCGACGAAAACCGCTATTTCTACGACGCGCAGAGCTTTTTTCAGGGCAATCTGTTTCTGGTCGACGCGCTCGTCGAAACGGCGTTACGGGGCGCGCGCGGAAAATTCGCGCTCGATCTGTACTGCGGCGTCGGGCTTTTCACGCTGCCGATGGCGCGTACGTTCGAGCGCGTTTTCGGCGTCGAGGCGAGCGCGAAATCGATCCGCGCGGCGCGCAAAAATCTCGAACACGCGCGATTAGAAACGGCGGAATTTTTCAGCGCGCCGGTCGGCGAATGGCTCGCCGAAAACGAAGCGACGTTAAAAAACGTCGCCTTCATCCTGCTCGATCCGCCGCGCGCCGGCACCGAAAAAGAAACGATCGAACGCCTTTTGCAGCTCCGCGCGCCCGAGATTTCCTACGTTTCGTGCGAGCCGTCGACCTTAGCGCGCGATCTGCGGCTTTTGTGCGCGGACGCTTACGAAATCGAATCGATCACCGCGCTCGATCTTTTTCCGCAAACGCATCACGTCGAAACGGTGGTGCGTTTGAAATCGAGGTGAAATCTTCCCGTTTCAGGTCCAAATTGTTTTAACCACGGGCCTTTGCTATATTCTTTTTTTAATAAAGCCCCGCAACAGATTTCGAATTCACCCCAAATTAGATTCGAACGCGAGCCCGCGCGGAAAAAAACGACTTGAAAGAAAGCCGTTTTGACCCGGCGCTCGCCTCGCAAAATGTTTTGAGAGTCAATTATGAAACAAAATCCACTCGCGCGAAACTCGATGACGAAACGCTTCGTCGCGGCGCTCTTTTTAATGTCGCTGATCTTTTTCGGCGACATTCGAACCGAGGCGAGATCCGGTGGTGATTTTACGCTCGAAGACCAGTTCGGCAACGAGGTCGCGGTAAAATTCCCGTCGAACAGACCGGTCGTGCTGGTTTTCGGCGACCGCGAAGGTTCGGCGCAGGTCGAGGGCTGGGTGCGCCCCGTCTACGGAAAATACACCGATAAACTCTATATTTTCGGCATCGCCGAGCTCTCCGCCGTGCCGTGGGCGGCGAAGCCGGTAGTCCGCCGCATCATCAAAAGCAAAAGCAAAAATCCGATCATGCTCGACTGGAGCGGCAAGGTCTCGAAAAGCTACGGCTGCGAAAAGGGCAAGGCGAACGTCTTCGTCGTCAGTCCGGCCGGCAAAATCACCGCCGTCAAACGCGGCGCGGCGACCGGCGCGGCGCTCAAGGAACTCTACCGTGAGATCGACGCGCTTTTATAAACAAAAGCGACTAAATCGTTTAACCGGAAATTCGGTAAAAAACGGCGATTGTTGCCTCGGCGCAAAAACTCGTTTCAGGAAACGGATTATTTAAATTTGCCCGCGAATGCGCGCCAATCGTCGCGAATAAATTAAACATAATTAGCGAAAATTCGCGTTTATTCGCGGGCAAAATCATTTTTCGGCTTAAATCCGGCGTTCAGTCGCGAAATTCCTGCGACACCATCAAACCGCGCCGCCCGCCGTCGAGGATGCCGATGCCGACGCGCCCGAACGCCGGGCGCAGGATGTTTTCGCGATGCCCGGGCGAATTCATCAAGCCGGTGTGCGCCATCGCGAGCGTCGGCGCGAGCGCCAAGTTTTCCCCCGCCGCGCGAAACTTGACGCGCGCTTCGCGCATCCGCTCGAACGGGTCTTTGTTTTCGGGCGTGTAGTGCGAAAAATAGCCGCGCGCGAACATGTCCGCCGAATGACGGTGCGCGACTTCGGTCATTTCCGGGTCGGCGGCGAGCGGCGGCAGACCGCCGGCGGCGCGTTCGCGGTTGACGAGCGCGAGCATTTCCGCTTCGAGATCGGGGCGCGGGCGCGGGTCGGCGACGCGAAACGGCAATTCGACGCGCTCGTTCGAGCCGGGTTCGATCGTCGTGCGGCGGTTGAGCGTCTGCCGGAGCGGCTCTTCGAAAATCGGCACGAGCGCGGTCTCGAGATCGTCCGTGTAGCCGGCTAAATCGTTCGCCAGACGGCTCGCGCGCAGACTCTGCGAAAGCCCGTCGGAAAGCGGCAGGGCGAAAAACAGCGCGGAAAAGATCGCCGCCGTCACGAGCCCGCTCGCCAAACCGGGCAAAATGCCGAAAAGCTTATTGACTCGCCGCTCGTGCGCGTCCGGGGAAAGCTTTCGAAGTAGCGCATTGCCGGCGATTCGAATCAAAACGCCCGCCGCCACCGCCGCCAGCAGAAACGCCGCCGGCTGGTTCCAGACGTCCGTCCAACCGGTGACGGCGGCGAGCCAGCCGGCGACCGGTTTATAGAATAACAATCCGGCGAGCAGGCTGCCGATCCAGCGCAGAAGATCGAGCGCGCTCAGGATAAACCCGCGCCGGTAGCCGCCCCAAACGCTCAGCGCGACCAATAAAATCAACAATCCGTCGATCCAGTTCAAAGCCATAATTTTCTAAGATGCAGCTCGATCGCAATTGGCTTTGCGCAAAAACTAACTCTGTCCGCTAATTTTCGCGAATGCGCGCCGTTTGTTTTTATTTTGTTCGCGATTATTCGCGTGCATCCGCGGGCAAAGTAAAAAATCCGTTTCCTGAGCCGAATTTTTGCGCCAGGCCTTTGCAGCAAGCAAACCGGAAAATTCGAATCGAAATCTTGCGGCGCGCTGATGTATTCTGTTATCAACGAGGTATGAAACGCATCGACTGGAAGCAACTGACTAAGCGCCGCACGCTCGGCGCCTTCGTGACGGCGCTCGGGCTCGTCGTTTTATTCATGCCGGTTTTCGTCGGCGGCTGGATCATCGCGCTGCTCGGCATCGCGCTCGTCGCCGCCGGTCTGTTCCAGTTCGTCGAAATAATCCGCGCCGGCGATGAAAACGCTTCGCGTCTCGCGTACGCCGCCGGCATCGTCACGACTTTGCTCGGAATCGTGCTTTTTTTAAGCCCGAACCTCGCGCTTTCCGGGCTGCTCATCGCCGCGACCGGTTTTTTTCTCGTCGACGGCGGCGTCAAAATTTACGGCGCCTATAAATTAACGGGCGCCGAGCGTTGGTGGAGTCTTTTCAACGGGCTCTTTACCGCCGCGCTCGGGCTCACGATCTGGTATTTCGTGACCGCGCAGCTCGGTCTCGTCGCGCTCGGCGTCATCCTCGGCTTGCGGCTGCTCGTCGAAGGCTGGACGCTCGTTTTTCTGCCTGAAAAAAGCTTCGAGCCGCCGGACTTCGAGCCCGACGAGCGCCTGCATCCCGACTACCGGCTCGCGCTCGCCGAAAACGACGCGGTCGCGGAAATACAAAAGCCGCTTCGGCAGTTTTTTCCGCTCGAAAACGGTCGGAACGTCGCGTGGTGTCTATCACTGCTCGGAATATTTTTTCTCATTCACGTTCTGCGCACCGACGCGCGCTGGTCGTTTATCGGGTTGATCTCGCCGTTCGCCGCCGTGATCGGCGACGCGGTCGTCGCGCTGCTGCTGGCGATCGTCGTCATTCTGCCGGCGCGCCTTCTCTGGCGCAAACTGACGCGCCCGCTTGAGCGCGCCGCGTGGCGCAGATTCTTCTTCCTGCGCGAAAAAAACGAGGAGCCGACCATTCCGGAACGCCTTCTGAGATTCTGGCTCGCGGGCAGAATGCGTTTCGCATTGGAGATGCGCGAGCTGCGCTACTCGCTCAATTTCGCGTTCTGGCGCGTGCTGCGTTTCGGTCTGCCGCTGACGGCGATCCTCATCGCGGTCAACTCGATCTGGGGCTTCAGCTGGTATTTCAACTCGGAAAATTGGGCGTCCGGCGTCTGGCAGGAAATCACGAAGGAACGCGTCGACGTGTGGCGCAAAAAAATGGTGGAAGCGGTCGAAAAAGACGCGCGCTTGAAAGGCGTCGCGCCCGAGAAAATTTTCGCCGTCGAACCGGAAGGCACGGACGCGGACGGCGATTTCAGTTTCGTCGTGATCGGCGACACGGGCGAGGGCGACCCGTCGCAGATGGCGCTGCGCGACCAAATAATCGCCGCCGGCAAAAGGGAACAGGTCAAATTCCTCGTGTTGTCGTCGGACGTGATTTACCCGGACGGCAAGATGAAGGATTACGAAACGAATTTTTACCTGCCGTTCAAGGGATTCGAAAAACCGATTTACGCGATTCCCGGCAATCACGACTGGTACGACGCGAACGAGGGCTTCAACGCGAATTTTTTGATGCCGGACGCGGCGCAGCTCGCTTTGCGCGCCCGCCTCGCCGAGGATTTGAATACCGAGGCGATCACGACCGATCAGCGGTTCGACGAGATCACGGCGGAAGCGGCGCGGCTGCGCGAATATTACCGAATCCGGAACGGCTTGCAGCGCGCGCCGTTTTTCGAGCTGCACGCGAGCGGCTTTTCGCTGATCGCCGTCGATACCGGCATTCTGCGGCGCGTCGACGATAAAGAACGCGCGTGGCTCGAAGCGGCGCTCGCCAGAGCGGGAAACAATTTCAAAATCGTCGTGCTCGGTCACCCGTTTTACGTCGCGGGCGCTTACCAGGCGGCACACGCGCCGGAGTTCGAAGAGATTTACAAACTGCTGCAGCGTTTCGAAGTCGACGTCGCGATGGCGGGCGACACGCACGATTTCGAGTTTTACCGGGCTAAAAATTCTTCCGGAGAAAAAGAAATGCTGCATTTCGTCAACGGCGGCGGCGGCGCGTATTTGAGCGTCGGCACGGCGCTCGGCTTCCCGGAAAATCCGGCAATCGCCGATTACGCGTTTTACCCGCGCACGGACGAATTGACCGCAAAAATCAACCGCGAAACGCCGTTCTGGAAAATGCCGTTTTACTGGTGGATGAAATGGCTGCACGGCTATCCGTTCGACGACGAAATGGTCTCGGGCGCGTTCGATTTCAACCGCGCGCCTTATTTTCAAAGTTTTCTGGAGGTCAGCGTAGAGCGCTCGCAGAACCGCGTGCGCTTTCTGCTCTACGGCGCGAACGGGCAATTGCGCTGGCGCGACATCCAGACCGGCGGCGCGGTCGTGCCCGCCGGTAAATCGCCTGAAGATCCGGTCGAATTCATCGCGCCGCTTCAGCGTTGACGCGGCTTTTGACTTGAATCGAAAAACCTTGCCCGCGAGTGAACGCGAATCGGCGCGAATGAAGGCGATAAAAGCAAAACAATAAAAATCAGCGAAAATTCGCGTTCATTCGCGGGCAAGGTTTTCGATTCTCCCGAGTGGCAATCCGTATTTGATCACTCACCGGCAAATGCAGATAAAGTAAACATTTTGCAACTATCGGGCGTTTAACTCATCAAACAAAAGACAGTTGAAAAACCACTGATGACTAAATTAAACTTGAAATATGCCAAACAAAGATTCAGATAATCAGTCGACCGCCGCCGTGGCCGAGCGTTACAGCGTCCGCTGCCGCTACTGCGGGCAGAAAAATTCCGTCAAGGAAGACTATCAAAACAACCAGGCGAATTGCGGGAAATGCAAATTGCCGCTCTCGAACGAACCGCATAAAAAGTTCGCCGATCTGGACAAGCACGATTACGTGCACCCGGCGGACTCGAAAGCGCTCGCCGCGCTGCGCGCGATTCCGGGCATCGACACGGCGCTGCGGCAGCTCTTAAAAGTGACGGGCGAATCGGCGATGCGCGTGATGTTCATGGCGAGCGCCGTGCAGGTCACGCCCCGCCAATGTCCCGATCTTTACGCCAAACTGCAGGTCGCCTGCACGACGCTCGGCGTCGACATGCCGGATTTCTTCATCCAGCAGAACCCGATGGTCAACGCCTTCACGGGCGGCGTCGACAAGAGCGTGATCGTGCTCTGGACGGGACTGGTCGAACGCCTCAACGACGAGGAGCTGCTCGCCGTGATCGCGCACGAAGTCGGTCACATCCACGCCGAACACGTCCTTTATCTGACCGCCGCGCGGCTCATCGAGGCGATGATGAACGCGTCCGTCGCGGCGCTTTTGCCGGGCAAGGAAATCATTAAATTCATCGTTTCGACCGGCATCAGCTCGGCGCTGATGGCGTGGGCGCGCCGCGCCGAGCTGTCGTGCGACCGCGCCGCGCTGCTCGTCACGCAGGACCCGCACGTCATCGGCAGAACGATGATGAAGCTCGCCGGCGGAACTTTCGCGTCGCGCATCGATTACGATCTGTTTCTCGAACAGGCGCGCGAGTTCCAGAAAAACTACGACGAGAAGGGCCTGGACCGTTTCTGGGCGGATCTCTTGAACGCCGGTCTGACGCACCCGTTCCCGATCTGGCGCGTCGCGGAAATCCTGAAATGGGTCGACGACGGGCAATACACGGCTTTGATGAACAAATCTTGATTCGCCGTCAAAAATTAACAGGGATCAGCAGAATGAACGGGATAAAAATATCAATCCGGTCGAGCCCGTTCGTCCCCGTTAATTTTTCGTTTTGTTAAATTTTATGCTGATTGTCTTGACGACGACGCCGAACGCGGAAGAAGGCGAAGGACTGGCACGGAAAATTCTTGAAGCGCGGCTCGCCGCCTGCGTGCAGGTTTTGCCGCCGATGAAATCGTTTTACGTTTGGGAAGGCGAAATCCAAACGGATTCCGAACACCTTTTGCTCGTCAAAACGCAGGCCGGCAAATTCGACGAGTTGAAAGGTTTTATCGAGGCGAATCACAGCTACGAGGTTCCCGAAATCGTCGGCGTCGAAGCGGAAAAAGTTTCGGACGGTTATCTCAAGTGGCTCGACGAAGCAGTGGTCGGGGGTCGGTGAACAGTGGTCAGTAAGAATTTCTTTTCTGACCACTGTTCACCGACCCCCGACCACTGCTTTTCAGCTTTCCGTGCCGCTGCCTTTGTTCTCATCCGGCGAGGCGCATGTCTTGACAATGAAATCGACCGCGTCTTTCGGCGAATCTGTCAGATAAATCAAGCCCAAATCTTCCGGATTGATGTTCTTTTCGTTGAGCATCGTCGAGGAGAGCCACGCCAGCAATCCCTGCCAGTACTGCGAGCCGAACAGCACGACCGGGAAATTTCTGATCTTTCTGGTCTGGATGAGCGTCAAGGCTTCGAAAAGCTCGTCCATCGTGCCGAAACCGCCGGGGAAAATGATGTAGGCGTTCGAATACTTGATGAAAAGCGTCTTGCGGACGAAGAAATATTTAAAGGTCAGTGATTTCGTCAGGTACGGATTCGCCGCCTGTTCGAACGGGAGCTCGATGTTCAAGCCGACCGAAACCTTCTTCGCCGAAAAAGCGCCGCGGTTCGCCGCTTCCATAATGCCGGGACCGCCGCCGGTGATGACCTCGAAACCGGCTTCTGCCAGTAATTTCCCGGTCTCGACCGCCGCCCGGTAATATTCATCGTCCTGCTTCGTGCGCGCCGAACCGAACACGGAAACGCCGCGCGTGATCGTCGCCATGTTGTCGAAGCCGCCGACGAATTCGCCCATGATGCGGAAAACGCGCCACGAATCCGACGTTTTATACTCGTCTTCCGGTTCGGGCGAGCGCAGCAGCACTTCGTCGTCGGTCAATTGCCAGTAAGTTTTTTCTTCGAGTATTTTCGCTTCGCCGACGGTTTTCGGTTCGCCGGGCTGCTTTTTCGCGACTTTCGGTTTTTTCTGTTTCGGTTTATTTGCGTCTGTTTCAGCCATTTCGATTTTGGATTTTGGATTTTGGATTTTGGATCGGATTTCCCGTCGGTTTACTGATTCGTTGCTCATTGAATCCTTTCTTTGCCGAAAATTTTTCGTTAAGGAACGGCTTTAGTGAACGCGCCGGCAAATCCAAAATCTAAAATTCAAAATCGCTAGATTCCCATGATATTGTATCCGCAGTCGACGTAGATCGTTTCGCCGGTGATGCCGGAAGCGAGGTCGCTGACGAGAAATAATGCGGTGTTGCCGACTTCGCGCGCTTCGACGTTGCGTTTTAACGGCGATTTTTCGCCGACGTAAGAAAGCAACGATCCCATGTTTTTGACGCCGCGCGCCGAGAGCGTGTTGATCGGTCCGGCGCTGATCGCGTTGACGCGGATGTTGTGTCTGCCGAGATCCGCCGCCAGGTAGCGCGTCGAAGATTCGAGCGCGGCTTTCGCGACGCCCATCACGTTGTAATTCATGACGACCTTTTCCGCGCCGTAGTAACTCATCGTGACGATGCTGCCGCCTTCTTTCATCAAGGGCAAAGCGGCGAGCGCGATTTGCGTCAGGGAAAACGTGCTGATTTCCATCGCCGTCAAAAACGCGTCGCGCGTCGTCGTCAAAAATTCGCCTTCGAGCGCCTCGCGCGGCGCGAACGCGATCGAGTGGACGATGAAATCAAGTTTGCCGTACTTTTCGCCGACCGCCGCGAAGGCGGCGTCGACTTCCTGCTGGTTCGTCACGTCGCACGGCACGACGAGCGTTTCGGGAATATCCTTCGTTAATTTCTCGACGTTTTCCTTGAGCCGTTCGCCCTGGTACGTGAACGCCAGGCGCGCGCCCTGATTCATACAGGCTTCGGCGCACGCCCACGCGATCGAACGCTTGTTCGCGACGCCGAAGATCATTCCAACTTTGTTTTCCAACATAATTTTTCGGTGGCCAGCGGTCGGTGGTCGGTTTCCGGCGACCGCTGAACAGCAATCAGATAACAGAATATCAGTTATCGAATATCAGCCGGCAATTGTCAAATGTCACCGCTAACTAACGGCTGATCGCCGACCACCGTCCGCTGACCACTAATCAATGGTGTAAATTTTCTGCAAGCCCTCGAAATCGAGCAGGCGAATGTCGACGTCGACCGGCGTCTGTCCGAATTTTTTGACGAGCGACGACCGGAGCTGCGCTTCCGCCTGCTGGTCGAGCTGTGTCACGAGCACGAGCAGCAGACGCATTTTCGCGCCGAGCTTCAGCATGCCGAAAGCCCTTTTGGTCGCCGCCATTTTGTTCATGATGAGGTCGATTTTTTCCTGGCTGATGTTCGGCGTCACAAGAAACGAGACTTCGATGCAGGTCACGACGTCCTGTTTGACGAGCACTCCGTCGAACGGCACGTTGCCGATCTGCACGTGGCGCATCACCGGCAACCGGGCTTCCTGCTGGATCTGCCTGAGCGCGAGGTCTTCGGCGACGATGTAGGCGGACAATAAATCGCTCAACTGCTCCTGCGAGATGTCGAGGATCTTCGCGAGCGCGATCACCTCGTGATTAAGCTTCTGCCGCTGGCTTTCGGGCAAATCTATTTCCCACAAAAGTTTTTTGGTTTCTTCGCCGACCGTGATTTTTTTCCACTGGTTCATATTCATCCAGAGAAAAAAAACGAACCCGAGAACCGAGAGCAGGAAAAGCCCGGCGAGCCCGTAATTCTGTTGGCCCAGCGACGCGATCAATCCAACCGCCAGAAAGACCAGCGCGGCGGTTCCGGCGGCTAAAACCAGAAAATTCGATGCCGGACGCGCGAAATTCGCCAGTCCGCGTTCGTTTTGCTTAATCATCGGTTTTGAACAGAGTGAAAAGTTTCCAAAGGCAATCGGTGTCGATCATGGGCCGAAAATCCACGCGCTTCAAAACGCGAAGCCTTCGGACGAAATTTCGTTATTCGGTCTTCTTCCATTTTTTCTCGGTAACGATCGTGTAAAGCTCGAAAGTCCCGTATTTCGGCGAAACGTATTTTTTCTTCGCGGGTTCTCCGAGCTGATAGCTGTTTTCGAAATCGATCTCGAACACGCCTTTCTTAAATTTCGGCGCTTCGATCGAGAAATCGATGTCCATCGGAACGCGGAGGATTTTCAAAATCATCTTTTCGCCTTTGTGCGTGACCTCGAATCGCGCGAGGCGAACGCCGCAGCCGGTCGGGAAAAAATGTGTTCGAAGTTCGCGCCCCCGTTGCCGACGCGCTCGGGGCGGGCTTTCGATCGTCGACGAGCGTCAGTTCGGCTTGATACTCGCCGCCTTTTTCGACGGGCTTGCCGTGCCGATCGAGAAAAACGACGCTCATGCCCGAACCGCAGCGCTGAGCATTGACGGCGGAAGCCAGCGCGGTAAAAAAACGAGTCCCGAAATCAATCGTTTCATAACCGGAATCGAGCAAATTAAAAGGATTTACGGGACGGCGTTCGGTAAATCCTTTTTATTTTTGTCGTGCGATTTAAGCGTTGACCGCGCGCTCGAACGGGATTTCGTCGAAATGCGTCATGCGTTTGAAATCGCGGAAACGCTGGTTGATTTCCGCGTACTCGAGCCGGTCGACGCGCTCGGTGCCGAATTCCTCGACGTTGAACGACGCCATCACCGAGCCGTAGATCATCGCGCGGCGCAGCGTCTCTTCGGTGATCGCGCTCTGCGACGCGAGATAGCCCATAAATCCGCCCGCGAACGTGTCGCCCGCGCCGGTCGGATCGAAGACCGATTCCAAAGGGTACGCCGGCACGACGAAATAAGCGTCGCGCGTGAAGAGCGTCGCGCCGTATTCGCCGCGCTTGATGACGACCGCTTTCAGTCCGTAATCGAGAATCTGCCGCGCCGCTTTGTGAATGTTCGGCTCTTCGGTCAATTGCCGCGCTTCGGCGTCGTTGATGATGATGCAGTCGACGACCTTGATCGTTTCGATGAGCTGTTCCTTCATCGACGAAATCCAGAAATTCATCGTGTCCATCGCGACGAATTCCGCCTTTTCGCATTGTTCGCGGACTTCCTTTTGCAGCATCGGCAGGATGTTGGCCAAGAAGACGAAGCGGGCGTTTTTCGATTCCTCCGAGAGTTTCGGCTGAAAGGTTTCGAAGACGTTGAGCTGCGTGTCGAGCGTGTGCGCCGTGTTCATGTCGTAATCGTAGCGCCCGCTCCAGAAGAAGGTTTTGCCGTCCGGCACGACTTCGACGTCGTTCGTGTTGACGTTGTGACGGCGAAAAACGTCCCATTCCGCGTCCGTGAAATCGCCGCCGACGACGCCGACCACGTTAACGTTCGTAAAAAAGCTCGCCGAGAGCGAAAAATGCGTGCCCGCGCCGCCCAAAATCTTGTCGCGCTTGCCGAAAGGCGTTTCGAGCGCGTCGAACGCGACCGAACCAACAACTGTTAAAGACATATTTTTGTAAAATTTCCTCTGATTAAAAGTGATTTTTTGATGCGTAGAAAAACAAAATGAAAGATTAACACAAAAAGGCGCGCAGTATTAAATGAAAAGAAGTTTACCTCAAAAAATGTAGGGGCGACGGATCTGTCCTCGCCCGATGCGATCGAAAACCGCAAATGTCGTTTCCGTCTAATCGAATTTCTTATTTCATTTCACTCTCCACGGCGGATTTCTGCGGTTTTCGCCGGCGCGGTAAAGACAGATGCGGTTGCCGGACGGGTCGCGTAGGTAAGCTTCGCGCCAGAGCCATATTTGATCGACCGGGTCTTGTTCGAATTCCAAACCGGCGGTTTTCAGTTCGGCGACTTTTTCGTCCAGATCGGCGCATTCGAAATAAAGCACGATGTTCGAAGCCGTTTCCGGTTCTTCCGCCGCGTGAACGGAAAGCGTCGCTTCGCCGTCCGGGCACTCGAAGCGCGCGTAACGCGGCAGGGAATCGACGATTATTTTTAAGCCGAGCGTTTGATAAAACTCGGCGAGTTCCTTTGATTTATCTGAATAAATTGTGACCTGATTGAGATTCATTCAGTGATCAGTGGTCAGTGAACAGTGGTCGGTGGTCGGTTGGAGTTTTTCTGACCGCCGACCACCGACCACCGTCCACTATTTCTTGAGTTCCTTCAACGTTTTCTGCGCGTCGTTTTTATACTTGCTGTTCGGGTATTTTTCGACGAGCATCGACAAATACATCGCCGAGTCCTCGCGCAGCTTTTCGGGCGTGTATTTTTTTCGTTCCTCGTCGTTGTCGGCGAGCGTGTTGAGTTTCTGCTTGCCTTTGTTCTGCGAAAGGTAATAGCTGCTCATGCCCGCCATGTACAAAAACTCGTCCATTTTCGAATAGGTCGGGTAAGCGGCGAAGGTTTCCTCGAAACGCATCAGGACGGCTTTGTAGGCTTTACGCGTGCGAAAATACGTCTGCGCGACCTCGAAATTCGCCTTCGCGTCGGCTTCGAGCAGCGGATCGACCGGCAAGTCCTGCGGCGCGGGCGTTTCCTGCGCGTAAGCCGCGCCGGCGGAAAATGCAAACAGGCTGACGAATAAACCGATTAATAAAAATGCTTTTTTCATAATAAATTTCTGAAGCTCCGGCAGTATTTGATGCGCGGACTTCAGCAAGAGTTTGTCATTTGCCTTTATTGCCGTTCGATTCGATCAGCTGCGCGAGGATCGCGTCGACGTTTTTCTTCGCGTCGCCGAACAGCATGCGGTTGTTTTCCTTGAAGAAAAGCGGGTTTTCGACGCCGGCGTAACCGCTCGCCATGCCGCGTTTCATGACGATCGAAAACTGCGCTTTCCAGACTTCCAGGACCGGCATGCCGGCGATCGGACTGTTCGGGTCGTCGAGCGCCGCCGGGTTGACCGTATCGTTCGCGCCGATGATCAGCGCGACGTCCGTTTCGGGGAAATCGTGATTGATCTCGTCCATCTCCAAAACGATGTCGTACGGCACTTTCGCCTCGGCTAAAAGCACGTTCATGTGACCGGGCAGGCGGCCCGCGACCGGGTGAATGCCGAAACGGACGTTGACGCCGCGCGCGCGCAGCAGTTTCGTGATTTCCGCGACGGCGTGCTGCGCCTGCGCGACCGCCATGCCGTAACCGGGCACGATGATCACGCTGCGCGCGTCCGTCAAAAGATTGACCGTGTCCTCGACCGAAATCGGCGTCACCTCGCCTTCGGGCAGCTGGTCGGACGCCGGCGCGCTGCCGGCGGTCGAGCCGAAACCGCCCATGATGACGCTGAAAAACGAGCGGTTCATGGCCCTGCACATGATCGCCGAAAGGATCGCGCCGGATGAACCGACGAGCGCGCCGGTGACGATCAATAAATCGTTCGAGAGCATGAATCCGGCGGCGGCGGCCGCCCAGCCCGAATAGCTGTTGAGCATCGAAACGACGACCGGCATGTCGCCGCCGCCGATCGCCGCGACCAGATGCACGCCCAAAACGGACGCGATTCCGGTCATGATCAAAAGCGGCGTCAGGCTGCCGGTCGCGACGAAAAGATACCCGAGATAAACGCAGACGAGCACCATCACCAAATTCAAGATATGTCTGGCCGGCAGCATCAAAGGCTTGCTGCTGATGAGCGCGCGCAGTTTTCCGAAAGCGACGATCGAACCGGTGAAAGTGATCGCGCCGATGAAAACGCCGATGAAGATCTCGATTTCGTGAATCGTTTTTTCCGCGCCGCGCAATGCGTTCGGCGTGAGATGGCTGCCGAATCCGACCAGCACCGCCGCCAAGCCGACGAAGCTGTGCAGGATCGCGACGAGTTCGGGCATCGACGTCATCGCGACGCGCGACGCGAGCACCGCGCCGGCGATCACCGCCGGGACGATGACGGCGAGCAGCATGCCGTAGGAATCGACTTTGAAAACCGCCGTCGCGACGAAGGCGATCGACATCCCGATGATGCCGAAGAGATTGCCGCGCCGCGACGTTTCCGGATTCGACAAGCCGCTCAGACTCAGGATAAAAAACGCGCTCGCGACGATGTAAGCGACGGTTAAAAGATTTTGATTTTCTAACATTTTTCTTCAGTGGTCGGTGGCCGGCGGTCAGTGGTCGGTTAAAGCCAGAACGCATTTTCTGACCGCCGACCCCGACCACCGACCGCTATTTTTGAAACATTTTGAGCATTCTTTGAGTGACGAGAAATCCGCCGGCGATGTTGATCGTGCCGACCAAAATCGCGACCGCGCCGAGGATTTTCGTGACCTGCGGCGCGTTGTTCGTCAATTGCAGCATGCCGCCGACGATGATGATGCCGCTGATCGCGTTCGTGACGCTCATTAAAGGCGTGTGCAGCGCGGGCGTGACGTTCCAGATGACCTGCCAGCCGACGAAGCACGCGAGCACGAAGACCGTAAAATGCGAGATGAAGTTCGACGGCGCTGAAATTCCGATGCCGGTCAAAGCAATGACGCCGACGATCACGAGAACAAGGCTGCCGAGATTCTTGAAACCCGACGCCGGTTTCGCTTCGGCCGTCGCGGCTGCCGCGGCGTGCGCTTTCGGCGCGGCGGCCGCGGTCGGTGCGGGCGCCGGCGGTTTCGGCAGTTCGTAAACGATTTCGCCGTTCTGCGCGACGAGCGCGCCGCGCACGACCTCGTCTTCCCAATCGATCCGGAAATTTTCCGAGCCGCCCATGTCGTGCAGCAGATGCCACAGATTCGTGCCGTAAAGCTGGCTCGACTGATTCGCCATCCGCGACGGAAGATCGGTGTAGCCGACGATGCGCACGCCCTTATATTCGTAGGATTCGCCCGGTCGCGTGACCTCGCAGTTGCCGCCCTGTTCCGCCGCGAGATCGACGACGACCGAACCCTGCTTCATGCTTTCGACCATCTCGCGCGTGATCAGGATCGGCGCTCGTTTGCCGGGAATCAGCGCGGTCGTCACGATGATGTCGACGTCGCGCGCCTGCTCGGCGAAAAGCGCCATTTCCGCTTCGATGAATTCCTTCGACATGACTTTCGCGTAGCCGCCGCCGCCTTCGCCTTCCTCGTCGAAATCGAGCACGAGAAAATCCGCGCCCATCGATTCGACCTGTTCCTTGACGACCGGGCGCGTGTCGAAGGCGCGGACGATGGCGCCCAAAGAGCGCGCCGCGCCGATCGCCGCGAGGCCCGCGACGCCCGCGCCGATGATCAGAACTTTCGCCGGCGGAACTTTGCCGGCGGCGGTGATCTGTCCGGTGAAAAAGCGTCCGAAACCGTTTGCCGCTTCGACGATCGCGCGGTAGCCGGCGATGTTCGCCATCGAGCTGAGGGCGTCCATTTTCTGCGCGCGCGAAATGCGCGGGATCGCGTCCATCGCGAGCACGTTCGCGCCGGTTTTCGCCAATGTTTCCACCAATTCTTCGTTCTGCGCCGGGTAAATGAAACTGATGAGGGTTTTTCCGGGAGCAAGATAATTCGACTCGTCGCCCATCGGCTGGCGGACTTTCAGAATGATGTCTGCTTGCCGCCATAAAACCGCGGTTTCCGGCACGATCCGGCAGCCGGCTTTTTCGTACGCCTGGTCGGGAAAATCGGCGTGCGCGCCGGCGCCCGATTCGATCAGGACTTCAAAACCGAGTTTCTGCAGCTTCGCGGCGGTGTCGGGCGTCGCCGCGACGCGCCTTTCGCCTTCGTAGATTTCACGCGGAACGCCGATTTTCATTGGCGCGCGCTTTTCAATCGGCTGCGCGTCGGCAGCGGTTTCAACTGTTTCAGTCATAAATTTTCTGGTCGGTGGAAGAAGATTTGGAAAGTTGTCTATTGAAAAATAATACTCTGCCCGCCGATTTCGGTCAAAGTTCTGTGGTCGGTGAACAGCGGTCGGTGGTCAGTTGAAATCTTCTCTGACCACCGATCACTGTCCGCTGTCCACTGTATTACGCGTATTTGCCGATGATCGCGTCGAGCTTTTTCGCCGTTTCCGGGTTCCAGTGCTCGGGCGCGGTGAAGATCGCGTTTTTAGTCGCGCCTTCGAACGGGTTCGGCGTGCCCTTCGCGGCGACGCGCCGAACGGCTTCCTTTAACACCAGCTGCGCGTTGCGGACGTTTTTCGTCAGGTATTCGACGACCATGTCGATCGAAACCGCGTCGTGATCTTCGTGCCAGCAGTCGTAATCGGTGACGAGCGCGAGCGTCGCGTAGGCGATTTCGGCTTCGCGCGCGAGTTTCGCTTCCTGCAGATTCGTCATGCCGATGATGTCCATGCCCCACGCGCGGTACACGTTCGATTCGGCTTTCGTCGAAAACGCCGGACCTTCCATGCAGATGTAAGTTCCGCCGCGATGAACCTTTAGGCCTTCGACCGTGCGGCACGATTCTTCCAGAATATCGCCGAGTTCCGAGCAGACCGGATGCGCGAACGTGATGTGCCCGACGATGCCTTCGCCGAAAAACGTCGATTCCTCGGCGCGGGCGCGCGTGCGGTCGAAAAACTGATCGGGAATGCAGAAATCGGTCGGCGCGTAATCTTCTCTGAGCGAGCCGACCGCCGAGACCGATAAAATATAATCGACCCCCAAAAGCTTCATCGCGTAAATGTTGGCGCGAAAGGGAAGCTCGGTCGGCGTCAGTTTATGCCCGCGCCCGTGACGCGGCAAAAAGGCGACGCGCGTCCCTTCCAAAGTTCCGATGATAAAAGCGTCCGACGGACGCCCGAACGGCGTGTCGACTTCGACTTCCGTCACGTCCGTCAATTCCGGCATCTGGTATAGTCCAGAGCCGCCGATAATTCCTATTTTTACTTGTTCCATATTGCTTTAAAATAATTCCGTTCAAAGTCATAAAGTATAAAGCAAAACAAAAAAAAATCAGAGCGTCTAAACTCTGATTTCCGAATCTTTAGGAACGCCCGGAATTAAACAGCGATCGCCCGAATTTTGCCGTCCTTTTCCGTCAAACGACAAAGCGGCGTCGCGAAATCGTGGTAGAAAAGACAAATCCAATTTTCTTCGACCGCCTGCGGAATCAGGCGCTTTTTCGCTTCCAATGTTTCGACCGGATAAAGGTCGTAGCCCATGATCCACGCCATTGGAAGATGCGCGGCGGTTGGGATCAGGTCGGCGAAGCCGTACAACGTTTCGCCGCCGCGCGAAAGTTTCCACGTCTGCATCGTTTCCGAATGGCCGCGAATTTTCTGCACCGTCAGTCCTTCGACGACTTCGTATTCGTCGGGCTTCAATTCGAGCTGCCCGGATTCGGCGAGCGGTCGCCAGTTTTCCGGCAAATAACTCGCGCGGTCGCGCTCCGAAGGGTTTTCGGCGTGTTCGAATTCGCTGCGCGAAACGAAATACCGCGCGTTCGGAAATTGGGCGCAACAGTGTTCGGCGGACAGCGTTCGGCGGTCAGTCGAAGACAATTTCTGATCGCCGACCACCGACCACTGACCACTGTTCACAGTATTTCCGCCGGCGTGGTCGAAATGGAGGTGCGTGTTGACGACGATCGTGATGTCGCCGGGCGTGCGGCCGGTTTTTTCGTAAAGCGTTTGGGCAAAAGGTTTGGCGCGGAAAATGCCGTAATTGGCGGTTTGTTTAGCCGTCCATTTTTCGCCGATGCCGGTTTCGATGAGGATTTTCTCGCCGGGCGTTTCCACGAACAGGCAGTTCATGTTGAGCTGGATGCGATTCAGTTCGTCGGGCGGGCAAACTTTCTCCCAGAGCACGCGCGGCACGACGCCGAACATCGCGCCGCCGTCGAGCCGGAATTCGGCGTCGGGAATGATTTCGATGCGGTAATCGCCCAAAAACATAATGCAAAATCGAAAACGGAAAATGGAAAATACTTTAAATCATTTATTTTCCATTTTCCGTTTTTCGTTTTCCGTTGAAAACTATTTTTTCTTCGGTTCCGGTTTTTTCGCTTCCGGCTTTTTCGCGTCATCGGGAGCGGGACCGTTCTGCTCGCTTTCAGGCATTTGCTGCGGCATCTGCGGCATTTGCTGCTGCATCTGCTTCTTCATCATTTCCTGCATCTGCTCGTCCGAAACCTGCGGGATCGCGAAATCCTCGGCGACTTCGACGTTGTTTTTCGCGACCAATTCGTCGAGCACCTGTTTTTCCTTATCCGTTTCGAGCTTTTGTTTGACGAACTCTTTGACGGGCATTTCGCGCGCCATCGGGTTTTCCGGGTCTTTGATCATCGTCGAGAAAAGAATGTGACGGACGTCGTAGGACTGTTTCGGCTGACCGCTCGGGTCTTTCGTTTCGCCTTTCTTTTCGAGTTTGATGATGTGGAATCCGAACGGCGTCGCGACCAGTTCCTGCGTGAACTGTCCGGGCTGGAGCGCGAGCGCGGCTGATTCGAAAGTCTTGTCGAAACCGCCGCCTTCGGTCACGTTTTCGTAAAGACCGCCTTTTTCCTTGCTGCCCGGATCTTCCGAAAATTCTTTGGCGAGCGCCGCGAAATCCTCGCCGTTTTTCAGGCGCTGGAGCACTTCGTTGGCTTTCGTGCGTTTGCTTTCTTCGGTGTTCAGTTCCGGATGCTCGGCCAAGTATTTCTGAACGTCCTCGTCGGTGACTTCCGCTTTTTTCGCGAGCACTTCCTGCGAATACATGCGCGAGAGGAACTGCGCCTGCTGCAACTTGCTCTGCAGCTCGACTTTTTTCTGAAATTCTTCCGGCAGTTCTTTCGATTTCACCTTGGCTTTCGCTTCCTGTTCGTAGATTTTAATCTTGGCAAATTCGTTTTTCATCTGAGCCTTTTCCTCGTCGGTCGGCTCGGTGTCTTCGGGGACGGATTTGTTTTTACGGGCGAAATTGAGCTGCACGTTCAGGAATTCTTCAAACTCCGCGGCGTGTTTTTTCTGCTCGGCGTCGACCTGATCGCCTTCGCCGTAAAACGCTTTGATCTGGTCTTCGGTGATGAAGCCGAACGGCGGCATCGGACCTTTATCTTTGTTGATTTCCTGGTCGTAGGTGCGCGCCCAGATCACGGCGTCGATGATTTCCATCGCCTTTTTCGTGTTTTCGTCGTAAACGGTCGGGTCTTTTTTCGCTTCGCTCGCGATCGCCAGCAACTGCTTGATGCTGTCGAGCTGCTGCTTTTTCATTTCCGGGTCTTCCGCGAGACGTTTGAGCATCATCGGGTTGGCGTCTTTTAAGAGAAGCTCCATCTCTTCTTTCGTCATTTTATTGAACGAAACCGCGCCGTGACCGCCGTGCAGCCCGCCGTATTTTTGCTTCCAGACGACCAAGCCGGCGCCGATGGCTAAAATGACGCCCAATAAAATTACTATTTTTCCTAAACTACTCAAGATTTTAAATCCTCACTTTTTGTTAAATTGTCGATTGGTGAAAAATGAATTTTAACTGATATTTTCAATAATTCAATTCAAAACACGCTTTTTACCGTTTTATTTATTTTCCTGCACCAGTTCGAGCAGCACGCCGTTCGCCGACGACGGATGCACGAAAGCGACCAGGCAGCCTTCGGCGCCGATTCGCGGTTCTTCGTCTATTAAACGCGCGCCTTCCGCTTTTAGTTTCGCCAGTGTCTGGCGGATGTCCGCCACCTCGACGGCGATATGATGAATCCCGCCGCCGCGTTTCTCCAGAAACTTAGAAATCGGCGAATCCTCCGAGGTTGGCTCCAAAAGTTCGATGCGCGATTCGCCCAAAGGCAGCATCGCGACGCGCACCTTCTGGTCTTCGACCGTTTCGGTGTGCACGTTTTCCAGACCCAAAGCGTCTTCCCAGAATTTCAAGGCTTCCGCGATGCCTTTCGTCGCGATGCCGAGATGATTGATTTTCATAAGTTACTTCAAAATACGTTATTTCAAAATTTCTTCGATCGCCGAATACGGATCGCTGCGCTTTTCGGCGATTTCCCGCGCCAGTTTTTCAAGTTTTTCTTCGCTGCCGTCGCGGCTCAAAACCTCCGCCAAAAGCCTTTCCTGCAGCAGTTCGAGCAGCCGCCAGCGCGCGATCGCTTTTCTTCTTTCCAAATTTTCGCCGGATTTCTGAAACTCGTAATAGCTTTCGATGGCTTTCGATAAATCTTCGATGCCTTTGTTTTCGGTCGCGATCGTTTTGACGATCGGCGGATTCCAGAAATCCGGGCGGTGCGCCAAAGAAAGCAGCGCCTGTAATTCCTTTTCGGTGCGGATGACGCCTTCGCGGTCGGCTTTGTTGATGACGAACGCGTCGCCGATCTCCATGATGCCCGCCTTGATCGCCTGAATGTCGTCGCCCATGCCGGGCACGAGCACGACGACCGAAACGTCCGCCGTTTTGACGATCTCGACTTCGTCCTGCCCGACGCCGACCGTTTCGACGATAACTTTATCGAAGCCGGCGGCGTCGAGAATCGCGACCGCGTCGACCGTCGCGCGCGACAGCCCGCCGAGATTACCGCGCGTCGCCATCGAGCGGATAAAGACGTTTTTGTCCAAACCCAGGGTCGACATGCGGATTCGATCGCCTAAAATCGCGCCGCCCGAAAACGGGCTCGACGGGTCGACCGCGATGATGCCGACGCGTTCGCCTTTGTCCTTGTAATGCATCGCCAGTTTATCGACGAGCGAAGATTTGCCCGCGCCGGGCGCGCCGGTGATGCCGATGACGAGCGCGCGACCGGTGTGCGGGAAAACGGCTTTCATCAGTTCCGCCGCGCCGCGGACGCCGTTTTCGGCTTTCGTAATCGCCCGCGCGACCGCGCGCGGTTCCCCATTAAGGAGCTTTTCGACCAGATTTTGGGTCTCGAACATAAGTTTGTAATTTTCTCACTTTTCCCGAAGATTTTCCAAAAGCCGCCGCCGGTTTTGGTTCGATTCAAAACAAACGGCGTGATTGATTTTAATGCGACGGCAAAACTTTTCCGCCGCTTCGTCTTTCTGTTTGCGGTCGGTTTTGTACGGCTAAACAACTGGAAAATCTAAGTTTAGAAAAATAAAAGCGGTTTGGCACGAGGCTTGCCAAAAAAAGGGCAAGAGGTTTAAGGCTATGAAAATTTTATTGGATCTCATCAAACTCAATATCGTGATTATCGTGCTGGCGCTGATCGCCGCCTTTACGATGCAGGCGAACGGCAGCGTTAAAGCCGACCGCTACCAGTCGGCGATCGTGCAGAAATTGACCGAAAAGCTGCGCGTCGATCTCGCCGATCAATCGGTCGAAGTCAAATTGAACAGCGTCCGCGATCAGGAAGTTTCGAAAACCAAGCTCGATTTCAACGGGCAGGCGCTCGCGGTCGTCATCAACGATAAAACCGAATTGCCGTTTCAGTTTACCGCGCAGGTCAACTTGAACAATCAAAGCGTCGAAAACATCGATTATCGATTCATCGACGCGGAATTCGCGCCGAGCGCGACCGAAGATAATCTGATGAAAGAATTGATGACGAAAATCGGCAAGGATTTCGAAACGACGAACATCGTGATTTCGATCGACGGTTTCGACAGCGCGCCGCTGACATCGTTTCAAACGAAATACGAGGGCATCGGGGAGGTGAGAATCGGCGATTTGGAATGGCGTAAAATCAAATTCAATGTCGTCCTCGACTCGCAGAACAACACCGCGACAAAGATTTTGTACGACGTTCAGAAATAAAACGAGCCGGTTCCTGATTCCACAAAAGGCGGACTTTTCGAGTCCGCCTTTTTTATATTATTTGAAAAATTCGCCGAAGTGCCAGAGGACGCCCGACGGGTCGTGCAGAAAACATTCGCGACCCCAATCGTATCCGCGAATCGGCGTCAATTTAACGCCGGCGTATTTCGCCGGCAAACCGAGCGCCGAAAGTTCGTTCCAGAACCGATCGACGTCCTCGACTTCGAGAAAAATCATCGAGTTGTCGATCCAGTCCTGTATATAAGCATCCTGCAGGTAAAAGCCCAAATTCTCCGTTTCGAAATAAGACATGTTATGCGACAGGACGCTTTCCCGAAAACCCAGCTCGCGGTAAAAACGCCGGGCGATCGCGAAATCCCTCGCGCCGATAAACGGTCGGATTGAAACGGCTTTATGTTTCACTTTCTTTTTTGCTTTACTGCCGGTGACTTCGGCTTTTGATTTCGAGATTACATTTGCTCGTCGGCGGACGGTCCGTAAAGCGCGGGAACGGGAATGTCGTTGAGACGCATGTAAACCGAAAGCTGCCCGCGGTGATGCACGATGTGATTGAACACCATGCCGCGCAGAACCTGAACGCGCGGCTGCGTGAAATAAACGGTTTCGCCGTTGCGCAAGGTCCAGTTTTCCGCCATCGCTTCGTCGGACGTCGCCTTTAACGCTTCGATCGCGTCCGCCAAAACTTTGTCGAAGAAGCCGACCAGTTCCTCGGTCGTCGCCGGCTGGAACGGTTTGTAGTCCATGGCGGCGAAATCGAGCTCCGTCTTGGTGACCGCCTCGATCGTCCAGCCGAACATTTCGGCGATGTGAACGGCGAGACTGCCCATTTTCATCGATTTCTCATGCGGCTTGTAATCGAATTTGTCAGCCGGAATTCGCTCCAAAACCTTCCGCGTCGTCGCGGCTTCCGTTTGCAGCTCGCCGATCAGCGCGGCGGCTAAATTTCCTACCATCGCAGTTCCTGTACTCATTTGTTTGATCTCCTTAAGATTGATTAACTGGTTTGTTTCAGACAGCACGATCATCATAAAACAAATGTTTCATCTGTGCAACGCGGAATGTCGAAAATCAGCCGCGAAAAAACGCGGAAAATAAGTTAACTTATTTTCCGCGTTTTTTCGTATTTTGCGCCTCGTTAAAAAAGCGTTTGATCAGGCGACGCCGAATTGGGGTTTGACGATCGGACTGCCCCATTTGGCCTGCAGAATGCCCGCGCCGGTTTCCGCCGGAAGGCAGTAAGCCTCGTTCGCCCACGGATCGCAGACCACGCAGTCGTCGCCCCAATTCGCCGGATTCGGTCCGGTTCCCGACGCTCTGCCGATGAGGACGAACGCGTGCCGCTCGTTGCCCGTATAAACCCACGCGAGCGGCCGAATTCCGAGGTCGTATAAATCCACAAAGGCGACGATCGATTGCTCGTTGCAGTTTCCCGCCTTCGTCTTGACGGTGATGTTGGCGATCTGCCGCATGCGGTTGAGTTTGTCGGCGAACGAATCGCCATCGGGGATGTCGCCGGTTTTTTCCGCGTAAATCTGCTGCGCGCGGTTCGCGCCGGTCAAAAGCGGCAGAAACCGGGTCATTTCGCCCAACAATTTGTCGAGCGCGTTCGGGTTGCCGCCTTCGATTTTCTTATGGAATTTTTCGTACGCGGCGTCGTAATCCGAACCGCGGTTAGACGCGCCGAACGGGACTTTCGACTTGACGCCCTTGACGACGTTGAGCGCCGCCGCCAAATATTTTTCTCTCGCTGCTGACATAAACTGATTTTTTCTCCTTCTGCTTTTATTTCAAGACTCCGACCTTATACGCGCAAAAGAATCGAAATCCGTTTCAGCGGGAGCGAAAATAAAATTCAGCCGCTAACCGACGAAAAAACACGAAAAATAATTTAAATATCTTTCGTGTTCGTTCGTGCATCTTCGCGGCTGATTTTTCTTTTAAGCTTTGAGCAGATTTTTGGCGATGACGAGCCGCTGAATCTCGCTCGTGCCTTCGCCGATCGTGCAGAGCTTGGCGTCGCGCCAGTATTTTTCCGCCGGGTAATCCTTCGTGTACCCGTAACCGCCGTGGATCTGGATCGATTCTTCGGCGACCCTGACGGCGGTTTCCGAAGCGAAAAGCTTCGCCATCGCCGACGCCTGCGAGACTTTTTTGCCGGCGTCTTTGAGCGTCGCCGCCTGCTGCGTCAAAAGCCGGGCGGCTTCGATCTGCGTCGCCATGTCGGCTAACTTGAACTGGATCGCCTGAAATTCGGCGATCGGTTTCCCGAACTGGTGACGCTCTTTCGCGTAGCGCACCGCCGCTTCGTACGCGCCCTGCGCGATGCCGACCGACAGCGCGGCGATCGAGATGCGCCCGCCGTCGAGGATCTGCATCGCCTGAAGGAATCCTTCGCCCAAGTTTCCGAGCCGATTTTCGTCCGGCACGTAACAGTCTTCGAAAACGACCGAGGCCGTTTCGGACGCGCGCATGCCGAGCTTGTTTTCCTTTTTGTCCGAACGGAAACCTTCCATCGATTTATCGAAAATAAACGCCGAGATGCCTTTGTTGCCCTTTTCCTTGTCGGTGACGGCGACCGCGACGAGCGTATTGCCGGTGATCGCGTGCGTGATGAAGTTTTTCGAGCCGTTGACCTGCCAGCCGCCGTTGTTGCGCACGGCGACCGTGCGCGTTCCCGAAGCGTCCGAGCCGGCGTTTGATTCGGTCAGGCCCCACGCGCCCCAGGTTTCGCCCCGCGTTAACGGCACGAGATATTTCCGTTTCTGCTCTTCCGAACCGAACATGAAAATGTGATTCGAGCAGAGCGAGTTGTGCGCGGCGACCGACAGCCCGACCGAGCCGTCGACGCGCCCGAGCTCCTCGATGATCGTCGCGTACTCGACGTAGCCGAGTCCCGCGCCGCCGTATTCTTCCGGGAAAATCACGCCCATCAAGCCGAGTTCGGCTAAAGCGGGGCGCAGCTCGTCGGGGAAATGCTGGCTTTCGTCCCACTCCGAAACGTTCGGCTTGATCTCGCTTTCCGCGAATTCGCGCACCGCAAACTTGATCTGAAGTTGTTCTTCGTTTAATTCAAAATTCATAATCTTATTATAATCGAAAATTATTGTGTCATAATCAGAAAAGGTAAAGCAAGCGGATTGCCGTTGGAGAGCAGGGATTTAGTCATTTGTTCATTTAATCGTTTGCTCATCGATTCATTTTTGGAAAGAAATGAATCGATGAGCAAACGATTAAATGATTCACAATCGCGCCGCCAGTTTGTAAAATACAGAAATGGACTGGAAAGCAAACATACTCAGCAGCGACGACGAGATTCGCGAGCTCATCAAAGAAACCAAAACCATCGCCGTGCTCGGCATCAAGACCGAAGCGCAGAGTTTTCAGCCGGCGTTTTACGTGCCTAAATACATGCGCGATCACGGCTTTAAAGTCATTCCGGTGCCCGTCTACTATCCGGAAGCGACGGAGATTCTCGGAGAAACGGTTTACCGGCGCTTGGCCGACGTTCCCGAACCGATCGATATGGTCAACGTTTTTCGCCGCTCGAACGACATCCCGCCGCACGTCGAAGACATTTTAGCCGCGCGTCCGAAATCCGTCTGGTTTCAGGCCGGCATCCGCAACGACGAAGCCGCGCGTGTTTTGGCGGAAAACGGCATCAGGGTCGTGCAGGATTTATGCCTGATGGTCGAACACCGTTATCTTTAGAAATCTGAATTACGAAGCGCGCGGTTATCGTCGAGTCGCGCGCTCCGATATTTGGGATCCGGAGTTTTTTCGCTTGTTTTCGAGGCAGGCGGATTGCGGACGCTGAAACGACATTTTCCGTGATGAAGCGTCGTTTGGTAAACCGGCTTTTAAGGGGACTACATCAAACGCCGTCAGTTTCCGCTGCCGCGATTCGTCAGGCGCGCGCCGCGATCAGGCTTCCCGCATAACAGATCAATGCGAGCGCGATGCCCGCGAACGGCACGCTGAACCAATAGCGCCACGCGAGGATCAAAAGTCCGGTCAGCATCAGAAAACCGACGATTTGCAGGTAGCCGGAGCCGTACAGCACTGCCGGATGCGCGAGCGCGAGGTAGCCGTAAATCAGACCGAACAGAATCGCCGCCATGCTGTGACTGGCGTTAAAGCCGAGCCAGGCTTTCCAAACGGTGGTTTCTTCGGTGATGACGAGCGTGACGGCCTTCATCGAGTCGATCAGTTCGGGATCGCGCGGAAGCATCTTCGGCCCGTGAAACGTATACAGTAAATGAACCGACCCCATAATCGCGACGATGCCCGCGCTGGCGAGCATCAGCATCGTTTTCCACTGCATCGATTTTTCCATAGCGTCTGAGTAACCGCGGCGCGGGGATGTTCGGGTATCAGCGGCGGCGTCCGGGTTTGGACGCCGTTCTGCCGTCGACCGATTTTTTCGGTGCCCACGCGCGCGATCTCGACGGCGGTTTTTCGGCCTTTTCCTTCGGCGCGGGTTTCGGCTTCGGCGCTTTGGCGGGCGCGGCGATGTTTTTGACTTCTTCCGGATCGAGCTCGCGGTAAGCGCCGGTCGGCAGGCGGTCGTAGTCGATGCTGCCGATCGCGATGCGCTTGAGTTTGACGACCGAGTGACCGACGGAATCGAACATTTTTCTGATCTGCTGGTTGTGACCTTCGTAAAGCGTGACTTCGTACCAGCCGTTTTTGTCGGTGCCTTTCAATTCTCTGATCTGCGCCGGCGCGGTTTTAAAGCCGTCGTCGAGCCGCACGCCGCGCCGCAGTTTATTGATCGCGTTTTCATTCGGCAGGCCTTTGACCTTGACTTCGTAAACCTTCGGGATCGTTTTCGACGAGGCGACCAGGTTCGTGAATTCGCCGTCGTTCGTGAGAATGATCAAGCCTTCCGTGTTGTAGTCGAGCCGCCCGACCGGATGCAGCTTGCCGTAGCCTTTGACGAGATCGGTGACGAGCTTGCGACCTTCCGGGTCGGCGGCGCTCGACAGATAACCTTTCGGCTTATTCAGCAAAATATAGACCTTTTCGCGCTGGGCGATTTTGGCGTTGATCAATTTGCCGCGCACCTTGATGTGGTCTTTTTCCGGGTCGGCTTTCGTGCCCGGTTCGGTGACGATTTCGCCGTTCACGGAAACCGCGCCTTCCGCGATCAGTTCGTCGGCGCCGCGCCGCGAGGCGACGCCCGCCTGCGCAATGAGTTTATTCAGTCGCTCTAACATAAGACAAAGATTTTAACCTATTTCGGGAAAGTCTTCATCCTGCGCGTCGAAAATCAGCTCGGTCGAAGCGAGTTGTTTGTGCATGAATTCGTTGGTTCGAAAAACGAAATTTTCTTTGAACCGGCGGTCGTGGCTCGGCAGCGACGAGATTTTGACCGTCTCGCCGTTCGTCAAATCCATCGCCAGTGACCAGATCGGATTGCTTTCGTCGTCCCGTTCTTCGACGAGACGAAACTGTTCGATCTCGTCGAACGCGAAAATAGTTTCCCGCTTTCCGAACAAACCGTAACGCGTCATCAAAACGTCGCGTTCGTGGCGGTCGACGACGACCCTCGTGACCGGCGCGCCGTAGATTATCCAGCCGCCGCCGGCGACGCCGACCGCGCCCATCAGGAAAGCCGCCGCGAGCATCCAGAAGGACTGCGTGCCCCAATCGGCGAAACCGCCGAGCGCGCCCCAGACGAAGACGCCGCCGACGATCGCGAAGAAAAGCCCGAAAATCCACAAGCAGCCGGGCGTTTCGCGGATGATCAATTCATTTTGATTTTGTTCGATTTGCATGAGTTCGCTTTTTTTTCGGGAAGCTGGCTTTGGCGGGCGGCGGATTGATTAATTTGTTGAGCCTTTTGATGAGCCTGGTCGTCTCTTTCCGGTCTTTTCCGGCGCGGACATGCAGCGGGATTTCTTTATAATTTTCAAGCACCAGCGCCAGACGATACGTCGCAAAATCCGGCGCGCCCGGATACGCTTTGAAATAACTGATCTGCGTAAAATAAAAGCGGTCGGTTCGGCTGCCGTAAATCCGCCGGAAATCCGCGTCGACGCTCTCGTTTTCCGGGCTGATCGTGACGGTTACGACCGCGATCCGCGCGACCAAAAAAAACGCCAGCAAAAACAGCGCGCCGACGATCGCCGCCGGAATAAAATCGCCCCGATTTCCGGCAAGCGGACTCGACAAAACACGCGTGCCGACGAACAGGGAATAGAGCGTCCATAAAAGCCAGACGCCTGTAATGAGAACCGATCCGCCGCCGATCATCAACTTGCGGGCTGGAATATAGCGAAGCGTGATTTTTTCCGGCTTCTCGGTAGTTTGCATTTAGTTTGTCAGAACCGGCGGCGGTTGTCTGAGCTTTGCGGTCAGTTTCTGCAGAATCTCCGGCAGATTCTCGTCTTTTCCGCGCGGCGCGGCGATGCCGGTGCCGAAGCGCTGTCCGTCCATCATTTCGACCACGATCAGCGTCGATTCGGTCAGTCCCGTTTTATCGAGACCGAATTCTTTGATTTCAGCGAACGGGACCTTGTCGGTGCGCGCGCCGACGACGGTCATGATCCGTTCTTTGGAATCCATTATGATCGCTTTCCGATTTTGCCGCCGTTCGTAAAAATATATGAGGATCGTCGCGACCGGAAAAAGCACGACGACCGCGCCGGACTGCGGGCGGCTTTTGCCGCGCGGTTCGACATAGCCCGCCTTGACCGAGCCCATCGAAATCATCATCAGAAAAAAACCGCCGAAGCAGATAAATAAAAAATAAATCCAGACATGGCTCTCCGCCCTTTTGACGATTAATTTATCGTTCGTTTCTTCCGTTATGCGCATTTTGCTTTCGCCCGATCCTCGAAATCTTCATTATTTTAATTGCTGATAATGATCGCGGGCTCGAAGGTAATTTGCTCTAAACCGTTGAAAGCGTTTACGCTCCCTGCGCCAAATCTTCGAAATCCTCGATCGAGGGCAGCTCGGACAAATCTTTCAACCCGAACTGCAGCAGAAAATCTCGGGACGTTCCGTACATCATCGGGCGTCCGACGGTTTCCTTGCGGCCTTTCGCGGTGATGAGTTTTTTGTCGAGCAGCGTTTTGATCGCCGACGCCGACTGCACGCCGCGAATTTCCAGGATTTCGGGCACCGTGACCGGCTGTTTGTAGGCGATGACGGCTAAGGTTTCGAGCGCCGCCAGCGACAATTTCGCCGAGGGGCGCGTTTTTAAGAATTTGCGGATTTCTTCGTGATACTCGGTGCGCGTCGAGATTTGCCAGCCGCCGGCGATTTCGCGCAGCTGCAAGCCGCCGGCGCGCTCGTCGTATTCGCGTTTTAGCTCCTCGACCGCCGCCTCGACGGTTTCCTTATCTTCTTCCAAAACTTCCGCCAGAATCTTGACCGTGATCGGCTCGTCCGCCACGAAGACGAGCGCTTCGACGATCGAAACGATTTCGGCGATGCCGCGCGGCTGTTTTTCTTCAACTTCCATAAATTGGGTTTTGGATTTTGGATTTTTGGTTTTTGGGTTTTAGCTTCCGGGCGATAGATTTAAATAGGGGATTTTACCAAAAACCAAAAATCCTACTCCATTTTCTTCAAAATAATATCGCCGAACGTCGCCGACTGCGTTAATTTTATGTTTTCGGTGCGGACGATTTCGAGGATCGCGAAAAATGCCGTCACGATCTCGCGGCGCGAGCGCATTTCTTCGAAAAACTTCAGCAGGCTCAACTCTTTTTCCTCGAAAACGCGCCGTTTCAAATTATTGAGCATCTCGGCGAGGCTCACTTCTTCGCGCTCGATTTCCATCTGGATTTCCTCGACGCGGCGCGCGAGAATCCTTTGAAAGACGCTCAGCAAATCGAAAACGGTCGCGTTCGTTTCGGCGTTGTTTTCGTCCGATTCGATTTTGCCGCGCGCGAAAACCGCTTCCTCGACGGTCGTGCGCTCGTAGAGCATCTGCGCGGCGTTTTTGAATTTCTGGTGTTCGAGCAGCTGGCGCACGAGCGCTTCGCGCGGGTCTTCCATTTCTTCTTCCGCTTCTTCCGAAACGTCATTCGGCAGCAGCATTTTCGATTTGATCTCGATCAACGTCGCCGCCATCACCAGAAAATCGCCCGCCACCGAAATGTCCAGAGTTTTCATGAGGCGGATGTACTTCAGATATTCGTCCGTGATCTTGGCGATCGGAATGTCGAAAATGTTCGCCTGTTCCTGTTTGATGAGATAGAGCAGAAGGTCGAGCGGGCCGGCGAATTCGCCGAGCTTGAGGCGCAGCTCGTCGCGCGATTCGCGGACGATTCGCGGCTGTTCCTTGTAAAAATCGAAACTGAGTTGTTCGGGTTGTTCCATTGGCGGCGTTCGTCGTTCGTCGTTCGTTGCAGATTGAATATTAACCAACTTTTCGATCTTTATTCAACCGACAACGAATGACGGGCGTTGAGCGACGAACTAAATATATTTGGTTTCGCGGAGATAAATGATGTAATCGATCTTCGGCGGCGCGAAGCCGTTTTCGCGCATGCTCAGCGTGATATTCCCGCGATGGATCGACGAGTGAAAAAGCACGTGCGTCAGCATTTCGCGGAACGTGTTTTCATGCCAGACGCCTTCGCTCGTTCGGTAGCGCGCCGTCAAATCCAACCCCTCGTCGTCGAAGCGCCGCAACAGTTTCTCGTATCTTTCGGCGGTTTCGCGCGCCAGCGCGCCGCATTCTTCGAGAGATAAATCCTGCCAGAAATCGAAGCCCTTCGAATCTTTGCCGTACAGCCGTTCGAAGTATTCGGCTTCGGTGACGAGCAGATGCGCGAGAATGCGGTGCGCTTTTTCCGCGCGGTTTTCTTTGAGCGCCGTCAAAATCCGGCGGTTCGCCCAATCGTTGTAGTTAAAAAGATGGCGTAAATGTTCGACCGATTGCATATTTGATTTTGAGCTTTGATCTTCGATTTTTCAAAGATCAAAGCTCAGGTTTTATCAATTCGAGCGCTTTTTCGACGGGCCGCGCGAGCACGGCGCGGTCGCCGACTTCGACGATCGGGCGCTGCAAAAGCGGCGGGTTTTCAGCGATAAGCCGGATCATTCGTTCTTCGTCTTCAACATCGCCGATTTTCAATTCCTTGTAAATCGCTTCGTTTTTTCTCACCACGTCGAACGCCGAAAGACCGGCTTTTTTCAAAAGTTCGCGCAGCTTTTCCTCGCCGAGCGGCTCGATAAAATAGTTGACTCTTTCGAAATCGATGTCGTTTTCACGAAACAACGTCGCCAGATTGCGGCACGTCGTTCAGGTCGGTTTTTCGTAGACCGTTATGTACATTGTTTCATTGTTTCATTCGTTCATAAAAAATTGAAATGAATCAATGATTCAATGAACAAATGAATAAATCCCTAGATCATTTCGCCGAGCCTCGTTTCGGTCAGTTTTTCGTCGTCTTTCAGGCAGAACATTTTCGATTTCGTGACGAAGCGCACGCCCAAAGGGATTTCGAGCGAAAACGAAGCGCCGCGACCCGGCACGACGTCGATCGTCAGTTCCGTGTGCTTCCACGTTTCGAACTGGTCTTTCGCGATATAAAAATCGCAGCCCGCGATCTCGCCGAGCCAGACGTCGGCCGGCCCGACCAGGAATTCGCCCTTTTCGTAACACATCGGCGAAGACCCGTCGCAGCAGCCGCCCGATTGATGAAACATCAATTCGCCGTGTTTCGCGCGCAATTGTTCGATGATTTTTACCGCTTCGTCCGTGACGTGAACTCGTGCAACTTCTTTCATATTACTTCAGCTCCGGCTGATGTTCTTTGATGATCCTGATTAAAAACCTGAGCGCCTGATTGACCGATTCGGAATCGGGAAAAACTTTCGCCACGTCCGCGTCGAGTCGAATCGCGTTTTCCTGCAAAGCGCGCCTGCCAGCGCCGATCTTTCTGACCTTTAGTTTTGAAAAATCATATTCGGGTTCGAGTTGGTCATTCAAATGTTCCGTGTTCATAATCTTTTCTTTCCTTGAGCGTTAGCTCCCGTGCACTGATGATTCGTATTTTATCATCTCGTTCGGCGTAGGGCGGATTGTTGCTCGCTTTCAGCGAGCGGGCTCTTTTTCTCAAACAAGCGTAGGGTTTCGCTCGTTTGCACTCGCTTCACCCTACGCTATTTTATTTGTCGCTTTCAGCGACGCTTTTGAAATTGATTTCAAATCCCAAAACCGCAATCCCAAATCACAAATTTAAAAGAATCCGAGCGCTTTTTTGTCGTAAGAAACGAGCATGTTTTTGTTGTTGCGGTAATGATCGAGCATCATCTTGTGGTTTTCGCGTCCGAAGCCGCTCTTTTTGTAGCCGCCGAACGGCGCGTGCGCCGGGTAATTATGGTAGCAGTTGACCCAGACGCGGCCCGCCTGAATGGCGCGCGGAACCTGGTAAAGCTGGTGCGCGTCGCGCGTCCAGACGCCCGCGCCCAATCCGTAAAGCGTGTCGTTGGCGATTTCGATCGCTTCCGCCTCGTCCTTAAAGGTCGTCACCGAAGCGACCGGACCGAAGATTTCTTCCTGGAACACGCGCATTTTATTGTGCCCTTTGATCAGCGTCGGCTGAATATAAAATCCTTCTTCGATGCCTTCGTTTTTATGCATCTCGCCGCCGCAGACGACTTCCGCGCCTTCGTCGCGTCCGATTTGGATGTAATTGAGAATCTTTTCGAACTGGTCGCGGCTCGCCTGCGCGCCGACCATCGTTTCCGGGTCGAGCGGATGCCCGAGCTTGATGTTGCCGATGCGTTCTTTGACGCGTTCGATAAACCGTTCGGCGATCGATTCCTGCACTAAGATCCTCGATGGGCACGTGCAGATTTCGCCCTGATTGAGCGCGAACATCGCCGCGCCTTCGAGGCATTTGTCGAAAAACTCGTCGTCCGCCGCCATCACGCTTTCAAAGAAGATGTTCGGCGATTTGCCGCCGAGTTCCAACGTCACCGGAATCAGGTTCTGCGAAGCGTACTGCATGATCAGGCGACCCGTGGTTGTTTCGCCGGTGAACGCGACTTTCGCGATTCTCTCGGAGAGCGCGAGCGGTTTGCCGGCTTCCGGACCGAAGCCGTTGACGACGTTCAACACGCCGGCGGGAAGAATGTCCTGAATCAGTTCGAGCCAGACCATGATCGAGGCGGGCGTCTGTTCCGCCGGTTTGACGATCGTGCAGTTGCCGGCGGCGAGCGCCGGCGCGATCTTCCACGTCGCCATCAGCAGCGGAAAGTTCCACGGAATGATCTGCCCGACGACGCCCAAGGGCTCTTTGATGTTGATCGAAACCGTGTTCGCGTCGAGCTCGGTGGCCTCGCCGGTTTCGGCGCGGATGACGCCCGCAAAGTATCGAAAATGATCGATCGCGAGCGGCAGGTCGGCGGCGGTCGTTTCGCGGATCGGCTTGCCGTTGTCCCACGTCTCGCAGCGCGCCAGCAGATCGAGATTCTCCTGCATCCGGTCGGCGATCTTCCATAACAGATTGCTGCGCTCGGTCGCCGATGAATTGTTCCAGCTCGGGGCGGCTTTGTGCGCCGCGTCGAGCGCGAGTTCGATGTCTTCGGCGGTCGAGCGCGCGACCTTAGTAAAGGATTTGCCGTCGACCGGCGAGATGTTGTCGAAATACTCGCCGCCGCGCGGCGCGACCCATTCGCCGCCGATAAAATTTTCGTATTGTTCCTTGAATTTCGGAATGTCGTATGTTTTTTGTACTGCGTCCATCTTATTGCTCCTTGGATTAGATTAATATACTGCCAATAAACGGGGCTTTACCGGGCGATTTGTTTTCGTTTCAGGTGAAATTTATTTTAGCATTTCCGCCGCGCAAAACACTAAGGCGAAAAAATCGACCAGATTGTTAAAACTTTAAAACTTTTTGTTTATCTTATTTTAAAAAATTGTTATGATGAATGCGGGTCGGCGGGGACTTGATAACTTACCTTATTAAAGCGGTTCTAATTGAATGAAAAGATTGATCTTTTTATTATAAGAAACTTTAAATTTTATTTTTCGATGGCAACTGTTTTGACGGTTTAAAACATCAAAAAACATTCGACGCCCGCCGAATTAGTCGGCAACAAACCGCGCCGGATGTCGATAACAATTTGGACGAGTTTTTCGCAGAGGAAGAATTATGGAAGTAGGGACGGAAAAATCAACGGAAAAATCTCTCGAAAAAGTCGCTGCAGGAAAGCCGGTTTCGGTTTACTCGGTGAATTTTACGAAGGTCATCAACAAATTTTCGGGCAAGATTTTCGTCGTGAAGCCTAATTCGAACGGCGTCGCCGCCCCGCGTAATTTCTCCAGAAGGGTTTTCAACTGGCGCAACGCCGCGATCGCCGCGGCGATCATGGCGATCGGCGTTTTGCACTTCGCGTTTCAGATGTCGATCGTCCGCAACGAAGTCGGCGAAAACCGGCCGCTTTACCAAGTTCCGCCGGTCGGGACCGAACCGTTAACCGCGCCGCCGATCGAAAGCGAACCCGCGCCGGTCGAAATCAAAAAAATTCACGCCCCGCTTCCCCCGAAGTCCTCGGCGCGCGCCGTCCGCGAGCGCCCGATCGAACCGGCGCCGCTCAAACCCCGGTCGAAGAAAAAAGAAGCGGTCGACACGCGCGCCGCGCGTTTGCGCCGCGCCGAACGAATTCTCACCGGAGTTTGAGATTTTTATTACTCCGCGGCCGAAAAGCATTTCAAGAGTAATGTACGGATTGAGTTTTACCGCTAAAAAACTAAAGCATTTCACCAAAATCGCGCTGGCTTGTCTTTTGACCTTGTCGAGCGCGGTCGGTGCGTTCGCGCAGTACAAGGGCGCGCCCGTGAAAAAAGACCGGCTCATTAAAGCCTTGCGTTCGAAGCAATTGCAGACGCGCGACATCGTGACGGTCATCAGTTCGAACGGCGTCGATTTCCGTTTGACCGCCGAGACGAGGCAGCTTTTGATCGCCGCGGGCGCGCGCCCGGAAGTCATCAGGGCGGTCGCCGACAATCTGCGCATCGCTTCGAACGACAGCAACACTTTCGCCAAAACCCGCAAACCGAATCGCTTGAAGAAACCGCTGCCGCCCGATTACGGCGATCTTCTCGACCGGGCGATGTTCTCCTATAAAGATCAGAAAAATCCGCAGGGCGCGGTGCAGTTTCTGGAAACCGCCGTTCGTTTGAACCCGAAAAAACCGGAAGCCTACCAGATGCTCGGGTTCGTCAATCTGTACGGACTCAACAACGCGGCGGCGGCGGAAAAACTGATGCGCGAAGCGGTCACGAACGGCGGCAGCGCGGTTTTCAGGGTTTATCACGACGATTCGGGCAGCTTCAACAGCCGTTGTTCCGGTTCGCTCTACATCTCGCCCGAAACGATCCGTTTCGAATCGGACGACAATCGCCACACGTTCGAAACGTCGGTCGTGAATATCGACAAATTCAAGCTCGACACCGAATCGAACCGCGGCTGGAAAAACCACACGGTCTTTAAAGTTTTGCTGAAAATCGGCAAATCCGACATGAAATTCCGCTTCGCGCCGATCACCGGCAAGGAAGTCGAATCGCAGATGGTCGAACGATTCGTTTACGCTTCGAAAAACAACGTCAATTTTCCCGGCTTTGCCGCGCACCGTTAATTCTTTGACTTTTCAAAAATCAGCCGCGATAAAAACACGAATTTGCACGAAAAGCTTTGAAAATTCTTGTTTTTCGTTTTCGTTCGCGGCTTAACTTCCAACGCGTTAAAACCTGACGATCGGCAGCGGGTTGAGCGGGTGCCGGCAAATCCAGCCGCCCGCGAGGCGCGCCAGAAATTTATGAAAGCCGTTGTTCGGAAATTGTTTCTTGACGGCTGCCACGTAATTTTTCGGCAAGCCGCATTTGAATAGACCGAGCGAAAAATCGACCAGATCGCCCTCGCGGAAAACTTCCGTCAGTCGATCTCCACGGCATTCGCGCAGCTTGTGGTGTTCGTCAATCATCCGCGTGATTTCGGGAATCCATTTTTCGAGCTTATTTTGGGACAGGTAAGCGCGCGCCGCGTCGATCGACGGCGGCAGATAATCCAGGGTGCGGCCGCCCGTCCAGATGCCGATGTCGTGAAAACAGCCGGCGACGACGATCTTCTCGCGCTCTTCCGCGCCGAAATTTTCGTCGAGCGCGAAGCAGAAATTGACCATCCGGTAAACGTGGTTTCGATAACCGGCGAAATCGTCGCCGATCGCCGTTTTCCGTTCGTTCAGAATTTCATCCAGCAAGGGAATGCGCGTTTCTATTTGCACGACTCAAAACCTTCCGAATCATTCCGCGCCGGCGACGCCCATTTTCGCGTAAACGTCTTTTAAGGTCTCGCGGGCGATCGCGCGCGCTTTTTCCGCGCCGTCTTTGAGGATGCGGTTCAACTCCTCGTCCGAGTAGCCTTGCGCTTTTTCCTGAAACGGTTTTAAGAATTCGACGACCGCTTCCGCGAGTTCGGTTTTGAAATGCCCGTAGCCTTTGCCGGCGAAATGCGCGGTCGCTTCTTCCGGCGTCACGTCGGTCATCAATTGATAAATCGTCAAAAGGTTCGTGATCGCCGGCCGCGCTTCGTCGTATTCGATCGTCGTGCCCGAATCGGTCACGGCGCGTTTGATCTTTTTCGTGATCGTTTCCGAATCGTCGAGCAGAAAGATCGCCCCCGCGGCGTTTTCGTCGGATTTCGACATCTTTTTCGTCGGGTCCTGCAGGGAAAGAATACTCGCGCCGACCGGCGGAATGTAAGGTTCGGGCACGACGAACGCTTCGCCGTAATCGCGGTTGAATCTGACGGCGAGATCGCGCGCGAGTTCGAGATGCTGTTTCTGGTCTTTGCCGACCGGCACGAGATGCGTGCCGTACAGCAGAATGTCCGCCGCCATCAAGACCGGGTACGTGAAAAGACCGACCGGGGCGCGTTCCGAATTGCCTTTGCCCTTATCCTTAAACTGCGTCATGCGTTCGAGTTCGCCCATCCGCGAGACGCACGAGAGAATCCACGCGAGCTCGGCGTGTTCGGAAACGTCCGACTGAATAAAAATCTTAGAAACTTCCGGGTCGACGCCCGCCGCGAGGTAAATCCTGGCGAGATCCAAAGTTTTCTGCCGCAAAACCTGCGGGTCCTGCGGCAGCGTGATCGCGTGCAGGTTGACGATGCAGTAAAACGCGTCGTACTCGTTCTGCAGATTGACCCAGTTCTTTAAGGCGCCCAGATAGTTGCCGAGATGAAGATTGCCGGTCGGCTGCGCGCCGCTGAAAATGCGTTTTTTCATAAGTTGGTTAAGATTAAAACTTAGCCGCTTTCTTCGCGCCTTCGCGTCTTTGCGGGAGAACAGTATTATTTCCCGCGAAGACGCGAAGGCGCGAAGGCGCGAAGAAAGTCCGATCGATGCTAAAACAATTTATAAACTTTATAGCGATAAAATATAAAGCAGCCCGTAAAGAAAAGGCGTGATGATCCAGCGAAAGACTCCGATGTAAATCAAAAACATCAGGATCAAAAAGCCGAACTGTTCGAGCAGTTCGATCACCGGCTGCGCGCTGTCCGGCAGAAAGGTCGCCAGGATTTTGCTTCCGTCGAGCGGCGGAAACGGCAGCAGGTTAAAGACGAACAGCGACAGATTCAAGGTCATCAGATTGCCGACCAGAATCGCGAGCGGATTACGGCTCTGACCGAAAAAGTCGAGTATCGTAAAGCCCTGCGAGAGCATGATTTTCGCCGCGACGATGCCGATGACGAGCAGGATCAGGTTGGCGAGCACGCCGGCGACCGAAACCATCACGTTGCCCCATTTGTAATTCGTCCATTTGCGCGGGTTGACCGGAGTCGGTTTGCCCCAGCCGATGAGCGGGATCGAGCCGAGCGCGCCGCCGACGGCGCCCAGGATAAAGCTGATGATCGGAATTACCAAAGTTCCGATCGGGTCGGTATGCGCGACCGGATTCAAGGTTACGCGACCCAGAAGATAGGCCGTGTCGTCGCCGAATTTATAGGACATCCAGGCGTGTCCCGCTTCGTGCGCCGAAATCGCGAGCAGCAGAACGACCATATAAATCACCAGATGACTAATAAAATTCGCTAAATCAATTTCACCCATTTAATTGCTCCAAATCTTAAACCTCAGAATTTGCAAGTTATCACTCAATTTTGTTAGTGTCAAAACAAAGGATTTTCGTTGTTTTTAATCAATTAAATTGTGCCATTCTTTCGGCGCAAAGGAAAATTCAGGATTCGGGATTCAAAGTTGATTTTGAATCCCGAATCCTGAACCTGAGTAATATGCAGAAATATATAGTTTGCATTGCGAGCGAGCACAAGGGAAACGAATTCTTGGAGGAATGCCAAAACGCCGGCTGGCACGTTACATTGGTCACGCGCAAAGACCTGCTCGATTACCCGTGGCTCTGGACGTCGATCAACGAGGCGAAAACAGTCGAGCGGTACGCGACGCCGGAAGATTACGTCCGCGTCATCACGAACATCGCCGGCAGCCAGCCGATCGACCGCATCGTCGGCCTGGACGAATTCGACGTTTTAACGGCGGCGCGCGCGCGCGAACATCTGCAGATCGAGGGCATTTCGAACTCCTACGCGCTCAGGTTTCGCGATAAACTGCGGATGCGCAATCTCGCGTCGCAAATCGGCATTCCGTGCCCGGAATTCATCGGCGTTTTCAACCCGGTCGAAATCAACGATTATCTTGGAAGAACCCGCGCGCCGTGGATCGTCAAGCCGCGCACGGAGGTGTCGGCGTTCGGCATCCGCAAGTGCGAAACGGCGCAGCAGGTCTGGGACGTTTTGAACGATCTCGACAACCGCCACACGTGGCGCGATCACCCGTCGCAGTTCCTGATCGAACGCTTTATCGAGGGCAAGGTCTTTCACGTCGATTCGGTCGTCAACGACGGCCGGATCGTCGCCGCCGGCGTCAGCGAATACGGCACGCCGCCCTACAGCGTTTCGCACCACGGCGGCGTTTTTACGACCTTCACCGTGCCGTACAAATCGAAGGAACGCAAGGAACTTGAGCGCCTGAACGCCGAGCTGCTCGCCGGTTTCGAATACCGGCGGGGCGTCGCGCACGCCGAATTTCTGCAGTCGAGGGAAACCGGCGAATTTTATCTTTTGGAAGTCGCGGCGCGCGTCGGCGGCGCGTACATCGCCAATGTTCTGGAACAGGCGAGCGGTTTTAATCTCTGGCGCGAATGGGCGAAATTGGAGACCTCGACGCCGGAAAAACCGTACAAAGCGCCGAAGCTCCGCAAGGATTACGCCGGCATTTGCCTGGCGCTCGCGAAGGAAGAAACGCCCGACACGACGCATTACACCGATTCGGAGATCGTCTACCGCGTCGCGAAACCGAAGCACGTCGGGCTGATTTTCTACTCGAACAAACAAAAACGCCTCGCCGAGCTTTTGCAGACTTACGCGGAACGAATCACGAACGACTTTCTGGCGGTCGCCCCCGCCAAAGAGCGTTACGACGATTAGTAAAAGTTTCGAGTCCCGCCTTCATGCGGCTCAGCTTTTTTCCGCCTTAAATGCGAAACTCGAAACTTAAAAACTCACTTCTGCAGAATCACTTTTCCGTTCTTCATGACGAACGAGACCTTTTTGAGCGTGCCGATCTCGTCGAGCGGGTTTTCGGGCGTCGCGATGATGTCGGCGTACATGCCGGGTTTGAGCGCGCCGCGCTGTTTTTCGACGCCGACGAGCAGCGCCGCGTTCGTCGTCATCATCTGCAGAATGTGCCGCGCGGGAATTCCGGCTTCCGTGTAGCTGTCGAGATAGGAAATCGCGAGCGTGCCGCGCGTTTCGCCGGGCACTTCGAAAAAAGCGTCGGTGCCGAACGCCATCGGAACGCCGATTCGGTAGGCGCGTTTCAGGCGGTCGAGAAACTGGTCGTGAAAAAACTTCGCGGTTTTCTCGTCGAGCCCCAGATAGCCGGCGGCTTTTTCGGTGAAATCGGTGCCGACGAGCACGACGTTTTTCTCCTTCGCGAGCCGCAGAACTTCGTCCGACATCTGAAAGCCGTGTTCGATCGAGGCGACGCCGCCCTCGGCGGCATTGCGCGCGCCCTGTTCGGTCATGCAGTGCGCGGCGACTTTGACGCCCGCGCGGCGCGCTTCTTCGACGATGAATCTGATGTCGTCCGCCGAGTAGATGTATTTCTGGTCGTCGACCACGATTTTGATGACGAGCGCGCCGAAATGAATGTTTTCGCGGACCGCCTTCATCATTTCATCGCGCGTGTCGGCGAAAATGTATTCCGGCGCGCCGAGCTCGACGCGGTCGGGACGCAGATGATACTGCCCGCCGAACGGTCCGATGATTCGGCCGGCGTTGATGATCGTCGGGCCGGGCACGAGATTCTGCTCGACGGCGTTTCTGAGCGACGTGTCGGCGTAATCGCCGCTGTTGCCGACGTCGCGCACGGTCGTAAAACCGGCTTCGAGCATTTCCTTCGCCGTTTTGACGCCGATGATCGCGCGAAACGCCGTCGATTGTTTGATGTGAGTCGTAAATAAATCGCGGTTGTTCGGAAACGTCGTCTGACACAAATGCGAGTGACAATCGAAAAGTCCCGGCAGAACGGTCGATTTCGACAAGTCGACGACGCCCGCTTCGGGCGGGATCGGCAAGCCGCCGCCGATCGCTTTAATCTTCCCGTTTTCAACCAGAATAATTTGATTCTGAAGCGTCGTTCCGGTTTCCGGCGCGACGAGTTTTCCGGCTTTGATCGCGACGATCTGCGCGCCGGCCGGTAAAACAACCCACGAAAAAAGAACGAAAAATAAAAAGGCGCGAAAAAGTTTATGATGCTTCATCTAATCTCCGCATTGAAATTTTATAAATAAAAAAGGCAGCGCATCTGATACGCCGGAAAGAAATATATGTTTCGGTGCCGGAGCGGCCGCTCCGGCACCGAAACTGCCGCTTTTCTTTTGGCTTTCGATTCTTTATCCTTAAGTTTTTATGTCTGGCGAGAGTAATTTACAAAAGAATTCACCGAAAATTTTAGAACACGAATTAAATCGGTATTTCCCGGAGCTCCTCAAATTCGAATCGATCGAGGAAACCGAAAAATCGGCGGTTTATCGAAAGATCAAGCCGACCGTCGAACGGATTCTAACGGCGGTCGTGCAGGAGAACCATTCCGATTCGGGCTCCGAGAATTCGGATTTCGGAAAAACAAATGCCGAATCGTATGTTTCCGCCGTCGCGTGGAACATCGAGCGCGGCAACGTTTTCGAGGGCATCGTCGAGGCGCTCAAAAATCACCCGCGATTGAAGGAAAAGGACGTTTATCTTCTGACGGAACTCGATTACGGCATGGCGCGCAGCGGAAACCGCTTCGTCGCGCAGGAACTGGCGAAAGCATTAAAGCTGAATTACGCGTTCGCGCCCGTCTACATCGCTCTGCAAAAAGGGAGCGGCGTCGAATCGGAAGCGCCCGGCGAAAACACGACCTCGATTCACGGGCTCGCCCTGTTCTCTAAATACCGGATCGTCAACGCGCACGCCGTGCCGCTGCCGAACGGGAAAGACAAAATGCTCGGAAAGGAAAAACGGCTCGGCCACCTGCGCGCGCTCGTCGCCGACGTCGAGCATCCTTCGGGCACTTTCCGTGCCGTCACGACGCACCTCGACGCGCACTGCTCGCGCCGGCACCGGCACCGGCAGATGAAAATCATCCTCGACCATCTCGAAACGCTGCCGCCGCTGCCGACTTTGATCGGCGGCGACTGGAACACGACGACTTTCAATTCGCAGAATTCGACGCGCGCGATCATGGGTTATTGGCGGCGCGTCCTGATGGGGCCGAACCGCGTCACGAAAAAACATTTTCCGCATCCCGACCGTTATTTCGAGCGCGGGCTTTTCGGCGAGCTCGAACGGCGCGGCTACGATTATAAAAACTTAAACGAGATCGGCGCCGGAACGCTGCACTACGACGTCGAAAGCATCGAAAAAAACACGAATTTGAGAGATTGGGTGCCGGAATGGTGTTTCCCGTTCATCTTCTGGGCGGCGGGGCGCGTCGGCGGACGCGTTTCGGGAAGATTGGACTGGTTCGCCGGCAAAGGCCTCGAAATCAAGGGCAAGCCCCGAACGATCGGCGATCTCAAGGACGAGCGGGGAACGCCGCTTTCCGATCACGACGCGATCAGCTTGGACTTTACGCTTTCAAAAAGATAGAATCAAAAATTCCGGGCGACTTCAGGCTTTTGACTGAGAGCTTCGGACTTAAAATTATGGAAGTATCATTTTGCCAGACGCTCAGTTTTAACGCTGACGCTTTTGAATACGACGTCGTTTCGCAGGATAACGGCAACGCGACGATTATTAAATTTCCGATCGACGAAAAACGTTACAGTCCGGGCGACGTGGTGGTCGTTCTGCAGGAAGACGAAATCGTTTTTCACGGCCTCATCGGAAAAATTCAGGACGGCGAAGCCTACGCGTCGGACCCGCGCGGCTCGCTCTTAGCGGCGACCGTCCAGTAATTTTTGATTTTTGATTTTTGATTGCTGTTTGAAGGCTTGACGCTTTCGGTATATTAAGCTAACTTAAATTTTCGCAGATTTGAAATCTGTGATTTGAAATCTGAAATTTCGCCTCGGGGATGTAGCTCAGTTTGGCAGAGCGCTGCGTTCGCAATGCAGAGGTCAGGGGTTCGACCCCCCTCATCTCCACTCTTTATTTTCAAGCACTTACGCGAGTAGGTGCTTTTTCTTTTTCGGCGAGTGGCAGGATTTTGGCACGATTTTGTTTTTCAAGGACTGTCACTGCTTCGCGCAGAATGCTTTTTCCGCGTTTATAACGGTGCACGCTCCGGTGGTCGCCGTGTCCGAGCAGCTTGGCGATTTTCGAATCATTAAAGTTTAATTCGTCGAGCCGCGTTCCGAACGTCCGACGCAGGTCGCGAACCATAAGATGCCCGATTCTTCGCCCGTTTACCAGCGCCTAAACAGCCTATTTTTCACCGAAAGCCCCCGCTTTCCTGTTTTGGGACCTGGAACGAATAAATCCGATTCGTTATGCCGGCGCGACTTTAATGAGTTATAACCCGTGTCATTCATCGGTATTTCGACAATCTTTTTGGTTTTGCCCGAAACCGGGTTTCCCAAACTTTGACCGCTTTTCACCTTAAAACGCCCTCAAATCACAAAACCGTTGCGCCTTTTTAGTATTGGTAATAATCTTTTGCCTGCGTTCAGATTTATAAGCACTTCAGGACATGAATTGATTTTGATTAAAACAATTTTGACATGTCTCCGGTGAACGTCTCTGATCGGCTTGGGGATCAACGCAGTTCGGAGTAACGACGCACGGAAAGTGCGGAAGTTGGAACGATTACGGTTTGACGATTAGCAGAGCAGTGCGCAGCGAAAGCTATGAACGACATCTTGTTGCATAAAAAACCACAAAATAGTGCGCGAAAATGTTTCTCTAAAAAACAAGGCAAAGAATAAAAAGGAGAAGTGTTTCGATGATTCAGGCAGTAATAATCTTTATTATTTATTTGGCTTTAATCGTGTGCGGTTCGATCGCTGTTTTTCCCCAAACGGTCGGTAACAAAGTCAGGTCAAATCAAGTTCAAAAAGTTATTGATCGAAAGGATTTGGAATCCTTTTTGGACAAGATATTTGCCGAGCAAATGCCGAAATACAATATTCCGGGGGCGGTTTTTACTCTGGTCAAAGACGGTAAAATCATCTTTTCCAAAGGTTACGGATACGCCGATCCCGAGAAGAAAAAGCCCGTCGACAAAGGCCGGACTCTGTTTCGGGCTTATTCGATCTCAAAGTCGTTCACGGCGACGGCAGTGATGCAGTTAGTTGAACGCGGTCTGCTCAAACTCGACGAAGACGTTAATAAATACCTCAAACGATTCAAAATCAAAGACTCGTTCGCCGAGCCCGTGACGCTTGCCGATCTGCTGACTCATAACGCCGGATTTACCGATCCGGACGTCAGCCGGCAGCTCGCTCAGGGAGAATTCCGCGAATTGGATTTAGGCAAGTATTTAGTGAAAAATCTGCCGCCGCGCGCGCGCCCGCCCGGAACGTTCGAATACTCGAATTTCGGCGCCTCGCTGGCGGGTTTTATCGTCGAAGAGGTTTCGGGCGAAACATTTTCCGACTACGTCGAAAAACACATTTTCAAACCGTTGGGCATGGATCGCAGCACCTTTCTTTTGCCGTCCCGGCTTTCGCAAAAAAGATTGGCTGATTTTGCGTATAGTTACGCTGTCGAAAACGGCGTCGACCGTAAGATGCGATTCGAAGAAGCTGATTTTTCTACAACGCCCGCCGCCAATCTCCTGACGACCGGAACCGACATCGCCAAGTTTATGATCGCTCACTTGCAAAACGGACGCTATGAAAATATACGGATTTTAAGCGAAGCGTCGGCAAAACGAATGCACGAGCCATGGCTTTATACCCGTTCCAGACCCGACAACGGCTATGGATTTTTCTGGCGGGCGGAGAAGGACGGACAACGAGTCCTCTTTCATGCCGGCGGTTACGGGTACGGCAACGTCAACATCATGCAGCTCGTTCCGGAATACAATGCGGCATTTTTTCTGTCTTTCACGCACGGCGGCAACCCGGAAAAACGCAACCTGAGAAACGAGATCGGTTCGCAGGTTATGAAACGGATTTTTCCCAAGAGGTTATGAGTCGAGGCTCGGAATATAAATTGAAATAGAGGAACCGGAATTATGAAATTAAATAAATTCTTTTTAATTGTCCTGATGTTAATCGCGACGTCTGCTTCGGTCGCGGCGCAAAACGACAGCGAACGTGAAGTCCGCCGGCTGGAGCGGGCTTGGCTCGACGCTTACGAACAGCGCGATTCCAAATCGATGGATGAAATTGTCGCTGATGATTTCACGATCACGTTTCCCGACGGCACGGTTCAAACAAAACCGCAAATCATCAAATCGCTGAACGCCGCTCGCGCCGGTTCGACTCCGCCGCCTAAATTTTATACCGAAGAAGTGCAGGCGCGGGTTTACGGCGACGCCGCGATTCTGACGGGGCGCGTGACCGCCGAGTGGCGGCAGAACGGAAACACGGCAAAAGAGCAAAATCGCTACACGGATACTTACGTCAAACGCGGCGGACGCTGGCAGGTCGTCGCCTCGCACCTTTCGAACGCTCCGAAAATGCAAAATCCGAAACCGGAAGTTTCATCGAATGCCGGTGCGGGACGTTCCGCGAACAAAAATGCCGTCGTTTCGCTGAAAAACCCGTCCGTTCGGCTCGAAGTTGTCGAAGAGCTTAAAAATGTCGGAATTCTGAATTTCCCGCTGAAAAACGTCGCACGGGTCGAACGCTATATTTATGCGGGGCACGACGCGGGCAAAAGAATCGAGCGCCTTTTCATCGCGCAGTTCGAATCTTTTCTGCCGAACGCCGCCGGCAGCTATAAATTTCAAATCGTGAATCCGACCAAAATCGGTGATTTCGATTACCAGACCGACGTCGGCGTTTTTAACTTTGCCGAAAGAATCGCCGCCAATCCCGGAGCCGAAGCCGAATACACCAAAGCGCTGCTCGATAAAAACGGATTGAGGGCGGACGATGATTTTCTCGTCGCGCGTTACGCCCGCGTGACGAGCGACGACCGGCGTTCGGAATTGATTTTGTTTTACCTTGAAAACTTAAACGATTTAGGCTTGACGCGCGCGGACCTTGAACCTAAAGATCAGCGCCCGCCGCGAGTTGAAAAGCTGCTTCGCGATTTTACCGACCGGGCATTGGCGTCGTTTAAGATCACCGACCGCGATCAGTAGCGCTCTGCGCCGCGCGCCGAGTGAAACAGTCGACAAGAACCGTCTAAAATATGAACAAACAAAACTCCGAAACTCGGACGATGACGGGCAGTATTTTGTTACTCGCCTTGTTCTTAAATTCATTTGCCGCGTTTTCCGTCGCGCAGAAAAAAACGCTTTCCGAAACAAAGAAGATCGACGCTAAGGAGCTGGAAACGATGCTGGATCCGATTTTTGCCGAGCGGATGCAGAAACTTAACATTCCCGGCGCGGTCGTCAGCGTCGTCGAAGACGGAAAAATCATTTTCGCCAAAGGTTACGGCGTGGCGGATGTTGAAAAGCGAACTCCGGTCGCTCCGGACAAAACGCTTTTTCGGATCGGATCGATAACTAAAGTCTTCACGGCGTTTGCCGTCATGCAGCTCGCTGACCGGGGAACGATAAAATTAAAGGACGACGTCAACAAATATTTGAAAGGCGTCACGGTCCCGAATACTTTCGCCGAGCCGGTTACGTTTTCCGATTTGCTGACGCACACTTCCGGGCTCGACGAAATCAGTCCCGGCAGAAGGACGAGCGATGAAGCGCAGCTCATTCCGCTCGGCGCGTTTTTGAAAACCCGCATCGTGCGTCGCGCGCCGCCCGGCGAAGTTATCAGCTACAGCACTTACAATCCGGCATTGGCGGCGCATGCGGTCGAACAAATCACCGGCACGCCTTTTAAGATTTACCTCGATAAAAATATTTTCGAACCTTTGGGCATGACCCGCACGAGCATCGCCGCCGTTAAAAGCGAATATAAACAAGATTTGGCGACCGGTTACGAATTCGCCGAAAATAAATACCGCCCCCTGCCGTTTCAGTGGTTTCACACCTTTCCGGCTTCGGACATTAACAGCACGGCGACGGATATGGCTCGTTTTATGATCGCCAATCTGCAGTACGGGGCAATTGACGGCAAGCGAATTTTGGGCGCACGGCTCGCGCGCGAAATGCAGAAGACGCAGTTCCGAAACCACCCGAAGATCCCCGGCTGGGCGTACGGTTTTTACGAAACCGTGCAGAACGATCTGCGAGTCGTCGAACACGGCGGCAGCATGGACGACGGCTATTCGGCGCTGCTCTCGCTCTTTCCGGAGAAGAATTTCGGTTTATTCGTCGCCTGCAACACTGAAACCGGCGGATTCGGTTTGGCGGGCGCCGTCAAAGACGCCATTTTGAATCATTATTTCCCGATGCCGGCAAAATCCGAAATCCCGCCGGCGAAAGCGAGCGCGCCCGATTCGCTGAAAAAATTTGCGGGCAAATACCAATCGATCATTTACTGTCATTCCTGCGCGCCGAATACTTCTTACGTTCCCGAACCGTTCGAAGTCGAGGTGACTGAAGACGGAATGCTCTCGTTTCAAGGCGGACGCTGGAGACAAATCGAGCCGATGCTTTTCGTTTTAGCCGACGGCGAGCGAATCGGGCAGGTCTACACCGGGTTTAGGGAAAATAAAAAAGGCGAAATCGCGTATATGTTCCACGAGACATATATGGTTTATGAAAAGCTTCCGCGTTGAGATTGCAAGAAATCTGGCGTTAGTTATAGAAAGTGAATGAAAAACACGTGCAGCTGATTTTCTGTCTGCTCTCGAACGCTCGGTACGGGACGGGCTGACGGGCGATCGACCGCAATTTTAATTCTAAAAAATGCTTCTCAGGAGAAATTATATGAAAAATTTGGCTTTGATATTTTTGATGATTTTTGTACTCTTGCCGTGGGACGCGCGTGCGCAGACAGCCGTTTCGGACGCCGACAAAGCCGCGATCAAAACCGCCGCGCTCGATTACGTCGAAGGCTGGTATGAAGGCAACAGCGAACGGATGGAACGCGCCCTGCATCCCGAGCTCGCCAAAAGGATCGTGCGGCGGGACGCGCAGGGCAACAGCCGGCTCGAGCAGATGGGGGCGATGGCGCTCGTCCAGGGCGTCAGGCGCGGATTCGGAAAGAATACGCCCAAAGAAAAACAAATAAAAGACGTCATCATTCTCGACGTTTACGAAAATACGGCGAGCGTCAAAGCCGTCATGTCGGATTGGATCGACTACATGCATCTCGCGCGCTGGAACAATCGCTGGGTGATCGTCAATGTGCTGTGGGAAATGAAACCGGAGATCAAATAATTTCGGCTGCCGTCGATTGTGTGGTAAAACGTAGACTGAGGTTGCTTTTCAGAGATCGCCGGACAAGAAAAATTCTTGATGGTGTCGGCAAATTTGCAGGGAGAGATCGGAGATTATGTGTATCGAAAAGGACTGTGCTCCCGAAAATCAAGGTCGCCGCGATTTCCTGTTCGGCGCTGTTTCGACCGTTGCCGCGATCGCCGCGTTCGGCATTGACGATGCGGCTCAGGAACTGCCGGAGAATCCGCCGACGCGCGTTCTGGACGACCCGGGTATTTGGCACGCCAAGGTCGCTTTCAAGCGGGGCGACAAGGAAATCGACGGTTATCTGGCGCGCCCGAAATCCGATGCGAAGAAGTACCGCGCCGTTCTGATCGTCGCGGGAAATCGGATTACGGAGGAGTACATTCCGAATACCTGCGCGGCGCTCGCCGTCGCCGGATATGTCGCGCTCGCGCCCAATATCTGGCACACGGTGCCCGACTCCGCCCGCACGCCGGACGAAATCGCGAAAGCGCTCGAGGGGCGCGGAGAAGATGAATATCTTCAGGACATCCGCGCCGGAAGCGAGTATCTTAAGACCCTGCCTTCGGTTAAATCGGACAGAACGGGCATTTTAGGATTTTGTTCGGGCGGTCGGCGGGCGATGCTCTATGCGGCGAGATACCCGAAAGACATTAACGCCGTCGTGCCGTTTCATCCGGGTCCGAAAATAAAAGCCGGCGAAGTCGGCGGCTTGAAAGCGCCGGTGCAGATTCATCAGGGGACCGCCGACCGTCACGTCCCGGTCGCCGACATCAAGGAACTGGAAAAGATTCTCAAAGACCAGAACACGCCGGTCGAAGTTTATTTTTACGAGCAGGCGGATCATGGTTTTCTGGCGTATACGCGACCCTATTACAAACCGGAGGCGGCGCTGCTGGCATGGCAACGGACGACGAAATTTCTGGACGAGCATCTCAAAAAATAATGAATTCCGAAGGATTGTACCGTGACCGGCGAGCTTGGCTTTTGATTTTTGGCGGCTGGACTTTATTCGGCTTGTTTTTCGCCTGCCAGAATTTCATCAATAACGCTTATTACGGCAGGCCGATCGTCATCGGACAAACGCTCGCCAGCTGGCTTTACTGCGCGTATCTCTGGATGCTGCTGACGCCTTTCGTCGTCGGTTTGGCGCAGCGCTTTCCGCTCGAAAGAGGTTTAATCCGGCCCAATTTTTTCATTCATCTGGCGATCGGGGTTTTACTTTCGCTGTTTCAATTAGCCGTCTATACTCTACTTCGCCAAATTTTGCCCGGCGGATTGTCGAACGCCCTGACTTCGTGGCAGTCGTTCCAAAATTTGCTGATCGGCACGTTTCACGAAAATCTTTTGATTTACTGGTCTCTGCTCGGCTTGACGCAGGCGGCGAACTACTATCGCCGGTTTCGAGAACGCGAGCGCCGCGCCGCGCAGCTCGAACTGGAAACCGCGCAGCTCGAAACGCAGCTCACGCGCGCGCAATTGGACGCCCTGAAGATGCAGCTGCACCCGCATTTTCTGTTCAACACGCTCAACTCGATTTCCGTGCTCATGCAGGAAGACGTCGTCGCCGCCAACCAAATGCTGATACGCCTCAGCGATCTGCTGCGCTTGACGTTGAAAAATACCGCCGCGCAGGAAGTGACGCTCAAACAGGAGCTGGATTTTTTAACGAGCTATCTCGAAATCGAGCAGACGCGCTTTCAGGACCGTTTGCAGGTAAAAATTAACGCCGAAACGGGCACTTTGGACGCGAGCGTGCCGAATTTAATCTTGCAGCCGATCGTCGAGAACTGCATTCGCCACGCGGTCGCGCCGAAAGCCGAAGCGAGCGCGATCGAAATTTGCTCGGCGCGGAGCGGGCGAAGGCTCGAGATCGTCGTGCGCGACGACGGCGCCGGACTGTCAGAAGCAAACGGTGACGCCAAAGGCATCGGCTTGGCGAATACCCGAATGAGACTCGCCAAGATCTACGGCTCTGATCACGAATTCAAACTCGCGCCGGCGGCGAACGGCGGTCTCGAAGTGAAAATTTCGATCCCTTTTCAAATTGCCGAACAAACTGATGAATGAACCGCGCCAAAAAATTCGCGCCCTGATCGTCGACGACGAGCCGCTCGCCCGGCGCGGCGTCCGGCGGCTGCTCGAGTCGGCGCCGGACGTCGAAATCGTCGGCGAAGCGGCGAACGGGCAGGAAGCGGTCGCGTTCGTCGAAGAGCGCCGGCCCGACCTCGTTTTTCTCGACATTCAAATGCCGCTCGCGGACGGTTTTTCGGCAATCGAAAAAATCGGTTTGAAAAACATGCCGGAAATCGTGTTCGTGACGGCGTTCGACGAACACGCGATTCGCGCTTTCGAAATCAACGCGCTCGATTATCTGCTCAAGCCGATCGCTCCGGAACGGTTTCAAAAATGTCTGGAGCGCGCCCGCCGGAGAATAAAAAATTCCGAAAGGGAAAAGCTCGACGACAAGCTTCATTCTTTGCTCCAAACGCTCGAACGGGTTGAATCTAAGGCGGAGAAGAAATTTCTTTCGCGGCTCGTCATCAAAGATGCCGGACGGATCTTCTTCGTCGGAGCGGAAGAAGTGAACTGGATTTCGTCGGAAGGAAACTACGTTAAAATACATACGAAAGACAAGTCCCACCTGCTGCGCGAAACGATGGACGGGCTAGAGCAGAAACTGAATCCGCAGGAGTTTCTGCGTTTGCGGCGTTCGGCGATCGCTCGCATCGCCGAAATCAAGCTGTTGAACCCGCTTTTTAACGGCGAGTTTGAAGTCGTTCTCAAAGACGGAACCAAGCTCACTTCCAGCCGACGCTACCGGCAAAAACTCGATGCCTTATTGAAAGACTAGCTTTTGCTTTTGCGCGGCTCGTGAGTAAAATTTCGCCCTCGAAGACAAAAAACGTCCTGACCTTTTGAGCTTTGTGCGCCGTTTACAAAATCTATCGACCGCTCACAAAATTTCGCGTTCGTTTTCGATGGTTTCGGTGTATTTTGGGGCTGGAAATTTTATTTTAGGAGACCTTCGATTATGAACAAATTTATTTTAGTTGCAGTCTGCTTTTTCCTGACTTCACTGTCGGTCGCTCGATTACCGGCGCAAAATTCGCCGAATAAATCGCCGGAGCCCGTGCCGGGGCTTTTTGCGGAAGGGATTATCAACACAGATGCCGACGAGTATAATCCGACTTTTACGCCCGACGGCAAAACGGTTTATTTCACGCGCCGCATCGACCGTAAAGGCAATGAAGCGATCATGTTTTCAAAGCTCGTAAACGGAAAATGGACGACGCCCGTAACAGCCCCGTTTTCCGGTAGATTTTACGATAAGGAACCGATGCTGACGGCGGACGGAAAACGAATATTCTTCGCCTCGACCAGGCCGAACGGGCGCGACGAAAAGGCGAACTTCGATATTTGGATGGCTGAAAAAACTGCCGGCGGCGACTGGGGCGAGCCGAAAAATCTGGGCGCGAACGTCAATTCCTCCGGTTACGACAATTACCCGTCGGTCGCGGCGGACGGCACGCTTTATTTTGCGTCCGTTCGCGGGGACGGGCGAAAAGACAACGATTTATATCTGTCGCGGCTCGTCGGCGGCGAATATCAAAAAGCGGAAAATCTCGGCAGTATCATCAACACGCCGGCGACCGAAGCCGACCCGTTTATCGCGCCCGATCAAAGCTATTTGATTATTTGTTCGGACCGCGCGGGCGGCGCCGGCGAAGGCGATTTGTACGTCAGCTTTAACGAGGGCGGCAAATGGACGGCGCTGCAGAGTTTGGGCAATATTATAAATACCGACGTCTATGAATATACCCCGCTCGTTTCGGCAGACGGGAAAACCTTTTATTTTTCGCGCGGTTGGGGCGATATTTATTCAGTCGATATGAAGGCGTTGAATCTTTCCGGATTGAAGAAAACGGCGCGGCTCATCGATCCGAAAGCGAAATATTTATTTTACCTGCACGGCAAGATCGTCGAAGACCGGGGCGCGCGCGCCTCGAGCGAAAAATACGGCGCGTACGAATACGAGAAAATCGTCGAAGGTTTTCGCGCGGAAGGCTTTACGGTCGTCAGCGAAGTCCGCCCCCCGAACACGGACGTCGAACAATACGCCGGAAAGGTCGCCGTCGAAATCCGCCGATTGTTAAAAGACGGCGCTTCGCCGGAAAACATCACGGTCGTCGGCGCGTCAAAAGGGGCTTTTATCACGATGCTCGCCTCGACTTACGTGAAGAACAAAAACGTCAATTACGTCGTCATCGCCGGCTGCGGCGTCAACCAGGAATTTTTGAAGCTCGCGAACCTTTACGGCAACGTTCTTTCGATTTACGAAAAAACCGACACGACGGGCAGCTGCGCCGCGGTTTTCGACGACGCCGAAGGTTTGAATAAACAAAAAGAAGTGAGACTCGAAACCGGCTTGGCGCACGGGTTTCTTTACCGCCCGCTGCGCGAATGGCTCGTTCCGACGCTCGATTGGGCTCATTACCAAAAGTAAGGCGGGAGGACTTTTATGAAATTTATTTTTGTTTTGCTCATCATTTTATCGGGTTTTACGACGACCTTCGCGCAAAGCGAAAAACTAATCGAAGAAATAAAAAAAATGGATGGGTTATGGCAGGTCGAATCTTATTCGAGCCGTGATTTAAAGGATTACGACCGCATCGTGGCGGAAGATTTTCTGATAATCGGCAGCAACGGTAAAACCCTGACTAAAGCGGAAAAGCGCGCGAACGTGGCGGCGGATCATACCGATCCTTCGACCGCCGCGCCGGATTCCGTTTTCAAGATCGACGAGGCGAGCCACAAGGTTCGCGTTTTCAAAGACGCTGCGATTTCGAACGGTTTTATCATCGAAAAATACGTTTATCAAGGCAATAAAGTCGACAGCCGCGTTTATTTTACCTGCACGTACCTGAAACGAAACGGGAAGTGGCGGGTGGTCGCGGCGCATTACACGCGCATCAAACAATCGTAAAAATGGTGAAAAACCTGTCACTTTTCTGGACGCTGCAAATCATCGGCTGGTCGGGATATATGCTCGACCGTTACCTGTCCGCCGAAGGGCGATTTTTTCCGGTTTATTTTATTTATCTGGTCGTCGCCTGCGCGCTCACGTTTGCCCTGCGCCCGGTTTATCGGAAAATTTGGCGGCGAAAGCCCTCGATATTAACGATCGGATTGACCGCCGTGCTCGGGTCGGTCATCGCGGCTTATTTATGGCTGATCCTGGGCGAGATCGTTTTTGCGGCGACCGGCGTTCGAAAATTTCCGGTTCCGGAAAAGCAGTCTTTAATTGCTTATCTGAGCGACACTTTCGTCGTATCGCTGCAGCATCATAAACCGTTTTTGTTTCTCTCCTGGAGCGCGCTGTATTTCGGCATTAAGTACTGGCAGAGCAAAAAGCAGGAGGAGGAAAACGCGCTCAGAGCCGAGGCTTCAGCCCGCGAAGCCGAACTGAAAATGCTGCGCTACCAGCTCAACCCGCATTTTCTTTTTAACTCGCTCAATTCGGCGAGCGCGTTGATCGGAGAAAACCCGCCGCGCGCCGAAAAAATGATCAACGAGCTGTCGGATTTTCTCCGCTACTCGCTCGTCAACACCAAAAACAACAGCGCGGCGCTGCAGGATGAAATCGAGGCGCTAAGAAATTATCTGAGTATCGAGCAGGTGCGGTTCGAAGAAAAACTTCGGGTCAAATTCGATATTGCGCCGGAGACGGCGAATTTCGTCCTGCCGAATTTCCTGCTTCACCCGTTGGTCGAGAACGCCGTCAAATACGGAATGCAGACGAGCGAGATGCCTTTGCGAATCGAAATCAGAACGGAAAAGAAGGCGGATAAACTCATCATCGAAATCAGCAATTCGGGCGAATGGTGCCGCGCGACGCATACGCCCACGAACGGCGGCGGCATGAACGTCGGCATTGAAAACGTTAAAAGAAGGCTCGCCCAATTTTTCCCCGAGCACCATCGCTTTCAAACTTTCGAGCGCGATAAAAAGGTTTATGTTTTGCTGGAAATCACCGTATGAGCGAAAAAAAATGGAAAGCGGTAATCGTTGACGACGAAAGACTGGCGCGTGCTAAGCTGCGCTCGATGCTCGCCGATTTCCCGCGCGTCCAAATTGTCGGCGAAGCCGATTCGGTCGCCGCCGCCGTCAAGGTCATTGAAAAACAGACGCGCAAGTGATTTTTCTCGATATTCAGATGCCGCACGCGAGCGGATTCGATTTGCTCGAAAGAATCGCAACGGCGGCGAAGATTATTTTCGTCACCGCGTACGACGAATACGCGATCCGCGCTTTCGAGGTCAACGCGCTCGATTACCTGCTGAAACCGGTCAATCCGTTTCGCCTCAAGCAGGCGATCGAAAGACTCGATCAACCCGCTGCCGTCCCCGAAAAAAAACTGGAATACGACGATTTTATTTTTGTTAATTCCGCCAGAAAATCGAAATTCATTAGTGTCGGCTCGATCAAATGCATAATGGCGGCGGACGTCTACAGCGAAATTTTGACTCGGGACGGGGAAAAGTTTTTGTTGTTGAAATCGTTGAATGAATGGGAAAACCGACTGCCGCCGAAAAACTTTTTACGGATCCACCGTTCGACGATCATTAATCTGGAATTTATTGAACAGGTCGAGAAAGGGGTCGATTATTCTCACCGGGTTCGCTTGCAGGGCGTGGTCAAAGCATTTGCGATCAGCCGCCGGTGTATGGCTAAATTAAAAGATCGGTTAAGTTAATTTCTATAAAGACATTCGAAGCGAGTGAATCACCGCTGCGGAAATCGGCCGCGCGGCGATTCATTAAAAAACGAATCGGCAAAGCAGTTAAAGTTTGTTAACAATCTTTCCTTTTTTACGTCTATAAAAGCAGGTATCTCGGAGGGCTTTCCAGTGAAAATCGATAACGGGTTTTTTTTAACCGCGGTCCTTTTTGTTTCGCTCCTTATCCAATCGCTGCCGGCGCAGAATCTTAAACCGACGGCGATAAAACAGACCGTGTCGAATCCGGAGGCGGGCCGGCTGGCGCAGTTCGAGGCGCAACTCGAAAATCTCCGGCAGGAATTAAAGATTCCCGCGCTTTCCGCCGCCATCGTGAAAGACCAGAAAGTCTTTTGGGCGAAAGGATTCGGTTTTGCCGATTTGGAGAATAAAATTCCGGCGACCGAACACACGGCTTATCATCTGGCTTCACTGACCAAAACTTTCGCCTCGACGATTTTGATGCGGCTCGTGCAGGAAGGAAAAATAAAGCTCGACGATCCGGTTTCAAAATACGGCATCACGCTCGAAAGCGACGGCGTCGTCAGAGTCAGGCATCTCTTGTCGCATACATCGGAAGGCGTTCCGGGAGAGGCTTACCGCTACAACGGAAACCGCTTTTCGGAATTGGACAAAGTCATTCAAAAGGCGACCGGCAAATCGTTCGGCGAGCTTTTGATCGCCGATATTTTAGACCCGCTCGGAATGGATGAAACCGCGCCGAACGTTCCGAAAATCGCAAATACCAAATCGCCTGCCGGAGTCGAAGAGGCGGTGGAAAACGAGGTCAAAAATGCGGTTATGAATCTTTTCGGCGGGTACAACTCGGGCAATATTGACCATATCGAGCGCCTGCTCGCGCCGCAGCAAAACAATTTTCCTCTGGAAGGCGGCTTTTTGACTTCGTTCGCCGACGCGGCGGAGCTGCGCGAAGCTTTTAAGGCCGGATTCAAGCTAAACTTTCAGGTTTACAACCTTGAAGCGGCGGTTTACGGCGATACCGCTCTGACAACATCAATAATACGCGGCACGATCACGCGCCCGAATGCGCCTTCGCGCATCCACGGTCCGTCGCGCATGTCGATCGTCTGGAACAAGCAGAACGGCGCGTGGAAGCTCGTCCACGTGCATGAGTCGCCGTTGACGGAAGGAATCGTTTCGGAAAGTCAGCAACGGCGATTCGATAAAGTTTCTAAAATATTGGCGCAGCCGTACGGCCTCGACAATCAATCGAACATTAGAAAAATCAGCTATCCGACGCATTTCAGCACGTCCGCCGGTTTGATTTCGACGGTACTCGACATGGCGAAATACGACATCGCCATCGACCAGAACAAATTCCTGACCAAGGAAACGCAGGAACTTGCCTTCACGCCCTTCGTTTCGACGAAGGGCGAACCGCAGCCTTACGGATTGGGTTGGTTTACGCAGAATTACAAAGGCGTGAAAATGTTCTGGCATTACGGCTATTGGCAGGCAAATTCCTCGTTTATCCTGAAAATTCCGGGGAAAAACATCACGTTTATCGCGATGGCGAATACCGACAATCTAAGCCGACCGACCGACTTGGGCGCCGGCGACGCTTTGAGCTCGCCGGTCGGTATGGCGTTCCTGAAAACCTTTGTCTTCCCGGAGCTGTTCGGCGAAGCGGTTCCCGAAATAAATTGGAAAGCGCCGAATGAAGAATTAAAAGCGCAGATCAAACAGACCTCCGGCAAATCCTACGCCGATATTTACGCTAAAGAGCTGAACACCCGCGTGCGCATCAATCAGAGCGTCGGGCAGCGCACGGAAGCGTCGCGGCTGATGAAGGTATACGGCGAGCTGTACTTGAAACCTTTGCCCGACGAACTGGCGAAAAAAGCGGCGGTCGCGCAAATCATCGGCGTCCCGGACGATGCCGATCAGACAGTCGAATTCAGTTTGGCCGAGGAAAAACAGATCCGCGTTTTCGCCGCCGGAGAAGGGCAAAGCGGGCAGATGTTCGATTACGGCTGGATTGAAAACGCCGGTGACGGAAAGCCGGTCTGGGAAATGAAAGAGCCGGAGACAACACACGCCGGCGGCGCGGTAAAAAACCGGAAAATCGATACTCTCATTACTCTGCCGGCGGGAAAATACCGTTTGCGCTACAAATCCGACGATTCGCATTCTTTTGATAACTGGAACGCGCTGCCGCCGGACATTAATTTCTGGGGAATCGCGCTTTACGTGAAGTAAGACCGAGTAATACGGCGCAAATACCGTCATTAGGAGTTATGCGATGAATCGATACGACCCGGAACTTACTCTTCGCGATGCCCGCGCGCAATACTTCGCGGTCAACGATTTCGGCTGGGGCGGATACGACGATAAATGGGTAAAAGTAGAATACGGGCGGCTGCGGTTCTGCTTTCCGAATACCAAAGGAAGAGTGAAGGTCGTCAAATACCACGATCTTCATCATATTTTGACCGAATACGGCACTTCCTTATCCGGCGAAACCGAAATCGGAGCGTGGGAAGTCGCCACCGGCTGCACGAGTAATCTGGCGGCGTGGGTGCTGAATTTATCGGCGTTCGCGTGGGGACTCGTCATCAATCCGAAAGGCGTTTACAAAGCTTTTCTCAGAGGACGGCAAAGCGCGAATCTGTATCACGTGCCGTTTGACGATGAGCTCCTTTCAGCCAATATCGGCGTCCTTCGCCGCCGGCTCAAATTGGATGAGCCGCTTCGTCCGGCAACTTTTTCCGACAATGCGGTTTTCATTTTTTGGTCTTTGGTTAGCGTTGCGACGCTGCTTGTTATCGTCGGAATAGTGTTCACGCCCTTGATTGCTGTATTGATTTGCGGTTGGTGGCTTTTCGGGTGATGGGTGTGTGCCGCTCGCTGTTTTGTTTCGGTCCTCGGCGCCGTCGTTCGAGCCCAAGAATTCTCTGCAACAAAACCCGGACGATCGCCGTTACTTTATTTACCATTCAATGCAAATTTAGCATCAACCGAGGTGATTTTATGAACTGTTCGGGCTTTTCCCCTAAATTGTTTTTGCTTATAGGATTTTTTGCGGCGTTTCAGGTACTACTCGGCTGGCAGGCGGCGCCGGCGCAAAAATCACCGGCTGAAACTTATTTCGAGACCGCCGCCCAGATCGATGCCAAATGGAACGCCAAACAGTGGACGGAAGCCGCGGCGCTGCTTGAGCAATCGGTAAAAATCAATCCGGTCGACGGAAGATCATGGAACCGTTTGGCGCTTGCCTACTACAACGCCAAAGATTACCGCAAATCGATACCGGCTTACGAACGCCAGATCGAGCTCGGCTACGGGATTCCGGCAAACGCCGCTTACAACATCGCCTGCAATCACGCGCTGCTCGGCGAAAAGGAAGCGGCGCTTCAATGGCTCGAACGGGCAATGACGATGGGCTTTGCCGATTTACCGAACGCGCAGACCGACGATGACCTCGAATCTCTTCGCGATGATTCGCGTTACCGGAATTTAGTCGGGCTGACGGATACGAGCAAGCTGGCGCGCGAAGAAGGGTGGCGCGCCGATTTGCGGCTCCTGACCTGCGAAATCAAACGCAAGGGGTATCATTTGTTTCCGCGCACGGGAACGGAAGCCGATTTTCACGCGGCGGTGAAAAAACTGCACGACTCGATCCCGCAATTGACCGACGGACAGATCATCGTCGAGATAATGAAGCTCATGCGGCGCGTCGGCGACGGTCATTCGGGTCTGCTCGGCGGAAATCGAGCCGAGTTTCTGCAAAATCTGCCCGTCCAGTTTTACCTGTTCGAAGAAGGTTTGTTTATCATCGCGGCGGACCCGAAATACAAGGATTTGCTCGGCGCGCGGGTTTTAAGATTCGGCACGCGGACCCCGGATGAAATCGTCAAAGGACTGGCGGCGATCATCAATCGCGACAACGAAATCTGGATCAAACAAACCGCGACCTATCGAATGCGGAGTTTAGGACTTCTGAACTGGCTCGGCTTGGTTCCCGAGACCGATAAAGTTTCGCTGACCGTTCGCGGTTTAGACGGGAAGGAACGCGTCGTTTCGCTGGCGACCGATGCCACCCAGCCCGACATCTGGAACGTAAAGCCGAATCCTTCGACGTGGACGAATCTGTCGCAGACTTTGCCCGCGCCCGCGCCGCTTTATTTGAAAAATCCTTCCGCGCCGTATTGGTTTGAATATCTGCCGGACAGCAAAACGGTCTATTTCGGGTTTAACAGCGTGAGAAACGATCCCAAAGAATCGCTCGCCGATTTCACCTCGCGGTTGTTCAAGTTCGTCGATGAGAACGCGGTTGAAAAGCTGGCGATCGATATGCGCTGGAACAACGGCGGCAATACGATGCTCTTGAACCCGCTCGTGCAGGGGTTGATCAAAAACGAAAAGATCAACAAACGCGGTAAATTATTCGTCATCATCGGACGCCGGACTTTTTCCGCCGCGCAAAATGCCGCGACCTTCATCGAGCGCTACACAAACGCGACGTTCGTCGGCGAACCGACCGGCTCAAGCCCGAATTTTGTCGGCGAGGAACGCCCGTTCACGCTTCCGTACAGCAAGCTGGTGATCAACGTTTCCGACCTTTACTGGGAAAGCGCATTTCCGTTTGATAAGCGCACCTGGATCGCCCCGCAGATTTATCTGCCGCCGACTTTTGAAGACTATCGGATGAATCGCGACGCGGCTATCGAGGCGATCATAAATTACAAGGAGAAATCAAACTGATTTCTTCATGTCGGAGCGTCCGATTATTGGGCGATTGAAAGACTGCCGGAATGAAATTAGATTATGAAAATACTAGTCATCGGCGGCACCAGCGGTTTTATCGGAACCCAAGTCGTCCGGAAATTAGCCCGTGACGGGCACGAGCTCGCCGTTTTCCATCGCGGTCAAACGAATACCGATCTGCCGTCGGGCGTCCGCCGCATTTTGGGAGACCGGCAGCGGTTATCCGATTATACAGTCGAATTCAAACAATTTGCGCCGCAAATAGTCCTTGATAATTATTTGCGCTTTGAACCGGAGGCATTTTCGCTGATGCAGACGTTTCGCGGCATCGCCGAGCGCGTGGTCGCCGTCAGCAGTCAGGACGTTTATCGAACTTACGGCATTCTCTGGCGTCGGGAAAATAGCGCACCGAACACGACGCCGATTGATGAAGATGCGCCGCTGCGCAGCGTCCTTTATCCGTACCGCCTGATCGCCGAAGATGAGAATGATCCCAAATACTACTATGATAAAATCCCGATCGAGCGAGTCGTGATGAACGATGCGGAGTTAATCGGCACCGTCCTGCGATTGCCCGCCGTGTACGGCGAAGGGGATAAGCAGCACCGCCTGTTTGAGTATCTGAAACGGATGGACGATAAGCGCCCGGTAATTTTACTCGAACAATCTGAGGCGGAGTGGCGTTGGACACGCGGTTACGTCGAAAACGTGGCTGACGCGATCGCGCTGGCGGTAACCGACGGGCGAGCCGCGAATCGCATCTACAACGTCGGCGAGGAAAACGCCCCGAGCGTCGCCGAATGGGTGAAAGTCATTGGGCGGTTGGTCGGGTGGGACGGCGATGTGCTGGCAATCCCGAGAGACAATTTACCGGAGCCTATGAAACCGATAACCGGCTACGAACACGATCTAGCTGTCGACACCGGGCGAATACGGCAAGAGCTGGGTTTTAAGGAAAGAATTTCAAGAGACGAAGCGCTGCTCAAAACGATTGATTGGGAGCGTGCGAATCCGCCGACGGAAATTGATCCGAAACAGTTCGATTACGCCGCTGAAGATGCGGTTTTAGAAAAGCTGAAAGGGAACGAAAAATAAGCAGCAATGCCGCCCGATTATGAACTATAAGTTTCTTCGATGTTGTCGTTCGTCAGCTTTTACTTCGTGCGTCCTTTTTTCACTAAAAAGGCTGGTCCGATTTTGGCACGATTTATATTCAATTTCGCTCCGAAACGTTCCAAAATATTACGGTTAATGTCGGGGCGCTTCGCTTTCCCGCGCTTATGTTTCGGCGAACGCGTCGCCGACGCGATTCGCTTGCGGAATGCGCCGCTTTACCGCAGCGAATTCGAATCGAGCAGTCCGGGATCGACGAGCAATTCGCCGCTCGCCGGATCGATGATGCCGTTTACTTCGTCCTCGATGCTGGTCGCCTGCGTGTAAATGTCGCCGGCGACGCGCCGCCGCCGCATTTCGCGTTTGTAGTTTCGGATCGTTTCGGTCTTTGCCTGCGCTTCGCCGGGACCGCCGTAATCCGTGAAACCGAAACCGCCCCATTCGCTGATCACGAGCGGCACCTGTCCGCGGTAAAAATACGGGTCGCCGGTAATTAATGACTGGGCGACGACGTCTTTCGTCTCGCCTTCGATGATGCGGTCGAGAACCGACGCCCAAACGCCCGAGTCCGGCGTATAAACGTGCGCGGTCAATAGATGCGAGCTCAGTTTCCCGCCCCTCGACACGTGATTCCAGCCGTCGTTGTCGACGATCAAAAGCTGCGGGTAATTGAGCCGCAGGTAATCGAAGGTCTCGGAGATATAACGTCGCGTTTCCGCGTTGGTTTGGATGTCCTCGGCGCCCCAGTCTTCGTTGTAGAGGCTCAGGATCACGATCGACGGGTGCGAGGCGATGAAAACGAGCATGCGCTGCAGCTCGTCCCGGTGATTGGCGCGGCTCGTCTGCGTCGAACTGTGCGGCGACGGCACCTCGACCCACAGCATGAGACCGATCGCGTCGGCGATGCGGTAAATTCGCGGATCGATTCCGGCGATGTGCACGCGCACCAGATTGCAGCCGAGTCGCTTCATCGCCAGCATGTGCCGGTGCATTTCGTCGAACGTCGAAACGCCCGGCTGGTAAAGGATTCCGTCCAGATAGACCGGTTCGTTGTTGAGGTAAATGTAGCGCCCGCGCGCGCTGATCTTGCGCATTCCGAAGAAAGTTTCGATGCCGCTGACGTTGCCGTTCGGCGCGATCAGTTCCGCCAGCAAATGGTACAGATTCGGCGTTTCCGGCGACCAGACCCGAGCGTCCGGAATTTCCATCGGCAGGCGCTGCTGCTTTTCGCCGGCTTCGAGCGAAAGCTCGAATTCGGCGACGGCGACCGGTTCGGCGGATTCTTCGACGGACTCTTTAACGCCCGCGTTCTGCGGCGTGACCGAGAGCCTCAGCCGGTAAATTCCGGGCTCGTGAATGAGCGTCGTGAGGTCGAATTCGACCAGCTTTCCGCGCAGGCTGCTGTTGACGCCGACGCGCGACCGCAGGCGGTTGCGGTTGACCTGTTCGATCCAGACGCTGCGCACCGCGCCGGAAATGGTTTGATACCAGATGCCGCCGCGCTTGTAAACGCGCGACGCCTGCTTGCCGCGCGGGATCTGCGGGTCGATCGTGTCGAAAACGCGGATCGTGAGCCGGTTGACCGGACTCAGAAGTTCGAGCGGCAGCTCGTAGGAAAACGAAGTGTATTCGCCGTAATGAACCTTTTCGCCTTCGATCGTTTGGAGCTGCACGCCGTTGAGCCAGACGCGCGTTTCGTAACCGCAGGCGCCGAACGTGAGCTGCGCGATCTTGTCGGGATCGCTTTTCCATTCCGCCGGAACCGTGAACTCGCGTTCGTACCAGGCGATGACTTCGTCGGTTTCGGCGAAGAGCGAAGACGCCAGCCCGGCGTCTTTCGAAGCCGCCAGATGAGATTCGATCGATCCGGGAAAAAGAGCGGTTTCCGTGTAATCGTGGCGGATGTGCCAGTTTTCCCGCAAACCGCGGTTTTCGGCGTCGAGTTCGAAACGCCATTCGCCGTCGAGCAGTTCGAAAGCGGTCCGGCGAATGATCGAGCGGGGTATCGGGTTAATTTTATCAGGCATAATCAATCAATCCGTGTATCATGCAATCAGCTATTATCATGATAACCGCCCGAAACGACATTTTTCCATTGTTTATTTAAATTAACCGCCGGCCGCGCGCCCCGGCGAGAGGTTTTTCCATCTTTTCGAGATTTCGGCGATGCGTTTCGACGAATCTCGCCAAACCGTTTTCGAGCGAGGAGAGCAGCAGTCCGCGTTCGCTTCCGAGCGCGCTGAACGGCGGGCGCGGCGCGGTCAGATTCAACTCTTTCGCCGAACAGCCGATGATCAAAGTCGAATCGAGCCGCGCCAGTTCCGCCGCCCGGCGCGCGAAATCCGCCCAGCTGACGGCGCCCTGCTGCGCGAGATGCCAGATGCCGTTTTCCCGGTCGATCAGTAAATCGAGGCTCGCATCGACCAGGTCGGGAATATAAGTCGGCGAAACGACGCTGTCGTCGGCCGCTTTGAAGTATCGCCCCGACGAAAGCGTCCGCAGCGCGATTTTCAGAAAATTATCGTCGTCCCACGGACCGAAAAAAGCCGATGACCTGATAACGAGGGCGTGCGGATTCATTTCGAGAACCTGCTTTTCAGCCTTCGCCTTGCTTTTCCCGTAAACGCTGAGCGGCGCCGGCGCGTCGCTTTCGACGTAAGCCCGGCTGTTTTTCCCGTCAAAAACGAGCGCCGAGGAGAAGGTCAGGAACTGAATGTTTTTTCGCTCGCAGGCTTGCGCCAATATCGCCGCGCCGCCGGCGTTCTCCCGAAAACAAGTTTCGCATTCGTCTTCGGCGGTATCGATTCGCTCGTAGCCGGCGCAATTGACGAGCGCCCAGGCGTCGTATCGATCGAGCGCGCGGTTGACCGATGCGGCGTCGGCGATGTCCATTTCCGCGCGCGACAGCAATCTGCAGCCGATTCCCCGAATTTCGCAGATTTTGGCAAAGGCCCGCCCCAGCGCCGCGGTCGCGCCGGCGATGAGCAGCGGTTTGGCGGAGTTTATTCTAACCGGCGCAGATCGTTCGATTCGTTTCCCGACCGCCGGCTCATGGATGAAGCGGTCGGGTCGGCGCCACCAGCCGGGGTTTTCGAGCACGGGATGCTCGAAGTTTTCGCCCTCGGCGAGCGCCCGCAATAATTTCGCCAGCGCCGTCGGGCGCGGAGCGCCGCCGCGCACATCGAAAACGCCCGATTCGTAGTGCTTGAGGTTTTTCGTCACGAGACTGTTCCAGTCGTACGAGCCGAGCAGCGACCAGGCGGTCACCGCCTGCAAATCGACGCCTTCCTCGCGCCGGAGCATTTCAGCCGTCTTCCAGCATTCGAGAAACCACCGCAGCTGTTCTTCGCGCGTGCAGCCGAGGTGAATTTCCGTCAGCGCGAGCGGAAGCCGATAACGTTTCCAGGCCTCGCGCAGCAACCTGCCGAGACCGGTTTCGAAATCCAAATCCACGCGCACCGCTTCGACGTCCGCATAAACGTGCTTTCCGTTATCGACCACAGCCGCGCCGGGAAATCGTTCGACTCGCTCGTCGAGATACCGCTCGCTCGTTGGATAATGATTGAATCCCAAAACGTCCGGCACGCACCGGTTTTCCCGGAACCATTCGATTTCCGATTCCTTGACGCCGGATTTTCGCAGGTACGAACGCAACGGGTGCGACCGGTCGACGCGTCCCGACAGCAGATCGAAAGCCAGAAACCGCCGCTCGTTTTCGAAATCCGCCTGGTATTCGAGCGAAGGCGCGCAGTAAGTCTTGCCTAAATCCTCGGTCTGGATGAACTCGGCTTGCGGGTTGACGCGGCGGATCGCCCGCATCGCCAGCACGGTCGCGCGGCACTGATTGATCAGCGCGCGGGCGAAACTGACGTCGCCGCGACCGTGCGGGTACCAGAAGCCGTATAAGCCGCTGAACCGCGCCGTCGTCAGCGGTTCGTTGATCGGCGTGTAAGCGTCGAGCCACGGATAGCGCCGGGCGACGCGGGCGGCGAATTCCGCGAGCTTTTCGGGAAAGCAATCGCTCACCAGGCTCGTTCCGGGCGGCCCGCTGCCGTGATGCACCAAGCCGACGATCGGGCGAACCCGCAAACGCCTCAAGAGTTCGAGCCGTTCGTCGATCCGTGACCATTCTTTATTTTCCCCTTCCGGCGCCGTCACGCGCTCCCATAAAACCGGGAATCGAAGCGCGGTGATGCCGAGGTCGGCGAACAGCGCGAGGTCTTCCGGCCGCCGGTCGTGACCGCTTTTTTCCAGCTGGTCGAAATATTCATCGCCGACCCTGTTATGCGTGCATTCAATTCCGCCCCATAATTCAATTTTTTTACTGAGCATGTTCAATACTGACCGTTTCGCCGGCGACGTTTCCGCTAATACTTAGGTTCGCTCGGCGATAAATCATGTTTCCTAAATTCGTAACCTATAATTTACAGGTTAAATCGGCGCGGCTTTGTATGAGAGGCTACATAAATACGGTTATTAAAGCATTTGCAGGGGTGTTGATGACGGCTGAGCCGCTGCGTCTCTTCGGTCGGCTTCGCGCGAAAACTAAAAACCCGCCGTCTTGCGCTTATAAAACGGGCGCCTTGCGTAACCCGGAAAACCGAAATCCGTTTCCTGACGGGTTAAAATTCCGGCAGACGGCGAATTTCGACGACCCGTTTGCCGGTCGCGGTTTTGGCGGCAGCGAAATTCGCCGGCAAAAAAAACCAAGAGGGATTAATATGCAAAACGAAGATAAATCCGAACTGCTCGACACGACCGACGCGAAAACGCTTTCTCGCGAGGATCGGGACGCGCTCAAAAGCGCGCCGCATTCCGGCAACAGTCCGAACGCGACCGGCATCGCCGGCGCGGTGATGTCGGATGAGTCATACGCCGAGCGCGATGCGGACGGCGAGTTTAATTCCGACCCCCCGCCCGCGTCCGGCGTCGTCAATCAGACGATCAAACCGGCGGAGATCGACGCTTCGGTCGAAAGCGATTAAACGACGGCGGGGTCAGCGTCGAAAGAAAAAAAATTTGTAAATCTGGCAGTTCGACCGAATCCGCGAAAGGCTTTTCAACAGGTCTTTTGCGGATCGGGCCCCGTCAAAATCAGCCCGATTGAAAGCGGATCGCCTGAGCGTCGCCGTTTCCGCCGCGGTTACTGCTTGAAGCTTTTCGATTCTTGAATAAAAATTAAAGAAATGGCGATCGAAAGGCTTTCGGCCGTTGAACGCGAAAAGGGGAATCAAAATTTATGGCAATGCCGAACCATTTAGTGCTCGTCCGGCACGGACATTCGGAAGGAAATCTCGTCATCGAGTACGCGAAAAAAGGCGACGACCGCTTTTTCACGCCGGATTTCAGAGAACGTCCGGGCAACCGCTGGCGGCTGACCGAAAACGGGCAGCGGCAGGCGGTCAGAGCGGGGCGGTACATCGTCGAGGAAATCGGCGCGGCGTTCGACCGCTATTACGTTTCGCCGTATGTCAGAACCCGGGAAACCGCCGCGCTTTTAGGTCTTCCCGAGGCGGAATGGCGCATCGACCAGCGGCTCCGAGAGCGCGATTGGGGCGACATCGGTTCGATGCCGCTCGACGAGTTCAAAAAGGCTTTCCCGCACAGCGCGCTGACCAAGGAGATCGACGCGCTTTACTGGCGACCGCCGGGCGGCGAGTCGATCGCCGACGTGCGGCTGAGGGTTCGCGATTTTTTCGACACGTTGCACCGCGAATGCCCCGGACAGCGCGTGCTCGTCGTCACGCACGGCGAATTCATGTGGGCGGCGCGCGCCGAGCTCGAATACCTGACCGACGAGCAGTGGGTTTTGTCCGACAAAGACCCCGAACAGAAAATTCACAACACGCAGGTCATTCATTACAGCCGCGTGCATCCCGAAACGGGCGCGACGGAAAAATATCTGAGCTGGCAAAAAAGCGTCTGTCCGTGGATGGAAAACACGAACGCGCCGTGGAATCCAATCCGGCGCGGGCGTTTTTCCAATCAGGATCTGCTCGCGCAGGTTCACGAAATTAAGCCGGTCGTCACGCTGGAATAGAGTTCGGGAAACAAAGGAAACCGCGAAAACTATCCGCACGGGTAGTTTCGAAAAGCGTAAATTACCGTATTTTTATAAATAATCGCCTGTGGCGGGCGTTTTTTGTCGGAAAGAGGATTTTATGCTTTTACTGAAACAACGGTTTTACGGGCTCATTATTGCGGCAGTCTCGATCGGCGTGCTCGGCTGGACGTGGTACGACGCGCACAATAACGGCGGCTATTATCTGAAAGCCGCCGCCTTCGCGCCGGTCGGCGTCGTGGCGGGCGTCTTTCTCGCGTTCTTTCCGCAGTACGGCGGAAAGCCCGAAACGACGCGCGCGAAAATAGTGACGCTGACGATTTTCGGCGTCGGCATTTTGTGCGGTCTTTACAACTGGTATTTGATCGACCCGGCGCGCTTTTCTTTTCTTCATTAAGCGGCGGAAAAGCCGTTTTAGGCCTTTTTTCAACCAAGCGTTTTCGCGGCGGCTCGGGACATTTCGGTTTCGCGGATGCCCGCGTATTTTTCGGGGCGCGACGGCGTACCGTCTTTTGGCCAGACGAGAATATGCCGCGGCGCCGGGTCGGGCCGACCGTCGCCGCCGATGCCGACGACGTAGCGCCCGGTCAGCATCCAGCCGAGGTCTAAGTATTCGGCGATCTCGTCGAACTCTCGCAATTGGACGTAAAATTTCGATTCTTCAATGTTTATCGTTGCGGGATCACAATTCATTGCTGCGCCTACCTCGAACCTTAAAATGTTTCGAATTTGACCAGCGCTTCGGAAGATGTGGAAGTTTAAAGGAAACTTGTGTTAAACATCTTTTTTCGGGCGCTCTTCCAGTAGATGCATAAAATCCGGAATACGGATGCTTCGACCGGTAGAAATATTCCGAAAATTTTCGTTGCCGCAAGGTCGGCGCCGCGAGTCCGAAAGAAATCGATCGAATTTTGAATTGAAGAAATTAAGTCATCTGTTCATTCGTCCATCGAATCAATGAATAAATGAACGGATGGCTTAATGACTTGATGAATTAATCGCCATCAGAGTTTAATTGCCGCCGACGATGTAGCTGTCGCGGGCGCGGATGTTGAGTTTCGGACGATTGACGCGCACTTTGATCTGCCGGCGTTCGCCCGCGGCGCCGGCTTCCGCCGGGTAATACCCGACGCTGTATTGCCGCCTCAATTCTTCGGCGATGCTTTCGAACGCTTTCTGCAGACCGTTCGCTGCCCTCGCCGGATACACGACCCGGCCGCCGGTCGCGTCGGCGAGCGCGTTCAGATAAGCCCTGCCGCGCGAATATTCGACGTTCGCGGTGCCGCCCGTGTCGCCGGGCCCGAGTCGGCCGTCGCGCAAGGTGTCGTAATAAATCGGAAAAACGACCGCGCCCGATTCTTCGGCGTCGCGCACCGTGCCTTCGAAACTCGCCTTTTCCGACGCGGTGTCGACGCCGTCGGTAAACACGACGACCGCTTTGCGCCCCTCGATTTTATCGAGCTGTCTATGCAGCGAAAAATCGACCGCCTCGTAAATCGACGTGCCGTCGCCGAAGCCGGCGCGCCTGATGGCGCTGTTGATACTTTCGCGCTCGTTCGTCGCTTCCGTCAAAACCTTGACCGATTCGTCGAATTGAATGACGGCGACGCGGTCCTGCGGTTTGAGCTGCGCGGCGAAAGCCGTCGCCGCGGCTTGGATTTCTTCGATTTTGTAAGCCGTCGAACGGCTCACGTCGAGCAGCAGCACGACCGTGAACGGCTTTTCGGACGAGCCGAAATACGCGACCTCCTGTTCGACGCCGTTCTCGAAAATCTGAAACTCGCTTCGCTGCAGATCGGTGATGTAAAAGCCGCTCCGGTCGGTGACGGCGACGGGAATCGTGACGAGGTTCGTTTCGACTTTGATCGTTTCTTCGTCTTCCGGGGTCTGCGCGGCGACGGCCGTCGAAGGCGAGGCGGGCGAATCTTTTTTGGTTTTCTGTTTGGCGTCGGTTTTCGAATTACGGCTTTTGTTCGGCGGAAAGATCAGACGCCGCGTGTTCGGCATCGATTCGGAATAAGTGACGGCGTCCTGCTTTTTTATTTCGGCGGGGTCCTGCGTCAAGACGATCGCCGGTTTTTCCGTGTTGTCGGGCGGCACGGTCTGAATTCTGCCCGACTGCGCGCGCGCCGCCCCGGCGACCGAAAAAAAAGCGATTAATAACAAAAAAGATTTACTGATTTTCACGAATTCGTCCCTTTTAATGAAGTTTATCCGTTTTTTGAGATGCGCGCCGGGCGGCGAAAGTGCGCCCGCATGTTCCGCGCCGAGAAAGATTTTACTCTAACGCGCCGCCTTTTCGAGACGACTTGTAGGTTTTTTCGACCTTCCGATTCGCTTGACTTTTGATTCCCGCCTGAATATACCCTAATTTAGCGTATATGGAGCATTTCGACGTATTGATCGTGGGGGCCGGACTTTCGGGCATCGGGGCGGCGGCGCACCTGAGGATGGAATGCCCGCAGAAAAGTTTCGCCATTCTGGAGGGACGCGCCGCGATGGGCGGCACGTGGGATTTGTTTCGCTATCCCGGCATCCGCTCGGATTCCGATATGTACACGCTCGGCTACCGGTTTCGGCCGTGGAGCGACCCGAAAGCGATCGCCGACGGTCCCGCGATCCTCGAATACATTCGCGAGACGGCGCGGGAATACCGCCTCGACGAAAAGATCCGCTACAATCACCGCGTCAAGCGCGCCGCCTGGTCGGCCGACGAAGCCCGCTGGACGGTCGAGGCGGAAACGGACGCCGCCGCGGTTCGTCTGACCTGCAATTTTCTTTATCTGTGCACGGGGTATTACGATTACGAAAACGGCTACACGCCGGAATGGCCCGGCATGGAGCGTTTCCGGGGGCGGATCGTCCACCCGCAGAAATGGACCGACGACGTCGATTACGCGGGCAAACGCGTCGTCGTCATCGGCAGCGGCGCGACCGCCGTGACGCTCGTGCCGGCGCTCGCCGCGCGCGCCGCGCACGTCACGATGCTGCAGCGCTCGCCGACCTACGTCGTTTCGCGCCCCGCCGAGGATAAAATCGCCAACCGTCTGCGCGCGCTGCTGCCGCCGCGCGCCGCTTATGCGCTGACGCGCTGGAAAAACGTACTTTTGGGCATGTTTTTTTATAATTTGGCGCGGCGGCGTCCGGCGTTTATGAAGCGCCTGATCGCGAACGGCGTGAAAAGGGAACTCGGCGCGGAATTCGATCTGCGGCATTTTACGCCGCGTTACAATCCCTGGGATCAGCGGCTCTGTCTCGTGCCGGATTCGGATCTTTTCCGCGCGATTCGCGAAGGCAAAGCGTCGGTCGAAACCGGCGAGATCGAGACTTTCACGGAGACGGGGCTCGAACTCAAATCCGGCGCGCGGCTCGACGCGGACATCATCGTGACGGCGACCGGGCTTGTCCTGAAGCTGCTCGCCGGTCTGCAGCTGGTCGTCGACGGCGCGCCGGTCGATTTGTCGAAGACGCTCGCCTACAAGGGCATGATGTACAGCGACGTGCCGAACGCCGCGTCCGCCTTCGGTTACACGAACGCCTCGTGGACCTTGAAATGCGATCTCACCGCCGAGTACGTCTGCCGTCTTTTGAAATACATGGACCGCCACGGTTACGCGCAGTGCACGCCGCGCGTCACCGACGCGTCCGTCGAGCCCGAACCGGTGCTCGATTTTACGTCCGGTTACGTGCAGCGGGCGCTCGACACGCTGCCGCGGCAGGGCTCGAAAACGCCGTGGCGTCTGCATCAGAATTACGTCAGAGACCTCTCGCTGCTGCGTTACGGGCGCGTCGACGACGGCACGATGGAATTTAAAGCCGCGCCGCCGTCCTCGGCGCGCGTCTGATTTATCGTAAAGCGGCGATTTCGACTGCCGTCGTCGACGTTTTGCGATTCGCCGAGCCGGTCGCGCGCGGCCCGCAAATTAAACGGGCGCATTGCTTTAACCGCCCGCCAATGGGCGCCCGAAGATTAAATTTGCGGCTGAGACTGGCAACAAAAAGCGTTAGCAGTTATGCTTTAAACAACGAAAGCCTAGTCTCAAAAACCGGGCTTTTTTATTTATTTTGTCGGCAACGCCTTCGATAATCGGATATCATAGAGTGGAAAACCGCCCGGATGTTTCGATCAAAGTAAATGAAACGATTTTCAGTGACGGGGAAGGAAAAGCATTAAATGAAAGCAATTTTTTTATTTTATCTGAGCCACGCTCCGGCGGGGACGCGTTTGATTTTTGTTTTATTGACGCTCGCGCTCGGTGCGGTTTTCGCGTATCCGCAGACGCTCGAACCGCTCGAAGCGGCGCCGAGCGAACCGAAATACGCCGCGCTCGAAACGGACGGGGTTCAAATCGAAAAATCGCTGCCCGCCGGCGCTTCCCGCGGCGGAAAATATTTTTATTACGCCGAGAAGAACATGCCGCACGACGGCGGGCGCAGTCCCTTCTTCGAGAAAAAAAGCATCGTCGAAACCGAGCCGAAACGATCTTACCTGCCGGAAAAACCCTTTAAAGAAGCCGTCCCGAAACGCGACGCCGACCCCGCGGAAGAGCTCGCCGAGGATAAGGACGAGCTGCCCAAATCGGAAGAACGGTTTCACTGGAAGCCGGCGCTCGCCCAATCGGGCATTTTTCTCGGCATCCAGCACGCCTTTCGCCTGTCGCAGAAGAAAACGAAACGCGAGCTTCCCGGACCGTTTTTTCGAGATTGGGGAAACTCGGTCAAAAGTCTGCACGGATGGCGCGACGGCGACAGCGGTTTTATCAATTACGTCGCGCACCCGCTGCAGGGCGGCGTGACGAGCCGCATTTTTATTAACAACAGCGACCGGGCGAAAAGGCAGGAGTTCGGCAAATCGAAGGATTACTGGGTCAGTCGTTTGAAATCCGCCGCCTGGTCGACCGTCTGGGGCGTCCAGTTCGAGCTCGGACCGATCAGCGAAGCGACGATCGGCAACGTCGGTCTGCGCCGGAAAAAGGGCTACAGCCCGATGGCGTACGTCGATCTGGTCATCACGCCGACGGTCGGCACCGGCGTCGCGATCGGCGAGGACGCGATCGACAAATACATCCTGAAAAACTGGCTGGAGCGAAAAGACGGCAGAGCGACTTGGAAAATCAAGTTCCTGCGCAGCGTTTTGACGCCGACGACGAGTTTCACGAACCTGCTGCGCGGCAAACCGCCCTGGAAGCGCGACAACCGTTTCAATTAGTACGAATTTCAGCTATAAGACTGGGCTTTTGGTTTTTGGGTTTTTGGTTTTGGTTTGATTTTGAAACCGATGGTTTTTTCTGCCAAAACCCAAAAACCAAAAGCCCAAGACCCGATCACCTAAACCTCTCGCTGGCCAGTAAAATCCGCTTTAATTTTCCCATGCGGCTTGGAAAATCAGGTCGGCGATGTTGTCCATCAGCGAAAACACCTGACTGTTCTGCGAAAAGCCGTATTTTCGGTGCTGCACGCTGAGCGTGTAGATATGCCCGATTTCGACGTCTTCGAAATTGAAATTGCCGAACGAGTTCGTCCGCGTTTTGCGCGGCGTGATGAACGAGCCGCCGCTCAGAATGACGGTCGCGTCGCGCAAACCCGCGCCGTCGATGTCGGTCACGCGCCCGCCGACCGAAACGCCGGCGGCGGTCGGCGCGAGCGCGTTCGGCGCCCAGAAACCGCCGCGCAGCGAAAACGCGCCCGCCGAAGCGAAAGTTCCGGCAGCCGGCTGTCCGCCGGTGCCTTCGACTTTGTAATTGCCGCCCGCATCCGTTCCTGACCCGCCGCCCGAAGCGATCGCCGCCTGTTCGAGCCGGTAATTGCCGCCCGCCGCCACCTGCGCCGGAACGCCGACGACCGTTAAAACCAGAATTACCGCGACGGTCGTGATTACACTGCGCAACACTTTTTTCATAATTTTTTATCCCCTTCGACGCCCGCCCGCGCGGGCTTTGTTGCCCGCCCCGGTTATTTCACGACAGCGAGCCAGCCGTTGGTCCCGTTCGAGACCAGCATGTATTGGAGCCGGTCCGCGATCGTGAAATTTCCCGTGTATTCGATCCAGTCGCCGGGCTGCAAAACCAAATGCAGCAAAAAATTCGGCGTGGTGCACGGATCGGGCGTCACGCTGACGATGTAGAGCACTTTGCCGGCGCCGGCCGCCGCCGCCGTCGGCAGCGTGACGTTCGTCGCACCGCCGCCGCAGCGGTTGACCTGATAGACCGAAAAGTTGTTCGCCGGGTTGATCGTAAAATGATTCGTCTGGGTCGTCGGATTGAAAACGAATCCCGGCGCGTTGACCGGCGGCGGCGTCTGCCACGAGCCGTCGCCCCTCAGGAAAGTCGCGGTGTTCGCCGTGCCGGTCGGCGAAAGAACCGCCAAAGTTCCGAGTCCGAGATTGACGCGCGCGTTCGTCGCGGTCGTCGCGCCGGTCCCGCCGTTGCCGACGCCGACCGTGCCGGTGACGTTGCCGGCAGTCGTCGCAGTCGCCGCGTTCGTCGCGTTCGTCGCGTTCGTCGCGTTCACCGCGTTCGTCGCGTTCGCGACCGTTCCGGTGATTTTGGCGCCCGAAACCGTATTGATGCGCGCGTCGGTGACGCAGCCGACGCACGCCGCCGAAAGCGAATCCGCCGCGGCGGCCGACAAGGTGCGGATCGAATAAGGCGAACTGGTGATCGGCTGCCGGGGCGCTAAAATCGTAAAGCCCGGCGGGTCCGCGGATTTTCGGACGCCGATTTCGAGCCACCGGTCGGCGGCGCTGAAAGGCGCGGCGGTGAAATTGAGCGTCACCGTGAAGATGCCGTTCGCGACCGTGACCGAATTGTTGGTGACGGTCGCGCCGATCTGCGTGCCGGCGCTCGCCGCGTCGAACAGCTTGAACTGCATTTCGTAAGTGCCGTTCGCCGCCGCACCGCCGTCCGTCAGTCTGCCCTGGTAAGTAAAAGCTGAGGTTTGCGCACAGACGGAAATCGAACATAAAAACAGAAGGAACAATACCGTTAACGGACGGTTACTGAATAGTTTCATTTGAGTCTCCGAAGTTTTCGAGAATTGCGTGGAAGCAAGTAAAGCTTTTAGAAGTATACAGATAAAGCCCGCTCGGCACAACAAAAATTTAATGCGTGCGGATTCGTCCGATGCGGCGACAAAAGCCGACCACGAAACCGTCCGGTATGAAACCCCCGTCCGAACTCGTGAAGGTGAATTTTCGCTGCGACGATTAAAAAAAGTCGACACGCGCGATTGATTTATTGTTTTTTGCGGGCAATTATGAGTTAATCAAAAATCGCATGAGAGAGCCGAAAAGAAACAGCTTCAAAATGGTCGACGTGCACGACGTGCGCGACATCAACCAGACGATTTTTCTCCACCTGATTCGCGAGCGGCAGCCGATTTCGCGCGCCGACATCGCCAAATACACGGGCCTGCGCGCCGGCACCGTTTCGGCGATCGTCAACCGGCTGATCAAAAACAATTTCGTTTACGAAGGCACGGAAGGGCCTTCGAGCGGCGGCAGACCGCCGAAGCATCTCTTCATCAACGCCGAAAGTTTTTACGTGCTCGCCGTCGACATCGGCGTGTCGGACACGATTTTCGCCGTCAGCGATTTCAACGGCCGGATCATCCAGCAGAAATCGCTTTTGACCGAGGGCGATCCCGAACAGTTTCTCAACAAACTCGCCGACGAGATCGACGCGCTCGTCAAAACGCAGTACGCGCGCGCGAAATTCGGCGCGATCGGCGTGAGCGTGCCCGGTCTGATCAACCGCGAGGCGGGAATCGTCGAAACGTCGCCGAACCTGGAGTGGAAAAACGTGCCGCTGCGCCGGATTCTGATGAGCCGGCTCGATCTGCCGGTCTACATCGAAAACGACGCGAACGCCGCCGCGTTTTCCGAACTCTGGTACGGACCTTTGAGCGAAGCGCACGTGCGCACCCTGCTTTTTCTGCTCGTCGTCGAAGGTTTGGGAACCGGCCTGATCATCAACGGCGAGCTGCACGTCGGGTCGCGGCTCGGCCTTGGCGGTTTCGGGCACATGAGCATCGACCCGAACGGCGAACTCTGCTCGTGCGGCAGGCGCGGCTGCTGGGAAACGTTCGCGTCCGAACGCGCGACGGTCGAACGCTTTCACCGCGTGACGGCGAAACAGGGCGTGCCGATCGTCAATCTCAACGAACTGATCGCGCTCGCCAATAAACAAGACGAGATGGCGCTGCAGTCTCTGAAAATCACCGCCGAATATTTGGGCGAGGGCATCAGCAATCTCATTCACGGGCTCTACCCGGAAACGGTCGTCATCGGCGGCAACATCACCGCCGCGTGGTCTTTAATCGAGCCGGTGATCAAGGAGAGAATTCACAGCCGCTATATTCTGTCGCCGGAAAAGATCACGATCCGCCCGGCGAGCGTGCAGCGCCCCAGCCTTTTCGGCGCGATCCCGATCGCCCTGCAGAACTGTTTCCAGACGCCCCTGCAGGTCAGCGCCAACCCGTTCAAATCGCGCGCCAAGATTTGATGCGGGAAAGTTTTCCGCAGAAAATGGTTGACACTCCGAATTCGGCTGTGGTAAAAATACTTTATCTTTAGCGAGGAGAAAGTATCTCCGGCGCGGTTCACTGTTAAAAATTGTGGTTAAAGTCGTCAGAAGAATTTTCCGAAGTTCTTCGATGCGGAAAGAGCTTCCGTTTCGGGCGATCTTACCTGAGGAAAGCCGAAAACCGACGGGCGGAGGCCCGGTTTTATATCTGCTTCACGGACTTTTCGGGAACTGCGACAACTGGTTCGATTTAACCGACATAAAGCAGTATCTGTTTGACAAAGAGATCGCCGCGGTGCTGCCCGACGGCGGCGACGCGTGGTACACGAACGGCGCGATCGTCGCGAACGATAAATTTGAAACGTCGTTTATCGACGAATTTATACCGACGGTCGAAAAGGAGCTTCAAATCGGCGGAAGCCGGGAAAAGCGCGCCGTCGCCGGACTTTCGATGGGCGGTTTCGGCGCTTTGAAATTCGGCTTGAAATACCCGGATTCGTTCGTTTTCGCCGGTTCGATGAGCGGCGCTTTCGACGCGCCGCGCCTGACCGAAAACAATGTTTCGTCGGCGACCGAAGCGTTGCTGCCGTCGGTTTCGGCGGTCTTCGGCGACGAGAAAAATCCGGCGCGCGCCGCGAACGACTTATTTGAAATAGTGCGCCGCATTTCCGCCCGGGAAGCCGCTTTAACGCCTTTTCTGTATCTCGACTGCGGAACGGAAGACGGCTTTCTCGAAGTCAACCGGAATTTCTCGAAACTGCTGCGGGATAAGAATTTATCTTTCCGGTTCGAAGAGGCGGGCGGCGGTCACGACTGGATTTACTGGAACCGGCGGCTCGAATATTTGATCGACGCCGCCGGAAAGATTTTGGACGAATCGAAGACCAGAGCCCGAATACGATTTTGAATAAATTTGATTGAATTGGTTTGACCAATTTCGAAGACCGTATCAAACGCTAAATTTTCGATACTTTGTCATCACTAAAGAGAAAGTCTTTCCGCCGTCGCAAAAAGCGCTGCGAGATAAAAAGCGGATTTTGTTCTGCGAACATAAAGCTATGAATTTATCAGTTCTCGATCAGATCATCGTCGTCGTTTACCTGGCGGCGATCATGGGCATCGGTTTTGCGATGAAGCGCCGCGCCGCCAAGGGCATGTCGTCGTACTTTTTAGGCGGTCGGCAATTGCCGTGGTGGGCTCTGGCGATGTCGGGTTCGAGTTCGTACTTCGACATCACCGGGACGATGTGGATCGTTTCGACCTTTATCGCGCTCGGGCTGAAGGGCATGTGGGTGCACTGGCTGTGGGGCTTTCCGATCACGGCGTTCTATCTCGCCTACATGGGCAAATGGATTCGCCGCTCGGACGCGATGACCGGCGCGGAATGGATGAAGACGCGCTTCGGCAGCGGCAAGGCGGGCGACATCGCGCGGCTTTCCTACACCTTGTTCGCGATTCTGACGATCACCGCGCTCCTGGGTTACGGCGCGGTCGGGATGGGCAAATTCGGCGCGATCTTTCTGCCGTTTTCGCCGCACGTCTGCTCGCTTTTGATCCTGGGCATCACCGGAGTCTACGTCGTCGCGGGCGGTTTTCACGGCATCGTGCGCGTCGAGATCGTGCAGACGATCGTCCTCAGCGCGGGCGCGATCGCCTTCGCGATTATCGGCTACAGCCATTTCGACCCCGCGGCTTTTTATTCGAAAGTTCCGGCGACCTGGCACGACATCATGCCGCAGATTCGTCCCGAAGCTTTTCAAGGCTTGGTTTCGGGCGGCACTGATTATTCGTTTTTCGGCGCGCTCGTCGCGGTCTGGGTCGCGAAAGGTTTGCTGCTTTGCCTGAGCGGTCCCGAACAGCTTTATGATTTTCAGAGGTTTCTGGCGGCGAAAGACGAGCGCGACGCTTCGAAGCTCGGCGCGCTTTGGGGCGCGATTCACACCGTTCGCTGGTGTTTCGCGATGGCGATCGCGGTGATGGCGATCATGGGCATCGGCAACGCGGTTTTGGATGAAAAACTTAAAGCCGATCCGGAAACCGCTCTGCCGCTGATCATCGGTTCGATGCTTCCGGTCGGGGTCGTCGGCTTCATGCTCGCGGCGCTACTCTCCGGGTTCTTGGCGACTTTCAGCTCGACCGTCAACGGCGGCGCGGCGTATCTCGTCAAGGACGTTTACCAAAGGTACATCAACCCGCACGCCGACGCGAAGAAACTCATTCACGTCAGCTATTTATCGTCGGCGCTGCTGATCGTCGCCGGTTTGATTATTTCGTTGTTCAGCGATTCGATCAACACGGCGTTTATCTGGATTTTCGGCACGCTCGCCGCCGGAATCCTGCCGCCGAACGTTTTGCGCTGGTACTGGTGGCGGCTCAACGGTCAGGGCTACGCGGCGGGCGTTTTCGGCGGCATGGCGCTGTCTTTGGGGCAGGCGATTCTCCAAAATTTCGGCCTCATCCCGCCGGATCTCTACATCGGCTTCCCGATCATCGCGATCGCCTCGACCGCGATCACGATCGTCGTGTCCTTGCTGACCGCGCCGACCGACATGGAAACGCTCAAGAATTTTTACCGCAAAGTGCAGCCCGCCGGCGCGTGGCAGCCCGCCAAAGAAGCGGTTCTGGCGGAAACTCCGGACTTCAAAAAACAATCGCCGTTTTCGCTCGAACTGCTCAACACGATCGTCGCGATGATCGGCATCACGGCGCTTTACGTTTCGATGCTTTATCTGGTGCTGCATCGCCTGACGATCGGTTTCGCGCTGCTCGGCACGACGCTTGTGACGGTCGTCATTCTTTATTTCACGTGGTACAAAACTCTTCCGCCGCCCGCCGCGCCGCCGTCGGAAGAAGCCGAAAATCAATCGGAAGAGCGCGACGAGATTTCACAAGCACAGAGAGTTTAGGGGGATTTTATGAGATTTGACGGAAAAGCGGTCGTCGTGACCGGCGGCGCATTGGGAATCGGACAGGCGGCGTGCGAGCTTTTAGCCGAGAGAGGCGCGGCGGTCGCGATTTTTGACTGGGACGGCGAGGCGGGCAACGAAACCTGCGAGCGCATTAAAGCGGCGGGCGGCAAGGCGATCTTCGAACAGGTCAACGTCGCCGAGTTCGACGCCGTCAAGCGCGCGACCGAAAAAGCGCGCCGCGCGTTCGGCAGCGTCGATTCATTGATCGTCAGCGCCGGCATCCAGCGTTACGGCACGGCGACGACGACGAACGAAACGCAGTGGAACGAGGTTTTGGACGTGAACCTCAAAGGCGCGTGGAACGCGGCGCGCGCGGCGATCCCGTTCCTGCAGGAAGCGGGCGGCGGCTCGATCGTCAACGTCTCGTCGGTGCAGGGCTTGGCGAGCCAGCAGAACGTGCTCGCCTACACGATCAGCAAACACGGGCTGCTCGGCTTGACGCGCTCGATGGCGATGGATTTCGCGAAGGAAAAAATCCGCGTCAACTGCGTTTGTCCCGGCACCGTCGACACGCCGATGCTGAAATGGGCGGCGTCGCTCGACCCGAACCCGCAGTCGGTTTACGACGCCTGCAACGCGATGCACCCTTTGGGACGCATCGCCGCGCCGCGCGAAATCGCGGAAGTCGCGCTGTTTCTCGCCCACGAAAGCGCGTCGTTCGTGACCGGCGCGATCTGGACGGTCGACGGCGGGCTTTTGACGCAGATCGGCGGCGTTCCGCAAACGGAAGCGGTCTAGGAGATTTCAGGCTTTTTATACGAGGAAATAAAATATGAGTGAAACATCAATGCAGCAGGCGAGTCACCCGGAAGTGACGCATTACAATCCGCCGCCCGCTTTGGACGAGGCGATTCGCGCCGTGCCGCTTGTCGAGGCGCGGCGCGTGCCGAAGAAAATCGGCTATTTGACGAATTACAGTTTTCACATCTGGTATCAGATCGTGATCGAAATCTTAAAGCGCCGCGGCGCGCAGTACGGCGCGGAGATCGTCGTCCGCGACGCCGACCTGAGCGTCGAAAATCAGATCAATCAGGCGCGCGAGCTGCTCGCGGAAACGGACGCCCTGATCCTGACGCCGGCGGCGACCGAAGGATTGGAAGAAATTTTGCAAATGGCGGAAGCCGCCGGGAAACCGGTCGCGGTCGAAGCCAACCCGGTCGACGGCATGCGGACGCTCGTCGCGATCTGCGATTACGACGCCGGGTACGACCTCGGGCGCTGGGTCGGCGAGAATGTTAAAACGACGAGCGGCGCGCCGCTCAGGATTCTCGATGTCGGTTTACCGACCCTCCGCCCGTGTCTGCTTCGCAGCGAAGGCTTCGCCGACGGCGTGCGCAGCGTGCAGCCCGACGCGGTCGTCGTCGCCTCGATCAACGGCGAAGCGACGCCGTCGATCGCCCGCAAAATCGCGCTCGAAACCCTCAAGGAAACGGGCGACGTCGACGTGATCTTCGCGATGGACGACGAAACCGGGCAGGGCGCGTACCAGGGCTACACGGACGCCGGTTTCGATCCCGAAACGGTGACGGTCGCCGGGTTCGGCCTGGCGGGCGAACACGAAAAGGAATGGCTGATGCGGCGCGAGGCGCTGAAGGTCAGCGCGGCGATGTTTCCCGAGTACGTCGGCTTGCGCTCGCTCGACGCCGTCGTCAGGCTTTACGACGGGCAGACGGTTCACCTGCGCGACGTCATTCCGACCGTGCCGATGACCGCCGACATGCTCGAAAAATTTTACCCGAAAAAAGACGGGGTTTGGACACCGGATTTTGCCGCCGTCGCGGCGCTCCCCGTAAAAAGCGATTGCACGAAAGTTTAATATACAAGATTTTGGAGGCTGAGAATGAATTACAAAAAGACAATCAAACAAGCGGGGCTGCTTTTATTTAGTTTACTGATTTTGGCGTCCGGCGTGTGGGCGCAGTCGAACACCGGCACGATTACCGGACAGGTCGAGGACGCGAACGGCGCGGCGGTGCCGAACGCGACCGTCACGGTCACGAACGTCGGCACGAACGAAACGCGCACCGTGCAGACGAACGACGACGGCTTTTACGAAGCCGCGTCGCTTTCGACCGGCGTTTATAAAGTCACGGCGACCGCCGCCGGCTTTCAGGAAACGACCGTCAACGAGGTGCGGCTCGCGGTCGGCGACAGAACCCGCGTCGACGTGAATTTAGCGCCCGGTCAAGTCGGCGGGACGGTCACCGTTACGGCCGACCAAACGCGCGTCGACACGGAGACCTCGACCGTCGGCGATACGATCAATAACGCGCGCATTCAGGACGCGCCGGTCAACGGACGCGATTTTACGGGGCTGCTGGCGACCGTGCCCGGATCGGTGCAGTCGACGAATCAGTTTCAAACCAGCGTCAACGGCATTCCGTCGACGTTCGGCGGCGCGAGCGTGCTGGTCGACGGCATCGACGCCGGTCGCGTCGATCTGAACGGCACATCGAACGTGCTCGGGCGCATCGAATCGCGCGTCAACCGGGTTTCGATGGACAGCATTCAGGAAATTCAGGTTCTCGAGCAGAATTACTCGGCGCAGTACGGGCAAGCGCTGAGCGCGGTGATCAACCCGATCACGAAATCCGGCACGAACGAATTCCACGGCAGCGTTTTCGAATTTTTCCGCAACGAAGCGCTCGACGCGAACGATTTCTTCAACAACGCCTTCGGGTTTCCGCGCTCGCGGTTCCGCCTCAACCAATTCGGCGGCAACGTCAGCGGACGCATCGTCGAGGATAAATTATTTTTCTTCACCAATTACGAAGGCGTGCGCCAGACGCGCGGACAGTTTTTCCAGGCGTTGACGCCGACCGCCGCTTTCCGGGCGAGCGTCGCGCCGGCGGTGCTGCCGCTTTTGGCGACGCTGCCGCTGCCGACCGAGCCTTTTTTCCCGCAGGGCAGCACGACGGCCGACCCGAATGCCGGAATTTACACCGTCCAGAAAAACGGCACGCTGCGCGAAGACACCGGCTCGATCAAGATCGATTGGAATCAAAGCGACCAAAGCCAGTTTTCCGCGCGCTACAATATCAACGATTCGAAGACTGTCACGCCGTACGGCGTCGGCACCGACCAGACGGCGGACGGAACTTTGCGCGTACAGCTTTTCAAGCTTTCGCACAATTACGCCTTCAGCGGTTCGACCGTCAACGAATTCGCGTTCGGCATCAACCGGAACGTGACGAATCCGAGCGCCGGTCCGTCGACGCTGCCGATCGTCAATTTCCTGTTCGGCGATCAGGCGATCGCGACCATCGGGCCGGCGCAGTTCAATCAGTACCGCACCGGCACGGTCTACCAATTTCTCGACACGCTCAGTTTCGTGCAGGGCAACCACTCGCTTAAAGCCGGCGTCGACATCCGTTTGAACCGCCGTTCGGCCGAATCGACGACGCAGGAAACTTTGTCGTTCCTCGGGCTGGTTCGCGCCGACACGCTCGATCTGAAAAACAATCTGCCGTTTACGGTTTCGAAAAGCGGAAGCCCGCTCTTAAGCTACGCCAACGAAAACTTTTCCTTCTTTTTCCAGGACGACTGGAAAGCGCATCCGCGCCTGTCGCTGAATCTGGGCTTGCGTTACGACGTCAGCACCGTGAGCCGCGAGAAAGAAGGGCGTCTGCAGAATTTCGATCTGCGCACGCTGACCTTCACGCCGCTCGGCCAGAAAATCCACAAAATGGATACGAACAATTTCGGTCCGCGCGTCGGGTTCGCGTTCGACGTTTTCGGCAATCAGAAAACGGTCGTGCGCGGCGGCTACGGCATTTTTTATAACCGCGAGCTGCCGGCGAGCTTCGGATCGCCGCAGGTCAACACGTTTCCGACGCTGACGGTCGGCTTCTTCGACGCGTTCGACCCGAACTGCGGGGTTTTGCCGCAGTATCCGATTCAGCCGAACGACTATCGCTGTTCGAAACCGAACGCTTTCCACATCGAAAACGATCTGGAAACGGCGATGGCGCAGCACTGGTCGCTGAACATCCAGCAAAATGTCGGGATCGGCGTTCTGGAGGTCGGCTACGTCGGCAATCACGTCACGCATCTTCTGACGGACGGCGTCATCAGCCCGCGCAACATCAACCGCCGCGACCCGAACACGAATCTGCGTCCGCTCTCGAACAACTTCGGCGATATTTTCGTGGTCGGCGATTACCCGCAGTCGAAGTACAACGCGCTGCAGGTGAACTTCAAGCGCAATCTTTCGAGCGGTTTCCGCGTCAACGCGAACTACACGTGGGCGCACGCGATCGACGACGTGGTCGGATTCTTCCGCGATTACCAGAACGAATACGACGCGAAAGCCGAAAAGGCCAGCAGCGACCAGGACATCCGGCACAACTTCGTGCTCGACATCGGTTACGATTTGTCGTTCAGCCGCTGGTTCGGCAACGGACCGAAATGGCTCGTCGACGGCTGGCAGTTCAACAGCATCACGCAGATCCGCACCGGATTTCCGGTCAACGTGACGCGTTCGGGCGGCACGTTCGGCGGTTTCTCGTTCCGTCCGAGCCTGCGCGACAACGTCGACACGCGCTGTCCGAATTACAACGTTCCGAATTGCCAGTTCAACGTCAACGCCTTCTACGATCCGGGCACCGGAGTCTTCGGCAATCTCGGACGCAACGCGCTGCGCGGTCCGGGCTTCGCGCAGGTCGATTTCTCGATCGGCAAAAACACGCGCATCACCGAAAGAACCGCGCTGCAGCTGAGAATGGAAATCTTCAATTTGTTCAATAAAGCCAACTTCGCCGATCCGTCGGGCGGTCTGGTGCAGGGCGATTCGAACAGCTTGCGGCCGACGGCGTTCTTCGGGCAGAGCCTTTCGACGGTCGGCAACCAGCTCGGCGGACTGCTCGGCGCGGGCGGACCGCGGCAGATTCAGCTGTCGGCGCGGTTCAACTTCTAGTCGATTTTTTACGCGCGGAGTTTCGGGTTTCGTTTAACAAACCAGCAAACAAAACTTAAACGAAATTCGAAACTTCCCGTAAACTTTGCGGCTTCGCGGCTCGGCGGGAGAAAATCAGGTTACTGCTAGAACTTGTTCGTGTTTCGCGAATAAATTTTCCCGCCAAGCCGCAAAGCCGCAAAAGGAAAAAAAAGGAGAAGGCATTGTATATAAAAACGATCGGAATCATCGAAACTTTGACGATAGTTTGGGGCACGCTTTTTCTATCGTTCAGTGTCTTTTCTCAAACGAAGCTCCCGGCGAGCCCGATCAGGACGGTTTACGTCACGCCGCTCTCGCATTACGATTTCGGCTTCGTCGAGCCGCCCGACGCGGTGCGCGAGCGCGCGGCGCGGCACATCGACGAAGTGATCCGCGTCGCGGAAACGAACCCGAACTTCAGATGGACGATCGAAAGCGTCTGGCAGGTCAACGAATGGCTCAAGCGCCAGAAAAAACCGACGTCCGTGCTGCCGAAAGACAAGGAAAAGATCAATCGTTTGATGAATCTCATCAAACATGGGCGCGTCGCGCTGTCGACCGCGTGGGGCAGCATGCACACCGATTTTATGGGCGCGGAAGAACTGAACCGGTTGGTTTACGATTACGCGCGGCTCGAACGCACGTACGGCATCAAATCGGAAGTCGCCTTGATGGACGACGTGCCCGGTCATCCGACGAGCGTGCCGAGCGTGCTTTCAGGCAGCGGCACGAAATACCTCGTGACCGGCGCGAATCTTTTCATCCAGCAGGCGACCAGCTTAGCGCCCGGCAACGTGCCTTTTTACTGGCAGTCGCCCGACGGAAGCAAAGTATTGACCTGGGTTTCGCAAAGCCGGCGCGGCGGCTACACGGAAGGCCTGACCGACTTTTACCTCGATCCTTTTTCGCTCGACCCGTACACCGACAAAACGCCGTTCGACATGTTCAATCCGGAACAGGCGGGCAAGAAAACGCCGCTCGAAATCATGGAGATCGGCGTCGCCGAGCTTTTAAATCGTTACAACAAAGCCGGTTATAAATACGACGCGGTGATGGCGATGTACGCGCACGATTTTATCGAGCCGACCGACGTCGTCAATCTCGAACGCGCCGTCAAAATGTGGAACGCGCGTCATAAAGAAATCCAGTTGAAGATCGCGACGCCGAACGAATTCTTAAAATACATCGAAACGAAATACGCCGCCGTGATACCGACGCACCGCGGCGAATGGGCGGGCCTGTGGTCGGAGTCGAAAACGCAGTCGCCGCGCATTTCCGCGCTCGCGCGTCTGGCGCACGACCACACGCCCGCCGCCGAAACGCTCTGGAGCGCGCTCGCGATGACGCGCGGCATTCCGTTTCCGGTCGGCAATTTCACCGGGCTCTACGATCTGATGCTGACCTACGACGAGCACAGCGGCGCGGGCAACAACGGCTGGATGCAGCTCAACAGCCGCGGGCCGCTCGAAGAGCAAAATCGCCAGTACGTCGGCTTTATGAACAGGGCGGCGAGCGAAATCGATTACCTGCTCGGGCAGGGCATCGGCCTGGTCGCGCAGGGCTCGCGGTACGACGCGCCCGCGAGGCAGAAAAACGCGAACGCCCGGAACGTGCTCGTCTATAACGGCTTATCGTGGACGCGCTCGGACGTCGTCAAACTAAAAGCGCCGGCCGAAAACCTGAGGATCACGGAAATCAGGGATACGACCGACAATCAAAAGATCGCGTTCGACATCGACGAGCAGGGGCAGGTCATATTCATCGCGTCGAACGTGCCGTCGATGGGTTATAAAATCTTCGAAATCACGACCGAGGCGGGCAGAAACGCGCCGACTTTCAAGACGGACGAAAACAAGTTCGAAGCCGCAAATAAAAACTTTCAGATCAAACTGCGCGCCGACGGCACGGTCGAGAGCATCAGAAACCTTTCGACGAACCGCGAGCTCGTCAACGCAAGCGGCGAAATGGCGTTCAACGAACTGCTGCGCGTCGAAGGCTCGGAAGCGTCGCGCGTCGCGTATCCGTTCGCGCCGAAAATAACCGTCAAAAAGGGCGAGCAGATGACCGAAATCCGCGTCGAACGCGCGCGTTCGGCGTATCCTTCGACGGTTTTGACCGTTTACGACGGGCTCGACCGAGTCGAGATCCGCAACGAGCTCGATCCAGGCAAAATGCCGTTCGTCGGCGGCAGCAACAACTGGCACGATTCGTATTATTTCGCGTTTCCGTTCAAAGTCTCGAAAGAAAATTTAAAGATCATGCGCGGCGGGCAGAAATGGTTCGACCGTCTGCCGGACGATTATCTGCCGGGCGCGCGCACCGACGCGGTGACGACGCAGCATCTTTTGGGCTTGACCGACGGCGATCAAAGCGCGCTCGTCGCGCACCGGCAGGCGTTTCACTGGGTTTACCCCGGCTACGTCGACACGAAAATGCGCGCGAAAGACGCGCCGAAGGGCTTTCCGGCGATGTTCACCGGAAAATTTCCGCTGCCGGAAGCGACCGTTTACTCGCGCGCCGTGCGCCGCAGCAATCAGACCGACACGCACGACGTCGGCGTCGTCAATATGCCGACGGTCGAGCCCGGAATGACGGGCAATTACGTTTTCGAATACGCGGTCGCCGCGGACGGAAAATTCGACGAGGTGCGCGCGTGGACGTTGGGCGCGAATTTCAATCTGCCGCTGCGCGCCGAATACGTCGAAACGGCCCCGGCGAGTCCGAGCGATTCGTTTTTCAGCCTGAACCGGCCGAACGTGCAGATCGCGGGCGTCAAAACGATTTCCGACACGGTCGTCCGCGGCGAGGTCAGCGCGACGCCGCTCGAACCGACGCTGAGCCGCGTGTTCGTCATTCGCCTGCAGGAATTCGCGGGCCGAGCCGCGACCGTGAGCGTCGATCTGCCGGTGAAAATCAAATCGGCGGCCGCGCTGAATTTAACCGAAAGCAAAGTTTTAGAGAATATATCGCAGATCGCGCCGCTGACGGTCAGCCTGAAACCTTTTGAAACGAAAACGATAAGATTCGAGATCGAATAAAACTTTGCGCCTTTGCGGGAAACAAATATTCTCCCGCAAAGGCGCAAAGGAAATACAAAAATTTTGATTGAATTATGAGCAAATTTAAACGCCGAGATTTTCTGAAAACCACCGTCGCCGGACTCGCGGCGGGCACGATGCTGAACGCCAAAAGCTTCGCCGAAACGAGCCCGATTCCCGAAATCGCCGCGAAAGCCGCGCCGCTGCCCGACATCCCGACCGTCGATTCGATGCGCTCGGTCGTGATGACGCACCGGTTCGGGGACCTGTTCAACCCGCCGGGCTTAACGAATCAATGGGGCTGCGCGCAGGCGGCGCTCGACGCCGTCGCGATCCGCAGCATCGCGTTTCCGCCGTACGCGCAGGGCGAGATGAACGTCGCGCCCTTGGGCGCGGGCGGCGAGCTTTTAACGGGCGTTTTGTACGTCGACGAGGAATATTTCGCGGCGACGAAAACGCCGATCGATTTCGTCTGGCAGCCCGACCGCGTCGAGCGCAAAGCCGTTTATAAAGGCCTGGAAATCACTTCCGTCACGATCGTGCCGTTCAAAACGATGGCGGTCGCCGTTCGGTTCAACGTCAAAAACGTTTCGGGCGCGCGCCGCCCGACCGAGATCAAGCTCGCGATCAACGGCGGCGCGACGAAATCGGTCAAGCCGTGGAACGCCGCGTATTCGCCGGGCGAGTACGACAACGCGCGCACGATCGACAAGGCGCGAAACGCCGTTTTGTGCAAATCGAAACACACCGAAGCCTTCGTTTTGCAGGGCGCGACGCCGGCCCCGACCGAGCTTCTGCCGTCGTGGATCGTTTACCGCTTCGAGCTCGCGCCGGGCGAGACCAAATCGATCACCTTCGTCAACTCCTTGGGCGAATCACAGGGCTTCGTCGAAAAGCATTACGACGCGATCGCGAACGATTTCGACGCGGTTCTGAAACAGACGGCCGACGAGTGGAACGCCGAACTGAAAGCCGCTTTCACGCCGAACAACGGGCGTTATTCCGGTTACGTGCCGACGCTCGTCACGTCGGACGAATCGGTCAAACGGCTGTATCATTCGGCGGTGATGAGCGCGCTTTACTTCCGCCGCACGACGCCGCACTCGGTTTACGGCACGACGTATGTGACCCTGATGCCGCGTTACTGGGAAACGACGACCTTCCTGTGGGACATTTCCTTAAGCGCGATGCTGCTTTCGATGCTCGATCCCGACATTCTGCGCCGCATGATGGAGACGTGGATGATGCTCGACGTCTACAAGCATTTCGGCACGGAATATCTGACCGGCGCGGGCGTCGGGCCGTGGTATTCGGTCAACGACTACGCGATGAGCCGGATGGCGAAGGAATACCTGCGCTGGACGGGCGACAAGGCGTGGCTCGACAAAGAAGTGAACGGCAAAAAGGTGCTCGATTACCTCGTTTCCTACGCCGAAAACTGGCGCAAACTCGACACGAACAAACACGGGCTCGCCGATTACGGCGGCGTCACGAACCTTTTGGAAGCGGTTTCGAGCTACGTCCACGAAGTCGCCGGACTCAACGCGGCGAACGTCTACAATTTGCGCTTCGCGGCGGAATTGCTCGATCATAAAGGGCAGAAAGAACGCGCGGCGGCGATGCGCAGGGAAGCGGAAGACCTGGGCGGGCGCGTGCAGCAGCTTTATGTCGACGGCAAGGGCATCTGGCGCTGCCGCCTGCCGGACGGCTCGTACAATGAAGTGCATCACTGCTACGATTTCGGCACGACCTTGATGAACATCGGCGATCTGATGCCGGCGAAGCAGAAAAAGGAAATGGTCGCGTTTTTCCGGCGCGAGCTGCAGACGCCGACCTGGATGCGCGCGCTTTCGACGAAAGATTTGGACGTGACGTTCAGCATCCGTCCCGATCATCAATGGACGGGCGCGTACTGCTCGTGGGCGGCGCTCGCCCTTTCGGGCTTGTACGTCGCGGGCGAAACCGACGTCGCGCTCGAATGGATCAGGGGCTTGGCGAAATCGGCGCAGCAGGGACCGATCGCGCAGGCGCATTTTACGGAAACGTTCGTCGCGCCGGAATCGAACGGCGGCGCGATCAAAGCGCCGTCCGATCCGCCGTACATCAACGACTGGGCGTGCGTCGCGGGCTGCAATTATCTCGAACCGATCGTCGATTCGATTTTCGGCGTCGACGCCGGACTCTTTAACGGCATCACGGCGAAGCCGCAGTTCGGCAAATTCGACGCGAAGGCTGAACTCAGAAACATCAATTATCAGGGCAAAACGTACACGGCGACGAAGGACGGCGTCAAGCCCGCGAAGTAATGCAAGATTCAAAATTCAAGATTCAAGATTACGGATTTCAAATCTTAAATCTTAAATCCTGAATCTAACGTTTAAGGAAATGAAAACGAAATTTTTCGCCTTTTTTCTGCTGCTTTTTTCGATCGGCTCGGCGCGCGCGCAGGCGACGAGCGAGGCGCTTTTGCGCATCGCCGACCGTTACTGGATGCAGCCGGACGTCGTTTACGGCTCGGCGAACAACACGCCTTTAAAGCTCGACGTTTGGTATCCGCGCGACAATCCGAACCCGACGCCGACGCTCGTTTACATTCACGGCGGCGGCTGGATTTTCGGGTCGAAAGAGGGCTCGGTTTATCAATTGCTGCCGTTTCTCGAAAAGGGCTGGCGCGTCGTCAACGTCGAGTACCGGATGGCGGGCAACAGCCTCGCGCCGGGCGCGGTCGAAGACACGCGCTGCGCGCTGCGCTGGATCGTGCGCAACGCCAAACAGTATAATTTCGACGCGTCGAAGATCGTTCTGACCGGGCATTCCGCCGGCGGGCATCTGTCGCTGATCACGGCGATGCTGCCCAAAAACACCGATCTCGACAACCGCTGCTACGGCGACGAGGACTTGAAAGTCGCCGCCGTCATCAACTGGTACGGCATCACGGACGTCGCGGACGTCATTCAGGGCGCGAATCTGAAAAACTACGCCGTGATGTGGATGGGAAGTTTGGAGAACAAAACCGAGATCGCCCGCAAAGTCTCGCCGCTGACTTACGTGCGCGAAGGTCTGCCGCCGATCATCACGATTCACGGCGACCGCGACGACGTCGTGCCGTACGCGCACGCGACGAGGCTCAAAGACGCGCTCGACCGGGCGAAAGTGCCGAACCGGCTTTATACCGTTAAAGGCGGCGGGCACGGCATGTTCGACGTCAAGGACTACGCGGCGGCGTATGAAGAAATCTGGAAGTTTTTGAGGGAAAACGGAGTAAATTAAAGATCGAGTCATTTTTTCATTTAACGATTGAAAGCGGCTTTGCGTAAGCGTTTCTTCAAATTTCGCCCGCTGATTTTCGCGAATCGACGCGAATAAAAATAAAAAATTAGCGATTATTCGCGAAAATCAGCGGGCAGAATCGGTTTTTGCGCGAAGGCGCCGAAAAATCGAAAATGAATCGATGAATCGATGAACAAATGAATCGATGAAAATCACGGACATTAGAGCAACGACCGTGACGGTGCCGTTAGAAGCGCCGCTCAGACACGCGGCGGGCGCGCACTGGGGCAGATTCGTACGCACGATCGTCGAGGTCGAGACGGACGAAGGAATCGTCGGCCTGGGCGAGATGGGCGGCGGCGGCGAATCGGCGGAAGCGGCGTTCGGGGCGATGAAAGCTTATCTGGTCGGTCATAACCCGGCGAATCTCGAAGAAATGCGCTTCAAGATCGCCAACCCGACCGCTTCGCTTTACAACAACCGGACGCAGATTTTAGCCGCGCTCGAATTCGCCTGCCTCGATATTCTCGGGCAGAAGTGGGACGCGCCGGTTTATGAAATCCTCGGCGGCAAATTGCAGACGGAAGTGCCGTTCGCTTCGTATCTTTTCTTTCGTTATCCGAACCCGAAAACGGGCGCGGGCGAAGTGCGCACGGCCGAACAATTAGTCGATCACGCCCGCGACTTGAAAGAGCGATACGGTTTCACGTCGCATAAATTGAAGGGCGGCGTTTTTCATCCCGAATACGAACTCGAATGTTTCCGCGCCGTCGCCGAGGCGCTCGGCGCGCGCGACGAATCCGGAAAATTAAACAAATACAGAGGCGATTCGTTCCGTTTCGACCCGAACGCTTCGTGGTCGACCGAGCAGGCGATCTGGTTCGGGCAGCAGATCGAGGACGTTCGCAACGATTATCTCGAAGACCCGGTGTTCGGCTTGCACGGCATGCGGCGCACGCGCGAGAAGGTGCGGATGCCGCTCGCGACGAACACGGTCGTCGTCAATTTCGAACAGCTCGCCGCGAACGTGCTCGACACCGCGTGCGACGTGATTCTGCTCGACACGACGTTCTGGGGCGGAATTCGCCCGTGCGTCAAAGCGGCGCAGGTCTGCGAGACGTTTCAGCTCGGCGTCGCCGTCCACTCGTCGGGCGAGCTCGGCATTCAGCTCGCGACGATGCTGCACCTCGGCGCGGTGATTCCGAATTTAACGTTCGCGGCCGACGCGCATTATCATCATCTGACGGACGACATCATCGAAGGCGGCAAATTCGAATACAAAGAAGGCAAAATCGCGGTGCCGGACGCGCCGGGTTTGGGCATCAAACTCGACCGCGAAAAGCTGAACGAATACGCCGAACTGTACAAACGTCTCGGCGGCTACAATTACGACAAAGACCCGCTGCGCCCCGATTGGTCGCCGATCGTGCCGAACACGCGCTGGGCCGATCCGAAGGACGACCGGACGCCGGCGATCGAATATTAGAAGCCGTCGCAAAAATAATGCTTCTAAAAAAAACGATTGTCTTCTTTGCCGCTTTGCGCCTTCGCGGGAGAAAAAGAAGTTTCCCGCGAAGGCGCAAAGACGAAAGAAAGAAATATTATATTTTTGAGATGGCTTGTAGATTTATGAAAATGACGGTTTTTCGATTAATGAATTTTCTTTGTCTGCTGGCGATTTCATTCGCGCCGAACGCTTTCGCGCAGTGCGAGATTTCTGTCGGCAAAGGCAAACCAGCCGAAGATTGGAACGCGTTTTTTACGCAAAACGGCCCCGGAACCGGGTTGGAGCCGGCGGGCGCGACGGGCTGGACGGGCGCCGACAGCACGATCTCGCTCGAACTGCCGAACGGCGACACGGCGTTTTTCTTTTCCGATTCGTTCATCGCCGAATCGCCGGCGAAACCCGGCGACGGCCGGGTTTCGGTGAACGAAAACGGTCTGCGCACGCGCGAGCCGAACTGCCTGCCGCCGTTCTGCGGCTCCAAACCCGAACATATTCATTACGTTTACAACAGCATCGTCGTCCGCTCGAAAGACGGCAAAACTTTGCGGACGCTCGTCGGCGAAAAGGACAAGAACGGTTATTCGACCGCTTATTTCAAGCCGCGGAATCCCAAAAATCTGTACTGGATGGGCGACGCGGCGATCGTCGAGGCCGGCGGAAAGAAAAAAATCTGGGTTTTCCTGAATGAATGGAACGTCGCGCGCCCGTTCGATAAAGGTTTCTGGATCGATTATCAGGGGCAGGCGATCGCGCAGCTCGACGCCGAAACGCTCGCCCTCGAAAGCGTCAACCCTTTGAAAAACACGTTCGATCAGGGCGTTTGGGGAATTTCCGTCTGGCTCGACGATAGCGACGGGAAGACTCTCTTTATCTACGGCATGAAAAACGAGGGCGAGCTGAAAACGGCGGAAAAATCGACGCTCGAACTCGCCAATAAATATAAAAAACTTTACGTCGCCAAAGCGGACGCGGCGAAGGGGATCGAAAGCGTCAGCGATCTGAAAAACTGGCAGGCGTGGGACGGCGCGAAATGGACGAAAGACGTCCGAAAACGCGCGTCGCTCATCCCGGCCGCCGATTCGATCAGCGACGAGCTCGGCATCAAGCGTCTAAACATCAACGGCAAGCCGGTTTTCGTGATGGTCACGTTCAACACGGCCGTCGGCTATAAAGACTGGAAAGACCTTTATCTTTATTCGGCGTGCGCGCCGCAGGGACCTTTCAACGATAAACATCTCGTTTACACGACGCCGACCGCCGGATCGACGAAACTGCCCGGCATGAGCGGAGCGCAGAGCCTGCGAACCGGTCTGAGCGTCTATAATCCGCATTTGCACCCGCAATTTACCGACGGCGGCGAGCTGCTGATTTCCTACAACAGCAATCTGCCGTTCGGCGCGCAGCCGGGCGATTCGATTTACGCCGATTTTTACCGCCCGCGATTTGTGAGAGTGCCGGTCGAAGGGCTGAAATGATTGAAATGATCGATTTGTATTTATGAAATTGGTAACTTTTAGAAATAACACGGACGCGGAAAAGTACCGCGTCGGGGCGTTGGTTTCGGAAAACGAAATCGTCGATCTGACCTCGCTCGCCGCAACCGAAAGCCTGACTCCGGGCGATGTGCTGAAATGTTTCGATCTCGACGGCGGTTTTCTCGAAAAGGCGCGGGCGGCGCTCGGCGAAAACAATCTGCCGCGAATAAACCGCCTCAAAATCGAACTCGCCGCGCCGGTGCCGCGACCCGGCAAGATCATCTGCATCGGGCTCAACTACCGCGATCACGCCGAGGAAAGCGGCATGGCGATCCCGAGCTCGCCGCTCGTTTTTTCGAAATTTTCGAGCTGCGCCGTCGGCGCGAACGAGCCGATCGTGCTGCCCGCCGGCAGCGGTCAGGTCGATTACGAAGCCGAGCTCGCGTTCGTCATCGGCCGGCGCGCGAAAAACGTCGCCGCGTCGGACGCTTTTTCTTACGTTTTCGGCTACACGAATTTCAACGACGTTTCGGCGCGCGATTTTCAGTTCGCCGACGGGCAGTGGACGCGCGGCAAATCGTGCGACGCGTTCGCGCCGATGGGCGAATTCATCGCGACCGCCGACGAGATCGAAGACCCGCACGACCTGCGCATCCGGTTTCGCTTAAACGGCGAAACGCTGCAGGATTCGCGCACCGACCAATTGATCTTCAAAATCCCCGAGCTCATCGAATTTTTGTCGCGCTCGGTGACGCTCGAACCGGGCGACACGATCGCGACCGGCACGCCGCCGGGCGTCGGTTTCGCGCGCAAACCGCCCGTTTTCCTGAAGGACGGCGACACGGCGGAAGTCGAGATCGAAGGATTGGGAATTTTGAGAAATCAAGTGGTCGGCGGACGGTGAACAGTGGTCAGTGGTCAGTGGTCAGTGGACGGTGGCTCGAAGAGGGGCGGTCAGCGGTCAGTTAAATCCGGTTTTAATTCCGACCACTGACCACCGTCCACTGACCACTCAAAATTTATGTTCAATTTAGAAGGAAAAACGGCGCTCGTGACGGGCGCGGCGTCAGGGATCGGCGAGGCGATCGCGAAAACGCTGGCGCGGGCCGGCGCGTTCGTTTACGTCGCCGACCTCGACGAAATCAACGGCAGGCGCGTCGCCGCCGAAGCGGAAAACGCGGAATTCGTGCGGCTCGACGTCGCCGACAAAGCCGCCTGCGGGCGCGTCGCGCGGTACGTTTTGAACGAGAACGAAGGTCTCGACATTCTCGTCAACAACGCCGGCATCGGTCACGTCGGAACCTTGCTCGAAACTTCGGAAAACGATCTCGAACGCCTTTTCGCCGTCAACGTGCGCGGCGCATTTTCCTTAACGCGCAGCTTTCTGCCGTCGATGATCGCGCGCAAAAAAGGCGCGATCGTCAATCTCGCGTCGATCGGCGGCGTGATCGCGATCCGCGAACGCCTCGCCTACTGCACGACGAAATTCGCGGTCGTCGGGTTTACGAAGTGCGTCGCGCTCGATCACGCGGCCGACGGCATTCGCGCCAACGCGGTCTGTCCCGGCAGGGTCGAAACGCCGTTCGTCAAAAAACGCCTCGCCGAATACCCCGACCCGGAAAAAGCCTACCGCGAAATGTCCGCCACGCAGGCGATCGGCAGAATGGGCACGCCGGAGGAGATCGCCGCCGCCGTGCTTTATCTGGCGAGCGACGAAGCGGCGTTCGTGACCGGCACGGCGCTCGAAATCGACGGCGGCTGGGCGGCCGGAAAATAACATTTGAGAGGGCCGGCGATTCAACGCGAATTTTCGCCGATAAGAAAAAAAACAATCGGCGTCGATCCGCGTTGATTCGCGGGCTTTTTTATTTTTGCGCGGCGGCTCGTTTCCTGCCGGTCAAGCCCGGCGCTGTAACCTTTCGCCCGGCTCGCGCGTGATGCTTTCGGAGATGCTTTTTTCATTCCGGAGGATTTATGAGCGAAAGCGTTAAAAAAACAAAAGTGGTGATCGTCGGCGGCGGTTTCGGCGGTTTGCGCGCGGCGCAGAAGCTGGGCGATCGAAAAGAAGTCGAAGTGGTTCTGATCGACCGCAAAAACCATTTCATTTTCCAGCCGCTGCTGTACCAGGTCGCGACCGCCGTGCTCTCGCCCGGCGAGATCGCCGTGCCGATCCGGCGCATTCTGCACCGCTATCGCAATACGGAAGTCGTGCTCGGCGAAGCCGTCGCCGTCGATCGGGAAAGGCGCGTCGTGAGCTTAAAAGACGGTTCGGAAATCACGTTCGATTACCTGATCGTCGCCGCCGGCGCGCGTCATTCCTACTTCGGGCACGACGAATGGGAAAACGAAGCGCCGGGCCTAAAGACGATCGAGGACGCGGTCGAGATCCGCCGCCGCGTGCTGCTCGCCTTTGAACTCGCCGAGCGCGAAGCGATCCTGACCGGTCGGCACCGCCCGCTCGTGTTCGCGGTCGTCGGCGGCGGACCGACCGGCGTCGAGCTCGCCGGCGCGATCGCCGGCATCGCACGGCAGGCGCTCGCGAAGGATTTCAAGGCGATCGACACGCGCACCGCGCGCGTGCTGCTTTTCGAAGGCTCGTCGAAAATACTGGGAACTTTCGCCGAAGACCTTTCGACAAGCGCCGAACGGCAATTGCGCGAGCTCGGCGTCGAGGTTCACCTTAACAGTTTCGTCGAAGCCGTCGAGCCGCATCGCCTGAAGGTCACGGGCGAATGGCTCGAATGCAGCGTCGCGCTCTGGGCGACCGGCGTCGCCGCGTCGCCGCTCGGCAAAGCCGTCGCCGCGCCGCTCGATCCCGCCGGCAGAATCCTCGTCGAGCCGGATTTATCGATTCCCGGCGATCGAAACATTTTCGTCGTCGGCGACATGGCTTTTTTGCGGGACGCTGCGGGGACGGTCGTGCCGGGCGTTTCGCCGGCGGCGATTCAGGAAGGCGAGTTCGCGGCGCGGAACATTCTCGACGACTTGAAGGGCGAACGGCGCGGCGCGTTTCGCTACGCCGATTACGGCACGATGGCGACGATCGGCCGGAACAAGGCGATCGCCGAGTTCGGCGCGTGGCATTTTTCCGGCTCGGTCGCGTGGCTGATGTGGCTTTTCGTGCACATCGTTTTACTGATCAATTTCCGCAACCGGCTCGCGGTGCTGAGCGAATGGGTCTGGGCTTATTTCACGCGCGAAAGCAGCGCGCGCCTCATCACCGGCAGCGCCGACGAGCTGTTGAGCGAAAAAGGCAAAGCCGAACATGATCGGAAAAGCCGCGCTTCGTTGGCCGGCAAAAAGCTGCGCGCGAATTGTTAGCGCGTCTTCGAAATACACCGAACAAACCGCCGCCGCTCGTTAAACCGGCGGCGGTTTGTTTTTCGACCGCCGTCATTCGCAAAAAAAATCTCTCGTCCGTAACCTTTCGCCGGTCTCGCGCGTGATGCTTTCGGAACGCGGCAGCGAACGCGTTCGAAAGGAGGAAGAAGATGAGAGTTTTCATTGCCGGCGCGACCGGCGTTCTGGGGCGCCACATGATCCGGCAGTTTACGGCGCAAAATCACACGGTTCTGGGCTTGGCGCGCAGCGAACAAAGCGCGCAGCTGATCGGAAAACTCGGCGGCGAAGCGGTCGTCGCGAGCATTTTCGACGCCGACCGGATGGCCGCCGCCGTGCGCGCGGCGGACGTCGTCGTGCACGCGGCGACGGCGATTCCGACGAAAGTGCCGGGAAAGCCGGAAGACTGGGCGATGAACGACCGCCTGCGGCGCGAAGGCACGCGCGCTTTAACGCAGGCGGCGGCGAAAATCGGCGCGCGCGTTTACCTGCAGCAGAGCGTCGTCTGGGTCGCGCGCCCGGCGGACGATTCGTTTTTCGACGAAACGACCGCCGGGGAAAATTCGGACGAGCTTTATCGTTCGGCGCGCGACGGCGAACGAATCGCCTTCGAAGCGGGCGCGAAATACGGCTTCGACGTCGCGGTGCTGCGCGGCGGCGGCTTTTACGCGCCGGACGCGGCGCACACGCGGCTTTTCGCCGAAGGGCTGCTCAAACGCCGCCTGCCGCTCGTCGGCCGCGGCGACGCGGTTTCGGCGAACATTCACGTGGCGGACGCGGCGGCGGCGTTCGTCGCGGCGGCGCATGCCGGAAAAACCGGGCTCTGGCACGTCACCGACGACGCGCCCGTGACGATCCGCGAAATGCTTGAAGAGTTTGCCCGCCGGCTCGACGCGCCCGCGCCGCGGCGAATTCCTCTATGGCTCGCGAAACTGTTCGTCCGGAACGGCGCGCTTCAGTTTTTCACGCGCTCGACGCGCACTTCCAACCGGCTCTTTAAAGAGCAAACCGGCTGGTCGCCGCGTTTCGCGTCGTTCGCGGACGGCCTGAACGACGTGCTGCGCGCGTGGCGCGCGGAAGGCTTCGCCGGTTCGGGAGGCGCCCGATGAGAAACGGTCGAACATTAAAAATAACCGCCGCGGCGCTCGTCGTTTTTCATTTTCTGATCGTCGTCCTGCATTCGATAGCGCACGAGATTTTGGCGGTCAAGGCGACCGCCGCGCAGCTCGCGTTCATTTTCCCCGTCATCATCGCCGCGCCGCCCGTCGCCGCCCTTCTGCTCCGAAAATTCGAAAAAATCGGCTCGGCCGCGCTTTCGCTTTCGATGACCGGTTCATTTTTCTTCGGACTGTATTATCATTTTATCGCCCGCACGAGCGATCACGTCGCGCACGTCGCCAATCTGGAGCCGGCGTTCTGGGCGGCGGCCTTCGAAGCGACGGCGTACCTTTTGGCGCTTTCGGAACTGGCGGCGGCGTACGCCGGATTTTGGCTGTCGATCAAAGCGGCGCGATATTTTCAGGATTATGAAACTCGAACAAGTATTTAGCGAAAATCAGAGGTTTTTGTGGGCTTTGGGCTACCGCATGACGGGCAGCGCGGCCGACGCCGACGACGTCTGCCAGGAAACTTTCATCCGGCTCATTCAAAAGCCGCCGCGCAACACGGAAGACGATCTGCGCCCGTGGCTCGTGCGCGTCGCCGTCAATCTGAGCCGCGACGTCCTGCGCCGGCGGCGGCGGCAGAACTACGTCGGGCAATGGCTGCCCGCGCCGTTCGAGACGGAAAACAACGACGCGGATTACCTCGCGGCGATGGATTACGAAATGAACGGCGACGAAGCGGCGGCGCAAAATCCGTCGGCGCGTTACGAAATGCTCGAAAGCGTTTCGTTCGCCTTTCTGCTCGCGCTCGAAGTGCTGACGCCGACGCAGCGCGCGGTCCTTTTGCTGCGCGACGTGTTCGATTTCAACGTCGCCGAAACCGCCGCCGCTTTGAAGATGTCCGAGCAAAACGTCAAAACGACGCACCACCGCGCCCGGCGCGCGATGCGGGGCTACGAGGAAAAACGTTTCGTCCCGAAAAAAACGCTCGTCGAAAAGACGGGCAAAGTCGTCGGCCAGCTCGTCAATTTTTTGATGAACCGCGACACGGAGGCGGCGGCGCGGCTGCTCGCGGCGAACGTCGTCAGCGTCAGCGACGGCGGCGGCGAATTTTTCGCGGCGCGCGTGCCGGTCGAAGGGCGCGAAAAGGTCGCCGCCTTTCTGGGCAATCTGTTTCGCCGCGGCGCGGAGCTGCCGGCGCGGCAGACGGCGGTCGAGCTGAACGGCGTGTTCGGCGCCCTGACCGTTCGCGAAAACGCGCCCGAAGGCTACGCGCCGAAGATCGCGACGCTCTTTCAGATGAACGACGAGGGCCTGATCGAGCGCATCTATTTTCAGATGGCTTCGCGCAAGCTGAAAGCGCTTTTTCCGGCGGCGTGAAAACGCCGCGATGCCGGTTTTATAGAAAAAATCAGTAAATTCAAACCGGATTTAAGAGAGGCCGCGGTTAACGCCGATGGACGCTGATTCTTTAAATCTTATTCGCGTAAATTCGCGCGGATTCGCGGGCTCTCTTAAATTTTCGGCGCAGAGAGCGGCGAAATCGTCGGCCGTTATTTATCGCCGCCGAAAAATTTATTAACATCGAACCTATGAAAATCATTCGCAGCCGTGAATACACCGGAAATCGGGCGTGGGAGGCGATCGACGTCGCGAAGATGAACGGCGTCACGACGCGCCTGCACTGGACGAACGCGCCTTATAAATGGCACGCCAACGACGGCGAGGAAGTTTTCGCGGTGCTCGCCGGACGCGTCGAAATGCGCTACCGCGAAAACGGCTCGGAAAAAAGCGTCGTGCTCGAAGCGGGCGACATTTTTTTCGCCGGGGCGGGCGACGAGCACGTCGCGCACCCGCTCGGCGAAGCGCGCGTCCTGGTCGTCGAAAAAGAAGGCAGCGTTTGATTTTTCCCGCCATCTTTCAAGATCAAAAATAAAAAAAAACGCGTAACCTTTGCGCCGCGCCGAACGTGATGTTTTCGGAGATTCCGGCAAGGAGAACTGAAAATGCCGAACACGTCAGGCGAAACGACGAAAAGAAAAATCGACGACCGAATTCTGGAGCGGCGGCTCGACCGCGCCAGATTTCTGTTGACCGAGACGAGCGAATCGCTCGAAACGGTCGCGGCCGACTGCGGCTGGCGAAGTGAAACGGCTTTCGCCGCCGATTTCGAGCGCCGCGTCGGGGTCGCGCCGGCGCGTTACCGCCGGTGGCATCAGAGTCGTTTTCTTTGAGCCGGAGGCTCCGATCAATTCTAATCAATCTTTTGTAAGGAGCAATGATATGAGTCATACCGAATTAACGAAAACTATCGAAAACAATCTGGCGGTCGTCGAGCGGCATTTTCGGCTCGAAGCGACCGACGTCGCGCGCGCGCTCGAACTCTACACGGACGACATCGTCTGGGAGACGAGTCGCGGCGTGACTTTAAGCGGCAAGCGGGCGGTCGGGGAAAATTACGAAAAACTGTTTTCTTCGATGCGGGACGTCGAGCTGGTGCCGCTCGACCGGTTCGCGACCGAAGAGCGCGTCGTCGACGACATGCTCGTGCGTTTCACGTACGCGGCGGACGGCGTTCCGCACGCGCCGGTTCGCCCGGGCGCGCGCGTCGAGATGCGGCTCGTGCATATCTTCGAGATGCGCGGCGGCAAGATCGCGAAGGAAAAGGTCTTCGAAACGTGGCGCGAAGTTCCAAGCGCCGGTTAAAATCAGCGGGAAAATCGTGGAAGGGCGAAACGAAAACGAAACGCGGATTTTACGGGCGAAAACCGAGTTTTTCGCTGATTTCTCAATAAAACCTAAAAATCAATCGGCGGAAACCCGTAGAAGTCCGCACTAATCCGCGTTTCGTTTTCGTTTTTCGTCCGTCGTCCGATTCCCGTCGGGCCATTCGCGTTAAAATTAAACGATGAACATCGAAAATTTACCGCCCGCCGGCTTCATCGACCCGCGCGGCGCGAATCGCGCGGAAGTCGAGCGGCTCGCGCGCGCGGTTTTAGAAATGGTCTTAACGCTGGCCACGAGCGCCGCCGCGCGTGCGCCGCTGCCCGCGTCGGGCTTCCCCGAGCGATCGGCTTTCATCCCCGGCGCGCCGGTCGCGGAAGACGAGCTGCTCGCAGAACTTTCCGAGATTCTCGCCGATTCGATGAACGCGGCGAATCCCGGCTATGTCGGGCATATGGACACGATGCCGACGCTCGTTTCGATGCTCGGCGATCTGGCGGCGGCGTCCGTCAACAACAATCTCCTGAGCCTCGAAATGTCGCCGGTTTTCTCGCGGCTCGAAGACGCGCTCTTGCGCGAAATCGCCGGGCTTTTCGGCTTCGGCGCGAAAGCGGGCGGCGTGATGGTCGCGGGCGGCACGCTCGCGAACCTGCAGGCTTTAACGATCGCGCGCAACGCGAAATTCGCGGCGTCGCGCGAAAGCGGCGTCGCGCGGCTCGAAAAACCGCCGGTATTGTTCGCTTCCGAAGCGGCGCACACGTCGCTCGACAAAGCGGCGATGATTCTCGGGCTCGGCACGGAAGCGGTCGTCAAAGTCGCGACCGGCGCCGATTCGAAAATGGAGGGGGAAGATCTGCGGCGCAAAATCCGCGCGGCGCGGCGCGGCGGTTTTGCGCCGTTCTGCGTGGTCGCGACCGCCGGCACGACCGTGACCGGCAGCATCGACCCGCTCGACGAGATCGCGGACGTCGCCGCCCGAAACGATTTATGGTTTCACGTCGACGCGGCCTACGGCGGCGCGCTGGTCTTTTCGCCGAAATATAAAAAACTCCTCGCCGGCATCGAACGCGCCGATTCGGTCACGTTCAACCCGCAGAAATGGCTGTACGTCGCCAAAACCTGCGCGATGGCGCTTTTTCGCGACCGGGCGGCGCTGGAACGGGCGTTTCGCGTTTCCGCGCCGTACATGGGCGACACTGGCGGATTCACGAACATCGGCGAGATCAGCGTGCAGGGCACGCATCACGCCGACGTGCTCAAACTCTGGCTCTCCCTGCGGCACATCGGCAAAAACGGTTACGCGCGATTGATCGAAGAAAGCTATAAATTAACGGATTATTTTTTCGCGCAGGTCAAAAAACGCGCGTTTCTGCAGGCGGCCGGCGCGCCGGAAACGAACCTCGTCTGTTTCCGCTTCGCGACCGGCGACGAGGCCGACGCGGACGCCCTGAACGCGCGCGCGCAGCGGCATCTTTTGCGCGAAGCGCAGACGTTCTTCTCGCTGCCCGTTTATCGCGGAAACCGCTGGCTGCGCGCCGTTCTGCTGAATCCTTACGCGGACGAGCGAATCGTCGATCGCGCGTTCGCCGCGATCGACGATTTCGCCGCGCGCGAGCTTTGAGGCGTTTTCGTCAAAATTTTTACTTTTCCTGTAACTTTTGCGCTCGGTTCGCCGTATATCAAACCGGCGCACAAACAAATAAAGCGGGAATTGCCGGATATCGAGCTGAAATTTAGCGCGCTTTCAGGGCGGATTGTGTTATCATCCTAAAACTCAAGAAAAGCATCGGCAAGGGCTGTTCTGAAATCCCGTTTAGTCAACTTTAAAAGCAGTAACTGAATCATGTGTCGCGTCCGAGCCGTCTCGCGCAAGAGAAGGGCGCGCCGGACGGGTTTATCGCGTTTCGACGCCGGCCGAAATTTTACAACCGAGATTTAACTGAAAAAGGGAACCTGAAAGGAGAAAATTCAAGTGAAAAGAATCTTTTATATCCTGCCGGTTTTGCTCGCCGCCTGCGTTTCGTCGTTTGCGCAGGGCGACAAACCGACTTTGTACCGCCAGCCGACGATCAGCCGCACCGAAATCGTCTTCGCGTACGCCGGCGATTTGTGGAGCGTGCCGCGCGCGGGCGGCGATGCGCGCCGTCTGACGACCGGCGTCGGCATCGAAACGAACCCGTACTTTTCGCCCGACGGCGCGCAGATCGCGTTCAGCGGCGAATACGACGGCAACGTCGACGTTTACGTCGTTCCGGCGGCGGGCGGCGTGCCGCGCCGTCTGACTTATCACCCGTCGGTCGACGAGGTTTCGGGCTGGACGCCGGACGGCAGAAGCGTGCTGTTCGCCTCGACGCGCGAGAGCACCGCCGGTTTTTCGAGGCTTTACACGTTTCCGGTCGACGGCGCGGGGCTGCCCAATGAAGTGCCGCTGCCGATGGCGGACCGCGGCTGGCTCTCGCCCGACGGGCAAGCGATCGCCTACGAGCCGCTTTCGCAGTGGCAGTCTGATTGGAAGCGCTACAAAGGCGGGCAGACGCAGCCGATCTGGATCGCGCGCCTCGCCGATTCGACCGTCGAAAAACTGCCGCGCGACAACTCGAACGACAAATGCCCGATGTGGATCGGCGACAAAATCTATTTCCTTTCCGACCGCAACGGCGGCACGGTTTCGCTGTTCGAATACGACACGAAATCGAAACGGGTCGAACAAATCGTCGAAAACAAAGGGCTCGACATCAAATATGCTTCGGCGGGCGCCGGAACGATCGTTTACGAGCAGTTCGGCGCGATCTACACGCTCGACGCCGGCTCGAAAAACCCGAAAAAGGTCAACATCCGCGTCGCCGGCGATTTTCCCGGCGTGCGCCCGCGTTACGAGAAGGTCGGCGGGCGCATTTCGAACGTCGCGGTGTCGCCGACCGGCGTGCGCGCCGTCTTCGAAGCGCGCGGCGAGATCATCACCGCGCCGGCGGATAAAGGCGACACGCGCAATCTGACGAACACGACGAACGTCATGGAACGCGACCCGGCGTGGTCACCGGACGGGAAATCGATCGCCTACTTTTCGGACGAATCCGGCGAATACGCCCTTCATCTGCGCGACCAGACCGGCATGGGCGACGTCCGGAAAATCGCGCTCGGCGACGGCACGCCCGCTTTTTACTCGTCGCCGGTCTTCTCGCCCGACAGCAAAAGAATCGCGTATCAGCGGCACGACGTGAGCCTCTGGTTCGTCGACCTCGAAAAGGGCACGAACGTGCGCGTCGATAAAAACACGTTCGGCGATTTCGGCGACGTGCTCGAAGCTTCGTGGTCGCCCGACGGAAAATGGATCGCCTACGCCAAACAGCTCGACAACCGCCTGCGCGCCGTTTACCTTTACTCGGTCGATAAAAACCAGACGCACCAGATCACCGACGGGCTCGGCGACGCGCGCCACGTCACGTTCGATAAATCGGGCAAATACCTGTATTTCACGGCGAGCACGAACGTCGGTCCGACGATCAGCTTCGCCGACCTTTCCGGCATCGCGCACCAGACATCGCGCAGCGTCTACGCGATCGTGCTGCGCAACGACATCCCGTCGCCGCTCGCGCCCGAATCGGACGAGGAAAAGATCGAGCCGGAAAAACGCGACGCGACGCCGGTGATCTTGCCGTCGCCGACCGCGACGCCCCTGCCGACGGCGACCGCGACGCCGAGCGAAACTCCGGCCGCGACGCCGACGCCGGCTCCGAGCCCGACGCCCGCGCCGACGCCGAAACCGGTCGAGCCGACGCGCGTCGATCTCGACGGCATCGACCAGCGCGTGATTTCCGTTTCGCAGATCCCGGCGCGCAATTTCAACGGGCTCTACGCCGGCAAGGCGGGGATTTTGTACGTCACGGAAATCCCGGTCGCGCCCGTTGCCGGACCGTTCGGGCTGACGCTGCATAAATTCGATCTCGATAAACGCAAGTTCGAGGAAGTCCGCCCGGGCGTGGGCGTTTTCCGCGTCTCCGCGAACGGCGAAAAGATGCTGTTTCTGCAGGGACCGGCGTGGAATCTCGTTTCGACCACGCTGCCGACGCCGCCCGGGCAGGGCATCGTCAAAACGGCGGAGATGGAAGTTTACGTCGACCCGCGCGTCGAATGGAAACAGATGTTCGACGAAATCTGGCGCGGCGAGCGCGACTTTTTCTACGACCCGAACACGCACGGGCTCGACATCGAAAAGGCGAAAAAGCTTTACTCGCCGTACGTCGAAGCGATCGCGCACCGCGACGATCTGAACTACCTGTTCCGCGAAATGCTCAACCAGATCGGCGTCGGCCACATGTACATCGGCGGCGGCGACCAGCAGCGCCCGGCCTTCGTGCCCGGCGGATTGCTCGGCGCGGATTACCGCATCGAGAACGGGCGCTACCGGTTCGCGCGCGTTTATAACGGCGAAAACTGGAACCCGCAGCTGCGCGCGCCCTTGACCGCGCCGGGCGTCAACGTTAAATCCGGCGAGTATTTGATATCGGTCAACGGGCGCGAAGTCAAAGCGACGGACAATATTTACCGCTTTTTCGAAAGCACGGCGAACAAGCAGGTCGTGATCCGGGTGGCGACAAGCCCGGACGGCAAAGACGCGCGCCAGGTGACGGTCGTGCCGGTCGCGAGCGAAAGCGGCTTGCGAAACTTGGCGTGGATCGAGGACAACCGGCGCAAAGTCGACCAGCTGAGCGGCGGACGCCTCGCCTACATCTACATCCCGAACACCGGCGGGCCCGGCTACACGAGCTTCAACCGCTATTTCTTCGCGCAGACGAACAAATACGGCGCGGTCATCGACGAGCGCTTCAACGGCGGCGGTCTTCTGGCCGATTACGTCGTCGAGTACCTCAACCGCCAGCAGCTCGCGAAGATCGCGTTCCGCGACGGCAAGGACTGGAACGTTCCGGCCGGCGCGATCTACGGACCGAAAGTGATGCTGATCAACGAATTGGCCGGTTCGGGCGGCGACGCGATGCCGTGGTTCTTCAAAAAACTGAACGTCGGCCCGCTCGTCGGCAAACGCACGTGGGGCGGGCTCGTGCGCGCTTCCGGCATTCCGACCTTGATGGACGGCGGCAGCATCCGCGCGCCGAACGGCGCCGTGTACGGTTTGAACGGCGAATGGGAAGTCGAAAACAAAGGCGTCGCGCCGGACATCGAGGTCGAAAACGACCCGGCCGAGTGGCGCAAAGGCCGCGACCCGCAGCTCGAAAAAGCGGTCGAATACCTGCTCGCCGAGCTCGAAAAAAATCCGCCGAAAGAATACAAACGCCCGGCGTACCCGAATATGCACAAAGATACGGGATTGGGCAGGCAATAGCGGTTATTGAGTTTTGGGTTTTGGGTTTTTGGTTTCGGGTTAAATTTTACGGTTTTCGGTTTTGCAAAAACCAAATGCCAAAAACCCAAAACCGGAAAAACATTGGAGAAAATAATGAAAAGAATAATCTTTAGCTTTTTAATGACGATCGCCGCCTCATTCGCGGTTTTCGCGCAAAGCAATGCGGCGCCGATGCTGTTTCGCCAACCGACGATGAACCGCACGGACATCGTGTTCGTCTTCGCCGGCGATTTGTGGCGCGTGCCGCGCGCGGGCGGAAACGCCGAGCGTTTGACGAGCGGCACCGGCAACGAAACCAACCCGGTCTTTTCGCCCGACGGCGCGCAGATCGCCTTCACCGGCGAATACGACGGCAACGTCGACGCCTACGTCATTCCGGCGACGGGCGGCGAGCCGCAACGCATCACGTATCACGCCGGCGCGGATCAGGTCATCGGCTGGACGCCCGACGGCAAATCGGTCGTATTTCTGTCGACGCGCAGCACCGGCATGCCGTTGCCGAAGATGTACACGATGCCGGTCGCCGGCGGCGGTCTGCCGACCGAATTGCCGTTTCCGATGGCGGGCGGCGGCGCGTCGTTTTCGCCCGACGGGGCGCGCATCGCGTACATGCCGCTCGCGCCCGCGTTCCAGCAGTGGAAAAAATACCGCGGCGGGCGGACGACGAAAATCTGGATCGGCAATCTCGCGGACTCTTCCGTTCAGGAAATCCCGCGCCAGAATTCGAACGATTTCACGCCGGTCTGGATGGGCGATAAAATCTATTTTCTCTCGGACCGCGGCGGCAAGAACGTGACGCTTTACGCTTACGACACGAAATCGAGAAACGTCGCGCAGGTCGTCAATAACGACGGTTTCGATCTGAAGACGGTTTCCGCCGGACCGGACGCGCTCGTTTACGAACAGTTCGGCTCGATCAATGTTTTCGATCCCGGCTCGGGCAAATCGAGCCGCGTCAACATCAGCTTGAACGGCGATCTGCCGCAGGTGCGCGCCCGTTATGAACGCGTCGCGCAGAGAGTCCAGAACGCCGCGATCTCGGCCGCCGGCGCGCGCGCCGTTTTCGAAGCGCGCGGCGAAATCTTGAGCGTTCCGGCCGAAAAGGGCAACGCGCGCAATTTGACGAACACGCCCGGCGTGATGGAACGCGACCCGGCGTGGTCGCCGGACGGCAAATGGATCGCCTACTTTTCGGACGAATCGGGCGAATACGCCCTTCATCTGCGCGATCAGACCGGCATGGGCGACGTCAAAAAAATCTCGCTCGGCACGCCTTCTTCTTATTTCTATTCGCCGAAATTCTCGCCCGACAGCAAGAAAATCCTCTTTACCGACAAGCGCCTGAACGTCTGGTATCTCGACGTCGAAAAGGGCGCGCCCGTCAAGGTCGACACGAACACCTACGAAAACCCGTTTCCGGTGCTCGACCCGAACTGGTCGCCCGACAGTAAATGGATCGTTTACACGAAACAGCTCAAGAACCGCCTCTGCGCGGTGCACGTTTTCGCGCTCGACACCGGCAGCCGGACGCAGGTCACCGACGGGATGAGCGACGCGCGCTACGCGGCGTTCGATAAAAACGGCAAATACATCTACTTTACGGCGAGCACGAACAACGGCATGACGAACGGCTGGCTCGATATGTCGAGCTTCCCGTTCCAGACGACGCGCTCGGTCTACGCGGTCGTCCTGAAGGCGACCGACCCGTCGCCGCTCGCGCCCGAATCGGACGAAGAAAAACCGCAGGACGAAACGCCGCGCCCGCCGCGCCCGCCCGGAGCGAAACCCGAACCGGTCGCGGTGACGATCGACCTCGAAAAAATCGGCCAACGCGTCGTCGCGCTGCCGCTGCCGGCGCGCGATTATCAGGGATTGGTCACCGGCCGAGCCGGCACGTTCTTTTTGCTCGAAAGCATCCCGGCGACCGGCACCGGCACGGCGCCGCAGATCGGCGCTTCGATTCACCGCTTCGACATGGACAAGCGCCGCGCCGAGAAGATTCTCGACGGCGTGACCCTGTTCGACGTTTCGGCGAACGGCGAAAAAATGATGTTCGGGCAATTCCCCGGACGCTTCACGATCGCTTCGACCGTTCAGCCGTTAAAACCCGGCGAAGGCGTTCTGAACGTCGGCGACATGGAAGTTTACGTCGACCCGCGCGCCGAATGGAAACAGATGTACCAGGAAGCGTGGCGCGTGCAGCGCGACTTCTTTTACGATCCGGGTTTTCACGGGCTCGACCTGAAAGCGGCGGAAGCGAAATACCGTCCCTTCTTAGACGGCATCGCGAGCCGCGCCGATCTGAATTACCTGTTTCAGGAAATGCTCGGCAATCTGACGGTCGGGCATCACAATTCCGGCGGCGGCGACGCGCCGCAGCCCGTGCGCTACACCGGCGGGCTTTTGGGCGCGGATTACACGATCGAAAACGGGCGTTACCGCTTCGCCAAAATCTACGACGGCGAAAACTGGAATCCGGGGCTGTTCGCGCCGCTCACGCAGCCGGGCGTCAACGTGAAAGAGGGCGAATACCTGATCGCGGTGAACGGGCGCGAAGTGCGCGCGACGGATAATATCTATTCGTTCTTCCAGCAGACGGCGGGCAAACAGATCGTCATCAAGGTCGGCGCGAGCCCGGACGGGAAAGACGCGCGCCAGGTGACGGTCGTGCCGGTCGCCAATGAAGGCGGCCTGCGCAATCTCGCGTGGATCGAGGGCAACCGCCGCAAGGTGTCGGAGCTTTCCGGCGGCAAGCTCGCCTACGTTTATCTGCCGAACACCGGCGGCGCGGGCTACACGAATTTTAACCGCTACTATTTCGCGCAGATCGACCGCGAGGGCGCGGTCATCGACGAGCGTTTCAACGGCGGCGGTTCGGCGGCCGATTACATGATCGCGTACATGAGCCGGCCGTTGATGAATTATTGGTCGACGCGCGAGGGCGAGGATTTCACGACGCCGGTCGCCGCGATCTACGGTCCGAAAACGATGATCATCAACGAGTATTCGAGCTCGGGCGGCGACCTTCTGCCGTTTTTGTTCCGCCAGAACAAGCTCGGCGCGCTCGTCGGCAAACGCACGTGGGGCGGGCTCGTCGGCATCTATAACTATCCGGTGCTGATGGACGGCGGGCAGGTCACCGCGCCGCGCGTCGCCTTCCGCAACGCGCAGGGCGAGCTCGACGTCGAAAATAAAGGCGTCGCGCCGGACGTCGAGATGGATCTCGACCCGAAAATGTGGCGGTTGGGTCACGACGTTCAGCTCGAAAAAGCGGTCTCGGTGACGCTCGAGGAAATCAGGAAGAACCCGGCGCGCCGACCGACGAAAGGCGCGTTTCCGAATTATCAGAAATGAGTCGATCTTTGATTTTGGATCTTCGACCTTCGATTTATTTCAAGGACTTAAGGTTCGTCCGCAAGGACGGGCCTTTTTTCCTTTGCGCCTCCCGCGCAAAACATCATCCTCCGGCCATCGATCAAAAAACAAAAAAACAAAAACAACTTTGCCCGCGAGTCGACGCGAATAAACGCTAATTGATTTTCTTTTATTCGCGATAATTCGCGTCGACTCGCGGGCAAAATTAAAAAAACGCTTGATCGACCGAATTCTTCTGCAAAACCCCAAACCAAAAACCCAAATCCAAAATTAAACTGTTGCCTTTATTTGGCATATGTTTTACATTGTTAATGCGCCGCCGCTTTCTTCGGGCGCGAATCTTCCGCAAATATTTAATGGACATTTATCTTAACGTGAGCATCGCGGAAAGGCATGGAACGCCGCTATCCTGACGGCCGAGCGTTTGTAAACGGCTCAAAACTTCGATTTGTTTTCAAGCTCGAAGTCGATCGAAACATTTACACGCCGCGCGCGCGTCGTGTGCCGTCAGGATGACGGCGCTCCGTCGATTTGATGCCGACGCGTTATCTTAAACGATCGCGGCACAAAGCTTGCAATTCGTCGCCTGACGGCGTTTGGCCGTCCGATTTCAGTGCAATTTTATTTTCGGAAAATTTATTTTTTCCGCGGGAAATCGAACAAGGGGTTTATGCGGAACAGTTTAACGAGCCTCAGGCGATGCCGGTTATCGACGCCGGTCTCTGTAAAGAGCGCAAGCCCCGCCTTCGACGAACGATCAACTAAAGCATGGAAGTTCTGAACCGACATGGGCAAACGAATTCCGGCCGGCGCGACAAATTCGCGCGGCGCGCGCGGCGCGCGGGTTATTATCTGGCTGTCACGCTCTGCCTGATGTCGATCTTTCACAGCTCTTTGCTCGTCACGTCGCAGCCGCTGCGCGCGGACGAACTCGAAACCGTCGAGCGCGCGATCGCCGTGCTCGACGCGAAAGGGTTCGGCCGCGAGGCTTTTCTGCTGCGCCGCGTGACGGTCTTCCGCAATTCCGACAACTGGCTCAACGCGCTGACCGACAAGGACAACGCCTACGCCGCGACGAACTTTCCGTTCAACGTCGTCACGCTCTACCCGGATTTTTTCCGAAAGGCGACCGACGACACCGAGCGCGCGATGATTTTGCTGCACGAAGCCCGGCACATGCAGGGCGCGAACGAACCGGAAGCGTACGGCTACGTCTGGCGTCATCGCCGGCAGCTCGGCTGGACGATGCTTTCGCACGGCACGACGGAAAGCTACGTAACGATCGAAATTTTAACGCGCGAGATCGCGCCCGAGCTTTTCGCCTGCCCCGACAAGATCTGGAACGACTGCACCGAAACGCTGCCCGCCGAACGGCCGACGCTCGCCCGCGCCGAATGATCGAACCGCGAATTTCATTCGAATCGGGCGGCGAACCGGCGCCCGATTTATTTTTGCCTGCGAAAAACGCGAAAGGACGCTAAAAATCAAGAATTCTTTAAGAGGCGTTCTGGTTTACGCCTTTCCGCGTTTTTCGCGGGCGTTTTCTCTCGAATCGGCCGCTCCGAAATCGCGAATCTAAAATCACAAAAAGTCTCAATCTCACAAAAAGTCTCACGCCGATGTGAGAAAATCTCTCAATTTTCTGTTTAACACCTTTCCGCCGAAAAACCTTCGTTTTTAATCTATCCGCTTTTGTTTTCTCATCTTCGATTGTTTAACACACTGCTCGTAAAACTTTGGCACGCGGTGTGCTTAATAGAACGGCATACGCAAACAAGACACGCTGAAGGAAGCTCGGAAGTGAAGAGAAGCTTCTCCTGAAGTTCACCCCTGCGTTTGAATTAAAAACAAATTTTTGGAGATAAAAAGAAAAAAGTTATGAAAAATCAAAAAGGTTTCTCGTTAATCGAACTGTTAGTAGTTGTTATCATCATCGGCATCATCGCGGCGATCGCGATCCCCTCGCTCCTCGCTTCGCGCAGAGCCGCCAACGAAGGCTCGGCGATCGCTTCGGTGCGCAGCCTCGGCACCGCGCAGGCGACCTATCAGGCGACCACCGGCAACGGTTCAATTTACGCTCCTGACAATGGCTCTTTAGTCGGCTTGGTTGACTCAACTCTTTCGGGCGCCTCCGGCGCTACTCAGGGTTCCAAAAGTGGATATATCTTTGTGACCACCGGCGCCTCAAACCAGTTATGCGTTGAAGCTCATCCGAACGGCACGAACGGCATCCGCAGCTTCAGCATGGAAGAAGACTATGTCATTCATGGCGGTCCGACGGCTGGCGCTTGCACTGCAGCCACCGGTGCTGTTACGCATGTCACCGGTACGGGCGCTGGTCCGATCGGTTAATAAATTAACCCCCTAACCCCCTTTAATTACCAAGCGGAACGGGATGATCCTCGTTCCGCTTTTTTTTGATAAAACATTCCTCGCCGTTTGAAGGATTAGGAGATCAAAAATGAAAGCTATCTCGAATCGAAACGGTTTTTCCCTCGTTGAATTGTTGGTCGTCGTCATCATCATCGGCATCATCGCGGCGCTCGCCATACCGAGCCTGCTGCGGTCAAGACAGGCGGCGAATGAAGCGAGCACGCTCTCGCACCTGCGGTCGATCAACTCGGCGGAAAAGGTTTATTTCACGACCTACACCGCGCAGACCGTTTACGGCACGCTCGACGATTTGAGCAGCAACAATCTGCTCGATTCGAGATTCACCGGAACGCCGACCTTGGGCAACTATACTTTCACTTTGACTCTGCACACGCCGGCGACCGGTTTCTGCACAATAGCCGAGACAACCGATGCCGCCTCGCGGTCGTTCGCGATCTCGCACGAGGGAAGGATTTACTTTTTAGCCGGCACGGCGGCGCCGACCTGCGATCCGCAATCGGGCGGCATCACCGGCGGCTCGCCGCTTTAATGCTCGATAGATCGAGTTCTTTATGAAAGTTATGAAGAATGAAAAAGGCTTTTCCTTGTTTGAACTGCTGCTCGTGCTGGTGCTGATAGCCGTCGTCGCCGCGATCGCCGTGCCGAGCCTGATCAACTCGCGCAAGACGGCGCGGGAAACGAAGGCCGCTTCGTATTTGAGCGCGATTCACGTCGCGCAGCGGTCGTTCTGGGCGACGAACGGCAACACCTATTCGACCCTCACCGAGCTGAATAACGCCGGACTGCTGCCGGCGGGATTCACGGGCGCGGGCTTCACGTTCGGCGGCTACGCTTTCAGCGAGTCGGTCACGACCGACAACACGCAAGGCTACTGCGCGAAAGCGTCGCCTTTAACCGCCAGCGACGGCACTCGGCATTTCGGCGTAGACCAAATGGGCAAAGTGTACGAATCGGCGGTCGCCGCCGACATTGCCTGTTCCGGCGGAGTGCTGACGGTCGGCGCTAGCGCCGTCGCAGTCAATAGATAAAACATATGGAAAAAGAATCGACCGATGATGAATCGAAAAAGAAGCCGAAATTTTATCCGTATCTGGACATAGTTTTCTTCATCATCGTAGCGGCGTTCACGCTGCTGACGCTTTTATCGCCGTATCTATGGTGATAAATATCTTCCACGCCCCCTTGAAGCGGAGTGACGGCTAGTGATAGTTCGGGACAGTCATTCCGCATTTTTTAAAATTTTGTTTTCGGAGGTGGTTTATGAGGATCAGCGGCAGAAACCTGAACAAAAAAGAAGACGACGACAATCTGTATCACCCGCCGCCGCTTTACGAACGCCCCGATTTCCCGCAATTCAATGATCGGCCGATCATAGTCAAAAGCAAAACGCCGGTCCTGCTCATAATCATCATCGTCGCGGTCGTTTTGATCCCGGTCGGCTTCGTCGGCGTCGGCATAATCTCGGCGATCGCGATCCCGAATCTGCTCGCCAGCAAAAGGGCGGCCGACCAGGGACGCGCGATCTCCGATCTGCGCACATTTTCCAGCGCGCAGGCGACCTTTCAAGCCACGACCGGAAACGGAAAGTACGGCAGTTTCGACGACCTTAAAACCGCGACCTTAATTTCCCCGAGCAACGAAGTCTGGACGCGTCCGCCGGAGGCTTACGCGTACACTCTGAGCCGCAGCGCGTCGGGCGATAGATACTGCATTCTCGCGACGTCGCCGAAAGCGAAACGCGTTCTCGCCGTCGACGAACGCGGCGCGATTTACGTTTCAGAAACCGGCGCCGCGACCTGCACGAACGGCGCGCTTTCGGGCGGCGATTTGAAACCCGTGCAATGATTTCAGCGTTTTTGAAGAGGAAGGAATTGAATGAAAAAAAGATTAGCTCAAATAGGCAATTCCGACGTCATTCTGATTTTCACGTTCGCGTTGATCTTCATTCTCGCGATCGTCGGGCTGCCGAAATTTCTGAAATGGCGCGAGGATTCGAAAATCCCCGTCGAAATCAGGGCGCTACGAAAAATCCACGCCGCCGAGACGAAATACCGCACGCAGATCTCGCTGAAAAACACTTTCGGCAATTTTAAGCAGCTCGCCGAAACGAAAACATTGCCGGATTGTCCGGGATGCCTCGAAAACTCGTACCAGATCGACGGACTGCAGTTCGAGATGGTGCGCAATTACGAGGAGACGCGGTTTTGCGTTCGAACAGCCAAGTACGCGATGGACGCGGACGGCAGGATCTACGAGGGCGCGTCGTGCGCGATGGGCGAGGTCGCGGGCGACAAATCGAAAGAGTTTATCGTGAAGTAAGGACTTAAATTTCAGTTCAGGGGCGGGCGGTTCAAGGGCGTTTTAATTTCAAACGTATGAGAATAAATACCAGAAAACTGAATCGCGCCAGCGACATTCACGCCAGTCAAAACTTTCCGCCGCCGAACGTCGAAGTCGTCCGCAGAAGCAATCTCTGGATCGTCGGCGGCGTCGCCTTTTTGATCCTCGCGGTGGTCCTCACCATTATAATTTTGAAAATCGGGCGGCCGAAAGTCGATCCGAAGATGATCGTCATCGGCGATCTGCGCGCGATCAATACGGCTCAACAAACCTTTTTCGCGGCGGGCGGCCGCAACGCCTACGGCAATTTCGACGAGCTGGTGCGGGCCGGTCTGCTGCCGCCGAGCGAAGGCAGTTACTTCGTCTGCAAGGACTGCGACGGGAAGGAGCTCTGGTACGGCAAAAACAAGGATTATATGTTTCAACTGGCGCGCAACGCGGCCGGATCCGGTTACTGCGTCGCCGCCGTCCCGCGGCTCGATTCCGACAAGGCATACGCCGTCGGGCACGCGGGAATAATTTTCGAGGACGATAAGGAAAACATCACCTGCGCCGGAGGCAGCCGCGTGTGGACGGACGGCAAGAACCCGCCGCCGCTGACCGACACCTACATACCGACGACGCCGACGAAGACGGTCGATTTCAGAACTCTGCCGACGGTCGAACCGGCGAGATGAGCCCGCAAATTTCGCGGATTTTCGATTTAGAGCGATTGCTCGGCGATTAAAATAAAAGAGTTTTCCCGCCAAGGCCCCAAGCCGCACAAGAAAACAAGTGCATTGCGGCTTGGCGCCTTTGCGGGAACCCGTCGTTCCTCGCTCTAACAAAATCAAGCGCCGGTCGAAACGCCGTCGTCGGGCCAATCGATCCGAAATCCGAAATCTAAAACCCAAAATCGGCTCACTTATGCTTTTCGATCAGGTGGCGGAACGAATGCACCGGCATGCGGAGCAGCTCGGCGGCGCGCGTCTGGTTGCCTCCGGTGCGCTGCAGCGCTTCGGCGACCAGCTCTTTTTCGAGGTTTTCGAGGAATTTCTTTAAATCCAGACCGTCGGCCGGCAGCGCGAAACCGTTCTTGCCGTTGTGCGGCGCGGCGGAAAACTCGTCGCGGCAATATTCGGGCTGGATCGCGCCGTCGAGCGTCATCGCGACGGCGCGTTCGATCGTATGTTCGAGCTCGCGGATATTGCCGTCCCATTCGCGCGCCTGCAGAACCCGCAGCGCTTCCGGCGAGATGGCCACGTTTTTGCCCGAGCGCGCGGCGAATTTTTTGATGAAATGTTCGGCGAGCGGCGGAATGTCTTCGCGCCGCGCCCGCAGCGGCGGAATCTGCAGCGGGATGACCGACAAACGGTAGTAGAGATCGCGGCGAAATTCGCCGTCTTCGACCATTTTGCGGATGTCGCGGTGCGTCGCGGCGATCACGCGCGCGTTGACCGGGATCTCGGTCGCCGAGCCGACCGGTCGGATCCGCCCGTCCTGCAGCACGCGCAGCATCTTGACCTGCATCGCGAGCGGCATGTCGCCGATCTCGTCGAGGAAGATCGTGCCGCCGTCGGCCGATTCGAACAAGCCGACGCGGTTTTTCTCGGCGCCGGTGAACGTGCCCTTGATAAAGCCGAACAGCTCGGCTTCGAGCAGGTTTTCCGGCATCGCGCCGCAGTTGATCGGCACGAACGGTTTGTCGGCGCGGTCGGACAGGTTATGGATCGCGCGCGCGACGAGCTCCTTGCCGGTGCCCGATTCGCCGGTGATCAGGACGGTCGAGGCTTCGCGCGCGACGATCTCGATCATCTGCAGCAGCTTTTTCAGCGCGGCGGATTCGCCGATGATGTTCTGCACGCCGCCGCTCAGCTGCTGCACGCGGCGGAACGCGCGGTTCTCGTTGATCAGCGCCTGGCGTTCGAGCGTGCGGCGGACGATCAGCTTCAGCTCGTCGTTGTTGAACGGCTTCTGGATGAAATCGTCGGCGCCGAGCTTGAAGGCTTCGCGCGCCGTTTCGATCGTGCCGAACGCGGTCGTCATCACGACGCCGACCTCGAGCGAGAGCTCGCGCACCGCCCGCAGCAGCGCGATGCCGTCCATGTCCGGCATCCGGACGTCGGAAATGATGATGTCGCACGGGTTTTTTTCGAGGTGTTCGAGCGCCGCGTGCCCGTTCGCCGCCGTTTCGACCGCGTAACCTTCGCCCTTAAAGACGACCGCCAGCACCTGCCGGTAGCTTTCTTCGTCGTCGACTATAAGCAATTTAGCCATTCTTTCTCCAGAGAAACGCCTTCACGCGGTGAAGACTGAACAAATTCGGGTCTCCCGATAATTAAAGGTTAAGAGTATTAAAATTTTAATGCGCCGTAATTTCAAATCTTTTCATTTGAGTCGTTAAATAAGAAATCGGGTTTATTGGCCCGCGAAATACGCGAAAGGACGCGAAAAAAATACGAAAAAGAATTAAAATCATTGAGTCCGGCTTCGAATTTCTTCATTCAAATTCAGGTGACTTGTTTTTTTAGGTTGTCGGCAATTCTTTTGTGTTCGAGTTTTGGAAAATGTCCGAAACTTACCGGTAAAGCCGAATCGAATTTCGTTGCGTTCAGGTAATTTAAAGTCTGCGCCTTGTTGATTTCAAGAAGCGAAGGCCGCGCTTTTGTTTCAACTTCTATAGCCGGACGCTCCTGATAGACCGCTTCAAGAAATCCGCCGCCGTTTTGTTTATAAACTTCTAAACCAGCGCCGGTTATTTTGTAACTTTCATCTTTATAAACGATGTCATCCATTTTATTTTGTTTCTTTTGCCTTTTTTCGCCCTTTCGCGTATTTCGCCGGCAAACCCCACCACTAGTTCCTATTGCGGCAGCTCGACGGTGATGCGCGTGCCTTTTTGCTGCCGGCTCTGGACGTCGATGCGCCCGCCGTGGTCGCTGACGATTTTGTGGACGATCGAGAGCCCGAGACCGGTGCCGCGCGCGCCGTCGGCGAACGGTTCGAAAAGGTGTTCGAGCGCCTTCGGGCTGATGCCCGCGCCGGTGTCCTCGAAAACGATCTGCACGTTTTTGCCCGACGACTCCCTGACGCGGATGTTCAGCCGACCGCCGTCGGGCATCGCCTGGATCGAGTTTTTCGATAAATTCCAGAAAACCTGTTTGAGCTGCGTTTCGTTCGCCTTGATCCGGATCGGCGTTTCCGGCAGCTCGCATTCGAGCCGGTGATTGGCCTTGAGCTCCGGGCTGTGTTTCAAAAGCATCATGCAGTCGCGGATCGCTTCGCCGACGTCGGTTTCGGCGAACGTTTCACGGGCGAAAACGTCGGCGGACGGGCGCGCGTAGGTCAGAAAATTCGTGATGATCCGGTTGAGGCGGTCCGATTCGCGCAAAACCACTTCCATCAGCTCGGCTTCCTGCGTCGCGGGCGGCACTTTTTCCTGCAGGTATTGCAGCGCCGAGCTCATCGAGCCGAGCGGGTTGCGGATTTCATGCGCGAGCCCCGCCGCCATGCGCCCGACCGCCGCGAGCCGGTCCGAGCGCCGCAGATTTTCCTCCATCGCGCGCAGCTCGGTCAAATCCTGAAAGTTCAGGATCATGCCGGTCACCTTGCCGGTCTTCCCGACGAGCGGCGCGAGCGTGCAGGCGACCGCGACTTGCTGCCGCTGCGTTTCGTTCGAAATCTCCGCTTCGAAATGTTCGGCGCGAAATTCGTTCTCGTGCACCGAGCCGAGCGACGAATCGGCGAAGCGCCGGATCTGCTCGCCGAACAGCGAAAAAATGCTCGCGCCGATCACCTCGCTCGCCGGCAGCCCGGAAATTTCCTCCGCCGCGCGGTTGAAGGCGTAAATCCGGCCGTCGAGATCGGTCGTGATCAGCCCGGTGCGCAAGGATTCGACGATTCTTTCGTGCAGCACGTGCAGATCGGCGAACAGCTCGACCGTTTCGCGCAGCTCCTCGTTGACGCGGCGGCGCTCGGAAAAACGCCCGGCGAGCAGCCCGACGATCAGGATCGCGACGTTGTTGAAGGCGACGATCTGCATAAAGCGCGGCGAAGAGATTTCGTCCGAGGTCGTGTAGATCAGCTGTTTCGCCGACAGCACGGCGAGCGCCGAGAAAAAGGCGGCGCTTAGGACGGCGAGAAAAAGCGTTTCGTTGCGGCTCAGGAAAAATCCGGCGACGCTCGTCAGAATGATGTAGAGCGTAACGTACGGCGAAACGACGTCGCCGGTCTGCCAGATGATGCCGGTGATCAGCACGACGTCGATCAGAAACTGCCCGCGCACCTGTCGCCGCAGATTGCGGCCGAACCGCAAAAAGAGCAGGTAGGGCACGGTCAGCGCGAGCGAAAGGACGAAGATCAGGAACAATCCGCCGGGAAAATCCGCTTCCTTCAGTTCGAGATAGCTCGTATTCCACCACCAGCTCGCGACGAGCAGCAGAAAGATCAGCGCGAGCCGGCCGAGGATCAAGCCTTTCAGCTTGCCGGCGAGATTTTCGGCGTCGGCGACGGGCGGATTGTTCGTCAGTTTCAGCATATTTTCGCGAAAACGGTGCGGATCGCTCGATGGGAACAGGCGCTTTGAGTATTAAGATCCGCCGACCGCCCGCAAGATTACGCATTGAATTAGGGATTGCTAACTTTATAATCGCTTCTCGAAAAAAATGCAATCAAAATTTTGCATCCGCCATTGCAAATTCGCTGAAAAACACAGGCCAACAATTTAAATGATGTTTAACAATAAGTGCTGATAAATCAACCTTTTACCGGCGGTCCCGGGTTTTTTGCGAGTTTTTCCGAAAAGTTCGGCGAATCGCATGAAAAACTGTTGACAGGCGCGGCAAAAAACTGTAATGTAATCCGAAACCGAAAATTAAAGTAATTCTCAATACCTTTTTCCGCCCATAACACAATCCGACAAAATTTTGGTCAAAGGTAGCGGGAGAATTAGGGTCAGGATCAAGGGGTTATGAAATCTTGTCGCGCGACAGGGTTTATTTTCTTTACGTTGCCTTTAGTATTTTTTTATTTAAACCTCCCGCCGTTGATGAACCATGAGTTTGACCGGTGATTCGCAAATTACTCTAACCGAACTGCTTGAAAAGATGATCGGGCTCGGCGCCTCGGACCTTCATATAAGGGTCGACAGCCCGCCGCAAATCAGACTTCACGGAAAGATGCAGCCGCTCGAAGGCTATCAAGTGCTGAACGGCGCCGAGACGCGGCGGCTCGCCTACAGTTATCTGACCGACGCGCAGCGAAAACAATTCGAAGAAAAGCTGGAACTGGACTTTTCGATCGGCGTCGAGGGCTTATCGCGCTTTCGCGTCAACATTTTCAACCAAAAAGGCACCGTCGGCGCGGTTTTGCGCGCGATCCCGCACGAAATCCGCTCGTTCGAAGATTTGGGCTTGCCGCCGGTCGTCTCGGACTTGTGCCGCAAGCCGCGCGGGCTGATCCTCGTGACCGGACCGACCGGCTCCGGCAAATCGACGACGCTCGCCGCGATGATCGACCGGATCAACGTCGCGCGGCACGAGCACATTTTGACGATCGAAGACCCGATCGAGTTCGTGCACACGCACAAAAACTGCGTCGTCACGCAGCGCGAGGTCGGCGGCGACACGTTTTCGTTTGCCGACAGCCTGCGCTCGGCGCTCCGGCAGGACCCGGACATCGTGCTCGTCGGCGAAATGCGCGACATGGAAACGATCGAGATGGCGCTGCGCGTCGCCGAAACCGGGCACCTGACGCTCGCGACGCTGCACACGAACACGGCGGCGTCGACGATCAACCGCATCATCGACGTCTTTCCGGGCGCGCAGCAGGCTCAGATCCGCACGCAGCTGTCGCTCGTGCTCGAAGGCATCATGTGTCAGGCGCTGCTGCCGAAAGCCTCGGGCAACGGGCGCTGCATGGCGCTCGAAATTTTAGTGCCGAACTCGGCGATTCGCAACCTGATCCGCGAGGACAAGATTCATCAGATTTATTCGATCATGCAGACGGGGTCGGACAAATACGGCATGCAGACGCTGAATCAATCGCTCGCCGCGCTTTACCAGAAGCGCGCGATCACGATCGAAACGGCGCTGTCGATTTCGCAGAACCAGGAAGAACTGAAAGAGCTGTGCGGGCGCGGCAATCCGGTCGGAGCGGGAAACGGCTTCCCGGCGTCGCCCGGCGTGTCGAGATTTAATAATTCGTTTAACCTGCCCGGTCAGCGAAAAGGCTGACGATGCCCGAGCGCGTCCAGCCCGCGCGGCTCCGATTGTGGAATCGATCAGTCTTTAGCAATTTACTTAGCGCACAAAAAAAAATCCCGAACGAAACCGGGTTTTGGATTCGTTTTTCGCGGTTCGGAAGCGGCTCCGCCGGAGCGGCATCCGGAACGCTCGAAAGTCGAATGGTCCGCGCGAAAAATAAAGCGGGACGCTTTTCACGAGCCGTCCGCCGCTTCATTAAAAAAAGATCGCCCGACGCGGTCAAAAATGTCCGAAAAAAATAAGCTCTCCCGCATATTTGGCAGTATATGAAAAATCCTTTTGAAGTCAGACCAGCGAGCAAAAGCAGATACGACCGGGCGCCGGGCGCGACGCCCGATCCGGCCTCCTCGCCCGATCAGCTCGCCGTCTGCTGGAACAACTCGAACGAATTGATCGCCGCCTCGCCGGCCGCCGGCGACGCCGCCGGTTCCTACGACATGGACATCACGCGGCTGCCGGCGGATTTCGACCTCGCCGCCGCGCTCAACATGCGCCGCGAGAAGAACCTCGGCGTTCCGAAGCTTTCCGAAGCGACGCAGTACCTGACGGTCGTTCCGAACTTTTACGAGCGGACGCGGATCCTCGCGCTCGACGGCGCGACGCTCGCGTTGAGCGACGACGACCTGACCGAATGGCTCGTCGAAGCCGAGCGCCAGGTGATGATCGGCACGGACAATCACCCGATTTTCGAAACCGCGCTCGCCGACACCGCCTGCACGATCAGCCGTTTGCCGAACGGGCTCGTCGCGATGACCGAAGTGCCGCGCCAGCACATCCAGGCGGCGCGCGACCGCGTCCGTCCGCTGACCGGCAACACGCTCGCGTCGGGCTTCCGGCTCGCGATCGAAACGCCGCTCCGCGCGGCGGCGCGCTATTTTCTGACCGCGCTGCCCGAAGGCGCGAGCGCGCTGAGACCGGAAAAGGACACGGAAGTGACGGCGTTTCTCCTGATCACGAAGGCCGGCTTCAATTACGGTTTATGGAGCCCTTCCGCCGGACTGTTCAGCGAGTACGGCTTTCTGGCGCCGACCGAAATCAACCGGCAGAACGCCTCGTTTCAGCAGTTCGGCGCGGCGTTCGAAAGAGACCCGGGCGCGGTGCGCGCGGCGGACCACGAAGCGGACGCCGCTTCTCCGGAAACGGAAGCCGAGCGCGAGGCGCAAAACCTCGAAGCCTACCTGCGGCACGCCTTCGACCAGTTGTTTTTGCAGCTCTCGCCGGAAAAACTCGAACAATTGCAGCTGACGGCGTATTCGCAGATCGTCTGGGCGACCGAAATCGGGCTCGCCGAACAGGTTTCCGCGATCGCCGCCGAATATTCCGAAAGGACCGGTCTCGATTTTCACCGCATCGCCGTGCCGGTCGACGAAGCGATCGCCGGCGGGCTGCTTTTCGGGTCGTTCAACTTCGGCGACCAGACGATCGCCGGCGCGGAAATTCTGCCGCCGGTCAACCTCGCGCGCGACCTTCTGGTGCTCGCCGATTCGGAGGAAATCGAGCGGCGGCGGATGGAGGAACTGCTCGCGCTGAAACGCCGCAATCGCACGGTTTTAGCGCTCGTCGCGATGCCGGTCATCGTGCTCGCGATCCTGCTCGGCATGGTCGCCGACATTCTGCGGACGCAGCTCATGTTGGCGCTGCGCGAGGCGCGCGCCGACCAGCGCGCCGCCGAGCTCAAGCCGGCGCTCGACCGCCGCAACGGCTACGAGGCCAATCTCAAGTGGTATCAGGAATTCATCAAACAGGTCAGCCACCTGCGCCGCCAGCAGCCGGTCGGCACCGGCATGTTGTACGAGCTGAACCCGAGCTACCCGTTCGGCGCCGACCCGTCGTTTTACGTCTCGGAGCTGAAGCTGCTGCCGACCGGCGGCGTCGAGATCAAAGGCTTGGCGCGCAATAAGGACGCGGTCACCTCGTTTCTGCGCGCGCTCGAATTTTCGGGCGGCACGCAGAGCGGCACGAAGCTCTTCAGCAATCTGACCTACGAAGTGCAGGAAGGCGTCGCGCAGACCGCCGCGCAGCCGGGAACGCAGCCGAATCTTTCGACGCTCGCCGGCACGAATCTCGGCGCGGCCGCGCCGGCGCCGGGCGTCATCGCGTGGAGCATCCGCGGCAATTACCTGCCGATGGCGGAATTCATCCCGCCCGACCCGTCGAAAAATCCGGCGAATAAGCCGGGCGCGCCGCAGCCGAATCCGGCGGCGCCGAACGCGCAGCCGCCGGTCGCGACCGCGCCGAAGACGAATCCGTAACGGCGCCGAGGTTTTTTTACAAAGTTTCAGCAGAGAAGTACGAATTTATGAACGTTAAAAGAAATCCCAATTCGCTTTCCGGTTTCGGCGACAGCCTCGTTTACGAGTCGCAGAAATACGGCACGCTCGTGACGCTGCTCGTGATGGCGGTGCTGTCGTTCGGCATCGGCTACCTCGTCTATTCGCCGCTCGTTTTGGACACTTATTCGATCAGCGGCTGGTACGAATCGAATCTCGCCTACCGGCAAAAGATCGTGCAGAAGGAAATCGAAAACAAAAAGACCGAAAATCTGCTCGCCGGCGAGGAACAGTTCAAGGCGCGCTACGACAAGATCGTCGGGCTTTACGAAGAGGCGAAGCCGCTGCTGCCGGAAGAAACCGAAATCTCCGAAGTGCTCGGACAGGTCGAAAGCGCCGCGCAGCGCAACGGCGTGACGCTGACCGGTTTGAGCGCCGTCAAGGAATCCGCCAAATCGGCGCGCGCCGAAAAGCTCTACGAGCGCGAAATCCCGGCGCTCGTGACCGGTTCGTACCCGCAGATCGTCCGGTTTTTCACCGACATTTCGCGGATGCCGCGCATCCTCGTCGTGCGCGATTACTCGATCATTTCCATGAAAGACAATGTTTCCGCCGGATTCACGCTCATCGCGTACCACGCCCCGCCGCCGGGCGAAAAGCCCGCCGCGCAGCCGAAGCCGGCGGTGAGCCGCAACACGGAGGTTCAAAGATAAGAAAATGTATCAAGCCCCCATCAAAACCACTTCATCGAAAGTCGTCAAAAGCCGTCTCGGCTTGAAAATCGGCGCAATTTTTCTCGGCACTTTCCTCGCGGTTTTCGTCGGTCTGCTGTTTTTCGATCTGCTGCTGATGCTCGGCGAGCGCGCGATCGTCGAAGCGGCGACTTCGAACCAGACGCCGGCGACCGCGATCGACCCGAAACTCGAAACCGACCTCGCGAAGGTCCTGGAACCGGCGGAGACGCAGAACACGGCGGACATCAAAAATCCGTTCGCCGACACGACCGGCATCAGCGATAAATTCAGCGCGGCGTCGGCGCTGACCGCGAACGCCGCGCGAACGAACGCCGCCGCGCCGAACGTCAATCCGACGAGCGGGCAGGTGACCGGCAAGGTGGCGCAAACGCAGCAGCAGAACGTCGCGGCGCGCACCGTCCAGCCGAACCAGACGAGCGTGCCGCAGCCGCAGCAGGACACGCGGGCGCGCATGCAGCTGCGCGACGAGCGCATCCGGCTCGGACAGGACGGCGGACCCGAAGCGGCGGTTTTCGCGATCGATGATCTGCTGCCGGTCGGCGTCGTCAGCGGGGGCGACGGCAAGGACGAGGTGATGTTTTTCTCCGAGTCGGCGTGCCGCGTCGTCAGTTTTCCGGTCGGCACGCAGTTTTACGACGGCTGGTTCGATTCATTGCGGCAGGAAGGCGTCGTCTTCGGTTTTTACGACCGGTTCCGCACGATGCGCATGCGCGCGTGGGGGCGCTCGGTCGAGGGCTGCAAGCAGCAGAGTCTTTTGGAACAAACTTCGCCGAATGAGGCGCTAACGACGGGAGGAGGCGATTAAGTTTCCGGCGCTATTCCGCCGCCGGTTTTTATGCGCGGCGCGTCACAAATCTTAATTGATAACGCAAATGAAAAAATATCTTTTATTAATCATCGTCTTATTTATTTCGCACAACGTCGGCGCTCAATCGCTGCAGCAGTCGCCCGCGCCGACGCAGACGACCGCCGCGCAGCAACAGCAGGTGAATTACTGCGACCCGAACTACGTCGGCGAAGTGATGAATTTTTCGATGACGACCCAATTGCCGCTCGACGTTCTGATCGAGCAGATTTACCGGCGCTTCGGAGTCAACTTCATCATGGGCGAAGGCATCCGCGATCTGCCGGTCAACATCCGCAGCGGCAGCCTGCCGTGGAACACGCTGCTTAATTCGCAATTATTTTTATCCGGCGTGCGCGCGCGCTGCATCGGCAACAACACGATCGAGCTCGTCAGGAACGAAACGCTGCCGAAGCTGCAGGACGCCGCCGAGGTGCAGACGAAATTCATCAAGCTCAGATTTTTGCAGCCGACCACGGGCGGCACGCAGGACCTCGCCGGTCGCAGCACGCAAGGCTCGTCGTCCTCGCAAAGCTGCGGCGGCGGTCAGAGCGGCGGCGGCCAGAGTGGCGGCGGCGTCGGCGGCGGCGGCAGTGAGGGCTGCGGAAACTTTGAAAAGCTGATCATCGAGATCGAAAAGATTCTCGGCATTCGCTCGATGACGAGCAGCAGCATCGGCGGCGGTCAGAGCGGCGGAACGGGCGGAAATACCGAAACGTCTGAACCGAAGCGCACGAACCGTTCGGTTTCGATCATTCCGGGGCGCAACATTATCGTCGTCCGCGCGACCGACGAGGAGCTGCAATTGATCAACGAGATCATCGCGATGGCCGATCGCCCGCCGTTCCAGGTCATCATCCGCGGCTTGGTCTACACGGCCAACATCGAGCGCCTGACCGACATCGGCGTGCAGACGACGATCGTCGCGACGACCGGTACCGGCAATCCGAGCGGCACGATCATCGGCAATCCGATCAGCGGCGCCGGCTCGATCTTCGATTTTTCGGCATTGATCGGCACGGTCGACTTCAACGTGCAGGCGTCGGCGCTGCAGCGCAACGGCATCATTTCGATCAAATCGCGCCCGTTCGCGATCGTGCTCGACGGCGACCCGACCGACCTCGAAGTCGGTCGCCAGATTCCGGTTCTGACGCAGGGCAGCGTCGTCGGCGGCACCGCCGGCAACCTCGAATTCATCGGCGCGTCGAATTTACTGTCGGTGACGCCGCACGTCATCGACGACGACAACGGCAACCCGATCGCCGTCAATCTGGAACTGCAGATCGAGTCGAACGAGGTCGACACGGCGATTCAGAGTCAGGGCCTGCCGGCGATCAACCGGCGTTCGATCCAGTCGCGGATCATTTTGAGTCAGGACAAGACGGTCATTTTGGGCGGTTTTACGGTCGATTCGACGAACGACACGGTCTCGAAGACGCCGGGCCTGGGCGACATTCCGATTCTCGGCTACCTGTTCAAACGCAAAGTTCGTCAGGATCAGGTCAACCGTTTATATTTCGCGCTTTCCGTTTCGGTCGTGCCGTACGGACAGGTGCTCGAACCGGTCAGCGTGCCGGGCGCGACGACCGAAATTCCGGGCGTCAAACCGCCGGTGATCAGAAAAGAGGAAACTCTGCAGAAGAAAGATCAATAAGGTTTTTGAAAGGTTTGACAAATTAAGCCGAAAAAATTTTTTGCGGGAGTTTAGTTTATCGAGGCAACTTAATTCCGGAGGAAATAAACTAATGGGCACTCCAAACACAGCAAAAAGACCCGGCTTAATTTGTCAAAGCAAATAAGCAGTGAATAATCAGCAGTAATCAGCAGTAAAAAGCGTGTCGCCCCCGAAACACTTTTTCCGACTGTTTTGCGATTTCAACGCAGAATCAGAGTTGTAGGGACGCCGCGCGAACGAAAGGGAAAAGTAGTTTTATGCCAGATGAGTATTACAAACATCGCGAAACATCGCCGCGCGCCGGGGAAGAACAGCCGCCGTTCGGTGAAGCCCTAAACGACGAAGCGGCGGAAAGCCCGATCCCGCCGGTGCCGGAACCGATCGCTTCGGAACTGTCTTTAGTCGCGCAGCCGCGCCTCGAAAATCAGTACAACGTCGACGACCTGCAGGAATTTTCGCAGTATCTCAACAAAGAATCGTCGAGCCGCTACGAAGCGATCGTCTTAAAGTCGTGGACGGACAAATACCGCGCGCCGCACTTCGAGGTCGGTCTCGTGCACGTCGTCAACGGCGACCATCGCAACGGCGTCGTCCGCGCGCTCGGCGTGAGCCCGCTGCACGTCAAGTTCGTGCTGCTCGAAGCGGCGTTTTTCGAATACCTGCACACGCATCTCTACAGCCCGCGCACGCAGTCGCTCGTGCTCGAACACCAGCAGAAAAAACAATCGCAGACGACGAAGAACTGGGGCGAGGGCGAAACGCACCTGTCGGCGGAGGAAAAGCTTTCGGCGCAGGCGGCCGCCGAAGCCGATTTCGAAAACGAGTCGGAAGAATGGATCGATTTGACCGATCTGGAAGAATACGAGCGCAACATCAAGCGCAGCGAATCCGAGCTGACGACGCAGGAATTCATCCGCCTGATCTTGATGGAGTTCCTGCGCTCCGGCTCTTCCGACATGCACATCGAAGCCGGACAGCCGACCGGCCGGATTCGTTTCCGCTACGACAGCGAAATGTTCACGCGCTGGGACAACATCCCGTTCATCAAGATCAAACAGCTCGCGATGGGCATGGCGGAAACCGCCGGCAAAGACGCGACGCGGATGAAGTTCAAGGACATCGACTCGACCGTCAAGGTGCGCGCGCTGCGCGACGGTCGCCCGGCGGACGTCGAGCTCCGGTTCGCCTCGCAGCCGACGCTTTATTCGCCGTCGGTCGTTCTGCGCTCGCAGTTGAAACCGATCCGCGACATCAACGCCGTCGGCTTTCTGCCGCGTCAGATCGCCGATCTGAAAGCGGCTTACAGCCAGAAACGCGGCATTTTGGTCGTCACCGGCGCGACCGGTTCGGGCAAGACGAACACGCTCGAATCGATCTACGCGCAGCTCGAAGCGCCGGACATCTTCAAGATCATCGAGATCGGCGAGCCGATCGAAATCCGCTCGCCGCGCCGCACGCAGATTTCTCTGCGCCCGAACACGCCGTTCACGTGGTGGGACGCGTTTTACTCGTGTCTGCGTTCCGACCCGGACATCATCGGCATCGGCGAGCTGCGCTCGGCGGAACACGTCGCGGTCGCGATCAACGCGGCGCTGACCGGACACCTCGTGCTTTCGACGTTTCACGCGGCGAGCGTCGAGGACACGCTCTCGCGCATGTTCCAGATGGGCATTCCGCGCGAAAATCTCGCGACCGGCTTGAATATGATCCTCGCGCAGACGCTCGTCAAAAAACTGTGCGAGCGCTGCAAGATCGCCGACACGCGCCCTTCGCAGCATTACGAAAAGGTCGTCTACAAAGCGACCGGCTGCCCGGACTGTTTTTTCAAGGGCACGCGCGGGCGCACGGCGATGGCGGAAATCCTGTATTTCAACGACGAGGTCAAGGAGTGGATTCAGGACCGCGAGCTTTCGGCGCGCGACGTCGTCCAGCGCGCGATCAGCCACGGCAATCTGATCCCGATGAAAACGGTCGCGCGCGAGAAGGTGCTCGCCGGCATCACTTCCGAACAGGAAGTCGCCGCCGTGCTCGGGCTCGTCGAGAGCAAGCGCCAGCACGCCAACCGCTCGTACGATGACACGGAACACGCGGTCGCCCATGAACCGGCGATCAGTCATCGCGACGATTACGTCGAGGGCGAAATCGTCGGTTAAAGCGCCCGGCGTTTCGAAACCGATTTTGAGAGAAGGAATTTTATGAGCGAAATAAAAAACAACGGCACGGGCGGCACGACCACGACGGTCCGCCCCCTGAACACGGCGCGGCGCGCGGCGCCGCTGCCGAACAATGTCCGGACTTTCGAAGCGGCACGCGGCCGGGGCGCGGTCGGCGTCCCGGCGGCCGGCGGCAATCTGGCGAATTTGCCGGAGCTGTCGCGCTCGGAAGGCGGATTTAATTTCACCGGCATCGACTCGTTCGGCGAGCTCGTCAAGGGCTTCGTGCAGACGCCCGACGCGCAGCTCGCCGCCAAGGAACTCGAACGCGCCGGCATCCGCGTGCAGACGATCGGCGAGCGCCGCAAGGGGCGCGAAAAAAATCGCCGCCCGACCCGCATCGAGCTCGCGACCTTAGCCGAACAGTTCGGCGAGCTGATGGAGGTCGGCGAAAGCCCGACGCAGATCTGCCGCCTTTTGGCGCAGGCGCAGACCAATAAGGTTTTGGAAACGGCGCTGCTCAACGCGGGCGAGATGATCATGAACGGCTGGGCGCTCTCGGAGGCCTTCGCCGCGCAGCGCGATCAGAAGGACAAGCCGGTTTTCCCGGTCACGTTCATCTGCGCGCTCCGCATCGGCGAAGAGATCGGCACCGCGGCGGACGCCGAAACCGGCGCGAGCCGCAGCGCTTTCCTGCTCACCCTGAACCGCTTCGCCGAAGGGGAGAAAAAGGCGGACTCAATTCGCTCGAAAATCCGCTCGGCGCTGATGTACCCGGTCGCGGTCGTGCTGTTCTGTTTCGTCGCGGTCGGCGTCGTCGAATATTTCGTGATGCCGAAGATGGTCGAGTTGTATCAAGGTATTTTGGAGGGGCAGGATGCGCAGCTGCCGTTCATTACGCAGGTCATGATATATGGTTCCGATTTTCTGACGAGCTGGTTCGGTCTCGTCTTCATCGTTTTGCTGATTCTCGGCGTCGTCATGTTTCTGCGCTGGGCGAAATCGCCCGAGGGCAGCAGCAAATTGAAGGTCATGTCGCTGCGCATGCCGATCTTCGGCTCGTTTTTCCGGCACTACAACGCCGCGCGGACGCTGCGCACGATGGCGATGCTGTCCGCCGGCATCCCGTCGATGACCGAGCGTTTTCAGATCGCCGCGGAAACCGCCGAAAATCCCGAGTACGCGCGCATGCTGCTGCACGTGCGCAACCGGTTCATGACCGAATCGACCGATTTGCATAAATTGTTCGTCCCGTACCCGTTTCTGATGGGCAAGGAATTCAACGGCGTGCTGATGACGTTCGAGCGCACCGCCGACATGCAGAACACGTTTCATAACTACGCGAAAATCGTCGAAACGCGCGCCGAACGCGAGCTCGAAGCCGTGCTCTTCTGGTTTCAGAATTTCGCGATCGTGCCGGTCGGCATCTTCGTCGGCTTTATCGTCGCCGCGCTCTACAGCCCGATGTTCGAGCTCGCCGGACGCATCAGCGGCAAATAAAAGAGCGGACCAAATAATTTCCCAAAGGAAGAGAAAATGATGAAGGGAAAAAATAAGAAAAATCGTGGCCGCGAAGGCTTTTCGTTGGTTGAATTGCTCGTTGTTGTCGCGATTGTCGTCCTGATTTCGGGCATCGCGATCGCGTTTATGGGCAGATCGAAACATCAAATGGCGCGGCAAAACGTTGCGCGCGAACTGAAGGTCGCCTTCGAACGGGCGCGTTTCGATTCCGTTAAGCGCCGCGCGGAAGTCTCGGGCGGCGTGGATTACCGCGCCCGCGTGATTATCAATTCAAATTCGTTCACGCTCGTGACCAACGTTTTGGACGCCGTTACGAACACTTCCGCGACCAACTCGTTCGGTGCGCAGAATATTTCAATATCCGACGATCGCTTCGGGGTTACCTCGCCCTTTTCTTTCCCGATCACTGTTTCTTTCAATACTCGCGGCGAGCCCTACGCGACCGACAGCGGCGGGAATCCGGTCGGGGACACGCTGTATGCTCTTCGAGTCCTCATTTGCAACGGCACCTGTGATTTTGGTAATGCCACCAATGCAAATTCGAATCTTTTATTACTAACGCCGACGGGAACTGTGAACCTGCTTTCGGGCGACTCGACCTCGCCTGTGTTTAGTGCGCCGACTGTCGGTAGTGTGCCGGGCGGAAGTTTGATTAAGGAGCTTGTTTCGATATTAACCGGCGGCAGTACAAATCCAACGCCGACCCCGGCCGGTTCGCCCGGTCCGAACACATCCCCAACCATCTCACCGACCGTTAATCCAAATCAATCGCCGACTATATCGCCGACCGTTTCGCCGACGGTGTCTCCAACCGTTTCACCGACGGTATCGCCGACGGTGTCTCCAACCGTTTCACCGACGGTATCACCGACGGTATCTCCAACGGTTTCACCGACGGTTTCGCCAACGACAACGCCGACACCTGCTCCTTGTTTGTTAACACTCGCTTCATCGAAACAGTTTCCTAGAAATGGCGGTTCGGGAACGGTTACATTTTCCTACGCCAATGCCAGCGGTGTCGTTTTCACGCTTTCAAAAACCGGTGATTTCGCGATTACTCCGCCGACCAGCATCACGCCGACGACGGCTTCTGGGAATTATACTTTCACGGTCACTTACCCGAACGGAAATAATAGATCCGGTCAGGTAACGGTTTCCGGTTGCAGTTCGCCGAAGAGCATTGATCTTTCGGTCAATTAATGAGAGGAAAACACTAGTATGCAATATGGGTTCAAAAGAGTATTTAAGCGAATTTCTGCGAAACCGAGTCAAAAGAACTTGCTTTTGAACAGCAAAAAAGGTTTTACGCTTATTGAAGTGCTGATTGCGGCTTCGATCATGATTATTTTGTGCGTCGGCACTCTCTCGGTTTTTTCGTATGCTGTCAAAATCAATACGGGAAATAATATGCGGTCGCAGGCGCTGACCGTTCTCCAGGCGGAAGTTGAATATTACCGGAGTTTAAAGTTCGTGCGCGACCCGGCTTCTTCCGATACGCAGCTGTACGCAAACACTTATACCAGACCGCAGCGCTTAAGCGCCGATAACATTCCGTTTAACACCACGGTAATAATTACGAACAAAGGTTATTCGGACCCGGCTAACCCGATTGAAGCGAACTGCACGCTGAAAGAAATCAAAATTACTACCGTGATGGCGAATCCGCAGTCGGGTTGGTTGTCTAACCTGCAGACTGATTTGACTATCTACCGGGTTCGGGCAAATTAACATTAAAAAAGCGTTATGAGATTTAAAGCCAAAAAAATAATTCGCATAAATTTTCGTCGGTTAAGAAGGCTTTTGACGGGGCATCAAGAGATTGCCGGATTTTCGATGGTCGAGCTGGTCGCTTCCATGGCGATTACGCTAATTATTTTAGCGGTGGCGATCATGACCTTTTCCAGCGCCCTGACCACGCGCGAACGTGAGAACAGTCGGGTCGACGCGCTGACTTCGGCACAGGCGGCGATTAACATCATGTCGCGAGAAATCGCGAATTCCGGTTTCGGAATTCAGACGAACGGCATTATCGTCGCTGACTCGTCCACCCAGCGCCTGCATATTCGCGCCAATATCAGTAACAATGATCTGACGACGGACGATGTGGGCGAGGACTTAACGTTTTTTTACGATCCGGTTTCAAAATCAGTTCTGCGTTATGATGCGAATACTGGAGTAACCTCCGGGGTTATCAACCGTATCAGTCACGTCGAATTCGGGTATTTTGATTACACGGACACAACTACCAACACCGTCCCGCTGGCTTCTCCCTCAGCAACAACCGGGCGCGTGCGCATTAAATTGTGGGTCGAATTGCCTGATATTCAAGGGCAGCCGACCGGTCAAATTGTGCCGTTTACCTCGGATGTTACGCTCCGCAACTCCGTTTACATGTTGGGCCAGTATTAATTTACGGAGCATAGAGGCAGGATTTTGAGAGGTCAATTCTTATAGTATGGAGGAGAAACAAACTATGAGCAGCGGAAAAAAAATAAAACGATCGTTTATTAAAAATGAAAGCGGGGTCGCGTTGATTACGGTCATCATGATTTCAGTATTACTAATGATCGCCTGTATTGCGATTCTATCCGCTGTCGGATCGCATAGCCGGAATGTCACGGACGTGCTGACGGAAAGCAAGGCTTATTACGCCGCCGAAAGCGGTCTGCAGGCGACGATCGATATTCTGCGAAATAATCAAGCGATCAAAACCGCGCCCCCTACAAGCTCGGTTATTTACATGAAAGCCTCAACCCCGGCAGATTCGAATTACACGAACGATCCCTACAACGCTTTGGGAATCGCGCGCCTTTCAAAATACCTGACTTATAACTACCCGGCCACCGGCACGCCGGATCGCGTCACGATCGGAACGGGCACCTACAATCCGAACACCGGCGTTGCGTACAGCGTCGAAATCACCGACCCGGACCGGACTAACGAATACTTAACCTTTTACACGTCGGGCGTCTTTCTTTCGGGCGGAACGATTTCAAACGGCGGCAAAACAATCACCAACAACGGCGTTTCAATCACGATTAATGATGCTCCGAGCACGACCGTCAATTTCCTGAGCGGTTACACGAACCCTGTAATTGGTACTTTTAACATGACAAGCGGGGGCAGCCTGATGTCGGGGGCAATTTTAGAATTTCGGATAGATTATAAATTGACTGCCCCAAGAACAGATACACGAAGCATTTACGGAAATATAAAACAAGTAGGTTCCCAAATCACAGTAAGCTTTCCCTCGCAAAACTTAGAATCAGTCGGCAGTCAGATAGAACTTTGCCTGACAGCCAACGCCACACCTCCGTGTCCAAACGTTTCGTTTGATCTAACTGCTAATCCAACCAACAGACAGCTTTTCGCATATATGACTCGCGTAGAACCTCGCCGTTTGCGAGTAGTCTCAACTGGGTACGGTCCGAACGGTTCGAAGAAAAAATTGGAAGCTTTCATTCAGCGGGATTTATTGGACGGCATTGCCTCCGGTGCGACAACTACTATGATTGGTGATAGTAACGGAATGCGCTTTGAGCCAGGCACATCTAACAATATTAGTTATTCAGGTGGTCAAGTTGATGCAAACGGTAATTGCATCTCGCCAAATGGTTGTGTGCCTTCATTTGGTCTAACAAATCCAACTAATTTACAGTATGTCCTTACACATCCGCCGGGTGGAGGATCCGCAAATATGTCGCCACCGCCGGCGCTTCTTGACAGTAGTAACACTCCGGGTTGGCAACAGTCTCCGGGAGCATTAGATGCCCTTGTTAATCAGCTTCGTACCGTCGCTCGGAATTCTCCGGGAAGTTACTTTGTGAATCCGACCGGAGATCAGCCGAACTTCAATGTCGGAAGCAATCAGAATCCGCCCGGTTCATATGCCCTCGGAACGGGCATTACCTTCTGCGAGGGCAGCTGCAAAATAAGCGCGAACGGCGGCGGAATTTTGGTTGTCACCGGTAAATTAGAGAATGTCGGTAATTTTCATTTTAGGGGGATGATTATCGTGACAGGTGAAGAAGGTTGGGAGCGCAACGGTACTGGAGGGGGGCAAGTAATAGGAAATGTTGTTATCGCGCCTTATAACCGCATTCCGTATAATCCTCAGAATCTGACATCAACATTTCTAGCGCCGCAGTATTATGTTAACGGCGGCGGCGTTTCGACGATTACTTACGCCGATGTCGGCACTACTTTGGACGGCACTTTAGGCGTTAGTAACTTTATGTTGGGCATTGCCGAAAAATAGAAATTTCCCCGAAAATTTCAATCTTCGACCGGTCTGGTTTGGTAAAATCAGACCGGCGTTTTTTATCCGGCGCGGGCGAGATCGCGGGCGCGCCGGGAAATCGTTTGCGCGCCGCTCGTTTTGTATTACAATGCCGAACAAGGCTTTACTTTGATTTCACGCGTCGTTTGCGCGCCGAAAACGTTGCGACGGGCGCGGTCTCATTGACCGGATTCGCCGACGATGGATATCCCGTTCAAAACTCAAAACGCCGTTCGCTGCCGGCACTGTTACGAAACGGTGACGGACGGCGCGGACTGCTGCGCGGCGTGCGGGCACGAGATTTTTTCCGATCAGCCGAAAACCCTGATCGGCAGGATCAAGCGCGCGCTCGGCATCGATCTGTCGGACATCGTCACGATCAGCCTCGCCGACGACGGGCGTTTTTTTACGAAACAGGAAATCGAAACGCTGCTCCGGTTCGAAAATCTCGTCGTGCTCGAACTCGACGACGTGCCGCATTTCGACACGATGTTTTACGCCTCGAAAAGAATCGGCAGACCGCCGCGCCGCGACGGCGCCTGAAAAATATAAATCCGCCGCGCCCGGCCGTCCGCTTTTATTCGGCGAAATGCCTCGAACCGCTTGGTTTATGTTGCAAAGCGGCATGCCAAAACTTAATATTTTTAATAAGTATGTCAACTCAGGTCGCCGCGCTCGATTTTCAGCGGGTCTTCAACTCAATCCCCGGTTTATACATCATTCTGCTGCCTGATTTGACGGTCGCCGCCGTGTCGGACGATTATCTGCGCGCGACGATGGTGACGCGCGCCGATCTGGTCGGCCGGTACCTGTTCGACGCTTTCCCCGAAAACCCGGACGACCCGGAAGCGCACGGCTCGGCGCATATTCGCGAATCGATCGAAAAGGTCTTCCGAACGGGCGAACCGGACGTGATGCCGATCCTCAAATACGACGTGCAGCGCCCGGCCGGCGACGGCGGCGGCTTCGAGGAGCGCTTCTGGAAAATCGCGACTTACCCGGCGTTCGGCGACGCCGCCGACCGGGTCGCTTACGTCATCCACCGCGTCGAGGACGTGACCGAACAGGTCCGCCTGCAGCGCCGCGAAGCCGAGCAGGAAAAAATAAACCGCGCGCTGAAAATCGAGGCGCGGCAGATCGAGTCGGAACGCCGGCGCGCGACCGACGCGCTCGAAGACGCGCGCCTGCGCCTCGAAGCCGCGCTCGAAGCCGGCGAGATCGGCACTTGGACGTGGGACGTCGTCAACAACCGCGTCGTCGCCGACGAAAACCTCGCCCGCTTTTTCGCCGTCTCAAATGAAGATGCGAACGGCGGCGGCATCGAAAAATACACGGCGGCGATTCACCCGGACGATCGCGAGCGCGTCGAGCGTCTCGTCGGCGAGGCGCTCGAAAACGCCGATTCTTACGAAGCCGAGTATCGTTTGATCAAGCCCGACGGCGCGCTTCGCTGGGTCGTCGCGCGCGGCCGGATCCTGCGCGACGAACGCGGCGAAGCCTGCCAGTTGCCGGGCGTCGTGATCGACATCACCGACCGCAAGAAATCGGAGGAGGCTTTGCGGAAAAGCGAACAGCGGCTGAAATTCGCGCTCGACGCCGGGCAGCTCGGCTCCTACGAGCTCGTGCTGGCGACCGGCGAAATGACCTGTTCGGAACGATGCCTCGCGAATTTCGGGCTGCCGGCGGACGCCGAATTCCCGTTCGAGGAGTTTCTCTCGATGATCGTGCCGGAAGACCGCGAACGTGTGCGGCGGGCGATCGAAGAAGCGATCGCGAACCGCACCGAGTACGAAATCGAATACCGGATCACGCGCGGCGACGGCGCGCCGGCGTGGATCTTCGCGCGCGGGCGCGGTCTTTACGACGAGCGGGGCAGCCCGCTCGCGATGAACGGCGTCACGCTCGACATCACGGGCCGCAAACAAACGCAGGAGCGGCTGCAGACCAGCGACGAGCGCTTCCGGCTCGTGACGCGCGCCACGAACGACGCCATCTGGGACTGGAATCTGCAGACCGACGAGGCTTGGTGGAACGACGGGGTCGGGACGCTCTTCGGCTACGCGCCCGGCGAGGTCGGGAAGACTTCAGCATGGTGGTACGAAAACATCCACCCGGAAGACCGCGAACGCGTCGTATCGGGCATCCACGCCGTGATCGACAACGGCGGCGAAAAATGGTCGGACGAGTACCGGTTCCGCTGCGCCGACGGCGGCTACAAATACGTTTTCGACCGCGGCTTCGCGATTCAGGCGGACGGGAAGCCGGTGCGGATGCTCGGCGCGATGCAGGACGTCACAGCGCGACGAGCCGCCGAGGAAGCCTTGATACAGAGCCAGGAAAGGCTTCAATTGGTGCTCGATTCCTCGGCGCTCGGGCTGTGGTACTGCGATCTGCCGTTCGACGTGCTGAACTGGAGCGAGCTCACGAAAAATCATTTCTGGCTGCCGCCGGACGCGGTCGTCACGATCGACGATTTTTACCGCCTCATGCACCCGGAAGACCGCGAAAAAACCCGTTTCGCGATCGATAAATCGATCGAAAACCGCACGCACTACGACGTCGAATACCGGACGGTCAATCCTTCGGACGGGCGCGTCAAATGGATCCGCGCGATCGGGCGCGGCTTTTACGACAAAAACAATAACCCGTACCGGTTCGACGGCATCACGATCGACATCAGCGACGAAAAACAAATCGAGGTCGAGCGCGAACATCTGCTGGTGAGCGAAAAAAACGCGCGGCGCGAGGCCGAGAACGCCAACCGTTTGAAGGACGACTTTCTCGCGACGCTTTCGCACGAGCTGCGCACGCCGCTCTCGTCGATTCTCGGCTGGGCGCGGATGCTCAAGGAAAGGGAGATCAGCGAGGCGCAGACGCGCCGCGCGATCGACACGATCGAGCGCAACGCGCGCGCGCAGGCGCAGCTCATCGATGACATCCTCGACGTTTCGCGTATCGTTTCCGGCAAGCTGCGGCTGCACGTCAAGCCGGTCGATCTCGCTTCGATCATCGAGACGGCGATCGAAGCGGTGCGCCCGGCGGCGGACGCGAAGAACATCCGCCTGCAGAGAGTGCTCAATTCGGGCGCGATGATCTCGGGCGACGCCGACCGGCTGCAGCAAATAATCTGGAACCTGCTTTCGAACGCCATCAAATTCACGCCCAAAGACGGGCGCGTGCAGGTGCGGCTCGAACGCGTCAACTCGCACGTCGAGCTGACGGTCGCCGACAACGGGCAGGGCATCGACGCCGAAACGCTGCCGTTCATTTTCGAAAGGTTCCGCCAGAGCGACAGCTCGACGACGCGCCAGCACGGCGGTCTCGGACTCGGGCTGGCGATCGTCCGGCATCTGGTCGAACTGCACGGCGGCACGGTGCGGGCGGCGAGCCGCGGGCTCGGTCAGGGCGCGGTTTTCACGGTTCATTTTCCGATCATTCCCGTGCTTTCGGAAAACGTTTCGAGCGGCGACACGGGCGAGCTCGATCCGGCGGCGACCGCGCCGGCGGAACCGGTTTTCGGCTGCCCGCCGGAACTGAATGATCTGCGGATTCTGCTCGTCGACGACGAACCCGACACGCGCGACCTGCTGGCGTTCGTATTTCGTCGCTGCGAGGCCCTCGTGACGGAAGCGGCGTCGGTCGCCGAAGCGCTCGCCGCGCTCGAAGCGGGGCAATTCGACGTGCTCGTGAGCGACATCGGCATGCCCGAGCGCGACGGCTACGAGCTGATCAAAAACGTCCGCGCCCTGCCGCCCGCGCGCGGCGGTCGCATTCCGGCGGTCGCGCTGACCGCGTACGCGCGCTTCGAAGACCGTCTCAAGGCCCTGTCCGCCGGTTTTCAGATGCACGTCCCGAAACCGGTCGAACCGGCCGAACTCTTAACGATCGTCGCCGGCTTGGCGGACTGGAACAAGCAAAAGTGATTTGAGGTTGTCGGGGATTTTATCATTGATTCGATGAACAAATGATTCAATCCGTTGAATCCGCGATCCGCTGGTTCGCCTTCAGGATCAGAACGATCGTTTGCCCGTGCGTGATTTCTCCTTTCATGACTTTGTCGAGCGCTTCCGAGAACTTCATTTTCACGGTTTCGATCTGCTCGGTGCCTTCGCGTTCCGGCTCGCCGAACTTGAGGCGGCGGGCGAGAAAAAGATGCGCCGTGCTGTTCGTGATCGAGGTGTCGCTTTCGAGAATGCCGAGGTCGGTCCACTCGTCGGCTTCGATGCCGAGTTCTTCTTTGATTTCGCGTTTCGCCGCCGCGAGCGGTTCTTCGTCCTCGATCGCGCCGGAGACGACTTCGAGATCGTCGCGCCCGATCGCGTAGCGGAACTGTTTCGTGAGGTAAACGAAACCTTCGTCGTCGATCGCCAGCACCGCCGCGCCGCGCACCAGAGAGATCGTCGCGTACTTGCCGTCTTTGCCGTCGGGCCGGATGACATCGTCGTCGAAGACCTTAAAAAAATCGTTTTCAAAAATTTTGCGCGTGTTCTTGATCGTCCAATCGCCGTTTTTTCTGCTCATAACTGGCTATGATAACCAAAACGAAGGACAAAAATACAGGCGTTTTGTCCGGAACCGGTTCGCCGCCGGGACCGGTTTTCGAATATAAATTTTATAAATCCGGTATTTGCGGCGCGCGGCGCGCGGGGCATAATTTTTGCAGTTTCGAAACTTCAAAGATTGGCAGGAGGTTTAAAGAAATGGCGGAAAAAACGAGCCGGAAAAAAGACGGCGAAGATAAAAACAAGGGAAATATGCGGATGAAGGAAGTCGAAAAGAAACCGGACAAAAAGAACGCGGCGGCGAGCCGGCAGGACAAAACCGGCAGCGGCACGGGCAAACAGTGAGCGAAAAGCTCGCCAAAAATGAGAATCCGCCGATTCGTTTTTCGATGAACCGACGTTGAAAAACAAACGGCGCGGGGATTCGACGGGATTTGACGAACTTTACGGATTTTCGCGGATTACATTTAACTTTTATAAAAATCCGCGAAAATCCGTCGGCACGCGCCGCGATGCGCGTCCGGTTCCGAGCCGTTCAGGATAAACATCCGGGGCGGTCTTTCCGGCTATTCGTCGGCGACGAAATCGAGGTCGAGCGTTTCGTCCTCGACGACCCGGATCTGCGTCGCGTTCGAGAAGGCGAATCTCTTCGCCGCGACCGAAATCACGTAGGTCGCGCCCGACGGGATCTCCGCGAAGCGATAATAGCCGAAAGCGGTCGATTTCGCGGCGCGCGTCTCGCCGGTCGGAAAAGTGATCGTGATCTGCGCGTTGCGGATGCCCAAACCCGCCGCCGTTAAAATCCTGCCGCCG
>DATCMK010000014.1:0-102905 GCA_036563455.1 Pyrinomonadaceae bacterium | reverse complement strand
ATCGCCGGCTTGCCCGAACTGCTCGACGCGGACCGAATTATCCGCGCTGTTGAGGATATAAAACACGCCTTCGGCCTCGCGCCAGACGGCGATGTCCGTGCGCCCGTCGCCGTCGTAATCCGCCGGCGCCAGCCGATCGGTCGCGGTTCCGAACTGCGCCGCGCCCGTGCCGCTCAGCGACCGGTTCAGATACCAGACGCGGTCGGAGCCGCGAAAAACCGAAAAATCCGTGCGCCCGTCGCCGTCGAAATCGAATTGCGGGTCGCGCGACGCCAGATAAACGGCGCTGAACGAATCCATTTTGCCGTAGCCCCAGTTCGGGTTCGGCGTCTGTCCGGTGAACTGGTCGCGGCGCGCCGACGTCTGCAGCATGCTTTTGATCTGCGCCGCGTCGAGCCGGGGATTTTTTTCGAGCATCAGCGCGATCGTGCCCGTCACCTGCGGCGCCGCGGCGCTGACCGCGCTGGCTCTGCCGTAAAGCGCGCCGCCGTCCTGAATCATATTGAAGCGAAAAGTCGCATAGTATGAAGTCGGGTTATAGGCGGTAAAAACGTTGTCGCCGGGCGCGCTGAAATCCACGCCCAAACGCCCGTCGAAGGTCGGTCCGACGCTGCTGCCGCGCCATAGTTCGCCGATCGCGCCCTGATTCGTGACCGCGCGCGGCACGCCGTCGATGTCCGTCCAATTCGTCCGCACGACGTAACTGTTCGGCGCGATGTTGTGAAACGCGGTCGCGCCGTCCCAGATGCTGCCCGGCACGATGTTGTTCAGAAAACTGTTGCCGGAGCCGGCAATATTCGACGGGTTGATCGTCGCGTCGAAACGGCCGTTCGTGACGGTCGTGCCCTGCAGATTGATCGTGTAGGTTCCGGCCGGTCCGGTGATGTCGATGAAAATCTCGCGCTTCCCGTTCTGCGCGCCGTAAAAGACTTGTCCCGCGCCCTGGTGCCGGTAGGAAAAAGTTGAATTCGTGACGGCCGCGGAACTGCCGTTATTCGGCGGGTCGTATGGACCGAAATTCCCCGCCGGCGTGGCGAGCGAAACCGTGAAACGGTCGGTGCCCGCGTACCATAAATCGAACCGCACGGTTCCGGCGGTCGTTTTCTGCAATTGTATCGGAACGGTGCCGCCCGCAGGAACGGTGCCGCCCGCGTGGTTCGGCATGCCGCCGTCGTCGCCCGTGCCGTTGACGAAAACGAAACCGGGCTTGCCGGGTCCGAAATTCGCGTCGATCGTGCGCGCAAACTCGCTCGTGCCGTCGGTCGGACCGTTGATCGAACCGAAATTCGCCAGCAAAACGGCGGGCATATTGAGCTGCTGCGCTTTGTCCCTGACGAAATCGATCGCTTTCTGCAGCAGCGCCGGATTATAAAACGCCGCTTCGGCCGGCTGATTGTCGTGCGCCGGCGCGCCTTCGGTCGTGAACTTGACGGCGATGATCGAAGCGTTCGGCGCGATGCCGCGGTATTTGCGGTTCGGGCTGTTGCGACCGTTGCCGGCGGCGATCGCGGTCGTCGTCGTGCCGTGCCCGACCGCGTCGCGCGTCGCGAGATTCGTGCCGTTCGCGAGCGCCGCGTTGATCTGGGCTTCGGTGTAAATCGTGCCGACGCCGTACGAGTTGCCCGGCGCGCCCGCGCCGGAATTGTCCGTCAGATCGAAGATGTATTTGATTCTCGTCGAGCCGTCGTCGTTGCGGAAATCGTTGTTTTTCCAGTCGATGCCGCGGTCGAGAATCGCGACGACGACGCCCCGTCCCGAAACGCCGAAAAACGAGGTCGCGAGATCGGCGCGCGTTTCGACGCGCGCCGCGTCCATCGCCCGCCCCGCGGAAGTCGCCGTCAGAGAAACTGCCAGCAGAATAAAAAGCGTCGTGATGTTTTTTAGTTTTCCCGGCAAAGACCGGCGGCGCTTTTGCCCGGTTGATTGTTCGATGTATTTCATTTTTTTGCTCCTCGCGGTTTAGAATTTCCGGTTTCATTTCCTATATGCGCAAGGCGCGCCGAAAATCGGACAATTTTTTTTCGCCGGATCGGTTTCGCGATTGATTTACTGTCCGGCGAAAGTTCAGGCGGCGCATTGCCGAAACCCGGATATTTCATGCGATTTGAAAATTTCCGCCAATCCTGCTCAAATATCTCTTTTATGGAAAATCTCGTTTTTTCGAATATGCTTCACCGTCCGGCGCGCACCGTCGTCAGCGTGCTCGGCATCGCGGTCGGCGTGCTTTTGATCGTTTTCACGGTCGGTCTCTCGAACGGCTCGATGCGCGAGCGCGCCGCGCGCGAAGCGAACGTCGGCGCGGAAATTTTCTTTCGCGCGAGCGGCTCGATCGGCATGAGCGGCTCGGAAGCGCTGAATCTTCCGGGCGCGCTGCAGCCCGAAATCGAGCGGATCGAAGGCGTGCAGGCGGCGGTGCCGATCGCGCAGAACTCGGTCGCGGCGGGCGACACGAACACCGGCAGCCGCCTGATCGACGGCATCAACTTCGACGAATACGCGGCGATCGCCGGTTTAAAGATCATCGAAGGGCGCCCGATCGCGAACGCCGACAACGAAACGATCATCGACACCGGTTTTCAGAAACAGAAAAAATTCAAGCTCGGCGACAAAATAAAAATGTGGGAGCGCGAGTTCACGATCGTCGGCACGTATGAGCCGGCGGCCGGCGCGCGCGTCAAAATCCCGCTCTCCGTCATGCAGGCGCAGCTCGGCGGCGAGGGCAAAGTCTCGGCGTTTCTCGTTAAAATCAAGCCCGAATTAAATCCCAAAGACCCAACCGTGCAGCAAAGAATCGCCGAGGCGCTCCAGAATAAGTTTCCGGAGAACCAGATTCTGCTCACTTCGCAGCTCGAAGAAATTTACATGCAGGGCATCCCGGCGCTCAACGTCTTTCTCAACGTGATCGTCGGCGTCGCCGCCGTCATCTCGGCGCTCGTCATTCTTTTGACGATGTACACGACCGTCACCGAGCGCACCCGTCAGATCGGCATCATGAAATCTCTCGGCATGAGCAACTTTAAAATCGCCTGGACGATCACGCAGGAAGCGCTGCTGCTTAGCTTTTGCGGCATTTTCTTCGGCGTGCTTCTGACGGTAATTTTAAGATTCCTACTGACGCGCGTAACGACGCTCGAAGTCGAGATCAGTTCGCCGGTGCTGGCGATCGTCACCGTTATCGGCTTACTCGGCGGCGTGCTCGGCGCGCTCTACCCGGCGCTCAAAGCCGCGCGGCTCGACGCGGTCGAGGCTTTGAGCTACGAATGACCCGAGTATCGGGTTAAGAAGATCGCGAAAAACAGAACGCGGATCAAAGGCGATGAAAACGGATCTAGGCTGATTTTTCACGAGTTTTTTGAAGAACCCGCGTCGATCCGCGTTCTGTTTGCAGTTCGTCGAAGCCGTTTTTTAACCGCAGCGGCGCTTATTTTTTCTGCTTGAACTCCTTGGCGGCTTCCGTCAGCTCTTTGATCCACGGCTTGTAGCAGTCCCCGCAGATGCCGTGACTGATATCCGGAAGCTTGTCGTTTTCAAAAATCCGCATGACCGGAACGGCGTCTTCGACCTCCGACCAGGTATCATTTTCGACATTGACTTTGTTGCACCAGCCGCAGAGGTTGAGCAGTTCGTCCGACCGGAAAGTGTTGATGCTCAGGAGCCTTTGAAACGGGCGTTTTTCGGCGCGGATGATTTTGCTTTCGAACTGCACTTCGTCGTCGTGCAGCGTGATGTTCATTTCCATCAAACGGCGCGTGGACGGCGAATCGCATCTGAAATTAAACCGCACCGGCTTGCCGAAGCGCACGATTTTAATGATTTCCCTGTACAAATCGCGGGTTACGTAATCGCTGATAAAATCCCAGATCACGCGACCACGAATGTTTTGCCCGAGCAGCGTCAGATTGTTTTGCGACCGGACGGTTTCGTCCCATTTCTCATTTACGAAAACGATCTCGTCGCGGGAATTGATTCGATAAATTATGGAATTCTGGCTGTCCATCGCGGTAACAAATCAAATCATCGATTTTGAAGGGTATGTTCAGATTATAGGATAATATTTAATATTTACCACTCTTTCGCGGCCAAAATCCTGGCTCGACCGGCGTTTTTTTATTTCGTCGGCGCTCGGCCAAACCGCGGCCGTGCCCGCCTCGTTGCGAGGCGAACCGGCGGACGATTTTTTTACAACGACCGATTTTTCCGGCCGCCGTATGCGCCCGAACCGCTTCGGGGCCGCCCGTTTTTCGTAAACCCCCGAAACGATAGATTGTTACGAGCGCGCGGCCCGAAATAATGGCGGCAACCTTCACAAAAACTTTTCTATCTATATGATTTGGCCCGGCGCTGAATTTCGGTCGTTTTCCGAGTTTCGGCGCGAAAAAAAAACGAAACGACCGTTTTTTTCAGCAACCGGACGCGGATTCTCCGCAAAATCCTTGTTTTCCGACCTGAAAATAAATTAGAATTTCATCCATCAAATCACCTTTTTTCGAAGCGGTATTATGAAAAAATTTTCCTTCGCGCTCGTTCTGCTGGCGTTTTGCACGCTCTCTTTCTTTTCCCAACCCCCAAAACGCCCGGTCGGGAAAGTCGCCGCGGTGCGCGTCAACGCGCCGCGCGAACCGAAAAACACGCGCGCCAGCGCGGCGGAAAGGCCTTCGACCTTGGGCATCACGGTCGAAAAATACGCCGTCACATACGACGTCAACGCGGACGGAACGGCGGTGCAGACATGGGAAATGCAGCAGCGCTTCGATTCGGAAGTGGTGATCGAAAGATTCAAAAAATTCGAGCGGGCGTTCAACGGCGATCTGCAGAAAGCGGAAGTGCTCGACGCCTATATTCTCAAAGCCGACGGCCGCAGGCTCGCGCTCGCCGCCGGCGACGTCGAGATCAAACCGACGCCGCAAGCCGAAGCCGCGCCGTCGTTTTCCTCATACAAACAGGTGGAAATCGCTTACCGCGAGCTCGCCAAGGGCGACGCGACGTACTTTAAGATCCGCCTCACGACGCTCGAACCGCATTTCGATAAGCAGTTCGACATGCTCGAAGTTTTCCCGCGCGCTTACGGCTGGAAATCGGTCGAGGTGAATCTGACCGCGCCGGCCGATTTTCCGCTCTACGTTCAGGCGGTCGAGCTCGACGGCGGGAAGCTTTCGGACGAAAACGGCAGGGCGCGCTGGCGCTGGCGCCGGGAAAACCTGAAGGCGTTCGAAATCGAGCCGAACATGTCAGATTTTTTCAGCTCAAGCCCGCGCATCGCCGCGACGAGCTTCAAGGATTTCGACGCGCTCGGCGCGGCTTACTGGGCGGAAACGAAGAAAAAAGCCGTGCTCACGCCGGAAGTGCAAAAACTCGCCGACGAAATCACGAAAGGCCTCCAAGATCCCGCCGAGCAGGCTTACGCGATTTACGAATGGGTCAATAAAAACGTCCGCTATCTGTCGATCGTGCTCGACAAGGGCGGCTGGATTCCGCATACGACGAGCGAAATCCTCGCCAACCGCTCGGGCGACTGCAAGGATTACTCGACGATTCTTTACGCGCTGCTGAAGGCCAAGGGCATCGAAAGCTACCCGGTTTTGATCCGCTCGGAAATGGGCAACTGGTTTCCGGAGGTCGCCGTGACCGATTATTTCAATCACGCGATTCTCTATATTCCGAGCCTCAAATTGTTCGCCGACGCGACCGCGCCGAACACGCGGCTCGGGCAGATCATGCAGACGATCGTCGGGAAAAAAGCGATTCTCGCCGGCGAGCGGACGGGCGTCATCGAAATGCCGAAGGATAATCCGGCGGACAACCAGCTTTTAAGCGAAGTGGAAATCGTTTTCGAGCCGAACGGCGACCTCCGAGCCGTCTCGAAAAACACTTACGACGGTCGCACCGAAATCGCTTTCCGCCCGCTTTTCGCCGACGCCGCGATCCAGAAAAACCCGGAAGGCTTCGTCAAAACGCTGCTCGCCTATTTCGGCGTCTACGGTTCGGGCAAACTCGTCAAAGTCGGCAATCCGTTTAAGGTCGGCGAGCCTTTTTCGGTCGAACTCGAAGTCGATCTGCCGAATTTCACGACCTTTGCGCCGAAGGGCGCGCTGCCGCTGCCGGTCGCGGTCAATATGCTGAACGCGCGGCAGCTCGAACAATACGTCAAGCCGAAACAGCGCCGGACGAATCTTGTCCTGGGCGCGACCAGATTTCGGGAAAGCTTCAAGCTCAATTTTCCCGAGGGCGTCAAGATCGAAGCGCTGCCGCCGAAAATCGATTTCGCGAACGCGGTCGGCAGCTACCGCAACGATTTCGCCTTCGACGGCGCGGGCGTCCGCGTGCTGCGCGAACTCGTCATCACGAAGGACGTGATTTCGCCCGCCGAATACCCGTTGGTCCGCGAGCTGATCGCCAAATCCGTCGAAGGCTCGAACGCCGAGCTGCGGTATTCGGCGAACCCGAATCTGGCGCGCCTGAAGAGCCGCGCGCCCGCGCGAAAACCGGAGCGGCGACAGCAGCCGGAAAGTTTCGCCGATTTTCTCGCCGGCGAAACGGACGAAAAGCCTCTGACCGCCGCGCAGGCCGCGCAGGCGGAAGCCAAACTGTCGAAAACGCCCGCCGATCTCGAAACGCGCAAGCGGCTTTTGCGCTTTTACTCGAATTACGAAACCGAGGACACGCCCGCGCGCCGTCAAAATCGTCTCAAACATCGTTTGTGGCTCCTGCAGAATCGTCCGGAAATCGACGAGACCGACATTTACAGTTACAAAAGCCCTTTTTACGAAGCCGGCGAACCGGACTACCGGACGCTGCGCGACGAATGGCTCAAACAAACGGAAGCCGCCAAAACGAACGCGCGCATCCGGCTCAACGCGGTCGATTTTATCAGTCCGGAAGAACCGGAAATCGCCGAAAAGCTCCTCGCGGAAGGTCGCCGGATCGATGCGCAGAACTATGAATTCCCGCTGCTTTTGAGCGCGCTGCTGTTCGAAAAATCGGAAGCCCCGGACCGTGCGGGCGAAACGACGGACAAAAACCAACGGCGGCGGAATAGAAATATTTATCTCGAACAGGCTTACGAAGCCGGCGAAACGGCGCTCGCTCTGCTGAAAAAAGAGCGCTCCGCCGAGCGCGACGCGAAACGGGCCGGGCTGCTTCAATCGCTCGCGAAGATCGCTTTCGAACTCGAAAAGCTCGACCGCGCCAAAGCGCTCGCGACCGAGTTGATTCTCGATTTCGGGCAGGACGCCGAAAGCAGCAGCTACACGGAAGCCGCGCATTTCGGCAACATCTTGCTCGGACGCGCCGCGCTGCGCGAAAACGATTCCGCGAAAGCCCGAGAATATCTGCTCATCGCCATCCGCGCGCCGCTGCGCAGCGAGAAAAGTTATTTCGGCAAGATCGATCTGGAGCTCGCCAAGGAACTGTTCGAAAGGGGCGAAAAGGAAGCGGTCGCCGAATACCTCAACCTCTGCGAGAAGCTGCTCAATCAGTCCGAAGTTTACGCCGGTAAAGTGCGGGCGCTGAAAACCTGGCGCGAACAGATCGGTCAGGGCAAAACGCCGAGCCTCGATTTCGGGAAGAATTAAATCATATTAAGCCACAAAAAAACACGAATCGCACGAATAAAAAACAATAAAAATATTCGTGCGATTCGTGTTATTCGTGGCTTTAGTATATTTTATCTTCGCGGCGTCGGGCTCGGGCTCGGCGTCGGCGCGGGCTGAACGGGCAGCGCCGGCATCTGTTCGCGGCTGTAGCGCGGCAGCAGATCGTCGCGCATCGCCAGCACGTAAACCGCCGACGCGATGATGATCGCCGACTTTTTCACGTCGTCCTCGATGACGCGCTCGTACGTGTCGAGATTCGTGTGCCAGGTCGTCGAACCGTATTCGATCGGGTCCTGCTGCACGCCGATGCCGGGCAGTCCCGCCTGGTTGAACGAGGTGTGGTCGGAGCCGCCCAGGTTCCGGCTGCGCGTCGCGATCACGCCCATGAATCCGAACTCTTCATACGGCGCGAGCGCGTCGCGCAAAACGCTCGCCCCTTCGGGCGGACCGAAAATCGTCATGCCGCGCGCCCTGCCCGTGCCCGAATCGATGTTGAAATAGCCGCCGAATTTCTCGTAACCGGGCTGCGGATTCTCGAACGAGCCGAAATGCTGTTTGACGTAGGCTTGCGAGCCCAAAAGCCCCTGTTCTTCGCCCGACCAGAGCGCGACGCGGATCGTGCGGCGCGGGCGGACGCCGATCGTTTTGAGAATGCGCGCGGCTTCCATCATGACCGCGCAGCCGACGGCGTTGTCGGTCGCGCCGGTCGCGGCGTGCCACGAGTCGAGGTGCCCGCCGAGCATGATGACTTCGTCTTTTTTGTCGGCGCCCGCGATTTCGGCGATCGTGTTGTAGGAAGTCGTGCCCTCGGGAATGACGCGGTTGCGGATGTCGAATTCGAGCGAAACGGGCGTGCCGTCGGCTAAAAGGCGCGAAATGCGTCCGAAGTCCTCGTTGCGCATGACGACGGTCGGAACGGTTTTCGTGACGTCGAAACTGCGGTTGTTGAAGGCGCGGATTTGCCCGTGCTCGCGTCCGGCGTCGTTGATTCGCACCGACGCTTTATTGTCGATCAAAAACTTGTCGAGCTGCTCGGCGATCTGCTGAAAGGTGAGCTGCCCTTCGCGCGGCGCGGGCGTCGGCGCGGGCGTCGGAAACGGCTGCGGCGTCGCCGACGGGTCGAAGCGGCGTTTCAGTTCCTCGTCGTTGAGGCGTTTCGCCGGCGGGTTGATGTTGACCGGAACGACCGCCGGTTTGCCGACCAGAACCATTTTGCCGGCGACCTGCGATTTGATGCTGTCGAAGTATGCTGTTAATTCGGCCTGCGTCGGCGGCAGCTGCGGCGTCGGCGCGTCAGCCGGCAGATTCGGAGTGCGCGGCGCCGGCGCGGTCGGGATGACGAGCTGAAAAGCCTGCCCGCGCACCGCCTTTTTCGTGCCGGGCGTCCAGGCCAAAACCTCGAACACGAGCGAGTCCTGCACCGGCGCGGTGATGAAGCCGGCGGCGCGTTCGTTGACCCAGCCCGGATGCCCGAAATCCCACGGTTCGAGCTTCGCGTTTTCCAAGCCCCATTTCGTCATCTCGGAAACCGCCCAATTGCCCGCCGCCTTCAGGTTCGGCGAACCGGTCAGGCGCGGCCCGTAAACGTCCGTAAAATAATGCAGCGTCCGCATCGCCTGCGAATTTTCCATCCCTTCCTTGCGGATCTGCGCGAAAATATCGGCCTGATTCGGGGCGGTCTGCGCGCTCGCCGCGAAGCTTTGCAGCAAAAGACAAAATACCAAAATTAAAACCGTCGTCGTTTTTCTCATAGTCCTCGATTTGTGTAATTTATAAAACGGCGGAAGAACGGTCGCCGTTTCGATCGTCGTATGTCGTACTGCTTATAAGACGGAAGCGCGCGGAAAAGGGTTTCAGAAATTTCAGCCGCGAACGAACGCGAAGGAACGCGAAAAATAATTTAGAAATCCTTCGTGAACGTTCGTGTCCGTTCGCGGCTGACTTTTTATTTCCCGCCCAGAAAGCGGAAAAACTTCGGCACGAACTCGACCGCGACGATCTCGCCGGCGGTTGTCGCCCGTTCGCCGGCGCGCGGACGATACGTGATGACCGATAAAACATCTTTTTTGAGCGTGCCGCAGCCGAAATCCGAGTTGACGACGTTCGCATCGAACGAGATTAAAGTCAACGTTTCGAGCGAATCGCTGCGCAGCTGCAAAAGCTGTTCGTCGGCTTTGACGGAAAAAACGACCTGATTCGGCTGGCATTCGATTTTCGTCACGTAGCCGAGCAGTCTTTTTTCGTCCTGCCGCGGAATGCGCAGCGTTTCGTTGAGCGATTCGAGCATCTGCCGGGCGCGGCGGCGCGCGATCTCCTCGTCGCTCATCGGTTCGTCCGTGACCCATTCCGGGTTCTCGCGCTTTTTGTAATTTTTAATATATTCGAGCTGCGCTTCGAGCGAATTGATCGTCCGCACGGAATTTTCGGCGTAGAGCTTCAACTTGTCGGTCGAAGCCGTCTGCATGATTTTCTGCGCGATCGCGCGCGCCGCGGCGAACTCTTCGCGGCGCATGTGCAGCTCGGCGAGCCGGATCTGATACCACTGATTGCCCGGCGCGATGGCGAGCGCTTTTTTGATGAACGCGATCGATTCGTCGAGCTCCTCGTTGCGGATGATGTTGATGAACGCGTAAAGATTGTAGCTTTCGGCGTAATTCGGATTGAGCTCGATCGCCTTGCGCAGACTCGCGCGCGCCTTCATCGCGTCGCCCAGGCCGTAGCTCGACGCGAAGCCGTACTCGGTCATGTTCTCGCGGCTGACGGCGAGCGCGTAATTGTAATAGGCGAGATAATTTTGCGAATCGTTCCGGGTCGCCTTCTCCAGATAGTTTTTCGCCTCGCCGTATTTTTTCTGCTGCATTTTCACGAGCCCGAGCGCGGCGTTGACGTCGCTCGAATCCGCGTCGAGCGTCAGGCCTTCGAGCAGGATCCTTTCGGCGTCCTCGAAGCGCCGCGTGTGAAACAGTAAATCGCCCTGAACGGCTTTCGCTTCCGCCGCCGCGACCGGATGCGTTTCGAACTGACGGTCGAAAATAAGTTTCTCTTTCAACTGAATGACCGTCGCGGCATGCGTTTTCTGCGCGGCGTATTGTTTGATTTCCGTTTCGAGCGCCGCGGAATTCATGCCGAACGCCTGCTGCAGCGCGTCCGACGGCGCCGCGCCGTGCTGCAGAAGATCGACGAATTTGTCGAACGCCGCGCGTTTCGCGTTTCCGCCCTGCAGAAGATAATGCACGACCGCCCACGACTGCGCGTAGAAAAGCTGCGCGTTTTGCTTCGATTGTTTATGCAGCGTGTAATAATCGGTCGCGAAAAACGTTTCGAACGGAATCAGCGGCGTGCGCTGCAAAAGCTGCAGATGCCCGGCATTGACGCCGCCTAAAGTCACCTGCTGGTCGTTTTCGATCGCGAACTGCTCGTAGTATTCGGCGATGCCCTCGTTAAACCACGGCGGCGCTTTCGAACGCCCCAAAGAATTGTCGATCAGAAAATGAGTGTATTCGTGAAAAATCGTCGAAAAATTTTCCGATTCGGCGGCGACCGCCGGCAGCGCGATGTAGTTGATGTCCTCGCCGGCCTGAAAAAATCCGGTCGCCCACTCGACCGGATTGAAGCGGTCGAAAGTTTGTTTGTCCTTGAAGACGACGACACGTGTCGGGATCGGCGAGTTGAACTTCAGTTGCGGGAAAAGCTGCGCGAAAACGTGCCGGAACTGTTCGAGCCGGGTCGCGACGCGGTGCAGGCTCGGTTCGTCGGCGTTGCCGACGAGCTGAAAATTTTTCGACTGCACGCGCAGCCATTGGTCGCCCGCCTGCGCCGCCGCGTTTCCGCCGAAAACCGCGAAAAGCGCGCAGATCATGAAAATTTTGAACGTGATGCGACGAAGCTTCATTATTTTTAGCAACGAATTTAGACGAAAATTCACGAATAAAAGTTTTCGATTTCGTATTTTTTCGTATTTGCCAGCGGATGATTTTTACTTTATTAGTATCTGTATACTACGCCCTTGCCGGTATTTGATACAAACGAATCGCGTCGCGTTGCTCGCGGTCGGCGATCGGTTGTCAATGGTCGGTTGTGCTGAATTTCACCGATGTTTTTAGTTTATATTCAAGCGATCGGACCGCCGACCGCCGTCCACCGACCACTGCTCTTTGCCCGCCGGCGGCGGTTTGCGTTAAAATTTCGATATGCCTTATGCCGGAACCGCCGAAGTTTATTTTATCGCCGCGATGATGGTTTTGATCCTGATCGTCTGCGCCGCGACAGTTTATTTTTTCTTCCAAACTTATAAAAAGGAAATGCGCGAAAAGGAAGCGCGCAGGCAACGTCAACAGGAACAGAAAAAAGAATATGCCGAAAAATGAGGATTTGCACGGCAACGCTCCCGACAAATCGGAAGTCGTGCTGCTGATCATCGACATGATCTCGGATTTCGAATTCGGCAGCGGCGATAAACTGCTGCCTTTCGCCGAAGAAATCGCGAAAAACATCGCCGCGCTTAAAAAGAAGGCGGAAAAAGCCGGCGTCGCGGTCGTTTACGTGAACGACAATTTCGGCAAATGGCGCTCGGACTTCACCAAGCAGTTAAAGCACAGCCAGTCGAAATCGGTGCGCGGGCATAAAATCGCGCGCCTGCTCGCGCCGAAAAAGGAAGATTATTTCGTGCTGAAGGCGAAGCATTCGGCGTTTTATTCGACGACGCTCGATCTGCTGCTCGCTTACCTCGGCGCGAAGACGCTCGTCCTGACCGGCGTCGCGAGCGACATCTGCATTCTTTTCACCGCGAACGACGCCTACATGCGCGATTTCAATTTGTTCGTGCCGCGCGACTGCGTGGCCGCCAACGAGGAGCGAACGAACGAGTCGACGCTTGAATACATCGAACGCGTTCTAAAGGCGGACATCAAGCCCTCGACCGAAATCGATTTTAAGAAAATGCAGTGAACAGCGGTCGGTGATTCAGATTTTCTGATTTGTACTGACCGCCGACCACTTTCCACCGGCCACTATTTATGATTCATCCGAAAACATTAGACATTTCCAAAACCGCGCTCGTCGTGATCGATCTGCAGGAAGCGTTTCGCTCGGCGATTCCCGAATTTCCGCAGGTCGCCTCGCGCGCCGCGATGGCGGTGCGCGGCTTTCAGATTCTCGGCGTCCCGGTGATCGTCACCGAACAATACCCGAAAGGTTTGGGGCGCACGGCGGAAGAGATTCTCTACTCTCTGCCCGACGATTTCGAACCGGTCGAAAAAATAAGTTTTAGCTCGTGCGTCGATTCGTTTCTCGGCAAATTGACGGAAGCGGGCGCGAAACAAGTAGTTTTGTGCGGGCTCGAAACGCACATCTGCGTCAATCAGACCGCGCACGATCTTCTTGCACACGATTTCGAAGTGCACGTGCTCGCCGACGCCGTCGGTTCGCGCTACAAAGAAGACCGCGAAGCCGGGCTCAAAAAAATGTTTCAAAACGGCTGCGTGCCGGCGACGGTCGAAATGGCGCTCTTCGAACTGATGCGCGACGCGCGGCACGAGCAGTTTAAAGAAATTCAGAGTTTAATCAAGTGATATGACTTATTTCCAAAAAAATTATCGGAGGTTATTTGAAATGCCATTTTTCTGACGGAGGTCTAGAAAATATGAGCAGATCAAAAAGGAAAACTTCGATTACTGGTCGGTGCGCGGGAAGCGAAAAGCAGGACAAAAGAGATTACAACCGCCGATTTCGCCGCGTTTGTAAACAATTCCTTCGCATCGACTACGAAAAGGAGTTACCGCTTTTGGAAGAATACAGCAATCCTTGGGCAATGAATAAAGACGGGAAAAGATGGTTTGACGCCCGAATTTTTCCGGAAGCCATGAGGAAATAACAAAAAAAGCCGGAAGTTTTTTACCAAAAACTTCCGGCTTTTACTCTCTAATTTTGACGCCTTCCAGCCAAAGATTTACCATTGTACTTTCGCCTTAAAAAACCTATGCAAATTCTCGATTCACTCAACCAGCAGCAGCGCGAAGCCGTCACGACGACCGATGGTCCCGTCTTGATTTTAGCCGGCGCGGGTTCCGGCAAAACGCGCGTCATCACGGTGCGCATCGCCTATCTCATTCAGGAAAAACAGGTTCCGCCGTTCAATATTTTAGCCGTCACGTTCACCAACAAAGCGGCGGGCGAGATGCGCGAGCGCGTGACGGAACTGCTGAAGGGTCAAAGCCTGCAGTCGGCGCCGCTCGTGACGACGTTTCACTCGCTCTGCGTGCGCATTCTGCGGCAGGACATCGAGCATCTGCAGGAAGGCTATAACAAATCTTTCACGATCTACGACACGGACGATTCGGTGAAGGTCATCAAGGCGTGCATCAAGGACATCGGCTTCGACGAAAAACAGCTCGCGCCGCGGCAGGTGCAGAACGCGATCTCGGCGGCGAAAAACCGCGGCGAGGATTTTGAGCTTTACGCCTCGAAGGTCGAATACACCGACGAAAAACGCGCGGCGATCGCGCGCGTCTTCAAGATGTACGAAGAGCGTCTGAACAACGCCAACGCGCTCGATTTCGACGACCTCCTGATCAAAACCGTCCGTCTGCTTCGAGTTTCCGAGGAAACGCGCGAAAAATACAACAACAAATTCAAATACATCCTCGTCGACGAATACCAGGACACGAACGCGCTCCAATTCGCGCTGATCAATTATTTAACCGAAAAACAGCAGAACATCTGCGTCGTCGGCGACGACGCGCAGAGCATTTACTCGTTCCGGGGCGCGGACATCGCCAACATTTTATCGTTCGAGCAGCATTATCCGAGCGCGAAAACGATCATGCTCGAACAGAATTACCGTTCGACGCAGACGATCCTCGACACGGCGGACGCGATCATCAAAAACAACGAGGGGCGCAAGGAGAAAAAGCTCTGGACGGCGAACCCGGGCGGCGAGAAGATTTTTTATCACCAGGCGTTCGACGGCGACGGCGAGGCGCGCTTCGTCGCGATGAAGATCGACGAGCACCGGCGGCGCAATCCGAAAGACAAGATCGCGATTCTTTACCGCACGAACGCCCAATCGCGCCTTTTCGAAGAAGCCTTGCGCCGCAACCGCATCGAATACAACATCGTCGGCGGTTTTTCGTTCTACGAGCGCGCCGAGATCAAGGACGTCATCGCGTACCTGAAAATGGCTTTGAACCCGTTCGACGACATCGCGCTTTTAAGAATCATCAACACGCCGACGCGCGGCTTCGGCAAAACGTCGCTCGACGAGCTGCAGTTTCGGGCGCGCGATTTCGGCGTTTCCTTGTGGGAAACGATCTCGATCATCACCGGTCTGGAATTTACCGAGCGCGTCAATCTGACGCCGCGCGCGCTGGAATCTTTGCGAAAATTCAAAAAAACGATCGAGGATCTGCAGCAGAAGGTCGCGGAAGTCTCGCAGACCGACCGCAAGGTTTCGGACGTCGTGATCGCGGCGATCGAAGACACCGGTTACGCGAACATGCTGCGCGCCGAAAACACCGACGAATCGGCGACGCGGCTCGAAAACCTCGAAGAACTCGTCAACGCGGCGGTCGATTACGACAAGCAGGAAGACAGCGGGCTGCGCGACTTCATCGACCACGCGGCGTTAACGTCTGACACCGACAAATACGACCGCAACGCGGCGGTCACGATGATGACCGTGCACGCGGCGAAGGGCTTGGAGTTTCCGATCGTTTTTCTCGTCGGCCTGGAAGACGGCATTTTCCCGCATTCGCGTTCCGTCACCGACCCGAAAGAGCTCGAAGAGGAACGCCGCCTCGCGTACGTCGCGATCACGCGCGCCGAGCGGATTTTGTACATCACGCATTCGATGCGCCGCCGGGTTTACGGCGAGGAAATGGCGGCGGAGCCGTCGCAGTTCCTGAACGAGATGCCGATCGATCTGATCGAAGATTTATCGCGCGGTTCGAGCTGGCTGTCGTTCGCCAAAAGCAACGCCGTCAAAACGAATAAACACGCGGTTTCGGCGTTAAAGGGCGAAACCGCGCGCGAGCGCGAAAAACCGAAAAATCTCTACACCGGCAAAACTTATAATTCATCGGACGCGATCGCCGAATTTTTCAATAAAAAGAAAGGCGACAACCCGCCGCCGACGATTCAGAAACAGCCGTCGGGTTTCGAAAAGCTGAAAGCGCAATCGGAACAGGCGAAGGCTCAGAAACCGAAATCCAATCCGGACGCCAAAGGCTTTTCTCCCGGCGCGCACGTCCGGCATCCGAAATACGGCAAGGGTTTGGTTCTCAGGCGCGAAGGCACGGGCGACAACGTCAAACTGACGGTCAGCTTTCCCGGTTTCGGGCAGAAAAAACTGATCGAAAAATTCGCCAATCTGGAAAAGGCGTAAAATCATTTAAAAATCCCTCCGAATCGATTAAAATGCTGCTCTAATCGAACAATCAAAGGAGGGACTTTTTATGTCGACTTTTCCATTGGCGGAGCGACCGTCGCAGAGTTATCGCACGGGCGGTCGGAGATTCGGCGACGACCGCGGCAGCATGCTGCATCCGGCGTGCGATTTGATGGCGGTCGCCGGCACCGAAGTTTACGCGGTCGAAGACGGCACCATTCTTTACGGTCCGCGCGCCTTTTTCGAAAGCGGTCCGCACGTGCCGGACCCGAACGACAGCACGAAAAGCATCTGCAAACCCGGCGTCGAGTGTTTGATGGTTTACGATATGCTCGTCAAACACAAGACCTTTCTCGCGCGCTACGGCGAGATCGGCATCCGCGTTCCGAAGGAGATCAAACCGGGCGCGGTCGTCAAAGAAGGACAGCTGATCGCCTACGTCGGCGCGCAGACGGTTTCTTCGATGCTGCATTTCGAAATGTATTCGAATCCGGACGATATCACCTACCCGACCGTCAAGAACAATATGCAGTACCTCGACTTTAAAACCAAGAAAACCTACCACCGTCGGAAGGATCTGAAGGACCCGACCGATTTTCTGGACGGCTGCCTGTTGATGTGGATGTCCGGTTTTCCGGAATGAATCCGCGAAAGGCATAACTTTTGCAATTAATTAAAAATCAAAATAAAGCTGTATTGATTTCATTCAGTTAAAAAGGAGATTTTGAAAATGCAAAAGTTATTTTCAGCGCTTTTTATTTCGGGTTTATCGCTGCTGGTCGGTTGCGGCGGGCAGGCGACGGTCGGCACGAATTCGAATCTCGTCAATTCGAACGTCAATTTGTCGAACACGTTTACCGGTAATACGAACATCAACGCCAACACGACGAGCGTCGATACGAGTTCGCCGATCATCGAAACGAAAGAGCCCGACCAGTACCAGGCGATCGTTCGCCTGAAGCTGCAGGCGACCGGCGACAATAAAGCGACGAATTTGCCGATGATTCAGGCGAACGTCGCGCGCAGCGGCGAGCAGCGGCGGATGGAATTCAATCTGCCGACCGGCGAAAAAGTGCTTTATATCGACAAAGCCGGCTCGACGCAGATCATTTTGCCGAACCGCAAACAGTACGCGACGCTCGACCGGCAATCGCTCGGTTTCGACGTGCGCCGCTTGATGATGCCCGCCGAAGTGGTCGCGCAGGTGCGCGCCGTCAAAGGCGTCGAGCGCGTCGGCGAGGAAACCGTGAACGGTCGCCAGGTCGTCCGGTACCGTTACGGGTCGGTCGCCAACACCTCGACGACCGCCGGACAGGTGCAGACCGAATCGTTCTTTTTGATCGATAAGGAAACCGGGCTGCCGCTGCATTCGGAAACCGTTTCGCAGGCGCAGGGCGGAAACGTGCAGGGCTACAAAGGCATCCGCGTGATTACCGAGATGAGCGACATTAAAGGCGAAGTGACGCCCGATTTGTTCACCGTGCCGGCGGACTACCAGCAGATCGACGCGCAGCAGGTCAGGTCGCAGGCGGAACTGATTTTCAACGCCGTCGGGCTGCTGCTCAACCAGGCGCTGAATTCGCAGCAGAACCAGACGACCGCGAACGCGAACACGGCGACGCCCGCCGCTTCGCCGACCGCGGCGCGTTAAAAGGGAGACGAGGGGAAAAGCGGATTGTAAATCGGCTTTTCCCCTTTCAAATTTTATGAGTAAAACCTGGACATTCATTATCGGAAGTCTGCTCGGGCTGATCGTCGGCGGCGTCGCGACGTTTTTTCTGTTCGTCGGCGCGCCGCGCGCGGTGCAGACGCCCGGCGCGCCGATTCAGCCGCCCGACGCGGGCGGCACGCCGCCCGGCACCGCGCAGATCATTCTCAAGCAGGAATTTTTTAACGAGGTTTTAAAAACGATCTTCCGCGACATGAGCGCGCCGTCGTTTCCGCTCGGGCTGGCGGAAAACCGCGAGCCCGCGAACGACCGCCCAGCGACGGCCAGCTACGCGCTGCTGCAGGACGGCGGCTGCGACGGGCGCATCACGCTGCTTCCCGAAGGCAGCGGCGTGCAGAGCGTTCTAAGGTTCGACAACAATCGCATCGTCGCGCCGCTCGCTTTCAAAGGCAGTTACAATTCGATGTTCGGCTGCATCAATTTTTCGGGCTGGACGCAGGCGAATCTCGAACTGAGGTTCGATCAAGCGCAGCAGAACGTTCTCGGGCAATTGAACATCGAAACCGTCAATCTCGACGGCGGCGCGGGAATTTTGGGCGGCATCGTCACGCCGCTCGTCCAGAGAACCCTGAACGACCGCGTCAACCCGGTTCAGATCCTGCAGGGCAGACAAATCGCGCTCAATCTGCCGATCGCGGCGACGAACGGCACCATGCGGGCGACGGTCAAAGACGTGCGCTCCGAAATCAAAGACAACGCGCTGAATCTTTACGTGATTTACGAATTCAGCGGCACGAACGGCGCGCCGAATCCGCCGCCGAACGCTTTTTAACGAGTTGTGCGAATCGGCTCTTCGCGGCTGTGCGGGGTTGCGGGAAAATAAAACCTATTTCCCGCAACCCCGCACAGCCGCGAAGGTTTTATGAAGCGCCGTCCGGACCGAACAAAAGCTTAACTTCCCAAAAGAACCAAAATCTCTTAGAATTTCCGTGACACGAATTTTAAGAGATTCTATGAAAAACAACATAACAATTTTCGCAGCGTTATTTTTACTTCTTATCGTCGGCGTCGGGTGCAGTTTTATCGACGGCTTTTCATCCGGCGGCAATTCTTCGAACACGGCGTCGAACTCCGCGACGAATTCGACCGATCCGAATTTAACCGCCAAAACCGGCGTCGCCGAATGCGACGAGCTGATCGATCTTTTGAACCGCGACCGCAGCGACCCGAACGACGATTTCCTGACGCGCAAGGTCAAAGAATACGCGATCGATTTCGCCAAGGAATCGATCAAAAAGAACATCGAGGAAAATAAGGGCGACAAAACGAAAATCGCGCAGGGCTGCCGCGAAGCGCGCGACCAGTACGTCAAGAACAAAGACCAGAACGCCGACCAAAGCAATTCCGCGAACGGCAACTCGCAGAAACCTTAATCGACCTTATCGATCGGTAAAGACGTGCGAATTAAAAAATAATTCGCACGTCTTTATTTTTGCCCGAAGCAACTAAATTCTCGCGTCGCAACATCTTTTAATCCGGAAGCTTCAACAAAATCCAAAAAATCAAACAAGGAAACAAACTATGAGTGTCAAATTTTTACTCTCGTTGATATTGGTGTGCTCGATTTCTTTCGCCGCGCAGGTTCGTCCCGTCCGGCGAACCGTCCAAATCAGGGAAAATGCGCCGAGCGCGCAAAACGATTCCGCGCAGAAACTGCCGATCCGGCGCGTGATCTTGTACTCGAACGGCGTCGCCTACATCGAACGGCGCGGCATCGTCTCGGGCAACGCCGACATCGATCTTTCGTTCAAGCAGTCGCAGGTCGACGACGTGTTAAAGTCGATGGTCGTGCTCGACTTGGGACAGGGCAAAATCGGCGCGGTGTCGTATAATTCGTCGGCGCCGGTCGGTTCGCGGATGGCGGAAATTCCCTTTTCCGTGAATCCTTTGACCGGCGAAGGCGGCGGCATCGCCGGCGTTCTGGCGCAGCTGCAGGGCGCGCGCGTGGCGGTCGCGTCGGCGAAGGGCGCGGCGACGGGCGCGATTCTGACGGTCGAGCGCAAACAAATCCGCACCGAAAAGGAAACGACCGCGACGAGCGTGCTCGTGATCGCGTCGGAATCGGGCGAGATTTCGAGCTTCGATCTCAGCGAAGTGAAGAGCGTGCGGCTGCTCGACGCCGGCACGCAGAAGGATTTGAACGAATTCGCCGCCGCGACCGCTTCCGCGCGGCGGCGGGACGCGAAGACCATCACGATCACGTCGAACGGCGCCGGTCAGCGCGAGATGATCGTTTCGTACACGATCGCCGCGCCGATCTGGAAAACGACTTACCGAGTCGTTCTGGACGAAGCCGGCAAACCGTTTTTTCAGGGCTGGGCGATCGTCGACAACGTCAGCGAGGAAGACTGGCAGAACGTTCAATTGTCGCTCGTTTCCGGCTCGCCGATCTCGTTTATCCAGCAACTGCAGAAACCCTTCTACCGTTATCGCCCGGTCGTGCCGACGCCGCGCGACCTGCAGCTCAATCCGCAAATTTACGAACCGCAGAGCGGCGCGACGATCGACACGACGGACAACAAAATAGGCACGACCGTGACCAATCAAACGATCGAGAGTTTGCCGAAAGGCACGTCCTTTAATTCCCTGCTCAAAACCTCGCCGTCCGTCCGTCCCGAAGCGCTCGCGGGCGGGTTTACCGCGGACGGATCGAGCGGCGCGGAAAATGTTGTTACCGTTGACGGACAGGAATTGACGAATTACCGCACCGGACAGCTTTCGCAAACGAAGGTCGGCGACGCGCTTTTGAATTCGGCGAACAGTTACGGCAATTCGACGACCGGCGACGAGATCGGCGACCTTTTCGAGTACCGCATCGAGCAGCCCGTCACCGTTCTGCGCGACCGTTCGGCGTTGATCCCGATCATCCAGACGAAAATGGACGGCGAGCGCGTCGCGGTCTACAACGAAGCGGCGCGCCGCGACCGCCCGTTCAGCGGCGTCCTCTTAAAGAACACGACCGACTTGACGCTCGAATCCGGCAGCCTGACGGTGATCGACAATAACGCCTACGCGGGCGAAGCGCTGATGGAGCGGCTCAATTCGAAAGAAGAAAGGCTCGTTTCGTTCGCGCTCGATTTGGGAACGCGCGTCGAGGTTTCGAAAGATCTGTCGCGCGAGCCCGTAAGGCTCGTCAAGTTCGTCAACGGCAATCTGCAGCTGCAGTATTTTCAAACCGCCGAAACGCTTTACGAAATATCGAACCAAACCGCGCGCCCGAAAGTCGTCTATCTCGAATACCCGATTCAGGAAGGATGGGAGCTGACCGAAAATTCTCCCAAACCGGATTATAAAACGCAGAGCTTTTACCGCTTCCGCGTCGAATTGAGCGGGATGGAGAATAAAAAAGTGAAAATCCTTTTGCGCCGCCCGACCGCCGATAATTACCAGCTGACCTCATTCTCGCGAAACGATCTGCAGCTTTTCGTCGCGCAGCGATACATCGACGAAGCGACGCGCGTCAAGCTCGATAAGATAATCGATCTGCGGCTGAAGATCGCGGAAATCCAGAACCGGTTCGCCTCGTTCAACGAGGAAGTCGATAAGATCGCCGCCGATCAGAAACGCCTGCGCGAGAACATCGAGGCGCTGTCGAAAACCGCCGAGGCGAAAACGCTGATCGCGCGCTACATCGCCAAAGCAAACGAACAGGAAACGCGGCTCGAAGAGATGGAAAAAGAACGCCGGACGCTCGGCGCCGAGCTGACGCGTCTCAACGCGGAACTCGCCGGCGAAATCCGCGCCTTCACGATCGAGCAGTAAACCGAAAGCGCAGGGCTTTTTAACAAGCGGCGATTTACCCGCTCATTTTTTTAACCGCGCGCCGGCTCGTCTCATTTCACCGCCGGCTCGCGGCTTTTTTGTCCGCGCTGGCCGCAAACGCCGCGAAGCGCTTCGCCGGATGCCTTATGCTCGCTTTGACAAGGTTTTCGCGCGTGCGGGCGCGAAAACCGCTTTTTTATGCCGTCGTTTCCCCGCTTTCGGAAGCGCCGGAAACGCCGTCCGAAATCCTCCGGCGCGATCTCCGACGGCAGGGTTTTCAGGCCGAGCGCATCATGGCTTTGATCATTTTTTCCGGAACTTTTTGAGCGGGAAGCGACCGCGCCGAACTTGGCGGCGAAGAAATCCCGAACGGAAAGTCTCCGAAAAGCGTAACTCAAGAGCAGCCGGCGCGCCGCGTGAATTTTTACTTTTCAACTTAGAGGATTCAAGCGGAAACCTGAAACGGAAGCGATGATTTATATGAAAACATTATTATTACTGATTCTGTCGATTTGCTGTTTTGTAATTACTTCTTCGGCGCAGGCGGAGGCGGAAGATGAAACCGCGACGAAAACGATTCTTGAAAAAGACCGTCTTTTTTGGACCGGCTACAACGCCTGCGATGCGGCGCGCATGAACGAATTGATCGCCGACGACGTCGAATTCTACCACGATAAAGGCGGCATCACGCTCGGCAAATCGGCGCTCGCCGATTCGCTCGAAAAAAATCTCTGCGGCGACCCGAATTTTCGCACCAGGCGCGAAGCCGCCGCCGGAACCGTGAAAGTTTATTTGCTCAAAAATTCGAACGCGCTCTACGGCGCGATCGTTTCGGGCGATCATTATTTTTTCAACTCGCGCGGCGGCAAACCCGAAAAGCGCGACGGGCTCGCCAAATTCGCGAACCTGTGGATTTTGAAAGACGGGGCGTGGAAAATGGCGCGGATTTTAAGTTACGATCATCGGCCCGCGCCCTACGAAAACAAACGCGCGGCGAAGGTTTTAACCGAAGAAGAATTGCGCCGTTTCGGCGGGCAATACGTCGGAAACCAATCGGGAGACGCGCGCGTGACGGCGGAAAAAGGCGTGCTGATCCTGACCAACGGAAATAGCCGGTTCGTTCTTTACCCCGAAACGAACGAACGCTTTTTCGTCAAGGAGCGCGATCTCACGTTCGAATTCGTCTCCGAAAACGGCGAAGTCGCCCGCCTGATAATCCGCGAGAACGGCGAGATCGTCGAGGAAGCCAAAATCAGAAAATAATATGTGTCGGCGCGTTTAAATCGAAAAGGCCGCGAAATATTTCGCGGCCTTTTCAGCCTTTTTGGATCTCCTAAACCTTAATGAAAATGCGCTTGCGGTACAGAAGCCACATCAGGAAAAGCCAGAACAAAATGTAGCTGAAGGCGAACAGGAACGAAGACATTTTCGCGTCGCCGAGCGGCACGAAAATCGTTTCGTAAATCCAGCCCTGCAGGGACGTTTCCTTGCCGTCCGCGCCGGTCACCTTGATGATGCCCCAGATCCTCGCGAGCAGCGCCGAGCCGATGTAAAGCGCGAGCGCGTTGACGCCGAAAATCACGAACGGCTTCGTCCAAGCCTTGTAGCCCTTGATGTCGATCAGGTAATAGCAGAACGCGAGAAAACAGAGCGCCAAGCCCGACGTATAAAGCACGTACGAGCTCGTCCAAAGCGCTTTATTGAACGGGAAAAACGGGTTCCAGCACCACGCCGCGACGAGCAGCACGACGCCGCAGAAAAACAGCCCGGCGACTTTTTCGAGGTCGGTTCGTTTGGATTTGAGCCACAAGCCGGTCAGCACGCCGGAAATCGTCGTGACGATCGCCGGCAGCGTGGATAATAAACCTTCCGGGTCGTAAACCTTCGCGCTGCGCCAGATGTGGTTGAGACCGAAAACAGCGCGATCGACGTAAGCGGCGAGGTTGCATTCCTTGCTGTCGATCGTCGTCACCGCGCAGCCCGGCACCGGCACGATCGTCATCAAAAGCCAGTAAAACAGCAGCAAGCCGCCGCCGATGATCGACAGCTGTTTCCAGTTCGTATGCAGAAAAAGCAAAGAAGTTATCAGGTAACAAACCGCGATGCGCTGCAGCACGCCGGGAATGCGCCAGGTCCCGAATTCGAAATACGGGAAAAGATGCAGAAACGAGCCGATCAAAAAGATCAGCGCCGAACGCCGCAGGATTTTCAGATAAACGTCGCGCGTGACGCCTTCTTCCATCCTTTTCCCGAGCGCGATCGGGATCGCGACGCCGACGATGAACAGAAAGAACGGGAAAATATAATCGGTCGGCGTGATGCCGTGCCAGTCGGCGTGCTGGAGCGGCGGGTAAATCGCGCTCCACGTTCCCGGATTATTGACCAACACCATGCCCGCGATCGTCATGCCGCGGAAAACGTCCAACGATACCAGACGAGTTTGACTCAGTTCAGCCGCCATATTTTGTTTTCCTTTTCGCTTTAGAATCTACAGAAGATAAATCGAATATAGACTAAAACCGGAAGCTTTGACAACTCTTTGCGGCTTTGCGCCTTTGCGGGAAATTTAATTTATTCTCCCGCAGAAGACGCAAAGCCGCGAAGAAAACCGCGCGGCCTTTTGCTAAAATTCACAAAACCGCCTATTTTACAGTCAAATGAAAAAATCTTCGCTTTCATCGGTGATCATGGGCGCGGCGTTTCTGATGGCGACGTCGGCGGTCGGTCCCGGTTTTCTGACGCAGACGACCGTTTTCACCAGCCAGCTGCTCGCGAGCTTCGGATTCGTCATCCTGCTCTCGGTCGTGCTCGATATTTTCGCGCAGCTCAACATCTGGCGCGTGCTGACCGTCAGCGGCAAACGCGGGCAGGAAGTCGCCAACGAAACGATCCGGGGCAGCGGTTATCTGCTCGCCGCGCTCGTCGCGTTCGGCGGTTTGATCTTCAACATCGGCAACATCGCGGGCTGCGGCCTGGGCTTCAAGGTTTTGTTCGGGTTGCCGGTCGCCTACGGCGCGGTCGTCAGCGCGATCGTCGCGATCCTGCTTTTCTCCTTCAAGGAGGCGGGCAAAGCCATGGACCTGTTCGTCAAACTGCTCGGCGTCGTCATGCTCGGCTTGATTTTCTACGTCGTTTTCGCGTCGCGCCCGCCGATCGGCGAAGCGGCGCTGCGCACCGTCTTTCCGGAAACGATCGACGCCCGCGCGATCGTCACGCTGGTCGGCGGCACGGTCGGCGGTTACATCACGTTCGCCGGCGCGCATCGCCTGATCGACGCCGGCATCACCGGCACGAACGCGCTTTCGCAGGTCAATAAAGGCGCGGTTTCGGGCATCGTTTTAACGGCGCTGATCCGCTTTATGCTGTTTCTCGCCGCGCTCGGCGTCGTCGCGCTCGGTTTTACGATCGACGTCGGCGGTCTCAACGCCAATCCGGCGGCGCAGGTTTTTCAAAGCGCGGCGGGCGGTTTCGGCTACCGGATTTTCGGCATCGTGATGTGGGCGGCGGCGATCACGTCCGTGATCGGCGCGGCGTACACTTCCGTCTCGTTCTTGAAAACCTTTCACGCGCGGATCGAGGCGAAGAACAACCTCTTCATCATCGGCTTCATCGTCGTTTCGACGATTATTTTCCTGCTGCTCGGGCAGGCGCCGGTCACGGTTTTGGTCTGGGCGGGCACGTTCAACGGCTTCATTCTGCCGGTCGGGCTCGCGCTGATCCTGATCGCTTCGCGGAAAAAACAAATCGTCGGCGAATACGTGCACCCGTTCTGGCTGCAGGCTTCGGGCTGGATCGTCGTCGCGGTCATGTTCGCGTTCAGCGCGCTGACGGTTTTCGAGTTCTTCACAAAAAAACCTTAACTTTTTCGCCGATTACCGCATCAAAAGTGTGCGATAATTCAGTTTATAATTGGCGGGAGGTTAAAATGAAAAAATTCGTCCTTTTTTCGTCGTGCGTGTTGTGTTTTTCGGTCGTCGCCGCCGCGCAGTCGGGCAGAAGAATCACGGCGCAGCCGACGCCCGAGCGTTCGATCTCATCGCCGCACAAAGACGAAAATCCGGGTTATTCCGAATCGAAACCGCTGCCGAAACGCGCCGTTCGCCCGCTGCCGACGATGCGGAATATTCCAGACGCCGAGCGCAAACCGTTGCCGCCGGCGCCGAACGCGGAAGCGGAAATCCTCAGCGATTCCGAAGACGAAGCGATCAGGGTCGAAACGAATCTGGTCACGATTCCCGTCTCGGTTTTCGACCGCAACGGGCTTTACATCCCGAATCTCGCGAAGGAAAATTTTCAGATTTTCGAGGACGGCGCCGAACAGCAGATCGAATTCTTCGCGACGACCGAAAACCCCTTCACCGTCGTTTTGCTGCTCGACACGAGCCCTTCGACCGAATACAAAATCGAGGAAATTCAAGCCGCGGCGATCGCGTTCGTCAATCAGCTGAAGCCGCAGGACAGCGTGATGGTCATCGAGTTCGACGCGAACGTGCACGTTCTGACCGAACCGACGACCGACCGGAATTTGATTTTCAGGGGCATCCGGAAAGCCGATTTCGGAGGCGGCACGTCGCTTTACGATTCGATCGACTTCACGCTCCGCAAGCGCCTCAACAAAATATCCGGGCGCAAGGCGATCATTTTGTTCACCGACGGCGTCGACACGACCTCGACGAAAACGAATTACGACAGCAGCCTGCGCGAGGTCGAAGAAGCGGACGCGACGATCTTCCCGATCTATTACAACACGTTCAACGATCAGTCGCGCCAGATGGGCGGGATTTTCTCGCCGTTTCCGCCGCCGATCGTGCGCGGCAACACGCGGCAGGAATACGCGATGGGTCGCCAGTACCTGAAGGATTTAGCCGAGAGCACCGGCGGCCGGGTCTTTAACGCCGACGACTCGGAGGGCGGCTTGACGCGCACCTTCGAATCGATCGCCGAGGAGCTGCGCCGGCAGTATTCGATCGGCTATATTCCGCAAACGGCGGGGCAGGCCGGGCAGCGCAAAAACATCAAGGTCCGCGTCAACCGACCGAATTTGATCATCCGCGCGCGCGACAGCTACATCGTCGGCGTCCAGAACAAACCCGCCACCGCAACGCCGATCAAAAACAAGTAATCAACGGTAAGTGGTCGGTAATCAGTGGTCAGTGCCGAATATTGACGAGCGGTCGTTCGCTCAAAATGTTCTTACGCGACAAAGGATTACCGACCGCCGACCGCTGTTTGAAGCTTGACTTACCGATAAAAATCGCGGCATACTTGACGCGTTTACCGTTACAGTTTCATAAAATTCCAGAACTTTGACAGCTCGCGATACTCCCGGCGGTCAGAGGTTTTGTAATTATCCCGGCTATTTTTTTCCAATTCGCTTCGGAGGTGGTTTGAGCTTTTATGGCTTACGCAAGTCTTCCCGTCCGGCGTTCTTTCGGTCAAACAATGCGGCGCGGCGCGTGGTGGCTGCCGTCCGTTTTAACCTTTCTGGGCTTGGGCGCGTTCGTCGTCTATTCGACCTGGGCGGCGTTTCAGGGCGCGCACTACGCGTTCGGAAATTACCTTTCGCCGTTTTATTCGCCGGAAATTTTCGGCGCGACGCCGCACGCGATGTTCGGCGCGAAACCGGCGTGGATTCCCGAATGGGTGCCGTTCACGCCGGCGCTTTTGATTTTATGGGCGCCCGCCGGTTTCCGGTTCACCTGTTATTACTATCGCGGCGCGTACTACAAGGCGTTCTGGGCCGATCCGCCGTCGTGCGCGGTCGGCGAGCCGCGCGCCGGCTATTGGGGCGAGCGCCGATTCCCTCTTCTGCTGCAGAACATTCATCGCTACTTTCTTTACCTGGCATTGATCTTTTTGGTTTTCCTGGCGCACGACGCGTGGAAAGCTTTTTGGTTCGCGGACGGTTTTCACGTCAATCTCGGCTCGATCATCTTAACGGCGAACGTCTTTTTCCTCGCCGGTTACACGTTCGGCTGTCATTCCCTGCGCCATCTAATCGGCGGCAGATGCGACGAATTATCGAAAAAGCCGATTCAATGTGCCGCTTACGGCGCCTGCAGTTCTTTAAACAAACGCCACATGCTTTTCGCGTGGTGCAGCCTTTTCGTCGTCGGCTTTTCCGACGTTTACGTGCGAATGCTTTCGATGGGCGTTTGGACGGACTTTAGATTCTTTTAGCCGTGGTCGGCGGTCAGAGAAATTTGGCTTTTATTCTGACCACTGGCCACCGACCACTCATTTATGTCTGAATATCAAACCTTTGAACATGATGTTCTCGTGATCGGCGCGGGCGGCGCGGGGCTCAGAGCGGCGATCGAAGCCTCGGCGGCGGGCGTTTCGGTCGGATTGGTCTGCAAATCGCTTTTGGGCAAAGCGCACACCGTGATGGCGGAAGGCGGCATGGCGGCGGCGATGGCGAACGTCGACGAGCGCGACAACTGGAAAGTCCACTTTTCCGACACGATGCGCGGCGGGCAGTACGTCAACAACTGGCGCATGGCCGAACTGCACGCGAAAGAGGCGCCCGATCGAGTCAGAGAATTAGAAGCCTGGGGCGCGGTTTTCGATAGAACGAAGGACGGTAAAATCTTACAGCGCAATTTCGGCGGGCACCGCTACCCGCGGCTCGCGCACGTCGGCGACCGCACCGGTCTGGAATTGATTCGCACGCTGCAGGACCACGGCATTCATCAAGGCATCGAAGTGCACATGGAAGTGACGATCATCGCGCTGCTCAAAGACGGCGAAAGGGTCACGGGCGCGTTCGGCTACGAGCGCGAGCACGGACGTTTTCGGATTTTCAGGGCGAAAGCCGTCATCCTCGCGACCGGCGGCATCGGTCGCGCGTACAAAATCACGAGCAATTCCTGGGAAGGCACCGGCGACGGGCATTCGTTGGCGTACGACGCCGGCGCGGAACTGATCGACATGGAATTCATCCAGTTTCACCCGACCGGCATGGTTTATCCGCCGTCCGTCAGAGGGATTTTGGTCACCGAAGGCGTGCGCGGCGAGGGCGGGATTTTGAAGAATTCGGAAGGCAAACGCTTTATGTTCGAGGATATTCCCGACAATTACAAAGACCAGACCGCCGACACGCCCGAGGAAGGCTGGCGCTACACGCAGGGCGACAAGAACGCGCGCCGCCCGCCCGAGCTTTTGACGCGCGATCACGTCGCGCGCTGCATCGTCCGCGAGATCAAGGCGGGGCGCGGCTCGGAAAACGGCGGCGTTTATCTCGACATCGCGTGGATCAAAGAGAAACTGCCGAACGCCGCCGAGCATATCAGGAAAAAACTGCCCTCGATGTACCACCAGTTCAAACAGCTCGCCGACATCGACATCACGGAAGTGCCGATGGAAGTCGGTCCGACGACGCATTACATCATGGGCGGCGTCCGCGTCAACGCCGACACGCAGGCGTCGAGCGTTCCCGGACTTTTCGCCGCCGGCGAATGCGCCGCCGGCATCAACGGCGCGAACCGTCTCGGCGGCAATTCGCTCTCCGATCTGCTCGTTTTCGGCAAACGGGCCGGCGAACACGCCGCCCGCTTCGCGAAGGAAAACGATTTCGGACGGATCGAAGACGCGCAGATCGACGAGAAGGTGCGCTGGGCGCTCGAGGGCTTCGGGCGTGCGGGCGGCGAAAATCCGTTCGCGATCCAGAAGGATTTGCAGGAGATGATGCAGGATTTGGTCGGCATCGTCCGCACGGAAAGCGAAATGCAGCGGGCCCTATCGGGCATCGCGGAACTTCGCGCGCGCCGCGAAAAAATCGCGCTGTCGGGCAATATCGATTTCAATCCGTCGTGGCACACGTCGCTCGACCTGCATAATCTTTTGAACGTTTCCGAGGCGATCACGTTAGCGGCGATCGAGCGCAAGGAGTCGCGCGGCGGACAGTTTCGCGACGATTACCCGTCGAAATCGGCGGACTTCGGAAAAGTAAATTTCGTCGTCCGGAAAGGCGCGGACGGCGCGATGCAGATCCGTTCCGAGCCAATCCCGGAGATGCCGGATGAATTGAAACAGATCATTGAGGAAATGGGATAAAAGCGGTGAACGATGGTCGGTGGTCGGTTAAATCAGACAAATCTGACCACTAACCACTGACCACCGACCACTCAAAAGTTATGGCAAAAGCGACTTTCAAAATCTGGCGCGGCGGCCGCGAGGGCGGCGAATTTAAAAGTTACGAAACCGAGATTTCGGAAGGCATGGTCGTCCTCGACGCGGTTTTGCAGATTCAGGGCGAGCAAGCCGGCGATCTCGCGTGCCGCTGGAACTGCAAGGCGGGCAAATGCGGTTCCTGTTCGGCGGAGATCAACGGCAATCCGAAGCTGATGTGCATGACGCGCATGAACACGCTGCCCGCCGATGAACCGATCACGGTCGAGCCGATGCGCGCCTTTCCGTTAAAAAAAGATCTGGTGACGGACGTTTCGTGGAATTACGGTGTCAAAAAGCGCATAAAAAAATTCAAACCGCGCCAGCCGGACGCAGCGGACGGCACCTGGCGCATGCAGCAAACCGACATCGACCGGGTGCAGGAATTCCGCAAATGCATCGAATGCTATCTTTGCCAGGACGTCTGCCACGTTTTGCGCGATCATCATAAACACGACGAATTCATCGGACCGCGCTTTCTGGTTTACGCGGCGAATTTGGAGATGAACCCGCTCGACACGGAAAACCGTCTGAAAGATTTAAAGGACGAGGCGAACATCGGTTACTGCAATATCACGAAATGCTGCACGAAGGTCTGCCCCGAAGAAATCAAGATCACCGACAACGCGATCATTCCGTTGAAAGAACGCGTCGTCGACGAATTTTACGATCCGGTAACGAAGTTTCTGAAATTGTTTCGGAAAAAGTAGTGATCAGCGGTCGGTGGTCAATTAAAGACCAATTTCTGACCACCGACCACTGACCACCGACTACTAAATATATGTTTGAACTAAAATCACTACGCAAAGAGGCCGTTCCGGCGGCGCTGGAAAAAGCGAAACACTACCGTTTACTGAACGAACCGGGCGCGGCGGAAAGCATCTGTCTGGATATTCTGGCGGCTGATCCCGAAAATCAGGACGCGATCGTTCTGCTCGTGCTCTCGATGAGCGACCGTTTCGGCAGAGGCTACGCGGTCGGCGATTCGCGGATTCAGGATTATCTGGAGCAAATCTCCGACGAGTACCATCGGGCTTATTACCACGGCGTCGTCACCGAGCGCCGCGCAAAAGCGGTGCTCGAAAAGGCGACCGGCGGCAGCGATTCCGCCGCTTTCGAGTTTTTCCGCAAAGCGATGGAGTGGTTCGAGAAAGCCGAGAAAGTTCGCCCGGCGGGCAACGACGACGCCGTGCTCAGATGGAACTGCTGCGCGCGCGTCATCATGAGCAATAAGCTCGAAGCGCGCGAAATGACGGCGGATTTCGGCGATTATTAAAATTTTGCGAAACAGGTATCGGGCTGAAGGGAAATTGCCGCCTTGATTTACATTAATTCAATCTCGAAAGCACGTTTCAAATCGGAGCCAGTTCCGATTTTTTTCGCCGAAGCCAGTTTCGCTCCGGGTAATCGGCTTTGCCGTCGATGGCGTGAATCGTATACGCCTGCCGCGAGCGCCCGCTCGTGTTGGGCAGGCTGTAATGCGGCAGCAAACCGTGAAGGACGATACAGGCGCCTTTTTTGACTTCGAGCGGAATCGCTCCGTCCAGTTCGAACGGCGTCTCGTCAAAAACCTGAAACTCCGTTCCGCCCTCTTCTTTTCTCCGAAACCACGAGCGCAGCGGCGTTCGATGCCCGCCGGGCGGCGCCCACAGGCAGCCGTTATTCGCGGCGGCGTCTTCGAGCGCGAACCAGAACCCGACGCAGGAGTTCGGTTCCGTATACAAAAAAGTCGAATCCTGATGCGCGTCGACCACCCCGCCGATGCGGGCGTGCTTGAAGATGTGCATGCTTTGAATGATCAGAGCCTCCGCCAAACCGAGCTCCGCCGCGAGCCGCTTCATCTGCGGCGAGCGCGAAAATCGAGCGAAAACCGGATCGAGATCGTGCAGCGCGTGCCCGATTTTATTGAGCGAGTGAAAAACGTCGCGCGTGAGCCGGCCGCGCTCGTCGAAGGCGTCCTTTTCGAAAAAAAAGGAAATGCGGTCGCCCGACGCGAGAAAGTATTCGTCGCTCGTGCGCGCCTGCTCGGCGGTTTGAAAAACGGACGGATGCCCGTCGTAATCGAACGCGGCGGCGAGTTCCGCCGCCCGTTTGACGAGCGCGTCGCAATCTTCATCGGAATTGAAGCCTTCGAGGATCAGGAATCCGTCGCGGTGAAATCGTTCAAGCAGTTCGCTCATTTTCTTTACTAAACATCATTGCCCCGGCGAGATGGCGACGAGCTGCATCAAGAGCCAGCCGTTCGGGTCGATTTCGTAAGCGGAGCCCTGCGGCAAAGCGACGCTGCCCGCGTTGTTCGTCATTTCGACGCGCCGCGTTGCGCCGCCGATTTTCACTTCGACCGGCAGCGGAAACGGCATGTTATTCGACGTTTCCCAGCGCAGATTCAGCTGACTTCCGCTCGTTTCGGCTTTCAGTTTCGGAAGCGCGGGCTGTCTTAAATACAGCTCGAAAAACCAGTCCAAATCCTTGCCCGATTCCCTTTCGGCGATGCGCAGAAAATCGTCGGTCGTCGCGAAATGAAACTGCTTGCCGTTCGTCACCTTCTCCGTTTTCGGGTTCGGATACGCCATCCTTCTGATCGATTTGAAAAACGCTTCGTCGCCGATGTAGTAGCGCAGAGTGTTGAGGACGAGCGCGCCCTTGCCGTAAATGTCGTTGTCGCTCTTGGTGTAATCGGGCGGGATCAGGTACATTTCGGTCGTCGTGCGAGGTTCGCGCGGCGCGACCGGTTTTAGATTTTTCGTGTTTTTGATCCGGTCGGGCAAGGATTTGATGAATCCCTCGCGGCTGCCGCGCAAGCGGTCTTTGTAAAGCGCGTCCATGTAGGACTGAAAACCTTCGTGGATCCAGTAATCGTTCCAGTCGGGCGCGGTCACGAGATTCGCCCACCATTCGTGCCCGAGCTCGTGAAACATCAAAGTGTCGACGCCGTCCTTGTCGTACTTGAATTCGTTGCCGTACGCGATGATCGATTGATGCTCCATGCCGAGATGCGGCGTTTCGGCGATGCCGAGCTTTTCGGCGCGCCACGGGAACGGTCCGAGGTATTCTTCGAAAAACCGCACGTAATCCTTTGTTTTCGCGACGAGGTCGAGCCCTTTTTCGTAATGCTCGGGCAAAACGTAAAACCTGATCGGGATCTTGTCGCCCGCCGTGGAAGTCATTTCGTCCTCGATCAGTTTATACGGCGCGACGTTGAGCGCGATGTTGTAATTCGAGATCGGCTGCGACAGAAACCAGTTATAGGTGCGCGTGCCGTTCTTGTTGTCGACGACCGATTGCAGCACGCCGTTCGACGCGGCGACGAGCGGCTCCGGCACCGTGAAATGCAGCGCGGTCGTGTCGGGTTTGTCCGACGGGTGGTCTTTGACCGGAAACCAGAGATCGGCGCCGTCGTTCTGCACGGCGGTCGCGAACCACGGCGAGCCGTCGGCGGTTTTCGACCAGACGAATCCGCCGACCCACGGCGGCGCCGGCGCGACTTTCGGTTTGCCGCGATAGGCGACGCGCACGGCGACGGTTTTGCCTTTCGCGATCTTTTTTCCGAAATCGATCCAGATTTGTCCGGCGCGGCGTTCGAATTTGAGCGGGCTCGCGTTATTGCCGTTAACGAGCGCGACCGATTCGACCGTGAACGCGTCGTCGAGATCGAGCACGAACTTGTCGAGCGGGCTCGTCACGAGCGCCCGGGCCGTCAAAACGCCGTCGACCGACTGGTTCGGAACGTCGACCGAGAGCGCCAGATCGTAATGCTTGACGTCGTACGCCGCCTGCTCCGCCATCAAAACGCCGCCCGACTGCGTCGGACGCGCGCCGAGGCTGCGCTGCCCGAAGGCGGGCGCGCAAATAATCAAGCCGATTGCGATAATGCCGAAAAGTTTCTTGAACATATTTTTTCGATTAAATCCCGGTATTTTTTGAAATGTTACTTCACGATTATAGCGGGAAAACCGCCCGATGCGTAACGCCGCCCGCCGGTCAGCGGACTTTTTAAAGAAGGTTGTTACGAAATTTTTCCGGGCGAGTGGAAATTTCCGGGCGAATCGTTTGGGGTTAAACGGGCGGGAAATCGGGATTTGACGAAAAACCCGGAGCGTTGCGAGCGCTTCGAGCGCCTCTCCGGGTTGCCTCTTTCGATCGCCGGCGGCGACCGCATTTACCTGCGCGGCGGCGCGGATGGTCGGGCGATCCGCGCCGTTCGCTTTAGTGCGGCAGAAGCGCGCGCCGGGCGGCTTCGGCTTTCTTTTTGGCGAGCTTTTCGCGGTCGGCGATCCATTGCTCGGCGCTGCGTTTTTCGTTCGGGTAATTATTGAGAACGACGAGTTTGACGCGTTTCGGCGTCTGGTCGTCGAAGCCGCCGATCAGACGGAACATTTCCTGAACCGCTTCCGCCGAGCGCTTGTAATGATTTTCCGTGCCGATGATGAACGGCGCGATGCAGCCTTCGAGCCATTTCGCGTCGTCGTTGAAAGCGGCGTGAATCAGCACGGTCGTGATCCAGCGGTTCGTCGGGCGCAGGCACGGGATGCGGCTTTTCGTGCGCTTCATCGAATGAATCATCTCGTACGTGCCGACCTTCATGTTCGTGTAATCGTAACCGCGTTCGAGCGTCGCGAATTCGCCGACGACCGCGCCGCCCTGTTTAACCGTCATGACGCCGCGCACGTGTTTGCCCTTGAACAGACCGCCGGTGCGCATGACCTCGATGACAAAATCTTCGTTCATAAAAAATGTATGTCTCCCTGTAAATTAAATTTGCGAGCCCGTTTTCGGTGCCGCGAACCGGGCTCTAACATCTAACGCGCAGGATTTTTATTTTTCGACTCAGGCGAAATCAAAAAATCGACGCTTTTCGAGCCTCCCGATTCCCGGGCGGGAATCGTCTTTCGCCGCGATCGCCGGTTTCGCCGCGCGTTTAACCGCCGACCGGCTCGAAATTTCGCTTTTGTTATCTGTAAGACATACAAACTAAACGCCTAAAAATATGATTTAACTAATCTCTTCCGAAATAAGATAGGATTGAATTGATTAAAATGGATATGCGAGGAGAAGCAACTTATAAATCGGAGAATTGCCGCAAAACAGCTCAAATCCTGCTGACGGAAGTCGACAAACTGGTCAGCAAAGCCGGACAAACGACCGACAAAAACGAACAGCGCGAACTTTATCTGCGGGCGATGGGCATCAGCAACGAAGCCTACAGCCTGCTCGCGCGGGCGCGCAACGCGCGGAAAAAAGCCGGCGAAAAAACTATAACCGGCTGAAAACTTCGCGCGTCGGCGCATCCGCCGGGAAAAACGTCTCGAGCGCCGTTTCGGAAACCGTCACGTCGAGCGGCGTGCCGAAAACCGTCGTCGTGCTGATGAAAGAAAGCGTTCCGAAATTCGTCTCGATTTTGAGCGGAACGACGATTTCGTCCGGCGTGCGCGGGGACTTTTCGCGGCTCGCCGGAACCGGGTAACGGCTCAATTCCTTCAATAATTCCTCAAGGGCGAGATCGGCGGTCGCGCGGATTTGTTTTTTGAGCCGCGCGAGCAGGTGTTCGCGCCATTCCCGAAAATTGACGATGCGCGGCGCCAGGCCTTCCGGGTGCAGGCTGAGACGCAGCACGTTGATCGGCGGCGCGAGCAAGTGCGGCGACGCGCCGCCGAGCATCAAAGGCACGGTTTTATTCGCCGCCAGCATATTCCAATGCCGGTCGACCGCCAGCGCCGGAAACGGCTCGTGGCCTTCCAGAATCGTTTCGATCGCGCGCCGCGCCGCCCGAAAAGAAACGTCTTCGAAGCTTTTTTCCGAAAAGACAGGCGCGAACCCGGCGGCGAGCAGGATTTTGTTGCGCTCGCGCAGCGGTATTTCCAGATTTTCCGCCAGCAGCAGAATCATCTCGCGGCTCGGGCGCGCTCTGCCGGTTTCGACGAAGCTCAGATGCCGGGTCGAGATTTCAGCGTCGAGCGCAAGTTCGAGCTGGCTTTTCCGCCGCCGCTCGCGCCATTGTTTGAGAAGACCGCCGACCGCCGGCACGTTTTTTTCCATAATTTATCATCGCCCGGAAAATCGTACGCCCGTAAAAAAAACGGGGCGCCGATGAACGCGGATGTAACCTGATTTTCCCGGGTTGGTTTTAATATTTCTTTAAAGAATCGGCGAAAACCCGAATGCTCCGCGCCGAATCCGCGTTCAATTCCTTTTTCCGGCTCGTTTTTCTCGCGGCTCACAACTTCAAAAAATAACACAAAAAAAATCTTTTTCCATTACCTCGCAGGTAATTGATGACGCCCGCCGTTTTTTGAAATGATGGATGCATCGACGGCGATCGAAGCCGTTAAAATTCGCAAATAAAACTTTAAGGAGAAAAAATAAAATGACCGAGATTATTCGTGTTTCCCCGTTTTTACGGTACGTGCTTCTGGCGGACGCGGCGACCTGCGCCGCGTGCGGTCTGCTGCTCGCCCTCGGCGGCGCGTTTCTGCAGAATTTGTCGGGCCTGCCCGCGCCGCTGATGTTTTACGCCGGGCTCAGTTTGTTTCCGTTCACCGCGTTTCTCGTCTTCGCCGCGACGCGCAAAAGCGTTTCGAAACCGGCGGTCTGGGCGATCGTCGGCTTGAATCTGCTGTGGACGATCGACAGTTTTCTGCTGCTCGCGTCCGGCTACGTCGAACCGACCGCGTTCGGCTACGCGTTCGTTATTTTTCAGGCGATCGGCGTGCTCGCGTTCGCCGAACTCGAATTCATCGGATTGAGAAAGGCCGAAGTCGTCGTCTTCAAAGACGCGAAGGAAACCATCTAGCGCGATTTTCGATAAAACGCCGCACGGCGGTTAAAACAATCACGCTTTTCATTGATCGAGAAGCGTGATTTTTTGATTGAATTCGATCATTTTCCCGAATTCTTCAGCTCTTCTTCGATGCCGGCTTCGGACGGATTGCGTTCGAGCAGCGATTCGGGCGTCAATCCCTTTTCGCGAAGCGCGTATTCGACGAGCAGCAGATATTTCAGGTAAAGTCCGGACTTGTTTCGATCCATCGAGGCGTCGCCGGCGCGGTATTTCGCGAGCAGTTCGCCGTAATTCGCCGCGTCGCGCCCGACGCGGTCGGCGACGCCCTCGCGCACCCATTCGTCGAGCGCCGTGTATTTCGAGAAGCCGAGCTTTTCGTACTGCATCGCGTGCGCCGCTTCGTGCGCGATAAAATAATGAAGCGGGCGGTCTTCCGCGACGAGCTGACCGCCCGGACCGATCAGGCGGTCGTCGCCGATGAGCGACGGGCGGATGAAAATATTGCCGTTCGCGAAAATCAGAAAAACGCCGCCCGAATTTCGCCAGCGGCTCGTGTAAAAAGCGTATTCTACGGACGAATCGGTCAGAAAAACGCGATAGACGGCCGACGGATTATAAAAACCCGACCGTTTGATCTTCGCGAGCGCGCGCTCGCCGACTGCGCGGACTTTATCCGCGTCGGCGTGATGATAAAGATAAAGATTTTCGACTCGTTCGAGCCGGAAAAACGGCTGCGGGAAAACGAGCGCGAGCCAGTAAATAAAAAGCGCCGCCGGAAAAATCAGTGTAATTCCGGCGGCGTATCTGAGAAGTTTTCGCATGGCGCGTTAAATACGCTCGTCGGCGGCTAATTGTTTTTTCCCGTGAATTTCCTGCAAACTTCTGACCGCGATCGTGCCCTGCGATTTTTTCGTCGCGATCGCTTCGATCAGGGCTTCCGCGCCGGTCATCGTCGTGACGGTCGGCACGTTGAACTGCAAAGCCGATTTGCGGATCGCCTGCTCGTCGTAATGCGAGGTTCTGCCCAAAGGCGTGTTGATGATTAATGAGATTTCGCCCTGTTTGATGTAATCGGCGATGTTCGGGCGGCCTTCGTTGACCTTAAAGACGGTTTCGCACGTTAAGCCGACTTCCTGCAGACGTTTCGCCGTGCCGTAGGTCGCGATCAATTCGAAGCCGAGCTTGTCGAGCCGGCGCGCGAGCACGACCGCCTGCCCTTTGTCCGCGTCGTTGACCGAGATGAAGGCCTTGCCCGCCATCGGGAGAGTTAAAAACGCGCCCTCCATCGCTTTGCCGTAAGCCTCGCCGAACGTTTCGCCGACGCCCATCACTTCGCCGGTCGAATGCATTTCCGGTCCGAGGATCGGATCGACGCCCGCGAATTTTTTGAACGGAAAAACGGGCGATTTGACGAAGATTTTCGGCACCGGCAAAACCTCCGGCAGATTGAAATCGGCGAGCTTTTTCTCGCCCGCCATGATCAGCGACGCGATTTTCGCGAGCGGCACGCCGGTCGCTTTCGCGACGAACGGCACCGTGCGCGACGCGCGCGGGTTGACCTCGATGACGTACACCCGGTCGTCTTTGATCGCCAATTGCAGATTCATCAAACCGACGACTTTTAAGGCTTTCGCGAGATTTCTCGTGTAATGCTTGATCGTTTCGAGATGCTCTTCCGGGATGCGCTGCGCGGGCAGCACGCTTGAGGAGTCGCCCGAGTGGATGCCGGCTTCCTCGATATGTTCCTGAATGCCGGCGACGACGACCGCCGTTTCGTCGGCGAGGGCGTCGACGTCGATCTCGACGGCGCGCTCCAAAAACTTATCGATCAGAATCGGTTTTTCCGGCGAGGCGTCGACCGCCGAACGCATGTATTCGTCCAAGGTCTGCTCGTCGTAAACGATCGCCATCGCGCGGCCGCCCAAAACAAACGACGGGCGAACGACGACCGGGTACCCGATGCGCGCGGCGATCTCTTTCGCTTCCTCGGGCGAAACCGCCGTGCCGTTTTCCGGCTGCGGGATTTTCAGCTCCTGCAACAGCGCCGAAAAGCGTTTGCGGTCTTCCGCCAGATCGATCGAATCGGGCGAAGTGCCGACGATCGGCACGCCGGCGTTATGCAGGCGGTCGGCTAAATTGAGCGGCGTTTGCCCGCCGAACTGGACGATCACGCCTTCGGGGCGCTCGGTTTCGACGATGTTCATGACGTCTTCGAATGTGAGCGGCTCGAAATAAAGCCGGTCGGACGTATCGTAGTCGGTCGAAACCGTTTCGGGATTGCAGTTGACCATGATCGTTTCGAAATCGGCGTCGCGCAGCGCGAACGAAGCGTGACAGCAGCAGTAATCGAACTCGATGCCCTGCCCGATGCGGTTCGGTCCCGAGCCGAGGATCATGATTTTTCTTCTTTCGGTCGGCTCGGCTTCGGATTCCTCCTCGTAGGTCGAATACATATACGGCGTGTTCGATTCGAACTCCGCGCCGCACGTGTCGACGCGTTTATAGACGGGCACGATCTCCAGATTCTGGCGGCGTTCGCGCACGTCGTCTTCGGTCGAATTCGTGAGATACGAAATGCGGCGATCCGACAACGCGTATTCTTTCGCCGTCTGCATAACTTCCGCCGGCACGTCGTTCAGCGCGCGCCCGTCGATGCGCGCCTGCAGCTGCATGACTTCCTGCAGTTGCTCCAAAAACCACGGATCGATGCGCGTCAGGCGGTGGATTTCTTCGATCGAATAACCGTTGCGCAAAGCGTAAGTCAGATAAGAAAACCTTTGCGAATTCGGACGCGCGAGCTTTCTTTGCAGAACGTGATCGGGAATTCCTTCGAGGCGCAGCGGCTTGACGGCTTCGAGCGAGCGCAGGCCCTTGAATAATGATTCCTTAAATGTCCTGCCGATCGCCATCACCTCGCCGACCGATTTCATCTGCGTTCCCAAAACGTCTTCTGCGCCGGGGAATTTCTCGAACGCCCATTTCGGGATTTTCGTCACGACGTAATCGATCGTCGGCTCAAAACTGGCCGGCGTCTTCTTGGTGATGTCGTTCGGAATTTCGTCCAATGTGTAGCCGACGGCGAGCTTGGCGGCGATCTTCGCGATCGGAAAGCCGGTCGCTTTCGACGCCAATGCGGACGAGCGCGACACGCGCGGGTTCATTTCGATGATGCGCACGTCGCCGTCTTCCGGGTTGACGGCGAACTGAATGTTCGAGCCGCCGGTTTCGACGCCGACCTTGCGGATGCAGGCGATCGACATATCTCTGAGCTTTTGATATTCGACGTCCGTCAGGGTCTGCGCCGGCGCGACCGTGATCGAATCGCCCGTGTGCACGCCCATCGGGTCGAAGTTTTCGATCGAGCAGATGATGACGACGTTGTCGTTCAGATCGCGCATCACTTCGAGCTCGTATTCCTTCCAGCCCAAAATCGATTCCTCGATCAGAACCTGCGAGATCGGCGACGCGCTCAAGCCCCGTTCGACGATCTCCTCGAATTCCTCCGGATTGTACGCCGTGCCGCCGCCGGTTCCGCCCAAAGTGAACGCCGGGCGGATGATCGCCGGGTAGCCGGTCGTCTCGACGATTTTTTTCGCTTCGTCCCAGGTGTGCGCGAAACCGCCGCGCGCGCTCGGGACGCCGATCTCGTCCATCGCTTTTTTGAAAAGCTCGCGGTCTTCGCCGACCTTGATCGATTCGACGTTCGCGCCGATCAGTTTGACGCCGTAACGGTCGAGAATGCCCTGCTCGAAGAGCGCGACCGAAAGGTTCAGACCGGTCTGCCCGCCGACGGTCGGCAAGAGCGCGTCCGGACGTTCCTTTTCGATGATCGCGGTCACGGTTTCGATCGTTAAGGGCTCGACGTAAGTTTTGTCGGCGATTTCCGGGTCGGTCATGATCGTCGCCGGATTCGAATTGACGAGGACGACCTCGAAGCCCTCCTGCTTGAGCGCGCGGCACGCCTGCGTGCCCGAGTAATCGAACTCGCACGCCTGCCCGATGACGATCGGACCCGAGCCGATGATTAGAATTTTGTTGATGTCTGTGCGTTTTGGCATTTTCGGATAAATAAAAGTTTTCAAAAATTATAACTGATTAGCCGACCGGTTGCGAAACGGCTGAAAAAAGTAATTGTTTTTGAAGACCTTTAGAAAGCGCGGCGGGCAGTAAACCGTTCCGACAAAAAGCGGCGGCGTAATTGAAAGCGCGAAATCGACGCCGCTTTTTCAACGCCTTCGAAGCTCGTTCGGTTTCGCCGCGAAAAAAGTGCCCGCGAATCGACGCCGATTTTTTATATTTCATCGGCTGAAATTCGCGTTCGTTCGCGGGCTGAATAAACCGCGCCCGGCGTGCCGAACCCGCGCTCCGCGCCCCGGTCCCGTCCGCGCCGCATCGATTCTACGAGGGATCGTTGAAGCCGACGAAGACCGGTTCGGGGACGAGTTCGACGCCGAATGTCGCTTTGACTTTCGATTGGATTTCGCGCTTGAGGGCGAGGATTTCGCGCGCGGTCGCGCCGCCGCGGTTCGTGAGCGCGAGCGTGTGGCGCGTCGAAAGCCCGGCGCGCGCCTTCGTGTAGCCTTTGTGAAAGCCGCTCTGTTCGATGAGCCACGCGGCGGGAATTTTGAACGCCTGTTCGCCGGCGCCGAAATGCGGAACGTCGGCGATGCCGGCGCTTTCGGCGATCGCCCGGATTTTTTCGAACGCGCCCGTTTCGACGATTGGATTTTTAAAGAACGAGCCCGCCGAATCGGCGTCCGCGCCGCCCTGCCGGACGAGCATCGCTTTGGCGGCGCGGATCTCGCGCACCGCTTCGCGCGTTTCGGCTAAAGTCGGGCGGCGGTCGCCGAAATACCCGCGCAGATCCTTGTAGACGATCTTCGGCGCGCCGCCGGGCACGAGTTCGAACGTCACGGCGAGCACGACGAAACGGTTTTTGGCGGTCGAATTGAAGATGCTCGAGCGATACGCGAACCGGCAGTCGGCGTTCGTCAGTTCGAGCATTTCCTTCGATTTACGGTCAAAGACCCGGACCGAGAGGATCGTTTCGGAAACTTCCTGCCCGTACGCGCCGACGTTCTGGACGGGCGTGCCGCCGACGAGTCCGGGAATGCCGCTCAGACATTCGACGCCGGCGAGATTTTTTTCAACGCAGAACGCGACGAATTCGTCCCAGTCTTCGCCCGCCTGCGCCGTCACGAGATTGTCTTTCGTCGAAATTCCCTTGAGCGCGATCTGCAGAACGAGCCCGTCGAAGCCTTCGTCGGCGACGAGGACGTTGCTGCCGCCGCCGAGCACGAAAATATCGAAGCCGTTTTCTTCGGCGAACCGAAACGCGTCCGCGACCGCCGCTTCGGTTTCGGCGCGCACGAAAAAACGCGCCGCGCCGCCGATCTTAAAGGTCGTCAGCGGCGCGAGCGGCACGTTTTCTTCGATTTTCACCCCGGTTTGAGTTTTTTCCACGGTCGAAACCAACTTCGGCGGTATTTTCCCTACTGCCGGTTCAACTTGAAAGGAAACTTCGGCTTGATCGGAAGTTTGTTGAGCGGGTTTCGCTTCTCGAATTCGCTCTTGATCTTGCCTTTCACGATTCCGTCGAGCTGACTGGCGAGCGCCGGATCGAGCTTCTTCAATTTCTTGAACGTCAGTTCGGCGCTCTTCTTGTCGCCGCTCGCGTACTGCGCTTCGCCGAGATTGAACAAGCCCTTCGCGAATTTGTCGTTCATGCCGACGACCTTTTGAAAGACCCCGATCGCGGCGGCGAAATCTTTCAAAGCGCGCAGCGCCGTGCCGAGCTCGTTATGCGCGAAATACCAGTCGTCGTGCAGCACGACGGCGCGTTCCAAAGCGGTTTTCGCCGACTGGTGATCGCCGAGACCGTTTAAAGCCGTGCCGAGATTAACGAAGCCCGCGGCTAAGTTCGGGTTCATCTCGGTCGCCTTCTGCGAAGACTCCTTGCTGACGGTCAATTTTGCCGCCGCGTCCGCGTCGCGGTCCGCTTTGACGTCGGCTTCCGCGCTGCGATTGTACGCCCAGGCGACGTTCGAGTAGTCGACCGCGTCGCCGCGCATGTCCTTCGCCGTCTGCAGGCGTTCGCCCGCCTTGTCCCATTTATTTTCCTTGCCGAGACAATAGCCCCAGCTCGAATAAAGTTCGGGATCGTCTTTGACGTAAACGGCGGCGACGGCGTACTGCTCGTTCGCGCGCGCGTATTGCTCCTGCTGGCGGTAGGTTTCCGCCAGATTCGCCTGCGCCGCGCCGTTCGAGGGCTCGTTCAGGACGACCTTCTGATAAGTCGCGGCGGCCGCCGCGTACTGCTCGGAATTGTACTGCGAGACGGCGAGGTCGAACAGCGCGTCGTTGTAATTCGGATTGACGGCGAGCGCCTTCTGGTACTCGGCGGAGGCTTCCGTGTCTTTGCCGTCGCGGCTGTACGCCGCGCCGAGATAATAATGCGCTTCGGCGTTGTTCGAATCGAGCGCGAGCGAGCGGTTGAACGAGGCGACCGCCGTGTCGTTCTGATTCTGCTTCAGGCTGACGAGCCCCATGTAAAGCTTCGCTTCGGCGTTGTCCGGGCTTAGTTTATCGGCTTTTTTGATGTATTCGTCGGCCTTCGCGATCTCGCCCTCGCGATAATACGCGATGCCGAGCGGCAAATAAAGCTCGGTCAATTCCGGGTTGAGCGTTAAAGCGCTCTGGTAGGCGGCGGCCGATTCCTTGTCCCGGTCGAGCGCTTCGTAGGCTTCGCCGAGACCGGCGAACGCGGCGGCGTTTTTCGGATTGTTTTTGATCGCCTCGTTGTAGGAGGCGACCGCCAGCGACGCGTTTTCCGAATCGACGAGCTGATCGCCTTTTTTCGTCAGCGCCTCGCTCAGACCGAGCTTCGCGGCGGCGTTTTTCGGATTCAGTTCGACCGCTTTTTTGAACGCCGCGATCGCTTCGTCCGTTTCGTTGCGGTCCAGATGCGTTTCGCCCGCGCCGGCGTAATCGTTCGACGCCTTGATTTTAGCGGCGGCGGTTTTCGCCGGCACTTTCGCGACGGCGGTCGGCTCGACGGCCTTGAGGCGCGTGCGCGGTTTGTTTTTCGCGACGACCTGCGTCTTCACTTTCGCGCGCGTCTTTTTCCGCTGCGCGGTGTTGCGGCTCGCGACGAAACCGCTCCTGACCGCCGCTTTTTTCTGCTTGGCTTTGCGCGATTCGCGAAACGTGAAAACGCTCGCGCCGCCCGAAAAATCGTCTGAAGTAATTACGTCCTGCGCGCGCGCGGCCGGAACGTTCAATAATAAAACGGCTGAAATTAAAATGCCGGCAAGAAGTTTTTCAAAGCAAAACTTAATCATCAATACCTCTTAAAATCCTTCAACGGAACCGGCTCGAGCGGAACCGTTGAAATAAAATACTTTCAATAATTAACGCGTCAAACCGCGGCAAAAAAGGTCATTCCCGTTATTTCCCCGCCGGGGCTATCGCTTGATGCCGCCGTTCGTCGCCAGTTCGAGCGTCGCGACCAGATCCGGGCGGTTCAGGGTTTTCAGCTTTTCGTATTGTTTTTTGGCTTCCTTCAGATTATTGCGACGGTATTCGGCTTCCGCCAGATTGTAATATCCGGACGCGAACTTGTCGTCGACCTCGACGGCGCGCTTGAACTGCTTGGCGGCGTTTTCGAGGTCGCCGCTTTTGCGGTACGCGATGCCGAGCTCGTTGATCGCCGGCACCCAGTTTTTCTGCGAATCGGAGGCCGCCTTCAAAACCGCGATCGAGCCCTGATAATCGCCGAGATCGGTGAGCGTCATGCCGAGATTGAGATTGATCGCGGCGGCGACTTTCGGCAGCGGCTTCATGGCGTTCGCCTTAACGAAGGCGTCGCGCGCTTTTTCCAGATCGGTCTTATAACCGGCTTCATTGCGCGCCCTCATTTCCGACTGCGCCGCGTTGTAATACGCCCAGCCGAGATTCGTGTAATCGATGTAATCGGAACCGCCGGGCGTGACGGCGATGGCTTTCTCGAAGTTGTCGATCGCGGTCTTCCAGAAGCTCCGGTAAGCCGGCGTCATCGCGCGCCGCGCCGCGACGTAACCGAATTTGCTGTAGAGCTCGGGATCGTCCTTGATGAACGTCGTCGCCAGGCGATAGGCGCTGATCGCTTCGTCGAGCTTGCCGGTCAGGCGGTAAATGTCCGCGAGATTGGCGTACGCTTCGCCGTGCGTCGGTTTAAGGCTGATCGCCTTTTTATAAGCTTCGATCGCTTCGGGCAGTTTGTCGCGGTTGAAGTAGGCGACGCCGAGGTCGAACCAGGCTTCCGTGTACTTCGGATTCATCTGCACCGCTTTCTGATACGCGGCGATGGCGTCCTTGTCCTGATTCAAACGGTCGAAAACTTCGCCCAGATAATACTGCGCTTCCGAGTTGGTCGGGTCGAGTTCGAGCGCGCGCTTAAAGGCGGTCGCGGCCTCCTCGTAGCGGTTCTGTTTATATCTTAAAAGTCCGAGGTAAAACTGCGTTTCCGAGTTGTCGGGATTCGCCGCGACCGCTTTTTGCAGATACGTTTCGGCTTTCGCGACTTCGCCCTTCTGGAAATAAAGCACGCCGAGCGGCGCGTAGAGCTCCGTCAGATCGGCGTCGTACGAGAGCGCCTTCTCATAGCTCGCGAGCGCTTTTTCGTTGTCGTCACGCGCGCTGTAATACTCGGCCAGACCGGCGTGCGCGGCGGCGTTTTTCGGGTTGTTTTTGAGCGCCTCGTCGAACAGCATTTTCGCGATCTCGTCGTTTTCCTTGCTGAGCAGCTGCGTGCCTTTGAGCGCCAGCGCGTCGCTCAGACCGTTTTTCGCGTTGACGTTATTTTCGTCGAGCTGAATCGCCTCGCGAAACCAGTTGATCGATTCGTCGAGATTGTCGCGCGTGAGGAAATACTCGCCGACGCCGGCGAACACGACCGACGCTTCCTGCGGCGATTTGCGCCGGATCGCATCCGATTCGGCGGCGGTCGTCGGCGGCGCGAATTCCTTCGAACGCGTGCGTTTCGGATTGACCTTGGCGACCGTCACGGCCTGCTTGGCGAGCCGTTTGACGGATTCGAGCTTCGCCGATTTCGAGCGGCTGAAGTTCGTCGCCCGCACGGCGAATTTGCGCTGCGTCGGCTTGCGCGAAGTCTTGAAGACGAACGCCGACGAGCCGCCCGTGAAATCGTCGGACGTGACCACGTCCTGCGCGCGCGCCGGCGTGAAACCGTTCAACAAAAATGCGGAAATTAAAAACAAACTGAAAATCCAACTGCAACGCTCTCTTTTTCGTGTCATGGTTTCCTCTCGATCAACTTTCTGATTTTTAAATCAATTCCGCGGAAATTGTCCGTTCGACGATTTCGGCTCAACCGTTCAGACGGTTTTCGCGGATTTTTTTGCCGTTTCGGTCAATCAAACTTATTGAGCCCCTTAACTTTCGTCATCAGTTTCCGGTACATCCGAAACGGTCGCTTGTTCACGAATCGCCGGTATAAATCGTTCGACTGCAAAGAATAAAGATAACCTTCGTGGTTGTTCAAAAGCCTTTCCAGAATCGCCTCGTTTCGATGCAGCGGAAAATCGCCGACCTCGACGGCGAAAACTTTGTCGGGTAAATTATAGGCACGAAAATCCGCCCGCGAATGTTTCAGATATTCGATGCAGTCGGCGATGCCGTTGTAAATGATATTCGCGTCGTCGAACAAAATCGCGCCGTTTTCGTCCAGAACGCCGAGGCAGAACTTAAAATCCGACAAAACCGCTTCGTCCGTGTGCTCGCCGTCGATGTAACACAGGGTGATTTTTTCTTCGATCGCCGAAGGCGCGACGCCGCGCGTGTCGCCGTCGAGCGCCGTGATTTTGCCGACCGCCTCGGGCGCGACCCGTTCGAGGTTTTCGAGCATCCGCGCGGTCGAATTGTTGAGGTACGTGTAATCGACGCCGCGCGCGTCGGGCTGCACGAGCGGGCGTTTGTCGATCGAATAAATCTTCCGGCATTTTTCGTCGAGCAGATGCGGCTGAATGCTGCCGCCGAGATACGAGCCGATTTCGAGGTACCGGTAGCCGCCCGTCAATTCGCGCACGGCGAGCTGGCAGGCGAGCAGCGATCGTTTGTCGCGATCGCTGGATTGACTGCCGATTTTCTCAAAAAGTTTAAGGTCGAGATTCCTGATCGATTGTTCAAAGCCGGTCATAAGTTCGAGCAATGCAGATAATATCACAAGACGGCGCCGAACTTTAGCGCGCGCGGGATTCCGAAGGCCGCGCGGCGGCGCGGCGCGATCCGAAACTTCGATTCCACCGCCCGGGGCTGCATAAATATCCGGAAACGAACGATTTTCCGCGAAGCGAAAAATGAAATAATTTGCCGATTCTTGCCATCTCCCCGCTTTGGGTATAAATTTAATTCTTACCAACAATCTATTTGTCAGTGGTCAGTTGTCCGTGGTCGGCGGTCAGTTGTCCGTCGCCAATGTTTTCGCCTTTCGTTCGTGATGTTTCAAACACGGCGCGGCACGCAATCGGAAGAACAACTGACCGCCGAGCTCCGACCACTGACTCACTAATTACAAACCAAAAGGAGAATTTTGCCGAAAATGAAAGCATTTACCACTGAAAACATCAGAAATTTGGCTGTCATTGGACACGGCGACGCGGGTAAAACCCAGCTCGTCGCGTCTTTACTCCACGTCGCCGGCGCGACGAATCGCTGGGGGCGCGTCGACGAAGGCACGACCGTCACCGATTACGACGAAGATTCGATCGCCCGCAAGGTCACGCTGAACAACAACTTCGCGCATCTCGAATACAACGACACGAAAATCAATCTCGTCGACACGCCCGGTTACGCGGCGTTCGTCGCGCACGCGCGTCCGGCTTTGCGCGTCGTCGACTGCGCGCTCGTCGTCGTCGATGCCGTCAAGGGCATCGAAGTTCAGACGGAAAAGACCTGGGTCTACGCCAACGAATTTTTGCTGCCGCGGTTCATGGTCATCAACAAGCTCGACAAGGAGCACGCCGATTTCGGACACGCGCTCGACACGGCAAAAGAATCCTTCGCGCGCTCGATCGTGCCGTTCACGCTGCCGATCGGGCAGGAAACCGCCTTTCGCGGCGTCGTCGACGTCGTGCACCAGAAGGCGTACGAATTCGACGAGCACGGCAAACCGAAGGAAATCCCGATTCCCGAAGCGGGACGCGACGTCTTCGAATCGACGCGCGAAAGACTGATCGAGCTCGTCGCCGAATCGGACGACGCGCTGATGGAAAAATATTTCGAAAACGGAACTTTGGACGAAGAAGACATTTATCCGAACCTCGCGAAGGCGATCGCCAACAGCAAGCTGTGCCCGGTTTACGCCGTATCGAGCCAGACCGGCGTCGGGCTTTCGATCCTGCTCGACCACATCGTCGAATTCGCGCCGAACCCGGCGACGCACGAAGCCGAATACGGCTACGCCGATCCGGAAGGCACGGGCGAGCGGATCGCGCGCAAATATTCGAACGACGAGCCGTTTTCCGCCTACGTTTTCCGCACGATCGCCGACCCGTTCGCCGGGCGCATCAACGTCATGAAGATCGTTTCGGGCAAAGTTCAATCCGACGCGACCGTTTACAATTCGAGCCGCGACGCGCAGGAACGGCTCGGCGCGCTGCACGTCATTTCCGGCAAGACGCTGGACAAAGTCGATTCCGCGCAGACCGGCGACATCATCGCGGTCGTCAAATTAAAAGACACGCAGACCGGCGATTCGCTGTGCGATAAGGCGAACGCGATCGTTTACCCGAAGGTCGAATATCCGGAAGCCGCGATCGCTTTCGCGATCGAGCCGAAAAGCCGCGCCGACGAGGAAAAAATCTCGGTCGCGCTGCACAAAATTTTGGAAGAAGACCCGAGCCTGCATTTCGACCGCGACGCGCAGACCAAGGAATTCATCCTGTCCGGTTCGGGGCAACTGCACATCGAAACGGTCGTCGATAAATTGAGGAATCGCTATCACGTCGAAGTCGCGCTGCATCCGCCGAAGGTGCCTTACAAAGAAACGATCACGCAGCAGGTCGAAGTGCAGGGGCGTCACAAGAAACAGTCGGGCGGGCGCGGGCAGTTCGGCGACTGCAAATGCGTCTTCGAGCCGCTCGAAAGAGGCGGCGGATTCGAATGGGTCGATAAAATCTTCGGCGGCGCGATTCCGCAGAACTTCCGCCCGGCGGTCGAAAAAGGAATTCTCGAAGCCGCGCAAGGCGGCGCCGTCGCCGGTTACCCGCTCGTCGATTTCCGCGTGACTTTAGTCGACGGCAGCTACCACACGGTCGATTCGGACGAACACAGTTTCCGCGCCGCCGGCCGGAAAGCCTTCCGCGCCGCGATGGAAAAAGCGCGCCCGACGCTTTTGGAGCCGATCATGGACGTCGAGGTTTTCTGCCCGCAGGAAGTTTCGGGCGACATCATGGGCGATCTCAATTCCCGGCGCGGGCGCGTGCAGGGCATGGACATGCGCGGCAAACAGCAGGTCATCAAAGCGCAGGTTCCCTTGTCGGAAATGCTCGATTACCAATCGAAGCTCAATTCCGTCACGCAGGCGCGCGGCTCTTATCACATGCAGTTTTCGCACTACGACCCGCTGCCGCATAATTTAGCCGACAAGGTCATTCAGGACGCCGTCGCGGCGGGACGCGTCCGCGCGCACGACGAAGACGAATAATTTCGATTCGGGATTGCGGGTTTGGGATTTCGGACTTAAAATCCCGAATCGGCGACACCAGCCCCCAAAGTCAAAAACCTTTTTCAAAAAGGAATCCGTTTCAAATGTCGCGGGTTCCTTTTTATTTTTCCGCCGGTTTAGCGAGCGTGGTTTTACGGCTTCTCGAAAAATATCGCGGAAGCCATCCGCTTTCGGAATGTTAGTTACGAGACCTATTTTGATACAAACCCGCAAAACCGCACTATCCGGAAAGATAACGGTTAAATCGAATTGGATCATTTAATAAACTGTCTCGAAAAGGTAGGAGTTATGAAATATTTTCAGATTGATTTTAGTATTTCGAAAAAGGGGAGTTTTCTAGACAATCAGCCTGCTTTGACAGGTTCGCTTAAAATGCCGCTGATTTCTGTAATGTCGGTGGTATCCTGAAAGGTAGTTTTTATTTTCTCAATGATCCACAATTTGGACGACCACACTTCAAACCAGGAACTGTCGAAGGCAACTATTACCAGCCAGGGGGTTTTCGCCGCGCCTTCACTGCGCGCTTCAAATCGCCCGTCTATCGTTTGGTAAATCTTTGAAGCCATTTCCAGAAGTTCGTCGCCCGATACTTTCAAACGACTAAAACGATATGAATCAGGATTTTCGTCAAAGTTCGCCAGTACCCACAAATCGCGACACCGCCACCGAGATTTAATCACACGATCGCCGACCGTATTCAGAATATCTTTCAAGTCGATTCTGCTCGCCGGCTTATCGTCGGATTGTTTTTTATTTTTGATTCTTCTAGCCGGCATGTTTTTCAAGAAAGCGACTCGAAAAGGGTCGTTGCTGAGAGAGCTATTTGATTATTTTTTTGACTGATTTGATAAAAACAATCTCGCCCGTAAAAGAATAGCCTTGAGTCAGCTCGTAGGCGGTGCTGCATACCGTCGAATTAAATGAAACTTGCCCTGTAAACTGACACAGCTCTCCGTCTTTGCATTTGCCGAGGATGGCACGCCCTGCCGCCGATTTGTTTCTGAAACAAAACGCCGCCAAATCGCCCGATTCCGAGCCGTAATAAATGATCGCCGAATCCTTTTCGCCGACCACTAATTTCCCCTTCCGTGTTTCAAGCTTTCCGGTTTGCGCATAACCGGATAAGATTAAAAGCGAGATAAAAAGCAAACACAAATTGACGTAAAAAACGATTTTCTTCGACATAGTTTTTTTCGGTTCGAATCGACTGCATTAACAGCCGATTTTTATATTCACCAGAATTTTAGCGGCTTTTTGAAATGGTAAAACGGTGATCGCCACCATTTTCATTGTGTTTTGCCACAGGGTTAAGGATTAGTTTAGGAAAAGCGTCCCGGAAAGGATCGTTTTTTAGACAATTTGAAACGTGCCGCCAAAATTCGTCGTTTCTCTCGCGAATCGAGTTGAAATCGATTCCAATTAATCAAGGAATCGAAATCATCGATCCCGGCTGGGTCGTTAAATCGTGCACTCTTATAAAATTTAATTTGCCGACGCCGCTTTTTTCTTCGAGGAATTCCATTGAAACGAAAACGTCTTCGTTTTGTCCGAGCACGCGATGCACATTGTAGGATTTTAATTCGCCTTCCGCCGTGCCGTAACTGTCGAAGTTAGCCGGACTGTTTTTCCAGTTTAGTTCCGGGTCGGCGTTTTTCATCACACGGACGGCGCTCTTCAATTTGTCGATAAATTCCCGTTCGCCGATCGAACGGCGCAATTTCAGCGACGATTCATTATAAATCCGTTCGTACTCTTCTTGTTTTATTTGTCGCTGCAGCTTCGAAGTTAAATTAGCGGTCCGAAGTTCGCCGCAGCCCGCACAAAAAATAATCGAGCAGTAAAGCAAAAAAATAATCGGCGCACCCGGCAATTGATTTCTCATTTCTGTTAATAAATTTTTATTTCAAAAAAGGGGCGTTCTTGCGACATTTCTGATCATACAACAAACAGAATGAGGATAATAGATTTTTCTTTACTTTCGGAATCTGGTTTTGTTTTATTAAAAATTACGGGAAGTTTTAAGCACAAGCAGTAAAAACCTTTTTTGATTAGCGCTTTTTGGAATTCATAAAATTAGATTGGAAAACTCGCAATTCAAAGTCTGCCTGTAGCGTGACGGGTTTCGGAATGATTTTTTAACGCGAAGGCGCGGAGACGCAAAGAATGGTTAACCATTCTTTGCGTCTCCGCGCCTTCGCGTTAAAGCTAAAATTTAGCCTTTCGCCTTTTTGATCTCTTCGACCAGCGTCGGCACGGCTTCGAAAAGGTCGCCGACGATGCCGTAATCGGCGATGTCGAAAATCGGCGCTTCGGCGTCCTTGTTGATCGCGACGATCGTGCCGGCGTTTTTCATGCCGACGATGTGCTGAATCGCGCCGGAAATGCCGAGCGCGATGTAAACCTTCGGCGCGACCGTCTGCCCGCTCGATCCGATCTGCCGGTCGATCGGCAGCCATTCGGCGTCGCAGATCGGGCGCGACGCGGCGAGATCGGCGCCGAGCGCGTCGGCGAGAGACTGCGCGACCGCGATGTTTTCCTGCGACTTGATGCCGCGACCGACGGCGACGATGATTTCCGATTTCGACAAATCGACCGACGCCTTCGCTTCCTGAAACGGCTCTTCCGCTTCCATGCGAATGTCGCCGACGTTGACGTCGATCGACTCGACCGGCGCGCCGCCCTTTTCCGCCGCGTCGCCGCGAAACGCGCCCGACTGGAAAGTGACGAAATACGGCGCGTCGCCGCCGACCGTCACGTCGGCGTCCAGTTTTCCTAAGAAGATCCGGCGCGTCAACGTCAGTTTTCCGCCGTCCGCCTTGTAACGGATGCAGTCGCCGACGACTTCCTTGCCGAGACGCGCCGCGACTTTCGGCGCGAAATCGCGCACCTGATAGGTGTGCGCCATGACGACGTACTGCGGATTTTCGCGCCTGATGACTTCTTCCCACGCGTCGGCGTAACCGTCGGGCGTGTAATGTCCAAGCTTTTCGTTTTTCGCGACGATGACTTTTTCGAGATCGTACTGCGCGATCGTCTCGGCGAGCGCCGTGTCGGCCTGATTCGGGATGACGGCCGAAACTTTTAAGCCCAAATCCTTGCCGATGCTCTGCGCGGCGGCGATCGCTTCGAGCGAGGCCCGGTTGACGGCGCTGTCTTTGTGTTCGATGAATACTAAAATGCTCATAATAATTTTGGTTTTCGGTTTTCGGTTTTCGGTTTTAGGCATGGAATTCCAAACCTAAAGCCAAAACCCAAAATCCATTACAGAACGCGAACCTCCGTTTTGAGTTTTTCGACGAGTTCGACGGCGCCCTTTTTCGCGTCGCCGGAGCCTAAAATCTGGGTCTGCTTCATTTTCAGCGGCAGATAAACCCTTTCGATTTTCTGCGCGCCGGCGAAGTTTTCAATCAACGGCGCGACGTCGCGGATTTCCTTTTTCTTCGCCGCCATAATGCCCTTGAGGCTCGCGTAGCGGATCTGCGAGATGCCCGACTGGATCGTCAAAAGCGCCGGCAGCTGGTATTTGAACCATTGATACCAGCCGCTTTCGAGCTCGCGTTTGACTCTCAAAGAACCGTTCAGGCTCGCGCGGTCGACTTCGATGACGATCGTCGCGTGCGGAATGCCCAGAAGTTCGGCTAAGATGACGCCCGTCTGCCCGTAGCTCGCGTCGTCCGACTGCAAGCCCGTGAAAACCAGATCGGCGTTTTCGTCGCGGATCGCGTCGGCGATGGCTTTCGCGATCTGAAACGGCGACAATTCGTTGACGTTTTCCGCGACGATGTGAATCGCGCGGTCGGCGCCGCGCGCGAGCGCGTCCTTCAAAACCGTTTTCGCGCTCTGCGCGCCGAGCGTGCAGACGACGACCTCGCCGTCGCCCTTCGCCTCTTTCATGCGCAGCGCTTCTTCGAGCGCGTAACCGTCCGATTCGTTCGTCTGCTGCGAAATATTCGATTCGTCAATCCATTTTTCGTCGCCGCGCACGCGCAGAACCGCGTCCTTGTTGGCGACCTGTTTCATTAAAACGATTATTTTCATATATTTTTGAATAATGCTTGAATTTTCTAAAATTTTATATGGTTTCGCGAAAAATTTCCAATCGACTGAATGAGTATTCATTCAGAAGAAAAATTTCGGGTTCATAGTGATTACAGTATAAGTTTTGCGAATGGATTTATAAACCGGAGCCGGATTCAGGCGCTTAATTTTTTGATTTTTTTTCCGATCCGGTCGGAAGCGACGAAGATCTTTTTGAGCGGCACGGCGCCGAACAATTTGTAATTGCCGACCGCCGCGAGCCCCGCCGAGGCGATGCAGCCGCACTGCGCGCAGTCGGGCGCGCCGCCGAATTGGCACGGCGCGACCTTGCTTTTCAGATCGGCCGTGTAATTGAGGGTCGTTTGGGCGAAAATGCAGTCGTTCGGCGAGGCCGGCGGACGGCGCAGGCCTTCGATGACCAGCCGCGGCATATTCAGTTTCGGGAAAAGCGGTTTCAGCCGTTCGATCTCGGCGATCGCTGCGGCGCGAACGGCGGGCGTCAAAATCTCCTCGCCGACCGCGCCGATCTGCGGCGTGAAAAGGCTGAACCAGATTTTTTTGACCTCTTCGCGCGCCGACCAGAATTCGAGAAATTCGCGGTAATAGCCGGGACGATTCGCCGTCTGCCCGGTGATCGTGCAGTGGACGGTGATCTTCTGATCCTTTATGTTGCGCAGGATTCTTTCGTAGGTCGCCGGCTTGCGGCGGGCGTCGTGTTCGGGCTGCAGGCCGTCGATCGAAACGACGAGGTGCAGATTTTCGATCGTCGCCCAGGATTTCGGGATTTCGCGCACGGCGCTCGTGACGAGCTGCACGGCGATGCCCATTTTGCTCAGTTGCGGCAGCAGCAGCGTCAATTCGCGAAAACGGACGAGCGGTTCGCCGCCGACGATCGACAAATGCAAAGGGCGATGAACTTTGACGAGGTCTAAAACCCGGTCGATAAGTTCATCGCCCTTAAAATCGCTGACCGACCGCAGCCCCTGTCCGATTTCCTGCAGATGTTCGGGTTCGTACGCGTAACAGCCCGGGCACCGCAGCGGACATTCGCGCGTGATTTCGATCGAAAGCGACGGCCGATCGCCGGTCAAAATCCGGCCCCACGCCTTCAAAACATCTGACTTTTTCATCGCCGGACCTCCTTTTCGCTCGAATCGGGCGAAAACTTTCAGGACATCCACGAAAAGGGACGCTTGAGTTCTAAAAGTATAAATGATACTTAATCATTATACCGCTTAAAAATCAAACACGCGTTCGTGCCGCCGAAACCGAAGCTGTTCGAAAGCACGTATTCGACTTCGCGGTTGCGCGGCTCGTTCGGAATATAATCCAGATCGCAGTCCGGATCGGGATTTTCGTAATTGATGGTCGGCATCAGCTGGTTATTGTAGAGCGAGAGGACCGAAATGACGGCTTCGATGCCGCCCGCCGCGCCGAGCGCGTGTCCGGTCATCGATTTGGTCGAGCTGACCGCGAGTTTGTAGGCGTGGTCGCCGAAAACCTGCTTGATGGCGAGCGTTTCGAACTTGTCGTTGTACGGCGTCGAAGTGCCGTGCGCGTTGATGTAGCCGATCTGCTCCGGCGCGACGCCGGCGTCTTTGATCGCGCGCTGCATGACGCGGATCGCGCCCGAGCCGGTTTCGTCCGGCATCGTGACGTGAAACGCGTCGGCGCTCATCCCGTAACCGACGATTTCGGCGTAAATGCGCGCGCCGCGCGCTTTCGCGTGTTCGAGTTCTTCGAGGATCAAAAGCCCCGCGCCTTCGCCGATCACGAACCCGTCGCGTTCGGCGTCGAACGGCCGCGACGCCCGTTTCGGATCGTCGTTGCGGCGCGAGAGCGCGCGCATCGAATCGAAGCCGGCGACCGACATCGGCGTGATCGCGCTTTCGGCACCGCCGCAGATCATCGCGTCGGCGTCGCCGCGTTCGATCAAACGGAAACTGTCGCCGATCGCGTGCGCGCCCGCCGAGCAGGCGGTCGCCGTCGCCGAGTTCGGTCCCTTCGCGCCGTGGCGGATCGAGACGTTGCCGGCGGCCAAATTGACGATCGCCGACACGATAAAGAACGGCGAAACTCTGCCCGGACCGGAATTGAGAAGCTTTTCGTGCTCGCGCTCGATCGCCCAGAAATCGCCGATGCCCGAACTGATGTAAGTGCCGATCATTTCGGCGTTCGATTCGTCGATCTTGAGTCCGCTGTCGCGCACGGCTTCGTCGGAAGCCGCGATCGCGAAATGTGTAAACGCGCCCATGCGCCGGGCTTCCTTCTTTTCGAGAAAGTCGTCGGCGCTGAAGTTTTTCACCTCGCAGGCGAATTTAACGTCAAATTTTTCCGTGTCGAACTTCTTGATCTGGTCGGCGCCGCTTTCTCCGCGCTTCAAGGCTTCCCAGGTCGTCGGCACATCATTGCCGACCGGCGTGACCAGTCCGAGTCCGGTTACAACTACACGACGTTTCATATTGTCAGTGGTCAGTGGTCAGTGGTCAGTGGCCGGAAAACATCTGTTAAGAGGCTTTTTCGAACCTTTACCGTGCGACCAACATTTGCGGATTCTCTAAAAGCGTTCTGCTTATTCCGCTTTATATAATTTGTTTTCTTTAAAGTTGCTCAGTGGTCGGTAATCGACGATCAGAAACAAATTTAACTGACCGCTGACCACCGACCACTGACAACTAAGCCTGTTTGTGCTGTTCGACGTAAGCGTAGGCGTCGCGGACAGCCTGGATTTTTTCGGCGTCTTCGTCGGGAATTTCGATGTCGAATTCCTCTTCGAAACGCATCACGAGCTCGACCAAATCCAATGAATCCGCGCCCAAATCTTCGATGAACCGCGCATTCTCCGTCACTTCCGCCTCGTCGACGCCCAATTCGTCGACGATGATCTGTTTAATTTTATCTTGAACTTCTGACATAATCTCTCCTCTTGTTTTTTATAAAAGTTGACTGAGTCGACCGAGTTGGCTGAAGTTGACTGAGTTCAAATTCCTATCACCCAGTCAACTCGTTCAACTCGGCAAACTTTCGAAACTGCTTCTTAAACTTTCCGAATTTTCGACGTTCAAACAGCGAACGTCACGATTGATTTGGCGAACCAAACCCGATAAAACCTTGCCCGCGCCGACTTCGACGAACGTTCCGACGTCTTCCGCCAGAAGAAATTCGACCGACTGCGCCCAGCGCACCGGCGAGGAAACCTGTTCGGTCAGCGCGACGCGCGCGCGGTCGCCTTTCGTGTTCGCTTCGGACGAAACGTTTTCGACGATCGGAAATCTTAATTCGTTAAACTGTAAGCGGGCTAAATCTTCTTCGAGGCGTTCCTGCGCCGGCAGCATCAGGTCGCAGTGAAAAGGCGCGGAAACGTTGAGCTTGATGGCGCGTTTCGCGCCGCGCGTCTTCAATAGATCGATCGCGCGATCGACCGCTTCCGCGTTGCCGGCGATGACGATTTGCGCCGGCGAGTTGATGTTCGCCGGCGCGCAGATTTCGCCTTCCGCCGCTTCGTCGCAGGCGATTTCGACCGTTTCGAGCGGCAGGCCCAAAATCGCCGCCATCGCGCCGACGCCGACCGGCACGGCTTCCTGCATATAAGTGCCGCGTTTTCTGACCGTCCGCACGGCGTCCGCGAAAGACAGCGCGCCGGCGGCGACGAGCGCCGAGTATTCGCCTAAAGAGTGACCGGCGACGTAATCGGGAGCCGGAAAGCCCTCGGCTTCCATCGCGCGCAGCGCGGCGACCGAGACGGTCAGGATCGCGGGCTGCGTGTTCGCCGTCAAAGCCAGATCTTCCGCCGTGCCCGCAAAACACATTTCGGACAGCGAAAACCCGAGCGCGTCGTCGGCTTCCTCGAAAACCGCGCGGCTCGCGGCGTAATTATCGAATAGATCTTTGCCCATGCCGACCGCTTGCGAGCCCTGACCGGGAAAGATGTAAGCTAATTTCATTGATTGAGTCATTTACTCATTTATTCATTTATTCATTGTGGAATTAATCGTCAATGAATGAATGAGACAATCCTAAAATCTGATTACCGTTCCGCCCCACGTGACGCCGCCGCCGAAGGCGGTTAAAAGGACGAGACTTCCCTCTTTGATCTTGCCGGCTTCGATGCATTCGTCCATCGCGATCGGGATCGAGGCGGACGACGTGTTGCCGTGGTACGCGATGTTCGAATAAACCTTTTCTTCCGGCACGCCGAGCCGCTGCGCGACCGCGTCGGTGATGCGCTGGTTCGCCTGATGCGGAATGACGAGGTCGACGTCCCCGACCGTGTAGCCGGTCTTGTCGAGCATTTCCTTGGAAATTTCCGCCATCGAACGCACCGCGACCTTGAAAAGCTCGTTGCCCTTCATCTTAAAGAAGTGATCGCGGTTGTCGATCGTCTGGTACGTCGTGCCGAGCTTCGTGCCGCCGCCCGGCGCGTAGAGCTGTTCCTCGTAGCGCCCGTCGGATTTGATTTTCGTCGCGAGAATGCCCTTGCCTTCCGCGACCGGACCTAAAACAGCCGCGCCCGCGCCGTCGCCGAAAATGACGCACGTGCCGCGGTCGGTGTAGTCGACGTATTTCGTCAGGACTTCCGCGCCGATCACGAGCGCGTAACGGATCTGTCCGGTGCGAATCATCGATTCGACCATCGTGATGCCGTACAAAAAGCCCGAACAAGCCGCAAAAACGTCCATCCCGGCGGCGTTCGCCGCGCCGAGCTGCGCTTGAATCAAGGCGCCGGTCGAGGGCATGATCTGATCGGGCGTCGTCGTCGCGCAGACGATGATGTCGATGTCTTCAGGCTTCAGGCCGGCGCGCTCAAGCGCCATTTTCGCGGCGGCGGTGCCGAACTGCGAAGTGTATTCGTTGTCGGCGGCTTTATGCCGCTGTTTGATGCCGGTGCGCGTAGTTATCCATTCATCGCTCGTTTCGACCATCTTTTCCAGATCGGCATTCGTCAAAATGCCCTCCGGATAAGCGTGCCCCATTCCGATGATGCCAGCGTTTTGTGTCATTTTTATAATTGATTCATCGAGCCATTCGTTCATTTATTCATCAATGAATGAAGCAATGACTAAATGAATCAATGAACAAATTTATTCTATTCCGATTCGTTTCCTTCCAGGATTTGACGACCTTTGTAAGTTCCGGTTTCGGCGTCGACGCGGTGCGGTTTTTTGGCTTCGCCCGTGTCTTTGTCGATATAAAACTGCGGCACTTTCAGCGCGTCGTGAGCGCGGCGTTGACGGGTGCGTGATTTCGAATGTCTGCGTTTTGGATTTGGCATTTTTACCTCTAATAATTCGACCTTTGATTTTCGACCTTTGACCTTTGATTTTCTTTATTTCAAAGGTCAAAGGTCGAAAATCAAAGATCGTTTAATTTTATTTTAAATTTTTGAGCGCCGCCCAGCGCGGGTCGACCTCTTCTTCTAAACAATTACAATTTATCAAATTTCGGTTTGCGCCGCATTTTTCGCACAAACCCTGACAATCTTCGCGGCAGAAAATCTGCTCGGGAAGATTTAATAAAATCTGCTCGCGGACGAGTTCTTTCAAATCGATTTCGTTGCCTTCGAGCACCGAAACGTCGAGGTCTTCCGCATTCAGTTCCGCTTCTTTCGCCTGCGTGTAATTTTCCGGCGCGACGAACGCGGCGCGAAACGGGATTTCGAACTTTTTATCAATTTTCTGCAGGCAGCGCGTGCATTCGATTTCGAGTTCGGCGTCGATTGTTCCCTCGACGTCGGTCTGCGCGATGCGCCTGGTCAATTTGCCGGTCACGCGCGCCGGCGTTTTCAATCGCGCTTCCTCGTCGCCGTCCAGATCGATTTGCTCGGGTGCGAGCTCGAAGTCGAACTCCCGCGGCGAATTTTCCAATGTGATCAAATCGATAATCATCACAATATAGATTAAGCTTTCAATTTAATCTGCGCAAAACGCAAAGGATTTATTATATCTTTTGAAAATTGTGTGTCAAACACTCAGGCGGTTTAGACCGCGCGGCGCAGGTGCGCGCCGACCGCCTCGTCGAGATCCGCGAAGCCCTTTTCCTTCAGGATGCGCAGCAGGCCCGCGTTGACGTCGTGCGCGAAAGAAATTCCGCGGTAAATAAATCCCGTGTAAGCCTGCACGAGAGACGCGCCGCAGGCGATTTTTTCGAACGCGTCGCGGGCGGTGAAGACGCCGCCGACGCCGACGATCGGCAGTTTGCCGTTCGCATACCGGTAGATTTTTTTGATCACTTCGTTCGATTTTTCGCGCACCGGCCGTCCGCTCAAACCGCCCGTTTCGCTGATTTGTGTTTTCAGGTTTTCGCGCGAAACGGTCGTGTTCGTCGCGATGATGCCCGAAAGATCGAGCCTTTGCGCGATGTCGACGATCGCCTCGATCTCCGCGTCGCTCAAATCCGGCGCGATTTTGACGAGCAACGGCTTCGTTTTCAAGGCTTTATTTCGTTTTTGCAATTCGCCCAAAAGTTCTTCCAGATTTTCCGCCTTTTGCAGCTCGCGCAAATTCGGCGTGTTCGGGCTCGAAACGTTGACGGCGATGTAATCGGCGACTGCGTGCGCGAGATCGAAGCTTTTCAGATAATTTTCGATCGCTTCCTCGTTCGGCACGTCCTTGTTCTTGCCGATATTGACGCCCAGGATACAGTTCGACGCGATTTTTTTCAGTCGTTCGACGACGCGCGGCGCGCCCTGATTATTAAAACCGAGCCGGTTGATGAGGGCTTTGTCCGCCGGCAGCCGGAACATGCGGGGTTTGTCGTTGCCGCTTTGCGGCTCGAAGGTGACGGTGCCGACTTCGACGAACGCGAAGCCGATCGCCGCGAGCTGGTTGACGACGACGCCGTTCTTATCGAATCCGGCGGCCATGCCCAAAGGATTTACAAATTTCAAGCCGAAGCGTTCGAGCGGGCCGAACGATTCCTTCAAGGCGAACTGCTGGGCGACAAAATCCTGCGCGCGCTTTGACTTTAACCCCACTTTCAGGGCTTCGATTCCGAATTCGTGCGCCGTCTCGGGCGCGAGATTGAACAGCGCCGGACGGATGAGTTTTTCGTAAAGTTTCGACATGGCTGAAGCGATAAATGATAAATGATAAATGATAAATGATAAACCTTTGAAGTTTGAACTTTGAACTTTCCGATGGTACGATTTCCACTGAAATATGGCAGACGAATACGGACTGGTTGAAAAATCGAAAATCATGGACTCGGCGCGGATGAAGCGCGCGCTTTCACGGCTCGCTTCAGAGATCGTCGAGGAAAATCAGGGTGCCAAAGACCTGTACATCGTCGGCATTCGCCGGCGCGGAGTTCCTTTAGCCGAACGCATCACCGAAAAAATCGAGCAGCTCGAAGGCGAAAAACCGCTTTACGGCATCATCGACATCACGCTTTACCGCGACGACCTTTCGACCGTCGGCGCGAATCCGATCGTCAACCGCACGGAACTCGCCGCCGACATCGAAGACAAAAAGATCATTCTCGTCGACGACGTGCTTTACACCGGGCGCACGATCCGCGCGGCGCTCGATCAGCTGATGGATTTCGGTCGCCCGAACCGCGTGCAGCTCGCCGTTTTGATCGACCGCGGCAAGGAACACCGCGAGCTGCCGATCCAGGCCGATTACATCGGCAAAACCGTGCCGACCAAGCGCACCGAGATCATCAAGGTCATGCTCAAGGAATACGACGACGAAGAATCCGTCTGGATTTACGAGAAGGCGACCGATTAGTTTTTATAAAGCAAGGTTTAGACGCCTTGCTTTTTTTGTATTCGGTTTTTGGTTTTGGGCTTTCGGTTTTTGTATGCTTTAAATCAGAAACAGGCAAAGGATCAACGAAAACCAAAAACCAAAAATCGTTTTACCATTATGGACAAACCGTTTCGCCGTCGAGATTTACTTGGCATCCGCAATCTTTCCGCGGACGAGATCACCGGCATTTTGAACACCGCCGAGAATTTCCGCGAGATCAACGCGCGCGAGATCAAAAAAGTGCCGACGCTGCGCGGCAAAACCGTGATCAATCTGTTTTTCGAAAACTCGACGCGCACACGTACTTCTTTCGAGCTCGCGGCGAAACGCCTGTCGGCGGACGCGGTCAACATCTCGGTTTCCTCGTCGTCGGTCGCGAAGGGCGAAACGCTCGTCGACACGGCGCTGAATCTGGACGCGATGCAGCCCGACTGCATCGTCGTGCGGCATTCGAGCGCGGGCGTGCCGCATCAATTGGCGAAAGTCTCGCGCGCGGCGATCGTCAACGCCGGCGACGGCGCGAACGAGCACCCGACGCAGGCGCTGCTCGACGCGATGACGATCCGCGAGCATAAAAAGAAGATCGAAGGCTTGGAAGTCGCGATCGTCGGCGACATTCTGCATTCGCGTGTCGCGCGCTCGAACATTCATCTTTTGACCAAATTGGGAGCGCGCGTGCGCGTCGCCGGACCGAAAACTTTAGTGCCGGACGATTTCGCGCACCTCGTCGAGAAAGATCTGACCGTCAATAAAAACATCGAAGAAGCGATCGAAGGCGCGGACGTCGTGATGATTTTGAGGATTCAAAAAGAGCGCATGGATTCGGCGTATTTCCCGACTTTGCGCGAATATTCGATTCATTACGGCCTGACGAACGAGCGCCTGAACCTCGCCCGACCGGACGCGATCGTGCTGCATCCGGGACCGATGAACCGCGGCATCGAAATCTCGTCGGACGTCGCCGACAGCTCGCGCTCGCTGATTCTGGATCAGGTCAAATACGGCGTCGCCGTCCGCATGGCGGTGCTTTACCTCGCGACCGGAGGCACGGCAAGCCCCGAATAGAATTGTTTATTCATTGATTCATTTATCAATTTTCATTTCGGAAATGAACAAATGCATTGATGATCCGATGCATCAATTACTTTTATTTTATGGAAACAATTACTTTGTATCGTCCGGTCGGCGCAAACGAACTGGCTTTGATCGAAGCGGCTGAATTTACTGCATTTCCGCCGCGCCTGCCCGAACAGCCGATCTTTTACCCGGTGACGAACGAAGAATACGCAACGAAGATCGCCCGCGACTGGAACGCGAAATACAACGCCGATAAAGTCGGCTTCGTGACAAAATTCGAAGTCAAAAAATCCTTTCTCGACGATTACGAAACCAAAATCGTCGGCGGCACCGAGCACGAAGAATACTGGATTCCGGCAGAGGAGTTGGAAGAATTTAATAGAAATATAGTCGGCAAGATCGAGGTAATCGCGGAATTTAGAGGTCAAAACACATGAATAATTTAAATCTCGATGAAGCATTGGTAAGGCAAAGGATCAAGGCCGCATTTGATGAAATGAGTGCAACTAAATCGGTTTCCAGCGATATAGCTTTCCACCTTACCGACTGGGTTTCCGATATTGAAGATTTGATAAAGATTTATTCAAATATAGAAAAGCTTAGTAATGATGAAATAACATCTTTCATTTACAAATTTCTCGCTCATGTTCCTAATCATTTGAACGCCGCGACGAAATTAAGTGGACTCGGTCCGATCAAAGATGTTTTTGAAGTTAGAATTTTTGAAGACGATATTTAATTTTTATAAATGAAACTTTTAATTGCCAACGGTCATCTGATTGACCCGATTGCGCCGGAAAACACCGGCATGAACGTTTTGATCGAGGACGGGCGCGTCGTCGGTTGGTTACGCCACGGCGAAGATGCGCCGGAAGACGCCGAAGTTTTCGACGCTTCGGGACTTTTGGTCGCGCCGGGGTTTATCGATCTCCACGTGCACCTTCGCGAGCCCGGTCAGGAACATAAGGAAACGATCGGAAGCGGCGCTGCCGCCGCGGTCGCGGGCGGCTGGACGAGCGTCTGCCCGATGCCGAACACGACGCCGATCAACGACAACGCGGCGATCACGCGTTACATGATCGAGCAGGCGGAGCGCGCGGGCTTAGCGAACGTTTTTCCGGTCGGCGCGATCACCAAAGAATCTTCGGGCACGGAACTCGCCGAGATGGGCGAGATGAAGGCCGCCGGCGCGGTCGCCGTTTCCGACGACGGGCGTCCCGTGCCGAACGCCGGCATGATGCGCCGCGCGATGGAGTACGCGAAAGACTTCGATCTGCCGGTCGTCGATCACTGCGAGGATAAATCTTTGTCCTCGGGCGGCGTCATGCACGAAGGAAAACTGTCGCTGCTTTTGGGCTTGAAAGGCATGCCGGCGCTCGCCGAGGAACTCGACGCGGTGCGCGACATCATATTGGCGAAGGAAACCGGCGCGCACGTGCACATCGCGCACATCTCGACGCGCGGCGCGATCGAAGCCGTCCGGCGCGCGAAATCGGAAGGCATCCACATCACCTGCGAAGTCACGCCGCACCATTTCACGCTCACCGACAAAGCGGTCGAAGGCTACGACACGAACACGAAAATGTCGCCGCCGCTGCGCTCGGAAGAACATCTCGAAGCGATTCTCGAAGCTCTAAAGGACGGCACGATCGACGCGATCGCGACCGACCACGCGCCGCATCACGCCGACGAAAAGGCGCTCGAATACGACCGCGCGCCGATGGGCATCACCGGGCTCGAAACCGCGCTCGGGCTCGCGTTCAACGAGCTCGTTCACAAAGGCGTCATCAGCCTCGCACGGATGGTCGAGCTTTGCGCGAGCAATCCGGCGCGAATTTTTCGCCTGCAGGATCGCGGCACCTTGAAGCCGGGCGCGATCGCCGACGTGACGATCATCGACCCGGATCTGGTCTGGACTTACCGAAACGCCGACTCGCGCTCGAAATCGCGAAATTCGCCGTTCGACGGCTGGCAGTTCACCGGCGCGGCGGTCGCGACGATCGTCGGCGGCAAAATCGTTTATCGGCGGTAATCTTTAAAGATCTCAAATTCAAGATTTAAGATTCAAAGTCTTTACGGTCGGACCTTGAATCTTGATCTTAAAATCTTGAATCTTGAATCTATTTTCCCGCCAGGGCGAGAATTTTGTCTTTGAAAATTTCCCGGTAAAGTTTTCCGGCGAGCTCCGGATTTTCGCGCTTGGCTTTATCGTATTGCGCGAGCGCCGCTTCGCGCTCGCCGGCGGCGATGTAGAACTGGCTCAAAAGCATCTGCGACTGCTCGTCCGCCGGGTTTATTTCGACGGCTTTCGCGATTTCGGCGATCGCCGCAGAAAAGCGTCTCTGCCGGCCGTAAACGAATCCTAAATTGAACCTGATTTCCGGATCGCCGGCGTCGAGCCGTTTCGCCGCTTCGAGCGCCGCGGCGGCTTCAACGTATTTTTGCTGACGGATATAAGCGCAGCCCAAATTGTAGAAGGGCGTCGGGTCGTCGGTTTTCAGCCGCACGGCTTGCCCGAGGGCTTCGATTGCCTTTTCATGCTCGCCTTTTTCCAGATAAACGACGCCGAGCTGATTGAAGGCTTCGGCGTAGCGCGGATGAAGTTCGAGCGCTTTACGAAACGCCGCCGCGGCGTTTTCGAGCCGGGCGAGCCGCACGTACGCCGTTCCGAGATTGTAATAAGCCGTCGCGTAGCGCGGTTCGAGCGCGATCGCGCGGCTTAAGGCTTCGAGCGCGGCGGCGTAATTCGCGTCGTTTATCTCGGCGACCGCCCGGTCGTTATAACCGACGGCGCGCGCCTTTCGATCCTGCGCCGCCGGCTCCTGCGCCCAAACCGCCGCCGTCAAAAAAAGAATGAACAGATATGAATTAAGTGCCGTGATTTTCATTTATTTTCTCCTGTAATTCGGTATTTTTCACGCTTTTGAAGGCTTGAATATATTCCTCTTTCTCCTTCGGCGTCGTGACGTCGAGGTGACGTTTCGGTGACTTTTCGCGGACTTTGCTAGATCGCCGCCCGAAGTCGATTTTGAATGTCACAAAACGCGGCTCGACGGTGTATCCATCATAGGAATTCGCGAAGCGTTAATGACTTGCGACGAGGCTTTTGTTTTTGAGGTGAAGACGATTATTTCCAACAGCCGGAACGTATATCGATTCGACGGCTTCGAGGCGGACGGCGAAAACTTTTGCGTGCGGAAAAACGGGCGTTCCGTAACTTTAACGCCGCGCGCCTTCGATGTTTTGCTGGTGCTGCTCGAAAGCGGCGGGCGCACCGTCGAAAAACAGGAACTTTTCGAGAGGGTCTGGAAAGACACGTTCGTGAGCGACAACGCGCTGACGAAAATCGTCAAAGAATTGCGTCACGCCCTCGAAGATTCGTCGCACGCGCCGCGTTACATCGAAACCGTCCCGAAACGCGGCTACCGTTTCATCGGCGAGATCGAAAAATCGCCAATCGAAGATTCATTCGTCCAAACGCCGCCGCTTCAAGCAGCATCCGGCCGGACGCGCGCCGGCAAAGCGCCGCGGATTTACGCCCGGGCCGTCTTCGTTTGGCCGTTCGCCGCGCTGCTCGCCGTTTTATGTTTCGGCGCGTGGCTGGGCATTCGAAATTCGGCGGATTCCGCCGCGCCCGTCCGCTCGCTCGCCGTGCTGCCGTTTAAACCGCTCGACGCCGACAGCCGCGACGAGTCGCTCGAAATGGGCATGGCGGAGACGCTTATCACGCGGCTCAGCGGCGTCAACCGGTTGGTCGTGCGCCCGATGAGCGCCGCCCGTAAATACACCGACCCGCGGCAGGACCCGGTCGAAGCCGCGCGGGAAATGCAGGCGGAAACGGTTTTGGACGGCAGCATTCAAAAGGCGGGCGAGCGCGTGCGCGTGACGGTTCGTTTGACCGACGCGGCGCGCGGCACGATTTTATGGGCGGAACAGTTCGACGAAAGTTTCACCGACATTTTTAAGGTGCAGGACTCGATCGCCGAACGCATCGCCGGCGCGCTGACGCTGCGGCTGAACCGCCGCGAACAGGAACGGCTCGCCCGGCATCTGACCGACAACACGGAAGCCTATCAGCTTTATCTGCGCGGACAGCTCGTTTGGCACTCGCGGCGCGAAAACTGGATCAGGCAGAGTTTGTCGTTTTACGAGCAGGCGATCGAAAAAGACCCGCGTTTCGCGCTCGCCTACGTCGGCGCGGCGGACTGCTACATGATGCTCAGCGGTCATCGGCGCATGTCCGTCCCGGAAGCGGAAACGAAGGCGCGTCCGCTGATTTTGAAGGCGCTCGAAATCGCGCCCGATTCGGCGCAGGCGCACAACGCGCTCGCCGAATTTAAATATCAATTCGAATACGATTGGCGCGCGGCGGAAAAGGAATTTCAGCAGGCAATCGAAATCAACCCGAACGTCGCCTGGATCCGGCAGGCCTACGGCTGGTTTCTGATGTCCGAGGGGCGTTTTGATGAAGCCGACCGCGAGATGGAAAAGGCGCGCGAGCTCGATCCGAGCTCGCTCACGATCAACGTCGGCAGGGGACGACTTTATTATTTTTCGCGCCAGTATGAAAAGGCGCTCCGGCATTTTCAAAGCATCGTCGCGATCGAGCCGAAGGACGCCAGCGCGTATTACTCGCTTTACACGATTTACGAACAAAACAAGATGTACGAAGAAGCCTTCGAAATAACGCTCAACTCGATGCGGCAGGACGGCGCGCCCACGGCTTTGATCGATGAATTCGGCGAATCTTTCCGATCGGGCGGTTGGGAGGGACTTCTTCGCAAACATCTGGAATTTGTCGAACGGCGGCAAAAAAAGGGACACGTCAATCACCAGATGCTCGCTAATCTGTACATGCGTCTCGGACGAAAGGACGAAGCGTTTTTCCATTTCAAAAAGCTCTTCGAGGCGCGCGATGCCTCGATGCTGCAGTTTAAGGTCGACCCGGCTTACGACGCTTTGCGCGATGACCCGCGTTACGCCGAACTGCTGCAGATGATCGGACTGCAGCCCTAAACCGCCGTGAAATCATCAAAAGCTGAACGCGTTTTCAGACACTTTCGGCGCGGCGACGATCCACGCCAAAAAAAAACATAAATAACCGAAGCTGCCAATCATAGAATGCGTTTTAGTACCGCCGGCCGATCCGGGCGAACGGGCGCTGATTGACGGCAAATAATAAATCGTTCGCGGCGGTCAGCGAAGATTCGCGGGCATAACGCCGGTTCGATTTTCATCACCGGCAAACCGGATCAAATAAAAAGTAAAATTGAGTTATCGCCCGAAATTCGGTATAAATTGTGCAAGTTTCATAAATTTCAACGAACGACGGGAGGACTTTTGAATGGATTTTTCTTGGCTGGCCGACCCGCAGGTTTGGATCGCGTTCGCGACATTGACGGTTCTGGAATTGGTGCTCGGCATCGATAACATCGTTTTCATTTCGATTCTGTCGGGCAAGCTGCCGCCCGAACAACAATCGAAAGCGCGTTTCATCGGGCTTTCGATGGCTCTGATCATGCGCGTCCTGCTGCTTTTTTCGCTCTCGTGGGTGATGAGCTTGACGACGCCGCTCTTTTCGCTGCCGATCGTCGATCATCCGGTTTCGGGTCGCGATCTGATCCTGATCATCGGCGGTCTGTTTTTGATCGCGAAATCGACGCACGAAATCCACGGTTCGCTCGAGGGCGAGGAAGGACACGCTTCGAAAAAGGTTTACGCGTCGTTCACGAGCGTGATCGTTCAAATTACGCTGCTCGACATCGTTTTCTCGCTCGATTCGGTGATCACGGCGATCGGCATGGTCGAGCAGGTTTCGATCATGATCGCGGCGGTCGTCGTTTCGATCATCGCGATGATGCTGTTCGCCGGTTCGATCGGCGCGTTCGTGCAGAAACACCCGACCGTCAAAATGCTCGCGCTCGCGTTTCTGCTGTTGATCGGCGTGACGCTCCTCGCGGAAGGATTTCACCAGAAAATTCCGAAGGGCTACATCTATTTCGCGATGGCGTTTTCGGTGATCGTCGAAATTCTGAACATGCGCCTCCGGAAAAAAGCCGAACCCGTGCACCTGCATAACGCTTACGCGGACGAGGACGAGGCGAAAGCCGTGCGGGCGGGCTGAACGAAGCGGCTGATAATTTAAAGAAAAACGCGAAACATTTCGGCTTGTTTCGCGTTTTTCTTTTGCTTGATGATTCGATACAAATGAAGGCCTGGAATATGAAAATGAAAAGTTACCGGTATTTTTTAGTAATTTTATGTCTGGCGTCCGTGAGCGCGTGCTTCGTCTCGAACCGTAAGGACGCCGCCGAATCGATTAATAACAACGCGGCGCCGGCGAACACGGCCGACAATTCGAAAACCGAAGGCGCGAAGGCGTCGGCGGAAGCGGACAATCAAATCCGCAAAATAGATTTCAAGAATTTTACGTACGAGCCCGTCTGCGTCGGCGACGAAAATCGGAAAATCACCGTCAAAAACGGCGAATACGCGCTCAATAAAGAAGACGACAAGCTTTACTTCGACGTAACGGGCGTCAGTTACGGCGACGCGAACGGCGACGGAGTTGAAGACGCGATCGTCCTGACGAACTGCAACACGGGCGGCACCGGACAGTTTTCCGAAGGCTTTGTTTACGCGGTCAAAGACGGCAAACCCGAGCTCTTGACGCGCATCGGCGGCGGCGACCGTGCCTACGGCGGACTGCGCTCGGCGAAGGTCGAAAACGGCTTAATCGTCGTCGCGCGCAACGACGCCGGCGAAAACGGCGCGTCATGCTGCCCGGAATTCGTCGTCACCTCGAAATACAAACTCGAAGGCAAAAATCTGAAACAAATCGGCGGCGACGACCGGCGCGAGCTTTACCCGCCGCAGCGCGTCAAATTCGATAAAGGCGCGAGCGACGCGTTTCTCGACGTGAAATTGACGGATGAAGAAGAAATCAAGCGGTTCGTCGTCGGCGCGCAGGCGAATCAAGAACTGCGCGTCGAAAGCAATTCGAAAAACGTTTCGATCACGCTTGTTAAGGGTAATGCGGATATTATCGAAGACGGAAGAACCTTCCGAGCGACAATTAAAGAGCGCGGCGATTTTATTATTCAAATTCAAAATTTAGGGGATAAAAGTCATACGGCTTCAATCAATTTCGATATTCGCTAAAATCTTCAGCCGCGAACGAACACGAAAGAACACGAAAAATATTTAAAGTCTTTTTCGTGAATTTTCGAGTCTGTTCATGGCTAGTGCCAAGAACCCGTTCACGTGTTGACTAATGCCGCGTTTGTCGGCATTTTATTTTTTGTATGCTAAAAAATTCGCTGGTCATCGCTTTGTCGCTCGTCGTCTTTCTTTCCGGGTTCAATATCTCGCTTGTCAAAGCGGCCGAAACATACGATTTGGTGATCGTGAACGCGCGCATCATCGACGGAACCGGAAACCCTTGGTTTCGCGGCGCGGTCGCGGTTAAAGACGGCAGAATCGTCAAAGTCGGGCGCATCGACCCAACCGGCGCGCGACGAACGATCGACGCGGCCGGCAAAATCCTCGCGCCCGGATTCATCGACGTGCACGCGCACGTCGAAGGCATTTACTCGACGCCGGAAGCCGAAAATTTTATCCGCATGGGCGTCACGACGCTCATCACCGGCAACTGCGGCGGGTCGGCGACCGACGTCGGGGAATTTTTGGGACGGATGCGGGAAAAACCGCTCGCCGTCAATCTCGCGACCTTGATCGCGCACGGCTCGGTGCGCTCGAAGGTGATGGGCTTGGAAAACCGCGCGCCGACCGCCGAGGAACAAGCCCGCATGAACGCGCTCGTCGAACAGGGAATGAAGGACGGCGCGGTCGGGCTCTCGACCGGCTTGATCTACGTGCCCGGAACTTTCGCCAAAACCGAGGAAGTCATCGAGCTCGCGAAGGTCGCTTCGCGTTTCGGCGGCGTTTACGCCTCGCATATTCGCGACGAAGGAACGGACGTCGTGAAATCGATCGAGGAAGCCATCGATATCGGCGAACAGGCGAACATGCCGGTCGAAATTTCGCACTTTAAGATTTCGAGCAAAAAACTTTGGGGCTCCTCGCCGACGACGATCGGCTTGGTCGAAGCCGCCCGAAAAAGGGGACTGACCGTGACGGTCGATCAGTACGCCTACACGGCTTCCTCGACCTCGCTCGACGCGCGGATGCCTTCCTGGGCGATCGCCGGCGGAAGAGCAGAAGGCAAAAAGCGGCTCGCCGATAAAGAAACGCGCGCCAAAATCGTCAAGCAAATGAAGGAAGGCTTAAAGGAAAAGGGGTTTAAGGATTACGGCTTCGCGTATGTCGCGGGCTACGCGCCGAATCCGGAGTATAACGGCAAAAACATTCCGGAAATTACCGAACTCGCAAAAAAATCAAAGAAACTAGACGCGCAAATCGAGCAGATCTTCGAAATGTACGAAAAGGGCGGCGCGGGCATGGTTTACCGGGTGATGAGCGAAGACGATGTGCAAAATATTATGCGCCAACCGTTTACGATGATCGCCTCGGACAGTTCGGTGCGCGTCTTCGGCGAAGGCATGCCGCATCCGCGCGGTTACGGCAACAATACGCGCGTGTTGGCGAAATACGTCCGCGAAATGAAACTGATCACGCTCGAAGACGCGGTTCGCAAAATGACTTCCCTGCCGGCGCAAACTTTTAATCTCCCGAATCGCGGCCTAATTAAAGAAGGATTCGCCGCGGACCTGGTGGTTTTTGACGAAAACACTATCGTCGACAAATCGACTTTCGAAAATCCGCATCAGTATTCGGAGGGTTTTGCGCAGGTTTTGGTTAACGGCGAGATCGTTTTCGAAAGCGCAAAAATGACCGGCAAATTGCCGGGACAGCCCGTTTTCGGCAGCGGTTTTGAAAACAAATAAAAAAGGAAAGCAAATGGCTTGCTTTCCCGAGGATTCAGTTATCGAGAATAAATATTATGAAAACTGGGGAAATTCCAAAACTTTAGCGGCCGTCGCCGCGGAGTCTTCAGTTTCCGCTTGATTTTCGCTTTTTTCGCGGTTGAGACGAATTCGCGCCGCCGAGATGACGCGATGCAGTTCATCGAGCATCGCGGCGTCGAACGACATCGTCTTTTGCCCGCACCAGCCTAGACCTTCAGTCCATGTCGAAAGCTTGATGACGGCTTGATTGTCCTGCAAAGAAACCTCGACTTTCTTTTCGTCGGAAAATATCGGTAGAAAATTAACTGCTGAATTCGATTGCATAAACTTTATTCGATGAACGGAAATTGAAAATCAATTTCAATAAGCATTATGGCGAAGAAAAATGCTTTCGTCAAGAGTTTCCGATGAGAAATTCACGACGAAAGCAATTTTTATTTCAAAAAAGTTTTAGGCTTGGTAAAAGATATACACAAAACTCTTATTTTTTAGCTTTCCATTCGGCGACGAGCCCCTCCAATTCGGCGGTGTTGGCTGCCGGTTGAGCGGCTTTTCCAACTTGAATCGCTTTTTCGGCGGTCGTCACCGCCTCGGCGGTTCTGCCCATTTCGGCTAAGATTCTGGCTTTCGTACTGAGGGCGCCGAAAGTCTCACGTGCTTTGATCGATTCGTCGAGCCAGCCGACGGCTTCTTCGTAATTGTTTTTGACTTTATACGCCAGAACATAACCCGCGCCTTGGTTATACACGCGAAAATCGTCGGCTTTACGGTTTTTGATCGCCTCGCGCACCTGCGTCAGCACTCTGCCGTGTACGTCGCCGACGTCGACGGTAAAAGGCACCGCGACTTTTTCCCAGCGAAGCGTGACCTGCGCCGTATTCGCCGTTACGTTTTCAAAATCGTAGGAAAGCGTTTCGGTCATGTCCGCGGTGACGGCTTTGACCGGCACCCGCACTTGATCTTTCGTCGCGTCGTAGCTGTAACTTCCCCACTTATCGTTGTCTTTGCTGAAAATCAGAACCCAATCGTTTTTGCTCGGAAGCATATGCAGCCCGTATTTTCCGGCAGGCAGCTTTTGCCCTCCGATCGTGACGTCGTTCGTCACCTCGAACGTCGTGTTCTCGTTCGCGCCGGCGCGCCAGACCTGCCCGTAAGGCACCAAGCACGGGTAATTGACGCCGCCTTTCGGCACGACGTCGGTCGATTCGCAGCCGAAGATATTTTTGCGCCCCTTCGTGTTCGGGCGATGGTAAACGATGGCGACGCGCGTATCGCCGACGATCTGGGCGATTTCCTGCCGCTGCGAATCGCGCGGCAGGTTCAGCTGCGCGGACGCGCTCAAAACGGAAAATAAAGTTAATATCGGCAAGTAAAACAGTTTTTTCATATATTTCTCTCCAGTCTTTCTTTCGCTCGCTGAACGAATGTCGTCAGCATTTTCGCGATGCGTTTGGTCATTTCGTGGCTGATGATCGATTCGCCGGCAACCCCGGCGAGAAGGTGCAGCTCGCGCGGCGAATTGCGGCGCAGCTCGACCATCTGCGTGAAATTAACGAGCGTCGTGTTGGCGCTTTTTTCAAAGAAATCCGCGGCGTAGCGCAAAAGATTTTTCGTTTCGCCGACGACCGGCAGCCATTCGATGCGTTCCTCGGTGTTTTCCGCGAGCTGCACCGCAAATTTCTGCATCATCACGCCCGCAAACGGTATCTCGGCGCGGATATTCCAATGCGTGATGCCTTTCGCGTCCGTGTAGATGCTTTCGACCTCCGGCATCAATTCGACAAAATTTTTAATATCGGCGAAAAATTCGCGCACCGTATCGAGACTCGTCTGCACCTCGACCGTGTCGGTGTATTTCGCGCGGATCGTGAACATAACCCTGAAAACCCTCCCTTGTTGATATATAGGTAAATTATGCCAAATTCGCCGCCCAGAAAACAATCTCAAAACGTGCCGTTAAAAAGCATCGCGTTAAAGAACGGCCGCGTCACCGAGCGGAAAATTCCGCGGAAAAACGGATCGTCGGCAAACAACACAACGTGTCCCGCGCCGTTCGGCTCGTCGATCAGCGCGGCGGTTCCGCGCAGCAGTTTTTCGGTGTTGCCCTCCCAGACGAAACCGGAAATCGTTAAGGGTTTCTTCGGCCGCGCTTCGTAAATCAGCGCGTTCGTGCCTTCTTTCGAGAAGCGGAAGAAATAGCCCGACGAAAGCAGTACCGGCAACTCGTCCTGCTCCAGTCCGTAAGTCAAATAAGTCGTGCGGTCGACCCGCGCGCGCATGATCGCGCCCGGAATCGCTTCGGGGACATTGCCCGCGTTGGCCGACGGCGAGGCGATCGGCGGCAGCACGGGCGGTTGCCAGTCTTGCTTGTCGCTGCGGTTTTCGGGCGCGGCGAGCGGTTCGGTTTCCGTGCGTTTGTTGTCGCTGCGGCGCGGCGTCGGCGATGGCGACGCCTGCGTTTCGGCTTCCTTGCGTTTATCGGTTTCTTCCTCTTCCGGTATCTTGCCCTTTTCTTCGTCGTCCTCGCTGCCGACGAGTTTCGAAGAGGTCAGCCCGACGTCCTTAAGCGCGGCGAAAACCGACGCGCCGCGCGCGGTGATCAAGGTTCCGCCGTTCTGCACCCATTCTTTGAGCGCATCGATGCCCGGTTTGCCCAGTGAACTGAAATAACGCGAAGCCGAACCGTCCGGCATGATCAGGATATTGTAATTTTTGAGCCCGCCGCCGCGCACGTTCTGAATCGTCATCGGCGTAAATTCGATGCCGTAACGATCGAGCGTCCACCAGATCGAGCCGTAAGAAGTCTGATCGACGCCTTCATCGGCGACCATTGCGATGCGCGGCTGCGTCAGTGAATAAACGTTTTCGCCGCCGACCGGCGTGTCGCCTTCTTCGGCGTAACCGGTATTTACCGCCGTGACGTTCACGCCGAGCTCGCGCGCGAGCCGCCCCACGGCTTCATGCACGCTTTCCGGGTTGCGCGTCACGCGCACGACGAACGTGCCGCGGTTCCAGTTGCGGCCGCCGGCGTTCATCGTCCGCGTAGCGACGTTGACGCGGAATCCTTCCTTTAACAGCCGGATCGCCATCGCGCCCGCGCCGTCGGTTTCGTACGGAATGATGTAGGCGATCTGCGCGCGTCCCGAAACCGTGCCGCGTTTGACGTTTTCGAGGAACTCCGGCGTGACGGCGGTCGAATTGACCGCGCCGGCGTCTTCCGTCCAGAACGCGTCGATGTCGAACGCGAGCGGGATCGTCCACGCGGTGATGTCGTAGAAACGGTAATCTTCGCGCACGGCCGATTTTCCGCGCATCTCGTTGCGGCGGAACTTGCCCATCTCGTCGCGGACGAACGCTTCATCCTGCGGTGTGTCCTGTTCGAGCCACGCTTTGATCAGCGTTCTTTGCGGCTGATTTAAATCGATGACGTAAGCGCCCGCCGGGAAATTTACGGTCGCGCGCGGCGCGTCCTTGCGGTCGTAAGCGTGCGCCGTGGTCGATGAAAAAGCGGCGTTCGCGATTTTGATCTCGATCTTCGCGCGCTGGAGAACCTCTATCATCTCGGCGGTTTTGACGCGGTCTTTGCCGGGCACGATGACGATGCGTTTCATCCGGTCGTTCGCGGCGAGCGAGTTTTTGCGGAAATCGTAAAAATCCTGCAGGCGCTGCGCCTTGTTCTTCGCTAAGGTTTCGAGCGTCGTGAGCGAGGCGACGAAATGCTTGGCGATCGCCGATCTCAGGGTGACGATCGAGCCGTCGTCGCGCGTCCATCGCAAGCCTTTAAATCCGCCGCCGTCGGTTTCGTACGTCATGCCGACCGCGCCGTTCAAAGACGGCATCGAATCCCAGTAACCGGGATAATAGAGATCGAAAATGTCGCGGTTGTAGTAATCCCATTTATTGCGGTCGAACGCGGCGGCGTTGGCGCGCCCGAAAATGTCCATCCAGCGGTTCGTCACCGGCTGCGGCAGATTCGGGTTGATCGGCAAAGCGGTCGGCGGGAAGAAATACTGTGACGGCTGCCCGTGATGATCGATCGCGATCTGCGGGTGCCATTCGAAATACGCCTTCTGCATGTTCTGCGTTTCCTTCTGCGAGGCGACGATGTTGTCGCGGTTCAGATCGAAACGGTAATGATTGTATCTGCCCCAGATCGACCACGGCTCGCGGTGTTCGATCGCGAAACGGTCGGCGTTGCCGGTCGCCACCGAGTTGTACCACGTCACGAAGCGCTCGTGCCCGTCCGGATTTTCGCCGGTGACGACGAGCACCACGGTTTTATCGAGAATGTCGAGCGTCGCCGGTTCGCTCGACGCCGCCAATTGATAGATGACCTGCATCATCGCCTCGAACGACGCCGATTCGTTGCCGTGAATCGTGTACGCCATCCACGCGATCGACGGATTGTTCTGCGCGATCTGCGCGGCGTCGCCTGCGGTCGTCGCGCGCGGATCGGTCAGACGCGCGTTCGCCGCCTTGATTTCATCGAGCCGCGCCATATTCTGCGGCGACGAGATCGCGACGATGTGCTGCATGCGATATTCGTTCGTCAGCCCGATGTCGAAGATGCGCACGCGTTCGGGCGAGGCTTTTTGAACGGCGTTGATGTAGGCTTCCATCTGCGCGTAGGTCGTGTGATGATCGCCGACGTCGTAGCGCAGCACGGCTTGCGGGCGCGGAACCTCCGTGCGGTACTCGCCGCGCGTGTAAAAATCGAATTTTTCCTCTGTTTGAGCGTTTAAGACGGAAACCAATCCCCAACAAAAAAAGGCGGCGAGCAAAACGCTTTTAATTTTCATCTTTAGTTATGGTAAATCAAGACCGAATCTATATTTAGAGAACTCTTTCAGAAATTAAATGTTACGGTCTTAAACGCAAAAAGGCAACGAAAGGTTTTATGAACGAAAAAATGTGTCCGAAATGCCAGTACCCGGCGATGAAAACTTGGGAAGAGTTAAACGAAGAACAAAAAATGCTGGTCGAACGCCTGCCCGCTTCCGCCGCGCTTTCGCTCGAACAGCGCCGCAAAAATCTGTTCTGCCCGCGCTGCTGGCACGAACAGACGGCGAATTTCAACGAATTCTGCTGAGTTTGCCGGCGCGCTCGTGGATTCTTTAACTGTCGATGTTTTCGGCCGCGGCGGAAAACTCTATTTACAGTGATTAGATTGAGCCCTCAAAAATAAAAACGGCGATCCGAGTTCGCCGTTTCTATTTCGCGGAATTTATCGGTTCTTACGCTTTGACCTTTATCTTTTTCTTTTTCGCGGCGGCGTCCCCGGTCAGCAGCACGATTCGCTGATATTCGTTTTCGTCCCCTTTTTTCATCTGGTTCAGATCGAGCTGCGAATAGTTGTTTCGGATTTCGACCATCAGGAAGCTCCGCCGGGTCGCGTTGTTGCTGTGGCTCGACCAGAAGAAGTTCGTCGGCGCGTCGCCGTATTTTTTCGCCATCAGTTTCCAGACGCGCGGCGCCTCGCGCGGATCGTAGCCGGCGTCGATCATGTATTCGAGACCGATCCGGTCGGCTTGATTTTCCAGCCGCCGGCTGTAGCCGTTCTGCATCGCCGCGAGCGTCAATTCCAAAATATTCTGCACGCCGTACACGCCGAACGCGGCGGCCGCGATCGCGCCGACCATGATCGCCGTCCGCTTGCCCTTGTCCTTGTTCATCTGCCGCCACGAATGTTCCTGCGTCGCGTGCGAAATTTCGTGCGCCATCACCGCCGCGAGCTGCGCTTCGTTTTCGAGCAGCATGAGCATTCCCGAATTGATCGCGATGATGCCGTTCGCGGTCGCGAAGGCGTTCGCCTGCTTGTTGCTCAAAACGTAAAACTTGAACGGGATTTTCTGCGGGTCGCCGGCGGGCAGAAGCTTCTGATGCGGCGGAATCAGGCTTTCGCCGAGCCGGCGCACGTATTCCTGCACTTCCTGGTTCGGCAGCAGTTTGAATTTGCCGACCTGACTGATTTTCAGCTCGCCCGGATTCTGCGATTCGAAATTGGAAGCCTTTTCTTTGATCGTGAGCGATTTCCAGAATCTTTCCTCGCCCTTTTCGAAGTCGTTTTTCATGAAAACGACGCGCGCCGCGAGCACGGCGCCGTCCGGCTGTTCCTTGCCCTCGTAGGTGACGAACATTCCGGCCTTGACGTCCGCGACCGCTTTCAGCGGTTCCGAATTGGTAAATTCGTCTTCTTCGTCGACCGCCGGCGCGTTCTCTTCCTTCTTTTTATCGTCTTTTTTGACTTTATTTTTATTTTGCGCCGCTTGGCTCGCTTCTTTTTTCTCGGTTTTGTTTAACTCGAACAGGACCTGCGTTTCCGGTTCGACGCGAATCCGCCTGCCGTCCGCCCAAAAGGTTCCCTGCCAGCCGGTTCCGTTTTTTTCGATTCCTTCGGGGGCGCGCGTCAAAACGGTCGTGTTTTTCAATTTACGAAACTGTTCGAGATCGACCGTCACCTTGGTCGCCGTCAATTCATCGGTTTCCTGGTTCAGAGTGCCCTCGACTTCGATTTCCGTCCCGACGCGGATATCTTCGGCTTTAAACTGGAGGTTGTCTTTGTCCTGATTTTCGAAATCCAGCACGACCGAGGCGTCTTTCGTCACTTTATACTCGTCGATTTCAAACGAAGTCGGCGAAAACACGTTCGTGACGTAACCGCGAATCTTAATTTTTTTGATTTTAATCTGCGCGACCGAAACGGACGGCAAGGAGGAAAACAGAACCGCGTAAATCGTTAGGCAAACGAGCAGCTGCTTCTTTACATTCATTTTTTTAATTTCCTGTTCGATTGAGATTTTGCCGAAAAGCACGTTACTGGGAACTGCTCGTAACCGGGATTTGGCAACGGTATTATACCTGAAAACCCCGATCTTTCAAGCTTTAATTCGGAGTATTTTATAAAATGATTTGGCGGCTTCGCCGCGGCACCGGCCGGCGATTACAAGTTTCGCGACCGATGAAAAAGCGACGCCGATCAGAATTTGCCGACCAAGCTTTCTAGCGGTCTTCGTTGACGTCCTGGACGTCGAGTTTTCTGATTAAGAATTCGTTTCTGAGCAAACGGTAATTGTCGTTTTCGATCTTCAGGACGACGAAATCGTCTTCGGTCAGAATCGTCAGCCAGTGTTTTTCTTTGCGCGTGTCGTAAAGGTCGTCGGCGAGCAGCAGCGTCAAAACCGTCGAGCGCGTGATAAAGGTCGAGAGCGGCGTTTTCGAGTAAGAATGTTCGACGTGTTTAATGGAAGCGTAATCGATTTCCTTGAAGGTCTCCTTTTTGCGGCGCGAATCGATTTTCAGAGAGTTTTTTTCAAAAATCAAAACCGCGTTGACTTCGCGCGTGTCCTTGCCGCCTTCGTTCGGATTCTTCAGCATTTCCGCCTCGTAGCGCCGCGCGGACTGCGCCAGCGCGACCGAGGACAAAATCAAAATCAGAAAAATGGCTTTTTTCATAATTTCAATTTCCCGCCACCAGATTCATTTTCTGCGTGATTTCGCGCGCCAGATTTTCCGCCAGGCTGCCCCATGAAGTCGTCTCGCCCGCCGTGATGATCGTGCCGGAGCGGCGGTCGTAAAGGCGAAAAACGTAGCGGTGCGTGAGCCAGCTGAACGGCACGCGCCCGATTTCGATATAAAGATCGGCGTCCTGCTTGTAGCGGATGAGCGTCAGCTTGTATTTCTGCCAGTCCTTGCGTTTGAAAAGCGCCTTTTCGAGCCCCTGCCGCGACGGATTGAGCGAGGATTTTTCGATCGCGACGGTCTTCGCGTTGCGCAGCGCCTCTTTGGGATCGAAAGTGAGCGGCGCGAATTGTTTGACTTCGAGCGTCGAAATCGTTTCCGAATAATTCGCCGGCGCCGGTTCCCGGTTCGAACTTTCAATTTCCGGCGCGGCTTGATTTTTTTCGAGCATCAGCGCGATCACCTCGTCGGCGACGCCTTCTTTTTTGAGTTCGATCAGCGCGCTCGCCGATACGTCGAAAGCCGCGCGCGAATCGTTGATTTTTTTGAGAATGATTTCCTTGTCGAGCCCGATTTTCGTCATTTCGACGACGACCGCGTTGGTCAGCGTTTCGGTCTTCTGCGCGCTCGCCGAAAACGTCAGGGCGATGATGAGAAACAGTATTTTCGCGAAGGTTTTCATTGATTATTTGTTTTCGCCCTTGCCCGCGACGTTGACGCCGGTTTTGGTTTCAAACGCCGGTAAAATGAGTTTCCGGTTGTTTTTGCTGAGCTTTAAGACGGCGTAATCGCCGGCGGTGCGCACCGTCAGCCAATGGCGGCGATGTTTCGAAAATCCGAGCGGGATCGCGACGAGCAGCAACGGCGGAAAAAGCACCGACGCCGCGCCCAGGCCCAAACCGGTTTTCCAGCGCGGATTTTTGCTGTAGGAATATTCGGCGTCCGCGATGTCCGCGTATTTGAAGGTTTTGAGGATGCTTCGATCGGCGGTCGCCTCGATCTGCAGCGCGTCCGGCAAAAATATGAGACGGACGCTCCTTTCGCTGATTTTTCCGCCCTTCGGCACGAGCAGCTCGACCTTTTCGAACATCGGCGTTTCGGCTTGCGCCGCCGTCTGCAAAGTCAGATTTAAGGTAATTGCCGCCAGCAAGATCGCCGCAATAAATTGTTTGATTCTCATATTCGATCGCCTCTCAAAAGAAATTTCCGTGGGGCTCTGAAAATCAAGATAAATGTTTTACGGCGGTTAAATTTCCGGAATTGTTACAGTTTTTCAACTCTCACAGTCAAGATTCGAGGATGTTTTCGAAAGCGGCGCGAATGTTCAAGCGGTGAACGGTCAGCTTTTCGTTGAGGCGCGCCGGGGATTCGATTTTCATGCGTTCGCAGATTTTCTGCAGCGCGTTTTGATTGGCGACCGGCAGCCGCGTCGAACGCCCGACCGTCAGACGCAGATGATGATCGAGTTCGGATAAAAATTCGTAGCCGCCCGCCAGGTTTTCGAAATCCTCGCGGCTCAGCGATTGGTTTTCGTAAAGACGGCGAAGCATGAAAGCGGTCGAACGGTTTTCGTCGTCGTCGGGCACGGCGTCGCGCAGCTGCAGAAAACGCATCGCGAAGTACACGTCGAGCATGCCGCCGGCGCCGAATTTGATGTCGATCTCGCGCCCGCGTTTCGACGCGGATTTCGTTTCTTCGAGCCGCTGGCGCACGCGCCGCGTTTCGTTGCGAAGTTCGCCCGGTTCGGAATTTCGCGCCTTTTCGTGAATGATTCGGCGCGCCTGCGACTCGACGTACTCGCCCAGGCCGAAGTCGCCCGCCGCCGCGCGGAGCTTGACGTAGGCGAGCCATTCCCAGATCGCCGAACGGTTTCCGAGATATTCGAGAAAAGCCGTTTTGCCGATCGAGGTCGCGCCGTTTTTACCGTCCGGACGCAGCCGCAGATCGACGCGGTACAAACTTCCCTCGCGCGTCATCGCCGAAAGAGCGGTGACGAAAATCTCGACCGCCCGCGCGTAAAATTCGGCGTGCGATAAATCTTCCCTTTTTAACGGTTTTTCGTCGTCGTAAACCAGGACCAGATCCAAATCCGACCCGTAATCCATGCCGCGCCCGCCGAGTTTGCCGAGCCCGAGAACGGCGAAGCCGAAATCGTCGAGCGCGACCGAATACCGCGCTTCGAGCTCGGCTTTGGTAATAAAAATCGCGGCTTCGAGGCTCGCTTCGGCAAGCCGCGTCAGCATTTGCTTCGCTTTTTTCCGCGAGATTTTTTCGAAGACGTCGAACGCGGCGATCTCGAGCATGAATTTCGCCCAAGTCTGCCGCAGAACCGCGAGCCGCTGCGCGAAATCTTTTTTCCGGCGGATTTTCGAAAGCAGGATTTCCGCGTAAGCGCTCTCGTCGAAGTCGTTTTCGACGCGCGGCAATTCCTTGATCAAAGCCGGATTCGCCGCGACCAGTTCGGCGAACGGCGGCGAATCGGTCGCGAGTTTCTCCAAAACGGACAACGCCCGCGCGCCCAGATCGATTTTCAGAGCGGATTTTTCGAGCGACGAAAGGATCGGCTGAATCGCGTTCGGCGTGGCGTCGATTTCAAATCTCAAATTTGAAATTTCAGATTCCGAATCAACGGTTTCGACCGCGACCGTCGCGGTCTCGAAGGCATCCGTAATTTCCCTTCGCGCCTTCGCGTCCTCGCGCCGCGGCGTTGAAAAGATCCGCGAAAAAATACGCTTGACGTTCGCGGCGTGAAACGCCACCCCTGCGTCGAAATCGTTCAAATCCCGGCAGTTCATCCGGCGCGCGAAAAGAGCGCGCCGCGCCGCGTCCGCCGGCACGAGATGCGTCTGCAGACCGTTTTCCATCTGCAAAAGATGCTCGAGCCGGCGCAGAAACTCGTAGGCGTCGAACAGCTCGGTCAGTTCGCGCTCGGTTAAAAGACCGCGCTCGGCGAGCCGCCGCAGAGTGATGAGCGTGTGCGACGAGCGGAGCCACTCGTCGCGCCCGCCGTGAGCGAGCTGCAAAGCCTGCGCGATGAATTCGATCTCGCGAATGCCGCCCGCGCCGAGTTTGACGTCGAAGCCCTTGTCCGTCGATTTTTCGAGATTGATTTTTTCTTTCGAATAACGGACGTTTTCGAGCGCGTCGGCGACCGATTGATCTTTAGAAAAAACGTAGTCCTCGGTTTCGGCGAAGAATTTCCGGTAGAGCGCGCCTTGCCCGGCGCTCGCGCGCGAGCGGATCAGAACCTGCCGCTCCCAATTGCGCGCTTCGGTTCGGTAATAACGAATCGTGTCCTTGACCGAGAGCGCGAGCGCGCCGACGCGACCGTGCGGGCGGAGCCGCAGATCGACGCGGTACGCCGCGCCCTCGCCGGTCTGCTGCCCGACGAGCTTGGTCACGAATTCGGCGAGTTTGACGAAATACTCGCGGTTCGTCGTTTCGCCGCGCGTGCCCTTGCCGGACGTTTTTCCGTCCGCCGAATAAAGAAAAAGCAGATCGATGTCCGACGCGTAATTGAGTTCGCGCGAGCCGAGCTTGCCGAGACTCACGATGCAGAATTCGGCGGGTTTCGCGCGCCCTTTCGCGTCGGTTTCGAGCGGAATTCCGAAACGGTTGTCGAGCTCCTGCTTCGCCAGCCGGAGCGCGTATTCGAGAATCGCGTCGGCCAAGTTCGAAATTTCTTCGGTGATTTCCGAGACGGTCGCGAGCCGCCGGATGTCGTGCAGAAAAATGCGCAAAAGCTCGCGGCGGCGAAAACGCGCGAGCAGAATCTGCGGCTCTATCGTCGAATTCATGAGCGAAAAACGCCCCAGCGATTCGAGCAATTCTTCCTTATCGCGGACTTTCGATTCGGCGCGGTGGCGATTGATCCACGACAGGTAATTCGGGTTCTGCAGCAACGTCGTCGCGAGCAGCGGGCTGAAGGCGACGAGCGTCAATACGTCGGACAAAAGCCCCTCGTTTTTGAGCAGTTTATTTTTTTGCGCGAGATTTTTTTCGCCGAATTGTTCGAGAAATCGCCGCGCGGCATCCGGTTCGGGCAAATCTCGGATTATCGAATCAAGGCTGTTCATCTTTCGTTTTTTCGCCGCGGATTAACAAGAATTAAAAATCAAAAATCAATAATCGAAAATTTTCGAGCATTTCCTTCAATCTTCTGTTTTATCAAATATCCGTTCAATAGCGTAGCTTCCCCGCAGAATAATTCGCCGAAAACGGGTCAAACGAGCGCTCGCAGATTGAAAGACCGTCCGCGTGGATTTGTCGGTTTTAAAGTTTTATATTCTGAATTTCATGCGCGGAAACGCTTCGGGGCGATGCCGTATTTTTTTATCTTGTAGCCTAAGATCCGCTCGGTCGAATCGAGCATTTTCGCTGCCCGGGCGACGTTTCCCCGCGTCGATTTGAGCGCGTCCTGAATCAGACCGCGTTCGTAAGTTTCGATCGCCGCCGTCAGAGAAACCTGCGTGACCGTGCCGGAAACCTCCGCCGTTTGCAGCGTCGGCGGCAGGTGATGCCCGTGAATGACGTTCGAATCGCAGACGAGCACGGCGCGTTCGATGACGTTTTCGAGTTCGCGGACGTTGCCGGGAAAATGGTAAGACGCGAGCATGTCGATCGCCGGCGTCGAGATGCGCTTGATCTCCTTGCCGTGCTCGCGCTCGTATTTCGCGAGAAAATGCTCGGCGAGCAGCAGGATGTCGGATTTTCTCTCTCTGAGCGGCGGCAGAAAAATCGTAAAAACGTTGAGGCGGTAAAACAAATCCTCGCGAAAGGCGCCGTTCGCGATCGCCTCCTCCAGATTTTTGTTCGTGGCCGTGATCAAACGGACGTTGATTTTGATGGTTTCCGTGCTGCCCAGCCTTTCGAATTCGCGTTCCTGAAGGACGCGCAGGAGCTTGATCTGCGTCTGCGGCGGCAGATCGCCGATCTCGTCGAGAAAAATCGTGCCGCCGTGCGCCATTTCGAAACGCCCCTTTTTGCGGCGTTCCGCGCCGGTGAACGCGCCGCGCTCGTAGCCGAAAAGCTCGGATTCGATCAGAGTTTCCGGCAACGCCGCGCAGTTGACCTTGATGAAGGGCTGTTTCGAGCGCAAGGAATTGTAATGAATCGCATGCGCGATCATCTCCTTGCCGGTTCCGGATTCGCCCCGCAAAAGAACGGTCGCGTTCGAGCGCGCGACCTGCGAGACCTGCTCGTAAATGTGCCGCATCGGGCCGGAATTGCCGATGATCTGCGAAAAATCGTATTTTTCCTTGAGCTCCTGCCGCAGATGCGAGTTTTCGTCGGCGAGTTTTTGCTTTTCGGCGGAAATCGCGTTTTCGATCTTGAACGCCTGCGCGATCAGCGACGCGACGATCTCCAAGAATAATTTATGCGCTTCGAAATCGATTTTTTCCTGATGAGCGAACTCCGCCGCGAACACGCCGAGCGTTTTGTTTTCGAGTTTGACCGGCAAAACGATCAGGCTGGTTTCCCGCTCCGATTTATGGAGAAAGGCGAGCGTCGGCTCATGGCTGAGGCGCGGCACGACGACCGGTTTGCCGCTCTCAAAGACCGTTCGAAACAAACTTTTCTCCGCCTTGTTTTCGAGCCTCCGGAAGTCAGTCGCGTCGAGCCCGTTGACGGCGATTGGAATCAATTTGTCGGTTTCATGCTGATAAATGAACAGAAACGAGCGCGCCGCCGCCAGTTTTTCGGCGATTACCTCTAAAACACTCGAAAGATTCGATTTCGGAATCTGAGAATCGTTCAGAGTGTGAATGATTAACTGTATTACGCTTAATTGATTTCCGCTCATTTCCTACAAATTTGTTAGATCACTGGTCAAACCAATTTCGATTCTAGCAGTTTCGTTCGATAAACACTAAGCGAAACATTAATCCGACAATTTTGTATGTCATAAATATGAAATACGACAAAAATGTCGGATTTCAATCAAACTTTAAACGACGCGCTTCGTCAAACGAGCAATAAAATGTAATAAACAAACCGACTTAATAACATTTAATTCTAGTGGAACGGCGCTTGCAAATCAGCCGCAAAGGAACATAACAAAATTTTTATGGGCTGATAAAATGCTGAAAAAATTACCTGCGAAGTTATTTTCTTTATTCATTTTGATTTTCTCTCTGCCGGCGGTTTCGTTGGCGGAGGATTTAAGCGAACGAATTGCCAAACTCGAAACCAGCGCCGCCGCGGCGCAGGCGAGCGCCGACAACGCGTGGATCCTGCTCTGCTCGGCGCTGGTTCTTTTGATGACCGTTCCCGGCTTGGCGCTTTTCTACGGCGGTCTCGTCCGCCAGAAAAACGTGCTCTCGACGATGCTCAAAAGCCTGATTTCGATCGGCATCGTCACGCTTTTATGGGCGTTTGTCGGCTACAGTCTGGTCTTTTCCGAAGGCAACGCATTTATCGGAGGGCTTGATTTTGCGTTCCTTCGCGGCGTCGGCGCCGAGCCTAACGCCGATTATTCGACGACCCTGCCGCAGCAGTCTTTCATGATCTTCCAGTTGATGTTCGCGATCATCACGCCGGCGCTCATTACCGGCGCGTTCGCGGAAAGAATCAGGTTCATCGCGAAAGTCGCGTTCACGACGCTCTGGACGCTGCTCGTTTATTTTCCGCTCGCGCACATGGTCTGGGGCAAGGGCGGTTTTCTGAACGCGGTGCTCGGCGGTTCGGTGCCGGCGCTGGATTTCGCGGGCGGCACGGTCGTCCATATTTCTTCGGGCGTTTCGGCGCTGGTCTGCGCGCTTTATTTGGGCAAACGTATCGATTACAACAACGCGCCGACCGCGCCGCACAACACGGTTTTCAGCCTGATCGGCGCCGGTCTGCTCTGGTTCGGCTGGTTCGGATTCAACGCCGGCAGCGCGCTTTCGGCGAACGCGCTCGCGACGAACGCGTTCGTCACGACGCATTTCGCCGCCGCGACCGCGATGCTGACCTGGACGATCATCGAGTGGCTCAAACACGGCAAGCCGACGACTTTGGGCGCGATTTCGGGCGCCGTCGCCGGGCTCGTCTGCATCACGCCCGCCGCCGGATTCGTTTCGCCGATTTCCGCGATTTTGATCGGACTGGTCGCCGGCGCGGCCTGCTACACGATGGTCTGCGAAGTCAAAAAGCGCTTCGGTTACGACGACACGCTCGATGTTTTCGGCATTCACGGCATCGGCGGAATCTTCGGCGCGGTTTTGACCGGCGTTTTCGCGACGAGCGCGATCAATCCGATTTTCAAGGATGCGAGCGGAAACGCGCTGCCCGTCGGATTGATCGAGGGCAACGCGATGCAGGTCGTCAACCAATTGGCGGGAATCGGCATCGCCGTCGTCATGGCGATCGTCGGCTCGATTTTGATTCTGAAGTTTGTCGATCTGGTGATCGGCCTGCGCGTCAGCGAGTCGGAGGAAACGGTCGGTTTGGACGCGACGCAGCACGGCGAAACGGCTTACGTATTCGAAGGCGACCTGATCCACCTCTCGGGCGGCGGCGGCGCGCACGCCAAAAACTCCGGGCCGGGCGAAATTTTGCCGGCGAATTTAGCTTTGAAAACCGAATAGATTCGAAAAGATTTGAAGTCCGAAACGCGACGCGTAAACTTGGGGAAGATTGCACCTTCGCGTTTCGGACTTCAAAACACGCTTCTCCCGCACTGCCATCGGAAAAAAGGCGCAGTTTACTCCAAAGAACTGCGCCTTTGGCTTTTTTCGGCTAAAATCAGTGTGTGGCGCAGCGCTTTGAATTTCAGGTGACTCAAAAGGATTTCAAAAAAAGGCTCGACGAATTTCTGTTCGCCGAGTTTCCTCATTTGAGCCGTCTATACCTGCGCGAAATCGTTCGCGACGAAAAATGCGAAGTCAACGGCCGCTGGGAAAATCGCGGCTATTTGCTGAGAACGAATGATTTTGTGGAGGTCGAAGTTGACCGGGCGCGGCAGACCTCGCTGCAGCCCGAAGCGCTCCCGCTCGATATAATATTCGAAGACGCCGAATTTTTAGTCGTCGACAAGCCTGCGGGCATGCTCGTTCACCCGACGGTCAGGGTCCGTACCGGGACGCTCCTTAATGCGCTTGCATATCATTTGAACAATTCTCGATCGGACTCCGATGGTTTCAGACGCGCCGGGCTCGTGCATCGACTGGACAAAGACACTTCCGGGCTCGTCGTGATCGCCAAAAACGCGCGTTCGCACCGGGTTTTATGCAGTCATTTTCAACGCAAGCTGGTCGAAAAAAGATATTACGCGCTGGTTGAAGGAAACCTTAAAGAAGATTCCGGCACGATCGACGCGCCGATCGGGCGTTTTGCAGAGGAACGACTTTGGAACATTAAATCCGACGGCAAGCACGCCGTTTCGCGTTTTTGGGTAAGAGAAAGATTCGCCGATAAGACGCTGGTCGAGCTCGAACCGGTGACCGGCAGAACCAACCAATTGAGAATCCATCTCGCGCACATCGGGCATCCGATTTTGGGCGACGTTAAATACGGCGGTCGCGGATTCGGACGGCTTTGTCTGCACGCTTTTCGTTTGAGTTTCTGGCATCCGAACGGAAGTCAGAGGCTCGATTTTGAAACGGAGCTGCCGAAACAATTCGGGATTTAATCGAAAAAACGGAACGGCGGTCATCGCGGGCGGCACACGTCGTCGAAAAGCGACGTAAAAACCTCCCTCTGCTTAAAACTCAAACTTTGGCAGAAGTTTTGAACGTTTTCCAAACGCTTTGCCGCCCGCGATGAACGCCGCTCCGATCTAACGTTTTTACGGAAACTGCACGCCTTGTTCGGTGAATTCGATTTCGTCGAGCGGGCGGTCGAAAAACTGCGACAAGATGGTTTTCGCCAAATCCTTACCCTGCGCCGATTTTTCGGCGTTATTTTCTTCAATTCCCTGCTGGTGCAGCATCGCCGCCAAACCGCTCGTGATGACGAACACCTCGTACATTTTTTGTTTTTCGTCGTCGGGCAGCTGCCTGAAATTTTCGCTGGACGCGAGCAAGGAATTAATGTCCTGCAAAACCGCTTCGGCTTGCTTTTCGGTCAAATCTTTGCCGGTCAGGACCGAACGGCTCATCATCAGCGCGAAGGTCGCCGCGCCGGCGACGTTGTTTTTAAGGCGCGTTTCCCTGTTCGTAATCAGCATCTGCTCGTAGTTTTTGAGCAGCTCGCCAGAAACTTTGACGAACTGCCGAACCGCCGCGTCGCCGCCTTCGGCGAAGTTCGCGGCTAAGACGGACGGCATGATCGGCGACGGATTCGCTTTAAATGACGTCTGCGTTAAAGGCACGCGGCGCAGAACGTTTTCGCTCGGCGCGACCGTTTGCCGGCCGCTCGCGGTTCTGCCTTCGAGCGCGTCGGCGAGCTGCGTTTTGCCGGCGGCGCGGATGCGGGCGGTCGCCCAGCGCTTCTGAAAGAGCAAATTCATGCCGCTGTTGACCCACATGTTGCTGCTGTAGTTGTATTGGTATTGCGCGCGGGTCGTCTCGGTAAATGTCAAAACAATCGTAAAAGTAAAAATGATGGCGAAAAGATTAAGATATTTTTTCATAATTCTCCGTTTTCCCTCGTGACAAATCTTCGGCTCCGGGAGCTTCGAGCCCGGTTTCGCGCCGGACTTTAATTTTTATCACTCAGTAATTTATGCGCATTCCGCGGCGAAAAAGTATCACCGGGAAAGCCCGAACGGAGAAAAAGAAATCGACGGGGCCGGCAGCGTCCGTGCGGCCCGGCGATTTTTCTATTTCGGGACGAACGCGACGATGCGCAAAGGCGCGCCGCTGCCGCCTTTGATTTTCATCGGCAGCGCGATCACGGTCGCGCCTTTGACCGGCAGCTTTTCGATACTGGCGACGTTTTCGAACGCCGAAACGTTCTGCGTCATGAGCGCGACGTGCGTGTCGAAGGTTTGCGACTGCCCGAAATCGATGCTCGCCGTGTCGATGCCGACCGCCTTTACTTTGCGATTGTCGATCAGCCAGTTTGCGGCCTCTTTTCCCAAACCGGGAAAATGTTTCTGGTCGCTGCCCGGCGCCGAGCCCATATATTTTTCGCGGTCGCCCCAGAATTTTCCGTAACCGGTCTGAAATAGCACGATGCCGCCCTCGGGAATCGCGCCGTTCTGCGCCTCCCATGTTTTCAGGTCTTCGATTGAAATTTGGTAATCCGGGTTCGACTGCGCGTTTGACGAAACGTCGATTTTAACGGCGGCGCCGATCAATTTATCAAGCGGCACTTCGTCGACCGTCTGCCGTCCTTCGGCGAAGTGGCGCGGCGCATCGAGATGCGTGCCGCCGTGTTCGGGCGTGCAGAATCTGTAGGCGGAGTAGTAATAACCTCTCTCGTTTTGCCCTTCGGCGACCGTCTCTTTCTTAAAACCGTCCGTTTCGACCCAGTAGATCGTCTGCTCGGAAAAATCATAAGACAAATCGAGCCATTCGCCGGCAAACGCGGCTTCCTGTCTGGACGCGCAAGCGGTCGCTAAACACGACACTGTCAAAAGCAAAAGCCATTTGATTTTCATAGTTTTTATATTTCAGGCAAGTTTTGTATTTCGAGTGCATCTTACACCAACGCCGATCGAAACGCGAGCGAAAATATAAATGAAAAAGCCGCGAACTGAGGCTCGCGGCTTTCGTTTCTGATTTGAAAATAAAATTTAGCTGACTTCGCGCAGGATGATTTTCTCCGTATTGACTTTCGCGGTTCTTTCGGACGTTAATTTTTCCAGTTCCTCGATATGCAGCTGCTCTTCGGCGATTCTTTCTTCGAGCCAGAATTTCTGCGGCAGATCCTCTTCGCCGCACGAAGCCCACGCCGCCATATACGTCGCCATCGCTTCGCGTTCGAGCTCCAAATCCTGTTTGAGCATTTCCTCGACGTCCGCCGATTGGCGGATCATCGCCGGTTCCACGGTCGGAATTCCGCCGAGCGCGACGATCTTATCGCCCAGAGATTCGGCGTGATCCTGCGCTTCTTCCGCCTGGTCGCGAAAATAATCCTTGAAGATTTCGCGGTCTTTCCCGGTGACCAGATAACTATGCTGCGAGTATTGAATGACGCCCGCCAGCTCCAGACTTAACGCTTTATTTAAATTTTCCACTAATTCCGCTCTTGCCATTTCTTCTTTTCCCCTTCTGCAAAAATATTCTTTCCAAAGACTAACAGAACCCCATCGACCGAGTCAAGCTAAACTATTGAAAATCAATGGGTTAGAAATGAATTTCATTTTCATCTAAAGAAGGCCGAAAACAAAAAAAGCAGACCGCAGCCCGCTTCTAAACACGTAATTTCGGAGTGATTTAAGTGATCGCGCCGCCGTCGACGATGACGACTTCGCCGTTCATAAAACTGTTGCGATCCGAGCACAAAAAGGCGGCGAACTCGGCCAATTCGGGCGGATTTCCGACGCGCCCTTTCGAAACCCAGAAATCGTGCATCTGCAGAAGCCGCTGCGGCAGCGTGTGCCCGAGATCGGTATCGAAAATGCCGGCGGCGATCGCGTTGACGGAAATGCCGAAATTGGCGGCTTCGCGCGAAAGGCATTTCGTAAAGCCGATCATCGCGGCTTTCGAAGTCGCGTAATGCACCGAAGTCGGCAAAGAGCGAATCGCGCCGACCGACGTGATATTGAGGATATGCCCGATCTTTTCGCGAATCATCTGTTTGTAAAAAGGTTTCGTGACGGCGAAAAGGCTGTTGACGTTCGTGTCGACGACCCAGTCCCACGATTTATCGGTCGTGGTCGCGAAATTGTCGGCTTTATTGACGGCGGCGTTGTTCACCAGAACGTTGATCGCGCCCCACGCGTCCTTGATCTCGCGCGCGACGCGCTTCATCCCCAAACGGTCGGTGACGGAAATTTTGTAAGCCAGCGCGCGGCGTCCGTGCGCTTCGATTTTACTTTTGACTTCTTCGGCGAGCGCGTCGCTCGAATGATAGTTGAAAGCGACGTCCGCGCCTTCGCGGGCGAAAACCTCGCAAATCGCCGCGCCGATGCCGCGCGTGCCGCCCGTCACAAAGGCGCGTTTTCCTTCAAGTAATAAACTCAAAATTCTCTCTCCTCGAAAAGTTAAAGATTCAAGATTCGAGATTCAAAATTCAAAACCAAATCAATCTTGAACTTTAAATCTTGAATCTTGAATCAAATAAAAAGGTTAATGAAAATGTGATTGACTGACAAGTCTTAAAGTTGAATTTATCTCAGGCGGCGACGGCGCGCGGAGGCGCGTTTTCTTTTCGCGGCGGCAGCAGCGCGGCGATTTCTTCGATGATTTTCTGCGTTGAATTCGGAATCGCCAGTTTAACGGTCGCCGCTTTCATTTCTGCGTATTTTTCAGAATCGTTAACCAATGTTCGAACCGCGACGACGATGTCGGACGGTTTTTCCAGCAAAATTCCGGCGCCGCGGTCGGCGATGAGATTGACGGTTCCGGCTTCCTGCGGCATCGGCGGCGTCGTCGCGTCGGCAATGATCGGCAGGCGGCACGCCAGGGCTTCGAAGGTCGTCAGCCCGCCGAGTTTCGACACCATCACGTTCGCCGACTGCATGATTTTCTCGATTTCGTCCGAGTAGCCGATGACCTTCACGGGAAACTTCGCCTGCTTGGCGAGTTCTTCGGCTTCGAGCCGCAATTCCTCGTTTTTGCCGGCGAGAAAAATCGCCTGCACGTCGAGTTCGCCGCGCACGAGCTCGCGGAAAATCTGCGGGATGTTGCCGCCGCCGATCCAGCCGGCGTTGACGAAAACCGTGAACTTATCCGGATTAAGCCCGAACGCCTGGCGGGCCTTCTGCGCCACTTTCTCGTCGACCTCGTGAAATTTCGGGTGCACCGGCATGCCGGAAATTTTTATTTTTTCGGCGGAAATGCCGTAATCGATGAGTTGGCGGCGCGCCTCGTCGTTGGCGACCAGGTAAAGCGAGACGTCGTCGCACGCCCAGCCCTTCCAGAAACCGTAGCACGGGTCGGTGACGACCGTGACGAGCGGAATCTGCTCGGCTAAATTCAGTTCTTTGAGGATGCGCGCGAAAATATGCTGCGTCAGCGGATGCACGCTGACGACGATGTGCGGGCACCATTTTTCGAAAACCTCGCGGCAGAAACCGATGCAGCGCCGGTGAAAAAACTCGCGCGTTTCCGGGCGCACCTTGTTCATCACCCAGTAGAGATATTTCATCCAGTGTTGTTTGTTGCGCAAAACCCAGTTATAAATATTGACCAGTTTTTCGGTGATGTGATGCGATTCTTCGACGGCTTTAATGGTTCGCACCGCGAAAGATTCGCCCTTCCAGAATTTATGCAGACCGTCGGCAATCGCCTGCGCCGCCGAACGGTGCCCGCCGCCGGTATCGGATGAGATGATGAGAATCTTCGGAGTGTTCGACATTTTATCTAAAAAGAACGCTTCAGAAAAATAAACGCGAACCTCAAAATAGTAAGTTTCGCGTTTATTTTACAACTCGATTTACGCCTTGACGGCGATTTCGTCCGCCTGCGGTCGGCTCAAATCCATTTGTTTCGCCGCTTTTTTCATTTGTCCTTCGAGCTTTTTGATCTGGACGAGATGCTTGACGTTAAACGGCAGGCTCGGGTAAAAGCAATTCGACTCGTGCGTGCAGTGACAGCCCGCGCCGGCTTCCTTGCGCCGCGCCTGCATCCCGTCGGTTCGCCACGCGGCCTGAAAATTCCAGTCGTAATCGCGCAAATTCAAAACTTCCGATTTGTTTTCGCACGACGAGAGCGCGCCGTTATCGTAAATTACCGCGCCGGCGCTGCCCGCAAAGCATTTCAGCTGCGCTTTGCTCTCCTCTTTCGTTTTCGCGATCAGATCGTGCATGTAAATGTCGACCGCGGCTTTGAAAAAGCCCGATTTTCCGCCGTAATTGTTTTTAAGCGCGGCGTTCTTCGTGTCGTCGAGAATCATCTGCGACAGCTGCTGGTAGCGTTTATGATCGAAATTCAATTCGTTCGGGTCTTTCGACGGCGGACGAATGTAATTGATGTTGACTTTGTCCGGTTTAAGGTCGTATTTCAGAAAATCGTACCAGTCGAAGATCGTGTCCTGATTCGAATTCATGACGCACGTGCAGGTCTGAATGTCGAGCTGCGGGTACTGCTCGCGCTTCATCTGCTGCAGGGTGCGCGCCGTATGGATCGCCTTATCCCAGCTGCCTTCTTTCTGGCGGATCTTTTCGTGCGACTCTTTCATGCCGTCGATGCCGAGCGCGACCGTCACGTTCAGATTCGGACATTCGTCTAAGATTCGCGTCACGTCCGGAAAAATTCGCTGGTGGATCTGCCCGTTCGACATCAGATAAACCGAATCGAGCTTGTTGTTTTCGTAAAAAGCGCGGACGATCTCCGGCAAATCCTTGCGCGTGAACGGTTCGCCGCCGGCGAGCACGAGCACGCCGAGATTGCCGCCCAGAGTCGCCGAAATCTTTCCGATTTCGTCAGCCTTCATCTGCAGTTTTTTGCGCGGACGGTCATCGAGCTCCTCGGTGAAGAAACAATGCGTGCAGCGCATGTCGCAGACGCTCGTCACCAGGATATTCAAAAATACCGGCGAGATGGGACGCCCGACGACGATGCTCGCATACCGCTTGAAAATCTCTCTTGTCGTAAAATCTAAAATAGCCATTAATTTATCCTTCGAGAAAACTTATTTGCCGTGCTTTGATGCCGTAAGTTTCCGCTACGTTTTAATTTATCTTACATTATCGCTTCAGAGCAAGATAACCTGGTTCATCAGACGGCATTTGCGGACGATGAATGGTAATAGTTTTGTATTTGTTGGCGAGCCGGCAACTGCGCGGCAATCGGAAGACTATTTGGCACTCTGCGTTCGCGCTTTTCAAACAGCGATTTTCTCGAATGCTTTTAAATAGGATAAAATAAACTGTATGTTTCGCCGCGTTTATTTAGACAATTCAGCCACGACGCCGATCGACCGGGAAGTTTTTGAAGCGATGGTGCCTTTTCTAACCGAAAAATTCGGCAACGCCTCGAGCATTCACTTTTTCGGGCAGGAGGCGCGCGCGGCGATCGACCGCGCGCGCCATCAGGTCGCCGAGCTGATCGACGCGCGTCCGAACGAGATCGTTTTCACATCCGGCGGCACGGAAAGCAACAATCTCGCCGTGCGCGGGTTCGTCGAAGCCAACGATAAATACGGCCGGCATATCATCACCTCGGAAATCGAACATTCGGCGGTCAGGGAAGTTTGTCTCGATCTCGAAAAACGCGGCTATGAAGTCACTTACCTGCCGGTTTACGAGGACGGCGTCGTGCGGATCGAAGACGTGCGCCGGGCGGTGCGCGAAGACACGATCTTAATCACCGTGATGACCGCCAACAACGAAATCGGCACGATTCAGCCGGTCGAAGAAATCGGGCGTCACGTGCGGGAGCTGCGCGAGACGGGCAGAAAAATCTGGTTTCACACCGACGCGGTGCAGGCGATCGGGAAAATTCCGGTCAACGTCGAGGAGATCGGCTGCGATCTGCTTTCGATTTCGGCGCATAAAATCTATGCTCCGAAAGGCGTCGGCGCGCTTTACGTGCGGCGCGGCGTGCGGCTCCACAAACAGAACATCGGCGGGCATCAGGAACGCGAACGCCGCGGCGGGACGGAAAACGTGCCGTACATCGCGGCTTTCGGGAAGGCTTGCGAGCTTGCCAAACGAAATCTCGCCGGCGAGGCGGCGCGGCTCGCCGCGCTCCGCGACACATTCGAAAACGAGGTCGGGGAGAAGATAACCGACCTCGTTTTCAACGGCAAACGTGAGCAGCGCCTGCCGAATATTTCGAATATTTCGTTTCGTTTTATCGAGGGCGAGGGATTGCTCATCAATCTCGATATGCAGGGCGTCGCCGTCTCGACCGGTTCGGCGTGCAGTTCCGGAAGTCTCGAACCGTCGCCGGTTATTCGTTCGCTCGGTCGAGACGACGAGCTCGCCCGCGGCGCCGTCCGCTTCAGTTTCGGTAAAGAAAACACGGCGGAAGACGTCGAATACCTGCTGGAAATCCTGCCGAAAGCCGTCGAAAACCTGCGAAAACTTTCGCCGCAATATGCGCAGAAATCAACCGGCTGATCGCCCGCGCAATGTTAAGTCAGGGCGGCGGCATGAAATCTGCGCGTTTTTTGCGCTTCGAACAAAAGATTCAAATCATTAAAGATCAGTGAAGAATTCGGCGCGTCCAGTTCGACCGCATGCCGGATCGAATTGAAATAGGCATGGCATGCCGAAAGCGTTTCGCTGCCGTAAAAAGTGGTCGTATCGTCGAGATTTCGAGTAATCTGCGCAAGCGGACGCAAAAACTCGCCGAGCAGCTTGAAAGTCGCAAAATCCCGCTGCATCTTTACCGAATCGAGAAATTCAGGCAAAAATTCGGCGTCCGATTCGGCGTACAGCAAGCACATCTCAACGAACGAAAGATTTTTCTCCCCGAGTTTGCCGAGATTCGATTTATCTTCATCATCGAGTGCGATCAGAACGGGCAGTAATTTCGCCGCTAAGATCGCAATCGCCCAATTTATCGCTTCAATATCTGCCGAAGACAATTCGATTGACGTTCGATTTAGGCGCATTGCGGGAGTTCCTCCGTTTATACTTAAAATTTCATACCTGTTTTTTCCGGGTATTTGGTCGCTTTTCCTGTTTAAATCTAATCTAGTCATAGTTCGGGTATCATTTTAATAAGATAAACACCTTATTAACAAAATCTGGGATTTGCCTGCCGCCTTGAGTAACCGGGCATTAAATTCATGCATTTCGCTTTTCCCTGCCCTTCAAAGACGGCTATTATAACGGCGCAGGAAGAACCGGATTGAGTTTGTCCGAAAATTACCTGCCTTTTTCAACACGCCGACCTCCGTCATCGACGCATCAAAGAAGACACCGCATTTCGTGCCCAAAATTTCAATCCGGTTCTTACTACGCCGGGCGGGAGAAAGTGATCTCTCAAAGCCCTTTGCCTTTACCAGGGCGTAACCTGTCGTCGGAACTCACGGGAAGGAAGCGTGGGAGACTGACGATCTTCCTCGTGGGATTTTTGTCATAACCTTGACCTTCTGGTTAGAGCGGCGGGCAGCAAAACCGGAAATTGATTTTCAAACATGCTTTTCGGGAATAGGTAAAACTTAACTTCTCGATGTAGACATATTACGATTGGTCAAAAGGCGAAATCTTTAATTGAAATAAATTGTTCTTAAAAATTCTTAAATCAAAAAAAATTCTTGGAGCATTATCAATCGAATTGTGCTATTATCCGTAGCACCTTTTATTTGAAAAGCGTTTTTTCTCCTTGGCTATGAAAATCTACAGATTTCGCAACTGCTATCTCAATCAGGCAGAACGGCGAGTTTTAAGAGACGGGACATATCTTGAATTAACAACCAAAACCTTTGACGTGCTGCAGCTTTTAATCGAAAACCGCGGTGCGGTTTTAACGAAGGACGACATCCTCGGGAGCGTGTGGAACGGCAGTTACGTCGAAGAAGGCAACCTGGCCGTTCATATCTCGAAGCTGCGCCGCCTGCTCGACGAGACGAAGAACCAGCCCTACATCGAAACAGTGCAGGGCTGCGGCTATCGTTTCGTCGCGCCGGTTCAGGAGGCGAGTCAGAGCGACTGGGAAAAACACTCCTCGCAGATAGAATTGCCGGCACAGGATAATGCACCGCGCGAATGGATCTTTGATTCGATCGCCGTTCTGCCGCTGCTCAACGAAAACGGCGATGCGGAAATCGAATACCTAGCCGACGGTCTGACCGAAAGTTTCATCAACAGCCTGTCACGACTGCAAAATCTCAAAGTCATCGCCCGCAACACCGTCTTCCGCTACAAAAACAAAAACGCCGACGCCAAAGAAGTCGGCGAAACCCTCGGCGTCGCCACCGTCCTGACCGGCAGAATCCGCATCATTAAGGATGTGCTTACCATCAGTATCGAATTAACCAAAACAGAAGACGGCACACAACTCTGGGGTGATCATTTTAATCGCTCTTTTACTGATATTTTCGAAGTGCAAGAAAGTATTATTTATGAAATAGTTGAAAAATTAAAATCTGAGATTAATAATAGTTCAAAACATCAAGTTACAAATCAAATTACTAAATCTCCCGAGTCATACCGACTTTATTTGAAAGGTAAATATCTACAGGAAAAATGGACAAAAAATAATCTATATAAAGCTATAGATTATTTTCAACAATCTATTTTTTTCGACCCCTTGAATATTCATTCTTATGTTGAAATCATTGAGACTTATTTTTCTCTTTATTTTTCCGATCATCTTTCCTACCTAAATGTTGTGGATCAAACTTTACCTCTTTTATCTGTAATTTCCGAATTAAATCAATCATTAGATGTTGTGCAGGCAATGTACGGTGGGAAAAAAATGTATTTGGATTGGAATTTCAAAGAAGGGGAAAAACATTTGCTAAATTCAATAGAAATAAATCCTAATTGTCTAATTGCACGCCATCGTTACTCGGATTTTTTGCTTTTATCCGGAAAATTTACTGAATCATTAAGGGAATTACAGTTAATTATGCTAATTGACCCTTTTTCCTTTCCAACCTATAAACGAATTGGCAGATTATTTTACAAGATGGGGCATTTTGAAAGCGCCATTACTTATTTAAATGATGCGCTCGAAATAGAGCCGACAGATTATATTACTCTTGCGATTTTAGGAGCAACTTTAACAGAATTAGGAAATTATAAAAAAGCTCTTTCTATTTTCCAAAAATCTTTAAATAGTTACTATAATACTGAAATAGAGTCGATGATAGGCTATATTTACGCCATCGAAGGAAAATTAGACGAAGCAAATAAGATTATTAATCATATAAAAGCTCAACCACAAGATTCATGTCAACAAGAAATAAAGTTAGCAAGAATCTATTTAGCATTAGGAGAAAAAGATGTAGCATATGACTATCTTGAAAAAGCTTACGAGCACCACAATGTTGATATCGTTTCTTTGAATTCTGACCCAAGATGGAAGATAATTAGGCATGAATCGCGATTTAAGTCACTTATATTAAGGTTAGGACTATATGCTGACTAATTAACCATTGGTGCTAGTGAAATCATAAGCTGAATCCAGCTAACGAGAGATGCGAAACTCCGTGTTCATCAAAATTCAACCCGTTCTATTGTTGGAGCAGATTGAACAAAGCGACAGTAAAAGCGAGCCGCATTTCGAAGTATGCCCAAACTCCCTGGCGCAGATGTTTCAGTTTGCACACCTGCGAGAGCAGCGAGAAGCCGTCTCGATTAACATTCGATCGTTCCATTCGCCGCGCCGACAGATTTTCAAGTTTTCCGGCTGCTCGATTTTACGGCGAAAGCTAGTGTCCGCGAGCACGATCATTTTGTCGGCGACCGCTTAGACGAGCGGCAGAAATTCCTGGGCGAAACCGTTCGCCGTTTTCGCCGACCAGTCGGTCACGAGCCCAAACTTATTGACGATCAGACAGAATTTTCCGCCGATCCATTTCCACGAAGCAAAGCCTTTCTTGCCGATACTTTTTCGATGCGGCTGATGATTCTCTCTGATCGGATGACACAACTCGATGCCGTAAGAATCGACGACGCCAAAGATGGTCGGCTCAGCCAAAAACTTTTCCGTCAACTTGCGATGCGTTTTGAGGCGTCGAAAGAATCTCGTTCGCTCGGGCAAAGCAGGAAACAACTCAAGCCAATTCTGTTTGAGCCAACGATAAAACTGGTGTTGCGAGCTGCCTTTCAAAGCAAACAAAAGTCCGAGCGTGACCAGTTAGCTAATGGAGAGTTTGGCTTGAATATGTTCCGACGATTTTTCGAGCATATCATCTACGCGGCAAAAAAGTTCTGTGATAAATTGTTCATGAGTCACGGCATTTGTTTCCTTTGTTTAAAGGTTTGGTCACCAATACAGTAGAAACTTTTCCGTGACTTTTTCAACTAGCACCAATGGTTAATTAATTTTGGGTCTATGGTAGTTAAGACAATTATAACGAATACTTTTTCAGCAAAGTCAAAAGCGTGTGATACAGCCTTTTATTTCGATGATTGAATCTGTATTCACATTCTTTCAAAAGCAGAAAAAAGGTTTCTTTCTTAACTCTATTGAACTTTTGTAATCGTCGTTTGGCATATGACCAAAAACTTTCGATGCCATTGATACTTGAATCAGAACTTGCAAATTCGTCTTCGGAATGATTAACGCGAAAACGTTTAGCGTAACCAATATCAACCAGTCCGTCGTAACCGCGCCAGCCGTCCAAGTGAACGACCGACTCAATTGAAACGCGCCCGTAAATTACGGCTTGCAGCGTTTTTCTCTGGACGCTCGGCACAATTTCGATAAAGACCTTGCCGTTGCCTTTGTAAATACCGAAGACGATTTGTTTGCTGCCGGCTCCGCGACCGCGTTTGCCTTTAACGCGACGCGCGCCAAAATAGGATCCGTCAACTTCGACTTCACCCGAGAAAGGGATTCGCACTGACAATCCTGTGCCAAACGCAGACAAATTTTTAAATAGATTTGATTGACCGTTTTATGCGTCAATCCGGTTAACTGAGCCGCTCTGTTAGCGGTCAGATCAAGCGCAAAATGCTTAATAATTTCACAAAATTTCTTCTCAGAAATTCGGGAACGCCGATAATAACGGTTTACTTATTTCATTTCAGTAGTTTAGCATTTATCAATTTCGGCTTAGCTACCATAGATTCTTCATTTTTTTTATAATTTATTGCTTGTGCACATCACATCTTTTAATAAACTAAACGACCGTATATTGGAATTATAGGGGCTTGCGATTGAAATGAAAGCTCTTCCTTATCAAGCATAAAGGACAAATTTATTGTTATTCTAACGTCAGTATTGGTATAAGAATTAAAGAACAAAAGTCGAAACCGTTCGTTTGAAATTCAAATTTAACGACGGTTTCTTCTTTTTCCAACTGTAAGCAATCAAGCCCGAAGCCAGATTGCCGAGAAAGTTCCACAAGCTGTGATGCCGTGAATGCTTGATGTTTGAAATATTTTTCAATTGATCATTGACCGTCTCAATCAAAGCTCGTTTCCGGAGCAGGATTTTATCTTCTGTTTCGACGAACCGATTCTTCATATTTGAGCGCAGTTTGGTAATCAACCTTAAGCCTCTTGCCATTAGTTTTTCGAATAAACTATGCGAAATATAACCTTTATCGCCGATGAGCTTGCCGTGCAACTGTCTGGTGATCCAATCAGCCGTCACTCGCTCGTCAATATTCGCCGCCGTTAAATAAAAGCCTAAAATTTCACCGCGTTCGCTGATCGCTAAATGCAGCTTGAACCCGAAATACCAACCGGTCGAGCTTTTATCGTGTGTCGCCGAGCCGCGAAACGTGCGGTGAGATGCAATCCGCAGATTATGACAAACTTTCAAACTGGTCGCATCAATAAACGAAATGCTGGTGCAATTGCCGCGTTTCGTTAAAAGATAGAAAAACAAAGGCATCACACAGCGCGACTGTAACTGGACAAAGCGGCGATAACTGCACAGGCGCGGAATCTCCGATCGATGATGACACATTATCTTTTCCAGATAAAACGCTTTCAGATTCTTGCAGCCTGACGAGTGATACAAAACAAGAATCGTCATCACTTCAGACAAACTTAAGCGTGTCGCCCGCTGACGCTTTCAACCGTGGGTTAACGCACGTCCGCCAGAAACCTTTTCAAAAACTTTTAGAAAATCGTCAATCTCACAAAAAGCGGTAAAATGTCCACGATGGAAAGCTCCTTTCAAAAAAATGTTTTCTAGACAAATTCATTTTACTTGAAAAAGAGCTTTTCCATCTTTTCTTATCCAATACTGACGTTATTCTAGTTGGGCAGATGACCATAATGTCCCGATTATTTTGAACAGTTTTGAGTGATGTTGCCCGTGCCCTATACATCGCGCCCGGTTGCCCAGAAATGCCGTCCTCAATCCGGTGCGCAGCAGCGGAAATTCCTGTTTCAAAATTCTTGATGAGCGTGCTCCAGGCGATTGAGCAAATCCGCAGGTGCCGATTTAGGCAGATTTTCGATGTGCATTTGTACAAGAACTTTGCTAACAACGCCTTTTAGATGTACACAACTTCGGCAACGCAAATTTGAATCAGCAACTCACGGCATCTAAGCTTAATGTCGCCTTGCAAAACGTAGTGGCGAGATTTTGTTACCTAGACAATATGTGTCGTCAAACAAGCGCTGGTGTGTGAGCCCTTTTCGCTTCTCCTTCATCTTTCTGCCTTTATTATATAGATTTTAGCCGAAATTACTGAAAATCTTGCACTAAAGTTCATGGTTTTGACCAACGTGTTTCAAAGAATACAATAGTCCTGCTGATTTATCAGCAGGACTATTGTATTTGCGGCGTGGTTTGTTATAATTTTTTGTTTTTTAGTGAACTATTATTCCACAATCGACATTGGGTTCAGTTTCAGATGCATGAACAATAATACCGGTTAAATGAACAATAATTCCAGTCAAATGGACAATAATTCCTGATTCAAAACCTGTAGTATTAGTTTTGGTTTCTTGACATTGTTGCGATGTTGTTTCGTTTTTTGCAAAATCATCGGTCATTAAAATTCCTGCTTGAGTATTCAAAGCTGCCAAGGATAAAAGTGATATTAAAGAAATTGTCGCAAATATTTTTTTCAAATTAATCATTATTCTTCTCCAGTAACGTTTTTCTAAACTTTTGTGGCTCACTTTTATTCTCCAAAACAATAATTATGCCAAAGTTATCTGCGAGCTTACAGAAAGGATAACTTTCGTAATTGCAACAGTTACCAAATATTTAAGTAGCAATATACTGAGAAGAAAATATCATTATTAAATGGGTATTTAATATACAATCTTATTTGGTGTTTTTTTATAAATGTTTCATAAAATTATAGTTATGGCTTTAATAACATGTTACGTTTGTATGCAATGACAATTTGGTATCCACTTACAAGGGCTTTGCACAAAAACAGGGTAAAAATGCTTAGTTTTTGTGCAAAAATCGTTTTTTTTCAGGGTACAGACTTTTGGTGCAAGTTGGGATTTTGGACAGAAAGTATTTTAGGACGCTAACTAACCATTGGTCCTAGTGTTCTGACCATTTGAAGTTTATGCATGTTCTTTGACAGGCTATTCCCTTTTCACGGAGAAACTATCGATGCCACAGAAAAAGTATCTGGTTGATTTGACCGACCTGGAGAAGCTTGAACTGGAGAAGTTGCTCAAAAGTGGTTCTCATCAATCGCGCAAAAACTCGTACCCGGATTCAGTTATCGGCTAATGAGGGCAAGACCGACGATGAGATCGTCAACGCACTTTAAACGGCGCGTCCGACGGTCCAGCGAACTCGAAGGCGATTTGTCGAAGAAGGCTCGGATTGCTTACAGGAAGATCTCCGACACGGCGCGCGACCGCGACTCGACGAACGTCAGCAAGCGCATCTGATCGCCGTCATCTGCTCGCTAGCACCGGAAAGGTTTTGCGCGGTGGACATTGCAGTTATTGGCGGATAAAGCGGTTGAGCTCGGTTTCGTCGATTCGATCGCAAAAGAACGATTCGTCAGGTGCTGAAAAAAACAAGCTCAAACCCTGGTAAAAGAAGTCCCGATGCATCGGTGAAATAACGAGCGAGTTTATCGCGGCAATGGAAGATGTGCTCGCGCTTTACGCGGAACATTTCTACCACTCGCGTCCCGTCGTTTGTTTTGACGAAACAAGTAAACAGTTGGTTTGAGAACTGCGCGCAACTGTTCCGGCGAGGAGCGGGCAAGTCGAGCGATTCGATTACGAATATAAAAGAAACGGCATCGCCAATTTATTTATGATGTGTCAGCCGAAAGTCGGGTGGCGACACGTTGAGGTGACGGATCGCCATACGAAAGTGGATTTTGCCGAACAGATGAAATATCTGGTCGATCAGGCATTTCCCGAAGCGGAAAAGATTCGAGTCGTGATGGATAATCTTTCGACGCTTTCGCGCGGCACTCTTTACGACAGATTCGCTCCTAAGGAATCGGCGCGGATTCTGAAGAAACTGGAGTTTTACTTTATGCCCCGCCATGCCAGTTGGCTGAACATGGCGGGAATAAAATTGAGCGTTTTAGCGCGGCAATGCCTGTCGAGGAGAATCGCGCACAAAGAATAATTAAAGCATGAGGTTCAGGCGTGAAGATAAACGAAATGAGACAAAATGCAAAATTCAATGGAAGATGACGGTCGAGCAAGACATAAACTGATTCTCATTATCCATCAATTTCAGAATGACGCAACACTATCACCAATGGTTAATTAAACGTTGACCTCCTCCCTAAAATGAGACAACTCTAAAGTAGAAAATTCGGGCAATTGAACCCTACCCCAAAATAGGACACCGCTAAAGTAGAGAAATTCGGGCTTCGCGGTGCCGATCAATCGCCTCGATCGGCGTTAGATTTCCAAGCGCCGAGTGCGGTCGGAAATGATTATATTCTTCCTTAAAAGCATGGA